>JAHDEC010000063.1 GCA_020629035.1 Saprospiraceae bacterium | reverse complement strand
TAAGGATTTCCTAGAAAGGAAATGAATGATTTTCAATTTGCAGTCTTTGTCATAACAACATCCATCCTGAGCAAGCAAGGTGCCTTAAGAATTCGCTGATTACCAACAGTAATGTGGCAATTACTATCAGATTAGTTCTTTTTTGAGGATTAATCCCAGCAAATTCGTCGTAAATCATGTTGTACTTACCACCGTAAGATGGTTATTTCTGAAAGAGGGCCAGTCGCAAGACTGGCCTTTTCATATTGAATGTTTTCTTTTATTGTAATTGTTAATCTGGAAACATTCGAAGTTTGGAATATGGATCAATGACTTGATCAGTTTAAAACTATACTCACAGTTAAAATATTGACCTCTAGGATGATAGCTATCGACTTTTTAATTTTTTGCATGTTAATTTTACTTAAAATATTACCCCTTTTCACAATTTTGTGCTACTATTGTCATGCTTTAAACTACGCAGAATGAGTCAAGAAACCTTAAGTAGAGTTGACCAAGAAATTCTTGAAAAACTCAAAAATTGGAAAGAAATCATTAGTAAGTATCAACGACCCAATTCTATTAAAGCAATAATTCAATTAGCAAATACATTTTTGCCATATATAGGCTTATGGATTCTTATGTATTTTGCCTGGAATTATTCTATCCTTCTCACATTTTTTCTCGGACTAATTAATGCCTTTTTTCTAGTTAGGATTTTTATAATTCAGCATGATTGTGGTCATCAATCTTTTCTAGGATCTAAACGATGGAATAATGCTGTTGGGTGGTGTTGTAGTTTGTTTAGTACACTTCCTTTTAAATATTGGGCAAAAGTGCATAACCATCATCATGGTCATAGTGGTCAATTAGAAGAACGAGATATCGGAGACATAAACTTTATAACAGTAGAAGAGTTTAGAAAAAGGTCTAAATGGGGAAGGTTTAAATACAGAGTTTTTAGACATCCTTTTGTATTATTTGTTATTGCCCCACTCTATTATTTTACCGTATCAAACCGTATTCCGACCATTCGAATGAAGAATTGGAAAAAAATAGGCCGATTCCAACTGCTGAATAATTGCCTTATGCTAGGTTTATATTTATTACTAGGCTGGCTAGTAGGTTGGTTAAAGTTTTTTGGTATACAGTTATTTATAGTATTTACTTTTTTTATCATCGCCTTTTGGTTCTTTTATGTTCAACATCAGCATGAAGAAGGATATATGAGATGGAGAAAAAATTGGAACTTTTTATTAGCTTCCATAAGAGGAGCATCGTATTATAAACTACCAAAGGTTTTACAGTGGCTAACAGGTAATATTGGTTTTCATCATGTACATCACCTAAGTTCATTAATTCCAAATTACAACTTGGAACAATGTGTCAAGGAAAATCCCATTCTTTCCAAATTTGCCAATGTAGTTACGCTTTGGGATAGTTTTAAACTGGTTGCTAATAAACTTTGGGATGAGGAAAGAAAGCGTATGATTTCTTTTGCAGAATTCTATCAACTAGAACGTGTACGGGTTAGAGCTTACTAAATATTATTAAAATATTTTGGGTAAAATAACTAACACATTCCTATTACAAGGAATGTGTTATCTTCTTGCTTACTGTCCATTAATGTAGATAGTCAATGTATGATGATCAGTTTCAGCTGCTCTTTCGACATCGTTTAGCACTTCTTCTAACAGTATAGGCACCATACCGATTTCATTAATGATGTGTTTGACGACTCCATCTTCATCGACTATCACACCCGTATTATTGATATCGGAGGCAAGGTTCTCACAAACTATTTCTGTGTGATTTACTGCTTCGTGCACATTAAACGTCCAAGGTATCTCCTCAAACTTCATTTGTCTTTTCCACCTTCTTTTTGCTTGATTATAGTTACCGATTGGGTCCAAGGTAAATTCTCTGTGGGTAAATCTAAAAAAATTGACATGACAAACATCAAAGCCTACCTGATGATTATTTTTATATATTTCTTTTAAATATCTACGATTTTCTACTGAGGCATCAGTATAAGCAGTGGATCTATCTTCGAAATAGATAAAAGTAACCTTCCCTAGATTATCATATAGTTTTGCCCGAATCCCATCAGTATTAGGTAACTCAAAATTTGGCATTTTATCTCCAACGGATAATTTATAGTTTCGTTCATCAGTCGGTTTATCGTTTATAGAGAAGACTATAGGTAAGGTAAATAGAATGGGTACTTCCTGTTTATTTATTATACCTGGAACCCATTTCATGCCCGAAAGCCTCATTTTTTCTAAACCTTTGAAAGCTGCAGTAGAACAGCCTCTTCCAATTTTATTTTTAATTTCGACATCACTCATTCGGCCTGAAGGTCTGATATAGAATTGAGCAACGCACTCTCCTTCTAAGCCTGCATTTAATGCCATCGTGGGATAGCTAATGCTTGACTCCAAAAATTGCTTGATCTCTTCTAGTGTGCAAGCATAAGGATCTTCCTCATTAGCACAAGCCTCTAAATAAGGTAATTCATCAAGGTCTACAAATATCTTTTACTTGAGCAGAAAGAACTAGATTAGTAAAAAGCGCCGTAATTATAAGTAGTTGTTTCATACTTTATGATTTGTTTTAAAAATATGTGAATTTTTAATTTAAATCA
>JAHDEC010000020.1 GCA_020629035.1 Saprospiraceae bacterium | reverse complement strand
ACTTCATAAGTCAAGGTTTTACCTAATTGTGGCTTCATCAATGTTCCATCCGTAAGTGGATTTCCAAACTCATCCATGATCGTCACCGTATAAAAACTATCTACATAACCAGTTACATACTGACCACATAAATCAACAGTCTCTGCTTCTACAAAATTACCTGCACTATAATCTGCCATACATAGGCTATCTACACTGATATTTATGTGATCATTACAAGTTAATGAACCGCCTTCATGCACAAACAAGAATGCTTCATCACTTAGCACTTCACAATCAGGATCAGGTGTATTGTCAGCTGCTACAATTACTCTATATCGGTTACAGTTCATATTGGCTCCAGACATTGGTACCGTAAATTCTGCACATACTTCTGTATCTATTACTCCGCCCAGATCATCTGTATTAATGGCTATGGTACTCCACGTTCCTATGCTATTTTCTTGTAGTTCGAAGGTTAGTGGAGAAGGATTAGGTGTTAATCCGTCACTTGCACCTACTGTTGCACAAATGGTAAACACAGCATCATCGCCAGCACAACCAAATGCAGAACTTAGTTGCTCTGTAATTTCCGGAGCTGGATTGATTAAGAAAGTTGCATCAACAACTATTGGGCAATCACCCATATTAGCTGGGATGGCAGGGTTTGCTGGTGTCCCATTATCACCAGTACCTCCAGTACCTGTATAAGTGCCAACAACCATGTAACTTCCAGGTCCTAAAACATCTATATCAAGAATTGTGGCTGGAACACCTCCAACTGTAAACATTGAGCCTGCACCAGCACCCGGAGTGAATATTGGACTTGGGTTAATGACTGAATTATCAAAATCTATGATGTCAGCAAGGATTATATCATCTGCATCAGAACATACATCATTCAGATCTAACGCTAAGATTGGATAAGCACAAACATTACTAATAGTTAGTACTTCACCCATATCATCTTCCGCACATAACCAAGTCAAACCTCCATCAAATGAAAATTCAAATTTTGGAATGTTGTATCCACCTCTATCATCGTGATTGAAATTAATTTCATAGACGCCTGGACTTACCTGGACTAACATCGCTGGTAACGCTAAATCAGTTGTTCCAAAAGTTTCTGAAGCAACTCTGAGCATAAAGTCAGCAGGTCCAGAAATAGTTACTGTTTCATTAAAGGTTCCGTCTCCAGGACCATTGTTTGGCCCTTGATCTCCATTACATGTACATGGATCATCAATATCAAAATTATTTGTTACCTCAAAAGTACAATCGAAAACAACTACCTCTGTTGAGGCCTCATTTGTACAACCATTAGCATCTGTTACAGTGACAGTATAAGTGCCGGCAACCGGTGGACTTAATACTGGGTTTTGCAAAGTGCTTGTAAACATCCCTGGACCACTCCAAGACCACATGGTTGCATCACCTCCAGTTTCCATTAATGTAATATCTGTATCATCACAGGCAGGACCATCATTTGAAACCATTACTGCTGGCAATGGATTAACTGCAACAGTAACATCACACTCACTAGTACAACCATTAGCATCTGTAACAGTGACAGTATATGTACCGGCAACTCCAGGGCTTACGACTGGGTTTTGCAGTGTGCTTGTAAACATCCCTGGACCAGTCCAAGACCACATAGTTGCATCACCTCCAGTTTCCATCAAATTAATATCTTCACCTTCACAAACATCGTCAGCTGAAGCCATGCAAACAGGTTCTTCGTTTATGGTAACAACAACTTCGTCAGCTGCACTTTCACATCCTGTTAAAGGATCAACACATGTTATATAAAATGTCTCTGGACTTGTACCTGTTGTAGTAGTTGGAGTGTACTCTAACACATTTCCAGCTACCAAATCTCCTGCACCAAGTGCCGCATCATCGTATACATTATATCCTATAAGTGAACCAGTAATCGAAACATTATCAATGATAAAGTTCTCAGATCCCGCACCATTCAAGACACAAATTTGTAATTGGAAAGTGGAACCACTTAATCCACCAGCCGAAACATTGGTCGACATAAAATCTAAATCATCTGGGATATCTCCAACTAAAGTGTGTGTTGCAGTACCTAATCCCATCCAATCGGTAATTAATGTTGGCACACCATCTATTAAATAGGTTACATCTACGTAGTCTGCCAATTCGTGATCTCCCGTTTCAGAAATATCAACCGAGAAACCAACATTTCCAAAACAGTTTATATTAAATACAGAAGTTTCAAAACACAATTCTGTATCGGTGTCTTGTGCTTCTAAAACACCTCCTGTTGTCATAAAATAATCACTGGTAGCAACCAGACCAGAGGCATCTCCTGTTATTGTCCAGTTAGCACCCGGAACATTAACAGCACAAGTACCAACGCCTGCGCCTGAGCATACACCGGCAACTCCTTCGCCATCTGTATCAAATGTTATTAATACAGGTAGATCCATCCCTGGATCTTCACAAATGACGATAGTTGCATCTTCACCATCACATACTTCAACATCATCGATGACCGGAGTTTCTGGTAAAGGATTAACTGTTATCCCAACACATATAGAAGGTGTACAGTCCATATCGGAAGTTGGAACAGGATCTAGAATAACACAAATTTGATAATCGCCTGGGGCTAAAGCGCCACCAACTGCTGTTAACATCGCCATTTGATTTGGATCAGCGCCCGTTAGTGCACCATAAGCAACTGCACCTAATGAAGTACCTCCTGTGTAAGGATCTGCAGGAGCAGCGTTACCCATAAAGTAGACGAAATCAAGACCAAAATCAGCCTCGGTATTTTCAGTCATTCCAAAATTAGCCAAACCTGAGGCTAATAAATCAAAGGTTTCACCTTCACATATGTCGTCAGGGTCTGTTAGACTTCCAATGGTAGGACAAATAAAACAGGCTGTTTCATCATACATGCCCATCGCCATACACATTTCATTATCTCCACTTGGTGCTTCAGACATAGTTAATACGCAATTACCTAGAGCATATTCCGCTGCATCTAAACACATAGTTGCGTCTTTAAATGCGGTTATCATCATTTGATTATCAGCATTATTTGCTGCACCTGGAATACCTCCAGTTGCACCAACTGTATAATTTGCTTCATCGAAAAAATCACCACAGCCATAACCTGCTTGATTTCCAGAACCAACAGCTGGTAAATCAACAGAGGCAGCGCCTCCTAAAACTTCAGCTGCTGAAATATCCCCATAATATAATTGGTGTTTTATATCTCCAGCTGGAGTTGCGACTGTCGGGGCATCCCCACCGTTTCTAAAGGCAACCGAATTCCAATTTGGAGCAGAAGATACAGGGGCAGTATAGTCATTATTACTTGCGCCATCGAAACAGATACTATTTCCTGGCAATACTAAAAGACAATCGGAAGGGTCCAGATTATCCGCAGGTATTGGTGCATATGGATCGCTCTCATTGTATACTACAATTAAGGTCCCGGGAGGAACACTGGCTAACATTGCACAACTTGGATCATTTGTAGAATCAAAGATTAAGAAGCCATCAGCATTTCCTACACCAGAAACATCATTATTATTATCATCGACGATCCATCCATCTAAGTTAAGGTTACCAGAACCTGTAACTATTAACTCAATCCAGTCTTCTGAGCCAGAATCTCCTTGACCAAAAGCATTAATCATTAGACAGTCATCAAATTCTTGACAATCTGCTGCAGCCGAGCCAACCGGCGTATCAGTCATATCCGAATCAATCACGACAACATCAATACCTGTTTCTAAATCTGTTGGATCAAAACCTGGAATCGTAACACAATATTCATCCATAGCCATACCTGTATTTGCAGAATAACTAAATGGACCATAAACAACACCAGCAACTTCTACTGTAAACATATCAGATGCTCCAGGATTGATGGCTGTAAAACAAACTTCTAATTCATATTCATCAGCAGCTGTACATTCCTGAGTAGCAACTACATTGTCTAGTAAGCTGACAAACAGTGTCGTACATACAAATGGGTCACAATCTGCATCATCTGGTACTGGATCAAGAATAGCACAAATTTGATAGGTTCCTGCAGCAAGGGCTGAACCAACACCAGGCAATACTGCTTCAGTGTCACCCATAGTTAAACCACTATTGGGTACTATTCCTAAACTTGTCCCACCAACATAAGCATCTGCAGGTGCAGCTGCTCCAGCGAAGTATACAAAGTTAATCCCGAATGGACCTCCATTTGTCAAGGTATTCATATCATCCGCATCCAATCCACCTAAAACAATATCGAAATCTGAACCTTCACAAATACTATAAGTATCAGTAAATGGCATTAAAACTGGACAATCAGGAATCACTGGACAAGGCGGTGTCGTAATGGTAAAAGTACCCGTACATGTACTTCCAGCTATTCCGCTCGTTACCGTTATATCAATAGTTCCTGCTAAATCACCAGGCATGGCTGTATAAACACCAGCAGTGTAGTTGGCAATGCTTGCTCCACCTGTTGGATTGGACGCAGCTCCTAAAACATCACTGCATTGAGCAGTCAATGTGTTTACACAATCTACAATTGCTTCTGATGGTGCTTGGACTTCAGGATACACTGTCAATGTGTAAGTCCCAGCTAATTGATAACTCTCATCACCACTTCCTGGGGTTTTATCAGGATCGCATACTTGGTAAGCATACGCTATTTGTTCTTCTTCTACACATGGATCTGCACCTGAATGAGTTCCTGTAATTGCTGATAAATCAGCAGTTGGGAAACCAGCATCTCCGTCTGGAATTGTTGAAAATATAAAGTCTAAGCATACATCTATATCCGCCACATCCGATTGCCAATCTGCAAGTACTGTTCCTAAAGCATCTCCATCACAAATATCTTCTGTAGCATTTTCTGGAGTTATTGTAGGTGCCAAAGTTGTGCAAGTTTCAGCAACCTCGACCCAGTCTGAAGCATCTCCGCAACAGCTTGAGAGCACTCTAAATGTATATTCAGTGCAAGCATCAAGATTAATCGCGGTGGCTGTGTTCAGTGCTCCGTCTACTAAATATAAATTTTGTCCTGCATTAAGCGCACCATCAAATTGACCAGCTGCACCCGTAAAATTAGTGGATGCCAGACTAGGACCAGTCCAAGTAAAATCAGATGCTTTTGATCCACATCCCGTTAATTGTAAAGAAACATCATTAGGCTCACCATTTCCTTCAGCTACGCCTATGTCTACAGAAGACATACCTGCAGCTGGACCGTCAGCAGTGACAACTATCTGACCTTCGTATGAAAGGTATTCAACAACTAATTCGGCACCTGGACAATCACAATCCGTTGCTCCACCTCCGTTGTAAACAAGTGCGACACCATCTCTAGCTCCATTTTGCAAACCATTAGCAGGATATTCTATAGTCCAAAATCCAAACCCACTGCCATCATCTGTAAGGCATGTTTCAGTTAGAACATCTGTCCCATAAGTAACAGCACCACTGCCTCCAGCAGCACCATTATTTCCGTTATATCTTACAATGGAGTAACAACTTAAATCCATGCCTGCCGGTCCTGCTATTTCTACAGCTTCATGCTCATCTCCACCGTCATCACTGTAATGTATTTCATTAATCCATGGGTGTTCCATGCCTGCCATTTGAATAGTTTCCCATTTGGCACCTCCATCGCATGAAGCTTGTACTGTATATCCAGCGGGTGCCGTGCCAGGTGCTGTCCAAGAAACATCAATTGTTGACGCTGTTGGTGCTGCACATGCTGGATCAGTTGGGGCTTCACAAGCTATAATCTTTGCCACAAAAGAAGCACAAACATCATACATCTGCGCAAATTCATTTACGGCTCCATCTTCGGACTGAACTCTCAAAAAATAATCTCCGGCATCTTGACAACTTACGACCATATCCACTTCTCCTGCAGCCATACCAGTGGCACTCGCAACAACTGCTCCACCACTATCTAGTAAATCAACATCAAGATTCCTTGTAGCACTTGCATCAAAACTCACTCCTGCTTGACAACTTCCGTCGCCATTTTGATCTCCACATAGATAGGTCGTTCCTATAGGTGTTAGAGTCACTGTGATATTACCTGTTACAGGAATAGAAAATGAATAAAAATCCTCTTCAGTTTCATCATCTATACTAATACATTCATCGCATGATTCACCGCCATCCGCAATAGCACCTAGTGCTGTTGCTGTACCAGTTGCATCGTTATGTTCGTTTTTATCTCCATAATTTCTATTGGCAGCTAGGAAGTCATCCTCTTGAGGACCTGAGAAAGCAAAATTTACGAAGGGCTCCATTAATTTTGTATTGTCTACAGGACAAGTGTGTGCAAAACCTAGCCCATGTCCTATTTCGTGCGCAAGAACGTTGTATGTTCCAACTCCAGGATTATTTCCATAGAAATTATCTCCCGTGTCAATAATCATATCACCATTGTCTGGAAAATAATTACATGCTAAAATTCCACTATTCCCATCAATTAATTCTCCCCCTATTCTGAAATCACCTCTTGTACCAATTACTCCCGGATTTGCACTTGTACAATAAGGAGTGGGACCAGAAACACCATCATCATTTGGTTCGTAAACAAAGGTTAAAGCTGTTTTTGAAGACCAATCATCGAACATATCAACAAAAATACTGTGCCAGCCAGTGGTTGTTAAATCTCCGGGTGTACTTGGACCTCCAAAAATTCCATTGAAAAAAGCAATTAGATCACTTGTGTCTGTACCATCTGCACCAAAACAATCATTTTGAATTACTGTTCCATCAGGAACATAACTCCAAGTTAGTGTCATGGGATCTCCTTGGGCAACTGCACCATCTGTAGCTGTATTAGTCCAAATATCTACGGCATTAGGGCTTTTTTCATCCTCACCTAATCCGATACTATTGTATAGATCATAATTTTGTTCGTATACTTCTTTTATGTACTTATCAGTCGTACCAGGCCCAAAACAAAGTTCAGGAGCACCAGGCACTTTCCGTGTGGCATGTGGATGATGATGAGTAATGTATTGACTTATACTTTGATTCAATGGCTCCAAAAAATTGAGTGCATGACTGCAAGTTTTTGAATGTCCATTTGTTTCACATTCCCCTTTGGGTGGGTCTTGTGCAATTGAAGATTGGTCTAAACTAAAAAGAATACATCCGGTAGTAAATAAAAAAGCTACCATCGACCAACTAAGGAATCGATACATGAGATTAAGTTTTGGTTCTAATATCCATTAAACAAGTCCGAATATTTCGTTCAAAAAACAAACTTGTCTAAAGTGTAAATCTAAAACGTTAAAATTACTACATTGAAAACTAAAAGCGAAACTTATAGGGCTTTTTTATTAATATATAAAATTGATATTTGTAAATAAACAGATTATCAGCGCATTATCTAGTAGAATTAAACGTAATGGGCATTCCAGCTGGTGTGAAATTAATGGCTAAAGAATCATCAAAAACAAGTACTCCGTTTACCCAAGTTTTTTGCACTTTCCCAGCCAGTTTTTCACCCTCTAGAGGACTCCATCCACAATGGTATTTTAATTGATTTTTATGTATCACTTGGCTTGCTTTTAAGTCAACAAGTACTAAGTCTGCATAATAACCTTCTCTGATATACCCTCGCTCATTTATCCTAAAACAATCTGCGGGAGCATGGGACATTTTCCGCACCACATCCGTTAGGCTTATCTCCCGTTTTTCAACAAAATTCATCATTATATTCAACGAATGTTGTACTAAAGGCAAGCCAGAGGGTGCCTGCGAATAATGCTTTGACTTCTCGTCCCAGCTGTGTGGAGCATGATCAGTGGCTATTATATCAATTCTATCATCCAGTAATGCTTGAAATATAGCTTTCCTATCTTGTTCGGTTTTGATCGCAGGATTACATTTTACCAAATTCCCCTTGGTTGGATAATAGGAATCATTAAAGTACATATGATGGACACATGCTTCTGCTGTTATTCTTTTTTCGATTAATGGTTTGTCATTTCCAAATAATGCAGTCTCCTTAGCTGTAGAAATATGTAAAATATGTAACCTAGCATCAGTGGCTCTGGCTAATTCTATAGCTTTGGAAGAAGAAATATAACAACCATCCACATTTCTGATTTGGGGGTGATGAGTGGCATTTAAACTATCACCGTACTTTTCCCTAAATTCTGCAGCGTTGTTTCTAATCGTGGCTTCATCTTCGCAATGGGTAGCTATTAACGTTGGTGAATGCTTAAAAATCTGTTCAAGTACTTTTTGGTTATCAACTAACATGTTACCCGTACTCGAACCCATGAATATTTTTATCCCACAAACATTAGCAGAGTCAACTTGCTTAACTAACTCTAAGTTATCGTTCGTAGCACCGAAGAAAAATGAAAAATTCGCGGGCGAGACTTTGTCCGCTTTTTCAAACTTTTTAGCTAGTTCATCAAAATTAGTGGTTTGTGGATTTGTGTTCGGCATCTCCATAAAGGTGGTGACCCCTCCAGCTACAGCTGCTAAAGACTCTGTAGCAATAGAACCTTTGTGGGGAAAACCTGGATCTCTGAAATGTACCTGATCATCAATAACTCCTGGCAATAGATGTTTACCCGTGCCATCCACTTCAACTTTACTTGAATCACTTATGACTGATTGTATTTTGTCTATTCGTCCATTGTTAATGGCTAGATCAGCTACAAATTCTTTCCCTTCGTTGACAATGGTTGCGTTTTTAATTATTAAATCATACATAATTCCAAGCTTTGGTTTACAAATCACTAATTAGTGCTCGAAAATAATTCATTAAAATAAAAAGCAAGACAAACTTATAAACACAATTTAAACTGCTGTATTTTTGGCGGATGAAGTCAAATATTAAGGTAGGTATTCTTGGCGCTGGACAGTTAGGCAGAATGTTGAGCCAATCAGCATCTAGGTTTGGTCAAGAATTATACTTTTTAGATGCCCAAGATGATTTTCCCGCAGCGCAAATCTCATCAAACTTTGTCCAAGGATCATTCAATAATTATGATGATGTCCTTTCTTTTGGTAAGGATTTAGATGTTATTTCCATCGAAATTGAGAATGTAAATACAGAAGCTCTTAGCGAGCTCGAAAAGCTTGGAAAGAAAGTGTATCCTCAATCTAGGGTGATCGAACTTATAAAGGACAAAGGCGTACAGAAAACCTTCTACAAAGAAAAAAACATTCCAAGCAGCTCCTTTAGTTTATATGATGGAAAGGCTTCTATTTTGCATGACATTGAACAAAATAAAATCAGTCTTCCGTTTGTCCAAAAAGCCCGCACCGGAGGATATGATGGTAAAGGAGTTCAAGTTATTAATTCGATAGAAGATCTCCCTCAGCTAATGGATACACCCTCTGTAATCGAGGATTTAGTTGATATTGCAAAAGAGTTATCCGTTATAATATGCAGAAATCTGCACGGTGAAATAGTTGTTTATGATGTTGTCGAAATGGTTTTTGATCCTAAAGCTAACTTGGTTGATTACCTATTTTCTCCGGCGGATATTAATGAATCAACTAGAAGCAAGTGTACAGCCATTGCAAAATCCATTGCCGAGTCACTTGAAATTGTCGGCATTCTAGCAGTAGAATTATTTTTAAGCACTGAAAATGAAGTGCTTGTCAATGAAATGGCACCAAGAACACATAATTCTGGTCACCATACGATTGATAGTACGATTTGCTCTCAGTTTGAGCAGCACTTTAGAATTCTCTTTGATTTACCCTTAGGTAGTACCAAACTAAAATCAAAAGGTGCCATGGTTAATTTAATAGGTGAGTTAGGATACACGGGTAAGCCCTTTTATGAGGGTCTTGAAAATATTGCAAAAATCGAAGGAGTACATCCACACATTTATGGAAAACAACTGACCAAACCCAACCGTAAGATGGGTCATGTAAATATTGTAGGTTCAGATATGGAAGAGATCAGTGAGAAAATAAAACAAGTTAAATCTGGTATAAAAGTTAAATGTTATGAATAATCCTCAAGTCGGAATTATAATGGGTTCAGATAGTGATTTGCCAGTGATGCAAGCTGCAGCCGATTTTCTAAAGGCAGCTTCTGTCAGCTTCGAAATCAAAGTGGTTTCTGCTCATCGCACGCCATTGAGAATGGTGGAGTATGCTCAGTCTGCAAGTGACCGCGGTTTAAAAGTGATTATCGCAGGAGCTGGAGGAGCCGCTCATCTTCCGGGGATGGTTGCATCAATTACCAACTTACCCGTCATAGGGGTACCTGTCAAGTCTTCTAATTCTATTGATGGCTGGGATTCAATTTTATCTATCCTTCAAATGCCGAATGGTATCCCCGTGGCTACTGTTGCATTAAATGGTTCGAAAAATGCTGGGATTTTAGCTTGTAGAATCTTAGCAACAAATGATGATGCACTTGCTGACTATTTACAGAACTATCAAGAAGAAATGAAAACAGCTGTGCTTCAAAAATCCCGAAATGTAGAAGGTAAATTCTCTTGAATGTATCAGAAAATTAATGATTTCTGCCAGACCCGAAATGTAGTTTTAGTTGCAGTTTCTAAGACCAAACCTATTGAAGCTATAAAAGAAAAGTATGAGCTAGGTCATCGTATTTTTGGAGAGAATAGAGTCCAGGAGCTGGTGGAGAAAAACGAAATATTGCCCAAGGATATAGAATGGCACATGATTGGAAATCTTCAGCGGAATAAGGTTAAATATATTGCTCCCTTCATTAATCTTATACATTCAGTAGATTCACTCAAACTGCTCAATGAAATCCAAAAAGAAGCATTAAAGAATCAACGCGTTATATCCATCCTATTGCAATTAAAAATTGCTAGTGAAACTACTAAAGCCGGTTTAGCTGCTGAGGAGGTCAGAGAAATACTTGAGAAATACTTGAGTGGATCTTTTCCCAATGTGCAAATTAAAGGTTTAATGGGGATGGCAAGTTTTACCGACAATACCAAAGTGGTCAGGGATGAGTTTAGACAACTTAATATTCTATTTAAAGAGCTTCAAGAGTGGGACAACATTGATCAAAAAACATTTACTATAAAATCAATGGGTATGTCTCAAGATTACCAATTAGCTATCGAAGAAGGATCTAACATGGTTAGGATAGGTAGCTTATTATTTGGTGCCAGGTAACTACATTTTCATAAACTTGAGTGCATGGCTTTCGCCAGCGATAATTACCTGGATGTAATAAATCCCACTTGATAAGTATTCAATATCAATCGTATCATTTATGGCATCGTTTGGTACTTGCACCAATTTCCCATCCATAGAAATAATGCTAATCTTTTCGATTTGTTTAGTCCCGTTATAGCTAATATTTAGTTGGTTCAATGCTGGGTTAGGTAGAATGACTATTTCATCATCAATTAATTCCACGGTATTATCTACCATTACATTACTTTTGAGATCTGTTTTAAATAAAGCCAAACCTCCCCTTGGTCCACCAATTATAATTTCATAAAAACCATCATTATCAATATCTTCCATATCAATATCTGTTCGTCTACCTTCCTTAATTTCTCCTAAATCTTCTGATATTAGCTCATAAGTCCCGAACTCCTCACCTTCTGGAATCAGCCATTGTCTAATGCCTCCTAGTTCACTTCCAGAAAATAAATACAATTGATTTTCAGATGATACAAATATAGGCGCACTAGATGATCTTGTATTTTCATTAATAAATACATCGCCTAAAAAGGGGGTGTTAGATCCATCTAAATGGTCCGGAAAAAATAATGGTTCTCCTACTGTACCTTCATTCTGATAATAGGTAAACGAGCCCAATTGTCCATCAATATCTGTCCCATTTTGTTCTCCAATGATAATATCTCCTAAACCGTCATTGTTAAGATCATAAATTTCTGGTTTAACATTTGTCCCAGCCTGTATATCCATAAATGGATAAATAGGTGAAGCAAAATTAAATGTCTCCCAAGGCCCAGCTAAATTTTCATAATAAAATAATCGACCATTATTAAAGGCCACTAATAAATCAATATCATCATCGCCGTCTAAATCTCCAAAACCAATAGAAGGCTGAATTCCTGTTTGTGCAAACTGACTAAAATTTAAATAATCATCATTATCTAAGACAAAAGCCGGAGATGTCAATGAACCAACATTTTTATAGTAAAGTAATTTGGGAGTATAACTATTATTACTTAGCCGCCCTTTAGTTGAAACCACCAAATCAAATAAGCCATCTTGATTTACATCTACAAATTCAGGGCTTGAAAAAGAACCAAAATCCAAGTGTCCATCAACTAAAAATTTATTGGTTTCATAACTAAACTCAAAACCTTCATCCGCAACATTTGTATAGAGATGCAGATTATCTGTATTCTCCGAATTGAAGGTGTTGTTCGGTGCGACTAGTAAATCTTCTTTTCCATCCCTGTTTGTATCATATAAAAAACTTGCCGCAAATACGGGCAGATTTATGGGAATATCATAACTAGGAAAAAAAGTATCTATTTTATCAAACCAATCTTCAGATCCTTGTTTGTTGTTAAAAACAGCAGCCATATTATTACTAGATAAATCACCGATTAATAAATCATGGTCACCATCATTTTCAAAATCTAGCGTTAACAAAGTAGACCCGGCATGTCTATCTTCTCCATCCCTGGCACAGTCTCCAGCTACCTCGGAAAGAATTAAATTTGCATTTAATCCAGACTCAACAATCCCACCCCAACATGCCTCAACTCGCTTCATTTCAAAAGTATTAGAGGGATTTCCGTTTTCGACATCCATATTTAAATGCAACTCTACATTTGAACCAATAGGATCAAAGGTAACTACATCAACATCACCGTCGTTTTCGTAATCTAATATGGCTGGCACATCTGTGATAGGAATAGCTAGTGGGGCTCTAACATTAAAATACTGTGAGTATATATTATTAAACTCACCTTCCAAATTATTGAGCGTTAATTCTTCATAGACTAAGTTCCCATTTTCAATCCGTCCTTCATAAACTCTAAAACCTGCACTATGAATGGCGGAATGACCAAATAAATCATCAATACCATCTTGATTATAATCGGCCTTCAGCACAAAATTGACAATTCCAGGAAAGATGGCCTTGTACTCAGGAGCATACTTGTAGGAATCAGTTAACACATCAAATAAAAAGGGAATAAAAACGGCACCGTGACGATCGAAAACTAATAAATCTTGAACACCATCCAAATCAAGATCCAATGAGACAACCTGAGGACTATCCATACCTCCAGTAAAAGGGTAATTTAGTTCGTTTCCATTTTGTGTTACAGGAAATGATATGGCTTCATACGCCTGAGCAAATATGATAGTAGTCGAAAAGCAATATAGGCTCAAACCTAATAAAAGACTTCTGAACGAATAATTATTATTAATTTGCTGAGAACTGAGATTTAAAAGCCTACTTGAATGAAACATTATCTTTTAATTTTTTCGTTATTTCTACCGCTGCTAGTCATTGGACAACAGGATTCGTTAACTAATTTACCAACAAATCCATCTGACACAGCAAAGGTACAGTTAAATGAACTTGGCTTGCAATTAAATAACGAAAGTATTTATTTAAACGTCGGTAATAAGCAGAATGGGGTCTTAGATATTTCACTAAATGGTGAAGAAAAAACAATCCAGATTGTTAATGGTCAAGGCTTATTACCAGCTTCTCAAAATGGACTTCTATTTATTAAATCTGGAAAACAACAGGTCTTATATCACCAGAGTGATACTTCAACAGGCACTCAAGTTTTAAAACGAATTCCCCTATGGTTATCACTTATACCACCCTTAGTTGCCATTGTACTTGCACTGCTATTTAAAGAAGTTATTTTATCTCTATTCATAGGCATTTTTAGTGGTGTCTTCATTATCGGTGGTATGCATTGGGGGAGCTTGACATTTTACCTTAAATCCTTATTAAAGTCAGTAGATACATATGTAGTAAAAGCCTTATCAGATAGTGGACACCTGTCTATCATACTATTTTCGCTGCTTATAGGAGGAATGGTTGCCATCATATCTAAAAATGGTGGAATGTATGGTATCGTACAAAAGATGTCCAAGTATGCAAAGGATCCCGTAAGTACGCAATGTATTACTTGGATCTTGGGTCTACTGATTTTCTTTGATGATTATGCGAATACACTTATAGTTGGTAATACTATGCGCTCAGCTACGGATAAATTTAGCATCAGTAGAGAAAAGCTTGCTTACATAGTGGATAGTACAGCAGCTCCAGTAGCGGCTGTTGCATTTATTACCACCTGGATTGGCGCTGAGCTTGGCTATATTGGTGATGCAAGTGCTACCGTCGAAATTTTAAAAGGGCAGACTCCTTATTCTCTATTTTTGAGTTCATTAAAATACAGCTTCTACCCTTTTCTGACCTTAGCTTTTATTTTATTTATCATATTCCAAAAGAAAGACTTTGGCCCAATGATAAAGGCTGAAAAAAGAGCCAGATTGACTGGACAGGTTTCTCCAGCTAGAACCCAAGAGGAAGATGAACCTGATATGGAAGATTTAAGTCCTGTTAAAGGTTCAAAACACATTTGGTGGCATGCTGCTGTCCCTATTTTAGTAGTGATCAATGCCACTATCTTAGGTCTATTCTCGACAGGTTTTAGTAGTCTTGCCGAGGGATTGGGTATGGATTTTTATACTTGGGGTTCTGTCTGGTCAGCAATGGATGATGGCTTCTTTACTAAATTAGGAAATGTAATAGGTTCTGGAGATTCGTATGCGGCTCTCATATGGGCTTCTTTTTCTGGAGTGGTTATAGCACTGGTGATTACACTTGCAAGCGGGACTATGAAATTAATGGATAGTATGCATTGGATGGTAACAGGATTTAAAACTATGTTGCCGGCTATTATTATCCTTGTCTTAGCTTGGGCTTTAGCGGCAACAACCCAACATTTGCATACCGCTGATTATTTAAGTAATGCATTAGGCGAACATCTCAATCCCTATTTATTGCCCGCTATAATATTCATCCTGGCGGCATTCATTTCTTTTAGTACTGGCTCCTCTTGGAGCACTATGGCTATTTTGTATCCTATTGCTATTCCAACCGCTTATGCCGTTTGTATGGCGAGTGGATTAGAGACTGAGCTAAGCATGGAGATAATATTATGCGTAATTTCAACGGTATTGGGAGCGAGCGTTTTAGGTGATCATTGTAGCCCTATTTCTGACACAACCATTCTTAGTAGTTTAGCGACCGACTGTAACCATTTAGATCACGTTAGGACACAGTTACCTTATGCGCTTACTGTAGGTGTTGTGAGTTTAATAGGCATAAGCTTAGCTATTCTTTTAGGAGGAGGTTGGTTCATTAGTTTATTGCTTTTGGCTGTTTGTGGTGTCCTTTTATTCTTTATCGTTAAATGGTTTGGGCAGGATGTTCCAGATGTCTCAAAAGCTCCTGATTTAACTACTTAGCAACAGAGTTTTACACATATTTAACAATTTAATGTGCTAAAAATGCATTATGTTGTAGTAAGGATTTAATTTTGAACTATGAGCGATACAAATCAAACACCTCAACCAAATAAAAAGAAAGCCAAAAGAATTTCTCTTGTCTTTCACAGTCTACTAGTTTTACTAGCTTTTCTTTGGGGATGTCCCTATGAACCAGAAAAAGCGCAAGCAAGGCAATTTCACGTAAAGGTGAATTTCGAAGAGCCCATTGAGTTTGTTCCTGCTCCAAGTTCAAATAGTAATAAGGCCAAAGAGAAGGAAGGGGCTCAGAAAAAAAAGGAAGAACCTGTTGCTAAAATAGAGGACAAGAAAATTGAAGAAATCGAGGTTAAAAAACCTAAAATAGATATACCTACACCTAAGCCTCCTACTCCACCGATTCTTGAGTCGGAGACTGTTGTAGAAGAAGCTGAAGTACCTGCTGCAGATATTGATATTGAGGTAGAAGATATAGAAATTGAAGATCCTAGTCCGGATGCTGATTTTGAAGAGGTGCCAGAAACCATTGAAGTACCTACACCAAAACCCAAAGCCGGTAAAAAGAGCACTGCTCCAAAGACAGGAAAGAAAGACGCTCCTCCATCAAACCAAGACGGAAGTGGTTCAGGAAAAGGTGAAAAAGGAGATGGTATGGGTGCAGATAAAGAAGGAAATGATGGTGATAGTGGTGTCGGAACTGGTGGCATTGATAAAGGAAAATACGATGGTTCAGGAAATGGAGTATTTGGAAGAAGAGTAATCCACCGGAACATTAAGGAGCTTTTGAAAGTGAATTTTACTGGCCAGAAGGGAAAGAAAATTGTTGTAGATTTTTGTGTAAATAATGCGGGAGCCGTTACTTATGCAGAAATGAATTTCGATGAGACTACTGCCAAGCTTTCTAAAGATCAAATGAGACAAATTTTGAAGGCTTTCTATGGGTATAAAGTAGAAGCAGATTATTCAGCTCCACCAGAGCAATGTGGTAAATTAAAAGTAAACTTGGATGACATAGTTAGCTTTAACTAGCCTTTATTTATTCTCATTCCAAGTTTTAAAATACACTTTCTGTTCAGGGCGATTTTCTGGTAATTCTCTGAGAGGTTCGCATGCTTCTAGCGTGGAATGACAAAGAAATGGTAATGCCTGGTAAAGTTCAGTCCCCTTGGTTTTCCATGCAATCATTTCATCGGATACTTCTTTGACTATTTTAGCAGGATTACCTACCACTAGACTTCTAGGGGGAATTTCAGTATCGGCTTTTACAAAAGTAAGCGCCCCAATGATGCTTTCCTTTCCGATAACCACCCGATCCATAATGACAGCATTCATTCCTATAAGGCTGTTGGATTTTATGGTGGCTCCATGGATAATGGCACCATGACCGATGTGAGACGAATGTTCTAGGAGAACAGTCGTTCCTGGAAACATATGAATTGTACAGTTTTCTTGAATATTACAACCGTCTTCAATGATAATTTCTCCCCAGTCTCCTCTTATGGCTGCGCCAGGACCTACATATACGTTTTGTCCAATGATTACATTTCCTGTAACAGAAGCCTGTGGATGGACAAAGGATGACTCGTGAACTACTGGTATGTGACCTTCGAACGAATAAATCATGCCTTTTGCTTAAAAGAATCTATGGCTTTTTTTGCGTCTTCGGAGAGAATAAGTTGGCCACTCATTTCAGCTCGATCCTCTAACAGTTGGTCCCAATTTTCACAACCTTCCCAAAATACTTTTTTAAGTAATCGCATGGCCTCCATGTTTTTATTGGTCAAGTTTTCTGCAAACTGATTAAGATATACATCCAATTCTTCAACCGTTCTGAAAACTTCTGTAAAGAGTCCTTTCTCTTTAGCCCACTGAGCTGTTTGCCATTCAGTCGCATTAATTGCCATATGAGACATAGTAGACAATCCCAACTTCCGCTCAACAGCAGGACCAACTACAAAGGGACCTATACCTACAGCTAGCTCACTCAATTTCACAGAAGCATACTTAGTAGCCATGCAGTAATCCACAGCCGCAGCTAATCCTACACCACCTCCAACTGTTTTTCCTTGTACTCGTCCAATAATAAATTTAGGGCATTTTCTACAAGTATTAATGACATTGGCAAAACCCATAAAGAAAGCTTTTCCTGTATCAAAATTTTCTATCTGGATCATTTCATCAAAACTAGCGCCTGCACAGAAAGTACGATCACCACCACTCTTAAGTATAATAAGCTTGACCTCATTATTACTTCCTGCCTCCCTAATGGCTTCCGCCAATAAGGATAATAGGCTACTTGGCAATGAATTGTGTTGGGGATGATAAAACTCTATGGTCGCAATGGCCTTTTCTATTTTCGTTTGTACGTAACCCAGCGTTTGTGCATTATCTGACATATCTAATTCGAATTGAGTTTCTGTTTATTTACCTTTAAAGTCAGGTTTTCTTTTTTGTATGAAAGCCATTACTCCTTCAGCAAAGTCTTCCGTCTGACCAGCCTTAATTTGGAGGTCTTTTTCCACAGCTAATTGAGCGTTGATATCATTGGTTAAGCTGGCATTGAAAGCTTGTTTGGTTAAGGCTAATGCTTTAGTAGGCATAGTGGCTAGGCGCTCAGCTAATTTCCAAGATTCTTCCTCAAAGGTTTCATCGGAAAAGGCTTTGTAGATCATACCCATTCGTTCCGCTTCTTTACCATCTACTTTATCTGCAAGCATGGCTAAACCTAGAGCACGCTTAAAACCAACTAATCTAGGTAGAATAAAGGTACCTCCTGTATCAGGAATTAATCCAATTTTCGAGAATGCTTGAATAAAAACAGACGATTCTTTAGCTACTACAAGATCACAAGCTAAGGCTAAATTAGCTCCTGCTCCCACAGCCATCCCATTTACTGCGCAAACAACAGGCTTCTCTAACTCATGAATTCTCCTCACCAAAGGATTGTAGTTATTCTCAACAGCGTCGCCAATTATTTCGACAATGTTACCTCCCATCGTTTCTTTTAAATCCTGGCCAGCGCAAAATGCTTTACCATTTGCCGTTAAGTAGACTACCCTTATATCATCATCTTTACACCGATCAAGATGATTGTGCAATTCTTTCGCCATCTGGTTATTTACACTATGGTAAACTTCAGGTCTGTTCAATGTAATTTTACCAATGCTTCCGATCTTCTCAAATATTGTCATGGCCTATTTCAATTTTTTAAAATGCTAAATATCCTTCCTCAACTGGGAGATTTCTATTGATTACCTTAATAACTAAGCTTTGTGTACTTTTTTTCATAAACTCCAATTCATAGAGATCTGCCACACGTTTAAAGACATCTGCTGACTCTCCTTTGATGTAGGTGGACATTGCATGTGTAAATACGCTTAAATTATCATCCTGCTTTAGGAATTTTATGCAGTCAATGATGATGCTCTCGTATTCTTTTTGGAGTGGATAAAGACTTAATTCGCAAGTGATTAACATAGATTAGTTATTCAATCGCAAGATATGTACTTGTTTTTAATTATTAGAAATACTTAAAATATTCCTTAGAAATTACTTTATATCTACGGTTCTCATCATGGAAAGCACATCCGATTCGAAAGTCAAATCATCTAAATAAAAATTAGCACTAAGCTCAGGAAATGTTATAATCAAAGAACTATCTGATTTGAGGTAACGAAAGTTTGTGTCAACTGCATTATCCTCTATTGCTCCGGGAGTATCTTCTTGTACATATTCCCCGGCTAAAAAACCCATGTCATAATTGATTGTACCTACATTGTCTTCTCTATAGAATAAGCCTACATTGGAGTCTATGCCTTCGAGCTGTTGGTGAGCATATTGATTAAGTATACATATTTCGAAATCTACTTCGATAAATTCGCCTGAATCATTAGTTGTGCTCGTTATGAAATTATGAGTGAAACTATTATCCTCACAAGCATTTATATTTGATTTCATGCAACTAGCTGTAACAATCATCGCTAACAAAAGAATGGCGCTTAGGACTCGAATCATATGAATTACTTTTGGATTGTATTTAGAAGACTGAATTAAGAATGGACATGGTTGGTAATTAGTCTAATTTATTTTCGAAGCTTGAATTTATGCGGACGAAATGCTATCTTGAGCACAAAGAAACCTTATTGAAAAACAGTATAAAAATAGGTGTAACTGGTGGCATAGGCTCTGGCAAATCATTGGTTTGTAAGCTGTTTGAAATATATAGCATACCATGCTATTATGCTGATACTGAGGCTAAACAACTGATGATTAATGATCAAAATTTAGTGGGTCAGATTAAAAGCCTCTTGGGTGATTCGGCTTATCTAGCTGATGGAAATTTAAATAGAGACTACATTTCAAAAAAAGTATTCAACGATCGCAGTTTACTTGAAGCATTAAATAAGCTCGTACATCCAGCTGTTAAACAAGATTTTGAATGGTGGACATTAAACCAAACAAGTCCCATAGTGCTTGAAGAATCCGCTATTTTAATTGAAGAAGGAATTTATAAACACTTTGATAAGATCATATTAGTAAAAGCAACATTGGACAAAAAAATAGCCCGAATAAAAAAAAGAAACAACTGGTCTGAAGAAGCCATACTTGAAAGAATGAATAATCAGTGGTCTGATGAAAAAAAGGAACCATTTGCAGATTTTATCATTGATAATTCTGAAAATAAATCACTGATTCTACAAATCGACGCGATATATAATAAGCTTAAAAACTAAGCTTCATTTGTAAAATTAGATGCTTACATTTGTGTCAATAAAAAAATAAATTAATGGATACTACAACTCATAACTCACAAACCTTAATGCAGATAGAAGATAAGTATGGAGCTCATAATTATCATCCCTTACCTGTGGTACTGGCTAAAGGAAAAGGTGTGGATTTATGGGATGTGGAAGGTAAACATTATTATGACTTTTTAAGTGCTTATTCAGCAGTTAACCAAGGACATTGTCATCCTAGAATCATAGAAGCTCTAACCGATCAGGCAAAGGACTTAACACTTACTTCTCGGGCATTTTACAATGATGTTTTAGGGATTTATGAAAAATTCATGGCTGAGTACTTTGGTTACGACAAAGTTTTACCCATGAATACAGGTGTTGAAGGAGGAGAAACAGCTGTAAAGTTGTGTCGAAAGTGGGCTTACACCGTGAAGGGCGTAGAAGAAAATAAAGCAAAAATAATTTTTGCAGATGGAAACTTTTGGGGAAGAACTTTGGCTGCTATTTCAACTTCAGTAGATCCTAGTTCTTATAAAGGTTTCGGACCTTATATGCCAGGATTTAGCAACATACCTTATAATGATTTGGCCGAACTTGAAAAAGCGCTTGAAGATCCAAATGTTGCAGGCTTTATGGTAGAACCTATACAAGGTGAAGCAGGAGTTGTTGTTCCGGATGAAGGATATTTGAGAAAAGCTTACGAACTCTGTAAGTCAAAGAATGTTTTATTTATAGCTGACGAAGTTCAAACTGGAATCGCAAGAACAGGTAAGTTACTTTGTTGTGATCACGAAGGATTTAAACCTGATATTTTAATTCTTGGCAAGGCTTTGTCTGGTGGAGTTTTACCTGTTTCAGCTGTACTTGCAAGAGACGAAATAATGTTAAGTATCAAGCCAGGTGAACATGGCTCAACCTTTGGTGGAAATCCATTAGCTTGTAAAGTTGCCATGGCTGCTTTGGAAGTAGTTAGAGATGAAAATTTGGCTGAGAAAGCCGAGCATTTAGGTCAGATTTTCAGAGAACGTATGCAAGTATTGGTCGATAAGTCTGATCTGGCTGTTTTAGTTAGAGGAAAAGGTTTACTAAACGCTATTGTTATTAATGACACGGAGGAAAGTAGTACTGGATGGGATATTTGTCTGGCCTTAAGAGATAACGGTTTACTCGCAAAACCAACTCACGGTAATATTATCCGTTTTGCACCACCTTTAGTTATCACAGAGGAACAACTACATACTTGTTGCGATATTATCGAACAAACCATTATGAATTTCAAGAAAAGTTAGAAGTTTATAAAACCTTCTATTTGCTTTCTTATTACTTGCTGAGTAAAGTCGTCAATGGATCCATCTTCTTTGATAACATGGCCGATTTGTGATAATGGTAGTTTATTGCTAAAAACGGTCATTCCTAGATACTGTAGACAAGAGCTTAGATAATCAAGTCCTCTTAAGTTTCCTGCTCGTCCACTCGCAACGCCTACTAGACAAACTTTTTTACCTCTAAAATTTCTGTCCTTTTCTCTTATAGAAATAGCGTCCACAAACCACTTAAATATACCTGACACACCACCGTTGTATTCAGGAACAATAACGATTAATTTATCAGCTGGAAAGAAAGCCTCCTCTTGCAGTTTTTTAACTAAAGGATCTTGTTTTTCAGGATTATACATTTCGGCATTAATAGTAGCTCCATTTAATGCTTCCATGCTAAAATACTTTGCGTCTGCATTCATTTCCAAAGCCACTTTATGATAGTGTTTGGCAATTTTTGAAGAATTAGATTCGACTCTGTTTGTTCCTGAAATTATACTGATCATACATTTAGCTATTAAAATTAAATTAATCTTGAGTGTATCCCTTATCAAAAATATACCTTTGCATTCTTAAAAATATACTTCATGGATGTTAGATACTTAGGCCATTCGTCTTTTATAATCAATTTTGGAGGTAAAAGTTTAGTCTTTGATCCATTTATTAACGATCCGGCTATAAATATTGATGAAATCAAAGCTGATTATTTGATGCTATCGCATGGACATATGGATCATATCCGAGATGCTGAGCAAATTTTAAAAAATAACCCAGCATGTGTCGTGATTTCGAACTATGAAATTGCAAGTTATTTTGCTGAAAAAAAATATAAGGTTCATCACTTGAATCATGGGGGAAAATTTTCGTTTGATTTTGGCACGGTAAAATATGTTAACTCCATACATAGCAGTTCTTTTGGAGATGGAAGTTATGCAGGCAATCCTGGTGGATTTGTGATTTGGAATGAAACCGATTGCTTTTATTTCTCAGGAGATACTGCCCTCACACTAGACATGAAACTTATTCCGATGACCTGTCCTCCGCTAAGTTTTTCTATTTTCCCACTAGGAGATAATTTCACCATGGGCTATGAAGATGCTGTATTAGCTGCGGAATTTGTGGAGTGTAAAAAAATCATTGGTTGTCATTATGATACCTTTGACATTATCAAGATGGATAGATTAAAAGCCCTAGAAGCTTTTAAGAGTAAAAACTTACAGCTACTTTTGCCCGCCGTTGGGGAAACACTAAGTATTTAATATGGGTAAAGTTGTCGCAATAGCGAATCAAAAAGGAGGAGTCGGAAAAACTACCACAGCCATTAATTTGTCTGCGGCACTTGCTATCCTGGATCAGAAAGTTTTATTAATAGACGCAGATCCTCAAGCTAATGCAAGTTCAGGAGTAGGTATGAAAGGAGTTCAGGAAGTTTCCATTTATGATGCCTTGATTAACGAAACTCCATTGTCAGAAGTGATCATATCTACAGAAATAGAGGGCTTAGATCTTGTACCCTCTTCGATTGATTTAGTGGGCGCCGAAATAGAATTAGTTAATCGACTTAGAAGAGAATATATCTTAAAAGCATCCATTGATAAGATTAAAGATCAATATGATTATATTATCATAGACTGTTTACCTTCTTTGGGTTTAATTACGATCAATGCACTCACTGCAGCTGATTCAGTAATAATCCCTGTTCAGTGTGAAGTCTTTTCACTTGAAGGTTTGGGGAAACTAAAAAACACCATTGACCTAGTAAGCAATGCACTAAATCCTCAGTTGAGTATAGAGGGGATTTTATTGTCGATGTATGATTCAAGGTTAAGGATGGCAAATATGGTTATGGAAACTGTCAAAGATGAGTTATCCGATAACATATTTAAGACCGTGATTCATCGAAACTCAAAGATTGGTGAAGCGCCTAGTGTAGGTCAGCCTGTTATAATCTATGATGTAAAAAGCAAGGGAGCTCAAAATTATTTAAATTTAGCAGACGAATTTTTGAAGCAAAATAAATAATCAAAGCATGGCAAAGAACAAGAAAGATGAACTAGGTAAGGGCTTGAGAGCTTTGATAAGCAACATTGACAAAAAACCGGTGCAGGAAGAAACTTCTCCTGCAGTGTCAAGTGCTTCAGTTTCAGATATTCTTATAAAATACATTGAAGCAAATCCTTTCCAACCAAGGACTGAGTTTAATCAAGAAGAACTACTGGAGCTCGTACAATCTATTAAAGTAAACGGCTTAATCCAACCTATTACCGTTAGAAAACTATCAGAAAAAAAGTTTCAGATTATCGCCGGAGAGCGAAGATTTCGTGCTAGCAAACTGGCTGGTTTAAAGACGATGCCTTGTTACATCAGATCCATTGAAGACGAGGCAGTTTTGGAGCTTGCCTTAATCGAAAACATACAACGATCTGATCTTAATCCGATGGAAGTTGCGATTAGTTATAAGCGACTTATCGATGAACTCAGATACTCGCAAGAAGAACTTGCTGATCGTGTAGGTAAAAAGAGAAGCACCGTAACCAACTTCCTGAGAATCCTAAAGTTGTCACCTGAAATGCAGCAAGCATTAAAGACGAAAAGTATTTCCATGGGTCATGCTAAAGCCTTGTTGAGCGTAGAAGAACCCAGTCGCCGCAATAGTATATTTAATCAGATTCTAAGTCAAGGCTTATCAGTAAGAGCAGCTGAAGCACTAGTAAAAGAGTTAAAAGCTGATCCATCTAGCCCAAAACCTAAAGCAGCCATTAAAAATGATGCCTTGAGTGTGCAGATAAGACATTTAGAAACCAAGGTTTCTGAACAATTAGGTACTAAGGTGCGTATTAATCGAAATCATCAGGGAAAGGGCAGCATTCAAATCCAATTTAACTCCGATGATATGCTAAGTGACATCATCGAATATTTTGAATAATTTTTCGTTTGCTTATTATGCGATATTGCTTACTTCTTCCATTTATTTTTTCTTTTCTCCAGCTATCCATAGCGCAAGTAGATAGTTTAAGTACTGACGAAGCAATAGTAGAACTTGATAGTGCTCAAGCCAAAAAAGAAGATATTGGACTGCTTTATATGTTTAAAGGTAAACCTGGTCGTGCTGCGCTATACAGTTTAGTTATCCCCTCCGGTGGACAGTTTTATAATCGAAAATATTGGAAAGTACCCATCGTTTTGGCTGCAGAAGCTGGAGCCATATGGGCCGGAATATATTTTAATGCGGAATTTCAGGATGCTCAAGACTATTACATCCACCTTTTGCAAGGAGGCACACCTGATCCAGATCGAGCCCAGAATACCACCTCCGCAAGAAGTCTCAGAGATGATGCTAGGCAGACATCAGAGTATGTATGGTTTGGTTTTGGAGTTTTTCATTTCATCACCGTAATAGATGCATTTGTAGACCGTCACTTAATGGATTTTGATATTTCTGAAGACCTAAGCATCCGTCCTTACTACGAGCAAAATCAAGTAATGTCTTCTTCTTTTAGTGGTTTTACCCTAGCCTATCAAATTAGGTATTAAAACAGAGTTTACTGATTAGATCAATGTAGTGCAAAAAAAAAAGAGACTGCTTGCAAACAAGCCAGTCTCTCAACACTGTAACGCCCTGAATTTATCTTTAAATTCATTGGTCTTTAAAAAAAACTTCAAAACTTTTTTCGAAGCGTAAATTCAATACCCTAATTGAATTATTTTTTAATTATCCATATTGATAATAATACTCTAAAGACAACGGAACTAGGTGTTACCCCCTACTTATCAGAAAGATATTTTAACATATTTTGAACTCTATGGTGTGTCCATGGATATAATATTGGTTACTAATATGCTACATATACATACTTGTTATCATATGGTGAAATTTCATTAAAATAAATTAGTAAACTCAGCTGTAATATGCTAAATCTGATAGCAAGCCTTGATTTAATGCTTGGTTTGCCCTTAGCTACTCGAATGAGAAATAAGAAATTAAGTCCAAATATCCATCATAAACCATCCACCTTACCAAACATTTCTCTTATAAAGCTATCTATAAACTTTGTTCACTATCATAGGAATTATACATTTGCGTAAATTTTAATAACTAGTTGAATCTAGCTTTAAACAACATTGATATAAACATTATATACCTATGGGAAAAACAAGAGTTGCCATTAACGGCTTTGGAAGAATAGGAAGATTAACCTTCAGAAATTTAGTGCGCAGAAACAATGTAGAAATTGTGGCCATTAATGATTTATCACCTAACTCTATGTTAGCACATTTAGCTAATTATGACAGTGCTCATGGTAAATTTGAACACGAGGTGACCGCCGATGATCATCATCTATATGTAAATGGAAATACCATCATTGCAACTGCGGAGCGCGATCCATTAAAGTTACCTTGGAAAGAAAACAATATCGATGTTGTGTTGGAATGCACAGGAATCTTTAGAACTAAAGACGCCATGAATAAACACATCGAAGCTGGTGCAAAAAAAGTCCTATTGTCTGCTCCTTCAAAAGATGGAAGTACAAAAACCATTGTATTAGGGGTTAACGATGACTTGCTTACCTCAGAAGATTTATTTGTATCCAATGCATCTTGCACAACTAACTGTCTTGCCCCAATGATGAAAGTCTTACAGGATAATTTTGGGATTGCACAGGGATCTATGACCACAACACATGCCTATACAGCTGACCAAAGAATCCAAGATGGATCGCACAGCGATTTAAGAAGAGCAAGAGCTGCCGCTTATAATATAGTACCAACAACCACAGGAGCTGCTACAGCCGTTGGGAAAGTTATTCCAGAAGTGGCTGGAAAGTTATTTTCAATGGCTATGAGAGTTCCAGTAATTACTGGCTCACTGGTTGAATTAAATGTGATGATGGAAAGTGATGTAAGCATTGAATCTGTAAATGCTGCTTTCAAACGATTTTCTGAAGCTCATTCGAATGTCTTACAATATGAAACTGCACCTATTGTCTCTTCAGATATAGTGACAAATACGCATTCATGCATATTTGATTCTATGCTTACTAATGTGGAAGGAAGATTTTTAAAAGTAGTGGCGTGGTATGATAACGAGGCTGGTTATTCAGCAAGAATGGCTGATATGACAGCTATGATGTAATAATAGAAAACATGCTTTCAAATATTCAAGGGAAACGAGTCTTGTGTCGTGTGGATTTTAATGTTCCGCTCAATGCTGCGTTTGAAATAACCGACACCACAAGAATAGACAGAACCTTGCCTACCCTTAGGCAATTATTAAGTGATGGTGCATCTATTATTCTAATGGCTCACTTTGGGAGACCTTTGAAGAAAAAGAAAGATGATGGTAGCATAGATACCGAAAAGTATAGCTTAATACACGTAGTTCCTTATCTAGCTAAATCACTCGGTAGAGAGGTCCTATTTTGTGAAGATTGTATAGGAGAAAAAGCGATAAGCATTACCGCTAATTTAGAGCCAGGGCAAGTTGTCTTGCTTGAAAACACCAGATTCTATCCGGAAGAAAAAAATGGAGATTTAGACTTTGCAGCCAAATTAGCTAAACACGGTGATGCCTATGTAAATGATGCATTTGGAGCAGCCCATAGAGCTCATGCGTCTACAAGTATAGTTGCTAATTTCTTTGAACCAGAAAATAAATCTTTTGGATTATTAATGGAAGAAGAAATAGCTAATGCAAAAAAGGTCATGAAAAACCCAGCAAGACCTTGTGTAGCCATATTTGGTGGTGCTAAGGTTAGTGATAAGATTAAATTGATCGAGCGGTTTATGGATTTTGCGGATACCATAGTCATAGGAGGTGGAATGTCATACACCTTTTTTAAGGCAATGGAAGGTGAAATAGGACGATCACTTTGTGAAGATGACTATGTAAATTTAGCTAGAGACCTCATAGAAAGAGCCAAAGAATATGGAGTTAATTTATTGCTACCTAAAGACTCCATTATAGCTGATGACTTTTCAAATACGGCGAATTTTAAGATAAGCCCAAGTGGTGAAATCGATGAAGGATGGATGGGATTAGACATAGGACCTCAAGCAATAGCCGATATTAAAGCTTCTATAAGACAAGCTGGAACCATTATTTGGAATGGTCCTTTAGGTGTTTTTGAAATGTCCAATTTTGCAAAAGGAACTATGGAGATTGCGAAATCAATTGCATCCAATGATGGTTTTAGTTTAGTGGGAGGAGGTGATTCGGTAGCTGCAGTAAATGCTTCTGGGGTTGCCGATAAAATAGGTTTTATTTCTACTGGTGGAGGTGCTCTTTTAGAATTCTTAGAAGGCAAAAGTCTACCAGGTATAAAAGCAATCGAATCTTAATTAAGATTCAGTTGTAATCCCTCTATTTCTAATAGATTCAATGCATTCGTGTGTATCTTTTTTACCCGTTTAGATGTAAACAAGGATGATTGATCGTAAAATAGAAAAACCATCGGAGCTTCTTCGATAATAATTGCTTCCATCTCACGATATAAGTTCATTCTTTTTATTGGATCAGTCTCCGTGACGGCTTGGTTATACAACAAATCAATGTTAGCATTATCGAATCTAGTGTAGTTTGGTGGAGCTGGGTTTGGCCCATAAAACAGACATAGAAAATTTTCGGCATCCGGATAATCAGCGATCCAAGATGCTCTAAATAAATCCAACTTTCCTGAACGCATGCCCTCTCTTAAAAGTGCAGATTCAAAGACTTCAATCCTTACTTTGATACCTGCATTCTCCCATTGCTTAGCGACAAAAGTGACCAAATCAAGATAATCAGCATTGGTATTTATTACTAATCCCTTTTGTTGATCATATGCGGGGAAATTAATAGTTTCTAGCAGTGCTTTTGCTTTTGGCAAAGAATAAACATATCCTTTTGCTTCTTCCTTATGAGGTGGTAAACCGGCTGGGATAAAACCTTCAGTTGCGTGTTTTCCAATGTTGTTTCTCAATACTTCTAGCATTAACGATTTATCGACAGCATAATTCAGTGCTTGTCTAAATTGTTTGTTACTTAACCAAGGGTTTGCATTTTCGGAGTGGCAATTAATACCTATATATTCGGTATTTAGGAAAGGAGATTTTACAAAGTTTATTATTGATTTATTTTCATCTTGTAGACTCCCATCTGCATTTAAAAGTTTATGTAAAAAGGATGATTCAATCCCAGAAACTAAATCTAAATTTCCATTAAGCAACTCTAAATATGCCATCTTTCGATCGGTCATAAAGCTTACTTTGACAGCATCAACATGTACTGTCTCTCGGAAGTATTGCTCATTTTTAGTCAAAAACATAGCTTCATTTTCAAGCCATTTTTTCAGCTTCATGGGTCCGGTACCAACTGGGTTTTTACGGAAATCTTTTTGGTAATAATCAACAGCCTCATGCGGGATAATCGAACAATATTTATTGGCTAACAAAGAAAGGAATGGAGCAAATCTTTGATTAAGTTTTATAAGCACTGTACTATCATTTAGTGCTTTCAGACCACCTTCTTTGACTTTGTCTTTTAATAACCAGCTACCAGGAGACTGGATACTGGGATCCGTTAATCGCTTCAGACTATAAACCACATCTTCAGCCACTAATGTTCGTTGTTTTAATTCACCAAAACATGGATCTTCATGAAAAACAACATTGGTATTTAATATAAAAGTATAAGCTAAGCCGTCATCACTTATTGAGTATGATTTTGCTAAATCATTCACAACACGAAGTGAATCATCAAATCTGAGTAAGGTATTATATATGTGATGGCAAGCCCAGATATTGTTTTGTGACTTTGCAAAAGCGGGGTCTAGGGAAGTAATAGGGTTAATTTGGTTGTATTTAAAAACTAGCTTATTGGATTTTTCTTCTGTGCAGGCATTTATGATACTTAAAAGGAGAAAAAATGTTAGCCATTTTAGCAAGCTCTTTTTCCTTTTGTTTTCCAATGCTGTCCTACTATCCTTTTTGTTCTCCAAATTTTAACAATCTTTTAAAGAATCACAAAGAAGCGCTTTTTGACTTTGATTCGTATTAAGTATGTAAAAAGTGTCTGAACAGCACTTTTACTTATCCGAATTAATGTAACTGACCTATCTGAGAATACTAGCGCCCTCGATTATTAAATGAAGATAATACTTAATTAAAACTTATGGCTATGAACTCTTTTTTACAAAGATGTATAGGTATTTCATGTGTATGTATTTTAGCTTTCAGTCAACTCTTTGCCACTGGAAGCCATAATGCTATTAATGAAGAAAATGATTTAAATAGTGCCCCAACGGGTTGCTATATTGCTCCTATTATGGATTGTGCTCCAGTCTACTTTGGTTGTCCTTCTGATGGACTTGACCCAGATGTTACTGGATGGTCAACTGCAGAACCTGGTTCTGTCGATTGTCCTGACCCCATTGTAACTTATTCAGATCAATTTTTACAAAACTCACCATGTAATATGGTAGTAAAGAGAACTTGGACCGCTGAATATCCAAATGATGCAAGTCCGTGGTTAATTGCTACCTGTACCCAAACTATATTCTTAGAAGATACAGATGCACCTGATTACAGCTGGTGTCCTGACGATATTGTTATTGATCTTTCCTTAAATGGTTGCGATTATACAGCAACTTGGTCTGATCCAGAGGCAACTGATAATTGTGGTATTGTAAGTGTTTTACAATCTCACTACCCTGGTGATGAATTCGAAGAAGGAGTTACTCAAGTAGATTACATGGCTTTAGATGCATGTGATCTTTTTGACGTTTGTAGCTTCACTGTTACAGTTACAGGTAGTTGCTGTACAGAGCCTCCCATTGTCACTTGTCCAGCTGATTTAACCATTTGTGTAGGCGATTCATTTTTTCCAAATGATATTGGACCTGCAACAGCGGAGCCTGGAACAGATGATTGTGATGATCCAATACTAACAAGTACCGATGATATTCAAGGATTGCCTTTAGGAAACTGTTCTGATGCCAAACTTATCGTAAGAACTTGGACAGCTACTGACCCTGATAATAGTGACTTATTCTCTACATGTGTTCAAAACATAACGATTGATGATGAGACATCACCGGCATTGGTGGATGTTCCTTCAGATATAACTGTTAATGCAGAACCAGCAGATGGCTGCTTAATTGCAGTTAACTGGACCCCACCGACCGCTTCAGATAATTGTGAATTAGCAAGCGTTGTATCAAACCACAATTCAGGAGATACTTTTGGACAAGGAGTCACTCAAGTGATATACACAGCCACAGATGCTTGTGGACTTGAGACGGAAGTTTCTTTTACTATTACTGTAGAATGCAGTTGTGGTTCAGCTCCTACGATAACATGTCCCGATCCATTTGTTACTTGCCCTGGGAATGCATATGGCCCTAGTTTAGCAGGTGAGCCTGAAGTAATAACAGGTATGGATTGTGATGCGCCAATTATCACTTTTACAGACTTTCTACTGTCTTCTGGACCTTGTGATGGTCAAGCAAAATACCAACGAACATGGACGGCTACTGATCCTAATGATGCAAGTTTAACATCATCTTGCATTCAGTCAATTGATATAAAGGACACTGCTAACCCAAGCTTTTCTAGCTGCCCAGCTGACATGACCATTATCGGTGGTGGTGCTAGTTGTAGTTCGATTGCTAACTGGGCAACACCTATTGCGAGTGATAATTGCCAACTTGATAATGTGAATTCAAATTATGATTCTGGCGATGTATTTTTAGAAGGTGACACGGAAGTGATCTATACGGCCTATGATGCATGCGGGAATACAGCAACTTGTAGTTTTGTGGTAAGCATAGATTGCCAGTGTCAAGAGGCACCAGTCATTAGTTGTGCGCCTAAGCATAAAGCATGTCCAGGTACCGATATTAATCCTTCTGTTACAGGATACCCATCGGTATTAACAGGTTCTGGTTGTGCAGACCCAATAATTACTTTTACAGATGAAATTTTAACGGAAGGTCCATGTGATGGAGCCCAAGTTATACGAAGAATGTGGACTGCAACTGATCCAAATAATTCTGCGCTATCCGCTACTTGTAAGCAAATGATAAAATTAGAAGATTATCAAGATCCATGGTTCGGACAGGTGCCTGGAAATATTACCGTAAATGGTAGTGGATATGACTGTGAGGTTCCTGTAAGCTGGACTCCTCCTAACGCTTATGATAATTGTGGTTTGGCCAATGTTGTTTCTACTCATCAACCAGGTGATTTGTTTGGAAGTGGTAATACGACAGTAAGCTACACGGCAACCGATAATTGCGGTAATACAAAAACGTATTCTTTTATTGTATCAGTGATTTGCTCATGCGATAATCCGCCTTTACTAAATTGTCCTCCAATGTTTGTTGGGTGTCCAGGTACATCTACAGACCCAGAGAGAACAGGCTATCCAACCATCGTTTCTGGAACAGGATGTGGTCCTTTAACGATTAGTTACACAGATAAAATTTTAACTCAGGGTCCTTGTGCCGGAGCTATTAAAATTAGAAGATTGTGGAAGGTAACTGACACTGAATTCGGTCTATCGACCACATGTAAACAAATTATTAAACTTAGAGATATAAAAGCTCCAAATTATTGGACTGCACCTACTGACATTTATATGGAAGCTGATGGACAATCTTGTTCAGCGATCGTAAATTGGGTTGAGCCAGTTGTCGATGATGATTGTGCGGTAAACACTGTTACTTCAAGTCATGCATCAGGAACTTCTTTCAATGAAGGAACTACAACTGTAATCTATACAGCGACTGATAATTGTGGTAATCAAAGTACCCATTCGTTTAATGTTACGGTTACTTGTAATTGTGATACTCCACCGACATTAACGTGTCCAACTAACTATAATGGTTGTCCTAATGACAGCTTGGATCCTTCAAATACCGGCTATGCAACTAGTTCAAGTGTAGACGGGTGCGACGATCCTATAATTAGTTATAATGACAATGAAATATCAACAGGTCCATGTGCAGGACAAGTTCATATAAAAAGAACGTGGACAGCAACAGACCCTAACGACTCAAATCTTTATGGTTCTTGTTTCCATTTTATAACTTTAGAAGATACTCAAGCTCCAACTATTGTTGGACCGGGAGATATAACAGTAAGTGGTGTAGATTGTCCAGTTATTGCAACATGGCCAACACCTACATACAGTGATAATTGTGGTATAGCATCAACAACTAGTTCACATAATTCTGGTGATGAATTTGATTTAGGAGATACTCAAGTAACATTAAACGCTACGGATAATTGCGGAAATACAAGTTCATATAGCTTTACGGTAACGGCAACTTGTCTGAATTCAGGCATTTGTTCTATGCCACCAGTTATTACTGATTGTGCCGCTGACATAACGGTTTGTCCAGATGGAAGTATAGATCCAAGTCAAACGGGTTATACTACCGCTGAAGCCTTTGATCAAAATTGTAGTACACCAATTATAACATACACAGATGTGACTTTATCCACTGAAGGATGTGGAAGTGCTCACCTTGTGGAAAGAACATGGTTTGCAACAGATCCTGATGACGCCAATTTAGTGGCAAGTTGTACTCAGATGATAAGTTTAGAAGATGAAGTTGCGCCAATAATTTCTAATTGTCCTCACGATATTACCATTGATGGTGGTGACTGGTGTGAAATTTCAGTTCCATGGGCTGAGGCATCAGCAAGTGACAATTGTGGGTTGGCATCTTTTGGTTCTGATTATGTAAATGGTGGGATATTTAGCCAAGGAACTACAACTGTAACTTATACAGCCATTGACGATTGTGACAATGTAGAAACTTGTTCATTTACCATTACAATTAACTGTAATGCAGATCCTGGTTGTGTAGATCCACCAAACATTGTTTGTCCTAGCGATATAACTTTATGTACAGGTGTTGCCTATGGACCTTCAATTGCAGGTCAAGCAAGTGCTACATCGGGATCAACTGATTGTGGTTATCCAACTGTCAGCTATGTTGATACCATTATTAGTACAGGTCCATGTGTAGGTGCTAAAGTAGTTGAAAGAACTTGGACAGCAACCGACTCAGACAACCCAAGTTTAACTGCAAGTTGCACTCAAACGATTACATTAATCGATGAAGAGGCTCCTGTAGTTTGGGATTGTCCAGCCGATATATACATGAGTACTGGAAGTGCTGATTGCACAAAGGAAATTTCTTGGGTCGCTCCAATGTTTACAGATAATTGCTCTTATGTGACATTATCTAGCAATTATTCGTCAGGTGATTTATTCTCAGTAGGTACAACTACTGTGACTTATACTGGAACTGATGCTTGTGGAAATGAATCTATTTGCAGCTTTAATGTAGTGTTAGAATGTACAACCATAGGATGTACAAATCCACCTAACATTTCTTGTCCAGCAAATGCTTATTTATGTACAACAACGGGTTATGGACCTAATGTAACTGGATATGCAGTAGCCACACCTTCTAGCGATGATTGTTGGCCTCCAATACTGGAATTTAATGATATGATAGTTTCTACAGGACCTTGTTCTGGAGCTAAAGAAATTATTAGAACATGGACTGCAACAGATCCTGACAACTATGATTTAGTAAGTACTTGTACACAGTTGATTACGCTTGGTGATTCAGCAGCTCCTGAGATTTGGGAATGTCCTGCAGATATTACTGTAGCTAGTTCATCAACTCCTGTAACATGGCCTGCACCTAGTGCTACTGACGAATGCGATTTAGTGAGCTTTACTTCAAGTCATGTAAATGGTGCTTCATTCCCAGTAGGTACAACTCCAGTTACTTATACTGCAGAAGATGGCTGTGGAAATGTTACTACTTGTCAGTTTACAGTAACTGTAGGTGGTACACCAACAACCTTTGAATGTCAAGATGATATTCATGTAGAATGTGGACCAGGTGGTGGATCTTATGTAACATGGGATGAACCAGTATTTGAAAGCGGATGTAATGATTGTGGTGGTGGAGTAATCCCTGGATTTATGTATATGGGAACTTACAACGGTCATCAATATTACTGCTCTACATCACCTGCAAGCTGGCCAACCGCTCAAAGCGTTTGTGAAGCAAATGGTGGACATTTAGCGTGTATTGGTTCTGAAGGAGAAAATGCTTTCTTAGCAAACATCCTTACTATACAATCAGCTTACATTGGACTACATGATTCTAATGTAGAGGGTCAGTTTGAATGGGTTTGTAATGAAGATCTAGGATATACTAATTGGTATCCTGGTCAACCTAACAATTACAACGGTGCTCAAGACTATGTAGAAATGCTAAGTGATGGTACGTGGAATGACCAATATACTTCTACTATCTTGGAATATATCATGGAAATACCTTGTGATCACGTAACTCAAATCGGAGGACCAAATCCTGGATCATTCTTCTATGAAGGATGTACTACGATCACTTACAAAGCAGATGATGGATGTAGTCCAGTACAAACATGTTCTTTCGAAGTTTGTGTGGATCCTTCTATCAATATAAATTGTCCAGAAGACGTGACTATTAGTTGCCCGAATAACAACGGTATGACCGTAACTTGGCAAACACCTGAAGCAACTTCTTGTTGTGCTAATTGCTCTGGAGGAGATTACATACCAGGCTTTATCTACATGGGTGAACATAATGGCCATTACTATTATTGTTCGTCCGCGCCAGCAACTTGGGAATCGGCGAAGGACGTTTGTACAGCGAATGGTGGTTATTTAGCAGCGATTAATGATGCAAGTGAGAATTCATTCTTAGCTAACATTCTAACTATTCAGTCTGCTTATATCGGCTTATCTGACGCATCAACAGAAGGAGTTTTCCAATGGTGTAATAACGAACCAGTAACTTATACCAATTGGTATCCTGGTCAGCCTAATAACTATAATGGTAATCAAGATTATGTGGAAATGTTAAGTGATGGTACTTGGAATGACCAGTATAGCACTTCATCTCTTGAATACATTATGGAGATTCCTGGATGTGTTAATGTAACACAAATAGCTGGACCTCCAAGTGGCTCAGTTTTTAATACTGGTACTACAACGACTATTAGCTATGAGGCTAGTGATGATTGTGGTAATTGGACAACATGTTCATTTGACTTAACGGTAGTTCAGAGTGATTGTAACTCTGGAGGTAATAATTCAAGTAACAGTTGGATAGAAAATGTTCAATTTGGCAACTTAAATAATACATCTTGGGATGATGGTGGATATGGTGATTATACTGATCAGTGTGCAACGATAAGTCCAAATTCTAACTTATTCGTGAGCTTAACACCTGGATTCCCGAACAATGTATATCATGCTTATTGGATGATTTGGATAGATTTCAATATGGATGGAGATTACTTGGATGCAGGTGAGTTTGTAGCCTATGGAAATGGATCAGGAAACATAAACGGATACATTAATATGCCGAGCACTCTGTGGAATGGAGAAACGACTATGCGAGTAGCCATGAAAATAGGCTCATACCCTACTAGTCCATGTGAAATGTTCCCGTATGGAGAGACTGAGGATTATTGCATCTGGGTAACTGGAGCAGGAGATCTTACAGAAGAAGATACTGGAACAAGAGAAGCAGCTGGTGATGCTGAGCAATTGTTTGGTGAGGAAGTAGCAGAAACTCCAAAAGCAATAAAGGCATTCCCTAATCCAGCAGACGAATTTGTAACTATAACCATAGAAAGTGGAAATAGTGCCATTGAAAAAGTACAAATCTTAAATATGGAAGGGAAACGTATTGAAGATGGATTATTAGAAGATGGCAACCTAGTTAAACTGAATGTAAGTAATTACCAAAATGGTATCTACTTAATTAAAACGAACTTCAAAGATGGAGAATCTATAACCGAAAGGTTTAGTGTCCAACATTAAGATAAAGTCAGTTTAGTAAAGTCAAGAGGCAATTTCATTTGAAGTTGCCTCTTTTTTCTTTTCAATATAGTAGCTTTCTTATCTTAGCGAAACTATAAAAAAACCATCCTTGAATAAAATCTTAATTGCCGCATTTGAAAAGCTTTGTCAGGCTAAAGCGATGACAGAATTATACGAAACTAATTTCAAGTTAGTTTCAAAATATGTTCACGCTACATCAAGAGGTCATGAAGCTATTCAGATTGCTACTGGAATGCAATTGCTCTCTCAAGATTATGCATACCCATATTATAGAGATGATGCCATGATTCTTTCCATGGGTTCAAGTCCTAAAGATTTAATGCTACAACTCCTTGCTAAGAAATCGGATCCTTTCTCTGGAGGCCGAACGTATTACTCGCATCCAAGTCTAAAAGATGACGATAAACCCAAAATCCCGCACCAATCATCAGCAACCGGAATGCAAGCCATACCAGCTACAGGATGTGCCTTGGGTATTCAGTACAAAGAAATATTTAAGCTTTCTAACACACGAATTAAAAACAAACCTATAGTTGTTTGTTCTTTAGGAGATGCTTCGGTCACGGAAGGAGAAGTTTCAGAAGCATTTCAGATGGCAGCCCTAAAACAGCTACCCATTTTATATTTAGTGCAAGATAATGGTTGGGATATATCGGCTAATGCTGAAGAAACACGAGCGCAAGATGCCTACACTTTTATAAAAGGTTTTAAAGGAATAAAAGCTAAATCTATAGATGGCAATGATTTTACAGCGTCCTACAAAGCTGTACAAAAAGCGATAGAATATATTCGCACTGAGAGAAAGCCTTATCTAATTCATGCAAAGGTACCTTTACTAAACCACCATACATCCGGCGTGCGGATGGAATGGTATAGAGATGATTTAGACGAGCACAGACAGAGGGACCCATACCCAATATTGGTCAAACAACTAGAGCAACAAGGGATTTCCAAAAAGAAAATAGAGCAAATACAACAAGAAGCAACTGAATTAGTAAAGTCAGACTTTAAAAAAGCGCTTAAAGCCAAAGACCCACAACCCCAAGATTTATACACTCATGATTTAGCACCCACAAAAATCACCAAAGAAAAAGGAAACAGAAAGCCAAAGAATAGCGAAGAAACGGTAATGGTGGATGCAGCTTTGCATGCTATTGAAGAGCTAATGAGAGAGCATAAAGAATGTTTACTGTATGGTCAAGATGTAGGTCTAAGATTAGGAGGTGTTTTTAGAGAAGCAGCAACATTGGCCAAAAAATTCGGATCAGATAGAGTGTTTAATACACCCATCCAGGAAGCATTTATTGTGGGATCGACTGCTGGAATGGCAGCTGTAGGATTAAAGCCAATTGTCGAAGTTCAATTTGCGGATTACATTTGGCCAGGTTTAAATCAACTATTTACTGAGGTAAGCCGCTCTTATTATTTATCCAATGGTAAATGGCCGATAAGTATGATTTTGAGAGTCCCTATTGGTGCTTATGGTAGCGGTGGGCCTTATCATTCTTCAAGTGTTGAATCTGTAGTTTGTAATATAAGAGGAATAAAAGTGGCTTACCCAAGTAATGGAGCTGATTTAAAAGGTCTCATGAAGGCGGCCTACTATGATCCCAATCCAGTAGTTATATTAGAACACAAAGGATTATACTGGTCAAAAGTACCCGGTACCTTAGCGGCAAGAACACCAGAGCCTGACGAAAACTACATACTGCCTTTTGGCAAAGCCAATGTGGTTCAAGAGGCATCGACAGCATCTAAACCGAGTTTAAGTATAATCACCTATGGCATGGGCGTACACTGGTCGCTGAATGCCTCCAAAGCTCTGAAAGATCAAGTAGAAATTATCGACCTCCGAACATTATCTCCCATAGATTATGAATGTCTCTACACTTCGGTAAATAAAACAAACAGATGTTTAGTCGTTACTGAGGAACCTGTAGATAATACGCTAGCAAGAAGCATTGCCTCCAAAATTCAGGAAGCATGTTTTGAACAATTAGATGCACCGGTTATGACTGTAGGATCAGCGAATTTGCCGGCCATCCCACTAAATAGTGTTTTGGAAGAAACCATGCTACTTAATGCAGAAAAACTAGCAGAACATATCAATCAATTATTAGCTTATTAACGAGTATCCTCCAAAACTTACCGCTTATCTATTAAAGCAAAAAAGTAAGCTTAATCGTTTGTAATTTCAAGGCGATTTCCCTATGTTACAGAAAAATATAATATATGAAGTCTTGTATGAAATTGAGTCTGTTTTTATTAATCCTATTTTTTAGCAATCAACTATTATCTCAAAAAGTAGGTTTCTCGTCCATAACTAATAATGGAGAAGCTCTAGAAACGGCTGCAAGATTTCACTGGGGTTACCCATTTGTGTACAATATTTATAGATTTAACGACAAGCTAAAAATGCGTGGCGGCGCAACCTTTAAAAAAGAAGGGCTGACCTACATTTTAGATGGAGACCGCTTTAATCATCGTGTATATAGCGCAGGTCCTGAATTGGGTTTTGTGTTTTTTGTAAAGAAAAAATTAGCCGTTTATGCGGCCTATGGACTTGATTATTATTATCACTATAGATCAGTGATCTTACCTGAAAATAACAAGGATAATGAAGCAATACGAGATAAGCATTACTTTCCAAATGAAGTGAATAAGTTTAATCAATACCTAAGGGTAGACATAGGAATGATGAATGGAATCGCACTAGTTGGGGAGTACTATTTAGATGACTTAATGAACAAAGATTTTGTACTAGGTGATGGCGTCACTAAGCCTTATTCGGGTTTCCAAGAAACACGATTTAATATTGGCTTGAAATTTAATTTCTACGGCTTGGAGAATAAGATGTTCAACAAAAAAGAGGAAGATATAAAAGAAGGTGAAGAAGAGGTCCAAGAGTTTTAATTAGGAGTACATTCTTCATAAAACATACTCCTAATTATCATCGTCTAATTTGCAATAGTAAATCTTTGTGAGTAACTATTCTCTGCAGTATTAATCTTTACAAAGTAATTCCCTGCTTCTAAATCAGCAACATTTAAAGAATGCTGTGAAGCATTGATTTGATCTCTAACAAGTAACATTCCTCGTACGTCATAAATTTCTACTTGCTCAATGTTTTCTCCATTTTCAGCTTTTATATTTAGAAACTGACTTGCAGGATTTGGGTATAGCAGCATATCTGAGCTAAACGAAACGTCTTCAGTGTTAGTCATTACAAGTCCAGCTTTAGTTCTTCCTGAGGGGGAACTCTCGAGCTCGTTTTGGTTTACTACAAACTCTAAGAATGTTTCTTTGTCATCCGCTGTTAAATATTTGTAAGTTGTATTATTTATGGATAGTTGTCCTCCAAATTCTTCCGGCAAAAAGGAGCTAACATCCAACCACGATCCGCCAATCACAGTTACGATAAACGCTTCAATGGTAGTTTCAATATTGTCTGTTTGCAATATTTGTAAGACTTCAGCATTGTTACCTCCTAAAATCACTTCACCCCAGCCTACTGCTTCCTCTGTTCTACTTAAATCCCAAGTCACAGCAAAAGAATCAATATCTACGCCTTCACCCAATGGGTTATTCTCAGAAATCAATGTATCTAATTCTGGAAAATCTGACAATGGAAATTTAGCTGCAAAACTAGTCTGCGTGTTATACACATCCCCTAAAGCAAGTGGTGCACGTCTAATAGCAAAGGGTTGGTCTAATTCTATGGTTAATGGTAAAGGTAGACCTCCAAATTCTTCTCCAGAAAAACCTATTACACTGACGCTTGTAGAATTTCTAAGAGCATAACCTTCATTACCGATAAACTCAACTAGTAAATCAGCATTGGGAAAACTATCCGCAGCCATTCCACTTTGTGCATCCAAATACGACTCATCGGCTGTACCATTTACCGTTAAATCCGAAAAATCCCAAGTCATATCCTCTCCTACTACATCAAAACCTTCTCCTTCATAACTATCAAAAGTATCATAATTTAATACATCACCTTGATCAGGCAATGTGGACAATTCTACGGTAATTTGTGCTGAAATATGAGAAGCGAATATTCCCAAAATGAATAAAAGTGTACAATTTCTAAATTTCATTTGATCTATTTTCTTGTTCAAAAAAATGTAGTTTTTCAAGGGTATACTAAAAGTACAACATTAAGACGTTATTTCGCAGGTTTTAACTACCGTCCCACATTAAGAAGGCTTTAAGAAAACCTTGTATGTCTCCATTAAGCACAGCATCCGTATTTCTATTTTCGAATTTGGTTCGATGATCTTTCACGCGTCTATCATCTAGCACATAAGATCTAATCTGAGAACCCCATTCGTTCTTCATTTTGGATGCTTCTACTGAGTCTTTTTCAGCCAATTTCTTTTTTAATTCTACTTCATATAGCCGAGATTTCAGCATGATCATTGCCTTTTCTCGGTTCATATGTTGAGAGCGTTCTTCCTGACATTCAGCAGTTATGCCTGTAGGAAGGTGTCTGACTCTCACGGCTGATTCAGTTTTATTTACATGCTGACCTCCAGCTCCACTGGCCCTGAATGTATCCCATTCTATATCCGCTGGATTAATTTCCACTTCAATTTTGTCGTCTACCATCGGGTGGACAAAAACGGAAGCAAAAGAAGTCATCCGCTTACCTTGTGCATTAAAAGGTGAAACACGTACCAATCGATGGACTCCATTTTCACCTTTTAGATATCCATAGGCTAAGGTGCCACTCATTTGTAATTCTACTGATTTAATACCCGCAACATCTCCATCAACCCTGTTTAATTCTGAGACTTTCATGTTGGATTTTTCTCCGTACATGACATACATTCTATAAAGCATTTCTGCCCAGTCACAGGCTTCCGTTCCTCCTGCTCCAGCATTAATCTCCAGGATACAATCCAGTTCGTCTTGTTCTTGATTTAAGGTGGATTTGAGCTCCACATTTTCAATGCTGGCTGTAAGTGTCTTATAGGCAAGGTTAACCTCCTCTTCGGTGGCTTCACCTTCTTTTTGAAATTCATGAAGCACCTCTAAGTCTTCATAGTTTGATTCAAGGTCTTTATAAGTTTGAACCCAGTATTTTGAGGTTTTAACCTCTTTCATGATAGACTCGGCCTTCTTCTGATCATTCCAAAATGTAGGATCAGAAGCGAGAATTTCTTTGTCTTCTATTTCGTGTTTACGCTTATCTACGTCAAAGATAGCCTCTTATGGAGGCTAATCGGTCTGCTAAGCTTTTGAGTTGTTCGCTGGTCATCTACTTATTTAATTGAAAAGACTTCAACAACAAAATACAAGTCCGCATTTGCTGGAATTACCGGTGGACTACCTCGTTCTCCGTAGCCAATTGCAGGAGGAATATCCAGTAGCGCTTTAGATCCTACTGGCATAAGTGCCATACCTGTATCCCATCCTGGTATTACTTGTCCTGTTCCTATCTGAAAACTAAAGTTTCTTCCAGCTCTAAAAGAGTTGTCAAACATGGTACCATCCTGAAGCATTCCTACATATGATACTTCGATGGTCTGACCTTTATTAGATCCTGGCCCAGCTCCTTCATTTAAAAGAACATATTTGAGTCCATTATCCAATGATTTAGTTTGTGCTTTATACTTCCCAGCTTTATAATCTTCTAAGATTTTAACCGATTCTTCGAGTGCTCCAGCTTCTTTTTCTTTCATTTGACCAGCCAATGCCATGGCTTCCGCCTGTTCCTTATTTTTCATCTCCTCATATGCTTCTTTAGAAAGCACGTCTAATACCTTCATACGATACTCTAAGAATTCATTTTCTCCCATCATTTGTGCGGGTTGCGGCATTGAATCCTTAGTAATAAAGATGGCCAAACTATCATTATTTTGAGCTTGACTTAATAAATCTATCAATGGATTTTTCTGAGCTTCTTCCCCTTCCATTGGGATGTACATTATGGGTTTTGTGGGCTGTGATCTCAGTGACTGTAAAAGCTCGCCTTTATCATCTAGAATATCTAGATCGAATTTAATGTATTGGCCTGGCATCACCTTATCACCACCTGGTCTATCATAAATTTCTGTATGATATCCTTCTACAAGTGAACTGGTATCACCACCACCTGACTGACAAGACAATAAGCAAAAGCTTATGGCAAATATTCCTAAAATAACTACTTTATGCATGTGTTTCTTTTTTAATATAATTTGGTAAAACCGATTTAAAGCGGTTGATTACGTCTTCTAATTTAGCATAGGCTGATCCACCTGAAGCATTTTTGTGACCACCACCATTAAAATGATTTCTGGCTAACTCTTGTACAGATATATCACCTTTAGACCTTAGTGATAACTTTACGATGGTTGGTTGTTCTCGGATGAAAGCGGCAACCTCGATTCCATTAATCATCAAAATATAATTAACAATACTTTCTGTATCTCCTCGAATGATATTAAAATCCTTATAATCTTGACGTGTCAAGTATATTATCCCTGCTTTATGTTCTGGAATTATTTCCATTCGATTTGCCAGGCAATGACCTAAGAGTTCTAATTGCTTTTGAGTCAATGAATTAAAAATGACATCATTAAGTTTATAGTCATCTACGCCAAGGGTTTTTAAGGCAGCAGCGACACGATAAGTATCACTGTTTGTGCTGTACTTAAAACATCCTGTATCGGTTATTATACCCACAAATAAGCTGGTAGCAATATCAAGGGTAATCTTCTGCTCAAGGCCAAGTGCTTCAAATAAAATATATAATTGCTCGCAAGTAGAAGATGCTGCCGTGTTGCTAAAGGTAAAATCAGGAAACGGTTCCGGATCAAGATGATGATCAACTAAGACTTTATACGCTTTCGATTCATCTACAGAAGGTCCAAGTTTGTCTATTCTGTCTAAGCCATTAAAATCAAGACAGAAAATCATGGTGGATTTTTTAATTCTCTCTAAGGCAACTTCCTTGTCATCATCGAAAATAATGCAATCGTCAACCCCATCCATAAAAGAAAAGATATAGGGATAATTACTAGGTAAAACCACCTTTGCTGAATGTCCCATACTGTTAAGCATAGTTCTTAAGGCTAAACTAGAACCTAAAGCATCTCCATCTGGATTACGATGAGAAAGAATAACCACATCTTGCGGAATCTGCAATTTTTCTTTAAGTATTTGAATATTTTCCATAGAAGCCCACAAAGTTGCTAAAAAAAGACGGGATTCTTATTTAATAATTAACAATTCTAAAGAGACATCCACTTTATATTTTTTAGTTTTGCGGAAATTTTAATAAAAGAATAATGGCAAGTAACAGAACACTTACTATGATAAAGCCTGATGCAGTAAAAGCAGGTAATATCGGTAACATCTTACAAATGATGAATAGCGCAGGATTTAAGATCGTAGCTATGAAATACACAAAACTTTCTAAAGAGAAGGCTGGCGAATTTTATGCAGTGCATAAAGAAAGACCATTCTATGGTGAGCTTGTTGACTTTATGTCATCAGGACCTATCGTAGCCGCTATTTTAGAAAAAGATAATGCAGTAGAAGATTTCAGAGCACTTATTGGTGCTACTAATCCAGCAGACGCTGCACCAGGAACCATTAGAGCTAAATATGCAACCAGCATTGGTGAAAATGCAGTACATGGCTCAGATTCTGACGAAAACGCACAAATTGAAGGAAGCTTCCACTTTGGAGGTACAGAGGTTTTTGCATAAAGAAAAATAGAGAAGGGTCCAAGGACTCTTCTCTATCATCTCATCTAATTTAAATACTCTTATAAGGTTTTTGGACCCTTTGAAAATTCATAACCTACACCAAATAAAATGCTGTAGCTATGAAATCGTTGATCTATTGGGTAGTTCTCATCATTAAAGTCACTCATGGACCATTTTGCATTTGGACTGGCAAAGACGTACACTTTATCTGTTATTTTATAGGACACGCCAAATCCAGCGGTTAAATGAATACCATTTTGTGACTGGAAAAAGGGCTCTAACTCAGAAGGAGTTGGATTTCCATCTAGGATCATTCCGTCTTTAGTTAGGCTCAGATTAAAAATTGCTCCTGCTTCCCCATATACTCCCCAGTTACCAAATGCCTGCTGGTATCCTATAAGCACTGGCACATCGAAGGTGGTAAATTCATTAAAAACTTTCCAACTTTTTTGACTTGATATAGTGACAGTTTGCGTACCGAAAATTGGGATAGAATCTCCGTTTGTATTTATTTCCCAATCTATAATTTGATTTTCTAAGGTATAACTTGTGTCTTGGCCAACAGAAAAATCTAGACGTTCACGTAATCGACCTACCTCTAAACCAGCTTTTAAATAAACCCCAGAATTATGATTAAATCTGACAGCAAATCCGCCTCTAAGGCTTTCTAGACTTGTTTCTGTTTCTTTTCTTTTTTCTAAAAGCTCTTTATAATCTGCAGCTGAAGTAATCATCTTCTTACTAATTACTCCTGGTCCTCCATAAATCTCTATGCCAATGTTGTTTCTTCTAATTTTATGGTCGAAACATCCGGTCTTTTTATTTCTACGAGACAACATTTTTTCTCCCCACGATTCATTTAATAACATAGGCTTATATGATAAAAGACTTATTTCCAATAAGGATGGATGCCGTGTATCACTTTCTTGGCCAATGTTATTTGTTGTAGCACTAGCCTTTTCTTTTATTGCTGAATTAGCAAGCAATGAAGTGTTTTCTATTGCTGGTTGTGTATTTTGAACCGCTAATGCAAATGAGCTAAACTTGGTAGCACTTAGGTTTGAATTAGCTTTCTTAATGGTGTTTGAAGAATTTGTGTTTTTTATATTGACAACCATCTTTTCAGCTGATTGATGCGTAGTCTTTATCTTGTTAGTTGATCGTTGGTCACTTGTAAATGGTGGAGTCTCAAGCTTAAGCTTATCTTTTGCTGGTTCTGTACTAATTACATGCTTAGTAGCGAGTACACTTTCAGAAGTGCTTAAATCTGACTCGACAAGACTGCTAAGTTCAGTTGAAAATTCGGCTTTGGATGGTATTTCTTCGAATGTAAAGGCAAAGAAACTCATTGAAAAAACAAGTACAAGTAAGGAAGATAGAAGCATAATGATGGGGAATTTATTATTTTTCTTTTTCTGAATAGCGTTCCAAAGTGCATCATGATCCATAGAGACCTCATGCGTATAGAGCCGTTCATGTAATAGTTTATTTATTTCGCTGTTGCCCATGACTTATAAGATTTGTGGGTCATTAATTTATTTCTGAGGATTTCTTTAGCTCTAGATAAGTTAGACCTAGAAGAAACCTCTTTGATACCGATCATTGTAGCTATCTCCTTATGTGAGTAGCCTTCGATGACATATAAGTTAAACACCTGACGGTACCCTTCAGGTAAACTTTGTACGATAGTCATCAATTCTTCGTTATCAAGTTTTTGTAAAACTTCAGGATTCATACCGTAATCGTCTTGGGTATGCTCTTCTACTAAAGTCAACTTGATTTGTTTTTTATTTATGTATCTCAATGCTATGTGAATAGCAATTTTTCGTATCCACCCTTCAAAAGTTCCTTTATTTGGGTCGAAGTTTTTACAGGCTTTAAAAACCTTAATAAATGTATCCTGCACAACTTCTTGCGCAAGATTGGTATCTCTAACATATCTTAAACTCACTGCATACAACATGTCAGCATATTGACTAAGCAATGCTCGCTGACATGTTGTATCTCCACACTGGATACCTGCAATAATTTCTTCTATGTTTTTTCTTTGTTTCAATGTTGGGGAATCTTAACTATTGTGGCTTAAAACCAGCATTAATTTGATTATAAAACTCACAAAAATTATTGATAGCATCTGTCCCGTGCATAATAAATGGAGTCGTATTTAAAGTGTCTAAATTCACCTTACTTGTCCAATTTCCATAGATATTATCATCCTTTTCGACCGGAATCATACCATCAGGAACTTCTATACCAATAACATATGGACTAGGATCAAAAATGTCAAACCAATATCTACCGTCTTGATTAGTCACTGTCGTGTTCACTGGGTTTGTTGTATCCCAATCATAGTATAAGTGCACATTCAAGCCCTCTAGCAAGACATCTGCACTTCCAGCACCTGTATCAAGTGTATTGTCTCCATCTACATCTTCCCAAACTCTTCCTTCCATATAACCTGCGAATTGTTCTACAAATGCAGTAGCAATGCATTCTTGTCCAAACGCATCCGTAACCGTGACATTATACTCAAATGAATTTCCTGGACAATTTGGAGACTGATCTGTACTTCCAAAATCCCATAGGTAGGTCAATTCTCCAAACCCACCTGAGGCAGTCACTTGAAGCAAGCAATCAAAACCACATCCTTCTCCCTGAGCCGAGCAAAATATATCTGAAGTGACTCCAGCGTCTATATCGGAATAAGTTTCTCCCGCGTTCGTTATAGTATAGGTTTCTGTAACTAGCTGCCCGTTAAAGTCATTGTCTATGGTCTCATCCATGCCCACATTTAATTCAGAGGTATTAAGTTCTAGTGAATCTCCATCTAATTGCACAAAGTAGTTTCCTGGTGGCAAATTATCAAATGAATAAAAGCCATTCTCATCAGTCTGAGTCACTTCAGAAATATCCCCAGTGTCAGCATTTAGTATTACATTTTGATTAGAAATGTATTCTCCATCATTTTCTATACCATCCATATTACCATCGTAAAATACATTACCTGAAATACTTCCATAGAGAGACTCACCATCCACTATAATTCGGTAACTTCCTTCCACCTCTATAGTATTTCCATCAGGTCCAGTACCCAGGAAAGTAAACGAGCCCGTAATATAATCTCCAACCTCGGGATCTTCGTTTAGTACTATAGACCCATCACAGGTATTCACACAAGAGATTTGTTGGTCGGTTATAAAATTAAAACCTTCAGGTGTAAAAGATCCAGACACAACTGAAGGGATTCTTACAAATGCTGAGTAATCAGTGCCATCCTGTATTCCGCCAATGGTAGTTTCCACTCCGTTATTTATCCATGCTTCGGGATCTAAGATTATAATTTCGACACCACCATCGATCATAAATCGAATGTATTCATCGATCATTTCGTCACATACTTCAAGCATTCCTAGATTAATTTCTGGGTCCGAAAAGTCAGTTATAGAAATTTCTTCACTTGTATATAAGTTCTCTCGATCATAGGCCACAATTCTAAGCTCATTATCATCACATTTTGAAAATGGGTGGCTAAAGTTTCCTTCCTCATCTATCTCTACAGTGAAATAATCATCTTGAGTATAAACAATTAAATAAGCATCATTTAATGGTGCTCCCATACAGCCGAGTAATTGTCCTTCTAGTACAAATAAGTAATTGTCATTAGCGAGTGTGATGATATCTAAAGTTGTGTTTTCAGAGAAAGGTCCAACTGGTTCAGACTCTATCTCATTGCCACACTGATCTGTATATTTAATAGTCAGCAATTTATCTTTAGGAATTTTACCAGTTGCACAACCAGCATCATCTGTCCAACCATAACCAACACCTTGTACTCCTTCAGCACAAATTCTTAGTTCAAAGTTGGGAATAGGATTTCCTCTTTCATCGTTAATGCAAAGTTCGATTTCAACTACTGGAAACGGAGCATCGCAGTTCCAAAAAGAAAAATGAGGAACGTTGGCCGTATAAACTCCGCCTGATAAACTTGCTTCACCTTCTTTTACCCAGTATCCGGAATCTTCATCAAAGTACCAAAGTGGAATCGTACTCGGAGCTATACTCTGCAATTCACTTGGTACAGGAAAGCTTACTGGCGCAGTGTATTCATCGCCAAGATTTAAATCCTCACCGTTAGCACCAATTAAATCCACGGAAACCATACCAAAAGTTCCTAACTGAACATATTCATTATTGTCATAAGCCCTGAGATCTCCAGGCATTTCTTCTGATAATCTTGATCCTACTGGATCTATCCAATAAGCATAAACATTAACCTCTCCTCCATATACATTACCCATATCATCCACAAAACCATTAGCTGGCAAATTTAAACTTGCCCCTCCATTCATTTCCACTAATCCACCCTCACTTGCTTGGATTGTTTTTGTAAGCTTTCTTTCGATCATTCTTACTTTAATATATCCTACACCGGGATTTTTAGCAGTAGCAAATTTGTAAGCTGTATGATAATCAGGGTGACTTATAGTTACATAAGCACTTCTCTGCTGTGCAGGAATACTAGTCATTTCGAATTTACCAAATTCGTCAGTAATGCCTGTGATAAGACCAGAAGTCACGCTAGCTCCAGGTAATGGATCTCCATCAGGAGTCACCACTAAGCCTTGAAAACTGACAATACTATCATCATATGGAACACCATCAATGATAGTGGTTTCTTCATCACCATCTAGAATTTCGTCTTTTCCACAACTGATAAAAAATAGGGAGCCGATTAACAAAACAAAAAAGCATCTGTTAAGGACTTTCATAATATCTCTTTTTAAAATGTTAGAACTTGAGTTTCTCATTAGTATAATTTAGTAAACTAAACTTTGTGTAAAAATACACGGTTTAGCCTTGTATACTATGAATAGTACAAGTATCTATCAAAACGTTGCGTAAGAAAGAAAATTTTATTTCAGAAGCGAATCTATTAAACTTTCAGGTTTAAAAAGTTTAAGCAATTTGGAGATTATTGAAAAGCTTTTGAGCTTGCTATTAATCTTTTTTTCTACTTGAGGAATTAGCTTCATGAGCTTGGGCAGATAATCTTTCTGTGTGAGGCTAAGAAAGTAGCTAGCTTTTTCTTCAAAGCTCATATCTGCCATTTGACCTTCGATTTGACTGACCAGCAATTCCAATACTCTTTTATTGGATTTACTGAATTTACTAATATGTTGATAAGCCTTCTTAGATGAGTTGATTGTCAATGCTTCTTCAAACAATTGGATATAGGTGTCTGCTAAACCTTCAATCTTATCTTCTGCTTTAATTTGATCCCCAAGTAATCCCTGCAAGGTTTCTGCATGCATGGAATGCAGCTTTTTCATCTGTTTGTTTGCACAAGAATACTGAGTACTGATAGCTATAAAAAGGAGCAAATAAGCAAAGCGCATAATTAAAGATTAATTGATTTGAAATACATGTAATATAAAAAGCAGAAGATCTATTTGTGACCTTCTGCTCTTGGTTTAACTTTTTTTGATGGGTTTAGAATCCCATTCCTCCTCCCATAGAACCCATGGTTTCCATAAATTCTTCGAAGGTCATTTTCTTGTACCCTTTAGTATCTATATTGAATACTTCCGCATCAACCTCATCTGATATTTCAGTAGCCGTATAGGTCATTTGCATTTGTTTAGCGTCCATAATGTATTCTAAAGGAAAACCTCTAATGTCTAATTTATCTAAGCCTTGAACCATCTTGCTTGATGCTTTGATATCCTCAGAAACGTACATAATAAAACCAAAACCTTGATCATCATTGTTTACATTAGCCTTGAAACACTTGTATCCTAGAATTTCTTTTGTGTCCTCTTCATCGTAAGTGATTTCAAAATCTGTCATATCTGGTCCTGTGCCACCTTTTGCTTCCGCAGCATCTCTTTCCTCTTTAGTGCTTTCTACTAACATTTTTTGGCCCATCATATTCATCGTAAATGTCAAGAACTCGTCTGCATTATTTACAAGCGTAGTCATTTCCATCATACCACCCATCATATTGGCTTTAACAAGTGATTTTTCCTCGTTAAAGTAATAGTTTGTTTCAGTGCCTTTTAGCATTTCTAAGCCAGCTGCCATGTTTTCATCTTCTGAAGCAACATTGGTAATTTCCATTTTAATTACTCCAGACTCTAAATTGGTCTGAGCAAATACACCAGTTGATAATATCATCAAACAAGCGCCTAATAGTGTCTTTATTTTCAACATAATTGATTTAATTTATAAGTAATACAAAGTTAAATGGTTGTTTAGTTTCAAATAGTATTTATTAATCGATGGATTAAGGAAAATTTAAGATTAATAGACCCATTCATCGATATATTTTATGACAATCTTAGCTAAATTCTCAGCATCAGCTATCGCTCGATGATGGATTCCTGTAAACTCAAAGCCTTCTCTGTTTACTGTTGCTTTTAGTCCTGAGTGTACATCGATTCCTCGATTATCAAAATATTGCTTTTTAATATTTATGTGTGAATCTAACCAGTCGATTTCTAAGTTATGAAGATTACAATCATTTACTAGAAAAGTTTTATCGAATGCTCCCCAAGAAGAAAGTACATATTCGTTTTCGTAAACATCGATCCAATCTTTAAATTCTTCGCTTACATAATCGAAGGTTTTAGCTCGATCGACCTGTGCCTGACTAATGCTGGTAAGTTTAGAACAAAAAGCTGATAATCTAGGATTGACTGTAGGTTTAATAAATCGTTCAAATCGACCAGTTACTTCTCCATATCTATTAACCTTAATGGCACCGATTTCTATAACCTCGTTATGCCCTTTCGGCGGCCTTCCTCTCCAACATGTTGCTTCTAAATCAAATACTATAAACTCCACAGATTAATTATTCTTGTTTGTTAATTGCTCAATCTCATTATCAAACCAGGCTTCTAAGCCGTATCCATTAATCTGATTATGATAAAAATATAGTAGGTCTAAACTTTCTGTTCCTAATAGGCTTGAAGATATTTCTTTTAAAGCCGATTGTATGTGATAAACACCCAAATGTTTTATTCCTTCCTTAACTATCTCAGCTATCGTATCAGGCATTTCCTCAAACAAAACCAATTCCTTTTGCTCATGCATGGATTTCAGCTTATCAAATAATAATGCAACGCCACTTTGTAAAGTTTGCACGTCTAATTTTATCTGAGCTGTCGGGTATCTTAACAAACTAAAAATGTCTGTCTCTTCATTTTGCTTCATAATCAATCTGAGTGCGGCAAAAGCCACCATATTGGAAGGCAAAACGATTTTTCCTGATTTGAAGGAATTGACTAGTGTTTTAGCTAGTTTTTTAGTGTAAATATATTCTCGCTGCACCTTAGTTTCTGTCCCATCAAGCCCTTCAAAATAGTGCGCCAAATCTATGACATTCCCATTAGCATCTAAACTTTCGCCATCCATATTCAATGCATTACCAAAGACATCAATGGGCTTCCCAAAATTCATAGCCATATAGGTATCCGTATTTCGCGTCTTCTTTAAATAGTTAAAGAAAATCTTACGCATAGATGATTTCTTTCTTGGCGAGTTATATTTTTCTTTTCCGAACCCTCTTAAATAATCATGAATTAATGATCCTGCATCTAACACCGTCGGATAACTGGTAATAAGTGGGACTATGTATATTTTTTGGTCAATGTTGTGCTGAATACAATGACGTTGCGACTCGACAACCGAGTTCAGCAAACCTAACTTTAATTGTTGCTCTGTTGCTCCTGATCTTGAACGGGTACCTCCTGGGAAAAATAAATTATTCACTCCTTCAATTAGTGAAAGGGTATTCATTGATTTTAGCGTTTCGATGTAGACTCTATTTTTTTTACGTCTATCTACCCGGTAAGTCCCGAGTCTATTCATGTAATAAGCTATAATCTCTGTATTGTAAAGATTTAATCCAGCTCCATAGATAAAGGCGGGTACTCCCACCACTGAATCTACTGCATATCCAATAAGTATTGAGTCAAGATTAGAATAATGAGTGGGAACTACAACGACTGTCCCTTTATTAAAAAGTGTCCTTAATTCCTCTATATGTCCGTACACCTTTATTTTACTTAGTAGTTGGTCATACGTGCCATACCTGTTTCTAATTTTAAAGAAACGTCGCTCATTGTAGAGTCTTGCAAAAAAAGATTTTAAAAACTTTCTAGCAAATTTGAATGTACGAGGGTTAAAACTTCCAACCAGTTCTACCGCATAGCGATTAATTATTTTCTTAAGGACTTTATCAAGTTCTGCCTCTTTATTTTCCGCTTGGCTTGCTTTTCGAATGACATCTCTAATTTTGCTCCAATAAACCTTCTCATCTGCAGGATCAACTTTCCATCTGTTCTTAGAAGTACGCTTATTTTCTAAAAATACGGTGGTGTCAAGCACTTCATTAACATCCAGCTGCTGCTGATGTTTTATACGATTAAAGGTGTACTCCCCTAGCCGTTCGATAAACGCATCTTTATCCTTAGAGAATTTAGTTATCGGCCATTCGTCTAAGTTTGGAATTATATGATCACGGTGTTTGGTCAATCTGGAAAATTAAAAGATTCAATAAGTGTTGCAAGATACATAAGAAGTTCTTCTTTACCTTCCCGTGTTGTGGAGCTTGTGATAAACTGTTGTGGTAATGTCTCCCAAGATTCCAACAATCCCTTCCTAATTAACTCGATGTTATCCATTTTTGAAGTGGGTTTCATTTTGTCAATTTTGGTATAAATAATAACAAAAGGGACATGGTGATCACCGAACCAGCTAAGCATTTCTTCATCCTTCTTCTGCAAAGGATGCCTACTATCTATCAACAGAAAACAGCAATATAAATTAGGGCGTTGTATGAGGTAATTCTCGATCATCCTAGGGAATTGGCTTTTTATCTTTTTAGATACTCTAGCATAGCCATAACCCGGTAAGTCTACCAAATACCAAGACTTATTAATCAGATAAAAATTTAGATGTTGAGTTTTACCTGGAGTCCCCGAAGTTCTTGCGATACCTTTCTTATTGGTAATCATGTTTATTAGGGAAGATTTCCCAACATTGGACCGCCCTACAAAGGCAAATTCGGGAAGATAATGATGAGGGCATTGGTGGAGTTTTTCAAAACTTCCTTCAAACGAAACATCAACAATATTCATAGGCAATCGATTAACATATTATAATATCTAATAATATGTTTAACAAATATATTGATATACTAAGAAAAATGAGGCAAAATGGTTCAAACTTCTTCTAACTATGATTTGCTAGTCAGTTCTTTATAAAGAAAAAAGGCTCATTCTCTGATAAAATAATGATAACATATTATTAATTGGCATCATATTTGAACTATGATAGGTACATATACATGTAACTGTTAAAACCAATAAAGACCAAATGTTTCGACACTTGGTCTTTTTTTATTTTATCATTTCTCCACCCTTCATTAAAACTACATAAGCGTTAGGATACATGATCTTAACCGTCTTGTGAAATTGGTAACATTCTTTATCACTGCTAAATGATCCGATCAGATAGTGATACATACCATCCTGCTTTAATTCCACTAAATCTTGATGTCGCTTATAAAGTTCATCGTCCATGCTCATGGACTCTAAAGATTCCTTAATGACAATCTTATAACCATTTGCGACTGTATTATTGATAGGTATTTCTACTACTTCTGTAAGTTCTTCAGTGCCCTTTTCTTTCATGCTTGGCTTTTCATCTTTTTTACCAAACAAGGGTACTGATTCTTTCTGCTTCTTTACTGGTTCTTCCACTTTCTTAGGTTCTTCCATGTTAGCTTCTTCTTCATTAAGCATTTTCACCACTTCTTCTTTATCTCGATCACTTGCTTTACTAACTATGGTGTCATTGCCCACTACTTTAATCTGGCCTTCGCTATAAATATCAAGTAATAATTCATCCATAAACTCTTCCTGCTTCATTACTGCCAAAGTTTTAAAGACATCCTGTTTGGCCACATTTAATATTTTCAATTCAGTTCTTCTATTAATCGAATGTTCGGCTTCTGTACAATCAACTCCATCTGTACAATGGTTTTTTATGATTGACTCACCATATCCACGAGAGACAATTCTATCTTCAGATATTCCTCCCCTATTCCGTAAATAGGCTACTGCTGATTTAGCTCGCTTTTCAGAAAGATCCATATTATATTCTGTTTTACCCCTAGCATCGGTATGCGAACCTAATTCTATCTTAACATTGGGATTGTCTTTAAGTACGTTGATCACCTTAATTAGTTCGTCTTCAGCTTTAGATGTTATGTTCCATTTATTTAGTTCATAATAAATATCGTTAATCTCAATGGTTTTGCCGGTGAAAATGGAATCCATCTCAACATTGGCCAATAAAACTCCCGTAGAATTATCATCAGTCAGGTTATCAGAAACACCAGGAACAATTTCTCCAATACCTTCGAAACAAAGAATACATCCTTTCACATTTACATATGCTTCTAGGCGTTTAGCTAAATATCCGTCCTTTCTGACTAAAATGGTGTAATGATTTCCTTGCAATAAATTTACCTCAAACTCTGGATGCTCATAATCTTCCAATACTAATTCTGGAGTTTTTGTCGTGTTGTTATACACTTCGATTCTTGCACCTTTTATTGCGTTTGTTGTTGCACCCTGGTATTGTCTTTTTTCTGCCAATGTTATTTCAAAACGATATCCTGGGAGACGTTGCATTTCTACTTTTGGAAAAGATTTGAAGGATCCTTCCTCAACAACTAATTCAATATCAACTTGCTCAAAAGTATGTTTCTTAGCTGTTATCACATAAGTCGATGGACCTGGAAGACCCATACTAAAAGTCCCACTTTCATCACTAAGTGTTGTACCTATCTTAGCATTTGAGATTTTGTCCATCACACTCACTTCCACAAGATTTAAAAACCCACGGTTTCCAGTCTCATAGGTGTATCCTTCTATTAGATATTGTTGTCCGCTTAGGGCAATCGAAAAAAGCATTAAGGAACACATTAACCAAGAACTATTTTTTATCATAACTTCGAATTTCAAGAATAAAACTTCTTATTCATACAAAATAAACGATTATAAAAAATAATCTTTACATCTAGAGCCAACATTAACGGCTTATAAACAAATAATTAAGGCTTTATGCGCATTATATTCATGGGAACACCGGAATTTGCAGTTCCTTCCTTAGACATTTTAGTGAGAAGTGGTTATGAAGTTGTAGCTGTAATAACAGCTACGGACAAAATGGGTGGAAGAGGCAATAAAACCCTTCTAGAATCAGCAGTCAAGCAATATGCGGTCAAAAAAAACCTCTTAGTCCTCCAACCCAAAAACCTTAAAAATGAAGCATTCCAAGCTTCTCTAAAGGCACTTAAAGCTGACTTACAAATTGTAGTTGCATTTAGGATGCTTCCTGAAGCGGTTTGGAACATGCCGCCATTAGGGACACTCAACCTGCATGGCTCCTTACTGCCAAAATATCGAGGAGCAGCGCCCATTAATTGGGCCGTAATTAATGGAGATAAAGAAACAGGCTTAACCACCTTTAAATTAAAACACGAAATAGATACTGGCGAATTAATCCACCAGAGTAGTATTCCAATTCATGATTTAGATACGGCAGGGACTATCCATGATAAACTCATGCATCTAGGTCCCGAATTAATCTTAAGAACGGTTCAAGACATTCAAAATGATACGGTCAGCTACTCGCCACAAGATGAGACATTAGTAAGTAAGGCACCGAAAATATTTCATCAAGATTGTGCGATAGATTTAAACCAGCCAGGGATTGCGGTATTTAACTTTATTAGAGGCATGTCGCCATATCCGGCAGGATGGATAATGGTGGAAGAAAGCAAAAAACTGAAAATATTTAGAACAAAGCTTGGAGAAAAACTGGATGCCAAAGAAAAAGTTGGTGATCAGCAAAGTGATTTTAAGACCTATTGGAACATTGCGTCTAAAGATTGCTGGATTAGCTTAGAAGAGGTGCAACTGACAGGTAAAAAGCGAATGAAGATTAAAGAGTTTCTAAACGGATACAAACCCGATCTTAAAAATCTCTTAGAAAATTAAAAAAGTCGATGACTACTTCTGTGATAGGTAATTTAGCATCGTAACTATCCATATCGTCTAGATTCTCCGTAGAAAAACTATTGGTGCTAAATTCTAAAAAGGAACTAAAGGATTGCTCATACTGAAGGTAAGCGAAAGAAGCTATACTCAACAATACCACAGCTGCAAGACCGAATCTAATGATGTATTTTTTCATGTTGTCTATATAAAAATCACATTACTAATATAAATAACTCCTAACAGACAAAAAAAGTTACACAAAACCTTAAGAAATATTTAAATTTCTTCTGTTATGGAACTAATTAGCTGTTTTGTGTAATCAGACTTTGCTGCTTTATCGATCAATGCTGCGTCTATGATTTCTTCTACTCGTCCTTGATTCATGACAAGGATTTGGTCACTAATGTATTTTACCACAGCAAGGTCATGAGAAATAAACAAATAGCTTAAGTTATACTTTTCACGAAGATCAAGTAGCAGGTTTATGATAGTTGCCTGAACAGATACATCTAATGCAGAAACACATTCATCACAAATCAGCATTTGTGGTTTTATAGCAAGAGCACGCGCTATAACTACACGTTGTCTCTGTCCGCCTGATAATTCGCTTGGATATCTGTTAAAATAATCCGCAGAAAGTCCAACTTCCTCTAACAATGCATTAACCGAAGAAGTGGCTTCTTTCTTTGTACAGATTCCATAGACAATCATAGGTTCTTTAACAATGGCTCCAATCGTCATTTTAGGATTTAAACTAGCATACGGGTTTTGAAAAATGTATTGGATTTGTTTGTAGTATGATTTTCGCTCTTTGTTGTTAAAAGAAGAAATGTCTTTGCCATCAAATAAAACTGCCCCATGTGATGGTTTTAGGATTCCCATAACTAGTTTTGAAAGAGTTGTTTTACCCGAACCTGACTCTCCTACTATTCCTAGGATTTGTCCTTTATGCAGTTTAAAGGATACCTTATCTACTGCTATATTTTTTGTGCTTTTTTGCCAGAACCATTGCTTTCTTTGTGCAAAGGACTTAGAAACACTTTGGGCTTCAATAATAGCTGGTGTTACTGTGGCATCAAAGGATCTCTTTTCCTGCTTCTCTCCATGTAAATAGGTCTCTTGATCAGCAGTAGATTCGTACATTTCTACTGTCGGCAATCTTCGAGTTTTAGTTTGCAGCGTAGGAATGCAGGCTAATAGACCCTTAGTATAATTATCCTTAGGAGACCTAAAAACTTCTTCTACTGGACCTTGCTCGACTATTTGACCTTTTTTCATCACGATTACTCGATCACTTATTTTTCTGACCAATGAGAGATCATGTGTAATAAATATGATCGATAAATTGAGTTCATTTTTAAGATCGATAAGCAACTTAAGTATTTCATGTTGAACGGTAACGTCTAAGGCGGTTGTGGGTTCGTCTGCAAGAATGATTTTAGGCTTGTTAATGAGTGCCATAGCAATCATCACCCGTTGGAGTTGTCCACCTGAAACTTCATGTGGATAGGCATTAAAAATCCTTGCTGGGTCTGGAAGTTTTACTTTTCCGAATAATTGGAGAGCAAGTTCTTCGGCCTGCTTTTTTTCGCCTTCATTATGGATCAAATAAGCTTCCATCACTTGCCTACCAAGTCTCATGCTGGGATTAAAAGAACTCATAGGTTCTTGGAAAATCATGGCTATATCGTTACCTCGGTATTTCCTAATATCGGATAATGACATTTTATTGTATCCGATTTCTGTTCCTTTAAAACTAGTGGTGTCAGACTGGATATTAGCACTTTCAGCATCGAGTAATTGGAGTAGTGAAAGACATGAGATAGTTTTACCTGAGCCGGACTCACCAACTACTGCTAACACTTCGCCTTCCCGCAAGCTAAAACTCAAGCCTTTTACCGCTTTGGGAGCACTAATATCATGTCCAAATTGGATTTGTAGATTTTCAACATTAAGCAAAGTGGGCTTTTTATTCACTTATTTACTTTCTTAAGAGAAGTTTAAATAATTCTTTGGAAGCAATAATATTAAAGATAAAATGATTATTTGTAAGATTTATATTTTAAAAGTGTTCCAATATATATTAGTTTTCGTCTAAATATAAAATTTTGATGTTCTTTAGTTTAAGACGCAAATAATAAATCATTTATATGATAAAGAAAATAGGAAAAATACTCGGCATTTTACTACTTATTATATTGCTATTAATGGTTGCCATACCATACTTTTATCAAGATAAAATTGCCAAGGTAATCAAGGATGAAATTAATCAGCAGGTAAATGCAAATGTTGATTTTAGCAAGGTTAGTCTAAGCTTGTTTAAAGATTTCCCGAACGTATCGGTTAATATTCAGGATATCAATATTTCTGGAAGAGCACCTTTCGAGGGAGAAAATCTGTACAAGGCGGACAACACTTATTTATCCTTAGACCTAATGTCCATTATTAATGGAAGTAACGAATATGTACTCAACAGTCTGTTACTTGACAAACCTGTTATCAATGTAACCGTGCATAAGGACGGAAAAGCCAATTATGATATTTCAAAAACTGAAGCTGATAGCGAGTCTACATCTTCGGCTGGTGGCTTCAATGTTGCCCTAGAGAAATATGAAATTAGAGATGGTCACATAACATATAATGATCATGGAGCTAAAATGTTTGTGGGCTTAAACAATCTAAATCATACTGGTAAAGGTGACTTTAGTCAAGATATTTATGATTTAAAAACTAAAACCAACATTGGACAAACAGATGTCAGAATGAATGGTACACAGTATTTAAAGAATGCCCTAATAAAGGCTGACATAGATATTAATGTAAATCAAGCAAAGGAAGTGTATACCCTTAACAAAAATGACTTAAGCATTAATGGTCTTGTTCTGGAGAATAGTGGAAGTGTTGCGATGAAAGAAAATGGTATGGATTTGAATTTGGATTTTCAGGCGCCGGGAAATTCATTTAAAGAGATCCTGTCATTAATTCCTGGGGTTTACAGTGAAAACTTTGAAGGACTGCAGGCTGAAGGCATTAGTCATTTTGAAGGAAGTGTCCACGGATTTTATAGTGATAATTCTTTGCCGGCTTTCCATTTAGCCTGCAAACTAAATAATGGAACCATTGCTTACCCAGACTTAGCCAAACAAATTGAAGATGTAAATATTGAGCTAAATATAGATTCGAAATCTGCTGATTTATCAGATATGATAGTTGACATTCCATCCTTTAACTTCACTATGGATAAGAAGCCAATAACTGGAAGACTGCGCCTAGATGATCCAATGGGCCAACCAAGTATTGATGGTATTTTAAACGGTGATATAGATTTAAACTTAGTTCAGCAATTTGCACCAGTTGATGGTGTAGAGTCAATGACTGGAATCTTGTCTAGCAATCTAGAGGTGAAAGCAAATTACAATGACATTGAACAATCCAATTATGAAGCTATAGATTTTAATGGATCCGTTTCAGGAAATAATATCCATGTAAAATACGCTGATCAGCCAGACATTCATATTTCTAATGTCCAACTAAAGGCAAATCCTCGGTCGATCGAGATACCCAACACAAGCCTCACCGCAGGTAATTCTGACATAAATTTAAGTGGAAATATAAGGGAACCACTCGCCTATTTAACACAAAAAAACAACACTATTGTCGATGTAAATCTGCAAAGCAATTTAATCGATGCTAATGAGTGGATGGGCGATACTTCAGACTCAGCTTCAGAATCTTCTGCAAATTCAGATACTAGCAGTGATGCCTTTATGGAAAATGTAGTATTAAACTATAAAGCTGATGTAAAACGACTCAAGTATGAAGATTATGACATTAAGCAATTATCCTCGAGAGGCAAAATCAATGCAAACGATATAGATATTGATGAGTATGCTATGCTCCTGGACGGCACAAAATTTAAGGCTACCGGAGAAATTAATAACGCTTACGATTATTTGTATAAAAAAGAAGAAGCTCGTGGTAATATGAATATTTATATGGATCAGATCGATCTAAATAAGTATATGGAACAAGAAGGCAAGTCGGAGAATCATCAAGGAGGAGAAACAGAAATCTTCAGAGTCCCTAAGGATGTTATCATTGATTTTGTAGTGGAGATAGGGAAACTTGTTTACCAAGATTACGTGCTTAATAATGCAAAAAGTAGAATTGAGGTAAACGATGAAAAAGCCAATTTGGCTTATTTAACAGGAAGTACACTTGGTGGCAATTTTGATGTCAAAGGTTCGTATAACTCAAAGAATTTAGAAAAACCTGAATTTGATTTTGCTTACGATATTCAACGGATGGATTTTCAGCAAGTATTCAAGACATCACTCAGTGTTAGGCGATTAGCTCCGATAATAGAATATATACAAGGACGATTTAATAGTGACATGACTATTTCCGGGAAGTTTGGTCCTGACATGGTTCCTGAATTTACCAATGTGACAGCAGATGGTTTTTTGGAAACAATAGAAGGCGCAATCAAAGGATTTTTACCCTTAGACCAAATAGCTAAGCAATTAGGATTAGAAGATTTAAGGAGTTTTGAAATTAAGGACAGTAAGAACTGGTTCAAAATTAAGGATGGTGCTGTAGAAATCGAAGAAACAGCCTTTACTAAACATGACATGAATTTCAAAGCCGGTGGGAAACACTTCATAGACAACACCATGGACTACCTTATTAAAGCCGAAATACCTCGGGATAAGATCGGCAAAAATGTGGTTTCAAAAAGCGTGGATGTAGGTATCGGATGGTTAGAATCCCAGGCCAAAAAAGTAGGTGTGAATGTAGATGTTGGTGATCTTGTATATTTCGACATTAAGATCAAAGGAACGTTTAAAGACCCAAAAATTAGCATTGTTCCCACAGGCTCTGGAGGTAAAAGTTTAAAAACTACAGCAGAAGATAAAGCAAAAGAAGCGCTTAATGAAGCCAAAGAAAAGGCGCTCGAACAAGCCAAAAAGGAGCTTGATAAAAAGAAAGAAGAGGCTAGCAAAAAAGTGGAGAAAAAGGTAGATGAGGTGGCTGAAAAAGCTAAAGAAGAAGCAAAAAAGAAAGTCGACGAAGGCATAAAACAAGGAAAAAAAGCCATTGGCAAAAAAGCTAAAGATGTGATTGGGGAGCAAGTTGGGGACCAGTTAAGTGATAAGGCGAAAGAAACGATTGATGAGGTAATTGACGGAAAAGCTAAAGAGAAAGTCGACGAAACATTGGACAAACTAAAAGATATAAATCCATTTAAAAAGAAGAAGAAAAATGGCTAGATCAGCAGCTTAAGTATTAAAAACTGGTCAACAAGTGTTTACTAAGATGAATTATTCTTTGCAACAATTTGTATAAAATATTCAAGATAGTACATTTGTGAAAATCTAATAATCCGCTACATGGGAAGAGCATTTGAATTTAGAAAAGCTAGGAAATTTAAAAGATGGGGCAAAATGGCCAAGTCTTTTAGCAAGATTGGAAAAGAAATAGCTATTGCTATTAAAAACGGCGGTACTGATCCGGAATCAAATCCAAAATTGAGAGCAGCTATCCAAAATGCAAAAGCGGCTAACATGCCGCTGGAAAATGTAAAGCGTGCCATCAAGAAAGCATCTGATAAGGACACCTCCGATTATAAGGAAACACTGTTTGAAGGATATGCACCACATGGTGTCGCAATCCTCATAGAGACAGCAACGGATAATAATCAGCGTACTGTGGCCAATGTTAGATCGTATTTTAATAAAATGAATGGAAGTTTAGGGACTTCTGGTTCAGTATCATTTATGTTCGATCATACTTGTTTCTTTCGGATTAAGGATACAGGGATTGACTTAGAAGAATTTGAGTTTGAATTAATTGATTTTGGGGCTGAAGAAGTCTTTAAGGAGGAAGAAGAAGTGGTGATTTATGGATCATTTGAAAGCAATGGTGCTATCCAGTCATGGTTGGAGGAAAACAATTATGAAATTAATTCATCAGGTTTTGACAGAATCCCCAATGTAAATAAAGCGCTTAATGAAGAACAGTCTGCTGATGTCTACAAGTTATTAGAACGGATCGAAGAAGATGATGATGTACTTAATGTTTACCACAATTTAAGCTAAAAAAAGAATCTTCTTTTAACTTTAGTTATCTTGGGCAATACTGTTTGAAGATTACTATAGATGCACTCCAAAAAAATGAATTTTCTTGTTTTTTTAAGGACAACCATTAGTGGTTTATTAATGCTTTTTTCTTTTTCGACAGCTGCTGAACCTATAGATAGTCTAAAGCATCTTGTGAAAAACTTAGCTGATAATGAGTCTAAGGTCAACACGCTGAATGAGATTTCTAAGCTTTATGCTTTTTCCAATACTGATTCCCTAAATTATTATAACAAAGCGTCTCTTAACTTAGCTCAAAAATTGGATTTTCAAGAGGGTTTAATGCTGGCCTATAAATATGAATGCTATGCAAACTCCATGAGTAATAAACAGCATGAGGCCATCGAATCAGCTAAGCAATCATCCGAGATTGCAAGGAAACTAGGTGACTCAACCATGATGGCGGCTAATTTTAATAATATTGCTTTACTCCATGATAAACTCGGCAATTTAGAGACTGCTATAGAATTTATGGAATTGTCTCATCAATATTACCCTTCCTACAAGGGAGGCGAGAAATTGTTTATCTATTATCAGAATTTAGCCCTTTACTACGCTAAGATCAATCACTTAGCAAAGGCTAAATCATTAGTGGAACAAGCACAAATGTTGTGCGATAAAGAAAAACTAACCTATCAGTCCAAAAAACTAAACTTAGTACGAGCCTATATTGAGTTTAAAGAAAAAGATTATGAAAAGGCAAAAACAAGTGTAAATGAAGTCTTAGATGCTGCAATAAAACAAAAAGACCGATCATTCGAAGCGGCATGTCATGAGATACATGCAGAGGTTTTACTCAAACTAAATCAGCTGACTGAAGCAAAAACAGCTGTAAAAAAAGCTATCACTATTGCAAAGCAAGAAATAGGATCGAATAACATGTTTACTTTATATAACATACTTGGGAAAATAGAAATGGCATTGGGGAATAATCAAGTTGCTGAAAAAATATTAAAAGATAACTTGGTTTTAGCTAAAGACAGCCCCAATAAAAAACACCTCTCAAGTGCATACCTTGATTTATCTGAGTCAAGAGCGAGACAACATAAATCGAAGGAGGCTTTCATTTTATACAGAAAGCATCGAGAAATTGAAGAAGAGCTTGCGCTTGATATGCGATCAAAAATGATGTCCACCTTAAATTTTAAAAATAGACTTGAGGATCAGCAAAATGAAAACCAATACCTTCTCAAAGAACAAGCTCAAAACAAACTAATCATCAAACAAAACAGGAAGCTAAATGGATGGGTTACCATTGCCTCCTTGCTGCTTATGATAACCTTTGTGCAATACTTTAGAGCGTTTAATAAACAGAAGCAAGTAAACCAAGAGTTATCTAGCCTTGTGGAAGAAAGAACTAATGAAATACTGGATTTAAATAGTAAATTCAATATGGAGCTTTTCCACAACCAAGAAAATGAAAAGACCAGAATTTCAAAAGAATTACATGATCATATCGGTCATGAACTTCTCATTCTAAAACATGACCTAGTTAGATCTCAAGACAAAAATGCTGCGCTGAAAGTAGATTCGATTCTAGAAGATGTACGTAATATTTCTAAAGGCCTGCATCCTGTAACGCTTAGTCAATTTGGACTGACTAAAGCTCTAGAAAATCTTACAGAAAGAACTGATAAAAGCACCGATATTGTGTTTAGCCATAAGCTTGTAAATGTGGACCAATATTTTGGTTATCAAAATGCGTTAAATATTTACAGAGTTGTGCAGGAAGCTTTTACCAATGTGATCAAACATTCTAAAGCAAGTGCGGCACAATTACAAATATCATTTAGCTCAGATGAAATAAATATTTCAGTAAGAGATAATGGCATCGGCTTCAAAACAGATAGCCAAATAAACAATGGACTCGGCGTGTTTTCAATTTCTCAACGAATTAATGCTATGAACGGAAGATTTGCGTTTACTGAGAACAAACCTAAAGGCACCATATTAAATATTAATCTACCCTTAGAGACCTAATTAATTAGCCGTAGGCAGAGATATGTAGCCTTTTAGCGGCTCTTCACCCCACTCATAGTTGGTATAATCTTTAACCACATTATAGACCGTATCTCGTTCTACCGGCTCTTTGCCCACGGCTTCTATAATCTTAGCTAAGTCTCTCGTAGAAAGTGCAGGGCTTTGTTCTTCAGAACCCGCCATAGAATAAATCTTAGTCGTGTCATCGATGGTTCCATCCATATCATCCACCCCATACTGCAGTGAAATTTGAGCAGTAGATCTGCCGATCATCGGCCAGTAAGCCTTTATGTGGTCGAAATTATCAAGGTATATTCTGGATATCGAATAATTCTTTAAATCTTCCACTGCACTAACTTCCGCAATGTGAGACATTTGATTGTCCTTATTTCTAAACTTTAGTGGAATAAATGTTTGAAAACCTCTCGTTTCGTCTTGCAAAGTTCTGAGTCGATCCATATGATCAACTCTGTGGGCATAGGTTTCTACATGGCCATACAACATGGTGGCATTGGATCTTTTACCAAGCTTGTGCCAGATTCGATGGATATCCAGCCATTGGTCAGCACTGCACTTTCCGCCTGCTATTTCTTTTCGTACTTCTTCGTCAAATATCTCCGCTCCTCCTCCTGGCATGGAATCTAAACCAGCAGCTAGCATTCTTTCCATTCCCTCTTGGTAAGAGATTTTTGCCTTTTTAAAAATGTAATGGTATTCTACTGGTGTGAGCGCCTTAATGTGTAAATCAGATCGGTGTTCTCTAATCCTTTTAAATAGCGATTCGTAAAACGGAACATCGTACTGTGGTAAAACACCGCCTACGATATGTACCTCAGTGACTGGTTTATCATCATACTTTTTGACCATTTCCATGATCTCATCTTCCGTATATTCCCAACCATCCGTACGCTGTTTTATGAGCCTTGAATACGAACAAAAGGTACATGTGTATAGACAAATATTTGTTGGTTCAATGTGGAAATTTCTATTAAAGAACGTTTTCTTTCCATGCTTTTTCTCTCTTATATAATTGGCCAATGTTCCGACAAATCCTAAATCAGCATAATCAAATAAATACAGGCAATCATCATTAGTGATACGAGTTTCATCGGCTACTTTATTAGCAATGTTTATCAAGGTTGTATCACTAGTAAGCGTACTTGCCATCTTTTTTAAATCGTACATAATCGCATATTCATTTTATACTAAATTAACATCAGAATTTAGATAGGGTTGCAAATATGCTAATAATTGTAAATTTGAGGATGCTCTCTATACTTATTCCGATACATAACTACAAAGTTGTCCCATTGGTTAAAGCCGTGTTTCAACAATGTAGACGTTTAAAAATCGATTATGAGATTCTTTGTTTTGATGATTTTTCTGAAGAAAAATTTAAACAAGAGAATAAGATAATTTCTTCCATGTTCAAGATAAACTACATGGAGTTGTCGGAAAATATTGGTCGGTCGAAAATTAGAAATTGGCTTGCAAAATCGGCTAGATATGATCATCTTTTGTATCTAGACTGCGACTCAAAAGTGATTCATTCATCGTTTATTAAAAACTATGTAGAAGCTATTCAAAAACCCTATGATCTAATACATGGTGGCAGAGAATATCAAGCTAAAAAACCCAGAGCAAAAAGTAAATATCTACATTGGTTATATGGAATTAAACGAGAAAGTGCTTCGGTGAGAAAGCGCAACAAACATCCAGACAGATATTTCCACACCAACAATTTTGTAGTTAGAAAACAATTAATGCGAGACCATCCCTTTAATGAATCTTTAGCTGGATATGGATATGAGGATTTAGTCATGGCTCAAGAACTGCTGGCTAAGGGTTATACCATCCAATCCATAAACAATCCAGTAAGACATTTGGGTTTAGAAACGAATAAAGTTTTTCTGAGTAAGGCTAAAAATGCGATTGTTAATCTGCTAAATTTCGAAAAGAAAGGTTTAATCAATAACACCAGAATTCAAAATATCTATTCATTTTTAGTTAAGCTTAAAATGGACACTAGGGTGCATCAATACCTTGCTAACAACATTGGCAAATATGAAAAAAATTTACTTAGTGATCAGCCTTCATTGTGGCATTTAGATGCCTATAAATTATACCATTATTTAAACGAAGTTTCATGAAAAAACATTTAGCGCTTATACCTGTCTTTTTTCTTTTTTTAACTGGCTTAACTGCTCAGGATATCCAAGATTTATTATTTGATTTAGAAGGTGTTCGGTTTGAGAAGATTGAGGGTACGACCGACAAATACCAACTCGACATAAAGCAAGCTTTAGATCATTGGGATGAATCCAAGGGGCACTTTTATCAGCGAGTCATTTTTACGCACAAGGGATATGATAGGCCTACGGTGATGAATACAAATGGCTATTATGTGAGCGACCGTCCTAATGAGGTAGCTATGATAAGCGATGCAAATTATATAAATATCGAGCATCGATATTTTGGTACTTCAAGACCCGATTCTTTAGATTGGACTTATTTAAATTTAAAGCAAGCCACTGCAGATTTACATCATATAAATCAGCTTTTCAAGCAAATTTACAAAGGCAAATGGATAAGCACTGGCATTTCAAAAGGAGGTCAAACAACCATCTTTTATCGCTACTTCTACCCGCTTGATGTGGATGTTTCTATTCCTTATGTAGCTCCATTAAACTACAATATGGAGGATACCAGGATTTATGATTTTTTAGATACTGTAGGTACCGATGATTGTCGCCAGAAAATAGAAAATGTCCAGTTTTATTTATTAAAAAATCGTGAGGAAGTATTAGCCAGACTTAAATGGTTTGCCAAAGGCCAGGGGCTAACTTTTAAATACCTTGATCATTCCCTAGAAAAGGCTTTTGAATATGCAGTATTGGAGTATCCATTTTCGTTTTGGCAATGGGGAAGCAAGTGTGAGGATCTTCCTACCAGTGATGTGCTGGATGATTACATTCAGTCATTTGTGGATATTGTAGGCCTTGAGTTTTACGGTGATGCTTCCATGACTCTTTTTGCACCGCATTATCATCAAGCATCCCTTGAGATGGGATATTATGGTTTTGAGACGGAGAAGTTTAAAGATTATTTAAAAGTGCTGAGCAACAATCCAAATGCTTCATTTCCTCCAAAGGGAGTCGCGTACAATTATGATGTCAGTCTTAATGAGCAAGTTATGGCTTGGTTAGATAAATCTGGGGATTATTTTATTTATATAAACGGTCTATGGGACACATGGTCTGCGACCAGAGTTCAACCCAATAAAAAACGCAAAGCACTCAGTTTAGACTTGGAGAAAACGGATCATGGGCAGGCAAGAATTAAAAACCTTGATGAAGCACAGAAAGCCGAATTACAAGAGGTTTTAAAAGATTGGATTAATATAGAGGTAGACTACAATCTACTTGAAAAAAAATAGTGATTAACTAAGGATTAGGGTTTCTGGTAAATGTGCCTTCTACTGACAAGCTTATTTGTTCATCTAAAACAAGTAAGGAATCCACTTTACCTATGCCATGGATAAAAGACTGGTAAATAGTTGTTTTTTGTTCAATGTTTCGACCATTTAGCAATCGTTATGCTATTGTTTTAGTTCCTTGCTCGTTTGCATAATATTCTGCAAGTAATAAACTTGAAAAAGTATGCTTGTTTTTATTAATTGCTATCAGGTGAAAGCTAGGCGAAAAGTGTGATTCCATATCTTGATTGTACACTACCAAATAGTTAAACAAACTATCTTCTTTTGGGCAGGCAAAAATATACTCAGCTCCAAATAGACGCTGCTCAGTCGGTTTAAGTAAGCTCAGTTTATCTTCATATTTATGGATACTATCTAGGTTAAAATCATATTGTCCAATTATTTTTTGATTTGTCAGATCTAAGGATTGCAGAATTTGTATAGTATCTATCGGTTCATGTTTTTCTGGTTTAGCTTCATTAATGAGGGCTTGAACCATAGAATCAGAATAAGCCTTGTTTCCTAATTCGTCTTTTGAGTGTTTAACTATTTCTAACTGTTTGTCTTGTTTATTAGAGTTGTGTTCAATGTTGTTTGAAGGGAGTTTGTGTACTTTTTCTTGATTACAGGCTAAACAAAGGAAAAGCGCTATTAGATAGATAGGTAACATATTTGTTTTCATGACATAATGATAGACTTAATTAAGTAATTTCTCTTTGTGCTATTGGTTTAGATTTCGGTTGTAGTTATCTAAAATAAAACAGCAGAAGCAGTGTCCTAAGGTTTTATAAATCCTACTCGGATCTGTATTTTAATTTTCAATGTAGCCATTCTTTCCAAGGAATTAAAAATGGAAGTACACAAACCCAAACTATAAAAAACATTGCCATAATCTTAGGGTATGCTGCACCCGATCGAAAAGCAGGAAGAGCAACGATAAGAAGCCAGGTCCCCTTATAAATGAGTTGGATGAGTAAGACTGGGGCAAAAGTAATTGGCTTCCAAAGTCCTAATACTGATACAACGGCAATAGCTAACCAAAAGCAGCCAACTAAGCGGATAATTTCCGTTGGTTCGTATGCATTTCCAAAGGTTGTTATTGCAGAGTTTTGAGGATTTAAGAGGGCGGAAAATGCTATTTGACCTGCCACAAAAACGTTCATTAGGTATATAATTTTCAATCCAATCATAGTTGCTAGTTTATTCTTTTTCTGCAAGTTCACTAAATTGCTGCATCACTTTTGGCAACACAGCTCTAAAACCTTTACCGAGCAAAATTCCAAAAGTACGCTTTAAAAAGCCTGTAAATTGTATGTTGTCCGTAAACCTAATTTGTTGTTCATTTTCTTCAAGTATTCTCTGTATAACTAATGCGCCAACTGGCATTTTAGTTACAAAGGTGTAGGATTTATTGGGTATAATTTCACTTAGATAAAACTTTAATTTTGGACCTTTTTTAGGCACCAAAATGCCACTTGTCCCTGTAACAAAACTTCCAGAAATTTCGGCATGATTAAGTTCACTGTCCCATTCTTTCCACCTACTCACATCAATCAAATAGTTCCATATTTTTTCTTTGGAATTATTAACTAAGATTGAATGTTTGAAATGATAATTTGTTTGATGTTTGTTTAAAAAACTCATATTAGATTTTGACAACAAAAATCGTATATGGTTTTTATAATCCACTGCACCTATGTTAACTTCTTACGAATTCGACTTAAAGATTGAGGTGCAACACCATAAAAGGATGCAAGGTATTTTAAGGGTATTCTTTGAAGCAATTCTGGTTGATTGTTCAATAACTTTAGGTATCTATTTTCTGCCGTTTCGGTTTGTAACTCCTCTAAGATCTCCTCAGTAAAAAACTGAACTTCTTGTGTTATTTTACGTGCGAAGATATTCCAAGATTTGAGTTCCAATAATGCTTCATTTTGAAGAAATGAGGTTTCCCAAATAACTGAGGATTCAATAGTTTGAATGGTTTCGTTTGCAGGTTTTCTGCTATTAAAACTTGCCTGTGAAGTAAAACAGTACGGTGCAATGGTGAAAAATTTTGTGTGCTCCAGTCCATCTTTTAATGTAAAATATCTAAGAAGTCCACTTTCTAAAAAATACAAGCTTTTGCAAATTTTACCTTCTTCTAGAATATTGTACTTTTTAGGTAGTTCTTTTCTTGTAAACTCAGCTGAAATTTTATGCCAGTCCTCATCTGGAATTTTTACATATTGCTCTACAAAATTTCTGATTACTTTCAAATCTTATTTTTTCTTTACTGAATAATGACTACCCTATTAAGTCTTTGAGTAAATGTATTACCTGCTGATTTTCAGGCTAGCTTTTTGAAAAATCAATTGCCTGGCTTCATAATTAATTCTTTCAAGCCATTTACAATATCATATTTATCTTCATTGAGATACTTACTTTGTTTCCTCGAAATCTTGATTGCTTCGTGGGCTCCATTTTCAGCAATGAGCTTGATACTAATATTGGGAAATAAGGGATTGGTGGATCTGCCAGCCATAATATTTGTAATTTTTCCAAGCGGTATAGTAGTTTCTTGGAGTACTACTTCTGAATCAGTTATTTCAAAAGATGAGGCATTAAATGCTAAAACTTCATTTCTTGATTTGTATCCGTTATAAAAGCAAGAGATTCCTGCTCCCAGTACAATTAAACCAATCAATGAGAGGCCTGTGAAAAAAATGACTATCAAAAAAGAAGGCAAGGATAATAAGGTGATGATGAGATACTTAGTTGGGCTTTTTTTAATGGGATGGAAGGTCAAGTTCTCATCCTTAACTATTAATTCAATCCCATTTGCTTTTAATTTCGATTTAAACTGATCAATATTCATAAAATGCTTTGCTAATTAAGGTAATTATATTCAAAATGAAAGAGAAGTTCTTTGGTAATTATAGTAGATATATTTATCTCTATTGATTTTAAATCATTGATTCTCTGTGGCTAATATTAAATAAATGCCATCAAAAAGGCTTTTTAGTCCAACGGTGTAATGTGACTCGTTTTCATAAATTTTCCTACTAATGAGTGTTGATTCACTTTGTGTGAGTTGGCTCATATATTCTATAAAGTAATCGACATTATCTTGATAATATTCAATATCATTTTCTGCAGTGGTGATGTACATACTTTTAAATGTATATTTTGTTTTATTTTCATTTTGCGCTTTATCTAAAACTTCTAGTAAATAATGATTGTCCCATAGTAAGCTTGGACTTGCAATTATCCAGTTCTCAAATATAGATGTTTGTCTAACGAACATACTGACAGCCCCTAATCCACCCATTGAATGTCCAAACAGCGTACGTTGTATTACCTTAGGATTTACAGCTTGTTCAATACTTGGCAACAATTCCTCTTCAATAAATTTTTGGTAATTATTGAGTTTGCCTGACTCCTTAAATAGTTTAAGCTCTTCTTCACTACTATTATCATAAGGCGCTGCATTAGTTGGTGTGTAGTATTTCCAGCGACTTTGCACAGTACTTGGCAGTCCAATCAGTATTGTAGGCTTTATTTTTTCATCACCTATATATAATGATAAAATATCATGGGCAAAGCCAAAATACTCATCTCCATCTAAGAGAAGTAAAACATTGATTGTATCGCTATTATCAAAAGTTCCAATGTTTGCTTTTAGGATATTTACATCATGTTCTAGGATCTTCGAGTAAAACGTCTTACTTGTTTCTTGTCCAGATAAATTAAAAGCTAACAAAAGGGAGGAGAATAAAAATAAAGGTCTCATGTTGCGACAGTTTTTATAAAATCTGTGATTTTCATTTATAAGTTTAGTTTAAAAGGTACAAAATATCCATATTTCCCATTGAATAATTTGAGTAATTAGTTAGTTTCTTTTTATGGATGTTTTACAAAAAATAAGCAAGGTCTCCTTTATTAAGATCACTAAGCTACACGTAGTTTAGTCGTCTTGATTAGTTCTGCAAAAAGTTCGATATTTTATATTTGAGTTTAAATTGATAATGCAAACCAGCTATCGAAAGGGTCCTATCTAATTATCTATGCAATCCTATAAATTTAGCGAGATTGATAAAGTTGATAAACTTGGCGGCTAGTTAGATAGAAGCTTATTCTCTTTTACGCCAAATTTGCACTTTTTGATCACTAAAGATTATATAACTAAAGTCATAGACATGGTTTATCAGTTTATTCTTTGAATTTATGTGATAACCAGTTACATAGGTGTAATTGAAGTTTTTCTTGTCCAATGCCATTTTTGATATAGAAAACGAGTATCGATTTTTCCCCATAATTTCTAGTAAAGTAGATCTATTATGGTGTAAGATTTTATCAATATTTATTGTAGCTCTTTTTGTAGCTTTTTTTAGTTGGTGGTGATAGTATGATTTGCAGTCTGCTGTACAATAAATTTTATCAGATCTTCCAATTAAAGATTTAGAGCAAACTATGCAACTCCTTTTCATAGTGTAAAGTTTTATGAATTTTTAATGTGGAGCTGGTGGTAAGAATATTCTTTAATACATGTTTTTTGACTATGCAAAAGAACAAATATCCAATATGAAATTACAAAATTTTAGACTTAGTTGATAGTCAATTTATATTAAAATCTCTTTTCAGAATCCCTGAGTTTCTTTCCAAAATAAAGAATAGCTGATAGCAAATTTGGAGGCTTTTTAAGCCAAGTGGTGATTTAATAAATTAAGCCTAATCGTTTTTAACCGTTAATAACCACTATGAAATCTATTAACGGTTAATATACGTTTATTAAGGCCATCTCCCTGAAAATAGTTTGATAAACAGCTATTTTGCAACCATGAACATAAACGATCAAATAACCTTAATAAAGCGTCATTTAAATGTGATGAATTACGCTGATAATACCAAAAAAGCTTATCTCAGTTCATTAAAATCATTCTTAGGCAGTGAATACAGTAAACCTGAATTTGATAGAGAGGATATACTTGATTACCTAAACCATTTAGTGATTTCTGAGCATACAAATGCTACTATTAACCTCACCATAAACGCTATTAAATTTTACTTAGAGAAAGTGCTAAATAAGTCAAGAGAATTTTATTACATAGAGCGACCAAGAAAAATAAGGCCATTGCCAGCAATACTGAGCTTGGAAGAGGCGGCAAGATTGATAGAGGCTCCGAATAACTTTAAGCATCATTGTATGTTGACACTCATTTATGCTTGTGGACTAAGATCAGGAGAATTGCTTAGATGTGAGCTTAGAGACATTGATAGTCAGCGTAATATGTTGCATATTAGATGTAGCAAACAATACAAAGACAGAATGGTTCCTCTTCCAGATCAACTAATAATTAAGTTGAGAAAATATTATCGAAGATATAGACCACATAAGTTTTTATTTGAAGGCTATGGTTCGACAGCTGAAGAGCCTGCACCCTATTCTTCTAGTAGTTTAGGCAAGGTATTCAGGAGAGCTTTAAAGAAAGCAAAAATTCATAAAAAGGTAAAGTTACATGGCTTAAGACACTCTTACGCAACTCATTTACTTGAACATGGTATAGATTTAAGATATATCCAGACCTTACTTGGCCACAGTTCAGCAGCAACCACACAAATTTACACTCACGTAAGCAAAAAATCCATTCAAGCCATTCCGAGTCCTATTTCATTTCTAAAGAATAATCCATAGATTAGAGTATAATGGTCATAACGCTGTTTATAAGATGTT
>JAHDEC010000019.1:54548-73517 GCA_020629035.1 Saprospiraceae bacterium | reverse complement strand
CTTTAGAAAGTGGTGCATTCTCTGAAACTAAGAAAATGATTATTATCGATTAATAAATTGTTTGAGGGTCTTGGGGCTTAGCCTCAAGACCATTTTATAAAAATTAAAAACTAGAAATGAAAAGATTATTAATTATAGCATTGTTGACATTCGGTTTTAATGCAGTAATATTTTCTCAAAATATTAATCCTTTAATAAGTGATTTTAATGAGGGATCGACAGCTCTTGCTCAAATAGCCGAGCTTTTAGATAGTGATGAAATAACCATTGGTGGGAACTTAAGAGGACTATTAGAAAGCCAATTAGGAACAACCGTTACTGATAATGATGAATATTCAAATTATTTTAGTAGCACTCAGGCCAACTTTGATTTATGGCATGAAGTATATAAGACCTTTGAGCAGAAGGATAAATCTGAAGCGAGAAAAGCTATTAGAATCTTATTAGTAAATATTAAGCACAATTTGTAAATAGAACATGTTCAATAAAAAAAGGGATTAAGACTTAGTCTTAATCCCTTTTCTTTTCAACTAATAGAAAATTAACTGATTACATTTAATTGTTTGCCTACTTTAATAAAAGCTTCGATGGCTTTATCAAGTTGATCGCGCTCATGGCCTGCAGAAATTTGCACCCTGATTCTAGCTTTCTCTTTAGGAACTACAGGATAGAAAAAGCCAATCACATAGATACCTTCTTCGAGCAATAAATTCGAAAAGTCTTGCGACAATTTTGCATCATACAACATGATAGGAACAATAGGGTGGACACCATCGATAATATCAAATCCTGCCTCAACCATCTTAGTCCTGAAGTACTTGGTGTTGTTTTCTAATTTATCTCTTAATGCAGTCGAACCGCTCAGTAAATCCAAGGCCTTTATAGAAGCACCAACAATAGAAGGAGCAACAGTATTGGAAAATAAATAAGGCCTAGATCGCTGCCTTAAGATATCGACGATTTCCTTTCTTCCAGCTGTAAATCCACCTGAAGCACCGCCCAAAGCCTTACCATAAGTTCCAGTAATAATATCTACACGTCCCATAGCTCCCGTGTGCTCATGAGTTCCTCGACCTGTTTTACCCACAAATCCAGTTGAGTGACATTCATCCACCATCACCATAGCACCAAATTCATCGGCTAAATCACATATTTTATCTATTTGAGCAATGGTGCCATCCATACTGAAAACACCATCAGTAGCTATCATGATTCTTCTCGCTCCAGCTAATTTTGCTTCTTCTAATTTGATGCGTAAATCAGCCATATCATTTGTTGCGTATCTATACCTTGCAGCTTTACACAATCTGATCCCATCTATTATTGAAGCATGATTTAATGAATCAGAAATTATAGCATCTTCCTTATTTAAAAGCGGCTCGAACAAACCTCCATTAGCATCAAATGCAGCGGCGTATAAAATACAATCTTCCATACCAAGAAACTCCGCTGTTTTACGCTCTAATTCTTTATGGATATTTTGAGTGCCACAAATAAAACGAACTGAGGACATTCCATATCCATGCGTGTCGATCGCATCTTTTGCAGCTTGCGTTAAAGCTGGATCTGAAGAAAGCCCTAAGTAATTATTAGCACAAAAATTAAGTACATCCTGACCATTTGTGGCTATACTTGCTGACTGCGGCGTGGTTATCACCCGCTCATGCTTATAGAGCCCAGCATTTTTTATTTCACTAATTTCAGATTGAAGTTCTTCTCGTATTTTATCAAACATATTTTATTGCTTTAATTTGATGTTTAGTTTTTCTAACATCATATCTACTATATCGTTTAAGTCAAACTTAGGTTTCCATCCCCAATCTTTTCTTGCGTAACTATCATCAATCGTCTGTGACCAAGAATCGGCTATGGCTTGCCTGAAATCAGGTTTGTAACTGATGTTGAAATCTGGCATTTTGTCTTTAATTAATTGGCTAATTTGGGATGGAGTAAAACTTACCGCCGCCAAATTATAACTAGTTCTTAAAGAAAGCTTCTCTTTATCTGCATCCATAAGTTGGAGAGTACCACTGATGGCATCATCGATGTACATCATCGGAAGCATGGTGTCTTCTTGTAGGAAACATTCATAGGAACCCTTTTCGATAGCATCGTAGAATATTTCTACTGCATAATCAGTGGTTCCGCCATGCGGTTTAGTTTTCCAGCTTATGATTCCAGGATATCTTAATGATCTGACGTCTACTCCATAACGCTTGTGATAGTAATTACACCACAATTCTCCAGTTATTTTACTTATACCATAAACGGTTGATGGAGTAAAATCAGTAAACTGTGGTGTATTTTGTTTTGGAGTATTTAGCCCGTGGACAGCTATAGTGCTTGGGAAAAATATCTTATCAATGAGTCCTTCTTGTCCTAGATTTAAAATTGTGAGTAAACCATTTAAGTTTACATTCCAAGTCTTTTTAGGATCCCACTCACCACTTGCTGAAAGAATAGCTGCAAGATGATAAATTTGAGTCACTTTGTGTTCTATAACTATTTCCCGCAGTCTGGTTTTATTCAGGATGTCCAACATTAAAAAATTGGGGTCATTAGGTGTCTCTTTAATGTCAGAAGAAATCACCTGCTTTTCACCATATTTAGCACGTAATGCTGCAACAAGTTCGGCGCCCAATTGGCCGGAAGCTCCGGTAACTAATATCTTTTCCAAATATTGCTGGTTTTATTCAAGCTAATGTAATTATTCGTAGGGTAAATTATGCATCGTCCTTGGTTATTTTTGCCTTATTCCACAGTTCGTCCATTTCAGACAAACTCATTTCTTTAAGGGGTTTTGAGGCATGACTTTCGATGTATTCAAATCTGTATTTGAATTTTCTATTTATTTTTTCCAATGCTGTTTCTGGTTCTATCTTGAGGAATCTTCCATAGTTAATTAAGGAAAAAAGTACGTCTCCAAACTCTTCTTCTATTTTGTCTTGATTTCCATTCTCCTTTGCTTCTTCTAATTCGGCTAGCTCTTCTTTTACTTTATCATATACATCTTCAATATTGTTCCATTCGAAACCGACCTGAGCAGTCTTTTCTTGCATTCTTGTAGCTTTTACCATAGCAGGCAAAGATCTTGGAACCCCAGAAAGGACAGATTTTTTACCCTCTGTAAGTTTGATTTCTTCCCAATTTTTCTTTACATCTTCCTCATTTTCGACATTAACATCACCATATATGTGCGGGTGTCTATTAATCAATTTTTCGCAAATTCCATTGAGCGCATCGGCAATGTTAAACTCTCCTTTTTCTTCTCCGATTTTAGAGTAAAAAACCATGTGCAGTAGTAAATCGCCTATCTCTTCTTTGATTTCTTTAGGATCATTGTCCAATATCGCGTCAGCTAATTCGTAAGTTTCTTCTATTGTTAGATTACGTAAAGATTCCATGGTTTGCTTTCGATCCCAAGGGCATTTTTCCCTAAGATCATCCATTATGTCTAACAATCTACCAAATGCCTTTAATTTTTCATCCATTTCTAAACTCTATTATAGTAACTTTGTTACTTCAATTGAACAGCAAAATACAGAAAAATGATGAGCAGTTTTCTAGTTACTTTAGCAATCGTGTTTGGTGTGTTTATTATTTCCTTTGTAATGATAAATATCCGCTACATTGTTACTGGAAATGAATTTAGAGGAACTTGTGCAAGTAATAATCCTATGATTAAGAATAATATGGGTGAATGCACAGTTTGTGGTAAGGCACCTGAAGAGGATTGTCAAATGCCTGAAGTGAAACCAGCCGGTTAAATAATCCTTGAGTTTTTAACTACTTGGATAAACAGAATCATTCCCGCCGTGGCGCACAGTATAGAGAGTATTAACATTGGTTAGCTTTGTTAATCTAAAAGTGCGAAAAAAATATTGTTTACGGTGAACCCATATATATAATTAACACATAATAGATTTTTTAATCTATTGATTGACAATAAACTAACCATGATTAAGCTTAAGTCGATTTGCTTTTTACTAGCCTCATTTTTTTTAGCCGCTAATGGCATTGGACAAACAAAAAACCTCAGCTCTAGTAATGATATTTATCATGCCATGCAAAAGTTAAATACTTTAGCTAATGTATTGTATGTCGCCGCTCATCCCGATGATGAGAACACTCGAATGATTTCTTATTTTTCCAATGTCTTGCATGCCAATACTGCTTATTTTTCTTTTACCAGAGGTGATGGTGGGCAAAATTTAATAGGTACGGAAATCGGAGATTTACTGGGAGTACTAAGAACTCATGAACTTTTACAAGCAAGATCTATTGATGGTGGTGAACAATATTTTAGCCGTGCAATTGACTTTGGATATTCCAAACATCCTGATGAGACCCTATCGATCTGGGATAAAGATCTAGCAATGTCTGATATCATACAGGTAATCAGAACCTTTAAACCAGATATAATTATTAACCGATTTGATCATCGTACTCCCGGAAAGACACATGGGCACCACACAAGTTCAGCCATGCTAAGTCTTGAAGTTTTCGAAATGGCGGGTGACAAATCAGTCTATCCAGAACAATTAAGCTTTACCCAACCTTGGCAAGCATCAAGATTGTTTTTTAATACCTCTTGGTGGTTTTATGGAAGTAGAGAAAAGTTTGCAAAGGCAGATAAGTCTAATCTAATAAGTATGGATATAGGGACTTATATTCCGCTACTAGGACAATCAAATGGAGAGATTGCCTCTGCTGCTAGAAGTATGCATAAATGCCAAGGATTCGGCTCAGCAGGAAGTCGTGCCTCAAGGCAAGAATATTTAGAAATAATTAAGGGTACAAATCCTGCACCTTCTAATTCACCCTTTGAAGGGATCGATATTACATGGTCGAGAGTAAAGGGTGGGCAAGCTGTCAAAGATGAGTTGGCTAAAGTGATTACTGATTTTGATTTCACTTCGCCAGCAAAATCTGTCAAGCCATTACTCCAGGTATATGAATTGATAGAAAAGACGGCAGATCCCTATTGGAAAACTAAAAAGTTAAAAGAATTAGAAGCAATCATTGTGGCTTGCTCGGGATTATATTTGGATGGTTTTGTAGATGTACATCGAGCTTCCATGGGTGATAGCATAGAGTTGAAAATTGAGGCTACTAATCAATCAGAAACCAACATTGATCTACAATCATATAATGTGTCACCAGCTATTGTAAGTAAATCAATAAATTCTGAGCTGCTTAAGGGTGAGGAACAAATATTTTATGAAGTCATAGCTATTCAAAAACCATTAGCCTACACGAATCCATATTGGCTAAATAATAAACACAGTCTAGGATCTTACCAGGTAAATGATGTCAACCTGATAGGCAAACCTGTAAGTGATGCAGCTATGCAAATTACTTTTAATATTGTAGTTGAAGGCAAAAATCTGAGTATTACAAGAGATGTCACCCACAAGTATGTCGAACCGTCTTTTGGTGAAATAACAAAGCCTTTTGAAATCATTCCTGAGGTTTCTGTGGCGCTTTCAGATGATGTTTACATTTTTGCGGACACCGATGAGCGTACTATTCCTGTAGAACTACAAGCCGGTAAAAATGATATTGAGGGGGAAGTAAGCTTAGAGGTACCTAAGGGATGGAAAGTAAGCCCAAAAAGCCAATCTTGGTCATTCGAATTTAAAGGCGAGAAACAAATCGTAGAGTTTACACTAACTCCTCCGAATGATCGTTCGGTGGCTTCTATCAAACCAGTAGCGACCATCGGCTCTTCCAGTTTTACTAAAACTAGCCATACCATCAGTTATGATCACATAGCTGAACAGACAGTATCTTTAGATGCATCCGCTGTGGTTAGTCGGATTCCTTTGATAAAACGAGGTAAGGAGCAAGTCGCTTATATCATGGGCGCAGGAGATAAGATTCCAGAAGCATTGGAAAACATGGGCTATGAAGTGGATATTTTAGATCCCAAAGAAGGGCTAGAAAATTTAAGTCAGTATCAAGCCATACTTATTGGTATTCGAGCTTACAATACGGTGGAAGAAATGAATATTGTACAGGCTAAGTTATTTGATTATGCTGAAAATGGTGGGAATTTAATTACACAATACAATACCACATGGCGATTAAAGTCTGAGGACCTAGCTCCCTATCCAATTCAGCTATCTAGAGATAGGGTTTGCCAAGAGGATGCGGAAGTCCGTGTACTCAAACCTAATCACCCTTGTATGTTTTATCCAAATCAAATAGGTGAAGAAGACTGGGATGGATGGGTACAAGAGCGAGGTTTGTATTTTCCAAATGAGTGGTCAGAGGAATACGAGGCTATTTTATCTATGAACGATGCTGGAGAAGATGCAAAAGAAGGTTCACTTTTAGTGGCTCCACATGGAGATGGTTATTTTGTCTATACCGGAATTTCCTTCTTCAGAGAATTGCCAGCAGGAGTCCCAGGAGCATATCGCTTATTGGCTAATTTGATTTCATTAGGCACAAATAAACGATAATGGATCAAGGAGTTAAATCGAGACATTATGTTTTATTGATTGTACTTAATGCAGTTTATGTACTGGCTTTTTATCTTATTATGAATGCCTTCAGTTCATGAGTATATATGATTGGATAGTACTACTAGGAACCATTGGGTTTATTATTAGTTTCGGGATTTGGAAAACCCGCAAGCAGGAGAACTTAAATGATTATTTTTTAGGGGGTAATGAAGCTAGATGGTGGACGGTAGGTTTATCAGTCATGGCGACTCAAGCAAGTGCGATAACTTTTTTATCTACTCCTGGTCAAGCCTTTCACGATGGGATGGGTTTTGTTCAATTTTACTTTGGACTACCTATCGCAATGATAGTGATTTGTATCTATTTTGTTCCTATTTATAAGCGTCTAAAGGTCTTTACCGCCTATGAATATTTAGAAGAACGATTTGATGTGAACACTCGAGTATTCACTGCGTTTTTGTTTCTTATTCAGCGAGGCTTGGCTGCTGGCATAACGATTTATGCACCAGCCATAATATTATCAACTATATTAGGATGGGATCTTAAGCTAACGGTGATTATCATCGGGGTACTCGTGATACTTTATACGGTATTGGGAGGGACAAAAGCTGTAAACGTTACCCATAAACAGCAGATGACCATCATCTTTTTAGGTTTGTTTCTAGCCTTTTTTATCATTCTAAATAAGTTGCCGGAGGCAGTGAGTTTTACTGATGCCTTAAGTATGGCTGGAGCATCCGGCAAAATGGATATTTTAGACTTTTCATTTGATTTGGATAATCGATACACTTTTTGGTCGGGAATTATTGGTGGGACCTTTTTAGCTTTATCTTATTTTGGAACGGATCAATCTCAAGTCCAGCGTTATCTAAGCAGTAAATCCCTTGAAGAAAGTAGGAGAGGACTGATATTTAATGGTTTACTTAAAGTGCCCCTTCAGTTTTTTATTTTGCTAATTGGAGTGTTTGTTTTTATTTTTTATCAATTTAATCCAGCGCCGATATTCTTTAATGAAAAAGTCATTGAAGATTTAAAGCAAACAGAGTATAATACTCAAATTATCCAGTTGGAAAATACGTATAATGGATTGGTAAACTCACGCTTAGATTTAATTGGTGAGGATTGGAATGAACAAAACAAGCAAGCATATCAAGCTTATTTGTTGCAAGAACAAGAAATTCGATCCGAGGTAAAGGCAACTATAAAAACAGCACTGCCAAAAGCATCTGAAAACGACAAGGATTATGTATTCTTACATTTTATTCTTAATAATATTCCTGTCGGAATTCTAGGTCTATTATTGGCGATGATCTTTAGTGCTGCTATGTCATCTACAGCTTCGGAATTAAATGCTTTAGCATCTACAACTACGATTGATATTTACAAACGCTTGATTGATCCATCTTTAGAAGGCATACGATCAGTGCGAGTTTCCCAATTGCTAACTTTTGCTTGGGGAGTTATTGCGATTCTCTTTGCTTGCTTTGGTACCTTATTTGAAAATCTCATTCAATTTGTAAACATTATAGGTTCTATTTTTTATGGGACTATACTAGGAATCTTTTTGTGCGGCTTCTTTTTGAAATATATAAGGGCGCGTGCAGTTTTAATAGCTGGTGTTGTCACCGAAGCCATTATCATCTATTTGTGGTGGATTGATTATGTTCCGTTTTTATGGTTGAATTTAATTGGTAGTGTTTTAGTCATTGCCATAGCTAGTTTATTACAGATAGCATTTCGAAAACCAGTTGCTAATTAGTGGCAGAAAAAAAGAGCCTATCTTTCGATAAGCTCTCCAAACAATCCTGTTTTTGGAATGAGGCGTTCTACGAACGCACTCTCAGTATTGGTTTACTTTTTCATGCCCCATTCTTTGATGGACTCTTCATTTAACTTTATGTAGTTATCGTAGTTAGCTTCCTTAGCTAATTCTAGTGATCTTGTTGCTGTTGTAATAGCTCCTTTATAATCACCCATATCAGCTTGGATTAACGATTTATGTCTTAGTATCCAGAATTTTTCTCCTCTAATTTCAGTTGCTTTATCTATCCACTCTAGAGCTGTTGCAAGGTCTTTTCCGTTTTCTCTATAGAATCTAGCCGCATTGTAGTAATCATTACCACTTGGCCCAGCCATAGTTTTTTCGATTGATTCCATGACCATTCCTTCTGTTGCAACAGTTAAAGGAATTTGTACTTTAGTATTATCCCAATCAATCGTTAAGAAAGCAGAGGCGTCTCTTAAGTTATCAAGGTATACATTAAACGATTCTGTTTCGTTACTATTAGCAGATGGGCTAGCAGTTCCTGTAGCAGCAACTTTTGCTTCATCCCATTCTTCTGGTGTTCCCCAGTTTTCTGTATCAGTATATAAAGCCCATGTCCAAGAAGATTTTCCTGGTGTTGTAAATAATGCATAGGTACCCGGTTCAACATCTGTTCCTCCTACATTTACTTTATCAGAGAATGTAACCATGGTGTTTTTATTTGCACCCGTTCTCCACTGAGCATCATAAGGTACTAAACCACCAAAGATTTCTCTATCCTTTTTACTCGGTCGAGAAAACTCTAATGTTACAGTTGTTAATCCTAAGGATTGTTCGATTTTACATGATGGACTTGCAGCAGGCGTTTTAACTTGGGCAGTAGAAACACTTGAAATAGCAAATAAGCAAATAAGAATTGATAAGAATTTTTTCATTGGTATTATTATTTATGATTTTATGCTGCAAAAATACTATAAATATTAAAGTAGCTAGTATTATAGTCGTCTTGTAATTTACATTTCTCTGGTAAATCGTTGCTATATACTGTCTACTCTTTGAAGGCTAGAGGGTTTACTTTTCATCGTCCTTTAATCTTGACTTCTTATAATTATTAAAACATTTCATAGCTAGAAGTAGTGGATTTAGGTCAATAGTACTAAGTTTTACTATATACATAGCATAACAATGTACATAGTGTTGTATGTTTGAATTATGATTGAAGAATTTATCGCAAAATGGTCATCACAAGTAAAGAAAGGAACACTTTCTTATATCGTGATTTCAGTCCTAGAGAAAGGTGAGTTTTATGGTTATGATCTGATTGAACAAATCAAACAATACACAAAACTTGAAGTGGCAGAAGGCACTCTATATCCTTTGCTCAATAGACTAAAAAAGCAAGGTGTTGTAGAATCAAAATGGGTTGAACAAACATCTGGTATTCCTCGTAAATATTATCATCTGACAGAAGATGGTAAGCAAGTGGCCAAAGCCATGGATTTATATTGGGAAGAACTTAATCATTCATTAGTAAAAATCAAACAATAATGAAACGACTTACATTCAAAGAAAAAGACGCGCAACGTATCTATAATCGTTACATGGATAAGTCAGAAAAGCTTTGTAAAATCTTAGCTAAAGATGACAGGGAGGACCTGCTTATGGAATTAAACAGCCATATCTATGAGGGCATTAATAGAAGCGAGAATGAGGGTGAAGTAGCCAATCTTCTAGATGTGCTAGATGGCTTAGGCGATCCTGATGAATATTTAAAATCTCAGGTGGCAGAAATGAAAGCCCTACAGGCCAGCAGGACATTTAATCCAAAGCACGTTATCCAGGCACTTTTCTTAAATATCTCTAATGGAATATTTTATACAGTCATAGCCATATTATATCTTTTGCTAGGAACCTTTATTGCCGCAATCATTGGTAAAATTTTATTTCCCTCAAAAATGGGATTCTACATTGGTGAAGGTCATTTTATGCTCGGAACAAGTAATACGGTGAATCCAAATGATGAAGTTTTAGGTATGTGGTTCATTCCAGTAATTTTAATAGTTGCTCTAGGTTTATATTTCTTAATCACCCTGCTTTTCAGACTCAAGAAAAGAAAGTAATCAAATAATTCTTCCACCATGTTCAACTAAGTCCATCTTAGGTAGTCCATTTTTTTAGGACTAGCTGAAGTTCAGGAAAAAAGACATTGAAAGACTCAAAGAATAATTCTTTATGAGTTTGGTAATCCTCTAGAGCTGCACTAAAATTGGACTTGAATTTAGTGCTTGATTGTATCCGGTCGAGGATAGTTTGCATCCCTTCCTGGTTAGAATACATCGTCAGAAAATCTTTACCGATTAAGAATTGAAGCTTCTCTAAAATGTGTTGCGGATATTCCTTTTTTCGGCTCATTAAGACTTGATAGGTAGTTTTTACAAACGCATCAAAATCTAATGTCGTTCTAGTATTCCACTGCTCGGCTAGTACTAAATCCCAAAGCAAATCCATGACAACTGGCGAATATTTTCCATGTCTTGATTGCAGTAGTTTTGTGCACTTTCTGACTTCAGGATGTTGGTCTGTAAATGAATCTATTTTTCGGTGCATAATGATGCCTTCTTGCACAGCCAAGGAATAATCAGTAAACTCCTTTTGCTTGATCATGTCAGCCAGCACATTCCCGACTAAGAGGTCAGGATTATGAGAAGACAAAAATGCGTGGGCCAAAAAATTCATCTATTAAATAAATTACTTTTCGAGTAGACTTAAAAATTAGAAAGAATCATAATATCTAAACTGTAAAGTTAATCTATATTTGCACACTTAAAATTGGACAAATTATGGGTTTACAAGGCGGTATTGTAGGATTACCAAATGTTGGAAAATCAACATTGTTTAATGCACTAACTAATGCAAAAGCATTAGCGGCAAATTATCCATTTGCTACAAAGGATCCAAACGTTGGGGTAATTACCGTGCCTGATGTTCGATTAGATAAATTAACTTCTTTGGTTAACCCACAAAAAACCTTACCCACTACAGTAGAAATTGTTGACATTGCTGGTTTAATTAAAGGAGCAAGTAAAGGGGAAGGGTTAGGTAATCAGTTCCTTGCAAATATCAGAGAGACTGATGCCATTGTGCATGTGGTGAGATGCTTCGAAGATGATAATGTTGTCCACGTGGATGGAAATGTAGATCCAGTGAGAGACAAAGAAATTATTGATACAGAATTGATTTTGAAAGATATTGATACCGTAGAGAAGCGATTAGATAAGTATAAGAAGCAGTCAAAAAGTGGCAACAAAGAAGATTTAAAAAAGGTAGAAATTGCCGCAGCAATATTAGCTCATTTGGAAGATGGTAATCCTGCACGAACTTATGAGGTGGATGATCTTGCCTTAGAAATATTTAAGGAACTAAGCTTATTAACTGCAAAACCGATTATCTACGTCTGCAATGTAGATGAATCATCCGCCATAAATGGGAATGAATTTACCAAGGTTTTCGAAGAGGCAGTAAAAGACGAAAATGCACAGGTTATTTACATAAGTGCAGCGATCGAAGCAGAGATTATAGAATTAGAAGATCCTGAAGAAAGACTAGAATTTGTGCAAGAAATGGGTTTGTCTGAGCCAGGCGTAAACCGTGTAATTCGGGCTTGTTATGACTTATTAAATCTGATTACTTACTTTACAGCGGGTGAAAAAGAGGTCCGTGCATGGACAGTCAGAAAGGGATCTAAAGCTCCTCAGGCAGCAGGCGTTATTCATACAGATTTTGAGAAAGGTTTTATTCGTGCTGAAGTGATTGCTTACGATGATTTTGTAAGCTATGGTTCAGAGGCAGCGGTTAAAGATGCAGGTAAATTATCTGTAGAAGGAAAAGAGTATGTAGTAAAAGATGGTGATGTCATGCATTTTAGGTTCAATGTTTAGCATCTAGCTAACACAAGAAACCCAAGGTTAATCTCATCCGCTAGTTCGGATTATGGATTAGTTCTCGCAGTACAAATTCCGTCATTTCATCTTCTCCATTAGCTAGACCCACAATCGTTGGTTTAAATACGTAATGAGGGATTATGCCAGTTAATTCCTCCGTTTCATCAAATGCTTGCAATACAAATTGAAGCTTCGGAATATCAATTATGATCTTGGTATTTGGGAGACGTACCCGCTTAGGGTTGCCACAAAAAACATAACTGCTTCCTCCCGTTTCTTCGCCGATAAATGTGGCTCGATAGGAGGATTTTAGGGCTGAACAAAATATACCGGTATTAGAAAATGAGCCTCCATTAATTAGTACATATAGTTCGCCTTCATACACGTAATTATTTGGTTTGTGAGTACCTTGCTGAAGTCCGCTAGTTTTTTTCAATATTCCTTTCTTTCGTTTTTTATAGGCTTCAACTAATGTAAATGGTGCATCAAGTAGATAGCTAAGTAAATGTTTGGAATTCACAAGGTCACCTCCCTGATTGTCCCGAAGATCAATGATAAGTTTATCTATCTTGTTTTGCTTAGCTTCTTGGAAGAAGGCATCAATTTCCTTTTTGAAGGATTGTTTATAACGCTTTCGTAGGACAGCATTGTGCCAGTCCCTAATGGTCAAAAAGGCTAATTTACTGGACTGATCAAATGAATAATAAATAGCTTTTGCTTGCTCTTCTTGACTAGTTATATTTTCAATCCATTTAGTTTTTGTAATACCAGGAATACTGGAAATATATACCTCGTCATTAAAGGAGTAGGTGATTTGGTAATCCTCCTGACAGCCAAATAAATAGGAGTAATACTCGAAAAAGTATTGATTAATTACCCAGATTGGATATTGCTGGTTGTTTCCATCCTGCATCATATGTTGTATCATAAAGGGTAGCAATTCTTCTATTAATACATCGTTTATAGCGAGTATCTCATAACCGGTTTTTATTTCTTCATGATTATAATGATTTGACACCATCATGGTTTCAGCATCCCAAGAAACACTAAATGGGAAAAACTTCCCGCTTTCATTATTCTTCTGTTGAGTTGTTTTAGAAGGATAAAATAAGGTGTGTCCATCTTTAATGATGCTTGCAAACGAACTGATTACTGTGTAAGCCTCATGATCATTGTACTGATCTTTTAGTGTTATAGATTTTCTATGCGCTTCCAGGCCAGAAGGATTATAATGTAGGTAAATACTCGGGTGTGTTTTTTGCAGTTTTTTGCTTAGAAATATAAGGTCTTCCTCAATCTCGTTTTGAGTGTAACTTACTGACTGGGCACTTAAATTTAGCATCGAAAGGAGTAAAATGAGTAAAGTATGTAAATGCTTCATTAAGTGATTTTGTGATTGGTAGATTAAAGCTTTGATATGTATAGAAGCAAGATATAAGCACTTTTATTGTGTCTTAGTTATTATACCGAAAGGACCTCAATTATTTTAAGTGATTTTACTTGGAAAAATTTTAAACGTTTAGTTTTGCACCTGCTAAACAATGTTCCTGTTTCCTATGAAAATAAAGTTTTTATTTGGTCTGATTTTATGCCTGTTTATTGGTTGCCAACTAAATGGACAAACTGATTCTATATTACAAAGAATTACTTTTGAAGCGGATTTCAGGTTCAGAATCGAACAAGACTGGGATTCTCAAAAACCTGATGGATCTTTCAGGAATGATCGGACACGATTACGATATAGATTAAGAACCGGAGCTACTTACCAAGCTGACTGGTATTCCTTCGGATTTAGAATAAGGACAGGTGATCAAAGAAAACAGCAAGATCCACAGCTTACCTTGGGTAAGGGATTCAAAGAATTTGGTACTCTACCCATGGGTTTCGAGAAGGTTTTCTTCCAAGGGAATCACCATAATTTTAGATACTGGTTAGGTAAAAATGCCTTTTCATTTGAGAAAAACAATGAGCTGTTTTGGAGCGATAATGTATATCCGGAAGGAGTTTTTTTAGAATACCGTTTCGACATTGATCAGAAAATCCTCGAGAAAATATCCTTGAAGGGGAGTCATTACATCTTATCTTCTAATGGAGGTACAATTCTAAATGATGCTTATTTTCAAGGGCTTCAAAGTTCATTTCAGCTACTAAACAATCGGCTAAATTTCTTTCCCTCTTTCTATTTATTTCGAAATATTCCTAATATCCCAGATGGCAATCATAGTTATATCATAGATTATTCAATACTGCATATAGGATGTAAAGTGGAGACATTAGCATCCCACAAGTTAATCTTCGATTTTGATCTCTACCAGAATCTTGAAGATTATGAGTCTAATACTTTTATAGCTAGTGAATTTGCTTCGGAAAAATCAGCTTACTCGGTGGGTGTTCAATATGGTCAGTTAAAAGATGCTAAAGATTGGAAGTTTAAACTCACGTATACCGAACTTCAAAAGTATGCAGCCTTAGATTATATGGCTCAGAATGATTGGGCAAGATGGGATTACAGTGACTTTGATTCCCCAGATGGCAGACTCACAAATTTTAAAGGGCTGGAACTAGTAGCTGGGTACAGCATTAGCAAAAAAATCAACCTAATAGCAAAATACTATTATGTTAATCAACTAATAAAAACAGGATTATTTCAAGAGAATGGACAACGTATTAGATTTGATTTAAACCTTAAGTTGTAACTAGCTTTAAAAATAGATTTCGGTAGAGATATCTGATATTAAGTATCTTTAAGGCTACTGGATGATGCCTTACAATATGTTCATCATCTATCAAAATCTTTAATCAATTAGTGTTCTTTAAACATATACATGGTAGATAAATTATTACAATATTTTGCCAAATTTAGACCGCTCACCAGCATTGAAAAAGATGCTATCACAGCTGATATAAATATCCGCATTTTCAAAAAGAAAGAAATACTTTTAAAGGAAGGGCAGATCGCCCATAATAATTATTTCGTCCTAGAGGGTTTTGTACGTCAGTATATCATAAAGCACGGAACTGAAAGGATAACTAATTTTTACACTCAGGAAGATTGGATACTCCCGGCCATAGGTCAGGAGAACCCAAGTCCTTCAACTTTTTATTTAGATTGTATTCAAGATTGTGTATTAGTTGTTGCAAATGATGCTGAAGGATCTGAGTTTATGAAAACTAATCCAAAATTTATAGCGTTGTCTCAGATGATTCTCGAAAAAGAAATCCTAAAGCAACAAAAGCATTTTAGTGAATACCAAAATAGTACACCTGAAGAACGCTATTTAAATCTTTTAGATCATCATCCTGATTTGATCCAACGAATTTCTCAAATTCATCTTTCAAGCTACATAGGTGTTAAACCTGAATCACTGAGCCGAATAAAAAAGCGGATTGCTCTAAATAGTGGACTTAAACGCTAATAGCAGATTTATGCTAATCAATCTTCCATCTTACAGCATCATAGGTAATATATGAGGTAGCCGCCATTTCAATGAATGTAAATAAGACATAATAGGGTGCTGGTGTTCCGACAAATAAGGTTGCGCCTTGACCAAGGGTTGCTATGCATCCTGAAATAATTTGGATTACCCGCAAGGTCTTTTCATGCCTAATAAAATGAGGTAAGAATACATTAGCTAAGGGGATTTGCATATAAGCTGCAGCAATGGTCAGAAATTGGGGTGTTATTTCAATGCCATTAACCACACCAGTTTGATACTGGCTTAATAGGTTAATATCCATTATACCCACTAGGTCAGCATATAGGTAATTTAATGATGCAAAGGCCCATAGGCTAGCGTACTTTAGTCTTCGATTAGTAATCATAATTGATATTTAAATAGTATTGGTAATCAATAGTAAAGGAGATGGATTAAGTTTAATCTATCCAGCTAATTACTATTGCATAATCGACTCAAATATCTTCCCTTAAGCTTTGAAAAACATTGACTTTGGTTAAGATTATCAAAGGATTATACTATTCCATAACTGACTAAAGCAAGGCTAAACATATAAGACAACTCAATAGAAGCCTCCTGCATGAAAAAAGCTCAATGTCTGAAGCCTAGTTCAAACATTGAGCTATAAAAAAGATTATAATGTACGCCTAATTAGTAAACCGCATAAAAGGTGCTGCAAGCTAAATAAAGACATAAAGGAGCATAGAAACGGCTATCGTTTCGAGCAAATAATCCACGCTTATCTTTCTTGAAAAAGCCTACAAAATTAAAGTCACCGATAGCTCTAAGCATAAGGATCCCAATAATAGCAAACATAAGTAGACGATGGCTTTTGTTTAACCAACTTATATCGAAACTAAGCATTGGATAAACTAATAATACAGCAATACTAAGGAAAACAAAAGTCATAAACAAGGTGGCCAATTTCATCCCTCTTTTAAAATCCATACCAATAGCATGGAATCTTTCTGGAATTGCCGCAGCCAAGCCATAACGTCCTCCAAATGCCCAATAAAAATGCATGAGTGTAATCAATAGAAATATAAAGCTGTTTATATATAATAATACTTCTTTCATAATTATCTTTTTTGTGATTAACGCTTTAAACTGACATACATAATAAAACTATTTAGTAGAACTAATGCTATGCCACCATACAACTGAAAAGCTGCAAAAAAGGCATATCCACTATAGGCAACACAAAGACTAAAAATCATCATTAATGCAGGATATAGGGGATGTGGGATTCCATCAGGACTGGTTTTGCTAGTGATTAAATTCAGCAGTCCAATAACAATAAAAGAAACACCCATCATAAAACTAAAGCCTTGCCATAGTTTGTATGTATTGGCACCATTTCCAGAAACAGGAGTGTCAAAATCTAATGCAGAAGCTAAAACTGGCGTAACTAAATCAGCATAGTGTGCCATCATATGGAGGCAACCAATAAAAAGGCCTGCAACATTGGTAACTATAAAAAGGATACGTGCTAATTTGATCATGATATTAAGTTTTTAATGATACATCAAATATGCAGCACATATATTCTAATTTCATTGACCTCAGTTAAGAAAATCAGCTACTCTCCATATGACGCTTTCTGATGCGGCTTAAACTCTCAGGACGGATACCTAGATATTGGGCAATATAATATTGTTTAACTCGGCTAAATATATCTGGCTTTGAATCCAAAAGTTTATAATATCGTTGCTCTGGTGTTTCTCCTAAAATAGCATTCATCTTATCATACATGCCAATTAACATTTGCTCAGCATAAAGCCTTCCAAATCGATCAAGAGCTGGCACTTCATCATATAGGTTTTGTAGATCGTCTAGTTGCATGACAATGAGCTCGCAAGGCTCTAAGGCCTGAATGGCTGTTTTTGAAGGTTGCTTTTTTACATAGCTGATAAAGTTGCTTGCAAATTCATTCTCGGCATAAAACTCTTGAGTAAACTCTTCTCCATCATCTGTAAAATATAAACGCATAATTCCCTTATTTATAAACCCCATAGAAGTGCCCATAACTCCTTCTGCTTGCCAGATTTCATTTTTCTTTAGCTCTACTTGAGAAAGGATAGGTAACATGCTTTCTAAAATACTTTCTTCCAACGGCACAAATTGGCGAACAAAATGAACAACTTTTTCTACGTTCATAGTTTGGTACTTTGATATGAATTTGGATGTTTTCGAAATGCAAAAATCATAATTAACAAACTTACAAAGCTCAATATTGCTGCTGCTAAAAAAGGTGATCCAGGAAAATAAATTCCCCGGTCATCAGCAAAAAGCTTAAATAACTGGGTCATGATAAATGGACCTACGATTGAGGTAATGCTGATGACACTAGTCAGTGCTCCTTGTAATTCACCCTGCTGATTATTAGGAACAAAATTGGCAATCATCCCCTGAATGGTAGGCGTAGCTATTCCCCCTAGAACAAAAGGAACAATAAATAGAAACATATAGAACCCACTGGGCGCAAGAGCAAATAATAAATAACCAAGTGTATAAAACATGAGGCCAATAAAAACAGCTTTCTTTTCTCCTAAAAAAGGTACAGCCCAGCGAATCAACAAACCCTGAACCAAGGCAATCATAATGCCGATAACGCCCAAAGAGTAACCAATCATTGATTCGTTCCAAGCAAATTTTTCTTTGGTGATAAAGGTCCATGTTGACTGATTTGCATGTGCCGAAATATAGAGCAAAAACAAAGCAATAACCAAACTCCATATCAATGGAAACTTGTTTAATAATTTGAGTGAGCCAAGAGGGTTAGCACGCTTCCATTCAAATGTTCTTCGGTTTTCAGCTGGCAGTGACTCAGGTAAAATGAAATAACCATAAACAACATTAATCAGACTCAAAATAGCAGCTGCAATAAAAGGCACAGCATATCCATATTCTCCTAATACTCCACCTATAACAGGCCCGATTATAAAGCCTAAACCAAAAGCTACACCGATAAGCCCAAAATTCATTCCCCGTGTTTCTGGCGTGCTAATATCAGCCATATAAGCCGATGCGGTGGAGAAACTAGCGCCGCAAATACCGGAAATAATTCGAGCAATAAAAAGCCAAAAAATAGTTGGAGCAAAGGCAGTAAACAGGTAGTCTAATCCTAGACCAAATAGGGATATAAGTAAAATAGGTCTACGCCCAAATCTATCACTCAGATTCCCAAGAATAGGAGAGAAGAAGAATTGCATGAGTGCATAAGTTGAACCTAAAAAACCTCCAATAATCGCAGCATCATCCAAATCTAATCCGCCAATGGTCTGAATCATTTTGGGAATCACTGGAATAATAATTCCTAAACCAATTGCATCAAGCAG
>JAHDEC010000019.1:0-54448 GCA_020629035.1 Saprospiraceae bacterium | reverse complement strand
CTACTTTTCGTAAATCATGAATCTATATCCCAGTGTTAGCTCTAGTACTGTCGATTTTTTTATGAACGATCCAGCCCTTTTGCTGATAGAATGAAGATTAGTATAATTTAAGAATAATAAGATTGACCTAAAGTTGTAGCCAATTGATAAAATGCCTCCTAATTGAAATTCAGCATGATTTTCTAATAGTTCGCTCCACAAATCTAGATTCCTTTTGCCACCCTGCATGTTGCTTAGCCGGTGACAGTTTATGCCAGTTCCAATGGTGAAATGGTTAAAAATTTGAAATGAAGGAATGGTCGAAAAAGTATATCTCTCGAATTTAAAATCGGTAAGACCTACAACGCCTCTATCTGAATAGCCCATGTGATTTTCTCCATATTGAAAAATGGTTCTGAGGTGAAATCTTTTGGTAATATGCTGGCTTATAGCTATTCCAACAGAAATGTTTGCTCGCTCAAATTTTGGATCCGAAATAACATAACCACCATGAAATATGGAATGATTACCAGCATAAGCTTCATTTTTAGCAAAGCTGGCACCTAAAATAGGCTCGATAAATGTTTGAGAGTGAACATATTGAGCAGTCATTAAAAATAGAAAGAATAGTATATGTTTGAGAAGGCTAATATTCATTGGATGACTACTTTTAATGAAAATGGAAAGTCAAGATTTAGATTGATTTTTACATCAATGTAAGCATTTTTAGTTTGCCAAACGGAGTAAACCTTTAACAGGGGAGTCAATTGTAAAAGTTGCTACATGCAAGTTACATTATCGATTTGATTGTCCGAATTAGCTTAATTTAGTCTGAGAGATACTGGTTAATCAAAAGATTTTATCAGGGCGCATAATTACTTAATATTCGATTATTTGAAGTTTTTAAAGAAAAGCATTGCCGTGTTTATATTTCTAATTGTTCTTACCATTATTAGTTACTTTTTTGGACTGGAAGCTGGACTTAACGAAGTGTTATTGATTATTGTTTGTTCATTTTTGGCTGCTTATATGAAAATTGTATTGGGAGATTAATTTTAGCAATTAGTTACATATTTATTGTTTAGCGAATAGATTTTTGATACATCTGGTTTTTTGAGTTTCTAATCAATTAAAAGTTCCTTCTTTTTCTTCAAAAAGGTAATGAGGTATTTCAACTTTTTTAATTTTATTCTTAAACTCTAACAAGCTCTCACTCACAGAGTAAACTCCATCTTATTTATACAACGAACCTCAAGGCACGAAAGAAATGCTGTGGTCACCTATAGTTATTGCCTGTTTTTACTTTCTAATTTCATCCAGTTTAAGTTCTAATTCTACTTTTGCATTGCTTGCCTCAATATTTAATCCAGTATTCAATAAATTGTTTGCTTCGTATGGATCTTCATTTAGATTAAAAAATTCTTGATTACCAGAAGCGCCAATTATTAATTTATATTGTCCATCACTAATCGCCCATTTGTCAGATGGTGCATTGTATTTTTCTGCATACTGGTGTCTGCTTAAACTAATATCTTCAGTAAGTAGTGTTTTGAAACTTCTGCTATCATTTATTTCATCGACAGAAACTCCGGATAACTCTACTATCGTAGCAAATAGATCAGTACTCGTAATTGGGTTGTTATCTTCTCCATTTCTTGTTACACCATGACCAGAAACAAATATTGGAGTATTTATACCTCCTTGGTAAAGTGTTCCCTTAGCTGTAGAACTCAGATAAGGTAATTGTGCAACTTCATTAGGAGAGCCATTGTCTCCTAGAAAAATAATTGTTGTTTTGTCTAATTCATTTTGCGGTATATTATCAAGTAATCTGCCGATCTGAAAATCTAGCGCTTCTATTGAAGCCATATAATATGGCATAGGATCTGCTCCATCTGCATATTCTGGCAGATTGCCTTGAGAATGCATTTCAGAAGGAGGTAGATGAAATGGGGTATGAGGAGCATTATATGCTAACCACAGAAACCAAGGATTATCCTGCTCATTAAGCCAATCGATTGCTAAATCAGTGAACTTTGTTGTTATATATTCTGATTCAAAGACGTTTTGACCATCTTCATTTAGCTGCCAATTATAATAGCTCTGCGGCTCACCCCGAAACAATCCAGCATAGTAATCTATGCCAAAGCTTTCAGGGTTGATCGAAGTTTCGGTTCCTGATAAATGCCATTTGCCTACTATGGCGGTGGCATACCTATTGCTAGATTGCTGATTAATATATTTTTGCAAACTTAATTCAGATTCATCTAAAGCATCACCCGCCCATTTTACACCAGTGCTATAGCCATATTTTCCCGTCAAAATGGAAGATCTTGTAGGTGAGCAAGTAGGGTATGACCAAAAGTTTGTAAATGATATTCCCGAGGTTCTAATTGCATCTATATGAGGAGTAAATGGTTTAATACTTCCTTCGGAAAATCCATTTAAAGCGTCTTTACCAAGATCATCTGCTATGATTAGCAAAATATTAGGTGAAGAATCATTCGGTGGATTAGTATCAATAAGATTTCCATCATTATCACAACCAATAAAAGCAAATGCAAAACAGAAAAGGTATAATTTCTTCATTTTTTGTATTTAATTAAATGGATCACTGAATTTTTCATCTGACAGCATTTCTTCATCAGTTAATGTTTTTAAGAAAGCAACTAAGGCCTCTTTTTCAGATTGATTAAAATCAAACTGACCTACCTCCCCGTCATCATTTACCAATGGTGATATTAAGTTTGGATGATTTTGAATGCCTGAACTATAATGTTCAATAACTTCTTCCAAAGTAGCAAATCTGCCATCATGCATATAGGGTGGACGTATAGCAATGTTTTTTAAAGATGGAACTTTAAACTTTCCGTTGTCATTTACGTTCCCTGTAGATTCCCCTACACCTAAATCAAAAGTAGATACTGCATCCAAACCATTGGAAGTCGCGAAAGAAGTTAATGATCCAGGCAAATTAGGAAATGGACCTACAAACGCTTCAGTTTGATGACATCCAACACAATTTCCATTTATTCCATTGGTTAATTCACGTGGAAGATTGAATAATCTTTTTCCTTGATTTTCTTGTTCTGTAAATGATGGAAAATCCATTAATGGGGAAGAAACTTCACTCCTAGCTTGATCATATTTTGAGGTAATACTTACCAGACTTCTTATGAATTGAGCCAAGGCTTTAGAAATTCGATCACTGGTTATAATAGAGTCTCCAAAAGCATCTTTAAATAAGGTGGGGTAGTATGCTTGGTCTTCGATAATTCGAATAAGCTCTTCCAGCGACAATCCCATTTCCACTTCGTCTTGAAAAGGCATTAATACTTGTTCCTCAAGTGTTTCAGCCCTTTCATCCCAGAAAAACCTTCCGTCCGCATAAAATCTTGCATTTACTATTCCCATAGAATGTCTTCTCGTTAATCCGCCTTCTAATCCTTCACTTAAGATATTTGGATCTGAAAATCCATGATCAGCTTGATGGCAAGATGCACAAGAGATAGTTCCATTTGCACTTAGTTTTTTATCATAAAATAGCACTCTTCCTAAAGTTGCACCTGGATTGGAAACTTCATTGTCATCTGGAGTATTATCATATTCTATAGGAGCCCGAAATTGAAATTGTGTTGGGAATTCACTATTCAGTATATAAGATGGAAAATCTACATTGGAATAGTTGAAATAGGTATCAGGTAAATTTAATTCAGCAAAAGGGTCTTCATTATCCACACTGGGATTTAAGTCGACATCATCGAAACATGCTATTAAGAAGAAAATGAAAACGAAGAATAGTATAAAAATTTGGTTTTTCATGATTCACTTTTTAATCTTTAATTAGACTTGTAGTTTGTTCAAAGGTTTAATATTTCTTGGTTTAAACCCAATTTGGCTACCTATGTACAAACTGTGCTAGGGGATTACGTGACTTATAACTTTTATGGTTTTTTAGCTTATTTTTTACAAATGCTTAAGTGTCGGTGTTTTGTATTCTTAAACCCAGCTTTTATTGTTGGAGTACAAATTTCAGTTAGATGGTTTTCTATTATTATTTCTAATTATTTATAAGCCGCATAAACTTGAGGCAAAGCCTTAATAAGCGAAGTTGTGGCAGCTTCATTACCTATAGATATCCGAACACAGCCAGGTGCTCCGAAATTAGCTACAGGCCTTACCATTAAACCATGTTGAAGCATGTCTTGCTCAAATTGTGCTTCGCTTACTGGTGGTTTAATTAAAATAAAATTCGATTGACTTCTCCAATACTCTGCCCCAATTTCCTCTAAACAAGGATAAATTCGTTCTTTTTGTGATTGGACCATGCTTACAGTAGCACTTATATGTTCCTTGTCATCTAGCGCCGCCATAGCTGCTTCCATACCCGCAATATTGATAAAGAATGGACGCTGTATATTCCTTAGATAATTCATAAGTTCCGGCTTCCCATAGCCGTAACCCATCCGTAATCCTGCTAAACCATAAGACTTTGCAAAACTATTTACGGCAATAACATTCTTATCGGCTAAAACATAAGGTATGGCTAAGCTGAAGTCCTCAGCATCCGCAAAATGAAAATAGACTTCATCATAGATGAGTATAACATGATCGGGTAAATGTTCGATTAAGTAATCTATATCATCTTGAGGTATGTATGTGCCGGTTGGATTATTGGGATTGGTGATATAAATTAGTCTCGTTTGCTCAGTAATTACATCTAAAATACCATCAACATCTAGACTGAAATCAGGCGCTAATAAAGGAATATCGATGACTTTCGCTCCTTGTTTTAAAGCAAACATTTCATAAGGCCCAAAAGCTGGATTCGATATGATAATTTCGTTTCCTTCTCTTAAGAAAGCTCTTGAAATCATTTCCAAAAGCGCCACACCACTATTACTACATAAAAAATGATCTACACCCATGGTCTTGCCATAAAAGGCACTTAGTTTTTCACGAAATCGTATATCAGTGCGATCTGGGTAAATGTGTAAATTTGGCAGCACTTTTTCTAACGCTTTGATCGCTTTAGGTGATGGGCCTATAGGGTTCTCGTTGGAAGATAATTTGTATAACTCCATCCCATCAGGCAATGAAATATCATGGACTGTTTTTCCTCCTTTATAGCTAGCATTTCCTTGCAATAATGGGTTGAATAGTACTGGGTTGGTTTTCATAAATTTGATTAATTAAGCGAGTAAAATTTGCCATGCCTCATCGACATCTCCAAGTGCTAAACAAGCTTTTGCTTCACTATGTTTTTGTTCAATGCTGTTTCCTGTTTGGGAACTTGCCTCAGCTTGCGGCAATTCGCTCACTGAAGCTAATTTAGCTAAATCATTAGCAGATAATATTTCACTGCTTAACACTGATTTTGGTAAGGCATCAAAACCAATTCCGGGTTTACCCAAAGGTTTTGCCACCTCAAATAACGAATCAGCAGTTATTCTTCCGTACCAATTGCCACCTAATCTTGAGATAGGGTCAAGCTTAAATGGATCAATTTTACCATCCTGACTTAATACACTTTTTGATAGGTGCACATAGACAATTTCAGAGATCACTAAATTGCCTGCTCCTTTTTGGTCTCCAAGTGCTATGACCTCCTTTACCTTGCATTCGAATGAGATCGGTGCTTCTGCTATTCTTGGTGGTTTGATAATAGCTGATGGGACTGAACTAAAACCTGCTTTTTTAAATTCATTAACCCCATTAGGATATTCTCCACTCGAAAGCGAGACCTGTTCGACCATATCATAGTTGCAAATATTAACCACCACTTCTGGATGCTCTAACACATTCTCAAGCGTGTGTTTAGTCGTATTATCACGAACGCGTCTTGATGGAGAAAATATGAGGGTGGCCGGATTAGCACCAAAACAATTAAAGAAACTGAAAGGACTTAAATTTACCTCTCCTGTTTTGGATATTGTGCTTGCCATAGCAATGGGTCTGGGAGCTACCGCTCCCGTTAGAATACCGAATAACTCCCTTAGTTCAATATCCTCAATTGGTCTAGATAAAAAATCATTCATCATGTAGTCAATTACCATTTGAAAGTAATAAAAAAGCCCGACGTTAATCGGGCTTTATCATTTAAACTCTTCCTGCAGCCGCTTTGGCTACCTTCATGGAATTTGTTTTTGCTTTTTCTCTAATTTTCTTTTTTCGCTTTCCTTTTGTATTCATTGCTTTAGCAACCGCTGACTCAGCGTTTACAACTCCACCTGTTACACTTAATGAACTGAAAGCTGCTTTCTTATCTTTTTCTCCCGGGATAATTACTTGCTCATTAATAGGAGTCACTGTTGATTCTAAAATTTCCTTTACCTGCTCAGCAGAAAGTTCTGGGAAGTATGACCTTAATATCGCAGCCACTCCAGCAACAACCGGTGCTGCCATACTTGTTCCCTGTAAGTTTGCATACTCATTATCTGGTAAAGTTGCGTAAATCTGCATACCAGGTGAAAATAAATCAACCTCTGCTTTACCATAGTTAGAGAATGGTGCACAGAAGTTTTCTCCTTGTGCAAAGTTCAATGCTCCGATTTCCATCCAAGTACTTGATCCTTTACAAAACATGCTCTTCTTTTCGAAAGAGTCGTTAGGGAAGTTATCAGTGTTATCATTATTCTGGCTTGAATTACCAGCAGCATGTACTAATAATACATCATTTTTTGTAGCATACTTTACCGCTTCATCAACAACTGCTTTGTCCCAAGAAAATCCCTTACCAAAACTCATGTTGATAATAGACGCTCCATTATCTACTGCATATCTAATAGCATTAGCAACATCCTTATCCCGCTCATCTCCGTTAGGTACTGTTCTTACTGACATAATTTTTACGTTATCAGCTACACCATTCATACCTACGCCGTTGTTTCTTGTTGCAGCAATGATTCCGGCAACATGCGTTCCGTGTAGTGCATCAGGTCCTTCTACATCATTATTTCCGTATGATTTTTCCGAAGAATCATCATAGTTGTCACCTACAATAGTTCTTGGATTAAAATCAATATTGTAAGCATGATCTAGTTGACCTTGGTAGTAGTTTTTCGCTCCATCTAATTCACCTACCACTAATTCTTTGATTTTTGCAAAGTCAGTAATTTCTTCTCCTTCACCTAAAAAACTTCCTACAATCTCTTTACCCATCGCAACTTCTTCGCCTCCTTCTAATGCAGATACATTGGCAGCAGTAATATCCATATCACCTAGTGCCTCTTGAACGGCATCCACAGAACTAATGATAGTAGCCTCTCTTGACTCTATACCTTCAAGACGCTCATTTGCGCGATCTAGTTTAGACATAACTTCTTTCTCTACAATCTTAAATTTATCATAGTCTTTTTGCTCATTTTTTGAAAGCTGATCTCTTACCGCATTCTCATACTTGTATTTGTATTTTTTATACAACCTAGTCGCTTCATAAGTATCTTCATTCACATTTCCATTAGCTCCGCCAATAAAATTCCAGCCATGTACATCATCCACATAGCCGTTTTTGTCATCATCAATACCGTTACCAGCTATTTCACCTGGATTTACCCATACGACATCCTTTAAATCTTCATGTTCAATGTCGACTCCAGAATCGATGACAGCTACCACTACCATTTCACCTGTTTTACCTTTTAGTTTTTCGTAAGCTTGCTCAGTAGCTACTCCATGCCATTCGCTATTTGATGGATCTTGGTGGAACCAGTTTTCTGGTGCTTGTCCAAATAATGTAGCCTGAAATGTTAGTAAACAAGCCAGAGAGATTAGAAATTTCATAATATACGTTTGTTAATAAGAAATAGAATTTTTGTCAATTTAGTGGAAATCAGTCTAATGTTAATTTCAATGCTAATGCGCACAAAGATAATAATCTGCACATATATTTGTTTTATATACGTGGAACCATTGTGTTTTATTTAACCACCTGATAAATTTATAAATAATTTAAACTATGAATGCAATATTTAGACGCATGACCAGTTGCTTTATACTTTTGTCTTTTTTTACACTAGGTAATTTATTTGCACAAAATTATGATGTGGCGCTTGGACTAGGTGGAAGTATGTACGGTGGTGATTTAAACTCCCCAAGCTTTAGTAAAAACGTAATCCAATCCAAATTAGCATTTGATCTAAAAATGGAGCGCCAATTTAATCCATATTTAGCTATGAACATAGGCTTGTTGTATGGCCAATTAAGTGGAGATGATAGTTTTGCTGCCAGTGAATCGCAAAGAGAACGGAATTTAAGTTTCTACTCCCACATAGCTGAAGTATCCTTGTCAGCCAATTATTATTTCTTTGGATTCGATTATAATCAAGAAGGACGATTTTTTACACCTTATGCGACAGCTGGGATAGCTGGATTTCATTTTAGTCCCAAAGCTGATTATCAAGGGACAAGCTATAAGTTACAACCTCTAGGCACCGAAGGACAGGGTATCCAAGGGAAAGCAAAACCCTATAAACTCATACAAGGTGCCATACATTTTGGTGGAGGAGCAAAAGTTAGATTAAATGATAGAATGGCTATTAGTGCAGAAATGAATATTCGATTTACTTCGACCGATTATCTAGATGATGTAAGCACTACCTATGTTTCCTATGATGATTTACTCTTCTTTAATGGGGAAGAATCCGCAATTTTGTCCCAACGAATTGATGAGTTTCATGGACGTGAAGAAGGTTCTTTCCCAGGGAACTATGCAGGTAAAAAAAGGGGGAATCCAGAAGTAAATGATTACTATTTTATTGGAATGATTAGATTTCATTATAACTTAGGCAAAAGATTATTTTACCGCGTGGACTGTCCTAAACTTTAATGAGCATAAGTAAGAGAAAAAGCATTGAACAATACCTGAAAAACTACTGGGGTTATGATAGTCTCCGAGAAGCTCAGTGGCCCATTATTGATGCAATAACCGAAAAAAAAGATACCCTCGCTATACTTGCAACCGGTGGCGGAAAGTCTATTTGCTACCAATTACCGGCCTTATATCTTGAGGGACTCTGCCTCGTTATTTCTCCCTTAATTGCTTTAATGGAGGATCAAGTTCATCAACTAAAGAAACGTGGCATATCAGCTGAGAGCGTGCATAGTGGATTAAACCATAAAGACCAAGATCGGATTCTAGAAGATGCTATGCAAGGAAGATTGAAGTTGCTGTATCTCTCACCTGAACGAATTACCAGCCCTATGTTTGCCGCTAGAGTTGATCGCATGAATGTATCCATGATTGCCGTTGATGAAGCTCATTGTATATCACAATGGGGGCATGATTTCAGACCCAGTTATAGAAGGATTACCACTTTAAGTCAGCAATTAAAAGTACCCACCATTGCAGTAACGGCTACGGCGACTTTGAAAGTCCAAGATGACATTGTGGCTAATTTACAACTCAAAAAAGTCAATCGTTTTATCCATTCTTCAAGACGATCGAACCTTTCTTATGAACTATTCAAGACCGAAGATAAATTAGGTTTTATTCTAGCTTTTGCCAAGGCTAACCAACATAAAACTGGACTCATTTATGTACGCAGCAGAAGACTTACTAAGGAAATTAGTCAACTCCTCAATAATAATGGTTTGGTGTCAAGAGCCTTTCATGGTGGTTTGAAAATAGAAGAAAAAGAAGAAATTCAAGCCAGCTGGATTAATGATGAAGTACCCATTATTGTAGCAACAAACGCATTTGGAATGGGCATCGATAAAGCAGATGTACGTTTTGTGATTCACTTTGAAATAACTCCAAGTCTAGAAGAGTACATCCAAGAGGCAGGGCGAGCTGGACGGGATGGGGAAGCAGCTAGAGTTATTATGCTCTACAAAGACTACGATCAGCAAAAGAAGAAAACAGAACTAAGTAATAGTTTTCCAAAAAAAGAGTACATAAGTAAAGTGTACCAAGCGCTATGTAGCCAATATCATGTACCACCTGGAGAAGGTGTAGGGCAGCGCTATCGTTTTGATCTTGGAGAATTTTGTGTCAAGTATAATTTGATGTCATTACAGACTTATCATGCCTTGAAAATAATCCAAGCAGCTAATTATATCTATCTATCGGATGCTATCTACCAACCATCCAGGATGATGATCCACCAAAACAGATATAAAGACTGGCTTAGGAGCGATAAATTTGACGAAGGTTTGCAAAATTATCTCAGAGGTATTTTACGAATCTATGAAGGACTATTCCTAGAGTTTGTGAAGATTAATGAGATGCTGATTGAATCAAAATTGAACATTAAACGGAAAGAACATTTACCCATTATCAAAAAGCTTCAAAGCTTATATCTATTAGAGTATATCCCCAGTCATCAAAAACCCTATGTTAGCTTTCTGCTTAAAAGACCCGATCATGATCGACTATATATTCCGAAAGAAGTATATGAAGAAAAGCTAGAGAAAGGGCAAACATCTCTACAAGCTATGTTTGATTATGTAGACTTAGAAACCTGTAGACAAGTCTACATTGATCAGTACTTTGGCGATACAAACAGTCAGGCATGTGGGATATGTGATAATTGTGAACCAGCATTGGACAAATACAAAAAATCAGCCGTCAAAGAGCGTTTAATGGCTCTTTTATCAGATGGAAACACTAGCTTTGATGATCTTAAATTAGCCTTCTCTAAAGCGGAATGGCACTATTGTAAAACTTGCCTTCAAGTGATGGAAGACGAAAAATTGATAGACATTGTGGCCAAGAAAATCATAGTTAATGGCTAAACATATTGTTGTTTGTTCCACCAGTTTTGCAGATTACGATCGCAGGATGCAACGTATCATTAAGGTGCTTGTTGAATCAGACTATCAAGTAACTTGGTTGTCAAGGGGTCATTGCCATTTGGCATCAGTAAAGCATATTAAGATCAAACCATTCTTTAGTGCTGGAATCTTGTTTTACCTAGGTTTTAATTTACGAATGTACATAAGCCTCATCCGACTTAAAAAGGATATAATTTATGCGGTGGATTTAGATACAATCTTAGCCGCCTATATAGCAAAAAACGAAGCTAAGCTTGTTTTCGATAGCCATGAATATTATACCGAAGTCCCTGAATTGCTCCACAAACCAATAAAGAAAAAAATATGGGCAACCATAGCTAATAAGCTCATCCCTAAAACTCATCTCGCTATCACCGTAAATGAAAGTTTAGCAAAGATCTTCAAAGAAAAATACAAACAAGCCTTCCATGTAATCAGAAATGTTCCGCACAAACAACTAACACAATCTTCCACTACAGAAAACCACAAAGTCCTTATATACCAAGGAGCCCTAAACCAAGGTAGAGGGATTGAGCTAGCCATCGATGCGATGGAACATTTGCCGGAGTACCAACTTATTATTGTAGGCGAAGGTGATCTTTCGGATCAACTCAGAGCTCAAGTAAGCGAGAAACAACTCGACCAACAAGTAATCTTTAAAGGTTGGGTCAAACCTGATGATCTACACAAACTTTCAACATCAGCAAGCATTGGGCTTAATATGTTGGAACCATTAAGCTTAAATTATACCTACTCGCTGGCTAATAAATTCTTTGATTACATGCATGCTGGAATACCGTCGATTAACATGCAATTTCCCGAATATCAAGAAATATGTAATCAGTTTGATGTGGCTGTCCTTGTGCAAGAATACAACACAGAAGCTCTCATCAAGAGTATAAGAATCCTAGAGGATCCTGCCATTTACCAAAGTAAAAAGCAAGCAAGCTCACAAGCTGCACAGCATTTTCATTGGGAGCAAGAAAGCGAAAAACTTATTAGTCTTTTTGAATCGGTTTAACCACTTCAGCTAAGCCAGCACGATCGAGTAAATAAGCATATTCTAAAGCAGACGTTTTTAGTCGTTCAAACCTTCCGGATGAACCTGAATGACCCGTCTCCATTTGACAGTGCAGGAGCAATGGATTATTATCAGTTTTCATATCTCTCAGCTTAGCAATCCATTTTACAGGTTCCCAATATTGAACCTGAGAATCAAAATAACCGGTAGTTATCAAGGTAGAAGGATAGTCTTTCTTTTCAATATTATCATATGGAGAGTAACTCTTCATATACTCATAATAGGCTTTGTCCTTTGGATTTCCCCACTCATCAAATTCTCCCGTAGTCAATGGGATGCTTTCATCTAACATAGTCGTAACCACATCTACAAAAGGCACAGCTGCAATGACTCCGTTCCATAAATCCGGAGCCATATTCATGACCGCACCCATAAGTAAACCACCTGCACTTCCGCCCATCGCGTACAAATGTCCTTCATCAGCATGCTGGTTCTCCACCAAATATTTCCCACAATCTATAAAATCAGTAAAAGTGTTTTTCTTTTTTAAATACTTGCCATCCTCATACCATTGACGACCCATTTCTTGGCCACCTCTAATGTGGGCAATGGCATAGGCAAAACCTCGGTCTAAGAGACTAAGTCGTACAGATGAAAAATAAGGATCCATACTATAACCATACGATCCATAACCGTATAGTAAAACTGGCATAGTTCCATCTTTCTTAAAGCCATTTTTATACACTATACTCATCGGTACCTCCACACCATCTCTTGCTTTCACCATAACTCGCTCGGCCGTATAATTAATTGGATTAAAATCACCCAACACTTCTTGCTGTTTGAGTAAATCCAACTGACGCTTATTCATATCATAATCATAAGTGGTATTAGGTGTAGTCATGGAGGTATAAGAAATCCGCAACTTATCAGTATCAAATTCAGGGTTTATGGATGTATAAACAGTATAGGCTGTTTCGCCAAAATCAATAAAATGAGGTGATTTATTGCCCCAAGGCCTGATCTGAATTTTAGTGGTTGCATTAGATCGTTCGGATAGCACCATAAAGTCTTTGAAAATCTCCACACCTTCTAATAAGGTGTCATCTCGGTGAGCGATAACATCTTCCCAGTGCTCCTTTTCGGTTTTGTCCTCAGCCGTTTTCATGAGTTTAAAATTGGTGGCTCCGTCTTTGTTAGTTAAAATGTACCAGTTTCCATCGTAGTGACTGATAGAGTATTCTAACTTGCGCTCTCTAGGACTAAAAACCTTGAACGTTCCGCTTGGATTATCCGCATCTAGTATTCTATATTCATTCGATAGAGTGGAGGACGAACCAATCACAATAAATCGATCAGATTTAGTTTTGTATACATAGGCGTTAAACGTCTCATCAGCTTCATGGAAAACTTCTTTATCATTTTTTGAGTCTGTGCCAATGACGTGTTTAAATATTTTGTAGGCTCTTAATGCGGCATCTTTTCTGGTGTAAAACACGGTCTTGTTGTCATTTGCCCAAACCACTCGACCGGTGGTATTTTCGATAACATCATCCAGCATTTCTCCAGTCTTCAAATTTTTAAACTTGATGTTGTATATTCTTCGACTTAGGGTATCTTCTCCATAGGCTAATAACTCATTGTTTAAGCTGACATTTCTGCCACCTACCGCATAAAAATCATATTCTTTAGCTAGTTCATTGACGTCTAGCATGATTTCTTCTTCGGCATCCATCGACCCTTTTTTTCTTGAGTAGATTGGATATTCTTGTCCTTCGTTATATCTAGTTATGTAATGATATCCGTGGTATTTATAGGGAACCGAAAGATCTGTTTGCTTAATCCGGCTTTTAATTTCTTCGAATAAATGATCCTTTAATGGACCTAAGTGAGCCATGATTGAGTCGGTATACGTATTTTCTTGTTCAATGTAGCTGACCACTTTGGAGGTCTTGCTATCTGGCTTTTCTGCATTCTTTTGCTCATCTGTTAATCGCATCCAATAGTAGTCATCTACCCGTGTATCACCATGGATTTCCATTGGGTATGCTATTTTCTCTGCAACAGGTGGCGTGTTTTTAGCAATGTTGTCAGTCATCGATGTTTCAAGCTTCATAGAAGTAGGGCTTTGGCATTGTATTATTAAGAGAATAATGGATACTAGAAAGATGTGTTTTGCTTTCATGGTTCATAATATTTGGTTAAAGATAATTTATACTGTCTAATTCTAAGCAAACGTATTTATGACTTTCATATATTTGTTTTCTTATATGAGGTTGAAGAGTCTAGAAATACGAGGATTTAAAAGTTTTGCTAATAAAACCATTATCCATTTTAATGAACCTATGATTGGAATCGTGGGTCCGAATGGTAGCGGTAAATCCAATATTGTAGATTCTATTCGTTGGGTTCTTGGAGAACAAAAGAGTAAAGAACTCCGATTAGAATCGATGGGAGATGTGATTTTCAATGGTACAAAAAACAAAAAGAAAGGTGGAATGGCTCAAGTCACACTGAGCTTTGAAAACACCCGCAACATTCTACCCACAGAGTACCAAGAAGTCGCTATTTCTCGAATACTTTATCGTTCAGGCGAATCAGAATATCGTTTGAATGATGTAAAATGTAGGTTAAAGGATATCACTAACCTGTTTATGGATTCGGGTATTGGATCTAATTCGTATGCGATTATCGAATTAGGAATGGTCGATGACATTCTTGCGGATAAGGATAACGCAAGGCGTAAAATGTTTGAGCAAGCCGCAGGAATATCCAAGTTTAAAATTCGTAAGCGAGAAACCATTAATAAGCTAAAGCTCACTGAAGCTGACTTAGATAGAGTAGAAGACCTTTTATTCGAATTAGAAACGAATATGAAAGGGCTTGAAAAACAAGCAAAGCGTACTGAACGATACTATAAGCTCAAAGACAAATACAAGCAAATACATGTCCACAGTTCTAAACTGAAACTTGAAAAATTAGGGACACAACTCACTGACTTAAAAGCTAAAATTGCCACAGAAAAAGATCGAAGTATAAAACTAAAAACCGATCTAAGAAACTTTGAGGCAGCTTTGGAAGCTGGCCAAAAAGAGAGTATAGAACTAGAACAAAAATTAAGTGCGAATCAAAAAGAAACGAATCAGCTATTTGAATCCATACGTGACCTTGAAAATCAAACTAAGATTCAAGCACAAAAGATCGATTTCTTTAAGCAAAATCAGCAAAAACTAACCTTGTCGATCGAAAAATCGTTGGAAGACGAAGGACGATACAACGATCGAATTAAAGAGTTAAATAACACACTAAAAGTTCATCTAGCTGAAGAAGAAAAGTGCCAAAAGATGCAAATAGCAGCCTTAGAAAAATTAAATAAATACCAACTAGAATTCCAATCATTAGATACCAATGCTAAGTCTCAAAGCCAAGCTTTCGAACAAATACAAGAAGAGAAATATCGCTTAGAAAAAGATATTGCCATTAAGGAAAATACCGTGAGTAATGTAAAGCAACAACTCAAAGGATTCCAGCTCCAAATAGATGAAATATCGACTTCGAAAAAGTCCAAACAAAGCATACTTAAAGATTTACAAAGCCAACAAAAAGACACTCAGTCTCAGGTGGATAAAATCCTAAAACAACTGGGTAAGGAGAAAGAATTATTAGATAAAAATGAGGCAAGGCGTAGCACCTTAAAAACAGAATTAGATACTGAAAAAAGAGCCTTAGATAAAAATCGAAATGAATTTAACTTACTAAAAAGTATGGTGGATTCGATGGAAGGATTTCCGGCTTCGGTAAAGTTTCTCTATGATCATTATAAGGGGAAAATCCCTATGCTCAGTGATGCCTTTGACTGTCCACCGGCTTACAGGGATGCTATTGAAAAATACATAGAACCCTATATAAACCATTTTATTGTCGAAACAGATGCACAAGCTTTTGAAGCTATCGATCTTTTAAAAAGTGCACAAAAGGGTAGAGCTAAATTTCTGGTACTCTCTAGAGTTAAAGAAAGCAAGGCAAAAACAACTGCTCAAAAGGATATGGTTGCCGCCATGGAAGTGATTTCCTGTCAAGAAAAACACAAAGCCCTACTCGCCCAATTATTTAGCAATGTCTACATTGCCGAAAACTACAAAGGGCAACAAATAGGAGCGAAAATTATCAATAAAGAAGGCACATGGATTATCGATGATTTCACGATAAGTGGAGGTTCCAAAGGCTTGTTTGAAGGCAAGAAGCTTGGTCGAAAAAAAGCACTTGAAAGCCTCACAAAAACCATTTCCAAGAACGAGAGCAATATTGGCAAAAAAACAAAAGAATTAGAAGAGCTTGAAGCAAAAATAGCTAATAACCCTTCGATTGCTCTTGATGAAGAAAGACGAAAAATTGAGGTAGAAATACAGCGTTTTGGTTTTCAGATAACCAACCTCGAACAGAGTATCCAGCAGATAAATCAAACAGAGACAAATAATTTGTCGCTTAAAAATGAACGATTAAATACCATCAAGGAAACCGAAGCATCCATCAAAGAAGCAAAAGCTCGCTTATTATCAATCGACAAGGAGTTTGTGAATAAAGAAGCTGCTTTGAAAGAGCATAGTAGCACCTTAGGCGCCGCACAAATTAAATTAAACGAACTACAGCAAAACTATAATACACACAATCTAGGATTGGTTAAAGCCCAAAACGAAGCTAACATCACTCGCACAGAAATCAGAAACATTGAGGAGAACCTGATGAGAATGCGACAGTCTACAGAAAACGACAAACTTCAAATCGAACGCATCGTTAAATCCTTAGCAGAAATGGCGGCAAGTAGTGGAGACTATGAAAATAAGCTTAAAACGCTACTCCAAAATAAAACAGATAAAGCGGTTTTGCTAAACAGCGCTGAAGAAGCCTTTTTTAGTAAGAAATCCGAATTGCACGAGTTTGAGAAAAACATCAGAATCACTAACCAGAATTTGATGAACCAACAATCATTGCAAAATCAGCTAAATGAAAAGGTGCACACTTATCAGTTTGAAGAAAAAGAAATCTACAACCGCTTACAAATAGAATTTGAGATAGATAGAGCAGGAATCACAGCCTTTGAATTGCCTGAAGATTTGAAAGAATTGGAAGATTTAGAACTGGAAGTAGAGAAGTTAAAACACAGGTTAGCTAACTATGGTGATATTAATCCAATGGCCATTACAGCTTATGAAGAAATAAAAGAACGATACGACTATATCGTGAAGCAACGAGATGATATTTTGTATGCTCAAGAAGACTTACAAAAAACCATCAGTGAAATAGAATCTACAGCTACCGAAAAATATATGGAGGCCTTTAGTTCAGTAAAAGAGAATTTCCAAGTTACCTTCCGTAGCCTATTTACGGAGGACGATGATTGTGATTTAATTTTGCTTGACGAGGAAAACCCGCTAGAGTCTAAAATTGAGATTATAGCAAAACCCAAAGGAAAACGTCCTAAGTCTCTAAGTCAGTTATCTGGTGGAGAAAAGACACTGACAGCAACCGCGCTTCTATTTAGTTTATATCTATTAAAGCCGGCACCTTTCTGCATTTTGGATGAAGTAGATGCACCGCTTGATGATAGGAACGTAGCTAAGTTTACCAATCTGATAAGAACCTTCTCTGATAATTCACAATTTATAATCATCACGCATAATAAAGCAACCATGAAAGAGGTTGATGTACTGTATGGAGTCTACATGCAGGAGATTGGTGTTTCTGAGATGAGTGCAGTAGATTTTAGAGATAAACAAGACATAAAAAAGTACGAAGCAATAGTTAATTAATTTGAAATTATGAAGAACATTTTAGTAGTCATCATTTTATTTTGTTCCAGTTTTGTCGGCTATTCACAGACGAATTACACCGCAAAATTTGGACTAAAATTCACTAATATTCCATACTTGGGCTTTGAATACAACAAAGATAAATGGGGATTTGAGGTAGCGATTACAACATTTAATTCGAATTTATCCCTCATAAATAATGACCCCAACACCTTTTTTCCTGTCGATCAATATCGTCGTAAATTTTTAAGACCATCGGTGGCAGCTAAATACTACTTCCCTAATGGAACTAGAGATTTCCCCGGTTTTGGGTCTTATATTGGTTTGGTGGCAACTGCAGCCTTCCAAGTCAGTATCGACGAAACATACTTTACTGATTATGAATTTAGATATGGAGTTGATTTACAAAATAGAACGACAAGCACTGTTGGCTTTGGACCCACATTGGGCTATAAGCACTACATCAGAAATGGCTTTGGCGTAGACTTTGGAGCTACAGGTATATTAAATCCAGTGATTATAGGCTTAAATCATAATATTTCAAGCTCAACATATAATTTTCATTTTAGACTTACTTACACGTTCCCAAAACCAGATGAGATGGGTTTTTCTGGAGATGTGGAACAGGTAGAGCTAGAGGAAGAGATAGAAGAGGAAGTTCGAGATAGGAGTAAGTCCTCTAGAAAAAAGAAATCGAAGCGAAAAAAGTCGCGAAAGAAAAAGAAAAGAAGATAATTAGTATCTAGCCAAAATATAAGTAGCGTATGCAACAAGCTGCATTGGATTATTTCCGTTCAGATGCGTATTTTTATTGAATGAGTTACCTCTCAAAATGGTTTCTTTCTCTAACATTATGCAGTACTTGCTTTAGCATTCCGCAAGGTTTATATGCCCAGTTTGTGTTTAATGAGGTGCTTAGCTCAAATCAAGCAAGTTTTATACATGAGGGTGAGTCACCTGATTGGATTGAATTTTTAAATGCATCTGAAAATGATATCAGCTTAGCAGGCTTATATTTATCAGATGATCTCGATAACCCACAATTATGGGCACTTCCAAATATTACTATTCCACCTGGAGATTTCTTGCTCGTTTTAGCAGATGGAACGAATACTGTTGATGCGTATTATCATTCCAATTTTAAAGTTTCTTCTTCTGGCGAAAGTCTATATCTCTTTACTGAATCAGGCGAAATATTGCAGTCCCTCTCAGTTCCTTCCTTAGATCAAGATATAGCTTATGCAAACATTGAAAATGTTTGGGAGTTTGCTAGCCCTACACCAGGTCAAGCAAATAGTCTTACAGCACTAGTACAATCGGAACCTCCAATATTCTCCGAAGCATCAGGAAATAAACAATCTAGTTTTGATCTAGTTGTAAGCAAAGAAAATGATGCGGGCTTTATAGAATATTACCTTAATAATTTTGATGATGAGCCAGCCATTTTTGAAGATCCGATTAGTATTTCGGCTAATACCATTATCTGTGCGCGCAGTGTGAAGCCAAATCGCTTGCCATCAAAGTTTGTATGTCAAACCTATCTATTCGATTTAAATCACGATTTACCTGTCCTCTCTATTTTGGCGAATGATCATGATTTATTTGACCCGATTACAGGCATTTTCGAGGAAGGGCCCAATGCTTCTTCTGATTGGCCATTTTTAGGTGCCAATTTTTGGGAGGATTGGAATAGTGAAGTTTTATTTGAATATTGGAACACAGGCAATGATAATTTTCAAGGAAGAGGAGATATTGCTATGCATGGTGGAAGAGAATCTAGAACCCGCGAGCAAAAGACGTTTAAGCTATTAGCAAAAAACAAGTATCACCAAGCCTATTTTGATTATCCATTCTTTTCGGATAAACCTGAGATTGAATCCTTTAAGCGATTAGTTGTTAGAAATGCGAGTGGAGATTTTAATGCAGGTCATTGTCGTGATGGATTTCTACAGAGTTATCTATTATCCAAGCCTTTAAATCTTGATGCTAATGCCTATCAACCGATAGCCGTCTACATTAATGGAGCTTATTATGGCATGATGGGCTTAAGAGAAAAAATAGACAAGTTTTATCTTGAAACCAATTATCAGATTGATTCATTTGATTTGTTAGAAGAGCAGATTGAAGTGGTCGAAGGAAGCGATAAAGATTTTATAGAAGCATACGAATTTATTCAGTCAAGTGATTTGTCTGAAGATCACCTTTTTGAGAAAGCAAAAGCCACGTTTGACCTTGAAAATCTTGCAGATTATTTCATTAGCCAAATTGGTAATAATAGTACCGCATGGCCCCAAAATAATATCAAGTTTTGGAAAGGAAAATCATCCAGTGCTAAATGGAGATATTTACTCTTTGATATGGATATTTCACTAGGTCGACATCAGTGGACTATAGCAGAAGAAAACTCCTTGCTTAACAAGATGACCTCCTTTGCAGATACCAATGTGTTTATCAATACTTTTAATGCATTGATGGAAAATGAGGAGTATAGAAACTACTTTTTTAATAGGCACCAAGATATTTACAATACCTATTTCGATCCATCTGAGATGCTTCCAGTGTTTAACGCTTTTGTTGAAACTATCGATAGTGAAATGCCCAATCATTTTGATCGGTGGCCAAGTGCAAGCTATGAAAACTGGGAAAATGTCGAGCAAGAAAAAATTGTAAATTTCATCAATAATAGACCTGCATTCGCGATGCAATATATGGATGAATTTTTCGAACTAGGAGGAATAAATAATATACAGATTAGTCAGAATTTGGAAGATGCAGGCACTATTCGGTTAAATAGCTTAGAAAACATCTCATTAAATAGATCGTGGAAATATTTTAAAGGTGTAGCCATTCATTTAGAGGCAGAAGCCTTTACGGGCTATTACTTTAGGCATTGGGAAATTACCGATCAGACAGGCACTTATACCATTCCAATCAATAGTTTGAGTAAAGCATTTGACCAAGATGATGTACATATCAATGCTATTTATTCTACAACTACTGAAAACCCCTGGTTAGAATCTGTTATTTTAAGTGAATCAACATTGAACATCAAAATAAATAACGATGATGAGCAGCAGATTTCACTGAGACTATATAATACACTAGGTCAATTATTTGATTCCCAAACCATAGAACAGCCATATATAGGGACGCATTTTATTCGATGGCCAGTTAGTTATTTAGCGCAAGGACAGTACATACTAGTCGTTAATCAAGGCGACCAATTATCAACAAAAAGAGTAACAAAATTTAATTGATGTTGAGATTGTCTTGGATTCTATTTGCTTCAATGTTGCTTCTCGCCAATGCTTGTCATTTCGAACGTAGCAAATCACTATTATATGATGTAAGTTTTTTGGCCGATTTGCCGGTCGAGTTGAATGAATGTTCTGGCTTAGCATATCATGATGGATTTATATACGCTATAAATGATGGAAACAACGCAGCAAATATTTATGTCTTAGATGTGATTGATTTTACATTAACAAATACTATTGAGCTATCATCTATTTCAAATAGAGATTGGGAAGCTCTTAGCTTTAGAGATAATCGTGTATACATTGGTGATATTGGGAATAATGCTGGAAAGCGGATGGATTTAAAGCTATATAGCTTTAATCTAAATAATCCATCCTCAGTAGAGAGTCTTCCTTTAAACTATGCTGATCAAATATCTTTTAGTGATACGTTTCATAATTATGATTGTGAATCCATCGTGCTCATGGGGAATATGCTTTTTATGTTTACTAAGCACACAAAAGATATTAATGAGACCAAGATGTATCAAACCCGTTTAACTAATGGTGAATTATCGATAGTGGATAAATTTGCAGTCCCTGCAGTGCCCACAGATGCCTATTACCACAAAAGATCCAATGAGGTGTTTTTACTCTGTAATGATGACAGTCTTACACCGAAAGAGAGTTATGTCTTAGTTTTAGCTTTTGATGAAAATTTTAGTGTCGAGATCAAGCATCAATTAATAATTTCTGTTGATGATGATTTAGAAGCCATTTGTTACATTGATGATTTTGGCTTTGTCTTAGCTTCAGAAAAAGAAGATGCTTCCGGTGGAAAGTTATATCATTTAGATATTAAGGGCTATTAGTAATCGACAAATAAAATTGTTTTGTTTTAGTTTGGTTTAAGATAGTTTACTTAACATATCTTTGCTGTCAAATTATGAATATATTTTTCCAAATATTTCAACTCATTTGCCTGGTAGCATTTTTCTTTAGTTTAAGTCAGCTTTTTACTGAAAAAAAATGGTTTCGCCGATTTATAATTGCTTTAGGACTTGTACTAGCTGGCTTTCAGCTAAGTTCAGTGTTAATAGGCAATTCACTTATCGATTATAAGTACTATCAGCAATTTAGCTTTTCGATTATTTTTGAAATGGCTGGTTTTTATTGGAAAGAAGCGATTATCCTGATCCTTGGATTTTTCGTACCTCTATTGTTGCTTTTTAAACTCAGTGCATTTATCCAATCTAGAAAATTGATTTCTAAGTGGAAAACCGTTGGCTTAAGTCTGGTTTTTGGTGGCTTGATGTTTCTTAACAATGGGATTATACCGAATTTAAAAGAAATTACAGATGTTCATTTTGCAAGTAGCAAAAATCGAAAAGCAACACTCGAAGCCATTGGTTTAGAAAAGTATGTCAGTAAAGAAGAAATCGAGGCATCAGCTGGTAAAAATATAGTATTTATAGCCTTAGAATCAGTGGAGTATGGATACTTTCAAGAAAATTTGGCCCATCTTGTTCCGAACCTAGAACGCCTAGCAAATGATTATCACTTAATTAAGATGGAGGAATCAAAGGGTTCGGATAACACGATAAGTGCGCTCTATACCTATTTTACAGGGATCCCCATGTTTTTTAAAAAACACGGTAATAATGTTTTTTCTAATGCTACTGAAGTTCACCTAAATAGTGTTCCTCATGTATTGGAGAAAGCGGGATACAAGCAATTATACTTGCTTGGAAATGCGGATTTTGCGGGCATGAAAAATATGTTTGAATTAATGGGTATTGACGATGTAAAATCTGAGAAGAACTACGATAAAAAGTATTCAACCTATTACTGGGGACTGCACGACAAGGATCTATTTTATCTAGCCGAAAAAGAACTAACTAGACTGCTAAAAAAAGACCAACCTTTTGCTTTTTATTGCTCGACCATATCAACTCATCATCCAAATGGTGTACTTGATGCAAGGATTGCTAATTCCTTTCCGCCACAAAAAAGTGATTTGGAATTAATGGTTTCTGCGGTAGATGATCAAGTGGGGCAAATAGTGGATTTTTTAAAGAAAAAAAACGCCCTGAATAATACGGTTTTCTACATTTTACCTGATCATTTATTGATGGGTAATTCAGCTAGGGTACTTAATGACTTTGATTATAATAGAAGCTTGTACTTAATCAGTAATGCAGATACAAGCATTTATAGATCCAAAGATTCCTTGTTTCAAATCGATATACCATCCCTGCTTTTAGCGGGAGCTGAGGTTAAACATAACGCCAGCTTTTTAGCAGATTTTGTTGAGGAGGATAAATCCTCATTTATCCTAGATAAACGCAGCGAATTTGTTCAGCTAAATGAGGCATTTATTGATTTCCTCGAGCCGAAAGAGAATGAGGCAAAATCGGCAAGTGAAAAACCACCTAAAAAACCGAATAAAGTTTTTGTTGAATCCTTAGCATGGTCAGAAGAGAAAAAAGGAGAGTCGATTATCTATATTGGTGATGAAGAGATTAAAGCTACTAGAGGGATGAATTTGTTAACTTACGAAAATGGAAAGCATCAGCATAAGGTATTCGACACCTATGAAAATCCAGCTCAAGTTGATTCGCTTTACAATACTTTAAGTCAATTACTAAAGGAGAATGCTTATTTCATTTGTATGGTTCACAATTCTACTGGTGATGAAATTAAAAAGCAAGCAGAAAAATTTAGAAATTTAGGTTTTATAAAAATGTCCAAACTGGGTAATAGGCAAGCTTATGTAGCTTCTTCAAACTATGGAATCATTAGTGAGGCAAGAGAAAACCCAAAGATTAAACATCACTTTCCAATCGAGCCTTTTCAATCCAATAATACGGTAGATGAAATTTATGAACGATGCCATGATCCGAAACGATTTATTGCTCACGCAGGAGGAATGATTGATTACAGGACTTATACAAATTGTCTTGAAGCCATGAACCTGGCTTATGAGAATGGTTTTAAGTTGTTTGAGTTGGACATCCTCAAGACCAGTGATGATAGATATGTCTGTGCCCATGACTGGGAAGGATGGAAGCGAAAAGCAGGATATGAAGGAACGGTTCCAGTTGATCTTGCCACTTTTTTGAAATATAAAATCCATGGTAAATACACGCCGATGGACTTAGATGGCTTAAATAAATGGTTTGCACAACGTCCAGATGCGGTACTTGTCACGGATAAATTAAATGAACCAATACCCTTTATCAAGCAGTTTGAATTTCAGGATCGACTTATGATGGAATTGTTCTCTTTTGATGCTATCAAAGATGCCCAATCGGTGGGACTCAAAGATTGTATCTTATCGGAAGATTTGGTGCAATATTTAGGTAAGGAACCAGCAATCAAGTTAAAAGAAATGGGCATAGAATATTTGGCGGTTTCTCAAAATACCATTAGGAATAGATTTGAATTCTATAAGAAAATCCACGATGCAGGAATCAAGACATTTGCCTTTCATGTAAATAATCCACAGCTAAGGGATGAAGCATACATTTGCCGAGAGCTTATGGATGCATGTTATGGACTTTATGCAGATAAATGGCAAATTCCATAAGTATTAATTCAAGCCGTAATCATCCTCAATATCGTCTAACATATTACTTAATTGGTCACTAAACTGAAGTTTATTATTAAGTATGTTTTTGCTGATCACATCAAATGCAGCAAGTCCTTGCAACAGTAATTCTTTGTAAAGATATTCATGAGACTTAGGAATATCCAAATCAGCAATTCGGGCTTTAACTCCTGGAATCTGATCTAGACTATCTTTGTATTCCTTATCCGAATAATCATTTTCGAGGTTGACTACATTCCCAGCATTAAACCACATTCTGGTGGCTCCATATGGATTGTTTTCAATGCCGTCCTCCCATTTTTCTGGGTGTGGAAAAAACTGTAAAAAGACTTCTTTGATAGCCTCGTTAAGGATGTTAATAGCTACGTTATACGAACCTATTTGTTCCCCTTCATAGACTAATTCTACTTTTCCAGTTACTGATGGTATCACACCCCAAAAATCAGTAACCCTTGCTAAAGTTTTCTTCTCTTTATTCTTGAGCATTCTTCGCTCAGCAGTACTGATTAAGTTCTCGTACGAAGAGATGCTTAGACGCGCAGAAACACCACTTTTTTCATCTATTAATTCACTTGATCGTAGCTCAAAGACAAAATATTCTAGAAGATCTTTGAGCATGTCGGAAACCTCTATTTTCTTAGCTACTTCAGGATCTACATTAGCTTCCTGCGCTGTGATTGATTTAGCTATTTCAATGGAAGTCGGGTAATGCGTTAATATTTGACTTTCGATTCTATCTTTAAGTGGCGTGATTATACTTCCACGGTTTGTGTAGTCTTCAGGATTTGCGGTAAAAATAAACTGTACATCCAATGGCAGTCTAAGTTTAAAACCCCGAATTTGTAAATCTTCTTCTTGCAAAATATTAAATAATGAAACTTGGATTCTTGCTTGTAAGTCGGGTAGCTCATTGATTACAAAAATACTCCGATGAGCTCTGGTGATGAGACCGAAATGAATGACTCGTTCATCAGAATAAGGAAGCTTGAGAGTTGCTGCTTTTATCGGATCTACGTCACCAATTAAATCAGCAATACTTACATCAGGTGTAGCCAACTTTTCGACATATCGCTCTGATCTATGTATCCATTGGATAGGTGTTTTGTCACCCATTTCGTTAACTAGGTCTATACCGAATCTGCTGATTGGTTTTAAAGGATCATCATTGATTTCAGATCCCTCTATTATTGGCATATATTCATCAAGAAGATCTAAACACAACCTGGCAAGTCTAGTTTTAGCCTGACCTCTTAGACCCAAAAGTAAAATGTTATGCTTGGAGAGAATTGCCCGTTCCAAGTCAGGAATTACGGTGTCCTCGAATCCTAGAATGGACGGAAATGAGGCTTCATTTTTAGTGAGTCGAACAATTAGATTGTCTCGCATTTCTTGCTTTACACTTTTGGAAGTGTACTTTGCTTTTTTTAACTGTCCTAGGGTTTGTATTTTGCTATAATCCATTAATCTAATTGCTGGTTTTTAAGATGTTTACTTACATTTTTGTCCAATGCAATTTCAGCTAGAGGACGAGAAAATTCATTTAAAGAATCCATAGAATTTAGGATCTCATCCTTGGTTCCGTTTTTTACAGTTTCTTCTAAATGATTAGTGTGAGATTTAATGGCCTCTAGTTGCGACTTAGAAAGCCAATCTTTATTTTGGTCTATAAATTTTGTGCTTGCTAACAAAACACTGTTTGCTTCGGTTTGAGCTTCGATGAGCGCACGCTTGTTCATATCTTCTTCCGCAAAACTTAATGATTCGAGCAACATTTTACCCATTTGTTCCTCAGTGATTCCATATTGGGCATGTACTTGAATCTGAGTTTCGGTATTTGATCTTAATTCCTTTGCCTTTACAGTTAAGATTCCATCTGTATCAAGAATAAAATGAATCTCTATTTTAGGAATACCTGCAGGCATTGGTGGGATTCCCTTTAATATAAATTCACCAAGTTGTCGATTGTCACTAATTAGGTCTCTTTCACCTTGGTAAATACTGATTTTTAGATTTTTTTGGCCGTCAACAGATGTAGTATATTGTCTTCCAGCTTTATGAGGAACTTTCGTGTTTCTTGGTATGATGGTGTCCATTAAGCCACCAACTGTCTCTATGCCCAGTGACAAAGGTGTCACATCTAATAAGAGAATATCTTTACGATTCCCTGCCAATATATCGGCTTGTATTGCCGCGCCTTTAGCAACCACTTCGTCAGGATTTATTTTATCGAAGACCTCCGTTTGGAAGAAGGCACCAACAGCTTCTTTGATATAAGGTATCCGAGTAGATCCACCGACCATGATTACTTTGTTCAATGCTGTTTTTTCTAAGGAAGAATCATGTAGTGCTTGTTGGCAAGCCTCGAGTGTTTTGTTCACAATATGCTTAATCAGACCATTAAACTCTAGTCTAGATAAACTTAAGGTAGCATCTTCAAAAAGGCCTTGAAAGCTTTCTTCGCTTGAGAGTGTAATTTTGGCCTCTTCAGCAAGTAGTCTTAAACTACTTGGGTCTTCGAGATTTAGCCTTTTATTCCAATGGTTGATGATGGCTTTATCTATATCGTCACCTCCAAGAAAAGTATCTCCATGGGTTGATAGCACTTCAAAGACTCCATCTAATAATCCAAGTATACTAATATCAAAAGTTCCACCACCTAAATCATATACGGCAATAAACTGTTCTTCTGTTTGGTCGACACCGACACCATAAGCTAAGCTCGCTGCGGTAGGTTCGTTAACTATACGCAAAACCTCTAACCCAGCTAATTTCCCAGCATCTCTAGTTGCTTGACGCTGGACATCATTAAAATAAGCTGGCACGGTGATGACTGCTTTTTGTATTTTTTGGTTAAGGATATTTTCTGCTTCCTTTTTTAAATCAGCAAGGATGTAACTTGATAATTCGATAGGAGAGAAGTGTTTGCCATTAACCTTAACTCTGACCAGACTATCTTCCTGTTCACCTTCGATTACTTCATAGGCAAGTAATTGCTCTTTAGCGACTAAATCTTTATACGATTTACCCATCAATCGCTTAGAAGAATAGATGGTTTGTGCTGGTTTAGTGACGAGATATTCTTTGGCCTCAATGCCAACAATGACTTTCGTGTCATCATTAAAATGAATGATGGATGGAACAAGTCCTTTTGCTCCACTCGAGGTACTAAGTACGATAGCTTCACCATCTTGGATAACAGATACGAGACTATTAGTTGTTCCTAGGTCAATTCCAACAATTACTTGTTTTTCTTCTTGGGGCTGTTCTGTTTGACCAGTTTTAATATTAATTGGAATTTTTGCCATTTGAGGTCTTAGGATTTCACAAAAATGAAAATAGACTGCAAATGTAATTCTTAAAGTTGTCTAACTAATTATTGACTTAAACTATCTTAGATAAAAATTACTTTGCTTAGTTTATTTACCATATGAATATCGGAAAAGAAGGAAAATTGTTCATCATTTTATCGGGTTTCTTCATTTCGAATGCGCTTTTGGCCGAATTTATTGGAATTAAGATTTTTTCCCTTGAGAAAACCCTCGGTTTTGAGTCATTCAATTGGACACTTTTTGGAGTAGATGGTCTTGGATTTAATTTGACAGCTGGCGTTTTGTTGTGGCCTGTGGTATTTGTAATGACGGATATTATTAATGAGTATTTTGGTAAGCAAGGAGTTCGGCGATTGTCTTATCTCACGGTTTGTTTAATTATCTATGCTTTTGTAATGGTGTTTTTGGCGATTTGGATAACGCCTAATGATTGGTGGCAATTTCAAAGCGGCTTAGATGATAAAGGGCTAGGAATAGCTGATATGGACATGGCATTTAGTAAAATATTCGGGCAGGGCTTATGGATCATTGTAGGTTCACTAGTAGCTTTTTTAGTGGGACAGTTTGTGGATGTTTATGTCTTTCAGCGGATAAAGCGATTTACAGGTGAATCAAAGATCTGGCTGAGAGCCACTGGATCGACCCTAATTTCACAATTTATAGATAGTTTCGTGGTGTTGATCATCGCGTTTTATATCGGATCGGACTGGCCCTTAACACGAGTGCTAGCCATTGGATTCGTAAATTATTTTTATAAGTTTATTATGGCTATTTTATTGACACCGGTCATATATTTGGCCCATCATTGGATAGATAGATATCTGGGAGTAACATTGGCCAATAAATTAAAACAAGAAGCAAGCATATGAAGAAGCAAGCAGCATCGACAATTACAGATACGATAGTGATGGTAAGACCAGCAAGTTTTGGTTTCAATGTAGAGACAGCTGCGAGTAATGCTTTCCAAGACGCTGAAGGAGCCCAAGAAGTAGAACAAATCAAACGAGCCGCTTTAGAGGAATTTGATAATATGGTCGAATTACTCAGAGCAAAAGGAATAGATATCATTGTAATGGAAGACGATGCTTCACCAGTTAAACCCGATGCTGTTTTCCCTAATAATTGGTTTAGTTGCCACACGAGTGGTGAGATTATCAGTTATCCTATGTATGCTGAGAATCGACGGATTGAACGAGTACCATCTTTTCTAAATAATCTAATCGAAGCTTATGGTTACACTCACAAGATTGCACTAGAGGCCTACGAAAAACAGGCTAAATATTTAGAGGGTACAGGTAGTATGATTATCGATCGTGTACATAAAATCTGCTACGCTTGTTTAAGTCCGAGAACCGATGATCAAGTACTCACGGATTTTTGTATCAGAATGGGATACCAAAAAGTAAGCTTTAATTCGGTAGATAAAAATGGCCAGGATATATATCATACAAATGTAATGATGGCCTTAGGTGAGAATTTGGCAGTAATCAGCTTAGATACCATCAAGGATGAAACTCAACGAGCAGAAGTGGTTGAAATTTTAAATAGGACAGGCAAACAAATAGTTGATATCAGCATGCAACAAGTCGAACAATTTGCCGGCAACATGCTTCAAGTTAAGAATAAGGCAAGAAAGCCATATTTGGTGATGTCTGAGACAGCTTTTAAGTCATTGGAAAATAACCAATTAGAAGCATTACATCAGTTGACTGAGACTTTAGTAATTCCTATTCCCACAATAGAACGATTTGGCGGAGGTAGTGTTCGATGTATGATGGCAGAGATTTTCAAACCTGAATAGAACAAAATGTTGATATTCTGTTGATAAAGTATTAATATAAAACATATAAGTATTTTCTTAATTTGATTTACATTAGCATTAACAAAAAAATCAATATGAAAAAACTTATTACACTACTACTATTTCTTTGTAGTTCAGCTTTCCTTTTTGGACAAAGTACAATTTCTGGAAAAGTCATTGATGAAGAAACGGGAGAACCAATGGTTGGTGCAACCGTCATGATTAAAGGTTCCACTACTGGAACTATCACGGACATTGATGGCGGATTTACATTATCAGCAAATAATGGTGATGATGTTATTATCTCTTACATTGGCTATAACGAGCGAGTTATAGAAATTGTAGAGACTGGTAACCTTGGAAATATTGGCTTAGGTGCCGGTTTTGGTTTAGAAGAAATTGTTGTATCTGGAGTTATCGATTTAGTAAAAGATCGTCAAACACCAGTTGCATCGTCACTAGTAAACCAGCGTGATATTCAATTGAAATTGGGTAACCAAGAGTTTCCTGAAGTTATGAAATTGACACCTTCTATTTATGCCACTAAACAAGGAGGTGGATATGGAGATTCAAGAATTAATGTTAGAGGTTTTAATCAGAGTAATACAGCTGTAATCATTAATGGTCAGCCTGTAAATGACATGGAGAATGGTTGGGTTTATTGGTCTAACTGGGCAGGTCTACAAGATGTTGCCTCAGGTGTAGAAATCCAGCGTGGAATTGGAGCATCTAGATTAGCAGTACCATCTGTAGGAGGAACGATCAATATCGTTACCAAATCAACTGATAAGGATCAAGGAGGTTTTGCAAATGTGGGAGTTGGAAATGATGGATATTTAAAAACCACATTAGCTTATGATACAGGAGAACTAGGTAATGGTTTTTCAGCGGGAGTTTTATTAGGTAGATGGCAAGGTAATGGATATGTGGACGGAACAAAAGGTGAAGGATATAATTACTTATTCTCCCTAGGATTTGCTCCAGGAGATAAGCATAAATTCAACGCAAGTTTTGTTGGAGCTTCCCAATGGCACCACCAGCGAGATGCTTGGTTAAGTATTAGAGATTACGAAAATTTCGGAGATGAAGGAATTGATCGAAGATTTAATGGTGATTGGGGTTTAAGAGATGGAGAAGAGTTTACTTACCGAAGAAACTTTTATAACAAGCCTATTGCTTCTGTAAACTGGGATTGGGATTTAGGAAATGACTTAAGCTTAGCAACCGTAGTATACGGTTCTTGGGGAAGAGGTGGAGGAACTGGTCCTAGAGGAAGAAATTTTGAAATTTATCCTTTTAGAGAAGACTTTACTTCTGCAATCATTGAAGATACACTTGATTACAGAACTGAAGATGGTTTAATAGACTTTGATGGAATCATCGAAAATAACCAGTCAGGAAGCACGTACACAGGATCTACAGATGGAGCTACAGGAGTAATTGGTTCAAATGGCTACAGTGATGATGGAGTAAACTCTAATAGTTCTATTAGAAGGTCATCTATTAATTCACACAACTGGTATGGAGTTATATCTAACTTAGAAAAACGTATTGGTAACTTGACGGTTGGAGTAGGAATTGATGGTAGATCATACAGTGGATTACACTATAGAATTCTTAATGACAAATTAGGTTTAGATGGTTATTACTCTACCGGAGATGACAATAACCCAGATAGAATTTTAGTAAATGAAACGGCTGCTAGTCCTTTTGCTAATATCAATGTTGATGAGAAAATCAATTATTTCAATATTGGTAATGTTGGATGGTTAGGTGCTAATGGATTAGTGGAGTATGCTACTGATCAATTTACTGGAGTTGTACAATTAGGAATTTCTAATCAGAGTTATCAAAGAGAAGATTTCTTTAGCTACTCAGGTGATGAGCAACAATCGGACACTCATACTATGACGGGTGGCTTCTTAAAAGGTGGTATTAATTTTAATATTGATGCTAATCACAATGTTTTTGCTAACGCTGGACATATTAGAAAGCAACCACTATTTGATGCTGTTTTTCCAAACTTTGGACAGACAATCAATGAAGATGTTGAAAACGAGCAAATCACCTCTTTCGAGTTAGGATATGGCTTTAGACATAGAAAGGTTACTGCTAATGTAAATCTTTATAACACGATTTGGACTAATAGATGGTTGTCGAGAGGTGTAGAATTGGGAGCAGGAATGGAAGGTACGGCTGTATTCTCTGATTTGGCGAATAATCACAGTGGAGTAGAATTAGACGTTACGGTTAGACCAATTGATAACTTAAAGATTAGAGGTATGATGTCTTTGGGTAACTGGGTTTACTCTGACAATACTAACGCTCAAGTTTTTGATGATAACCAAGATCTAATTGGTGAAGCAACATTATATATTCAAGATGTTAAGGTTGGTGATGCGGCACAATCAACAGGAGCAATCGGTGTAGATTACACAATCATTGAAGGCTTATCTATTGATTTTGATTGGTTATTTTTCGATAATTTATATGCAGACTTTGACATCACAGGAGATGCATTTTTAGAAGAAGAAAATGATGGCGCATTAGAACTTCCAGCTTACAATTTATTAGATGCTGGACTTACTTATGAGTTAGGATTAAACAACGGTCATAACATCACATTTAGAGCCAACATAAATAATCTTCTTGATACAGAATATATCGCTGAGTCTCAAACAAATATTTTTGCTCCTGAAGGAACTCCAGAAGCAGATTTGTATAACGGGATTAACAAAAATAATTATGTATGGTTTGGGTTCGGAAGAACTTGGAATGCATCAATTAGATATAATTTCTAAATAGAGATAAACAACTATTATTTATTGAAGTCGACGTTTAATAGCGTCGACTTTTTTTGTGTAATCAATTCGCTTTCTTAATTTACAGTCAAATTAATAACTAGCCATGAAGAATATTTTTACAACACTCGTTTTATTGTTATGCTTTTTCAGTACACAAGCACAAATAGTGATTTCTGAAGTAAGTTATAATCCACCAGAATCAGGTGCTGATTCATTAGAATACATTGAACTTTATAATAGCACAGAAAACGCAATTAACCTAGAAGGTTATAGTTTTACTCAAGGTGTCGAACTGACTTTTGGTAATGTAAACATTGCTCCGAATGGTTATCTATTAACAGCAAAGAGTAGTGTAAGCATGTTGAGTGTTTTTGGAGTAAATTCCATAGAATGGGAAGGCGGTGCCATGAGTAATGGAGGTGAAGATATTGAGATTGTCGATGCTGATGGAAATGTAGTTGATTTTATCGATTACAAAACAGATGGATTATGGCCTACATTTGAAGAAGGCACCAATGGGGCTGGAGCAAGTATTGAATTGTGTGATTTATCAGCGGATAATGCAGATGGTCATGTTTGGGAAGCGGCTGTAAATAACACAGGAGTCGTTATAAATGGAGCTGATTTCTTAGGAACACCCGGAGTTGCTAACACCGTTGAATGTGATGCCAGCGAACCACTACCACAGTTGGTCATAAGTGAAATTTTGTTCGAAAGCTCTAATGATAATTACGATTTTGTCGAAATATATAATAATGGACTAGAGCCAGTAGATATGAGCACGATAAATATCACCACAAGTTCATTTACGTTTAATGGCGGACCTATGTTGATGCCAGATGCTTATTTCACCATCTCCACAGATGCAGATGAATTTGCTGCAGCGTTTCCTGACCAAACTGCTATGGATTGGGATGGTGCTGGATTGGATGACACAGGCGATTTAATTTCACTCACTTCAATGGATGGAGCAATTATAGATACAGTAAGGTATTCTTCAGATTGGAAAGAATCAATTGCTGGAACTACACAGTCTATAGGAGTTATAGCATTAGGCGCGAGTAATGATACACAAGATAATTGGTGTCCATCTGATGGATCATACATGTATGATGGATTAGAATTAAAGGCAGGACCAAATACGCCAACCATCTGCTTTACTCCGGATGTTGGAGTATCTAATTTGGCAGATGTAATCCAAACCGATAGTGATGGTGTATTAATTATGAATGATGAATATGTAAAAATTCAGGCAATCGTTTATGGGATAAACCTTAGACCGGGTGGCTTGCAATTCACTGTTATTAACAATGATAATAGTGCAGGGATTGGAGTTTTCTCAGCCGCTGATGATTTTGGTTATGAAGTGACAGAGGGAGATTGGGTAGAGCTCACAGGAAACCTAGGACAGTTTAATGGACTTGCTCAAATTTATATTGACAATGCTACTTTGCTTACGAATGGGAATCCATTAGTTGATCCGTCGATTACCACTTCATTAGGAGAAGATACGGAATCTAGATTGGTACGTTTTGATAATGCTAGTTTAGTGGATCCATCACAATGGACTAATGCAGGTCCTGGATTTAATGTGGATGTAACTAATGGATCTGAAACCATTGTTGTTAGGATCGATAACGATATGGAGCTATATTCGGAGCCTGCACCTGAAGGTGCATTCCATGTAATAGGCATCGGTGGGCAGTTTGATGCCGAAACACCTTTTTCTGAAGGCTATCAATTACTACCAAGATATGGAGCGGACTTCATTCCTATTTCTTCTAATAAGGATCTCCTAGATCCATCTGAAGTACTTTTGAGTCCTAATCCAGTGCAGGATATTTTAAGATTAACAACAGATTTACAGATCTCAAAGAATGTCCAAATACTAAATGCACAAGGCCGAGTTTGGAATTTAAATGTATCCAATGGTGATTTGGATGTAAGTGAATTTCCATCGGGAATGTATTATCTTAAAATAAAAGCAGATAATGCTTATGTAATAAACAAGTTTGTAAAGCTGTAAAACAACATTGGAAAAAAATAAAAGAGTCTCTTCAAAAAGAGGCTCTTTTTTATTTGATTAAGATCTTAGCTAGCTCATCGACAAATTGATCCACATTAGATTTGTTAAAACATAAAGGTGGCTTTATTTTCAATACATTATCTAGTGGGCCATCGGTACTCGTTAAGATAAACTGTTGCTTCATTTGTTCCTTAACCTTTTTTGCAACTAAGGTCGAACTATAGGCTGAGGTGTTATTAAATTCTATACCCAGAAATAAACCAGCACCTCTGACATCTCCAATCACAGGATGCTTAGCTTGTAAAGATGCTAATTCAGATTTAAAATAGTTTCCTACTTCTTTTGCAGCTACTTGCGAACCTTCTTGCTCCACTACCTCAAGCACTGTTTTTCCAATGGCACATGAGATTGGATTACCACCGAATGAACTGAAAAACTCCATTCCATTATCGAAGGATCTAGATATTTCTTCAGTAGTTACTACTGCACCGATTGGGTGTCCATTTCCCATTGGTTTTCCGAGTACAACAATATCAGGTACAACGTCCATCATTTCGAAACCCCAAAAATTTACCCCTAATCTTCCAAATCCGGTCTGGACCTCATCAGTTATTAATAGGATGCCCTCAGTTTTTAAGTATAAGCTTAGACTTTTGAGATAGCCTTTTATTAGGGGCACTTGTCCTCCACAACCGGAGATGCATTCGGTAATTAGGGCAGCTGGTTTATTATTTTGTTCAATGTTGTTATTAAGTATATTAAGCGCATCATTCAAATACTCTTCACTCGTTTTAAATGTACCATTATATTCTTTGGCTAATTTGAGAGTAATGATATTGGAGCTTGCTCCGTTGCCACCTTTTCCATTAAACTTATACGGGCTTAATTCCACACCCAAGTTAGAATTGCCATGATAGCCATGATCACTTACGGCCATAGTATTTCTCCCTGTATGAGTTCTCGCCAATCTAGTGGCCAGGTCACTTGCTGCACTTCCAGAGTTAACTAGATACAATCGCGAAAGTTTCTTAGGGAAATAGGAGAGTAGATGTTCACTATAATTGGTCATTTCATCATAGTGATATCTAGTATTTGTATTTAGTTTTCGAGCTTTTCTTGAAATAGTTTCAGCAATTCGTGGATGGGAATGCCCAATCAATGGGATATTATTATATGCATCCAAATAAGTGTTGCCCTGCGCATCATACATATATTGAAAAGCGGCAGATTTCATGTGAATCGCTTCATTATAGCTCAAGCTTAAACCATAACCAATTTGATTTGCTCTTTTAGTTGAGATTGCTAATGTAGTTGTTGGTATTTTTTCATAGCCTACAGCTTCTCTAAGTAAGTTTTTAATCTTTATGGGGTTAGTGGTCATCCATTTGCGGATTAAGCGCCAAGCAGGCTTCTCGCTGATTAAAATATAGGCCGTGTCTTTTCCTGATGATTTAGCTTCTGCAGAGTGCAGCACAGAAACACAGAGTCTAGTCGCAATTAAAATATAAATGGCATCAAGTTCTTCTATACTTAATGGACTAATGTCATGGTAGGCCTTCACAAATGGAAGCAATTCAGTAAACTCGAGTTTGCCAATCATTAATAAGTAGCATAGAGCAATAGCCACATCGTTTACTCTTGCACCATAAGAGCAATCTCCAAAATCTATTATTCCGGCTAGTTTATCTTGATTGATTAAAACATTGTTTTCGTTTAAATCTCCATGAATAAGGCTTTGCGGCAAGGAAGCAAGTTTCGTTAAGAGATCATGTTTAAACTGGTCTAAGTAGTAATGGACTAATTTCTGATCATGCCTTTCTTTAATATGCTTTAATTTTACAGAGTTGTCAAGGGCATATTGTAAGTCCCAAGTGCTCCTCTTGACTTTAATTTCTGTAGATGACATAGTCTGCAATCCAATATGCATTTTTGCTATCGATTGTCCATAATCAATTAGGAGAGGAAAAGTCAACTTTACTTTGTCTAAGAATGTACCCTCGATATATTTACATGTCCGTAAAAAAGAACCATCGTGTAAAATGGTTATAGGTTTTAACTGATTAGGAAGATCAAAAGACAAACCTTGGGATAACTCATCAATGATTCGTTGCTCCTCCTTAATTTGAGCTAAGAGTTTAGGTGATTTATATAGTTTAACTAGATACTTATTATCAACTGTTTCTACTAAGAAGTTTTGACTCTCATAGCCTTCTAATGGCGTAAGGTTTATAGGATCTATATTAAGTGATTCCTTGATTAATGCTATCATAAGTAGTAGCTCAATAGTGCTTGTAAGACAAGGTAAGATTTTCGTTAGTAGGAATAAAAAAAGCCTTCCAAAAAATTGGAAGGCTTACAAAAAATAATCTTAGAATTTTATTCTAGTATCTTCTGTTGTAACCGCCGCCGCCTCCGCCGCCGCGATTATCACGTCTTTCTCTCGGTTCTGCTTTTTTAACAACGATGGTTCTTCCGTCCATTTCGACTTCGTTTAAACCGTTGATAGCATTAGTTGCCTCATCGTCGTTAGGCATTTCAACAAAGCCGTAGCCTTTTGATTTACCAGTAAATTTGTCCATAATGATCTTTACAGATTCCACTTCACCGTATTCTTCGAATGCGTTTTGAAGATCTGAATCTTGCGTGTCATAGCTTAATTTTGCTACAAAAATGTTCATAAAATAAATATTTAAAATAAAAAAAAATGAAGGCCCAAAGTGAACTACTTCAGCTAACCTTACAATAAAGGTAACATTAATAAGTAGTCAAATGGTTCTCAATTATTAAAATATTATAAATAAAATCATATTTATATTATAAAATATATAAATACGTAAGCCTTAGTTGGTTTAGCTTGAAGGAAAAGAAAAGAATAAAAAAAGGCTCCTATATTATCTACAAGAGCCTTGAATTTGAGGTTACAATACCCAATTCTCTAGAATAGACCCTTTACCTTGTTAATCATTCCTGCAGCATCGCCGCCGATTAGATTGGTGATTTGGCTAATATCAAATGCGCTATCTTCTGATGCACTTGACTCGAATTTTTCTTTTAAACCATTGATTAAATCAGGAGCTGTATTCTTAGCCTCAGCTGTTGCTTCTTCAGCACTCATACCTTGACTTTGTAGTATACTTCCTAATTTTCCTGTAATATCTTGGAATATACCGTTTTCCTCCATAGATTGACCTCCACTTGAAAATAGGTCTTTTACTTGGTCAATATTTCCTGCACCAAGCTTTTCAGTTAATGAAGCAATTAGAGCACCTGCTCCTTGAGTTGCTGCAGCTCCAGTAGCTTCTGAGTTTAATGAATTTGAAAGCATTTTTTCTGAAAGCTTTTTAATTGCAAGACTTTTTAATTGTTGTAACATGTCAAAGTTTTTTATTTGTGATTGTAATAACACTATTTTGACGTCTTAAAAATTGCGCGTCACAAAAAAATAATAGTTCCGTGAAAATGTTAAAGTATTCATTTTTAACACCAAGCTAGAAGACTTATTTTAATAAGGTTACATCACCATATTTTCTCAAATGTGTCGCTTCTTCACAAAACTCAGTAGTAATATCATACATCCAAACAAAAACTCCAGGGTTAACAATTTCAGATTTATACATTCCATCCCATCCTAAGTTAGGATCATCTGTCACAAACATTAAATTTCCCCAACGATCATAGACTCGAAACTCCCAAGTCAGTACTTCCATATCACGTGGCGTCAATGGTTTAAATATTGAATTTTGTGCATCGGAGTCTCTACTGAAGACATTAGGGACATATACATTGGTATTGTGCTCAGCTTCACTGAGGTCAAGCACATAATCATATTCTCTTGTTTCACAATCATCTATTACTTGGACTGAATAAGTACCAGATTCAGAAGCTGTAAAACTTGGCTCATTACTGCCATCATTCCAAAGGTACTCGACCTCTCCATTACTACTTAGGATAGTTGGATTTAGGTCTACGGATAAAGTCGTACAATCAGTAGCTGGGTCAGCAAACTCTACATCTAAAGCTGCAGCCTCTTCTATATCTATCGTTAGCGCTTCGATACAACCATTGTCAAATAAAACGAATACAGTATAGCTACCTGGTGCTAAATTTTCAAACGAAGTTGTTTCCTGGAAGTCTATACCATCTAGAGAATATTGTAAACCTGCTATATTAGTAGACAATAAAATGGCACCATTGTCCAATGACTCACAACTACTATTTGTAGAGATAGTTGGTGTTTCATTGACGACTTCTTCGATTATGAAGGAATATTCAAATAAACAGCCTTCATCGGTTAGTACATATAATGTTTGACTTCCTATACTTAATCCTTCGTAACTAATAGCATCGCTAAATGTGATATTATCTAATGAATAGCTCAAGTCCTCGGTACTCGTGTTTATTTCAATACCACCTAGTTCCACGCCATCACAAGATGCTTGTGTTATAATTTCCAATTCGGGTAAGCTTGTTGCTTCGATATTGAACAAAAAACCAAAATCACAGACACCATTGTTTACATAGAGGATATGTTGACCTACAGGTAATTCATCGAAAAGTTGATCACCAGTATAAGTGACTCCATCTATAGAATAACTTAGCCCCGTCTCGTTTGTGGATATGCTAACACTTCCAGTTGCTGTATTTTCACAAGAACTAGACGTTGCTAAATTTATGCCTGGTTCATCAAAAACATCAATCTCAAAATCGAAACTTGATGTACAACCATTTGGATCTAAAACGTATAAAGTATGTTGGCCAGCACTCAAATTTTCAAAAAGCAAATCGTCAGTATAGCCCGTTGGAGTGTCTATCGCAAAGACTAACATGGGATTTGAAGGATTATCAAGCATTAATGTACCGCTGTCAATATCAAGACAAGTTGCCTCAGTTGATAAATCAACACTTGGACTAGTAAAGGTGTCAATATTGAATGGGTAGCTAATGAGGCAATTATTGTCATCAAGCACCCATAAAGTGTGGTTGCCCGCAGGTAAATTAGTATATACTAAATCACTTTGAAAACCTGTTGTCGAATTTATACTGAAACTTAAGTTTGGACTTGATAAATTACTAATCGTCAGACTTCCTGTCGATTGATCTTGACAACTATTTTCAGCATTTAGATCCACGGATGCAGACGAGAAACTATTAATCGTAAATGGGTAGCTATACTCACAAGCATTATCATCAAGAACATATAAGGTATGGCTACCTAAGCTCAGATTAATAAAAGCCGTTACTGAGGAATAACTCGTATTATCGTCCACAGCAAATTGAAGCCCTGGTGTTGTTCCACTTCCAATCCAAAGTTCACCTTCATCCATATCCACACAACTATTGACTGTTTGGTAATCGACTGTTGGTTCAGCTATAGATTCTATTTCAAAATTTATAGTTTCACTGCAGCCATCCGGACTCAATAGTGCCAAGGTATGATTTCCAATACTCAAATTACTATAACTTAAATCACTGCTAAATGCACCACCGTCTATAGCAAAGCTGGTTCCTGGAATACTTAAATTTTCAATAGTTAAGCTTCCATTAGTCTCACCTATGCATGCATGGTTTAATATTAAATCTACATCTGGAGTAATAAACTCATTAACAGTAATAACCAGCATTGAATCACAACCTAGAGCGGTCGTGTACATCAGGGTATCTATATCATTCGCTGAATAAATGTTGCCTTCGTATACCACTGTTTCTGATGGGCAGATTTCAAGCGTAAGAAACTCCTCTATATTAGAAGAACAGCCATCGATTAATGGGAAATTATTTTCTTGATCTTCAATGCAAGTCGTAAATCCAAAGCTGTAAGCAATAGGCGAGCTTGTAGTGAAGCTAAGACCAGAGATGTCTATTTCTACCATTCCACTTGCCACAGACATTGGATCGAAGGAATAGTTTCCATTCGGATCGGTCATACTTGATTCTATACTAGTCCCACCTGACATAATATGAACAGGAATATTAGCTATTGCTTCGTCCATCCCATTGAACATGCCATCTTGATTTTCGTCAAGAAAGACTTTTCCAGTCATGGATTGCTCATTGGTTTTCGGAGAAATACTTAGAATACCTGTTGTATCTGTGCATCCTTGCCAATTTTCCAAGATCACTTGATAATCTCCAATTTGATTAATTTCAAGAGTAGCATTATTTGCACCTGTAATAGGGTCCCCATCCAGCAACCACTGGTATGCATTAGTTGAAAAGTCACCTTGCACGCACAATGTATCTGGAAAGCAGACTTCTTCACAACCCACTAAAAATCCATCTGTGTTGGGGAGTGCATGGATGGGCATTGAGGTACTATATCTTGAACATCCAAACTCATTGATAGCTACACAATAATAATAGCCTGGTGACGAAACCATTATGCTTTCACCTATGACTCCATTACTCCAATGGTATCTTACTCCTGGACTCGGATTAGCAACACTAAAAGTAAATGGTTTGCCCTCACACATATCTGTTTGATCAGAAACGAGCATGACCTCATCTGGTCTTGGGTTTATAATGATTTTGAAATCGGTTGCAGCTATTTCGCACCCGCTAGAATTATGGACCACTGATAGTGAAACAATATGCTCTCCGGGCGATAAACTAGAGAAATAACTATACGGCACATTCCAAGAATCTGGACCAATAGACCAGTTATAGACTACGTTTGAGTAATAGTTTGTTCTCAGTGAGAAAGCCTCTCCTTGGCAAACCTCTAGGCTGCCAAAATACTCATCAGCCTGCCAACTACCTGCTGGAAAGATTTGTCCAACAATGCTTGGTTCTATTGGTTTTGTAAATTCAATAGCTACTGGATCAGGAGTGTAATTGCAAGCATTGGCAGTGGTGACGGTAACTTCATACAAGCCTGGCTTCTTAACAAAAATATCCTGGGTTGAAAGACCATTATTCCATAAATAGGCAATACCTGCTGGCGCTGATAATTTTATAGAATCCCCATCGCAGATAGGTGAAGCATGATCAAGTGTAATATCTCCAGTTAACATTTGTTCTGTTATTTCTAGACTAGTTATGGTACTTGCTTCACAACCATAAATATTGGTACCTGATAGGGAAATTAAGTAGAGCCCTGGAGTTTCAAATGCATGAATAGGGTTTGGGTTAGAGGATGCATTTGCTGCACCACTGCTAGGGTCTCCAAAGTCCCAAGTTAGACCATACAAATCTTCAGCATTTGCATTAAACTTTAGTCCTATTTTTTCACAAGTGGATGATGGTAAGAAAATATCTACATTAGGAGAATCTCTAACGATCACTTCATATGTTTTACGGGCCTTGCAACCTGTATTAGTTTCTATGATAAGTGTTACATCATAGCTGCCTGCTGATGAGAAAATGTGCGTAGGATTCTGATCAGTAGAAAAATTATTAGCTCCTGAACCCGGATCTCCAAAATCCCAACTGTAATCATCTATAGTATACTCATACAAATAGTTACACAATTCATTAAACTGCATTTCCTGAGCACTGCAAGCTTCCGAAAATTCAAAATCTGCCGATGCAGGTACGGTTATAAATTCAAAATACGAAGCTCCACAAAACTGGCCTGGTTCAGTAGCATGAGGTACTGTACCTCTTAAATTAACGGCAAAGTGTCCAGGGTGGCTAAAGGTGTGGTCAGGGTTTTCATCGGTAGTAATATTCGCTGAACCACTTTCAGGATCGTTAAAATTATAGACAAGACTTCCAGCAACATAAGAAAATGACTGATTTGTAAATGAAAATTCATTACAATATTCATTTTGTACATAACTGAAGGCAGTTCCACCATCTGGTCGGCATTCGCACATACTCACTACACATTCAGCCACTAAAGGCGGTGAAAAAGCCTCACAACCATAATGATTGGTTACTTTGACTTGATAAGTTCCTGGACCCGCGCCAAGTAATCTAGGGTTATTAAATCCAATGGGATTGCCATCTAGGAACCATTCATAGGACGAAACTTCATTAGTGACATACGCTTCGATAACGACTAAGCCATCTGGGTCACATAATTGCTCCAATTCATCAGAAGATATATTTACTTCTGGGACAGGGTACTCGTCTATGTAGATAGCTTGTTTAAAAAGGCATTGGTTTATATCGCTTAACTCTATCGAGTAATAGCCAGCCGTGATATCAAAGTTTGTTGAATTCGCTACCAAACTTCCACTTTCATCATAAACCTCTACGGTGCTTGTTGCCGCTGTTGGGATGCTAATGTTGGCTAATTCTCCAGGACAAATACCGTCAGGATAATTTATATTATTTAATGGATTTGGAATGACCGTTACATCTAGTTCAAGATTGGCAGAACAATAGTTAGCTATTATCTTAAAATTTCCAGATTCATGCCAATGTACATCAATACCTCCATTATCAAGCACTTCAATAGTACCAGCCGTCGAAGGAACAATGGTCCAATCCGTTTCTTTAGCATCGGCATCCAGCATTTCATAATGTCCAATATTATCAATACAACTTTCTGAGTCGCCTATTATTTCACCTACATCCAAGGGACTAATGATAAGTTCAACTGGATCTGATTCACAATTTGTCTCTATCTCTTCAATGATGACCGAGATTTTATAAGGTCCTGTTGTATTCCATTGATGAAAAATGCTTTCGCCTGAATAATTTTCTGTCAAAAATCCATCAGTTATACTCCATTGATAATTTAGATTGGACGGCAATGGCTCCATAGAATATTCGTAAAAGTTGCCATGACAGATAAATCTATCCCCATTTATTGAGCCATTAATTTCAGGCCTTTTAATAACATTGAAAAAGATAGTCGCTTCATTATTACAAAAGATTCCGCTATTTTCTTCGGCTCTAACCTTATAAAGTCCCGGACCTTCTGTGAATGTTTTACTTAAACTTGTTGTTCCACTTGCTTCCAGATACTCAGGATCACCATTAGGAGGGCTCACATACCAGTCAACACTTGCACTGTTCCATCCTGCAAATGCATAGATATACGTGTTTGCATCTTCGCAGTGAATAGGGGGTGTGTTTAATTCAAATCGGTCTAAAAGAATTATTGATTTTGTGGCTGAACTAGAACATTCAAGATAACAATGATCTACTAAAACTTCGATAAGCGCAGTGTCTGGTTCCCATGGAGTTTCTTCCCATACAATAGATATATTGTTAGTGCCTTGACCATCATAAATTACTCCATTACCTGTTATATTCCATTGATAACTTGCTCCTTCAAATAATGGTACACTATAAGTATTTGCTCCAGTTCTGCAAACAACATCTGAGCCCTCAATGCTTAGATCATCTGAGATTATTGGAATAAATACACTGGTCGGATTTGAACAAATGTCTGGATCATCACAATTTACAGTTGATAAAGTAACAATACCTTCTTGACCATTATTCCATTGGACATTAACATAATTATCATTTAAAGTTCCTCCTTCAGTGATTACACCATTTGGGGAGATGGTCCAATTGTATTCAGCGCAATTTTCACCTGCATAATAAGTAGCATTGTCCGAACTACAGATAGTCCCTGCACATTCAATGCTAGGAGTGAAGTATTCATTAACAACAATATTCACGCTCGTGGTATCAAAGCATAAACATTCAGTGGCAGAAATCAGTGAGATGTTGTAATTGCCTTGCTCCTCAAAACTAAATGATGGATTTGGTGACTGACTTGTTTGTCCATCTGAAGTTAACCACTCAAAATGAATAGCATTACCTGTATTTGCTTCAAAATAAATAGTTTGTCCAATGCATATGTCTGTTAAATTCACCCCTGTTTTTGTGCCGATGGAGACTTCAGGTTTTTCTAATATTTCAATGCAATATCGAATGGAGTCTTTACAGCCTAATTGATTCTCTTCAATTAGGAAAAGAGAGCCATAGCCTTGATCTGGCCATTCGATTAATATTCCATCATTTTGTATGTCTGAGCTGTTTTCTCCTATTACTTCCCAAGAATATGTACTTAGATTATCTCCTTGTGGTAAATACTTTACGCTAGAAGCTCCACAAACTGATTGGCAATATACTGGAGGAATATCCTGGCCAGTTTCTCCAAGTGTATCAGTTTCAACACAAATTGGAAAATTAGGAAAGCTTATATCTGGGCTTGGTTTATCAAAAATATTAATGATCTGCGTAAAACTTGGAGTATTGGGATTAACACTAGGATCAAAGATTTCTATAAGGCCTGTTGAACCAGTCCAACAAATATCAATCTGTTCTCCTGAATTTTCCGTGATTTCTCCACCAGTCACCTGCCAATAAGGAGTATTGCCATTGGCAAAAAAGAAATTATATTCTTCGCAATTGTCAAAGCAAACATCAATGGGGCCGGAAAATGTTTGTGCCTTTAATAATGAAATAGAAAGAGAAAGGCAGAAGATAAGAGTGATAGATCGCATAATGTTTAAATTAATTCTAATAATGGTTGTTCTACCTATAGTATGCCTACTAATTTAAAAACGTTGCTAGCATGTGCCATTTTTTTTAAAGCTATAAGATTTAATGTTTCTGTTTCTCAGTTTGTCCAATATCGGCTTTTCAAGTACCTTGCTAAACTAATAAATTCAATAAGATGTATAATTACGGGATTGCTATACATGGAGGGGCCGGAACCATTTCGAAATCTCTAATGTCTGAAGAAAAAGAAATTGCATACAAATCAGCATTGCAAGAAGCTAGGGACATTGGATATGAAATGCTAGAAAAAGGAGGAAGTGCAATTGAAGCAGTAACATTAGCCGTCAGTTCATTAGAGGATTGTCCTTTATTTAATGCAGGTAAAGGAGCCGTTTTTAATGCGGAGGGAGAGCATGAACTAGATGCTAGTATAATGAATGGAAAGAATTTAGAGGCAGGTGCAGTCGCTGCTGTTCAAGGAGTGAGAAATCCTATACAATTAGCTCAACTAGTTCTGAATCATAGTGATCATATCTTGTTAATGGGAGAAGGAGCCCTCAAGTTTGCATCACCATTTAAGATTGCCATGGAAGATGCTGACTATTTTCATAATGAACATCGCTTCAATCAGTGGCAAAAAATGAAAGGGAGTGATGATTTTCAGCTTGACCACAGTGACAAGCCTAAACAATACCTTGGAACAGTGGGGGCAGTTGCCTTAGATGTTCATGGAGATTTAGCTGCAGCAACTTCTACTGGAGGCATGACCAATAAGAAATTTGGTAGGATAGGAGATAGTCCTATCATTGGTGCTGGAACTTATGCAAATAATAATACTTGTGCAATCTCTTGTACCGGCAGTGGAGAGTTTTTAATGAAGGGAGTTACTGCTTATGATATTTCATGCATGATGGAATATGCAGGTATGAGTTTAATAGATGCTAGCAATCAGTCAATCAATAAAAGACTTTTAGACTTGGGTGGAGATGGAGGAATTGTGGGTATCGATCGAGCAGGCAATATTGCTATGCCTTTTAATTGCGAAGGAATGTATCGTGCTTCTCGAAATCAGCAAGAAGCTTGTGTCCTAATTTATAAATAGCATTTGAGCAAGTGTGATTAAAACCGACTACTCAAACTCAGCATCAACCGGGAGTACTCCCACTTGTCGTTCATCAATAACGAAAGAATCTCCATTTGCTAAGACATGCACTGTCAAATCGGTCATAGTCATAGGTGTACCTTCAGGTAATATTTCTACATTATTATGACTTAGACTGCCAGGGTCGAAAACGATGACCATCCCAGAGCCAATTACTTTTATATGATTACAGTTTTCAATGATCATTCCGGTATCTTCTGCAAGTCCCACGCCTAATAGATGAGAATGTCTTGCAACTGCCTCAGCTAGACGACCAAATCTCCCACGCTGTATAAAATGTGAATCAATGATTAAGCCAGGGATCAAATTCATCCCATCTCGCATTCTTACCGATCCTTTTATTAAGGCTTCTGAACTGCTCCCTCCAGATATCATTTCATTTGACATTGCCATGGCACCTGCACTTGTTCCAGCAATCACAATACGCTCGTTTTGAAATCTATGTTTAATAAGTCTGTGCATAGATGTAGAACCTATAATATCCACTATCCTAGATTGATCTCCACCTGACATCATAATACAATCTGCTTCTTGAATATGCTGAATGTTTTCGGCTAACTCTGTGTCTTCACGAGTTCTTATATCAAGAATATGCACATTAGTACATCCTAATCTACCAAATGCTTTAGTATAATTTTCTCCAACTTCCACAGGTATTTGTGAAGCAGTAGTGATGACTTTAATTTTTGAGTCCAGGCCACCACTTTCTCTAACAATCCGACTTAGAATACCATCTTTTACAAAGTCTAAAGAATAATCATCTGCCGCTCCAGCCCCTTTATCTTCATTCCCTCCAACTGGAATTAAAACACCTTTAAAAGCCATATGTTAGTTTATAAATTTTGTGCAAATTAAATCATTAATCATGTGAATTCGTAAGGTTTAGCTATATTTAGTCAGCACATATATTTTTACCAGACTGCTCAAAAACAAAACAAAATGGAAATTCGAGAAATCAGAGCCATGCGCGGACCAAATTACTGGTCAATTAGAAGACACAAGTTAATTGTCATGACCCTTGATTTGCAAGAATATGAAGAAAAACCAACCAATAAAATCGACGGGTTTTTAGAACGACTTAAGAAGATGTTTCCTGGTATGTTTGAACATAGATGCTCAGTAGGTGAACCAGGTGGTTTTTTTCAACGAGTTGAAGAAGGAACTTGGATGGGACATGTCATTGAACACATTGCTTTGGAAATACAAACCTTAGCAGGTATGGATGTTGGTTTTGGTCGGACAAGAGGATTTGGTGAACATGGTGTTTACAGCGTTGTTTTTGCTTACATGGAAGAGAAAGCAGGAAGATACGCGGCAAAAGCATCAGTACGCATAGCTCGAGCGCTCTCAGAAAATAAGCCTTATGATTTATCGGAGGATATTCAAGAAATGCGGGAGATTAGAGAAAGGGAGCGTCTAGGACCTAGTACAGGCTCTATTATTCAAGAGGCGGTAAATCGAGGGATTCCTTGGATAAGACTTAATAGATATTCTCTTTGTCAGTTAGGTTATGGCATGAACCAGAAGCGAATTCAGGCAACTGTTTCCAGTGATACAAGTAGTATAGGAGTAGAATTAGCTTGTGACAAAGAAGACACAAAACATCTGCTTAGTCAAGCGGAAATAGCAGTGCCTAAAGGAGAAATAATCAGGACAGAAAGAGGACTAAGAGATGCAGTAGATTATGTAAAGTATCCCTTAGTCATTAAACCAATCAATGGTAATCATGGTAGGGGTATTACCATAAATATTCAAAATTGGGAAGAAGCTTTAGAAGGCTTCAAGGCTGCCAAAGAAATATCTCGTTCAGTGATCGTTGAAAAGTACATTACAGGAGACGACTACCGCTTGTTAGTTATAGATTATAAGCTTGTAGCTGCAGCATTACGTACTCCAGCCCATGTCGTAGGAGATGGGAAATCGACGATTCAAGAACTGGTAGATGAGGTAAATAAAGATCCTAGGCGTGGTTATGGTCATGAAAAAGTATTGACTATGATTAAGATCAATGAGATGACCGAGAACATTCTGAAGAGCAAGAATTATACACTGGAAACAATATTGGCAAAAGAAGAAATATTAAATCTTAAAGAAACGGCCAACTTAAGCACTGGAGGAACCGCCAAAGATGTTACAGATATAGTGCATCCTGAAAACATATTTATGGCTGAACGTATTGCCAGAGTAATAGGTCTTAATATTTGTGGTATTGATGTAATGACTTCAGATATCTCAAAACCAATCAGAGACACAGGAGGTGCGGTTTTGGAGGTCAATGCTGGACCCGGATTTAGAATGCATTTAGCTCCAACAGAAGGTCTTCCTAGAAATGTAGCTGCAAATGTGGTCGATATGTTGTTCCCTCCTGGATCAACTTCAAGAATTCCTATTGTTGCTGTTACGGGAACTAACGGCAAAACTACGACCACTCGATTAATAGCTCACATGGTTAAAATGATGGGCTTAAAAGTGGGCTACACCACCTCTGATGGTATCTACATCCAGAATCATATGCTTGATGTAGGCGATTGTACAGGACCTGTCAGTGCAGAGTTTGTGCTCAAGGACCCTACAATTGATTTTGCTGTGTTAGAAACAGCCAGAGGTGGTCTGTTAAGAGCAGGTTTAGGGTTTCATAATTGTGATGTGGCAATTGTAACTAACATTGCACCAGATCATTTGGGACTTCGCGGAGTCAACACTGTGGAACAAATGGCAAGACTAAAGGGCGTGGTTCCTGAGACCGTTTTACCTGATGGTTATGCCATCTTAAATGCTGATGATGAATTGGTTTACGACATGAGAAAGAATGTAAATTGTAATGTTGCCTTGTTTTCCATGGATGAAGATAATGAACATATAAAACGTCATTCTAGAAATAATGGTTTGTCAGCGATCTATGAAAATGGTTTTATCACTATTTGTAAAGGAGACTGGAAAATGAGGGTGGTTAAAGCAGTAAATGTGCCTTTGACCTATGGTGGGAAAGCAAGGTTTATGATTCAAAATGTACTGCCAGCAGTATTGACAGGATATGTTCGAGGTTTTGATTTAAGAGACATCAAAATGGCTTTGGAGTCATTTATACCTTCACCATCTCAGACTCCAGGAAGACTTAATCTTTTTAAGTTTGAAAACTTCCAAGTTTTACTTGATTATGCACATAATGCAGCTGGAATGACTGCCTTGAAGAAGTTTATTGAGAATTTAGATGGTAATCCAAAGGTGGGTATTATTGCAGGAATAGGAGATAGGCGTGATGAGGATAACATAGAAATGGGTAAGATTGCTTCAGAGATGTTTGATGAAATCATCATTCGTCAAGACAAGAATTTAAGAGGTAAAACAGAAGAAGAATTAATTGGACTCTTAATGGAAGGTATTAAATCCCATGATCCCAATAAAAAGGTAGAGGTGTTTAAATCTGAAAAGGAGGCAATTAGTTATGCGATTGAAAATGCAAAACCTGGAGCACTGATTACTGCATGTAGTGATGTAGTCCCAGATGCCTTAAGGCTAGTTATGGAATTTAAAGAAAAAGAATCGGATAATCTCTACAAGTTTAATAAAGCAGATATACCAAACATGTAGGTTTTGCCCGGTTAAAATACGGGTGTTTGATTTATTTTTTAGGGGAATTAGAAAAGCTAAGTAGTATATCCACGAATTGCTGAGCAATGTTCTTAGCGTTGTAGTTTTTACGAATTAAACTTCCCGCATTTTCGGCTATCTCTTGGGTGTAGACCTGACTTTCTTGGAGTTGCATGATGGAGTCAGCTAATGCTTGAGGAGTATTTTCTATCAAGTGGATATTTTTTTGGTGAGTAAATATTTCTCGAATAGCTGGACTATCTCTTGTTATTACAGCTTTGTTTAATCCAGCATAGTGATAAACCTTATTAGGGATAACTAGGCTTGCTTTTTTAGAATCACCAAAAATTCCTAAACATATATCAAAGGAATTTATGGCCTCATTTAACTTATCATATTCCAGCCATCCATGCATATTCACATTGCTTAGCTGATACTTATTTATGAGTTGATTTACTTTTGCTAAGTCGTAACCTGATCCGATAATTTCGAATTTAATGTTTGTTTGGTCCTTCAAAATATTTGCTGCCTCAATAATCTTAGAAACTCCTTGGAGCGGAACAAAGGAACCATAGAATCCTACTTTAAATAGGTGACTTGTGGGTTTTTTAGTCGGAAAGAAAAGTTTGCTATCAATTCCAATAGGTAAAACTTCTATTTTTTGTTGATCAATGGAGAAAGTTGTATGAAAATAATTTTTGTGTGCTTTCGTATCGGCTAATAGTATATCACATTTTTTGAATGGGCGCTTATCGAGGTAATATTTTAATGGGCCTTTCCAAGCTTGATTATAGTCGTCAATCTTGGTTAAGTACTTAGAAATTAATGGATCAAAAACAATTGGTTTGTTTGTGTATTTTTTAATAAAGGAGACGTCTCTATGTCTAAATGGAGGGATGTAAACAAAATTAGCATCTACTTGGTGTTGTTGAAATAGTTGCTTGTCAAATGATTTTCTGGAACTGATGGGGTAAATCTCAAGTTTTATCCCATCTAATTGTTTTAGTCCTTCCAATAGAATTTTTACCCGATTATATTCGAAGTCCGATTTCCCCGTAAAAAGAATGTTCAACATAGATAATTGTCAGTAGTTAAATGTACAACATTCAAAAAGCCACCTGGGTGTTGGTGGCTTTTTAATATTTATCTGTCGCAACTTTACCTAGTTAATAATCTGGATCATTCTGTTTAGACTGTGTCCTGTTTCAAGATTGCTAATCTTTAGCATGTACGCTCCTGAATTAAACTGGCTGATATCAATTGTTTCAGCATTTTGTCTGTTCAATATTTTTTGACCATTTAAACTGTATAAACTAATATCAAAAGGAAAATTGCCATCATGTTGGATTTGAATTATTTCTGAAGCAGGATTTGGATAAATATTGATTGAATACCCATCTAGATTATCGTTGCTAGAAATAAAATCCATACCGTCACAATCTTCATCGATACCATTGTTTGCAATCTCTTCAGCATCAGGATTGATATCTGGATTTTCGTCATCACAATCTTCACCTGCAAAGAATCCATCACCATCATTGTCTTCGGCTGAAGCATCATAAGCACAAACACCAAAAACTCCTTCTTGATTTGACGCGTATTCTATTATTTTAAAGTAAATAGGTTCGTCAGGAATCATATCTAATAATTCCACTCTCGAATGACCACTGTTAAAATCATCATTACAGGCTAAGTAATTTAAGTTTTCGCAATCGCCGTTATACACTTGTAAAACCATATCAAATAGACCACCGTCTACAAAAACGGTTTCTATTATTAAATTACCACTTGGAGGAATAAAAGTATTAAACCATACATCGTTTCCTATGCCATTGGATCCACAATTAAATTGTCCACCTTGATTTGAGTTTATATATCCAATATTATTAAATGTATCAGCTATACAGCTGGTTTTAGGTGTAATAAAGTATCCATCTTCGCAAACATTTGCTACTGGAATTTCAGGATCAAATGCACAAATCCCAAACTCTCCATCAATATTATTGGTACCTGCATAACGTACATAAATTACTTCACCAGGAGTTCGGCCTCCTATTCTAATACTTGTTTGGCCATCTTCTAAGTTACCACTTGCACAGTGGATATATAATAAATTATCACATTCTCCAGCGTATATTTCCAACGCACTTTCATCTACTCCATTAGCAACAAGCGAAGTTTGAATTTCTATATTACCAGATGCGGGTATACTCGTATTAAACCATAAATCAGCATGGTTGGAGAAAACACAGTTAAATCCAATATTTGAGGAAGGAAGGGCGCCCTCGGTTGAATGGAATTGCAACATACATGCTTCATTCACAGGAAGATCAATAGATAAAGCGCAAATTTCACCAGTTGTTGGTTCTATTTCTGTTAAACATATGGCAAATTCGCCTTCTTCAGCATTATTTCCACCTATTCTAAGAAGTAGCGTTTCACCGGGAGTTCTATCATACAATGGTATTACTGGAAAAATCCCACCAAAAGTCGCAAATTCACAAGCAAGACTTGTTGTGTTGTCACAATCGCCTTCTAATACTTGAAGGGATAAATCGGTTAAACCATTATTAACCATAGATGTTTCGATCAAAACATTTCCGCTGGCAGGGACCTCAAACTGAAGCCACAAATCGTTAACACCAGTTCCAATGCATGAATAAAATTCAAAACTCGGGTCCATTTCAGAATTATCAAAAACTGTTTGAATACAACTAGTATTGACATCGATATCTATTGGATCAGTGCATAAATCACCTGGGCCATATTCTATTGTATAGGCAGAAGCATAGAATTGACCTTCTTCGCCGCCACCATAATCATACACTCTAAAAAACACCTCGGTACCTGGTGATAGGTCGCGCACTGCTATTATTGGATGTGAACCTAATCCACCATCATCATCACAATCATATAGAGAAAGATTTCCACAGCTTCCGGTGTAAGCTTGCATCGCCATGTCAAATAGACCTCCTTCAGTAAATCTTGTCTCAGCGATTAGAATTCCTGATGATGGAACTGTTGCCTTAAACCAAATATCAGTCCCATTATTGAAAAAACCACAGGTAGGTTCCGGGAAAGTCCCAGATGGAGTTAGACCAATCGTGGTGTATAAATCAAATGAAAAATCGTCACCAACCTCAAGCTCAACACTTTCTTGGCAAGTATTTCCAACGTCTGCATTTATCATGGTTTGAGTAGCGCACATAGCAAATTCCCCAAGAGATGTTCCTCCATATGGATAGACTCTTAAATAGTAAGTTTCACCAGGCAAGCCTGGCCACTCTAACACTGGATATAGTGTATTAAAATCATCATCATCACAAACCAATAATGAAAGATTATTGCAGTCTCCAATATAAGCCTGCATGGCCATATCTGATATTCCATTGGCAACACCGTCAATATCGATATTGATTAATGATGTTTCTGAAACTTCAATTTTAAACCACATATCAACACCATTGCTGAATGAACCGCAAACTGGCAAAGGAGTAATTCCAGAGGATGTGAGATTACTATTGTCATAAGTTATAAAATCGCAGGATTGAGTTAACTCTAATTCTATTGCGTCGGTGCAGAAATCTTGAGCAAAAATAAATTGGCTAATTAATAGAAAAAATGAAAGTGTAAATATTCTCATAATATGGAAGGTTTGTTTAATCCCAAATAAGATTAAATGTTCGAGTAATTATAGCTTAAAAAATCAGGGTAAATATAATTGTTTTTAGTGGTAAACTAGACTTCAGAGCTGTTGAACAATAGCTTTAAAATGTTAATCTTTTAGCCAATTTTATTTAATGGATTTGCTATAAATATAGGTATCAAGACTATTCTGCTTTTTATTTCTCCCCTAAAAAAGCTATATTTAGATAGCCTCAAAAAAACACTAATTTATCGTTGAATTAAATGGTGATTACCTAGAATGAATTCAAATATATCTGAGATCCAACCTTGGAAAAGATATAGCAGCGTCATTTGTACTGTTTTGCCAGTTATTTAATGATAATCGATTAATTTATTATTTATAATTCCAAAATAAATCAAATCAATGGACAAGGACCAAGTACTTATCAACGAAGCAAAAAAAATGCTTGAAAATCATCGTACGATTGACCAAGTTTTAACCAACCTCACAGCTAGGGGCTTAAGTGAAGAGAAGGCTGGGAATATTATTCATTCAGCTTCTTTAGTTGCAAATATTAAAAAAAAGGAACCCGCAGAAACCAATGAAAAAAGTGGCAATGAATGGATTGGAATATTAATTTTTGCCTTTATTCTGATAAGGTGGATAATTAGATCAATGAATAACTGATTTAATGAGTGATGAAATTTTAGATGAGGGAATTAAATTTGGTCCAAGTAAAGATCTAAATAGTGCCAGAGAAATTGTTAAACTTAGAGTGAAGCTTGAAGAAGAAACTAAAGCATTTTTTCATGGACAAATTGCACTTTGGGCACTCGTTGCATTACAACTTATTGGAACAGCTATTCAGATGGTTCAGTACGAAGATAGTTTAGTAAATACAGTAAATGTTGCCACGATCGGTTTGTATTGTCTAGCTGCCATAATTACCTATAAGAAACCCACCATTGGCTTAGCACTTGGACTATCTTTATTAATCTTACTCCAACTCATTGGAATCTTAGATGATCCCTGGAATGTAATCAGAGGCCTTTTAGTGAAAATAATTATAATCTACTATTTAATTGTCGGTTTATCTGCTGCCAGGAAATTGGAAAACACTAAGAATATGCTGAGCTACTATGGCATATTAGATTAGGATAACTTTCAGCTAGTTCTATGCTATAAAAAAAGAGCCCTCACAATGTGAGAGCTCTATCGTAGCCCGTAGGGGATTCGAACCCCTGCTACCAGGATGAAAACCTGGCGTCCTA
>JAHDEC010000049.1 GCA_020629035.1 Saprospiraceae bacterium | reverse complement strand
ACTTAATTTCATTTTGAATAAAATTTTCAAAATGTTCACCTAGAATAATTGAAGTGTTTTTTGACATATTATTCGTTTGTTTAAATATACCACAAAATGGTATTATTTACAATGGTAAATTAAATTTGAATTAAGATTTTAATCTTTTTAGTGGTTTTCTCGTCGACTGATACATAACTCTTAAATATCCCTCATAATCTCCACAACATTATGTTTATCCCAAAGCCCTCCAGTAAAATCAGGAACAACTACGGATGTACTTTTGCTAACCACCGACAGCTCAGACAAGGGAGTAATCGCACTCCACATAACCCCATCATACACATTTAGGTCTAGCGGTAAACCAAGGTTTAGACAACGAATTAAGCGATACATCATTACAAAATCCATCCCTCCATGACCTTGTTTAAAATTTTTACTAATCGATTCCAGTTTATTAATCATAGGATGGCGATATTTTTCTTTATAGGCATCATATTCATTGGGCTCTAACCATTTATGTCCCCAGTAAATTAATTCACCATTATCAACATACAGTTTGCTCGGATAACCATCATGAACAGCATTGGTGCCCACTAATTTATTGATTCTAGAATAGGGTCTTCCAGTATGTACATCGAATTGTAGCATGATGGATTTACCTTTGGCTGTTTTTATCAAGGTTGTATTTAAATCACCACACATGATATCTGTGTGAGGAGAGCCTTGTGCTTTTGCCGTTTTGCTCAAGTTTAATTCACGAGAACTCATCGAGGATAGATGATCATATCGGTCACCTCGTCCTATGTCCAAGTACATGCTACAAGGTCCTAATCCATGGGTCGTGTAAAAATTTCCATCCCGCTCTTTATGTTGCATTAAACGCCATTGACCCTCATAATAATCTTCACTTAGAAGGTGTGCACGAAGATCATGAAGATAGGCTCCCTCTGTATGAGTAATATCTCCAAAAACTCCTTCTTTCACCATGTTTAATAGCCATAATTCTTCATCATTATAACAGCAATTTTCGATCATTATGCAATGACGACGTGTTTTTTCAGCGGTTTCAATGAGCTTCCAACAATCCTCAATCGAGTAGGCTATAGGTACTTCAGATGCGACATGCTTGCCTTGTTCCATCCCATATAAAGCCATCGGAGTGTGCCAGCGCCAGGGAGTGCAAATGAGCACTAAATCCACATCATCCTGTTTAACTAATTGTTGCCAATCATTTTCATCTTTACCATATAAGCTCGGGACTGTGGACTGATATTGCCTTAGTTTTTCTGCTGCTTTGTTTCTTTCTTCTATTCTAATATCACATAAAGCCACTATTTCTGCAAAACCATTTTCGATTAAATAGGGGAACATTTCAATGAGCGATTTACCTCTGTTACCGCAACCAATTAAACCAACTCTAACTTTTGGGATAGCCTCATCAGCATAAGCATACATCGAGCCAGTCACTGGTCTTTCAACTAACTTTAGTAATTGATCATTGGTTTGCTTATCAAGGTTTTGGAAGGGATAAGTTATGCTAGATCCTATCGAAGCTCCTAGAACGGTTTGGAGGAAATGTTTTCGTTTCATTAGAAAGTTTTGCTGCAAAGTAAGTATTCAAATTTTTCTTAGCAAGTGTCTTTCCAATTTGTTTTTTAATAGGAGAGATATGAAATGGTCGATCTAATTATTACTGTTTTTGGAGGTGCTAAGGAAAATAAAGGCGTGAAATTGTCCATGCAATTACACGCCTTTATTTAATCAATGAACTTTAAAATTTACCGTTTGTATTTTTTCGTTGATCTTCTGCTGGTATAGTTTCGATTACATCCCAATGTTCTACTATTTGGTTGTTTTCTATTCTAAATAAATCATAGTATGCAACGTGATCACCCTTGCCGAATTTACCTTCGCACATAGTTAGTACAAAATTACCTTCACCTAATACCTTATGTAATTTTTCGTATTCCATAACTAAGCCTTGCTCAGCCATATGGGCTAGGGCTGCTCCCAATCCATCTAATCCGTCGGCAACATTTGAATTGTGTTGTTTATAATTTGTCGGGTTAACAAAGGTGGTCAGATTATCCATTTTGCCATTCATTAAAACTTCTTCTACAAAATTTTTTACTAATGCTTTATTGGCTTCAGTTTTATCTAAATCTGTTATTTCAGTGTGGCCATCGAATTGTGTTCTGCCACTCGGATTCGGAGCGGTAACTTCAGTCATATTATCCCAATGCTCTACTATTTGTCCGTTTTCAAATCGAAAAACATCGAAGGCAGCTTTAGGTCCGAAAAAATCATATTCTGTGTGTGTAAAAACGAGATCGCCATCCTGAAATGCTCTGACAACATTTGCTTTAAAACCTTCAGGTGGTGCATTTTTAATGACTTCGCCGAAGCCTTCTAATCCATCCGCTACACCCAAATTATGCTGGATATATTTTGTGGGGTTTATATAACCTATTGGGGTCTTGTCACCAGTATTAAAACTGTTTAAAAGGGCTACGACTTTTTCTTTTTGGCTTAATTCCATAGTTGTTACTTTTTCTGTTGATGATTCAATGTGTTTTTTAGTGTTACATTGGCAAAAAACAAATAGCGAAATTGCCAATAAACTTATCCAAGAAATTGATTTCATTGTTTGAAGTATTTGTTAATAAATTACAGCACAAAATTGGGAGATTTCAGTAGCAGTATTAGTATAGAAAAAAGAGGTAAGACTGTAGAAATGGGAAAATTAAAGTAAGTTTCTAAAACCTTCGGGTGTGGTTTTCGTTTGTCGTTTAAAATATTTAAAGAAATTAGTCGGTTCCTCAAAACCCATATAGTAGGCTATTTCTTTGATCGAATATTTGGTGTTTATGAGTAGGCCTTTTATTTGTTTGATACAAATTTCATCAATAAATTCTTTGCTTGTTTTATTGATGATATGCTGGGTGATGTTGTTTAGGGTTTTTGTACTCAGACCCATCTGCTTGGCATAGTAGTTCACCGATTTGTAGCTCTTAATATTGGCTTCGATTAATTTTTGTAATTCGATAAATTCGACTAAGTATTTCTTTGATGAGATGGTTTTTCCTGTTTTGGTTTTTATGCGATAAAGTTTATTTATTAATATGTGGACTTGGCTTCTAATGATGCTTAACGAAAAAGAATCATTGGTAAAGAAGTATTCTTTCTTTATTTGTAAAATAGCCTCAAATATCTCTTCAGCCTGCGGATATTGCAGGTGTAAGACGGGATCTCCAAGGAACTCATTAAATAATTGTATTGCTTTTTGTGACTCTAATTGTTCAAAATAACTGGACAAGAACTGATTGGTAAATAACAGAATAGTTCCTTTTGTTTTTTCGTGGAAATGAAAGCGATGGATTTGATCTTTTCTAATAGACAGAATGCTACCTCTTTGATAAGGATAAGCCGTAAAATCAATAGTATGATTCCCAATCCCTTCTTCAATACACATCAGCATATAAAATCCGACAACGTGTAATTTATCTAATGGGTTACCAGGTTCTGGTCTTCGAAGTAACTCCTCTATTTGGATAATATCAAAGCCAATAGAAGGATTTCGTTTATTTATAAACTCTATATGTTCAAGTTCAGACTTCACTTTGCAAGTATAGCTAAGAATTAAAGTTGATACAAATTTAAATCTCTTTAAAGCTTAAATCGATATGATGTACTTTTGAGAAGGAGTTTTAGTCTTCTTCTATAAAAAAAGCACCTTCTTGTTGTAGAAAGTGCTTTTATTATGTCCTTATTAAGCATTAGTGTTTTCCAAAAATATGGACTGTTGCTTTTTTTCTTGATCTGTTTTTTGTGTCATACCATAAGGTGATGTCTTTTATGATCCTTTTATTGCCGGGAAGGTCTAGTACTCGTGATCCCTGTCCTTTATTAAAGCTCTGCTTTACTGGAAACTTATCTCTTGTTCCGTTGGCATATTCAATCATTACTTGGTGAACATTTATGCTGCCACCTGTAACTTCTAATTTTAATTTTCTAAAAGCACCTTCATGCATACCTACATGAAAAACGTCTTTATCTAATCGGAAATCTACTTTTTTTGACCCTAATCTTTCCCAATGTCCATGATACACCTCTTGAACAGTAAAAGAAGAAGCTAAGAAAAACGTACATACGATAGCGAGGAATTTAATTGATGTTTTCATAGGTTTTATTTTTTGTTAATGTTGGCTCTTTGACTCATGATTTAACAACAAGGTTTAATGCCGTAACATTTTTTTAACTCGAACGATGAGATTCGAGTCTTATATTTAGTCAAAATTATAGAACATGAAATTAGTATTTACCATCATGCTAGGCTTAGCATCCTTAGTGCATCTCTACTGCCAAAACGAAAAAACCTTACTTTTTGATTTGCATTCTTCGGCTATAGCTAATGGAGAAAATCTTCATTCAATTCATCAATTATTTACTGATTTTGAACAAAAGCATATAAAAGATAAATATTGGAAAGAGGATGACTTTATCGGTAAGGGAAGTGCTATTTATATTCGATTATTAAAGGGATCCATTACTAATATTTTGGACAATATTTTTTTAATCACTCAGCATGAAGTGTTTGGCCATGGTTTCAGATTTAGGGAGTATGGATTTAGAAATAATTCATATAATATCAGACCTTTATCTGGTGGTTTTGCACGAAGAGGCGTGAATATTAACGAACGACAATTAGGAACGCATGAAGATATAGCTATATCAATGGGAGGTATGGATGCAACGCTATGTTAGCAAAAAGTATACGTAGAAAATGGATGACAAGTGGGACTATTAATTATAGGCAGGCTAGTCTTTTTATACCTAATTTTTTAGAACACACTAATTACCTTATTCGAACAAATAGGGCAGATAATATTAGTTCCTCAAACGATGTAAATAATTATGTAAGATCATTGAATGAATATTATGGTTTTACTGATGAAAGTGGATACGTCTTAACCACGAATAATCTGGCTAATCGATCAATAGTAAATATTTTTAATACGTTCCATTTGTTTTCGCTTTACACCTACTTTAAAGTATATGCATTTGATGGAGACCAAGAGTTAGTAACACCTATGATGAAATTGGGAAAAGTAAACTGGCTACCTTCCTTTAGATTTGGACTTACTCCTTTTGGAAGTGAATATATAGTTGAAAACTTTTTCAAAACAGATAGAAGCTTTATAGAAACAAGTGTGAGAATAGGTGATAATAAATTAGATGAATTTTATGGTGGTGGTGTGAGTTATCACACTGAACTTAGGAAAAATTTAAAAATTACTGCCTACACAGATATTTGGTTTCAACCTTCCATGCAATTGGGAGGAACTGAAACTAGAATGACAAAAGAGGGTATAGGTGGCAGAGTAGTCGGTGAAGTTAATTGGTATAAAAATAATTCAGCACCCTTAGGCTTTTTCGCCCAAGTCGGTTATAAAACCGCAGGTTATATCGAGGGAGAAAAATTAGACCAAGGCTTCATTCTCTGAATGGGTATGTCTTTTAGAGAAGTCGCGGAATTGGCTTAGACTTTGTGAGTCTCAAAAGTCTATGGAGTATATGTAATCAATAATTAATGTAGGTCTGCCTTTTGCCCAATATGATATTTCAGCCCAAATTCTAGTTGTTGAGTAAAGCTTGTTTTTGTGTCGATATTAATATTAATTGACTTGTTGAGACTTTGATTTATATTGAATTTTACACCAAGAGATAGGTTCTCTTTCCAAGCATAATTAAATCCAATGGATGGACTTATTTGGAAAGAAATTGGAGTGTTCAATGCTATATTTTCTAAGCGAATAACTGCTTCGTTTTGGAGTGTTTTTCCAGTGTTGCTGATGAGTTTTCCTGCACTAATTCCTGTGCTTAATTGGAGATTCAGCTTATTTCCTAAGGGGAAAAACTTACCAAAACCAGTCGTTACAGATACTTGGTTGTAATAATTATTATGTGTGATATGTTGGAGTTTAGTGGTAACTATATCTGCAGTCAAGTTGTATGTCTTACTTAATACTCGAGTATGTTGAAATAGGGTATGCAGTTCGATGTAGTTTAAAGAAGCGTACCAGAATAGATTGTTTTTTACTGGTTTTTCTAAACCCAAGCTAAGACTGAGGCCTAGTTCAGTATTTAATTTGTTCTGCAATGTTGATTCATCCTCTATTTGCAGATTGAAGGAATTAGTGCCTGCAAAAGCGAGTATTGAAAAAGAGTTTTGTTGGCGTTCATTTATCGAAGTATGCTCTTTTTTATTTGAATTTTCTGCCCATCTAGCCTGACTTAAAATAGCTTTGTTGGTTGGGTATTTTAATAAGTTATTACCCTTGCTCAACATGGGAATACTCAGGATGGCAACGGTTTCTTTTTTGAGTGTTGAATGAAGGCTTAGTTTGTTGCTTGTTGTAACTATTGATTTCTTTGACTTATTTATGATGCTTAAATAGTTTTCAGGTGCTGGGTAGCTGATGCTTTGTGAAGATGTTGTTTGTTCAAGCTGCTCTTTTTCCGTTTGTATTTGGTTCGGTTTTTTTGTTGTTTCTGTGTTTTGAAGTTGAATGTTAGTTGATGTGGTGTTTGATGTTTTTGTTGGTCTTTGAGGTTGGCTTACTGTTGGTGATGTAGTGGTTTTATTTATTGGTTTAATACCTGTTGTTTCTATTATAGTTGAAGCTTGATCTTGGGAGGGATTTGGTGTTAACACCATAGCTTCTTCATGCTTAGTTTTTGTGTTGCTATTTATATAGGTACAAAAGGGAATACTTAGCGCTATTAGCATAAGCAAAGCGAAATACCACATGTTATGTAGTTTCCGTTTAGGTGTTTCAATGGCCATATTTTCCCACTCTAATGAAGGTGGGACAGATGGGTCTTCCTTTAGTATTTTTTGGAAGAATTGGTCAAAGTTTTTATTGTTTTCCATATTAACTATAATTCATGTAATTAGCTAATTCCTTTTGTGCCCATGTGCGTGATCTACTTAGTGTAATTCTAGATGCTCCTTCTGAAATATTTAGCATGTTTGCAATTTCTTTGTGAGAGTATCCATCGATAATAAATAGATTAAATACGTTTTTATATTGCTCAGGCATCTTTGCTAGAAGTTTTAGTATGTATTTTCTGTCTAGCTTTTCTTCAATAAAATAATCTGTTGAATTTGTGTGGTGTTCAATGTTGAGTTCTTCAAGACTTATTTGTCGAGACGAACTACGTCTTTCATCTAGAATTTTATTAATACAAATTCTAGTAAACCATGTTTTAAAGCTCGATTTAGTTTGATCAAAGCTTGATAACGATTTAAAAATAGCTGAGAAAATAATTTGAATTTGATCCTTCATTTGATGCTCAGGAACACTATATCGTTGACAGATTCCATAAGCATAGGGAACATGTTGATCATATAAACTTTTGCAAGCTTCTTGATTGCCTTTTAAGCATTTTGATATTATGTTCTTTGGGTCTTTCATTAGAAAAAACTAAAAGCCAACTAACGGTTGGCTTTTAGTTTAACATGTATATTAATCACATTCATCAGAAGTACCTACTATTTCTGCGGTGTATGTTACTTCAAAAGGTAGAAATGAACCTGGTTCTCCATCTGGTCCGAATACTAGAAAATCGCCAGACATAGATCCACTTACAGTAGCCTCATCACTAGTCTCGAATGTATAGTCAATATCAGGAGTGAACGAAACCGTTGTAAATGGTGAGCCTGTTACTTCTTCTGTGAAAATAGCTCCTCCAATACCATATTCGCCGTCATCATTGTTAGCGTAAAGAAACATAAAGTCTCCTTCCTCTAAATCTTCAGAAAAAATTTCGGTGCCTAATAATCCAATTTTATTCGAAACCGAGATAAATTCTTTGCCATTTTCATTGCAGTATAATGCATAGGCATCATAGGTAAAACTTCTATTATTAATGGTTAATTCCGCAGTTGTTTCTACAACTTCTTCAATCTCTTCTTCGATAATCTCATTCTCTTTGCTACATGAAACCATAAAGATTCCTGCTACGAATAAAATTCCTAATAATCTTAAATACTTAATACTGGTCATTTTTAATATTTATTAATTGTTTGTAAATCTAAGCTTAGTGTGACTTATTGTCCTAAGTATATTCGATAAGAAAAATAAAGTGTTACAGAAAAATGCGTCTTTATTAAAAAAAAATCAACTTGTCAAGTAATGAAAAGTTAGCTTACGACTTAGTATTATTCCATGAAGTTCTTAGGAAAAGTCTATAAATCATTACATTTATAGCTAATGATTTAAGAAGCGCTATCATCCATAAAATAAACCTGTTTGTAATGAAAAAAATCAGCCTAGTTCTACATTTACTTTTAATGACTAGCATAAGCTTTGCACAAAATTTTGGACTTGATTTTAATGGTTCGAATACTCGAGTGGTTGTGCCAGATAAACCTGCATTGAATGTAGTCGACGGTTATACTATCGAAGCTTGGATTTATGCTAATCAATGGAAATCTCAGAGTTGGGCAGGCAGTATAGTAAATAAGGATGGACCTGGTCCAGATAGAGGTTTTGCCTTCAGAGCAGGAGACAATGGTGCTTTATCTTTTGTGATTGCTGCTGATAATGTCTGGTATGATGTTGTTAGCCAATCTGTGATGAATACTGAGCAATGGCATCATGTGGCAGTTACTATTTTAAATAAAGTGATGACTTTATATATTGATGGAGAAGCAGTCGCTACTAGCAGTTATGAAGATACCATCAGTCCAAGTGATTTAGATTTAAATATTGGTGCTTCCCCAGGATTTGGAGATAGACATTGGGATGGCACCATCGATGAGGTGAGAATGTGGAATGTGGCTCGAACACAGGAAGAAATTGCTAACAATATTGACACTGAATTTAACGGTACAGAAAGCAATTTAGTGGCTTATTTTCCAATGAATGAAGGTTCAGGCAACACTACAACTAATCTAGTAGATCCGAGTTGTGTAGGCACACTTACCAATATGATTCAAGCAAATTGGGTAGACGGATATTCGAGGCCTGATTTTGACATTTCCTTGCTTCCCATTGAAGGGATCGATGTAGTTAATATGAAAACTCGTCCCATTTTAATAAATACAAAGCTTAAGAATTTAGGTCTACAAGCCATTGAGAATGTAATGTTGACAGTTGCTATCGATGGAGAAGATCAATTTACAGAGTTGGTGACAGGAGAAATGGCTTCTGGTGAACAGTTGGAATACAGTTTTAAAACGCCCGTAGATTTTACTGAGTCAGAAAACCCAACACTCACGATTACAGCTTCTCATCCTGATGATCAGAACGTATTGAATAATAGCAAATCGCTAGAACTAATAACTCAGGATGGAGATATTGTAAGATTGTTTAATAACAGGGTACACAATTTTGGAGCAGATGGCCAGAGCCACTTTAGTAATGTTGTGCTTCCTTCCGATTTATCAAAGTATGAGCGACTACTTCTCCATATAGATGTTTCTTGTCCTGCTGGAGGTTGTGATCCTTGGGATCAACCAGCAAAAGTAGAAGCCATAACAGATGAAGGAACGTTTGAAATCGCTCGTTACGTGACACCTTACATGAAAGCCTGTGGGCCCTGGGTTGTAGATGTGACAGACTTTAAAGATATTCTTGCTGGCCCAGTGAGTTTCAGGTCGTTTGTCCAAGTTTGGGGACCTAATGGTTGGGCAGTTACCATAGATTTAGAACTAGTTGAGGGAGCTGACCCTATGCCTTATTATAAACTAAACGAACTATGGACTCGAGACTATTTGGTTTATGGAGATCCTGATATTGATTATAACTTAGATGCAGTGGATATTGCTGTTGATGCAAACACAGAGGCTGCCCATATCCGGATGACTATCTCTGGTCATGGTCAAGGGAACACAGATAATGCTGCTGAATTTTCGCAGAAAACCCATCAATTCCAAATGGATGGATCAGTAATCGACAATCATTTTTTATGGAAATCTGATTGCGCCTCAAATCCATGCGATAACCAATCAGGCACTTGGGTGTTATCGAGAGCAGGATGGTGTCCTGGTCAGGAGGTAGCCCCTTACTGGGTAAATACAGATGTAACAGCAGGCACCAATGTTAGCTTTGATTATGAATTAGAAGAATATACTAATCTCCTAAACACTGGTTATAATGGTTCATCGCACACAGAACCACATTATCGATTATGGTCTTACTTTGTAGAGCGAAGCAGCCAGCCTTATAAAGATTACACAAATGCAACAGCCACAGCCATAAGCCCAACAATCATAGGTGAGGGAATGGATGCTGAGCTTACAGAAGTACGCTTTAGCTTGCAAAACACAGGAAGTACCCAAATGGAAAACCTTGAATTGAGTTATTTTCTTAATAATGTACTCATAGAAAGCCAGCCACTCGAACTATTAGAAGTTGGAGAATCCGTTGAATTTGCTTTTTCAAATGTTGAAGAATTTACACCAGGTATGGAACATGTTTTTTATGGCGTCTTAAGCCAAGCAGATGATGAAACACCTGGAGACAATGCGATAAAGTTTGTAGTCGAGGGCATTTCAAGTACTGACCATGTTATTGCAGCATTTAATGACATTGAACTATATCCAAATCCTTCTCCTTCAGGTGAACTTACCATTAAACTGAATGATGATTTACTAGGAAGTCAATTACAAGTACTTTCTTTAGATGGAAAATTAATAAGCAGTCAAAAAACGAGAAACAATATTGAACAAATAAAGATAGAAGAGGCAGGATATTATCTTGTAAAACTAGTTCATCCAGCTGGATACTCTCAATCTTATCCTTTGATTATCCTTGATTAATAAGCATTTATGAGTCATCGATTTTTTGGCCAATGTTGTTTTATCTTCTTGATGTTAAGCTCCGTTCATCTAGTGGCTCAACGTATTGTCACAGGTTTTGTTTATGATGCCTCCACAGGAGAAACTTTAATAGGCGTTTCAGTTTTAGCAGAAGGGACAAGTTTAGGAACAAGTACAGATTTAGAAGGTGCGTTTAGCTTGGAAATTCCATCGGATTTAATGAACCTTAGCTTTAGTTATTTAGGTTATGTGAGCCTTACTGAATCTATCTCAGAAGGGAGCATGAGTATTTATTTGAATCCTGATGGAGTCCAATTAGAAGAAGTGGTTGTCACTGGTCCAATGACTAAACGACAGAAACGAGAATTGGGATATTCCACTGAAAAATTTGGCGGCAAAGAACTGGTACTTTCCAGCGCTCCCAATCTTATCAATGCTTTGAGTGGGAAATCTGCAGGCGTGAATATTGGAAATGCTAATGGTGTAGACGGTGGCACTACTAGAATTACTATCCGTGGAAATAACAACATTAAAGGCAATAATCAACCCCTCATCATTGTGGATGGAGTACCCTTAGAAAATGATCCAGGCCTGACAGATATTGGAAGAGGGAGAGATTGGGGATCGGCGATAAATCATATAAATCCTGAAGACATCGAAAGTATGAATATCCTTAAAGGGCCGACCGCTGCAGCCAAATACGGAACTCGAGGAGCCAATGGCGTGATCCTGATAACCACCAAACGAGGACAAAAACGTAAGGGTGCTGGAGTACAGTATAACTACACACAAAAAGTGATCAATCCCTACCGGTACAGAGCCGTACAAAATAAATATGGAGCAGGTGGACCCTTGAATTTAAATGAACCCGCTTTTGAGACAAATGCTGATGGAGAGTTTATTTATCCAGTAAATGTACACACTAGTAATGGACCTTTTGGAAGACCTACCACAGAGCAATTTGGATTTTATTCTACTGGAATGTCATGGGGTCCAGCCATGAATGGTCAAATGGTGCGATGGTGGGATGGAGAACTGAGATCCTTCGATCCACAACCTGATAATCTAAAACAGTTTTTCTCTAATGGCTCGACGGCTACGCATAATCTAAGTTTTTCTGGAGGAATCGATCAGTCAAGCATAAGGGTATCATTAACTGCCCAAGATCATGAAGCCATCATACCGAATTCTAATTATCAGCAGTACACCGCGAATATCGGTTCGACAATCCAAATCCATGAAAAATTACAAGCGGATATTGCGGGTAGTTATACAAACTACAATCGCAAAAATAGTCCATCGCTAGGGGATGATAATAATGCCTCATTTGGCAAAGGAATCTTATATTCTTGGCCCAGATCATATAAAGGTTTAGAAGAATCACTCAATATCAATCAAGACGGAACTAGGTATAATTATAATGGACAATATCCATTTACTTTTGCTCCTCAGCATTTGTGGTGGAATACTCAGCATCAAAACAGATCGTTAAGTCGTAATAAACTACTAGCAAGTATTGGTCTTAATTTTACTCCCTTTGCATGGCTTACCATTGGGGGAAGAACCGGCATAGACTTTAATCTAAATGAATTTGAGGAACGCTTTGATCCAGTGGATGCAACAGGCATCAATGAGGGTTTTTATAGCAATGAGCTGAATCGAGACTTTGTGATAAATCGTGAGATGCTAGCCACAGCATTCAAGCAAAATGTGTTGGGTTCTAAGTTTGGACTTAGGTTTTCGGTTGGCGGAAGTCAGTGGAGTAGGAGCCAATATGGAATTAAAGCAAGTGCTAATGATTGGCAAAATCCATGGCTTTTTACCTTTAATAATTACGGGACAATCGGAACTAATAACTTGCCTAGTGAAGTTCGATTTGACAAGAAGATCAATTCAGTATTTAGCTTCCTAAATGTGAGTTACGATGATTTCCTATTTTTGGAATTCTCTGGCAGAAACGATTGGTCATCTTCATTGCCGCTAGAAAATAACTCATACTTTTATCCATCTGCATCGTTAAGCTATATAATCACCGAATCTCTAGATTTACCAATGGAATGGCTTAGCTTTTGGAAGTTGAGAGGATCAGTAGCACAAACAGCCAATGATACCGATCCATTTTTATTGGATTTTATATACAACACAGGAGTTTTTGCTAATCAGCAAACAGCTAATCTACCTAGCACAAAACCACCGGTAGAGCTAAAACCACAAATTGCAAACTCCTATGAAGCAGGCACCACACTAGGTTTGTTTAATGATAAAGTGAATGTAGATTTTACCTACTATTACATTAAGTCCTTTGATCAAATTTTAGATTCACCGGTTCCGACATCTAGCGGAGTGAGTCAAGTGAGAATTAATTCGGGAGTGCTCGAGAACTATGGTTATGAGTTGGGTCTTAAAGCGGTATTGGTACAAAAGCCAAAATGGTTTTTAGAATCAGGTCTTCAGCTTAGTCGTAATAGAAACTTTGTATTGAGTTTAGGTGAAGGCGCAAAGACCTTAGAATTAGCTAATATTTGGGGCTTGTTTGGTCCTAATATATCTGTCCAAGAAGGGCAAAATTATGGGACAATTTATGGATATGACTATGTTTATCATGAGGCAACTGGTCAGCCCATTTTAAATGAAGAAGGTACGCATTATGAGATTTCGGAAAACTTAGTTCCAGTCGGTAATGCATCTCCTGATTTTATAGGTGGATGGAGCACAAAAGGTCGTTATGGGCGATTTACGTTTAATTCATTAGTGGATGCGAGCTGGGGTGGAGATATTTATGCAGGGTCCTACGTGATTGGACTTCAGACTGGTCAAAGCCCTGAGACACTTATTGAGAGAGATGGAGGAGGTTTGCCTTATGAAGACCCTTCTGGTGAGATTAGAAACGTTGGAGTTATACTACCTGGAGTTTATGCAAACGGAGAAGAAAACAACAAAGTGGTTCATTACTATTACAAATATTTGCCTAATGCTGGAGGTTGGGGTCAGATTCTTACGAAGCCTGGAATATTAGAAAATAACTGGATTAAGATGCGAGAATTAGCCCTTAATTACGATGTTCCACAAAGGTGGTTAGGAGGTAAGAAATATGTTCAGCAAGTTCAGTTGTCGATTATTGGCCGTGATTTACTCTACTTCTACTCTTCTTTACCAGACCGCATTAATCCCGAAGGCATTAGTGGTTCTGGAAATGCTCAAGGCCTTGAGTGGGCTTCATATCCAGGTGTTCGATCGTTCAGTTTTCGTTTATCTATAAGCTTGTGAAAATGAAGAGTAATTTACTATATATAAGCTTCATAGTTTTTTTGCTTTTTTGTTCAATGTCGTGTGACGATGGCTTTGAGGAATTGAATGAAAACCCATTATTCCCCACCGAAGCACAAACTGGGCCCATTTACAATTCAATAGTGGAGAGTCTAAAATTAGGCTGGAATAGACAACTATTTCTGCACAACGAAAAGTTGTACGATGTAACCGAATTAGCAGTGGTTACTGCCGAGACCTTTGGTAATGTAGAGTCGGGCGCTGAAGATGTGTGGTCCAATTATTACCAAGCCTTATTAAATGCCCGAGAAATTGAACGTAGGATGACCTTGACGGATGATCCTGAAATAATGGATTTTATTGGTGCTCAACTGAAAGTTCTCATGGCTTATAAGACTTTTCAGATTACGGATTTATTTGGCAGTATTCCGTATACTGAAGCTAGTCGTGCCTATGATGAGCTTGCTATATTAAGACCAGCATATGATGACCACGAAACCATTTACCGAAGTTTAATTGTGGATTTACAAGAAGCAGTAGAATTATTACAGAACGGTGGAGATCAAACTTCACTAGGTAACAACTATTTGAGGCTAGGAGCCTCAGAAACCTTTCTAGGGGATGATCGATTTAGGTGGCTAACTTTTGCTAATTCCTTGCTGTTAAAACAACTGGTGAGAATTTATGACAAAGATCCAAATTATGTGGGTCCTATTGTGGAAGGCATGCTATCTAATGGAGCTAATTTCCTGACGCAGGGTGGAGATGTTTTGATGAGCCCAAGAGAACAGAATTGGTTAAACCAGGGTGTGAATTGGTCATTTAGAGAGCACAACAAAGTACGCTTAGGGAGTAATATGTGGCGGCTCATGACAGATGGAGACGAGATTTTAGATCCAAGAATGCATATATTTTTTGAGCCCAATAATGCTGGAGAATGGAGACCATTTCCGCAAGTGCAGACTTCGAGCACAGAGCAATCTGGTGGAGAACCATACTCAAATGCTAGAGACGGTAGTTATGAAAATAAAGGAGCAGGGAATATTTACGGATCGGTTAATTATTACCTGATTAGAGATGAGTTGGACATTCCAGAAATCATTATGACAGCAGCTGAAGTGAAGTTCTTGCTCGCCGAAGTATTTGCTAAAGGTATAGGTGTCCAGCCAGACTTTGCGAATGCATCATTTAATTACCAACTAGGTATGTGGGAGTCTTTGCAATTTTGGCAACACTTGATGATTAATGCTGAAATTTGGATTAATAAACCTGACATTATATCTAGTGGTGATTTATTTGCTGTAACAGATTTGCCAAAATATAGTTTTAACAATGCAACTACTCTAGAAGAGCAATTGGCATTGATTTATACTCAACGCTGGATCGATAGTTTTAGACAACCATGGGAAGCTTTTTCGCTCATTAGACAGACTGAATTGATTCCACGAGAAAAAGAAGCAAACCAATTTTTTAGGTTCAAATATCCTCCTTCTGAAGCGGTGCATAATGAAGATGCCTACAACGAGCAAGTAAGCAAAATGGGAGGTGATCTTAATAGTTTGAAACTTTGGTGGATGGAATAGTTGCTTTGTGAAGCTAGAAGTAAAAAAACGAATCGTATAATGCTGGAATTATACTTTAGATTAATGAGTTTACATTTGTAGAACCTTCGAAAGGGAGTATTTTGGAAATAAAAAATAGTATTAAATGAACATATATTACAACATCTATTCAAGTGTTCGATTTTGTTTAAATCCAGGAATGTTGTTCTCCTTACTATTGATGATGTGTTGTGCGCCAGCAATTGGTCAGCTAGCAGCTATTGATGATAGCAGTCTGCCTAAAGAAATGGTGGGGCCGATAACAATAGATCAACTGGAAATTGCTGAGGAATTAAAGGAAGCAACGGTACTCTTTGTGTTACTTGAGAATCCTTGTCCGGGGTGCAACAATAAAGAGTTAAGAAAAAGGGAGGATTTGGACTTAGCGGAAAAAATGATTTCATCAAAATATGATAAAACGATAAAGGAGCTAAATAAAATATTTAAGTCCTTTAAAGGCAAATATAAAGTTATCTACCCTCGAGATCTTGATAATGCAAGCTATGCTGATTCGACAAAATATCCATTTGTCTATTATATGCATGATTGCAAATACTTGTTGGGGACAAGATTCGATACTAGTGGAGGTTCTAGCACTTCGCATGATTTTGAATCCACCTGGGTTTTGTTAGATCGTCGGACTAATGTCGGATATAACATTATTCGATCACGCTTGGATTCTGGTTCGTTTTTTACCACACCAAGGTTGGGAGTTAAGCAGTTTAATAAGGTTTTTAAATGATGACTTAAGTTCTAATGTAGCTGTCTTGAATTTTTAGACTCTTGAATAATTTTCTTTATAAATAGCTGCTACAAAGCTTTTTGCTTTTCGATAAAAAAGGCCTGCTCTTCGTCGCTTAATTTACTATATGGTAATCTCATAGCAAAAGGAGTTGGCTTGTTCATTACAAGGTAGATACCATCTTTTTTTAAATCGATTTCTCTGATCTAGTCCCAATCGTTTTGTTCAATGATGCCAGTCTTTCTGTGCCGAAGGATTATTTGATCCTCACTAAAAGTAATCTCTGCATCAATCCCCATTTGATCACTCTGCACCTT
>JAHDEC010000018.1 GCA_020629035.1 Saprospiraceae bacterium | reverse complement strand
TGATAACAAATATGGGTATGATTTTTTGCTCCACATGGCGAAATTACAAATAGATTTGTTTAAAAAAAGGTGTAGATTATTATTCAAGATGTATAAGAATGATTTATAGTTGTAATTTTGTGGTAATGTATGATAAATAAGTTACTAAAAAATATAGCACCACATCTACCGGAGAACAACAGATTAGAGCGTATTTGGAAATTAGCTCAAGTTGATTTTAAAAAGAGGTATTATAATGATAAATTAGGGCTTCTATGGGCACTTTTGAATCCTCTATTTCAAATAAGTATTTACTATTTTATATTTAAAGAAGTATTCAAAATAAAAATAGAAAATTATGGACTTTTTCTATTTGCAGGTTTACTTATTTGGATGGCTTTTACTGAAATATGTAATAAAGGGATGAATATCATTAAAACCAAAAGATATTTGATTGAAAATATCCAATTTAATAAACTGGATTTATTTTATTCTCAGGTGATTGCATCACTTATCGGCTTTACATTTAATTTTGTGGCTTTTACAGTTCTCTGTTATTCTTTGGGTGTTTTTTATTCTACTAATTTTTACTTATTTCCCATCATCATAATTAATTTAATCTTAATTTCTTTAGGTGTTGGTATGATTTTGTCCACGATTCAAATTTATTTAAAAGATATAGTGCATGCCTGGTCTATCATGGTTTTATTCGGTTTTTGGACTTCAGGGGTTTTCTTTCGTGGAGAGCTTTTTCTTGAAAAGTGGCCAGCAATGCTTTATATCCATCCTTTTATAGGAATTATTATGAACATGAGAGCTATCACTATGCAGATTGGAGATTGGAACTCAACACTCATGGTTGTTGATCTAATTTGGGGTTTTGGACTTTTTTTAATTGGAAAGTATGTATTTACAAAGTACTCTCATAAAGGAATTGAATTAATATAACTATGAAGGTTATTGAAGTAAAAAACTTATCTAAGACCTTTTATGTAAAAGAAGGAAGCTCAAGAACTATAAGAGAATCTGTTCAAAAGATATTTTCTAAGAAAAATGATGTTAAGGAGATAAAAGCTTTACAAAACATAAATTTTACATTAGATCACGGAGAAATATTTGGAGTAATAGGTAGGAATGGAAGTGGAAAATCAACATTGTTAAACTGCTTAATGGGCTCAATACATCCAGATGCAGGGTCAGAAATTAAGGTAAAAGGAAAAATGTTAAGACTAGCCCTTGGGATGGGATTTGATTCTAATTTATCAGCTAGGGACAACATCTATGTAAATGGTAGTATTCTCGGCTTAAGTTTTAAGCGGATAGGGCTGATTTTTGATGATATTATAGAATTTGCTGAATTAGAACAATTTGTAGACTTACCCGTCAAAAACTACTCTTCAGGTATGATGGCTAAGCTAAAGTTTTCTATTGCTGTCCATGCTCAAGCTGATATTTTTCTTATGGACGAGTTTTTTGGAGGTGTTGGAGATGAAAGTTTTAAAAAGAAATCGGAAAATGTTTTTAGAAACACCTTTCTTGATGGGCGAACAATTATTTTAGTTAGTCATCAGATGCCAACCATAGAGAAAAATTGTAATAGGGCGATGATCTTGAATCGAGGGGTTCAACTTTCTCTAGATGATGCACCAATTTCGGTGAAAAAATATTTGCATTTTATGCAAAAAACAAAGGAGCGTAAAAAAACTTAAATTATTCTTATCCAAGAATTGCTACTTTTGGTTTTTTTCTTGTCTAAATAATAATGCATAATCCGTAGGAAATCAGGAATAATCAAATATTTTTGCGGATATTTTGAAATTACCTATATTAAGTTCAACATGAGAAAATTAAAGTATCTACTATTAATATTTATATGTTCACTAGCCGTGATAGCTTGTAAGCCTACTCCAAAGCAGGTAAAAGCTAAGCAAGAAAAGACTTCAAAAGGAGCGAAGAAGAAAGGTGCCAAGAAAGCCAATCCACTTTGGGGCGCTGCAAAGAAAGAATTAAACCTAACTACTGATCAAACAAAAAGATTAAAAGCAATCACTTCGAAATACAACAAACAAATAAGTGGGTTGAAAAAATCGAAAAAGTGGGATGGAAAAAATAACGCTAACAACCGTAAAAAATTAGTTGGTGCTCGAGCAAATGAATTAAAGAAAACCTTAGGTTCTAAATACAATTCATATTTAGCATTCTTAAAGAAATGGAGCAAAAAGAAGAAAGCAGCTAAGAAGTCAAAAAAGAAAGCAAAGTCTAAGAAGAAGTAATTTATAGCCTCGGATGTTTTTGATTTCCGATTTCGTAACGATCCTAGCTATAAATGCATCATGCTTAAACACTTATCAAAAGAAAACTTAACAACTCTAAAAAAAGCTCTAGGGAAAGAACCTATAGGTGAAATTTTAGGAAACGCATTTAATAAATTGAGAGGTAAGGAGAAAATACTTGCCCCTGCAATAATAAATGCCCATTACTCTTTTGATGGGTTAAATATCCATATCGCTCAGTTGTACTATAAGAACAATGAATTCCAGCTAGTAGGATACATTGATAGTAATCATAAGCTTCAAACTATTGCAGTTAGACTTTCTGAAAAAGACAAACACGTCTTGAAAATCAGTCAAAGTGATCGATATAAAATTGGTCGGACAGAAGGCATGAAAAGCTATGAGTTTAAAGGAAAAGTTAAGCTGCCTAGAAATATAACATCTATTGATTTTGAGGTTAAGACGGATAAAGAGCATAGGCTTTGCACCGTCGACATAACTAAGCTTCAAAACTATGGGAATATAGACACCCATAATCTTAAGTTTTATCAGGATGCGCACCCTAAATATTACCGAGAAGCATCTTCTGAACATCTTGATAAGGCCAATAATGATACCGAGTTGTTTTGTTTTTATTTACCTCAATTCCATAGGATAAAAGAGAATGACGAATGGTGGGGAAAAGGATTTACGGAGTGGCATAATGTAGCCAAGGCATTACCTAAGTTTGAATATCATTATCAGCCTAGGTTACCAGGAGAATTAGGATATTATGATCTCAACAATCCTGAAATATTGGAACGGCAATCAGCAATGGCCAAACAGTATGGTATTGATGGATTTTGCTTTCATTATTATTGGTTTTCTGGCAAGCGACTATTAGAAATGCCTCTCGATCAGTTTCTAAACAATAAGCAAATAGACTTCAAGTTTTGCTTGAATTGGGCAAATGAAAATTGGACAAGAGCATGGGATGGTTCAGAGACTGAAATCTTAATAAAACAAGATTATAGTATCGAACAAGCTGTTCAGTTCTATAAAGATATTAGCGTATACTTTCATGATGAAAGATACAGAAAAATAGATGGCAAACCAGTCTTTTTAGTTTATAGACCATTACACGCAAAAAATATTAAAGAGTGGATTGAAGTTTGGAGGAAAGAAGCAAAAAAGGATGGTTTTGAAGATCTATTTATCATCGGATGTCAGTCAATTGAGTACATAAAAAATCCAGACAGGATAGGATTAGACATGACGGTTCAGTTTCCGCCACATCATATGGGAACCTATAATGATCGTCTAAGAAAATACGGTTATGACAATACTTTTATGCTGGAGTCCTTGCCACACACTATTTATAATCATTCCTTTAATGGTCTGATTTTAAACTACAGCAGTGTAGTCGCTTGCTCTTATGATTATGAGGGTTTAGCAAATGAAATTGAAAGTATTTTTCCTATGTGGGATAACACGGCAAGGAAAGATAATTTTAGTACACCATTTGCATTTTCAAACCCCGATAAGTATGGTACTTGGCTTAGTAATGTGCTAGCAAGAAGTAGCACTAAAAAACACCCTTTTGTTTTTATAAATGCTTGGAATGAATGGGCAGAGGGTGCTTATCTCGAGCCAGATAGGCATTTTGGATATGCTTATCTACAAAAGACTGCTGAAGTAGTTTCTTATTATTCAACTAACGAGTCTAATAGAGAAAAGTTTAGACCAGGTGGTATAGTTAAAGAGCACAAAATCGCCATAATTCTCCATCTATACTATATAGATATGTGGGAAGAGATTCGAGATTATTTTAAAAAACTTGATTACTCCTTTGATCTTTATGTAAGCATTATACAACACAATGAACCATTTAAGCAGCAAATATTAGAGGACTATCCGTCAGCCAATGTTTTTGTTTTTCAAAACCAAGGTAGAGATGTAGGTCCTTTTCTTGAAATTATGAATAATGTGCGTTTGCTCGATTACGAGTATGTACTTAAAATCCATAGTAAAAAGTCGCCCCATGCAAAAAATGGAGACGAGTGGAGAAATTATAGTTACGAATCATTAATGGGCTCAAATGAGTTAGTAAATGATGTTATCAATGCTTTTGAAGCTGATGAAAAACTGGGTGTTGTCACAGGATTTAAAAATGTTTTTTCATTTAAGAAGTGGGGTCTAGGCAGTAATGAGCAACCCATGAAAGAATTATCAGCCCTGCTAGGCATTGAAAAAGATTTTAAAAAATTACAATCTCATTGTCTGAAGCATGAAGATGAGCAATATGGTGACTGGGAAGAAAACTTATTAAGGTTTAATACTGAAAAGGATATTCTGTCACATAGGTATTTATTTCCAGCAGGTACGATGTTTTGGTTTAAGCCTAAGGCTTTAAAGGGACTCCTAGATGTGGGTTGGGGACTCAATGATTTTCCAACGGAAGCAGGTCAGCTAGATGGCACAATGGCTCATGCCATAGAGAGGATGATAGGCTTAATAACTACAGCCAATGGTTATTCTATAAGTTATGTAGATAAAATATGAAAGGAGCAATAAATAGTTTAACAAAAGAGCATATTACAGGATGGGTAATTTTAGGGTTTCGATCTACTCCTTTACAAGTGGATTTATTTATTAACGGAAAACATGTCGAAACTTCAAGAGCTGATTTGTTTAGAAAAAGTATCAGTGATAACCAAATCCATTACACGGGTAATTGTGGATTTAAGTTCAATCTACGCAGACACAAAATTGACCCACATAAAGATAAAATAGAAGTTAAATTATCTCAGAATGTTCCCCTAAATCAAAAACTGGCGCAGAAAATAATTGATACCCAACGCTCCAAACTTTTAGGTGAAAGACCGGTTTATTTTTTTGTTCATATTCCCAAAACAGCTGGTACATCATTTAGAAACATGTTGTATAATCAGTTTGACCAAAGTCAAATATTTCCGAATATGGATGATATCGAAAGCAATAATAATCGATATCCCCAATTTTCAGAAATCCAGACGAGAGTCGGTTCAAAGTATCAGGATTTAGGTTTGTTTTGTGGGCATTATACATACAATAATGGATTGAAAATATTAGGTAAAAATATGCGTCCCATTGTGTTTTTTAGGGACCCTATTAAGCGCAGTATTTCTCTGTTATACCAGTTGAGAAGAATGATTCCTGACTATAAAAACAAATCACTGGAATATGTATTCGAAAAGGAACCTAATCAAGTATCAAATGTCCAAACGTTCTATATGACAGGTGGAGCCCCGCCTATAAAACAAACCGAAACTCAATTAAAGAACGCACTTTCGAGACTAAAACAATTAGAAGTTTTTGGTTTAGCAGAACACTTTGATGAATCTGTTATCCGAATGGAAAAGCAGTATAATTGGAAATTAGGCAAAAGCAAAAATTTAAATAAAAACCCTACCAGTAAGAAGGAAATTTCTCCAAGTTTAATTAGAGAAATTGAGAAGGTTAATCAGTATGACTTACATTTATATCAAGTAGCTTTAGAAGAATTTCAAAAGCGATCGTAAATTTTAGAAAAACAGTGGTATTCCCAATGAAGGAAAGTAACATAAACCAAGAACTAGAGCCAATAACATCACTAAGAGATGACATAATCAGCATTCTTTTCGATAAAGAACATTTTATAAACAATGAATTTGAAGATCAAAAGAAGCTAAAGGAAAAGATGGCTATACTGGATGTGGAAGACATCTTTGAAGAAGCAATTGAAAGAGAATCTCGTTTTATAACTGCATTATTTGATTACGAATACTATATTCACCAGTCAGGCTTGGTCGCTAAACCATATGATGCTTTAGTGCATTTTTTGACAGAAGGTTTCTTAGAAGGCTATAATCCTAACTATTTGTTTTCCACTAATTATTATTTAGATCAGAACAAAGATGTACAGGAGGCAGGAATTAATCCATTATTGCATTTTGTAACCAGTTGTAAAACTGAATACCGTGATCCTCATCCATTGTATTCTGTAAAGCACTACTGTACCCTCTATCCAGATATTCACAAATCTAAAATGAATCCACTTGGACATTATATAGAACATGGGTTTAAAGAAAACAGAATCCCGCATCCTTTATTTATTTCCGCTTTTATACGAAAAAGATATGCAGTGCCCTTTGAAGTAGATGTATTAAAGTCATATTTAGGAGCAAACGAGTTTGGGATCAATAAAACACATCCATTTTTCGATGGAGAATACTATATGAATCAGCTTGGGCTAAGTAACTTAAATACAAATCCATTACAACACTATTTGGATGAAGACACCGCAAATAATGTTGCGACTTCTCATTTCTTTGACTCTGCAGCATACATTGAGGAGCATGATTTAGGTGAAGATGAAATCCCACTTATCTATTTTGAGCAGCATGGGAAAAAACGTGGGCAAGGTAAATTAAATCACATTTCGCCAGAAATTGAACGTCAAATCGAAAAGGCTATTAATCTAGAACCATCGGTTTCCAAGCCAAATCGAAAGTTTGAATATTTTCAAGCCTATGCACTTCCCCCAGATGACTCGATCGACATGCTACTCCTAAAGGCGGCTTTCTCTGATTTGAAATTTAGTGCTGACATTATATTTTTAATATCCACTATGAGACGAGGAGGTGCAGAAATTTTCACGATGAAAATTTTGAAGTCGATATTAAAAAATACTGATAAAAAAGTGCTTTTAGTCTACACTGATGCAACTGATAGTGAAGCAGATGAGTGGTTGCCTGAGCATAAAAACTTTGCCCATATTGATATCCATAAACTTGAATCGTTTGCGGATATGGACGCAAGACACAGGTTATTAAATCACCTAATTGCCTCATCTAGACCTGATTTTGTGTTAAATACAAATTCAAGAGTGGGGTGGGAGTTGTACAAGAATTATGGTAAGAGTTTGCACAAAATTACCAAGTTAGATGCTTGTCTTTTTTGTTATGATTATGATCAATTTCAGAATAAGGCAGGATATCCACCAGAATATTTTAGAAATACAATCGGTTACTTAAATAAAGTAATTACAGATAATCAATCTTTTGTGGATGAGTTGATCATAGATTACGGATTATCAGAAAAGGAAAAAGATAAACTCGTGGTTTTAAACCAGCCACCAGATTTAAGTATTGGAAGAATTAACCGTGATTCTTTGATATCGAAGATCAGAAATAATTTTTATGATAAAAATCCGATCGTTTTATGGGCATCAAGAATGGTAACCCAAAAAAGACCAGATATTTTACTTAAGATTGCTGACCAACTTCCTGATGTAGATTTTCATGTTTGGGGAAAGGGAAATATTTACCAATTCTTAGATGAGGAAATGGATGAAGTACCAGAAAATATCATCCTTAAAGGATCTTATGACAATTTAACGGATATCCATTATCAGAATGCAGCCATTTTTCTCCACACATGTTCATGGGATGGAGTACCTACTATGCTACTTGATATGATAAATATTGGGTTTCCAGTTGTAGCTCCAGATATTGGGGGAATTTCAAATCTAGTTAACGAAGAAACTGGATGGTTAGTGGAAGATGTAGAAAATATTGATAGCTATGTTAGTGCCATAAAAGAAATTATCCAGAACTCAGGGATTGTAAATGAGAAATTGTCAAAGTCCGAAGTCAATCTGTTCAAATTACACGGGCAAACCAATTTCGATTCGAATTTGAAAATTAAATTGAACTACTTAAATTAAGATCATGGCAGAAATGATTAAGGAAATAGATGTTAGTGTATTGGTTAATCTCCATGCTGAAGGTTTAATTGCATATCCTACACTAAGATCTGTAAATGAGGCAGTATTGAAGGCCACTGAAAAAGGAATAGGTACAGAGGTAATTCTCTTACTTGATAATCCGGATGCCGAAACTGAATCTCTTGTGGGTAGCTATGCTGAAAGATTTAATTTCCAGTGTCACACGATAAGCTATAAAGATTTAGGTTTAAGTCGGAATCACGGAATAGAAATAGCTAATGGAAAATACCTTACATTTATAGATGGAGATGATCTATGGGGCGAAGATTGGATTTGGAGGTGTTTTGAATTATCAGAGAGCAGGGAAGATGATATTGTTATACATCCAGAGGTTAATGTTATTTTTGGAAAGGAGAATCACTTATTCTTTCACACGGATATGGAAAGCACTGAGTTTGATTTAGACTTTTTAAGGATAAATAACTATTGGACTGCCCTTTCGTTTAGCAAAAAAAGTGTTTATCAAGCTACACCTTATGCAAAGAATAAAATAAAAGAGGGATTTGGGTTTGAAGATTGGAACTGGAATTGCAGGACTATTAAGAAGAACATAGTGCATAAAACGGCAAAACATACTTGTCATTTTATTAGAAAAAAAGAAGAAGGGTCGATGTTACAAGATACAAATAAGAACTATTGTTTGGTTACACCAAATGATTTGTTCTCTATGAAGGATAACTGATCAATACATTATTATGCCAAACTGGACAAATATTTTATCTCCTATCACACTTATCGGAAATGGCCGATCTGGGACATCTTTGTTGTCGCAGGTCTTTAAGGCGCACCCTGATTGTACTTACATTGGAGAAACCGTAAATCTAATTCAAAGTACATACTATGCTATAGCAAGTAGTCTTCCACAGTCTAAAAAGGGTGACATCCCAGAAGTAATTCGAAGTATGTTCATGCATCTTTATCCAAGTAAAGAAAAATATTGGTTTCATAAACCAATTGGAGCACCCATTGTGCATAACAACTTTAAAACGGTCGATGACTTTTGTGATTGGTACTGGAATGTTTTTGATTTAATATATCCGCATGCACCTTGTTTTACAGTTTTACGCCAGCCTTATGATGTTATTATTTCTAGTGTAGATTGGTGGGGAAGGCCCCAAAAGTCTCTGATTAATTCACATTATTTGGTGGCTAGGATTATAGATCATCCAAAGTCAAGAGTAAATTATGGGGTAGAGTATACAACATTGATGGCTGACCCAGAAGGTGAAGTAAGAAAGCTTTTCAACTATCTTGGCATCCCTTTTCATCCACAAACTTTGGATGCTTTCAAGAAAAATTGGTCTGTAAAAGGGCATGATAATGGAACAGAAGTAGCAGCAAAAGTGGTGAAAAATAAAAACACAAAAATCGAACGATGGGGTGAAGTTGATCAAAACCTTATCACAGATGAGTTTAAAAATGTGACAAACAATGTTTGGCGCAAATTTGATCATGAGGTGAAATGGAAGTTTTAAGAAAATTAGATAGTAACACTAAAATTGTCGTTCTCGATAATCATAAATTAGGATATATCCCTATTCCTAAAGCTGGATGTTCAACCATTAAATTTGAATTTTCAAAGGTGATGGGTATGGATATTGCTAAGCATATGGTCCATAAAGAAGTTCCTAAAAGACCGATGCTTAAAAGGGCTGATTTTGAAGATTATTTCATATTCACTTTTGTCAGAAATCCTTTTAGTCGAGTTTTATCAGCTTATAAGAGTAAAATTTTAGGCTCCAAAGACATTAACAATGCTCAAGTAACTAATGGAGCACACAGAATACTAAATGTATTTTATGGAGATGAGTTTTATGGTGGGATGACCTTTGAGGAATATGTAATGAAATTATCTAAGATTCCTGAAGAGTACATGGAAGAGCATTTTCGACCACAACATTTCACACTTTATGATAAGCAGGGTAACCCTTTATTTGATTTTTGTGGTAAATTAGAGCATATTAATGAGGATTTTAAGCGATTAAAATCCATTGCAGATATTCCTTTCAAAAGCTTACCTCACTTTGGTAACACAAGTATTCACAAGCATTATTCTAGATATTATAATGACAGGATGGCCAAGGTTATCGAAAAGAAATATGCTAAAGATTTAGCCTTATTCGATTATCGATATGAAAATGTTTTTCCAAAGGTTTTTAATGATCCTCTTGTCAGAGCCTTTGACTTTGAGTTAGTTCGAAGAGGTAAAAAGGCATACATTCATTTTGAAATATTTGACGATTATGAATATCCAGATGATGGGTGGTTTTTTGTTCAATTAGTGAGAAAAGATGATGAGAAACAAATTGATCGAATTATCACAAACTGGCGCGTTGTTAGAGGGACAGCTAAACGATCGAAACGCGGCATTGAATTTAACACAGATTCCTTTAACATTGATGATTATTCGATGGCTCGAATAGGTCATAAAACAAAACATTCAAGATTAGACCTGTGGTCTCGAATGTTAACATTTTAAAAGAAAACTATGAAGGTTGAAAAGAATATAGAAGTCTGGTCAGATAATATTGGTTTATTTGATAGGAAACTAAAAGGAAAAAAAGGAGAATTCTATGGTGATCACTGGGGATTACCAGAAAATAAAGGCCATTTGCGTGTTTTAATAGAAAAATATCTGCTCCCTTACGTGGATAAAAATCAGACTGCACTAGAGATAGGTTCTGGAGGTGGAAGATGGACCCATTATTTAAGTGAGTTTGGAAAATGTATCGCATCAGATATAAACCCTAAAATGATTTCTTTATTAAAAAACCGTTTTAAGGATAACAACAATATGGAATATGTCTTATCCAATGGCACAGACTATCCAGGAGTAGCTCCTAAGTCTGTTGATTTTGTATTTAGTTATGGTGTGTTTGTACATATAGATCCCTTGGAAATATTTTATATACTTAAAAATATAAAGCCTCTATTAAAACCAGGAGCAAAACTTGCCATTCAGTTTTCAGATCAGAATACCGAAGCTGCTCAAAAGAATGAAGGATTTTCCAGAAATAATCCCGACCTAATGAGAGCAATGGTAGAATATAATGGCTTTAAAATCATAAGAGAACATAATTTTGCACACTCTTCATTATTTGTTTTTCTACCTAAAAAAAGTTAAGAAATGCCTGATGTAAAATGGAATAAAAAGAAGTGGACAGAGAACGCTGAATGGTTTTTAGATAAAAAACAAGAAGAATTTGGTCATTATGGGAATCACTGGGGCAACCCAGAAGAGAAAGCACATCTCATGAAGTTTAGAGATACTTTTTTAATTCCTAATGTTAACGACAGTATTGTTGCACTAGAAATTGGTTGTGGCGGTGGACGGTGGACCCAATATTTAAAAGCTTCTAAAAAATTATATGCTTTAGATGTAAATGAAATCATGCTAAAGTTATGTAAAAAACGATTCAAGGATGAAGAAAATATAACCTTTGTTCAAACCAATGGAACGGATTTTCCAGCTGTAGAAGAAAATTCTTTAGATTTAGTTTTCTCCCATGATGTCTTTGTGCACATAGATCCTTTAGATGTTTTTTATTATTTGAAGTCTATAAAAAAAGCACTTAAACCGACAGGAAAGGCAGTATTACATTTCGCAGATCAAAATAAGGTAGGGGCTCAAAAAAACGTGGGTTTTGCTAGAAACAACCCTGATTTAATGCGATGCCTGGTTGTCCAAAATGGCTTTAAAATTTTAAGAGAAGACGAGGAATTGTTCAAACACTCGGCGGTTTTTGAATTTGAGCATGCTTAAGTAAACTTTTGAATGAATAAGGCAGGTCTCAAATATTATTTTAAAAAATTGCTCTTTTTTGGTTTAGTTCTTTTAATAGTTCTTTCCCTATCATCATTTATTAATAGGTTAGTAATTGATGCACAACCATACAAATTATCAGAAGAAATAACTACAGTTTTTATAGGTGATTCTCACATAAAAGGAGGTGTTATTTACAAAATGATACCTAACTCAATAAATGTGGGACAGGCTTTTGAACCATTAGCTTTAAGTTTTCTAAAAGCTAGACATATCATTGAGAACAACCCACAAGTAAATACCTTAGCAGTTGGTTTTTCATACAACAACTTGTCTACCATAAATAACTTTTTTTTTAATGATCCGAGATGGAGAGGGGAAATGTTTAAACGATCATATCCAATTATTGCTTATGATGAATTAGAAGCGATTAAACCCGATTGGCAATCGTTAGTTATTAATTATAGTAAGAATATGGTGGTGCCAAACATCCAGTATATCAGCAACCTATTCAAAAAGCAAAAGCAATATCCATTTATTGAGAAAAAACTTTCATTTGAAATAGAAGATTATAAAATTGATTCGCTTATTAGAACTTCTCATGAAGTGAATGACCTTCCTAATTTAGCACTTAATAAAGCAAGGAAGAAATTGGACAAAATAACTAATGTACATTTTAATTATCAAGACTCTAAAGGATTGTCGCTATCATCTCTTGAGTTTATGAGAAAGCTAGTTAGTTATACAAAGGAAAAAAATATCGAATTATACCTGGTGAGTATGCCTATGCACGAGGATTATCTTGAACGAGTACCATCAATTGTTAAGAAAAAATATCATAACACCGTAAATAGAATATCTAAAAATAAACATGTTCATTATATAGATTTATCCACTAGGATTAATATCGATCATCTTTACAGAAACCATGATCACATAAACGCATTAGGCGCAGTAAGAGCCACTGAAATGATTGCTGAAGCAATGAACTTGCCCTTGGCTACATTTCAATAATTAGCATTTCACTAACAGCAGCTTTAAGTATTCTAAAATTTTTCACGTTTTTTTCAATGTACTCATTCTCTTCGTCCGTTAGGAATGGTGAAGTGAATTTTCCGGAGTGCTTAAGTCTTGTAAATAAATCTAGTGTTGTTGCCTCTTCTTTAAAGGGCTGCCAAAATAGATCTTCGATAATGTAATATCCACCTTTTTCTACCATGGGCAGTAACTTAACAAGACCTATTTGTTGGTGCGATGAAGCATGAGAAGCGTCATCAATAATGATTCTAAATTTTTCTTTGGTCGAATCTTTAAATGCGTCTAATTCTCTCCTAGATGATTGATTAGCTCGGTAAAATTTTATACGCTCTTCATTATCAAGAATGGAATATTCATTGATATCAATTCCGTAAATGGTAGCTTTTGGAAAATAATCTCTCCACATATACAAAGAAGGAGCATCTTCGCTCTGTCCCGTATGATAAGTTTTTGAATCAAGACCTATTTCTAATAAATTAAAGCTATCTTTTCTAAACTTACTGAGATACTGGTGGTAAATATCAGTATACATATGGGGACTAGCTCCGTAGAAAACCTCGCTGCCTTTATCAGACCCATATTTATTAGCGAGATTTGTTAATGGGTTTTGCTTATAAAAAATGATGTTGCCTATAAAGACACCAGAACCAAAATGTGATTTACCACAAACCATTTCCCAGGTTATGTAACCCACTTCTACAGGTTCTTTCAAATTTATTGTCTGATGATGGTCACCAAAAGAAAGATTCTTTTTTGTAAATATGCCAAGACTATTATCATCTTGATCAAATACCTCAACTTTGAGTTCCATTTTTGGAAATCTGGGATTTTTAACTGAATAGAAAATACTCACCATTTGCGATCCTGATGCCAACCAATCAAATTTGTATTTAACTTTGGGCTGTAATTCTCCTGGCGCATTTAAATGTAGTTTTACTGGATTCTCACTTATGTCCGTATGAATTTCGCAATACTTATTAAGATGCTGAGCTTCTATTAAATAACTAAATGATGGTTTGTAAAGCATATGATAATTTTCTAAACTCGGACGAAATTAAGACATTTTGTCTCTGTAATATTTAATAGTTTCTTTAATCCCTTTTTCTAATGGAAACTTCGGTTTCCAGCCTAAATCAATTAGCTTGGCATTGTCGGCAACAGCTTCCATTAATTCATTGGCTCTGGTTTCCAAAGCTCCAAAATTAAGTTGGGTGTTCTTATTCTCCGCTAGTTTTTTAGCGGATACTACAAACTCCCGAATGGAATGACATTGACCAGTGCCTACTTCAAATTCTTGTTCTCCTGAAGGCCTTATAGTTAATACTTTTTCTATAGCATCTACAACATCAGACACGAAAACAAAATCCCTTTTTTGAATACCTGCTGTTAAATCTATCTCCTCTTCTTTAGCTATCAAGCTCCGGATGATAAAGGGTATAAATTTTCGATCATCATCTTCAGTTCCATAAAGGTGGTGAAGCCTCAATGTACTAAAAGAACCTTCATAATTAGTTTGAATACGTTGCTTAGCATCCTTGAGAAATGCTCTTTTAGAAGCGTGATAATGCGGCAAGTATGGATAGTCCTCGATAAGGCTACTAAACGAATCTATATTTATAAAAGAAGGTATTTTTTTGGCAATGGCTAATTCCAATAAAGTTTTTGGTAATCTATGATTGACATTAAAAACGAGCTCCTTATCACCATGTCTACCATAATCAGTGGCCGTATGGATGATGCCATCAAGCTTGATTGAGCTTTCTTCTAGGAAAGTAGTAATCTCATGTTCTTCGAAAAAACGTATGGATTTAGCTAGTTTCTTCAGCTCTGATTTGTCAGAGCTAGGTCTAACTAATACATGTAAATGATAATCTAAAGAAACTAAATGTCGGCATAAGTGACCACCAAGAAAACCAGTACCGCCAGTAATTAATAAATGTTTCACCTAAAGATTCATATAAGTTAGAATCTGCTCTTCGCTTAAAGCAGCGGCAGCTTCTCTTGATTCATAAAAACGTTTATACCATTCGATGGTGTATTCAAAGGTTTGGACATCATTTAACTTTGGCCTCCAAGAAAGATACAATTTGGCTTTGCTTATATCTAATTGTAGCATCTTCGCTTCATGTGGTTCATGACTAGAATCAGGTGTCGTATAATTTCCCTTACCCCAAATTCTAATACAAATCTTGGTCAAATCCTCTACAGTGAGAAATTGTTTATTTTCTGGTCCAAAATTCCATGCACCAGCATATTTTAAGGGTTGTTCAGCCATCTTTGCACCTAAGACTAAATATCCTGACAATGGCTCTAAAACATGCTGCCATGGCCTTACCGCACCTGGATTTCTAAGTTCTACGTCCTGATTCTGATCAATGCCTTTGATGATATCGGGAATAATTCGTCCCTTAGCCCAATCTCCACCACCGATTACATTTCCAGCTCTAGTTGTAGCCACTTGTTTATTATGCTCGTGGTAATTAGCAGTATTTAAAAAGGACTGGGTAAAAGAAGAAGCAATAAGTTCGGAACATGCTTTACTACTGCTATAAGGATCATATCCACCAAGACGATCAGTTTCCCTATAAGGATATTCCCACTCATTATTATGATAAACTTTATCTGTTGTTATAAGGATTAAGTGGCATGGTTTGTCCAATGTCTTGCAAGCAAGTATTACATTTCCGGTACCGATAACATTCGTTTGGTAAGTACCTATAGGATCTTCATACGAATCCCTAACTAGCGCTTGTGCTGCCAGGTGAAAGACAAAGTCTGGTTTAAATGCTTGAATGCTTTCAGTTAATTTTTCTAAATGATTAATATTTCCAATTTCTGATTGGCAAAGTGCATCACCTTGAATCACATGATAATGACCATCAGGGTGATCTTCTTCCAATGCAAAACCCTTGACTTCTGCGCCTAAAATATCAAGCCATTTTATTAACCAAGATCCTTTAAATCCTGTATGTCCAGTGACAAAAACTTTTTTGCCCTTATAAGCATTTTCTAATAGTCCTTTCATTTACCAACTTTTCCAATCTGCCTTATTGGTTGCCCACATTTTTTCGAGATCATTTTTATCTCTTAATGTATCCATAGGTTTCCAAAACCCGCGGTGATGATAAGCCATAAGTTCCCCGTCTTTTGCAATGTTTTCCAGTGGCTCTCGCTCCCAAATGGTCGAGTCATCTGTGATATAATCGATTACTTTTTTATTGCAAACAAAGAATCCTCCATTTATCCAGGCACCATCTCCTTTTGGTTTTTCCATAAAGGATTTTACTTGATATTCGTCTATTTCTAGGGCTCCAAATCTTCCTGATGGCTGGACAGCTGTTACCGTTAAAAGCTTACCATGTGATCGATGAAACTCTACCAATGCTCTAACATCTACATTGCTAACACCATCACCATAAGTCACCATGAAAGTGTCATCCAAATGATCTCTTACTCTTCGAATACGACCTCCCGTCATAGTATGCAAACCAGTATCCATTAAGGTAACTTTCCATGGCTCAGTTGCCGAATCATGAATTTTCATGTCATTATTGGCTAAATCAAAAGTGACATTGGATTGGTGCAGAAAATAATTAGCAAAGTATTCCTTAATATAGTAGCCTTTGTATCCACAAGCCACAATAAAATCATTAAAGCCATAGTGGGAATAAGATTTCATAATGTGCCATAGAATAGGGTAGTCTCCAATTTCTACCATTGGTTTTGGCTTCAAGTGTGTTTCTTCAGATAATCTGGTTCCAAAGCCACCGGCTAGTAAGATAGTTTTCATATGTTTTAAGCTTCGATTGTCTTTTTGTTCAATGTTGTTTTTAGTTTCTCAACTAAGACTTTTATAAATTCTACATAATACATGACGAAGAAAAGTATAAAAGGAGTACATAATACAATGTAATCAAGATGAATATGTAGGTAAGCATGTGATTTAAAGATGTAGAAAAAGCTAAAAGCACCCACAAGACTTACCAAGGTTGCTAGAAATAATTTTCTATACTTTAAGAGTTGTGTGCTTCTACCCGAGAATAAAGAAGGAATGAATAAACTTGGTACTGAAAGAATAAACATCCATGTTATGTGTTTCAATGTTAAAAAGGAAAATAACGGCTTTTCATTCCAATATCTCTTTAAAACATCAACAAATCCTGCATCATGAGCTTTATCAACAAGTCTTGAAAAGTTATGAGCCGCTTCATCTAAATCGCCCGAAGTCCTATGTAAAAATTTGAATTTAAAGAAGTCTAAAGTACGCTCCATATTACCCCTGATCGAATAGATCATAAGAAAGTGAATACCAAAACTAATTAAGAAGCCTAAAATGGCACCAATACCGACTACCATTATTTTTGTCAAAAGCTTCTTATAGGCTGTTTTATTAAAGCTGTGATAATATAAAACAGGGATCAAAAGTGAAAAGCTAACAACGGGAACATGTGCATAGTGTCTTGTAGCATTTAAGAAAATAGAACATATTCCATACATTAAAACATGCCAATTATTTTCAGGATTAAAGTATTTCCTTTTCTTCTGGAATAAGTATAAACCTGCGGCAACGGGTAAGATATTTAACCAAATATCAAATCCTGCATATGATGCCAATACCATTAACCAATGACAGGTCAAAATAGCAAAGCTGCTAATAAGCGTCGTCAATAAACCAAATTCCTGCCAACACCATTTTAACAAAATTAGTAATGAGAGCACTAAAAATAAACCTGCAATAGATTTGTGTAACCAAAAAAGATTATGGGCCTTGCCAGTAATTCTATAAATGCTAACATCAATGATTTCATACAAAGTATTTGGCCATCTGATTGCTGATTTGTAGGTTGACCATACTCCCTTACCCTTCTTGGTTTTTATGTTGAATTGTCCTTTGCGATATTTATTGGCGTTATAAGCTCTTGCTTTAGGGGCTTTCATTTTTTTAGGAATCCAAATATTGGTAAATGTCCCCGTAGAAAAGATTCCATCTTTATGCGCCTTAATGATACTTCCAGCCACCCAACTTTGCCATCCTAACTGATTTATAACACCTTTTGCACTGTACAGCCCAAGTGGGTTATGTAGCAAATTTATCATCATGATTACACCGATGATTGATAAAATAATGGTTGGTTTCTTTAACATAAAGTTTGCTTCGTTTCCTCCGATTTAATCTGGTATTTCAAAAGCAATACAAAAATGGCTAAAAAAATGGGTTTTTTGACATTAAAGAGGATTTATGAGTAAACTGAATAAATATCTGCGAAGCATCAAACTACTATTTTGATCACTGGTAGTTAATTTTTTACCCAATTTGATGAGTTAAGGACAATATATTTAACTTTGTGCTCTTAATTAAGGATCTTGAAGTTAATCATCCAAATCCCATGCTATAACGAGGAGAAGACGTTGCCGCTTGTTCTCAAAGATATACCAACAAAGATAGACGGTATTGTGCTTATCGAAACGATGATCATTGATGATGGTAGTTCTGACAAAACCATAGAGGTGGCGAGAGAAAATAATGTGGATTACATACTTAGAAATGTGGGGAATAAGGGACTAGGTATTAGTTTTCGTACTGGTTTAGACTATGCACTAAAACTTGGCGCTGATATTCTAGTAAACACTGATGGAGATAATCAATATCCATCAAATTACATCAGTGATTTGGTTCAACCTATTATTTCTGGAGATGCGGACATAACCGTAGGAAATAGACAAACTTCAAAAATCAAGCACTTTTCCCTAATAAAGAAATTTTTCCAATGGTTAGGAACGAAAGTAACGCAAATCTTATCTGGAGAAAGAAAAATGGAAGACGCTGTTTCTGGATTTAGAGCTTATTCCAAGCAGGCGATGAAAGAGCTTAATATTACTTCGGATTTTTCATATGTTTTAGATACTACTGTACAAGCAGCAAAGAAGCGTATCAAAATGGTTTCTGTACCTATCACTACCAATGCGCCTACCAGACCTTCTCGCTTGTTCAAAAACATTTGGCAGCACATTAGGAAGTCAGGAACAGATATCATTCGAGTTTACTCAATGTATCAACCACTTAGAATATTTCTATGGATGGGGGGGGTAAGTTTTTTGGTAGGCCTCATTCCAATTGTGCGATTTGTGATCTTTTTCTTAAATAATGATGCCTCAGGAAAAGTACAGTCACTTATTTTAGGAGTAATGTTTATCATCATCAGTGTCAATTTTTTTGCACTAGGAATCATCGGGGATTTATTATCTAAAAATAGGAAGCTAATCGAACAGCTATCAAAGAGACAGAAGGACCAGATGTATGGAGACGAATAAGCAAATAAACTTTATTCTTTCCACAGGAAGAACAGGTACCATGTTTTTTGAAGACTATATTAACGAGACAAGTACAAAGGCTTTATGTCGTCATGAACCCAAACCATCTCGTCGATTTATTCCACTGTCTAACATGCATTTTGAAGGCAAAATAAGCTCAGCACGATTTAATAAATTTTATTTCTCGGCTAGAAAATCTTTGTTTACAAATTGTCCAGAAACCTATATCGAATCTAGTAATTTTATGTGGTCAGGTGTTTTTGCATTAAATGAGTCAGTCAAAAACTTGAGGATTCTTCACTTAATTAGGCATCCACAAGACTATATAAAATCTCATTATGATTACGGATTTTGGAATGGCTATAAGCGGCTGATTAGAAGAAATATACCATATTTTGTTGCTGATTTACCTATTAGTGCTAAGCAAAAGAAAGACCCAATTATGGTTCTTGCAGCTAGGTGGAAACTCATTAATGAGACATTAATGAAGTACAAGGAGACGAATCCTTATCTTCAAGTAAAATTCGAAAACATATTTAAGTCGGGTGTTAAAGAAGGTGCCAAAGAGTTAAACCAAATAAGAGATTTCTTCGGTTTAGAAGAATATTCTCTAGCTCAAACAGAAGCTCTTTTATCGAAGCCTAAAAACACCAGTAGGAAAAAAGATACTAAACATAAAATTGATTCTTATAAATCCTATATCGCAGACGAGTTAGGTGAGTTAATGGATTTATATAACTACAAATTAAAATAATGGCCAAAACGTTTGACAGACCGGCTAAGTCGCCCAAATACCAAAACCAAGGATCGATTGCTCAGAAATTGGTTGGAGGATTTTTTAATTCTATTCTTCAATTATTAGAGCATGATGCTTTTAGTAATCAAACACCACAAGAGGTTATTGAGATTGGAGCTGGGGAAGGCCATGTGTCAGAAAAAGTAATACAAAAATTTCCAGATGCAAAGTTTTATCTAACTGATGTTTATGATGATAGATTAGATTTATCAAAGCAATTGTTATCAGAAAAGCCAAATGTCAAATTTCAATTCGAAGATATTACAGATATTAAGTTTAACGATAATCATTTTGATTTGATCATTTGTTGTGAAGTTTTAGAACACATTGATAAATATCAAAAAGGTCTTGAAGAAATTTACCGTGTTTTGAAACCTGGAGGACTTTTCTTAACAAGTGTACCAAGAGAACCGTTATGGAGAGCTTTAAACATGGTGAGATTGAAATATTTAAAAGCTTTTGGGAATACACCTACTCACGTTAACCATTGGTCTTCAAGAGGTTTTAGAACATTAATTAAAAAAAATAATTTTGTGGTTTTAAAAGAGAATAGACCCTTGCCATGGACTATGATTCTTTGCCAGAAACCAAGTTGATATGGCATTGAAAACTAAAAGTATATTTAATTATTTAGTTATTCTCTCATTCATATTTCTTGTAATCGCACTTTATAGAGCTGATTATTTGAACATCCCAACTATCCACAGCTATCCATATCTTTTACTTTCTTTCTTGATTCTATTTTGTGGGATGATCTCTAATGCCTTAACATGGTGGAATTTACTTTCACTAAATGGGTTTAAAGTAAAAATTAAAGATGCGATATCTTCTGTTGGACTTTCTATTTTTACAAAATATATTCCTGGGAAGGTTTTGCTTATTCTTGGTAAAGCAGAATTTATAGCCACCAGGTATCCTATTAAGCGGGAAGTAGCGTCTACCGTATCATTACAAACTCAGATCATTACTATTTGGGCTGGATTCTCATTAGGTTGTATAGGTTTGCTGTTAGCTGGTGGCTTTAGTCAACTTAAAATATTATACACTGCCATACCTATTTGGTTGTTTTTGACAAGTTTAATTTTTCTGCCAATCATTAAAATAATTATTGAGAGGTCTGTAAAATGGATACTGAAAAAAGATATTAATATACCTACGATATCTCCTTTAAAGGCTATCAAATCAATTCCGGTTTTTATGCTTAACTGGTTTTTGTGGGGACTTTCTTTTTACTATTTGTGCTTGGCTCTGACCTTTGATATCAACTTTTCTTTAATTGCTGTTTTGACGTTCCCTTTTGCTGGGACAAGTGGTGCTATGGCAATTGTCGCTCCGGGTGGAGTTGGTGTGAGAGAAGGGCTAATTGTCGTTTTTCTAGGTTTATTAAGTATTGATGTTGTAGAAGCAACAACCATAAGTGTGGCAAGTAGGCTATGGTTTTTAATAGGAGAGCTATTTATTTTTTCTTTTGCTTTTGTTCTTCATAAGTTTATTAAATGATTTCCCCAAGGAATTTGAAAATGCTTTAGCTCCCTTCTTACCCAGGTGACCTTTATCAAAGTAATTTTTTGGTTCACTTAAAATAGACTTATGGTCTTTTTGAGAGAGATTTAGTATCCCTAAATTTTTATAACTATCAGTTTTGAGCATAGGATACATTGGATGAATAACTATCAAAAACTTAATGTGCTCGTATTCTTTTAATAGGGATAATTGATTAAGTCGATTTAAGATCGGTTTGTTTTTTTGCTTAATTGAAATCTGACGATCTCTTCCTGCGAATTTTTCAAGAAGTTCTTCCTCATGCGAATCAAAATAGTTTTTCCTGCTAATTAGCTTTTCATTCTTTGTAACGCGTAAGTCTGTTTCTAAGGCTAAATATCCTCTTTCTTTTAAACAGTATTTTGTGTTTTTCTTGGTAAGACGTTTTTTTTCTGTATTGAACAAAATATTTTTAAAACTCAGCTTTCTTAATAGGTATGCTTTAATAAAACCCAAACCTGGTTCTTTATACCAAGGGCCATAAGTTTCAAAAATCAGAGGTAAAGTTGAAGTGCTTAAATAATAACTATTTCTTAATGTTTGGTGATTCTGGCCTTTAATTTTATTTATACCTAAATACTCAAATAAAACATAATCAATGTTTTCTATATTCTCATAATTACATAAAAACTCTTCTAATAGGAATATGTTTTGAAGACCGTCTGCTGCTGGTGTGCCTAAATTATAGCTGGTCAATTTAGTTACTCGATCGAATTCATCTGGTTTGAACTGCCTAAATACATGGCTTGATCCAAAGGCGATTGTATTAGTTTTAGGATGATTCTCAACTAAATCATTGTATTTGACAATGTATTCTTTATTTCCTTTTGCACCACTTTTTAGCAAGGAGATGCTAAGTAAGACAATGATGCTTACTATAAAAAAAATGAGAAGCGATTTTAGATAGGTCTTCATTAAAATTGGAAATATATAAAGTCCTGTTCTGAGCCCCAATATTGAATCAAAAACAAAATTAGTATAATATAGTATCCCCAGCGAATGGCAATATGTTTAGAAATGAATGTAAGTCCATATTGCCTCGATCTGTTTTTCCATTCTGTTAGTAATAACAATAAGATTAAAGGCCCCAAGAACCATGTAAAATCATCAAAGCCAGCTAAACTTAATTCGGAAAGTTCAAAACTCTCGAAACTAAAAATACGTTTGATATATAAACCAGCCTCCGAAACATTTGCAGCCCGAAAGAATATCCACGCTAAGCAACTAAGTAAAAATGTTACCAGTATTTGGAATGCTTCTTTTATTGATGGAAGCACTTTCCCTAATGCAACAACATTTAAATAGTTTCGATTACTTCCTGCTAGGAATGAAGGGATAATGAAGAGGGCATTCAAAAAGCCCCAGACAATAAATGTCCAATTAGCTCCGTGCCAAAAACCACTTACTATAAAAATGGCAAAAATATTACGGACAGATTGCATTTTGGTTCCACGCGATCCACCTAATGGTATATATAAATAATCCCTGAACCAGGTAGATAAGGATATATGCCAACGTCTCCAGAATTCACCCATGTTTCTTGAAAAATAAGGGAAAGCAAAGTTTTGCATTAGGTTAAAACCGAGTAGTCTTGATGTGCCAATTGCAATATCAGAGTACCCTGAAAAATCACCATAAATTTGAAAAGCAAAAAGTATAGCTCCCAGGATTAACATGATAGGTGATAGCTCTTGATAATTGGTAAATATATCATTAACTATAGGTGCACAACTATCAGCAATAACTACTTTCTTAAAGAAGCCCCATAATATTTGTTTAGTCCCATCTACAGCCTTTTCATAATTAAATTGGCGAGCGATTTTAAATTGGGGCAATAGATTTGTTGCTCTTTCAATTGGACCTGCCACTAATTGTGGAAAAAATGAAACATAGGTAAAGAACTCAAGAATATCCTTCGTAGGCTCTAGTTTTTTTCGATAAATATCAATGGTATAGCTAAGCGTCTGAAATGTATAAAAACTGATACCAACAGGTAAAATAATGTTTAAACTCATCATATTTACCTGCATGCCAGCAACATCTAGCATGGCATTAAAGCCATCAATAAAAAAATTATAGTATTTAAAAACACCAAGGAACCCTAGATTTACTATTAGTGAGATAAATAATAGGAGTTTTCGCTTTTTTTGATGGTCGGATCTAAACATTTGTAGCCCTATTGTGTAATCAACAATAGAGCTAAATATAATAAGTGATAAAAACCTCCAATCCCACCAGCCATAGAAGAAGTAACTAGCTAATAAAAGAAAAGCATTTTGAAGCTTTAAATGCTTATTAAGGACAAACCAATAAACAATAAAAACAATAGGAAAAAAGATAAAGTACTCAAATGAGTTGAATAACATAAAAGTTTGATTTCAATTTGAGTATTAAATTCTAATCAGATTGGGGTAAGGTTGAGATACTTTTCTTGTAGTTCCATTGGCACCTGTTACTCTCACCTCTACATTATATACGCCTTTATTCAATTTTGAAACAGGTATATTACAACTGAAACCAGAATTTAAAACTTTCTTCCCAAATTTATTTGCTATTGCTTTTCTTGGTATTCCATATTTACAACTGAATGCTTTTTTATTTAGTAAAACATGGACTGCCGAAGCAGGGACATTATTCTTATCATCAAAAGCCCATCCAGTAATATTTATCATTTCATCATTGATCTGGAGAGGTTTTTTGACTTTTTTAATAGATGTTTTTTCTATCGTCAAAATGGAAGCCTTAGCATAGTTTTTTGACTTTTTTCGCTTTTGCTCCGTCTTAACTTTCTTCTTAGGAGTTGAAGAGGAATCTACCAAACAACTGGTGCATAAAATACACAGAACGAGGATGCTTATAATGTTGAGTTTCATATGTGCGTAAAAGTAAGGCTAGTCTAAGTAATTTGCAAAGCTTGGCTGAATATTAATAAATTGTATAAAAAAAGCCTGCTCTTGTTTGAGCAGGCTTATGTATTTTTGATTAGTGTTTTACTTACTTAGAAAGCAACATTTTTTTAGTTTCAACGACAAAGCCATCAACAACTAACTGATAATTGTAGTTGCCCGAAGGAATATCTTCCACATTTACTGTTAAAGTGCCTTCTCCAACATGATCAATGCTTACTGTTTTGAGCAATTTGCCATCTGGAGATAATATTCTCATAATAGCACTTTTGGCTTTTGAAGGAATCACATAATCAATTTTCGTATTTCCAGAAAAAGGATTAGGTCTATTTTGTTCCAATGATGCTAAATCATACTGTGTCAAGGTCACATTTGTTTGGTTCGCGCTACCTGTACCCTTTTCAAGAATGGTATTAACGGCTTGTTCAAGTTGGGCCAATCTTTCATTAAGATTGTCAATTTGAGCATCTTTTTCTTCAAGTAGCGTTTGCTGCTCTTGAATAGCTGAAACAAGTATCCATTGTAGATCAGAAGGATTTACTGCATAATAAGTGTTCTCAAAAGTTCTTTGTGCCTCTTCATTCTCAATTTCTTTACCATCATCAGTATAATAATCATATTCACTAACCATGTGAGGAAATACATCCTTTAGCTCTTGTGCAATAACACCTACATGAAACTCTCCATCGACAGTACCACTCAAGCCATTATACTCATAACTAACAGGATTTAGCTTTAAGATGTCTTCTAATCCAAAATTAGATCTGCTGATATTTTTCTTTAATCGTTTATCTGAACTTCCAGCCCATTGTGTACCACCTGATGTTTTGTAAGCATCACCCTCAACATGTAATTTTTGTGTTGGACTTAAATTGCTTCCAATACTAACATCTCCATTATCTGCTATAATTAACCTTCTGTCACCACTTCCTACCACAGCACCATCATTATCAGATATTGAAAAGTAACCACCTAAAGAACTGGTGTAGGGAGCAGTAACTGAGTAAGAATTTAATGCGTTTGTGTAAGCTCCATTCCATCTTACCAAAATAAATCCAGGAGCATTACTTTGCCTGTCTATTCTCAAACTTGCATTATTTGCACGCATGTGTAATACCCGTTCTGGTGCTGAAATGCCAATCCCAACGGCTCCTCCGCTATAATACACATCATTACCACTTGTAGCCCAAGGAGTAGCTGCACTTCCACCACTAGTTAAAGAATTCCAAGCACCTCCCATATAGCCTTCGAAATCTGTTCCATTATATCGAATCACACCATCTGATGCCACATTATCATTAACTAAATCTGATACTTTTATTGCACCATTAATATCTAATTTGGCTGATGGTGTAGCAACATCCACTCCTACATCGCCATCCGGTGCAACCACCTTAATTTGTGCAAATGAATGGTTTGCTAAAAACAGAATTGACAGGCTTAGTATTGTACTCTTAAAATAATTCATAATTACGAAAATTGTTTTTTGAAAAAAGCTTAGTGCCGAAAAATAAACACTAGTTCCAAAAATAAGAAATTTATATTAAAATCAGGCTTGTTTTAAATATTTAATTTACAGAACCAGTACAAGATAAAACCAAGTAAGATAGAAGATTATACATATTAAAATTAATTAATATGATATTTATTTCGTTTTTGCGAACTTCTTTTTTTCTCCCAAGCCCATGCAGTGCGCATAATATCATCAATGGTTCTAGTCGGTTTCCATCCCAATAATGATTCTGCTTTTTGCTTGTTTGCATAGACAGCAACTACATCACCTTCTCTTCTTGGTCCGATGGAATAATTTAGTTTTTGACCACTTGTTGTTTCGAAAGCTTTGATTGCTTCAAGTACTGAAACGCCCTCGCCAATACCCAAGTTTATAATCTCTGCTTTATCAAGTATGTTGTTTATTAGGTATTGTAATGCTTTGGTATGTGCATTGGCTAAATCCATAACATGGATGTAATCTCTGATACAACTTCCGTCTCTTGTGTCATAATCAGTACCAAAAACCGTCATAGCATCTCGCTTGCCTATACCTGTCTCTGTAATGACAGGAACTAAGTTTGCTGCTTTGTTTATAGGAGATTCTCCCATCAAGCAGGATTCATGCGCTCCTGCTGGATTAAAATACCTAAGTAAGATGGACTTAAACCAAGGATTTGCAAGAATAAACTCTTCCACGATTTTTTCGCCAATTTGTTTTGTTCTAGCATAGGGACATTCGGCCTCTTGGGTAGGAGTCATTTCAGTTACTGGTAATTCTTGGGTATTACCATACACAGAACAAGATGAAGAAAAAATAAAGTTATTTACTTTATACTCATTCATCAAGCTTAGCACATTAAGCAAACTATTTAGGTTGTTATGGTAGTATTCTAATGGCATGGAAACAGAATCATTTACGCTTTTAAATGCTGCAAAATGTATGATTCCATCAATCTTATTTTCCTCAAATATGATCCTTGTTTTTTCTTTATCACATAGATCAATACTATAGTTTTTTACACTTTTCCCTGCAATCAATCTAATGTTTTCTAATACTCCGATATCTGAGTTTGATTGGTTATCAACAGAAATAACTTCAAAGCCATTATCCATCAAATCAACTAATGTGTGACTTCCAATATATCCAGTACCTCCAGTAACTAATATTTTCATATCACAAAACTATGGCTTTAAAACTCTTTTTGGGAGTTTGGATCGCTTATTTTTTACTAATATAATTAAGTGAAACTGTTGCGGTTTCTCGATTTGGGAATTTCCTAAAAAAGGCTGTATCATTATATAAGCCTAAGCGCTCCAATACCTCATGAAGGACATCGATTTCAAGAATGTATTGATCCGAAAAACCATGAGTGACATCATAGGCAGTTGCTGCTGTGAGGCCGATATTTTTCGATGTCAAGCTCGGATTTATGGTATGGAGTTCAATAAAAATTAAACCAAACTTTTCTATGTATGGTTTCCACTTTTTAAAATGCTGGAAAAGATTATTTGCTACCTCATTCCCAGACAAATATTTGCCTTTGCTTGCAAAAGCACCCGTTGATTTATTACTAAATGCTATTTGTTTTTCAGCACCATTGCGCTCTTCCCAAATTCGATTATGATCAAGAAATGTTCTTACATTGAGTAAGTCCACTAAGTTGACGTCATAAGTAGCTTTTAAATCATTGGCGAGCAAGTCAGGATCACCAATGTCTCCCCAAATAAGCTTCGCCCAAACATCCGCTTTAATTAAATTTTCTCTCGATTTTTGTAATGCTTCTTTGTTATAGTCTGCACCAATCAACATAAGTGGATGTTCTTCCAACATCTGCCCACGCAATGTTTTTTTCTCAATGATGTCAAAGAGATGGATTAAAAAAGCACCATTGCCACAGCCCATATCTAAAATACCTTTCGGTTGCTCTTCGATCGGACGATTAAATAGTTTAATCACTAGCTCATCAATATGCGAAAAATAAGCACCATGAGCTCCGCCACTTCCCCAGACATTCATTTTTCGATCAACATGCATTTCCGCAGAAAACTTATCGTGCAAATTTCGATTTTCTAAATTCCCAAACATAAGGTGATCAGCGTGCCTCAACATTGGAATATAAGAAACAGTCACACCATAAGCACTTGCTCGTTTTGCAAAAAAGACTCCCTTATTTGTAAACTCAAATGTGTCATCTGTTTTTGTAAACCAGCCAAGAAAGGCCAGGAAGCTGAGTAGTTTGTTAAAATTGTCAGGATCTGAGTGGTACTCTTCTGCTTTAAATTTGGTCGACATGAAATATTGCTGAAACATCCCTCCCATACCTAAGATAACAGTAGTCGGTCCTACTAATACACCTTCAATGTGTTTTGATATTTGACTGACAATTGCTTTTTCTTGCGGTTCAATGTCGCTTTTTATCCCATAACCATCCTTAAATTGCTGGATGATAGCTTGCATTTTCTTAAACGGGACTTCTTGAAATTTTCTAGGGTGATATTGCTCTGAAAGTTTCATCAGATTAACGACATCGTCATATAAATGGAAGTATTTGAAAGCTAAGGCTGTCGAATCATTAGCTGATATAAGAACATCCTCCTCAGTAATCTTGTAATCTAACCATCCTTGGGAAGACAGAGCTCTTAGCGCTACATTTAGGTAACCTTTATTTGCTTTAAAAGCAGCCGTAAGTTCGGATAAACTGGTTTTTTTGTGTTCTAAAATCTGAGCACAAACTCCTTGTTTTAATAGAGAATCCGCAAGCGGGCAAATGACAATACCGTCTAAATGCCTAAAGATATCAGCTCTAAATTTCTTTTTTTCCAATGACGTCATAGCTTATAAATACTTGTGGTTTGCTTACAAAGGTAAGACCATTATGTAGCCAATTTGCTATAGATTTTACTTTTCATTGATAAAAATTACCTTTATCATGTGAATGTCCGATTTAATATACCTTTTAAGCACGAGGATGCCCTAAAAAACATGGCAGCCTCTATCGAACTAGGTAAGACGTCTGGTAATCATGGCTTTAGCAAAGCATGTCATCGTTTTTTTAAGGAAAGTATACAGTCAAAACCTTTATTAACCACCTCATGTACGGACGCTTTAGAAATGGCCGCGATATTGGCAGACATACAAATAGGTGATGAGGTGATTATGCCTTCTTACACCTTTGTGTCAACAGCCAATCCTTTTCTACTCCGTGGCGCTACTCTTCGTTTTGTAGATAGTAAGGCGGATCACCCCAATATGGATGAAGCATTATTAGCCCAACTAATAAATGAGCGAACCAAAGCGATCGTTGTGGTCCATTATGGAGGAGTTTCTTGTCAGATGGATACTATCATGGCTTTGGCAGCAAAGCATGATTTATTAGTCATAGAAGACGCAGCCCAATGTATCAACGCTAAGTACAACAATCAGCCCTTAGGAAGCATCGGGCAAGCAGGAGCCTACTCTTTTCACGAATCAAAAAACATCTCTTGTGGCGAAGGAGGCTTACTACTTGTTAACCACAAAGAATGGGAAAAAAGAGCAGAAATATTGTGGGAAAAAGGCACAGATCGAGCAGCTTTTTGGAGAGGAGAAGTAGATAAATATGGTTGGGTAGATGTAGGCTCTTCGTTTTTGATGTCTGATATATTAGCTGCTTACTTATTAAGTCAATTAAAGCACTTGCAGCAAATCCAACAACGTAGAATGGATGCTTGGAATTACTATGATGCTAAGCTTCAAACATTAGCTACAAAACATGATGTTTTGTTACCTATTATCCCATCTTACGCCAAGCATAACGCTCATATTTTCTATCTAGTTGTAAAAGATAAAGATCAGCGAGTGAGCTTACTAAATTATCTTCAAAAGGCTGGAATAGAAAGTTATTTTCACTATCAGTCTTTACACAATAGCCAATATTTCGAGGATAAACATGAGGGTGGCAAATTGCCAAATGCAGGACGCTTTGCCGATTGCCTATTGAGGTTGCCACTTCATTATTATTTGACTCAAGCGCAACAAGATTTTGTAATAAATGAAATCTTTAGTTTTTATAAAAATATGCTTGGAGAATAGCCATTATAATTTATTTCAATGTACAGCTTAAAGAAAGGAAGGCTAAATAGTACTATGAACTTTAAACGGTTTTTTTTGATGGGGCTCACGGTAAGCCTGTTGCTTTTAACAGATAGCATCAATGCACAGCATTTTATCAAGCGGTATTTTGATAGTGTACTAAATAATAAAAGTGATTTATCGCAAGCACAACTGCTAGTCTATCCCACGCTTGCACTCGCTCCCGAAACAAGTTGGGAAATAGGCTTGAGTTCTTTATATGTATATTTTGCTAATCGTGATACGACCAATCGCTTGAGTGAGATCAATGCATTTACCTTTTTTACATTGGAAGAACAATATGGGTTTTGGTTTGATCATGCCATTTATTCTGACAAGAATCGCTGGTTTTTTCTTGGTAGAGCACGTATACAAAGCTTTCCTTTGTTTTATCAGGGAATAGGAATTGATACACCAAAAGATTATGTAGCTAGGGTAGAGGCTAATCAAATTTTAATAAAGGAACGTGTTTTGAGAAAGCTGATTAAGGATATGTATGTAGGTTTAGAATTTGATTACCAGCGGTTTGCAGAAACTGATTTCATCTTGGTAAATCCCGAAATTCCTACTTTCGAATTACCGCTAGGCCACGAGGGATCCAATAATGTTGGACTAGGTTTAGGTTTGATTCAAGATAATAGACATAATGTGTTGAATGTAAGAAAGGGATTATTTTCTGAGTTGGCTTTTTTACATTACAATCCTGCCTGGGGAAGTAGCTACCAATTCACTTCTCTTTTGACCGACACGCGTATTTACAAGCCAGTGAGCAAAAATAATGTCCTAGCTGTCCAGTTATTAGGGCAGTTCAACTTCGGAGATGTTCCGTTTAACCAACTAGCGTTGATGGGTGGTGAAAGTATTATGAGAGGCTACTACTATGGTCGATACAGGGACAAACATCAATTGGCGGCACAAGTTGAATATCGCTTTTTACCCGTACCATTAAATTTTACAGACCGATTAGGTTTTGCTTTATTTGTTGGGGCAGGCTCTGTTTTTAATCAATTAGATAATCTAAGAAGTTCAAATTTTGTAGTCTCAGGTGGTGCTGGATTACGGTTTCTATTATTTCCAAAAAAGGATATTTGGACACGACTGGATTTTGCTTTGACAGAGGAAAGTACAGGCTTTTACCTATTTATTGGGGAATCATTTTAATATAGCAGGGAGTTTATACGGTTAAGCATTGAATTATTCTTTGATACCTGAAAATAAAACATCGGCTCCACCGGGATCTATACTCAAATCAAGACTTGTCTCCTCCATACCAATGATAAATGTAGAAGAAGATCCAAAAATTTGGGAAGTTTGGGTAACAATTGTGCTATCATTTAACCGCACTAATTGTTGGTCGAGATCTACATAATTATCACTTCCAGTCGTTTTCAAGTGCACCGTTTCGTCATCTATCTTTGTTAGCTCTAAAGTATACGGATCCATATCACCCATATCACTCGTAAATGTCCCACTATAGGTTCCAAGTAAATCCGAAATAATGTCATCTTCTATAATAATTTGTTCCTCGGTATAGGTACATGAGAAGCAAAAACAGGTTAGGCCAAGCGCAAGTACAAAATTTTTCATAAACGTAGAATTTGACTTAAATGTAGCTAATTATTATTTATCTAAATCACTACTTCTCTAGATGAATTCCTTAGAACTGTCGGTTGTCGGAATTATCGAAGACTTGTGTTTTGAGAAGAAAAAAAGTCCTAAAGTGGGTCTTTTTAGAAATTCTACAAAGGAATATTCCCATGCTTTTTATTGGGGAGGCTTACATCTTTGTTTTCTAACATAGCAAATGCTTTTATTAGCTTTCTTCTTGTTTCATGAGGTAAGATAACCTCATCCACAAAGCCTCTTTCAGCAGCGCTATAAGGATTGGCAAATTTAGCGGCATATTCTGCTTCTTTTTCAGCTAACTTGGCTGCTGGGTCATCCGCTGATTTAATCTCTTTTCTAAAAATGATTTCACTAGCTCCCTTAGCTCCCATAACGGCAATTTCAGCACTAGGCCATGCAAAATTCATATCCGCACCGATGTGTTTGGAATTCATTACATCATAGGCTCCGCCATAGGCTTTTCGGGTAATAACCGAAATTCTTGGAACCGTAGCCTCACTAAAGGCATACAATAATTTGGCTCCATTAGTGATAATTCCATTCCATTCTTGATCTGTTCCTGGGAGAAAACCTGGGACATCTACTAAAACCAACATTGGCACATTAAAACAATCACAACATCTTACAAATCTGGCAGCTTTCTTCGAGCTTTCTACATCCAATACACCGGCAAGACTCATAGGCTGATTAGCAATCACACCAACACTTCTACCAGCAATTCTCGTAAAGCCAACCACAATGTTATCTGCATAATCCGGATGGATTTCCATAAAACTATCCTCATCAGAAACACCAAAAATCACCTCACGAATATCATAAGGTTGATTTGAACTCGCTGGGATGATGTCATCTAGCTGAGGGCGGAATTCGTCTTCTGTGGTAAAGTCTTTTGTAGGTGGTTTTGCTGTGTTATTTTGAGGTAAATAGCCAAGTAATTGTTTAATATTTTCTAAGCATATAATATCGTTCGCGGCGGTTAAATGAGTAACACCAGATTTAGTTGAGTGCGTACTTGCTCCACCTAGCTCTTCTGAACTTACTTCCTCATTAGTTACTGTCTTTACTACATTAGGACCCGTCACAAACATATAACTGGTATCCTGAACCATGATGGTAAAATCAGTCATAGCAGGAGAATATACAGCACCACCTGCACAAGGTCCCATAATGGCAGAAATTTGAGGAATAACACCTGAAGCCATAACATTACGGTAGAAAATATCTGCATAACCACCTAAGGATCGAACACCTTCCTGAATTCTTGCACCCCCCGAATCGTTTAAACCGATTAATGGAGCTTTTACTTTCATGGCTAGATCCATAATCTTACAAATCTTCTCTGCATGAGTTTCTGAGAGGGAGCCTCCGAAAACAGTAAAATCTTGAGCAAAGACATAAACTAATCGTCCATTTATTTTCCCGTAACCTGTAATAACTCCATCACCATTGATGATTTGTTTTTCCATTCCAAAGTCCTTGGTTCGATGAGTAACCAAAGCATCAATTTCTTCGAAAGTACCGGCATCCATTAAAAAGTGGATCCGCTCTCTAGCCGTGAGTTTCCCTTTTTCGTGTTGCTTATCAATCCTTGCTTGCCCACCTCCGAGCTTGGAAAGTGCTAATTTTTCTTGTAAGGTTTTGATAGAATCAGACATGATTTTTATTTAAATTAGGAAAGTGTTATTTTTTTACGCCCAATGCTTTCATAGTGAAAACCTAGCTCATTTAAGTTGTCAACATCAAATAAGTTTCTCCCATCAAAGATTACAGGACTGGATAATGAAGTTTTTATAGTATTAAAATTTGGGGTTCTAAACACATTCCATTCTGTCATTATAGCAAGTGCGTCAGCTCCTTTTAATACTTCATATTGATCTTTACTGTATGATATTTTATCACCAAATAATGCTTTAATATTTTCCGTAGCCTCTGGATCAAAAACCTGAACCTTAGCACCAGCGGCTAATAACGCTTCGATGGTGTAAATAGCCGGAGCCTCTCGGATGTCATCTGTATTTGGCTTAAATGCTAAACCCCAAAGGGCTATAGTTTTATGTTGCAAATCAGCTCCAAAGTATGCTTTTGCCATCTCAGCTACACGTAATTTTTGTCTTGAATTTACATCCATTACTGCATCGAGAATTTTAAAATCGTAATTATGTTCTTTAGAGGTTTTGTATAATGCCTGAACATCCTTTGGGAAACATGAACCACCATATCCTACGCCAGGAAATAAGAAACGTTTACCTATTCTTGAGTCTGTACCGATTCCTTTTCTAACCATATCGACATCAGCACCTAAGCGGTCACAAAGATTGGCCACTTCGTTCATAAAAGAAATCTTGGTAGCCAAAAACGAATTGGCAGCATATTTTGTCATCTCTGCTGATCTCTCATCCATTCTTATAACTGGATTTCCCTGTCTAACAAATGGTTCATATAGTCTTGCCATTACATTCCATGCGCGATCTGAAGAGGTTCCAATAACCACTCTTTCAGGCTTTAAAAAATCTTGGACTGCTACACCTTCTCTTAGGAATTCGGGATTAGAAACAACATCAAATAAGCTAGGATCTAGCTTATTTTGCAATGCAGCAGCCACTTTATCTGATGTGCCAACAGGAACCGTGCTTTTATCCACTATTACTTTATAGTCTTTGATTAAATCACCAAGATCTTTGGCTACTTTTAAAATATAACTTAAGTCGGCAGAACCATCTTCTCCGGGAGGAGTAGGCAAAGCTAGAAAAATGATTTCTGCGTCCTTTATTCCTTCTGCTAAGTCTGTCGTAAAATGCAATCGACCTTGAACTATATTCCGTTCGAAAAGAACCTCCAGACCTGGTTCGTAAATCGGGATAATCCCTTCTTTCATTTTACGCACCTTCTCTTGGTCTATATCTACGCAAATTACATTATTCCCAGTTTCTGCAAAACAAGTTCCAGAAACTAAGCCAACATATCCAGTTCCAACAACAGCAATGTTCATATTATTTGAATTAATTTAAGGCTGCAAAGGTATCTGTTTTGATTGATTCAAGCGATAGATTAACACAATATTGATTAAAAAGCTCTATCATGAAATTTTTGGTTCTTTAGCCTTCATATAAATAGAAGCTAAATCCATTATTATCACTAAGTTTTTGAAGATTGCTTAACTCCTTTTCTAATTGACTAGACTTGTCAGATTTAACAATGAAATAGGCTTTGCTTATTAGTCCACTTTTAATTTGTTCTAGTCCATTCTTAAAATCTTCAGAAGGTCTTTGCTTTCCATAAAAATGATGGATATAGCTCTTTTGTCCATACACAAAAAGAGGCGCATCTCCACGATCTAATTCCTCGACAAATTGTATAGCTGCTCCTTGCGTATGTTGTTCAATGTTGGCTAAACTTAAATACATAAACCCTTGGATAAATATGATAAATGCCAGTAACTGCAATAGAACTCTTAGCTTAGTTTTAATCGATTTATGAAAACTAGCCAATAGCAATAGGCCCAGCGGCACTAGACTAAAATATTTACTAATAAAAGACCAACTAACTTCAGCCTTAAGATTAGCCACAGCAAAAGGATCTTTTATCTCAATGTTCGAAACAAGGATGCTTGGATTAGCGCCTATAAAGCCTAATAACAAAGCCGCGAAGATCCAAATAAGTCCTACGATAAGTACAAGAAAAAACTTTTTCTTTTTGGATGCTTGAATATGATATTGGATGCTTCTCGCGGCTAAGAAACTGATTGGAAAATAGGCCAATGAGGAATAATGAATAATCTTGGTTTGCACCAATTCAAATAAAACAATAATGATCATTAGTAAAATCAACATCAAGCGGTCGATGAGCTTTATTTTTTGCTTAAAGGGGTAATAGCACAGATACAAAGAGGCCGGAGCGCATCCAAGTAAGAGCACTAAGGGATGAAAACCAAAAAAACCTTTATGACCTGCGTCGTGTGAACTGAGCAAGGCCAGCTGCCGCTCAATAAAACCACCAATAAATGAAGGCCCATACATAGCATAATGAACCAAGTACCAACTACTAACCACCACTAGATAGCCCAGCAAAAAAACAACTAGCTGATTCAGTTTTAGCTCCCTAAATTTGCCTTGAGACAACAGATAAGCTAAGGCTGTTAAACCATAAATCAGCAAAGCTACTGGTCCTTTAGTCATGGTTGCTAGTCCAATGCAAATAGCAGCGTAAACAATATTTTTAAGCTTATTCTCATCCGCATTCAATGAAAAATAAGCAAAGCAAATTCCTGCAAAAATGAGGAGATTGAAGGTAGGATCAATTAAGGCGGACTTAAAATAAAAATGGGGTAGTAAACTACAGATGTAACACAAGATCCACCATACAGCAAAGGACTGATTTTCATATTTATTTCCTTGGACCCAGAGGAAATATACCGTCAAAACACCCATTAATGCATTGGGTAATCTTGCACCATACTCTCCAATACCGACTAGCTTCATGCTAATCGCTTGCAACCAAATAAAGAGTGGAGGTTTTTCGTAAAATGATTGAAAATTCATTTGTAGATTCATCCAATCATTGGATACAATCATTTCACGGGCCATTTCTGTGAAATTAATTTCATCCCAATCAAATAAATGGACAAGTCCAAGGCCAGGCAAAAACAAAAGAGCAGCTAAAAGCAACAAAGCTGGTAAGGTTCGTTTGTGTTCTAAAAAGACCATATTATGCCTTAGATTTATTCAAGATTCCTTTGTGATACCAAGGCTTATTTCGTTGGTTTGCTCTGAAAAAATGCTGCACAATTATCGCTATTAGACTGCCAATCCATGCTCCGACTACCACATCTTGATAAAAATGTAAGACTAGATAAATACGCGAACAACCTACTAAAATGGCCAGCATTAAACAAAGTAGATAACTCAATTTAGTATCTAAATAAGCAGCAAAACTAACCGCAATGGCAAAGCCCACAGCTGTGTGTCCAGAAGGGAAACTATTGTGCGTTATCATCTCGATACCTTCCACTAAATTTATGGATTCATCATTGTAAAAATGGAATGGGCGTCGTTCTCCGCTAAAAATAAATTTCTTTAAAAATTGTACAAAAACACCTGTTAGTGTGTAACTAATTAGCACGACTGCAGTTAATGAATATCGATGAAGTGCGGCACCAAATAGAATGAACACAATAATGGGAAATTCGACAATTCGAGTTATAAAATGATTGAGTTTATTTAGCAGCGGATTGTGATAGGTGTTTAACCATAAAACAGCTTCTCCTTTTTGTACAAATAATAATCCGATAGAAAATAGGATAAGCACAAGCAAAAGACCCCAATTATTGATAGTAAGCCACTTTTTCACAGTGCAAAAATAAACTTTCATTCTTAGCAGCTTGTACAATTCTAAGCTTTGTGAATTTATTGACCAAGAATGGACATTTTTAGAAAGGTGCAAGACGCTATTTCGATTATCTTTATGAGATGTTTTGGAGATGGATTACATGCTTCTTTTTTATACTACTTATAAGTCCCTTAAAAAGTGCTGATAGTTTAGAAGTCAGTTTAATAACGATCGGACCGGGAAGCGATTTATATTCCATTTATGGACACACTGGCCTACGAATTAATAATATCACCAAAGCTTCTGATGTAGTTTACAATTATGGAACTTTTGATTTTGATGAAGGTAATTTCTATTTGAAATTTATTAGAGGCAAACTAATGTATCGAATATCGAAAAGCAAGTTTACTCAAACTATAAAATACTATCAGAGCCAAAATCGTAGCATTACGGAACAGTATTTAGATCTCTCAACTCAAGAAAAAGCGGCCATAAGCTCAGCTTTATATGAAAATTATAAACCGGCAAATCGCAAATATTTGTATGATTTCTTTTACGACAATTGTTCGACAAGGATAAGAGATATGCTGGCAAATAATACCAGAGATTTGCAATGGAAAGCCATCACCCCAAGGTTTACTTTTAGAGACCTACTCAAGCAATATCATGGTGGCTGGGAATGGTATGATTTCGGGGTAGATTTAATAGTGGGAGCAAATGCTGATCGATTAATGACAAATACTGAGGAAATGTACCTTCCTGATTATTTGTACAGCCAAGCTGATGGTGCATTTAATGAGGCTAAACCACTAGTTTCTAAAGTAAATCCTATTCATTTTTTTATAAAAGATAATCCTAGGAAGGAAAGATCCTTTATTAATCCTTGGTCAGGTCCGGTCATTATTGCTTTGTTTTTTGTGATCATACAACTTATGCTGCTCGTCTTATTTTTTATGGATAAACCTATAAGCTGGGCAAAATGGATCGATGGTTTTATGCTCGGTTTATTCGGAATAGCAGGCTGCATAGTTTTATTTATGTGGTTTGGTACCGATCACCAAAGCACAAAACACAATTATAATCTTCTGTGGTTAAACCCTTTGTTTCTTTTGGTTATGGGTGCCGCAAAACCAAATCGCTTAAAGAGTAGATTGCTTAAGCATGCCATACTTTTAGCTTTGTTAATATTCGCTTTAATCGTCTTTATGCTGGGAATGCAATTTGTACATTTTGGTTCAATATTGCTTATCGTTGCTATGATCTTGCTATTGGTAAGAAAGACATTGAAGCTACAAAAAAGTAAGGATGCATAGAGATTCAAACGAGAAACATCTGATTAAGAAGCCTTTTTACGAAGGAGGTAAGAAAGCCTTAGATGATTTTATAAAAAAGCACTTGTCTTATCCAGCAGAAGCATTGGAAAAGAAAATAGAAGGATCAGTACATGTAAAATTTGAAATCAATACTCAAGGGAAAGTTATCATGGCTAAATCCATTTCTCATCTAGGAGGTGGCTGTGATGAGGAAGCTGTACGACTTGTAAAACTTTTAAAATATAAAGTCCCCAAAAACCCAAGAAAGCTAAAAATTAAGTTCAACAAGAAGCTACAAATTCATTTTAGACTACCTAAAACGAAAACAACAAGCAATAAGAAAAACACGAATATCCAGTATAACTACACTAAGAAAACGGAGCAACAAGCAGTGACTAAACCCAAGCCAAATACCTATTCTTACACCATTAAATGGTCCTAGTAAAATGATTATTTTAACTGCAGCAAAATTATGAGACCATTTATAATTCTACTTTTTCTCTTTACAACTTTCCAAAGCATTGGACAAAAAGCTATAACAGTTGCTCATTCTGATGAAGAAATAATAGTAGATGGATACATGCATGAATCTATCTGGGATAAATTTGAACCAGCTGACAGTTTTTATCAATATTTCCCAGTTGATTCCATCCAAGCTATTTATCCGACTGAAGTTCGAATGGTTTTTGACGCAGAACATTTGTACATTGCTGTAGTCTGTTATTCAGCAGGAAGTGATTACGTCACACCTACTTTAAAAAGGGATTTCAGAGCTGGTGGCAATGATAATATCACCTTTCTGATCGACCCTATTGGAAATGGAAATAATGCCTATATGTTTGGAACTAACCCAATAGGTATTAAGCGGGAAGGACTCATTTCACAAGGAGGTACAACACTCCGTGGATTTTCGACTTCGTGGGATCAGAAATGGTTTGCAGCGGCAAGTATCCAAGAAAATAAATGGGTAGCCGAATTGAAAATACCGCTGAAAATTTTACAATATGATGATGGTAATGATACTTGGAAGTTTAATGTCTATCGTTTTGATTTACAAGAAAACGAACGAACAACCTGGGTAAGAATTCCCAGTAGTCAATTTATTTTCAATTTGTCGTTTATGGGTGATATGACCTTTAATCGACCTTTAAAATCTAGCACAGCTAATACAGTAATTATACCTTATGTTACCACTTCTCTTGTAAAAGATAATGAGGCGCTAGATACAGATTATATGTGGCAAGGAAATGCTGGTGGAGATGTAAAAATGAATGTGGGAACCGGGTTAAAATTAGATCTCACCGTAAACCCTGATTTTTCACAGGTAGAAGTCGATCGGCAGATTACTAATTTAGATCGGTTCGAGTTGTTTTTTCCTGAGCGCCGCCAGTTTTTTATAGAGAATAATGATTTGTTTTCTAATCATGGGTTCAGAGATGTAAATCCTTTTTTCTCCAGGAGAATAGGTATAGTCGAAGATCCTGATACAGAATATAACGTACAGAACACGATCTATGGTGGTGCCCGTTTAAGCGGCTCATTAAATGAGCATTGGCGGCTAGGTCTTATGACTATGCAAACAGCCGGGGACGATGATATAAATGTTCCTTCCAGCAATTTTACAGTTGCCAGCTTACAACGAAATATTTTTAAGAAATCCAATTTAAGTTTTATAGCGGTTAATAAGCAAAATTTTTGGACGGAAGAAGATCCTGCTAATGTAAGCTACAATAGGATAATAGGTTCGGATTTAAATTTTGCCACCGAGTCAAATGCTTGGTCTGGGAAATTGTTTGCTCATTACTCTTTAAATGAAAACAATCTAAAGCAACCGTTTTCGACTGGTCTATTTATGGAACGGATTATGGAGAATGCACGATTTCGTTGGATGCATGCCTATGTAGGAGAGGGTTATGAAGCGCAAACTGGCTTTGTCAGAAGAAACAATTATATGCAGCTAAATCCTTCGTTTGATTATCTATTTAAAAGTGCTACAAGTTATGTTAATCAGCATGGGCCTGGCGTATCATTTAATAGTATTTGGCTGCCATTTGTGCGAGAAACAGATCAGAAATTTTCATTAAACTATCAGGTACAAACTATTTACAATTATAGATTTAATGCAGGCCTTCACCGTGAAAGTGTATTTCTTACTGACAGTTTCGATCCAACTGGTACAGATGCCTTTCCTTTGGCGGCAAATAGTCTGCACATTTTCAGTTATTTTACTTTCCAATTTCGCTCCGATAATAGCAAAGCTTTTTCCTATAATATTAGACCTACTTTTGGTCGATATTATAATGGTGCTAGACTCGGGGTGGATGGAAATTTTCGATTTTTTAGACAGCCCTACCTAGATATCAGACTTGATTATAATTATAACTTTTTTGATTTGCCCCACACAGCCACAACCATTCATACACTGCTTATTGGTCCTAGGATAGATCTAACCTTTTCAAAATCTTTGTTTTTTACCACCTTTATTCAGTATAATACACAAAGTCAGAATACAAATATTAATACACGTTTACAGTGGAGATTCGCTCCAGTTTCAGATTTGTTTATTGTCTATACAGATAATTATTTTACCGACCCAACAGATCCTGCTAATCGATTTTTAGGTGATTTAAGGAATCGAAGTTTGGTGGTAAAAGCTTCTTACTGGTTGGGCTTGTAGTTTATCCCAGGTCCATCATGCAAATCACGAATTCTATAATCTCACCCACCTGAGAGTTTTCGATTATAATCGACCCAATTTTTCAATTACCTGATTTTTCTTTTCTTCAAGATCAAGTTCGTAGATTAATTGGTCGATTTCATTATCGTATTTATCATCGCTTTCTAACTTAAAATCTGTTCCTAATTTGTATAGATACATTCTTTTTAGCAACCACTCAAGATCTAAGTCTTCTTTAAGGTGAGCTTCATAAATTGGTTCAAAATTCCGTGCTTTTGCCTCCCAAGTAGGAGAATGATGGACTACAGCCCATATGGCGGTCATTGCTTTATAATTTAATTTATCATCCTTCGAAGGATGACCATAATGATGTAGATAATGTTCGACCTTTCTCAGATTTATCGAGTCGCTTGTCATTATGGTTTGAACTTCTTTTAAGTACTCTTTTGTGTAATGGCCATTCGCGTCTTTTTGTTGCACAAAAGATGTTTCTCTAACTCTCTGGTCATCTTCAAATATTGTGGTCAGGTAAGCTTCTTTTTCCTCTAAGGTTTTAAGTTGTAACACTTCAGCTAGCATTTGTTCATCTAAAGTTGGAGCTGTCTGACATGCATGAAGTAGGAAAAGTATGAATATTGAGGCTATTAAGTAATGATTCATTTTTATTCTATTAATGAAAGTTAGCTTTATTAAAGGTCTCAGGGTAGTGATTTAAGGAGCATAGATTTAATTAAACACATTTATCTAGTTTTATTCTATCATAAAATCATGCGTTGCTGGTGGTGCTTTAAGCAATGGTTTTACATCTTTTTTTAGTTGCATATGTATGGGATGTGATTGATAGGCTTCATAAGCTTGAATATTTTCAAACTGCATCTGCATAACCACATTGTAGTCTTTTAAGGCACGCTTGTCTCCTAAATCTGTAAATGCTCCAATCTTTAAATGATGTACCTCTTCAATATTTTTAACCGATTCCAAGGTCTTAATAAGCTGAGCACTATTTGCTGGTTCGAGGGTAAAATACACCGTATGGACTAGTGGATAGGTTTGATTTTCTGAGCCAAGGGAAACATGCTTGTAGGCATTTTTAGTACAACTAAACAGCATGAAAGTTAAGCAAAGCATACAAGTAAACAATCTTAGGTTTTGCATAGCTTGAGTTTTCTTGATGAATGAAACTTGTTTTTCTGTTTCCTTTGTAAATTAAGCAAAAGAATGGTTTCCATTTAGCCAGCGTGGCATTAGAGTTGTTGTATCCATTCAATGCACTCAGCAGCATCTACAATTGACCAGGAATGCGGATGTCTTCTTCCATCCGATCGGTAGCCAGTCTGAAAAGTTTGGATAAATTCAGCCTTTGTATGACCTTTCAAAAGTAGGCGGTTAATGAGTTCGGCGCTGACTAGATAATTTTGCATGCGGACGGGTTGATTTCGTTCTTTTAAGCGCCAGTTTATATCTACATCGTGATAGCACCTAATAGAAGTATTCATTAGATATTGTTCGTTTTCTGACAAAGATTTGTCCATACAAAAAGGGGATAAATAGGCATAGGTTTCTTTATTTTCTCTCGGCACACCATGTACATCGTCCATCATTTTCATACACCAATTAGCCTCATTCACGGCGATTTTTGTCAAGGCCTTGCGTTTGCTTTCCTCGAAGTTTTCGTAAATCGTAAATAAGTCTAGAGGTGAATCCACTGTAAAAACACCTTTAGGCTGGATAGGGTAGCGCTCTGGATATTGATAGCAAAGCTCCGTGTATCTGGTAAGTATGGCTCCACCAGCTGAGAATCCACCAAGGACAAATTGGTCGGGTTTAACTTTAAATCTATCCATCACATCAAGGATGATATTCGTAAGATTTTCTTGCATAGCTTCGTCTGCAAACAAAGTGCGATAAGTGGAAGCCACAATGCAAAGGATGTTGTTTTTTGCAGCTATTTGAGGCAGTTCAGTTTCGGGAGAAACACTTTGAGCTATTTGTCCCGCACCGGGAAGTAATAATAGAACTTTGTCGATTTGTTTACTTGAAGGCTCGAAGGCTAAGTAATAATGATAAGGTTCTTCGTTTGCTAAAACCTCTATATTTTTTGGTTCAATGTTGCTGGGCTTTTCCTGAGACCTACATTGGAAAAAAATGGAACAGATGAGTATAAGTGTGATGAATGCTTGAGTCTTCATAAGCACTTTATGGTTATATTTTTAACTCAAATGGTAAACTCATTTGTGGTTGTTTATTTTCCATCATAGTACGGAGTTTCAAATATTTGCTCAGCCATTCTTTTTCGATGGTTCCAAGATTAGACATCGGCATCGAAACATCTTGTGAGCTCATCACTTGCTGCACAAATTTCACAAATTGGTTTTCTTTTATTTTGGGGTATTCGACCAGTCTGTAGTTTTCTAAACCAGCTAAACTTGCAGCTATTTCTATTGCATCTTCTAGTGTTCCTATTTTATCGACTAAGCCATTTTCTAGTGCTTGTTTTCCTGTCCAAACTCGACCTCTGGCAATTTTATCTACCTGGTCCACATCCATATTTCTTCCTTTTGCGACTCGTTGTAAGAATTGTTTGTACAGTCGCTTAGTGCTTTCTATCATTATAGCCTCTTCATCATCTCTAAGTTCAAAGTAGGGAGAAAAGGAAACGGCATATTTAGAAGTCTTAACTGTGTCGAAATGAATACCCAACTTCTCCTCAAATAACTCAGTAACATTAGGAAATAAAGAGAATACTCCAATAGACCCAGTCAGTGTGTTAGGTTCAGATACGATGGTTTGCGCATTGCAAGAAATGTAATAACCGCCAGATGCTGCATAATTTCCATAAGAAGCGATAACTGGAATATTGTCTTCTTTGAAATCTTCTATACATTCCCAAATCTGTTCAGAGCTGTAGCTGTTGCCACCTGGAGAATTTACACGCAATACGACTGCTTTTACATTTTTGTCTTTTCTTATTTTATTGAGGAGTGGCACGTATTTTACTTCGCTGATTACACCATTACCTTCATTGTTAAATTGGATTTCACCTTCAGCGTAGACTACAGCTATTTTATCTTTTCCACTTCCAGATTTTTTTAGGTATGTTTTATCGTAATAGCTTGCAATATCTATTGTTGCAAGTTTTTTCTTTTCATCTATATTAAAGCGATCTTTCAGCATCTGCTTAAAATCGTCTTTATAGCTTATAATATCTATTAGCTTATTTTCCAGCGCATCTTCTGGATACATAAAACTCAAATTAGTAACACCTTCTCTAAAAGCTACTGGATCTAGCGAACGATTTTCTGCTATTTTATTGATAAATTCCAGGTATAAATCATCTAAAAATTCTCGCGTCTGAAATCGATTTTCATCACTCATTTTATTAAGTCGATAAGGTTCAGAGCCACCTTTAAATTCACCAGCATAAAAGACATTCATCTCTATCCCTAGTTTATCTAACATATCCTTGTAAAATGGATACATAGCTTTAAATCCTCGTATGTCTAGATAACCATTAATATTTACCGCAACTGTGTCGGCTATAGAACCTAACATATAGTCAGCTTGAGACAAAAAGTCTCCGTACATGTATATGGGTTTATCAGATGCTTTGAATTCTTTAAGGGACGTTAGTAAGTTATAGCAATCAGAAAGTTCGGCGGTCATTCCTGATGAGTAAATTACTAGACCTTGTATGTTTTCATCATTGATTGCGTGCTTTATTAGGGCTTTTATATCGTGGATACCTACTGCTGTTTTTTCGGCATCAGTAAAACTAATGTTAGAATCAACGTTTTTACTTTTTTCAGGAATCACTCGATTAAGATCTAGTGTGAGTAAACTTCCTTTAGCCACTTTATTTTTTGAAGCAACATTAGACATCCCTATCAGTGCAAATACACCGGCTATTAAGCCTAATGCAGCCAAGGTCCCTAAACAGGAAGCTGTAAAAAATTTAAAAAATTGCTTCATATATTATCTAGTACAGAATGAAAACTTGGAAGTGTTTTATAAAATTATACCTAAAAATGCTGAAGAGTAAAATATTTCGATGAAAGAGCAAGGACAAAGGACGAGTGACCCTGAAAGGGATGAGCTCATTTACATAAACAAACTAAATCGATGTACACCTGGTTGGTATTCCTTTCTAAGGAGCTTTTTAAGTTCTTCGTATTGAGTCCTATTTTCTACAAAATCAATCGTGTTTAAATCAATGATCAATATTGGGAAAGATAAGATGCCTCGAAAATATTCAAAGTATGAATGTTGGATATTTAGTAAGTACTCTTCGGTAATATCTTGCTCGTACGATCGATTTCGTTTAATGATGTTTTGCTTGAGAATATCTGTGTTTCTATGAAAATAAACAAGCAATTCAGGTTGGGGGAGAGACTTTGTTAGTACGTTGTAGAGCTGTTGGAATAGTTTGTACTCTTCTTCTATCAAGTTCTTTTTAGCAAAGAGCAAAGTCTTTGTAAAGAAATAGTCAGAAATAATAATTTGCTGGAAAAGATCGTGCGACTGAGTGCTCTGCATTTGTTTAAAACGCTCAGTCATAAAAAACAACTCCAGCGTAAATGCATAACGCTCAGGTTCTTTATAAAATAAGGGCAGAAAGGGATTGTCGTTAAATTGTTCTAGAATAAGTTTGCAGGGGTACTCATCAGCCAGCATTCTACAAAAACTAGTCTTCCCAGCACCTATATTTCCTTCTATAGAGATGTATTTATATGGAAAATCAAATTCAGACATTCAGATATTCTACCATTTCAGTTTTATCCGCACAATTACTAAATAAATTTGCTTGACTCTGCCTAAGAATAGGGTGGCTCCAATTAGGAGCAATTTCAGCTAAAGAGTGTAAGACAAATTTTCGTTGAGCTATAAACGGATGAGGAAGCTCAATTTCTTCTGCGAAAATACAATAGCTATCATAATAAAGTACATCTATGTCAATAGTTCTTGGTCCCCATTTCGTATAATCCTTATTTCTATGCTTAGACTGGTAAGCATTTATAAAATCTATGATTTCAAAAGCAGATTTATTTGTCTGGATTTGTAAAACTTGGTTTAGAAATGCATGCTGGTTTGTATTGCCCCATGCAGCTGTCTCGATGATAGTCGAAGCTAGCTGGACTGCTCCAATATTCTCTTTTATTGCCGCTGTGGCTTCTTTAATATGTTTTAAACGATCCCCAACATTGGACCCTAGACCTACAAAAACGGTTTGCATTAAAACGTCTAATTTAAATGAGCTTCAATACAAATTAACTTAGCATTGAACCAAAAAGTAATACTAAGCTTTTTTACCGATCGCCTTCAAGTATTTTGCTAATTCTTCTTTTACTACTGGGAATAAAATGAAGAGTCCTACCATATTTGGAAACACCATACCTAAGATCATTGCATCTGAAAATCCCCAAACTGAAGACATATTAGCTGCTGCACCGATAACTACAAAAATGCAGAATAACACTTTGTATGATAAATCGGCAGCTTTGCTTTTCCCAAATAGGTACATCCAAGATTGTAAGCCATAATAAGACCAAGAAATCATGGTAGAGATAGCAAATAAAACAATCGCAATAGTTAATACGTAAGGGAACCATGGGATTACACTACCGAAAGCTGCTGAAGTAAGTTCAGCTCCACCCATAGCCTGTCCACCAATGGTCACTGAGTCATTCACTACTGAACCGTATTCGAAGTATCCGCCACTATTGTAAAAGATAATAACCAAGGCAGTCATAGTACAAATGACAACCGTATCGATAAATGGCTCTAGAAGTGCAACCAATCCTTCCGATGCTGCATAATTAGTTTTAACAGCTGCATGGGCAATCGATGCTGATCCTGCACCCGCTTCATTCGAAAAGGCGGCTCGCCTGAACCCTTGTATTAAGACACCGAAGAATCCACCAACTGCGGCTGTCGGAGCAAATGCTTGAGAAATAATTAATCCGATGGCATCATCGATGTATGAGAAGTTTAAGGCAATAACGACCACACAAGCTAGTATATATATCACCGCCATTAATGGAACAAGCTTCTCTGTAACAGAAGCAATTCTTTTAATTCCACCAATAATTACAATAGCAACAATGATGGCTAATACTATACCAATCCAAAACCCTGAACTACCACCTTCTAAGCCTAATAAACTGGATAATTGTGCGGCTGCTTGATTTGATTGAGCAGCATTTCCTCCACCAAATGATCCACCTATGCATAAGATGGCAAATAGTACGGCTAACACTTTACCTAAACCGGTATAACCTCTTTCTTTAAGGCCTTTAGAAAGATAATACATAGGTCCACCATGTACAGTACCATCCGCGTCTACATCTCTATATTTTACTCCTAAAGTACATTCTACAAATTTGGTAGACATACCAAGAAGTCCGCAAACAATCATCCAAAAGGTAGCTCCAGGGCCACCAATCGAAATCGCGATTGCAACTCCAGCAATATTTCCTAAGCCTACTGTACCTGAAACGGCTGTAGCTAATGCTTGGAAATGACTTACCTCACCATCAGCACTTTCATCCCTTATAGTGTCTACTAAATCACCATCCAACTGATTAACTAATGCTTTGTCAGGACCACTGTGTTTTTCTATATCGTCATATTTTCCGCGAACCACATTAATGGCCAAACCAAACTTGAGTAAGTTTGGAAACTTGAAGAAAATCGTAAAAAATAAGGCACCTAAAACCAAAACGAAGATGATGAGTGGTATGCCAGTGCCTGGAACTTGCCATAATACCACGTCCAAGCAAAAATTAGCAAAAGGAGCAAAAGCCTGATCAATTTTTTGATCTAAGCCAATAGCTTCCTGAGCTTTTGCAAGCATTGGAACCATAAATAATAAAAGTACAGCACTAATTCTTTGAAACAATTTCATCTTCAAGTTTTGATTAATTAAGCTATTAAGGTATGATTTTTTTGTAAGTAACAAAAATTGAATAGCACAAGCTAAGGTCTAAGACCCGATAAATATCGAGGATTTAGCATATTCTACAATGCTGTTTTAGCTAAACTAAAAAAACTTAAAAATCAAATGGAACCGGACTACCTCAATAGGTTCGACACAAAAGTGTTGAGTTGCTGAGTGATACTAAATGGAAATTGTTCCGATTGTGATAACCGGTTCCCATGATTGACTAGTTTCTCCTACGTCAGAGTCCGGTACCTCAAATAAAAAGAAGCGAACACTTTACAGTATTCGCTTCTTAATGTTCTGTATACCTAAAAGGTAAACAAGTGGTATTTTATTATTTGGAAAGAATAATCTTTTCTACGCTAAATAGGCCACTTTCTGTGTCTTGGATAGTTAGGTAGTATAATCCATTGGCGAGACTAGAAAGATCCATAGTGCTGGCCGAATGATTAAGATTTATATTTGCTCCTACACTATTGCTTAATGTATACGAGAGAGATTTATTATTTAGGTTTTCAAGGCTAATTATACCTGAAGTAGGATTTGGATAGAGCTGGACACCTTCAATACTCTCCACCAAGTTATCTGTGTTTATTACAAATCCTTCGCATAGAATATCAAATAAAAATGCAGCTGTATAATCCATTATTCCTTCCAGTGTTTCACCAGAAGTCCCTAAATAACTTATATGGGCTGGACTATTTTCAATGGTCCATAGTTCGTTTTTTATACCTAAATCATCTGCAGTGGGATGGATGATGCCACTACCTTCCATATAGGCAATGTCAATCCCGAAAACACTGGCAAAGCCTTCATTATACGGTACGGTACCATCCATATCATCGTGGACACTAACTATAGGAGGATCTCCTGCATCTAAAAAAGAAGCATCCGCTAAAGCTCCTGAAAAATTGATAACGCCTTGTACTTCTGAAGAATATTCAAAATTGTCACTAGAGTTACCTTCAATACCGCCATTTAAAATTAATAAACTATCTAAGACCTCATCATAAGGGTCTGTTTCGTCCATCGAGGCCGTATGGAGTGCACAAATGGCTCCGGCAGAGACTCCACCTACAAAAATCCAGTTAGGATCTATTTTGAACAAGTTATCAGTTGCTGCATCCTGTCTTAGATATCGAATAGCCGCTTTCATATCACCGACTGATTTGGTAACCACATTTTGCATATCCTCAGTTTCTGGTAAGGGAAAAAGTGGTAAATCATACAATCTATATTCAATGGTAACGGCCACAAAACCTCTTCTTGCATAATCTCTGCACATCCAGCCAAGCTGCTCTTTATCACCGCCAATAAAACTTCCTCCAAAAGCAACTAAAACAACTGGCCGAGCTTCAGCCTCGTCACCTACTGGATAATAAACATCCATCAATAATTCTTTTTCGTTTCCGCCTATGGTTGTATTTACACCAAAAAGCACATCGGTAGTAACATCTACTTCATCAAAAACCTCTTCTAAATAACGGCTTCCGTCGCAGGTAGGGTGCAAGGTTTGGGCGTTAAGGCTAGTAAAAAAGCTTAGTAAAATAAGTGGTAAAAGTTTTCTCATAGTAATTGCGTTTAGATAGGTGAAGATAATTATTAATTATTTTCTTATTGGTCGCGTAAAATTCTTTTAAGTAGTCGCACTAGACACTATCTTGATGTTTAATTATTATTTGGATAATTTTACAGCTCACAATGACTAAATTTATCCTAAACAACTAATATTCTATCAAGGTGTTCAAATAGCCTATTCTGTGAAATTTGGTAAGTATTTAATATCTATTCTAGCTATTCTCCTTGTAGGAGATCTTATCGTGTCTTTTTGTCAATATTGGAATCAAACACTAGATGGAGATTTAGCAAGCATAGTATTACCTGGTAGTCATTATTCCCGTGTTTTGGCTGATCCATTTGGCTTTAAGATGTTTAGCACTGGAGAAGGTTATAGTGGGTCGGGTCGATTTGTTGCTCATTTTTTTAGTTATCATTACATACGACTTTCCAGTGCGTTTTTTCGATGGTTTCTTCACCCAGTAGAAAGCTTATACATGGGTATTACCATGCTGAAATTTTTTACCCACCTAGGTTTAGCTTTCCTTATTAGCCGAATTGCCTGTGCTTCATTGGGTCATAAGTTTCAGATGCTTATTGCGTTTACCTTTTGTTCGGCCTTGTTTATAAATGGTCGATTTTCTCCTGATTTTATCATGATTATGAACTCTCCAGTTTACACCATGTATTACACCTTACCACTCTTAGGGTATTTTGTTTTTTTTGGCCCAATGTTGCGTTTCCTAATAAGTGGTGTATTTAGAGATATAGGAATAATCCAACTAATTGGATTGATTATGCTTGCTGTTCTTTTGCCACAATCCAGTCCAATACAGCCACCTTTAATCATTTTGTCCATCGGATCTTTTGTATTTGTTGAGTCTATACTGTCATGGAGAAAAAAGGATTTTCGGACGGTTATAACCATCTTAAAGTCAAGCTATTTTAAAGGGCTGATTTTTATGATAGTAAGTTCTTTATATGCTTATTACCTAGGTTTGTTTAATAATGAAAACAGTGGTGCTACGCTGACACTCATGGAGCGATATGCAGCATTAGGAGCTGGCTTAGTTAAGTATTTTTTTAAAGGAGTTATTGTTTTGCCGTTAATGGTCTTCACGTTGATTGTTTCGCTGGTTAATAATCGCTCTAGTACTGCTTATCCTTTATTTAAGCTTTTTTTATTTATACTGGTTTTAGTACTAACGTACACGCTTTTATTACCGCTTGGTGGTGTGAGAGATTACCGACCCTTATTAATACGTGGAGATACCTATATATTGACCAGTGCTTTATTGCTTTTATTTTTTGTGAGCAGCATAGTCCGCTGGATTAATTTCGATAAAATAGGTCTAAAGAGTTGTATTTTTGGCTTGTTTATGCTTGGCTTTTTTTATGCTGTTGATTTAGATGGTTTCGGCAAGAACAATTGTGAAAAACGGACTTTGCATCAAGTGTATAATTATAAAGGCTCAGAAGATCTCATCTTAGCACATCAGTGTGATGTTTTGTCATGGGGGCCAATGACTAATAGGCATTTAGCAAAAATAAATACTGATTTTTTATGGTCCATGAAAATACTAGACCACGATTTTTTGCTACTTAATCAGTAATGTTAGATTCTTGTACTACATAATGTGCTTGCTGTTGAACTTGGTTTTTTATTCTGGCTAGGTATTCTCCAATGATGCCAAGCGATAAAAGTTGTATACTGCTAAAAATAGAAATCACAATAATAAGGGATGTCCAACCGGTAATGGTTTTTTGTAGAATAAAATGGGATATAAGTGCATAAAGAACAATGCAGATAGAAACAAAAAACATAAAAAAGCCCATTCTAGTTATAAATACTAATGGCTTTGAAGAGAAACTAATGATTCCATCCAAGGCAAATTTTATCATTTTACTCAAAGAGTATTTTGTCTCTCCTTCATATCGTTTGTCACGATCGTAACTTATAAAACCAGTATCATATCCTAGCCAAGCTATTTGGCCTCTAATGAAGATGTTACGATTGTGCATGTTGTTAATTTCGTCTACGATTTTCCGATCCATAATTCTAAAATCTCCAGTATCTAGCGGGATATTAAAATCAATCATTTTATCAAAAAATCGATAAAACATTTTAGCTGTTATTTTCTTAAGCCATGTTTCGCCTTCCCTTTTGTTTCGTTTAGCTACGACGACTCGGTATCCAGTTTTTATTTTTTCGTAGAGTGCTGGAATTAATTCAGGTGGGTCTTGCAAGTCAGCATCAATGATTACAGCATAGTTGCCGCTGCATTTATTGAGCCCAGCTAAGACAGCTTTTTGGTGACCAAAATTTCTAGAAAAGGAAATGTATTTTATGCTAGGTTTTACAGAAGCTAATTGTTTAATTAGATGTAAAGAACGATCTATACTTCCATCATCAACCAGCACTAATTCGTAAGACTTTATAGAAGATGCTAAGACTGTGCTTAATCGATGGTAAAGTGTTTCAATGTTGCTTTCCTCATTAAATATTGGAACAATGACAGAAATCTCTGGTTGTGGGTTCAAGGGAAGATGTTTTGATTGAATATAATATATAACTTTTAGGCTTGTGGCTTTAGTATTGCAGATGAGTTTATTTTTATTTGATTGTTTAATTTATTTCGTGAAAATAAATCGTGAGTTAACTTCAACCATTTCGGTATAGAAAAATCGAAAAAGTTTTAACTATTAATGTGAAAATTACGTGATTAGGCAATTTCATTTCTAGTCAGCAAGCAGCAAAAGGTTTAAGGAACACTAATACGATGATGTCACAAGATCTTCAATAAACCATGTCCTATATTGAGGGATGATTTAAAAGACGTATTATTATGTAAAATATCTTTAAGTGATATTGTAAAATTGAAACTTATGAGCAAGTTGTGAAAAAGCTAATACAAACAATTTTTTTACTCTTAATAGCCATTTTGTTTTTATCTAATTGTGATAATAAACTTGAGGAGAGTGAAGATAATGCACTGCTTGTTTTTTGGGAAAAGAATAATTGTACTGAAAAAGAAAGTATAGAGCAATGCTACAGGGAAATAGTAGAAATGTTTTTAACTGAAAAAGGAGCATATCTAATTGATTTCGATAAACCATTTTTTGAAAATCAAAATCTAGAAAATCTTTTGGCTCTTTTTTTTGTAGAAAATACGGTTTGCCAAATGGTAAAAGGCGAAATGTTAGATCATGATAGGTTGTATTTTACAGAGTCCTACTTAGATTATCTAACTAATTTGACTAAGCAATCTGATTATGACTGGTTAGGTACGTATGTTGAAAAATATAAGATTTTTCATGAAATAACTTTCTCTGCACATAATTCTTTGATTGACACATTTAAAGGACTAGACCTAAATAATGAAGACAGTAAATTTATTTTATTGATGCACCTAATTCACTACAGTCGTAACAAAAAGAAAGAATTCCGAAATCATAGATAGTTGCAAAAGGAGAGATTATTTAATTCTTTTATAGTTAAGTGTAAACAACATTAAACGACCCTTTAGAAAATCGCTAAAAAAAAGACCGTCGAAAATGTTTCCATTTTGACGGTCTTCAAACAGTAGGGGTGATAGGATTCGAACCTACGACCCCTTGGTCCCAAACCAAGTGCGCTAACCGGACTGCGCTACACCCCTGTTTATTTTTTCTCTGGCGGTGAGAGGGGGATTCGAACCCCCGGTACCAGTTTCCCAGTACGCCAGTTTAGCAAACTGGTGGTTTCAGCCACTCACCCACCTCACCTTTTTTTTGAGCATTCTTTATGCTCATGGCTGTTAAGCGGTCGCAAATATAATCACTCGTTATTTATAAACAAATGAAAGTTTAGCATTATTTCCATATGAAAGAAATTTTTTATACGTTTGTAGTATAAGATCCTTTTAAATTTTTTCAAGTTTTTTATCTGTGATCCTTACCAACCATGAGAGGAGATAATAGCAGGAAAAAATTTGGGCTCCTTTTTGAGGAGCCCTTTTTTATTTTTTTAAGCTACTATTTTTCTGTTTTTACTACATGTTTTTTGTCCATTAATAAGCTTTAGCAAAAATCACTTTCTGCTTTGATGGGTTGCCGGTAACAATACACTTACCTTCTCCTCCATCATCTTCTGGGATACATCGTAATGTAGCTTTTGTCTCATCTTTAATCTTTAATTCCGTTTCTGTGGTTCCATCCCAGTGAGCTTTAATAAAACCACCTTTCTGCTCCAAAGCCTCTTTAAAGGCATCATAGCTGTCTACCTCTGTGATATGATCATCGCGGTATGCTTTTGCTCGTTGGAATAAGTTGTCTTGTATTTCATCCAATAATTTTGCAACATAGTCTGCACAACCATCCATAGGAACATTAGTCTTTTCTTTTGTGTCTCTTCTTGCAATTTCTACTTGATTGTTTTCAATGTCTCTCATACCAAGTCCAATTCTGACAGGAACGCCCTTCATTTCATATTCAGCAAATTTAAATCCTGGACGATTTTTCTTATCTCTATCAATTTTAACAGAAATTCCTTTAGCTTTTAGTTCAGCTACAATTTTCTCTGCATGTTCTAAGATGACACCATTTGGTTTAGGAATAGGTACTATAACCACTTGTAGTGGTGCCAATTTAGGAGGTAGTACTAAACCATCATCATCTGAATGAGTCATAACTAAGGCTCCAATTAGTCTAGTGGAAACACCCCAAGATGTTGCCCAAACAAATTGCTCTTTATTATTATTATCCAGATATTTTACTTCAAATGCTTTAGCAAAATTCTGCCCAAGAAAATGTGAAGTACCTGCTTGTAAAGCCTTACCATCCTGCATTAAGGCTTCAATAGTATACGTTTCTAAGGCACCTGCAAAACGTTCGTTTGCGGATTTAGCACCCTTAATTACTGGCATAGCCATATAATCTTCTGCAAAGCGTGCATACACTTCGTGCATTTGTTGAGCTTCTTCAATAGCTTCTGCTTTAGTTGCATGAGCGGTATGACCTTCTTGCCACAAGAATTCAGCAGTTCTTAAAAACGGTCTTGTTCTCATTTCCCAACGAACGACATTGGCCCACTGATTAATCAAAATAGGTAAGTCACGATATGATTTTATCCAGTCTTTATAGGTGTTCCAAATAATGGTCTCACTCGTAGGTCTTACAATAAGCTCTTCTTCTAATTTTGCACTTGGATCGACTACTACACCGGGACCGTCTGGGTTATTCATTAATCTGTGATGAGTCACTACGGCACATTCTTTGGCAAAACCTTCTACATGCTCTGCTTCTTTACTCAAAAAGCTTTTAGGGATAAAGAGCGGGAAATAAGCATTTATATGACCAGTTTCCTTAAACATGCTATCGAGCTGTGATTGAATTTTTTCCCAAATTGCAAAACCAGTAGGCTTAATAACCATGCAACCTCTTACGGCTGAATGTTCCGCAAGTCCTGCTTTTCTAACAATATCATTATACCATTGGGAATAATTCTCGGATCTATCTGTAATTTCTTTTGCCATTATTTGGTCTTGTTTATGTAGTAATAGGTGTTAAAATGCTTATTGTTAATATTCTTTAACTATAAATTTCACTTATTAAAAATGTTTTAACGGTTTATATGGCACAAAAGTAATAATTTGGTGTTGTAAGAATTAATAGATAAAACTTAATACTATGAAAACTAAATATTTTTTCTCCATCCTAAGCTTATTAGTTAGCTTCAACCTTGTTGCACAATTTGATGATCTTTATTATAATCCTGATGAAGATTACAACAATTACAACACAACGGCATCAAATGATAGCTATGATGAGTATGATGATTACGAAAGTTATGACGGTTACAGTGATAGCTACGAGTATGAAGATTACGATGATTATTACTACTCAAGTAGAATAAGAAGATTTAATAGAAGAAGTAATTGTGGTATAGGTTATTATTCTTCAGTATATAACGACCCATTCTTTTATTCTAATGGATATAATTATTACGATCCTTACTATGATCCATTCTTTGGACCTAACATAGTAATCCATGTAGGAAATCCATACTTTAACAACAGACGTTTCAGACCTAATTACTACGGTTATTACAATCCATACAACACTTGGGGTAATCCATGGGGAAGTCCTTGGGGTAATTCTTGGAACAATGGATATTGTGGAAATTATGGTGGCTACTACGGTGGATATTATGGTGGATTCAACAATGGATTTAACTCAGGATTTAATAATGGGTATTACAGTGGTTACCAGGCTGGAAATTCTAACAACTATGGATATTCCAATGGAAATGGAAACGGCACTTACTATGGCGCAAGAGGGAATAGCTCAACGTCAAGTTCTACTAAAGGAGTAAAGAAATCACCAAGGTATGAAGGTAATCCTTCTACAACAACGGGTGTTCCGAGTAGAGATACAGATAAGGCTGCATCAGCTCAAGGTCGAGTAATGATGGGTGAAAACGGACCTGTAGAAAACACTAGCAAAGCTAGAACCTACGGAAGTGAAAGAACTACTAAGCCGGAAACTGAGTCTTATAGATCGACAAGACCTGAGACAGAAAGTAAAGATTCTTATAGAGCTACATCTAAGTCAGATGCATACAAAGGATCTTCAAGTAAGTCTTACAGAAACAATAGTTACGAAAGAAGTAATTCAAGTAGAAGTAATACAAGCCCAAAGAGCTCTTATAGAAATGAGTCATCAAGAAGAAGTAGTACTAAGCCGTCTTCTTCTTCAAGATCATCTAAATCTTATAAGAGTAGTACTCCAAGTAGAAGCTCATCTTCAACAAGAAGTTCATCTTCTTCAAGAAGAAGTTCTTCCACAAGAAGCGGGTCTTCATCAAGAAGCAGCTCTTCTTTTAAGAGTAGCACTCCTTCAAGATCTTCTAGCAGATCAAGCTCAAGCAGAAGTTCAAGTAGAAGTTCAAGCAAGCGAGGAGGAGAGTAATACTAGAAATTACAGCTGTAGTTAAGAAATATAAAGGGGTTAAATGTTATTTTTAACCCCTTTCTTTTTGGAAAACGAACAAACTTTTAACACATGAAAAAATTCACATTTAGTATCCTATTTTGCCTTACAGCGGCTTTGGCGTATGGGCAAGGAATTAGTGAAGTAGTTAGAATGAGTACTGGCGAACCTATCTCAACCGCAAGAGTTGCTGGAGTTGGTGGTTCTTTTGGAGCCATGGGAGGAGATCTCGGAGTACTTAGTATCAATCCGGCCGGTTTAGGAGACTACCGAAAAGCAGAAATAACTTTTAGTCCTGGTTTTTCCTCAGTTAGCACAAATGCATATCTTAATGAACTACCTGAAAATGCATTAACCAGAGATGAAAATTCACTACTCAGTATCAATAATCTTGGTATTGTGTTTACAGGAAGTCCTAGACAGTCTGATTTTAATACATCCAATTTTGCTATAAGTCTTAATCGATTAGCTTCCTACACAGAGTTTTTTGAATATGAAGGATTTACTCAGGGTAGTATTACTGAACGTTTTAAAGAACTAGCTAATGGGCGAACTCCTGAAAGTCTTGATGATTTTGAAGCTTATCCAGCCTATTTTACATCAGCGATTTTTGATGATGACGAAGATTTGCAATACGATAGTGATATTTCGGATTTGGCTTTTGTAGATAAAATGCAAACCGTTAATCGAGAAGGACGCATGAGTGAGCTGAATATAGCTTGGGGCGGAAAATATAATGAAAACCTAAATGTTGGTGTAGGATTAGGTATTCCTATTGTCTCGTTTACGGAAACTAAAGTCTATACCGAATGGGATCCAACTGATCAAATAGAATTATTTAATAGCTTAGAATATGTAGAGCAATTAAATACTTCGGGAACTGGTATTAACTTAAAAGTTGGAGCCCAATATACTTTCAAGTTTTTAAGACTAGGAGCTTCACTTCAGTCACCAAGTTTGATTTCGTTAGAAGATGAGTATGAAACAGAAATGGTGTATGATTTTACTTTAGTCTCAAGCCCAGAACCATATATTTCTCCTTTAGGATCATTTGATTACCGAGTGACAACTCCTTGGAAAACGAATATCAGTGTAGGAGGTCTTTTTAGATTAGGAGATGAGCTAAATGCTTTTGTAAATGCTGATTTAGAATATCAAGATTATAGTGTCGGAAAACTTGATTACAGAGGTAATGATACTGAACTCGAAAATGAAGTAAACAATGATATCGCTTTGCAACTTACCAATGGAGCAAATATAAGACTGGGTGGAGAGTTAGCTTATAAGAAAGTACGTGTAAGAGCTGGAACTGCATTCAATGCTTCTGCGTATGATTTAGACGAAGGATTTAGTTCTGCCTATAGTTTAGGTGGCGGATTGCGAGGTGATAAATTCTTTTTAGATGTAGCCTATAGAATTAGAAATACAGAGGCTGGATATTTGCCATATCGAGTATTAGACATAGAGCGAAATCAGGTCGTAACGACTGAGCAGCGAATTTCTAATTTGATATTTACAGCTGGTTTTAAGTTTTAAGCTTAAACTCAGCAAAATAAAAAAGGGCAACATTAAACGTGTTGCCCTTTTTTGTTTAGAAATCTAATTCTATGGTATCTCCAGCTTTAAAGGAGTCATCTCCCTTGTCGTCTGCGCCAGCAGTTGCTTGCTGGGTTGTTTTTTCAAACTCCACTTTGACTAGCTTCCCATCTCTAAATTTATTGCCAAGAGCTTTCCATCCTTTTACATCGATAAATTCATCGATCATTAGATCAGCCTTTTCGTTTTTGCGTCCATCTTTAAAGGTGTAGATAGCTTTAGCGTTTGCTTGTAGTGTTGCTCCATATAATTTAGCACCTTTTTCTTCACTGATAAAGCTATACTCTTGGCCTTTTTTGTTGGTCTCGATGTTAAACCGCTTAATCATTGTCCAATCCTTGGATGGGATATAGTGGAAAGCGCTAACTACCACCTGCTCATTAAACTTGTTGATTTCGAGAACGTTGTTAGCCTCAAACTTTTTGGTAAAATCCAGAGGTGTTATCATATAACTTCCAGATTTCAGAAGTACAATTAAGTCATCTCCTGTATCAAATTCCCCTAAAAAGATACCTCTTTCTTCCTTGTTTAATCTGCCGGATACTTCGTCCATCCAAACTTTAATAGCGCCTAATGACGATTTTCCTTTGCTTAAGAAGCTTACTTTTTTTACTGGATATTTAGTTACAATATTTCCTTGTGAACCTCTGCCTTTAATGTCCATATCCCCAAAGTCAAATTCGAATACTTTTTTCTTGGCTTTGCACCCAGGCGATAATTGGACATTGAGTACTTCTGACTCTCCATTTGGATTAGCGGTGAAGTATAAGACTTTAGACCCTTTAGTTCCTTTGGTTAAATCATAGGGTTTATTACGGGTTATGGCTGAGACATTAAATCGTTTTGCACGGGTTATGCCAGTAGCTCCATCTACATATACCAGGTTATAGGTTGTACGATCATCACCTGCTTTCCATACAGCTACATGAGTGATATTTTTTCCAATAAAGACTTTCTCATCCAATCTTACGACTTGAAATTTACCATCCTTAGTGAAGGCTATTACATCATCAATATCTGCACAGTCACAAACGAATTCGTCTTTTTTATTTCCTGAACCTATAAATCCTTCCGCACGGTTAACATAGAGTTTTGCATTTTTCGCAACTACTGCAGTACGCTTAATGCTTTCGAAGGTGGTTATTTCTGTTCTCCTTTCCCTTCCTTTTCCATATTTAGCCAATAGCTTTTCAAAGTAGTTTATAGAGAAATCAGTTAGGTGATTTAAATCATAAATGACTTGTTTCAGATCTTCCTCCACCTGCTTAATCATTTCATCATGCTTAAAGGTGTTGTATTTTGATATACGTTTAATCTTTATTTCGGTAAGTCTCACAATGTCATCCTCCGTTATTTCTCGATGAAGTTTAAGTCTTTTGTCTCCAGCTTTGGTTTTTTCTGATGGAGTCGAAACGTATTTCTTAAGACCTGTTTCTATGGTTGTAAGTACTTCTTCCCATGATTCTGCTTCTTCAATGTCGCGATAGATTCTATTCTCTATGAAGATCTTTTCGAGACTCGCGGAGTGCCATTTTTCTTCAAGGGCGTTTTTCTTTATTTCTAGCTCCATACCAAGTAAAGTTCTAGTATGGTCCGTCGAAATTTCGAGTATATCTTGCACACTTAAAAAGTGCGGTTTATTATCGATAATTACACAGCAGTTAGGAGAAATAGATACTTCGCAATTTGTAAAGGCATATAGGGCATCTACCGTTAAGTCAGGTGAAACGCCAGATTGTAACTCAAGCAGTATTTCTACCTCTTTAGCTGTGTTATCAAATACTTTTTTGATTTTAATTTTCCCTTTTTCATTAGCTTTCAATATCGAATCTATCATCGATGTAGTTGTTACTCCATATGGAAGCTCTTTTACAGCTACAGTATTTTTGTCTATGATTTCGATTTTTGCACGCACTTTGACTTTGCCTCCTCGTTTTCCACCATTATATTCAGAAACATCTACCATTCCACCCGTCATAAAGTCAGGGTAGATTTTTACTTTTTTTCCTTTCAATGTTGCGATAGAAGCTTTAAGGAGTTCTATGAAATTATGCGGGAGAATTTTTGTAGATAATCCTACTGCAATACCTTCAACACCTTGGGCTAAAACCAGGGGAAACTTCATCGGAAGATTAATAGGCTCTTTGTTTCTTCCATCGTAGGACATTTGCCATTCGGTCGTTTGCGGATTAAAGGCCACTTCTAAAGCAAACTTGGTTAATCGAGCTTCTATATATCTTGGAGCAGCAGCAGAGTCACCTGTTCGGTAATCTCCCCAGTTACCTTGTGGATCTATGAGTAAGTCCTTTTGCCCGATATTGACCATAGCATCACCAATTGCTGCATCACCATGTGGATGATATTGCATAGTATGTCCAATGATGTTGGCAACTTTATGATAGCGACCATCATCCTTCTCCCTCAAGGAATGTAAAATTCTCCTTTGTACGGGCTTAAGTCCATCAAAGATCGAAGGAACGGCACGCTCTAAAATTACATAAGAAGCATAATCAAGGAAATATTCCTTATACATGCCTTCTAGGGTAACTAAATTGCCTTCTTCGTTGCTATCTAAGGGGATATTGATAATGTTACTCATAATTAGATTTATAAATACCTGATTTAGATGCAAATATAAACATATCAGATAAAAAGATAATATAACTGATCACGACATTGGACAAAACAAAAAAGGAGATAAATATGACTGAATCTATAATGTCTATTAAATTTATCTTAAGAAGCAGCGATTTTAATTAAGAGGGCGTTAATTAAGTGTACTTCTTTAGCAAAGGAAAGTCTAAAGGATATACCAAAATTAAATCCAATGGATTACTCATTACAACATGGAATTTCTGAGGAGGATTTTATCCAAGCATGTGTACGACAAGAATCGTGGGCACAGCAAAAGATATATGAGGAACATTATTCTATGATGTTGCCAGTATGTTTGCGATATGCAGACGATGAGGATGAAGCCTTAGATATACTACACGATGGTTTTATAAAAGTATTTAGAAACATATCTAAATATAAAGTCGGTACTTCCCTCAAGGCCTGGATAAAACGCGTCATCGTAAATACTGCTATAGATTTATACCGAAAGAAAGTACGTCGAAGAACAGAAGATATAGATAATGTTTACGATATACATAATAATGAACATGATGTGGTAAGTCATATGTCAGCAGATGAAATTATTGCTGGTCTACAAAAATTATCACCAGTATATAGAACCGTGTTTAACATGTATGTCATCGAAGGATATTCCCATAAAGAAATAGGTGTACATTTAGGGATAACAGAAAGTACATCGAGATCTAATTTAGTTAAAGCCCGAGGAAAACTAAAGGCGATGTTTAACAGAAGATAAAAGCCAAATGGCAGATAAAAGATTTGACGACATATTAAAAAACAAGCTAGATCAGCATCGCGTTGATAAGCCAGCTGACTGGGATGTGTTTTCTCAGAAGATGGCAGCTGCGAATCTAGACGCAAGTTTTGATAATGATATCAAATCTGAGTTGCAAGATTATACTACCGGGAGCCCAGATTGGCCAGTATTTTCTGACAAACTTACAGAAGCTCTATCGCCCGATGGAACATTTGATCATGCGATTAATGATGCATTACAAAATCATACTGCTGGAACGCCAGACTGGGCCGTATTTGCAGATAAATTAGCCGCAGCACAAAGCCCAGATCTATCTTTTGATGAATTAATAAAGGAAAAGGTAGCCAATACCGAAAAAGGAAAGGCAGACTGGAATGCCTTCTCACAAAAACTAAACAAAGAATTAGATTCAAATTTCGATGAGGAAGTGGCAGAAACACTTGATAATCATCGAAGAAGTTATGTTTCTGAACACTGGATTCTTTTACAAGAGCGACTTAAGCAAATTGCTTATCTGAAAGGCTCAATTTTACGCATTAAAGGTTTAGAAATAGCTTGCATGTTTGCCCTGTTATTAACTAGTTATAATGTATTTAACTACTTATGGTCAAAGCAACCAGTAACCATTGCTGAACAACAAATAATGGCGAGTGTAGAAACTAATAAAACTGCTGCTCTAAGCAGTGAAGTAAAACCTCTAAATAAGCTAAGTGAATTACAGAGTCAATCTCCAGAGTCAAGTCAGTTTATAAAAGAAAATGAGGGAAAAACTACTGCTGATAATGCAGTTGCTCAAACTAGAGTGGCCGAAGTGATGCTAAGCCAAATAAGCAACAACGAAGCAAACAATAAGCCTCTAGCCAATGTATCTAAGAATAACGCAAAAACGCTTGCTAGCGAAACATTAAGTAGCATAGAGTCAAGTAGTTATTCGACTAATGATGATATTGCTTTGAATCTTACAAATACTTCTAAATCTGTTTTATCTAAAGATAGATCTAGGCTTAGTATAGCAACATTGAACAATGGAGCCCTAATGGCCTTAGTTTCTGAAGAAGATGAGCGGGCAACCATAAAATTAGCTAGCGATTTTTCTCCATTAAAAGAAAAGGTCTTGGACGATTGTAATCCTAGTGGATGGACAGCAAGTTTGGCTTTAGAAACAGGGGTTGATCAGTTTACCGTTTTAACACCTTATGATCCTACCTTTGATGTTGATGCTTATGAGCAGCAGGGTAGTGCTCGATCACAAGGTGTCTTATTGCAGGTAAATTATGGACAATTTGGTTTGTCCACAGGGATTTCTCAACGCAGCATGCAATATGAACCAACAGGAATAATCGATACTTTCGGAAACGAAGACACCAAGATTTATTTTATCAAATCATTGGATCAAATCCGTTATGATTATTTATCGGTACCAATGCAACTTGGGTATACGATGAACCTAAATCATAGTTGGAAATTAACAGCAAGTAGTGGATTTAGTTATCAGTGGATTAGGCAAACCGATTATCCTACTAGCATGGTGAGAATAGATCATAAAGAAGTAGAAAATAAAGGTGAAAAGTCGGAAGCATCTGCTGTCGATGTTCAAATAGATTTGGCAAGCCTTAGGTCTAATAACTTTTGGAGGTTTACGTCTGGTATTTCCTTAGAAAGATGTTTTGGAAAGTACGGAAGTTTGTTTCTAAGACCTTCATACGAGCAGTCATTAAACAGCACTGCTATTGGTCCTAATCGAGATAAATTTAACCAGTGGAATGTTTCACTTGGTTATAAGTATACTTTCCTTAAGTAATTAGTGTTCAAAGAAGTTTTCCAGAATGTACAGCCTTAGCTGTACATCTTATTTAATCGATCTAAATCACGTTTAGATTCCCTTTCTTTAATAGAATTTCGTTTATCGTAGGATTTTTTACCTTGTGCCAAGGCTATCTCTATTTTAAGTAAGCGACGATCAGCTGAATAAATTTTGTAGGGAACTATAGTGAGTCCTTTTTCGGTGGTACGCCTATGAAGTTTTTTTAACTCGGACTTCCTTAATAGTAGTTTTCTGTCACGCCGAGTTTCGTGATTAAATTGATTTCCGGCTTCGTACTCGCCTATATAAAGTGATTTTAGGATGAGCTCAGTTGGAGATTTAAACAAGCAATAAGCATCGGTTAGGTTGGCATTGCCATTCCTGATGGACTTTACTTCTGTGCCAAGCAGAGAAATACCAGCTTCAAATGTTTGAAGAAACTGGTATTCGAATTTTGCCTTACGGTTTACTATAGATACTTCTTTTTGCATGGAGCACAAAGATAGCTCTTTTGGGCTTATAGGTTTGCATTATAGCAACAATCTAAGGCTAAGTATAATCTTATATTATTCGATTATAAAATGACATTTACTCCGAGGCGACCCCATCCATAAAATTTGGGTGTTGTGTAATTAGATTGATCTCCTGTGATGTTTTCTAATTTTTCGAATTCTTTATTTAAGAATCTGGTTTGATGATAATAAATAGACATTTTCTTAAGTCTAAAGTTGAGGCCAATATTTAGCATATGGAGTAGGTTGTTGGTTTGATCTTTAGTAAGCCAATAAGGAGTGAACGCTTCATCATCAAGTCTATCTACTTCAAGCTTTTTTCTCCAGCCAAAACCGTGTAACATAGAATTGTGAATTACATGCCTTGATTTTAATTCTAGAAAGAAGTTTGTGTGTCTTGCTAACCTTGAAAAATATTGACCAATGTACTTATACCTTTTAAATTTGGTGTCATAATCTCTAATGGGCTTAAAAGAATAGCTTATATCATTTAATCCGCTTGTTCGAATAAAGTATTGGGTGGCAAAGCCAAGACCAAAGCCATAATGTGTATTAGCAAACCCGATAGCAGCCTCTACTGGAATATAGAAATGGGCATAGCCGCAATCTTGAAAAGTAGGATCTACTTTTTTACTATTAAAGACTGTATTGCCTTTTGAAAACAACATAAAATCAAATTTATGTTCAATATTGAAGGTTAACCTCCCTCCATTTGCAATCTGTCGATCCCAGTTTAATACCCGTAATGATTTAGACAAAAAATCACGATGCAGAATGGCTTGAATATCTCTGCCTAGTGATTTGCCTATATACCCCAATTTAAAATAACTTTTGGATCGAATATGACCTCTATAATGCAGTCGATACTTAGCTCTGCCTATGTATTGGTATGAGGCAAAAGGGCGGTCTGTTTTTTCTTGTTTTACTTGTAAATAATTAGAAATTGTGTCTACACTGTAGTCATCAAAGTAAGATTGTTCTTCATTAAACCTAAAAGGTACACCGTCAGCTTTTAATGCTGTTGTGTCAAATCGGATGTAGGGTGTGTATCCTTCTCCACCGACAAAAAAGCTTTGATAGCTCAGTATTTTATCATAATTGAAAGCAAATTTTATGGCTCTCATTTTTAGGTAGTCAGTAGTAATCTCAAAACGGAACCCTCCAGTGTAGTCTCGATCCTTATTTTTTTCAGAGAACATGAAGTAATCATTATCATGATATACATTAATACTTTTGATAGCTTGTTTAGAAGTATTTGTAAAACCATAAAAGGAATAGCGTTCTGCTATCATATCATTTATGTGTTTTTTTAGAATTAGAGAGTTTTGTTTTATGCCTGCTAGATTGTATTTATCTACCAAATGGGGATCTGATTTTCCTTGTTCCAAGAAATTATCAAGGTCATCATTTACGAGCAGATAGGTGTCAAAATTATGGTAGTTTTCTATACTATCCGCTAATATATTTTTATCAATGTAGCCATTCTTCAGATTGGTTTTTTTATAGATGGTAAATAGCGCATTTTGTTTACCATCTTCTAATATTTCCTCTTTTAAGATGCGTTCTTTTTCCTTTTTTTTAAGGCCAATGGTATCCTTGGTGTAATGGAAGGTATCCAATTCGATGGCATTGGGTTCAAGGAATTGACTTACGGTTTTAAATATGGAATCTATTTCTGAGTTGGTATATTGTTCAACTTGAGAAATGAGTTTGCCAGTTGACAATAGAATGGCTAAGAGCATTACAAACTTGTTCATTAGTGTGGTTTTAATGAGTTTTAAAATTACAAGTGTGTTGAGCTATACCTATAGGAAATATGCGCAGTTAAGTTAAGGTTTTTTTTTAACTAAAAAAAGAGATGGAGGCCATTCTTTTTTACTATCAAAGTTTAAAGCTAAATGGCAGGTTTGTTAGGCTTTTGGTATTTGCCAAAGGCAAAGAGGCCTAAGCCGATCAGTAGTACAATACCAGCAATGTAATAAAGCCATGCAGTTTGAGGTGCAATATTTAGCGCGTCTGTGTTTCCAATGAGGACTAAACTGCTCCAATAGTAAGGATGGATTTTATCTGGATGAGCGGTGTTTAGATAGTCTCTTTTGGCTTGTGATATTGCAAAGTCTTTGGTGTTACCTTGTTTAATGTATTCGTAAATGGAATTTGTTAGTTGTAATGATGAACAATCGTCGATTGTCCACAAACCTACCATGGTCGATTTGACTCCTGTTGACAAGATATCTTTTGAGAGCGACATACTTCCTTCACCCAAGTAGAGTTTACCGCTACCAGAGTGACAGGCACTTATAGAAACGAGTTCAGCATTTGCTGCTGCATCTCTTAGTTCTAGACTGGTTAGTGGTCCGTCGTCAAAGAAAAGACGATTCATATCGGGGTCTTCAAGATCTGAGCATGCATGGGTGGCAACGTGTACAATTTGCTCTGTGCTGAGTGCAGTAATAAACTCTTCTTTGCTGTTTATGGTTTTATCTTGATTAGATTGGTTGAAGAGCTCGAGTATGTTGTTTTTTTCGGTTTCAGCACAGATGAGACTTGCTTCTTCGAAAGAGTTGCATGATCGGCTAAAATTTAGTCCTTTATTGTTTACGCTGTAGCCATAAGCTGAAATATCTCTAACGGCATGGCTTTTTTCTTTTTCAAGGATGTATTTTGATTTTAGGGAGTACTGGTAGGATATGTTTTTAGATTGTATTAGAAACTGGTTTGTTGAGTCTATTAATGATTCGAATGCAATTTTTGTGAGTGGTCCATCGGGTATTATGGTAATGTTTTTATAGTCCTTATTCCAGAAAGGAGATTTAGCTGAAAACAGTGCTGAGCACATCCTTTTACTGGTTTGATTAAACGCAGGTTTTTGTTGCTGAATTTGTTCTGTGTAGTTTGTGCATAGCGAATCGATGAGGTAGGCATTATTTTGTACTTCCACTTCAATCGTATCTGAGTTAATGTAGAAATGATAGAGTAGGGAGTCAGCCCAAAAGTGCTCTATGATCAATTCGTCTTTAGCCATGTTATTTTGTAGCTCTTCTATATGCATGGTGTCGAAAGCGAAGTACTCATCAGCTTTGAAGTATTTATCTTCTAGCAGTTTTAGTTTGTGTTCTAGATTGAATATGTTGCTTTCGTGATATTCTATGGCTTCGATATTTGTGGAATCTGTTTCAGCTTTAGCTTTTTTCTGAAAGGTTATTTGTGAAATTAAGGATGTACGTTTATAAAATATGGAGTCTGGAATGTCTGATTCTATGGTATGTTGGCCATTTATAAGGGCGTCGAAAAGGATGTTTGATTTGTTTTCGTCTGCAAGGATTAGAGCAGAATTTGTATATCCAATAGTTAAACCTTCAATTATATCATTAATTGTTTCTTTGTTTTTATGAGCCCAAAATTTCAAATAAGAATATTTATTGATTTGTTTCCGAAGTTTTCCAAGAATTAGTAATAATTCACTTTGAGAAATTACTGATTTGTTTAAATTTTGATCTTTTGCTAATAATGCAACAATTTTGAATTTGAAATTCACAGAAAATTGATCAAATTTTTTGGACTTTAGGTTAGACAAAATTTTTTCATAATTAGATGCTGCCAAATAATTTGAAAATTCAAAAAACATTAAATCTTCTTTCAAATTGTTTTCCTCATTTGAAACCTCAATATTATAATTCTCGATTTTTTCAATGTATAATTCTAAGGAGTCCTGCATTTTTGTGAAATTAAAATATTTTGCTTTACACATTAAAAGTTTTAATTCAGCTGCACGGTCAGGCACGGAAAATTGATTATTTTTTATCAACCAATTCTCAATTTTGTTTTTTTCTTTTAAATAAACTAAATTATTTAGAATTTCCAATTCAAGCTTTGATCTTAGTTTTTTTACAAAATTTGATTGAGGCACTTTCTCTAAATTGACTAGTGCTTTTTCAAATATTTCATTACTCTCTTCAAAATTCCCAAAAAATTGTTCAATTTCTCCAAAGATTTTTAAATCAAGAGACAACCAAAAAGATTTTTCCTCTTTTATTCTTTTACTGAGTATTTTTTCAACAATAATGAGCGATTTTTCTCTATCCCCAAGTTTTGCATAAGTTTTTGCAAGCTGTAAACCAGCATTTATTTGATGGATATTTAAGTTGTCAATATCAAAATCAAATAATTTTACTGCTTTATTATAGTTTCCCTTTTTTAAATATATTGAAGCTAGATTATTAGTTGTCACACTTTTTATCCATGGACTTAAAATGTCAGAGTATTTTGTTACATAGCTATCCAATTCCAATACCATTGAATCAATTGCCTTGTAGTTTTTATTGTAAAGCACCAATGATAATATACCGTTTTTTGCTTTAAGACAACCATCGTGATTTGTTTCCTTTTGAAATTCCTTTTCAGCCAGAACCGTATAATATAAACACGAATCAAAGTTTTCTTCAAAATGTGTTTCTGACAAATTAAAATAATATTCTCCTTTTGAAATATTTTGTTGGCAAGTGGTAAATAGTGGTTTAAAGAAACAAACTAAAAAAACTATTACAAATATATTTTTTGAATTGATAATTTCGAATTATTTAAATTCTTTTTATGAACAATATAGATCCCTCTTGGTAAATTTAAGTTTTTATAGTTTGATTTCTCAATACCCTCAAACATTTTTTTTCCAGTGATATCATAAATAGTTATTTCGTAATTATCACTAGATAGTATTTCATTTGGGTTTACATGAGGATCATTGTCAGTTTCAGGGTTAAAAGGATTACAACAAATACTAATCGATTCTGAAAGGCAACTTACGTTTTCATTTTCAGAAATACACGTATTTAAATAACTTATCCAAGAGTCATTCATGCCAATTTCCTGGAAAATATACTCTGCTTGCTCCTCATCAAAGATTATTGTTCCTAAGCAAATTTCAAATTCATCAACATCAAATTCTTCATCTTTACCTTGACATAAATCTTTGGCATTAATTATCAAATTTGTCATACAATTGTAATCTTCATCGCATGGATCAGTATGGTCTTGATATTGTACAAGTTCGCAATTAGTTTCAAAATTAACTATTGAGATAAATTGAACATTATTGTTCATTGTAACTTTAAAAACAATTTCTGGTACATCTGAATATAAAGAACTTATAAAAGTTATATCTTTCGGTGCATAAAATTGAATTGGAAGTTCAAAGTATCCTTGATGACTGGGAAAACAATTTTCATCTGAGTTCGTGTCTCCAAAACTAGTGACAGAAATATGAGTTTGGACTGATTGGGCTAGAGTAATGCTGGATGCTAGGCAAAAAATTAATATTAAACTGAATAATCTCATAGTGTAAGTTAAGTTGTAAAAAATAAAATAAATCCCAAAATGTAAATTATCTGACTAATTTAAACAAATATTTTCACACATTGGATATCAAGACTTTACGTGATGCTCTGCTTTCAAATCATCTAGCTCCATTTACTGAGCTGTATCGTTCTTTCAAGCCTTATTGTCTTGCGACTTTAAAAAGTAAACATAAAAATTTAGACCATGATGATTGTGAGGCAATTTACGATGATGCCATCATAATTTTCAGAGATAATCTCCTTGCAAATAAGGTGGTAGATAATGGCAACCTTAAAACCTATATTACTGGCATCTGTCTAAATGTTGCAAATAATCTTCTAAGAAAAAATCAACGATACAACTCAAAAAAAGCAACCATTGGTTTACTTTTTGAGACTCAAGGACATACACCTATTGAAGACTTGGAATATAAGGAAACGCTATACCTTACATTACAAAAGGGATTGGAACAACTTGGCGATAAATGTAAAAATGTCATCGTATCATTTTACATTGATCAATTATCTATGGAAGAAATTGCCAAGAAATATAACTTTGCATCAAAGGATGTTGCAAAAACAACTAAATCCCGTTGTTTTAAAAAATTACAAGCCATAATTGCAAGCATAAATGTCTAACGATCATCACCTTATAGAGCAATATTTATCAGACAAGCTGTCTGCCGAGGAGCAACTTTTATTTAACCAACGGTTAGATGACGCAGGTTTTCGAAAAACCCTAATGGCAACCGGTGTAAGTCTAGATATACTAAAAGATCAAGCAGATAAGAATTTTCTTCAAGCATTAAAGCAGTCGAGTAGCACTGAGCTAAGCCCAAGCAAAGAAAAAGATCTACAACCATCTATAGAATCCACTGGCAAGCAAAAAAGTATGTGGCCAAGATTGCTAAAAATAGCAGCTATCGGAGCCATTGTCTTTTGTGCCTCCTTACCCTTTATTTTACCTGGAGATGAAAAACCAAACGACTTAGAGAGGCACTTCGTTCCTTATCCTCCAGTAGACTTTGCCAGAGGAAGCAATATTGAATCACAAGAAAATCTAAAACTTGCTTTAAAACACTATGTAAATGAAGATTACCAAGAGGCTTTAAAGCTATTTCAAGATATCGAACCGACTAATGATACCCTACAGTTATATGCAGCTAATTGCCAAATGAAACTTAAGGACTACAAACCAGCAGAAAAAACGCTTTTCAATTTAACAGAGTCCATGGCCCTTAATATTCGTAATAACGCTGAGTGGTATCTATTTTATACTTTCCTTTCCCAAGGTAAAATGGAAAATGCAAAAATTTACTTTGACGCCATTACAAAAAACCCTAAACAACCCTTTAGAAATCGGGCTCTGATGCTAAAAGAGTACATAAAATAGTTTAAAGCTGTTTACCTTTTAGACCCACAAGACATTCACTAGTACCAAAGCAATTTATCCACTCGCAAAAATGTGTAACCTTAATTTAAGGAGCATTTTTCCTATAGACAAAATAGAATCCAATCATTCGAAGCTGGATGGTTTAGGAAAGCCAAATTATTATAGCGAGCTGGTACTTATTGAAACCTTCAGCTAAAAGTAGTAAGAAGGTGGCTGGAATAAACCGTCCACTTTTATTTTATATTAAAATAATTTATATATATAATTATTTTACATATATTTGCACCTAGAACCAGCCTGAACAAACGCTAAAATTAATTTTTTATGTATTGTTCTAAGTCGCTTTTATGCACAATCATCTGTGCGCTTATGTTGGGTTTTAATCTACAAGCCCAAATAGATTGTAATCAAACTCAAGTAAATAACACCTGTTCCAATGTTCCTGCAGGCATAGCTGTAACCCAACCAACAGGCGGGGCATCTCCATATAATTTTATGTGGTCTCATAACGATATGCTAAATCTAGATTCTGCAATGGGATTAGCTGCTGGTGATTATACGGTTACTATCACAGATGCTAATGGTGATACAACAACTTGTAGTTTTACTATTACTTCACCACCCGATGTTGAAGTCGAAGAATTATTAGAATTTAATCCGTCTTGTCAAAATGATAATGGACGTTTAGAAATAACAGGAAAACCAAAGAACAATACACCAGAAAGTCAAAATTTGTCTTACAGTATTGATGGTGGTTTTACGTTTCAGTCTGAAGGTATTTTTGATAATCTCCCTGAAGCTGATTATTTAGTTATTGTATTGGATGGTGATGGCTGCTTTAAATCTGAAGCTCCTCAACTAGTAAATACGCCTGTACTCGAAATGATGCTTATTCCAGAATGTGGAACAGGTGGAAATATTGACATAACCTTGATGTTAACCTCTGGTACAGAGGGTGATACCGAATATAATTGGGAAGGTCCAGGTGGTGCGAGCTATACAACGGAGAATTTAGTAGATGTACCTCAAGGAACCTATAATGTTACTGTTACGGATAGGGTAGGCTGCTCTGGCTCAGCGACGGTAACCCTTGATAATTGTTGCGATGGAAGCAGTTTCTGTGATGCTGATGTAACAGATTCTGGTTGTACTGGATCAAACACTGGTTCGATTACAGTAAATCCTTCAAACGGAAATCCTCCATACTCATATGCATGGTCACATGATAATTCGTTAACTACAAATAGCGCTACTAACTTAGGTGCAGGTATTTACATGGTAACAGTCATTGATGCTGGTGGATGTGAGGATGTTTGTAATTATACCGTTAACGAGACACCAAATGTTATGATTTCTTCGGTTGATGCTTCTGCACCAACTTGTGATGGACTCAATGGAGGATCAATCAGCATAGCTATTGGTGAGGAGATAGATACTGAATCATGTAATATAGAATATAGTGTAGATGGTGGAGCTAACTATCAAGCATCACCTGATTTTACTAATCTCCCAGCTGGCAGCTATACTGTAATGGTTAAGGATTGTAATAATTGTACTGATGCGGAAACGGTAGTATTAGAAGATGCAGGTAATCCGAATGTTTTTTCTGTCAATGTTGATTGTGTGATGAATAGATTTTTAAACATCAACATCAATATTTCAATGGGTACACCTCCATATAGTTATGCATGGGAAGGTCCCGATGGTTTTACAGCCAATACAGAAGATTTAGTCGGTGTTGATAATGGTGACTATTCAGTCACAGTAACGGATATAAATGGATGTGAAACTACTGCTGAAGCAAAGAAATTAGATGATTGTGGCGATTGTGGCGTTATTGGTGACTTTGTTTGGGTAGATGCAAATGGAAATGGCGTTCAGGGACCTGATGAGACTGGATTAGCAAATGTAGAAGTAACCTTATTTACCGCATCTAATGTGATCAGTGATCAAACAATAACAGATGAAAATGGATTTTATGAATTTGTGGAAGTACCAGAAGGAACCTATTATTTACATTGGTCTCCACCTTCAGCAGACTTCGAAAGCACAGTTCCGAACCAAGGAGATGAAGAAACAGATAGTGATTTAGATGGAAGTAATGGACCTGGAACATCAGCAACCCTTACTATCACAGGCTGTGAAGTAAAGAATTATTTGGATGCTGGATTTTTTGTTTGTTCCAATATTGGGAAAAAAGTGTTCTTCGATAAAAATGAAAACAATATCTGTGATAACAACGAAACAGGAATTAATGGAGTAGTTATTGAAATATGGAGAGCTCATCACCAAACGGGTGAATTCGAATTGTTTGGTACGCAAACAACTTCTACTCATCCTGATTTTGGAACTTATGGATATTGGAATGCATGTGTACCGCCAGGTGATTATTACTTAAAAATTGTCTCAGATTTAAACGGATTAGCACTAACACTTGCTGATGTGGGAGATAATGACAATGTGGATAGTGACTTTACGGGAGCTAACGGTCCTGGTACTACAGATGTATTTAGCATTACTAGCGGAACAGATAAATGTGATATTGGAGCTGGTTTCTTAATCGAAGCAACGCTTGGTGACCGTGTTTGGTTTGACCAAAACGGTAATGGAAATATGGAAAGTACAGAACAAGGTGTAGCAGATGTAAGAATTAGAGTGTACGATGAATCGAATCATCTGGTACAAGAAACGTATACAGATAATGATGGATCATATAGAATTGCAGGTTTAGGAATGCAATTACATCACGTAGAATTTACACCGCCTGCCGGATTTGCCTTTACGCTTCCATACGCTGGAGAGGAAGGATCCTCAAGCATGGTAGATAATAGCAATGGACAAAATACAACCCAACAGTTCGGAACCATATGTGGCCAACATACAGCAAATATTAATGCAGGTCTAGTTCCAGGTGTTTTACCAGCAAGTTGGTTAGGCTTCTCTTTAGAGCAGGTAGAACAAAACGTTAGATTAAATTGGGCCGTAGCAGATATTTCATCTGTTAATCTTTTCGAAATTGAAAGATCTTCAAATGGAATTGATTTTGGGATCGTTGGTACAATGAATGCAACGAATGATGACAACTATCAATTTACAGACGCTGATGTAACTCTTAATGAGGACATCTATTACAGAATTAAACAGATCGATAATAATGGGGAAATGTCATACAGTAATATTCAAGTAATAAAACTGATAAAGACTATAACCAATAATCATTTAGAAATAACACCAAACCCAACAAGATCTACTTGTAATATTCTTTTAAATAGTGCTGATGATTCAGCACAATGGAAAGGAATTATTTTGGACGAAAAAGGTTCTATTGTGATTTCAGATATCATTATTGAAGCTAATCAAAAGCAACAAATAGACATTGCACATTTAACTCCTGGAATCTATTTCATGAGCGTTAAAATGGGAGACAAACAACTCGTCAAAAAGATCGTAAAGCAATAAAAAAGTAAAGGTTTACTTAAAGAAAGGGTAGCTGATTAGTTTCAGCTGCCCTTTTTATATATTAGATAAGGAAATATATAAATATTGGTATTTAAGCTAATTTAAGTAGTAATCATTTTAGATTTTATATATAGTTGATATACAGTGAGTTATGTCTTAAATGAAATTTATTTAATGTATAAATATGTTTATTTAATAGAATTACACAATGTATAATATCATATTTGTTTTAAACTGATATTAGGCATTTTACGACAAATATATCCGTGTGCTTATGTGTATTTTCGCTAAAAAAACACAATAAAATATAGTGAATTTTTTATATTTTAATATATAATCTAACCTAAGGTTTACACCTCACTATTAGTACCTCTGAAATCAGAAAATCAATGAAAAAAAGCGACCCAAAACGGGCTAAATTGTAGGAAACTTCGAAAGCTATTTAAAGCTGTTTTTGTAATTTGACAGGACTAAATAGATTATCAAAAGAGAATGATAGTCTTTAAGAAAAAGAATAAAAAGAAAGGCTTGAAAAAATGAATTTAATGAGCTATATAAGTTTTAAAAACTCAGTTTTAGATCTAACTGAACTTCCCTGAATAGAGTTGACCATTATTAAATTAGATTATTTTGATAATTA
>JAHDEC010000048.1 GCA_020629035.1 Saprospiraceae bacterium | reverse complement strand
TGTAATTAGTTTCGTATCGTTATGCACAATAGGAAGCAAATGTGATGCCAAAATCGCTACACATATTTTGCATCTAATTACATAGTGAATAGTACCATGCTTAAAAAACTGTATTTCAATGAATTACATACGATTTAGGTCAAATAAAATGAGGGCCATTTTATTTAAAAAATCTACCTTAAAATTGAGAATTAATATTCGCGGAATAAAGTGACTGTATTATGCTGATCATTCAAAATAACCTGCACAAAATACGTACCTCGTGGTAAATCAGAACCTATGTTAATCGGAATAAAATTATCTCCAGAAATAACTGAATATTGATAATTCCTAAGAATCTGACCCGTTGAGTTCAACAAATATAATTGCGCCTCACCCTCTTGATTAGAATATAACTTCAGCGTTGTTTCATCTGTATCCACTGGATTCGGATAAATAATGCTTTCTAAGTGAATGGGCGTAATAAAAGGTCCACTAGGTATTTCTTCGTGTGGCATCGCTTTAAATACATTCTTCTGCATTAAAGAAATGCCCGTATTTCTCATGATAACATCTTGAAAATAGGTATCTAATATTTCTTCTTTTTCTAAGATCGAAAGGTTTTGGTTGTCTTCAAAATAAAAACGATCACCGTCTCTTAAGTTTTTAAATTGACTGATTAAAATATCCATTAACACCTCTCCTATCATAGCATCAGGCATTTTGTCTTCTGCTAACATTCCAACCCATGCCTCTACTCTATCTATATCTCCATAAATCTCTTCTAGTTGGGCTGCTTCATCCGCGTCACCTGTTAATGTTATGAAGTTATTTATTTTTGGCAATCCCATATCCGTTCTGATAGTATTGTAAGAAGGAATCCCTCTATCTCTACCTCTAAATATGTTTAAGGAAGCCAAATCAAATCCTGTTCCTCCTTCAGGTGCAAACAAGAAATTTCTTAATCCAGAAACTACTTTGCAGTCCATCTCTTGCTGAACATGCGTAGCCATACCTTTGAAATAAACATCTATACCATTCGTGGTCAATGCTAGTTCTTTTGGATTAAAAAAGGCAAATCTGATAGGAATATGTCCATCTTCATAGATGGATCCATCATTGTTTATTCTTACTATAGTATTACCAATCAATGTATGTCCCATTCTAAAAGCAGCAGCTGAGAAGGAATTGAATATACCAGCATTGACATTTTCGTCATAGCCAGTGTAATGAGGCATTTCCTCTCCTAAACGAATCCCAATGGACGGAAGCCACTCATAGTAGGTGATTTTTTGAATAAGTGCAATTACTGTTCTCCTTGCATGCTGATAAATTTGCTCATCATTCCAAGTGGGGTGATTGAGTGCTAATTGATCACAAATTCTATTGTGTTCTCTTACAAATAAGGTATGAATAGAGAGTAAGACTAAATTTTCGTTTGCTCTTACATCACCTGCAACAAATAATTTATCTGAAAATCCTGCTGGAGACTCCATATGTGGAGCTGTTAGGTCAATAGAAGAATTATACGTTCTATGGTCTACTGTGTTCCATGGCAACATGTCACCTTCAGAAGTTTTTAACTTTCCTCCTGAAAATGTTCTTAGCCAGTTTGCTCTAACTTCGTCTGAGCCATATACATTAGAACCGTCAATGTAGGCACTTATTTGATTATTAAATTGTCTAGGATTACCGACCTCTGTTCCAGTCCCATCAACTACTTGATCTCTGGTTGTGTGGATATCTTGAGTGAAAGTATTATCATCTATAGGAACTTGTAAAAAAACATCTTCGTTCCCTGAACTAACTAGGGAAATATCGTGGTCTAAAAACTGACCAAATGCCCAAACATAATCGCTCAAGCTATCTTTCGCGAAAAAATCCTCGCTATTTGGCTGATCAAAAATTGAAGTACTTATAAGCCTTGGTTGAGGCAATGTTGGGTCCATTGCACCGAATCCGTCTGTGTAACCCACAGAACTCAATTCTCGTATTAGAGGAGTATTAGCACTACCCCAGTTTTTATCGTTAGAGATGTTATTTCCATAGCCATCGTAAGATCTAGTTTCCTGCCCAAAGAGGGTTATAGCAAAAAACAAGCAAATGACTGGAAAAACTACTCTGATCACTTTCCGCTGCATTTCAAAAAAATTTGTTCGCTCAGATTATAATTAAGTATCAAGTTTTCCGACTGTAAATATAGCCAATTTAATGATAGTTTCAAGGCCAGAACTAATTCAATCCTTGACTCACAATTTAATTAGATATTTACGTTTAATGAAAGAACTTATGTTATCGCAGAAAATAAGACAAATTTTGTGCCACAAAGTTTCATATTAAAATATTTTATAAACTATATTGAGTTGTAAAATAATCTCATACGTATAAATATTTCAATTTTATTAAATATATATTACAAATATTATTACTATCCATTATGTTTTATCCAAGCCTTGAAGGGCAGGATAATTTGCAACAAATATTTTTTGAAAAAAATTTTTTAGACACAACTATTCACGTCCAAGGGATCCCGATTCCCAAAAGTATCTTTCTGTCCAACCAGAACGATTCAATTAATATAAGTGCGGCTTGTATAGACATAATAGACAATAACATTTACCTCACTAACTTGGAAGATTGTATTAGTTCCCCTTTTCCCTCAACTTTGAGTTTTAGAACACTGCCTGACATAATCTCAGACACTCTAAATACGATAAAACAGAATGGCCTAGTTACAAAAGATAAGCAAGTATATATTGCCTACGACATTCCCAAAAACCAACAAAACAATCGATTTATCCAATCCAACAATTTAAACTATGCGGGGAGCTTCTCCCGGGGATTCTCACTTGGGAATAGCCAAGATTTAGTGCTAAACTCCAATCTAAATTTACAGCTCCAAGGTGACTTAGGAGATGGCTTAAAGATACGCGGCACCATCACTGATGACCAATTACCCATCCAGGCGGAAGGAAACACGCAGGTACTCCAAGAATTCGAACAAGTATACATAGAGCTACAGAAAAAGCAAACAAAACTTGTGGCTGGAGATTTTACTCAGCAATTATCTGAACCCTATTTTCTCAAGTACAGTAAAAAATCTAAAGGGGTTAGACTTTCTTCGATAAACAACATTGGTAAACAAGAAAATCCTATCGAAAACTATGCTTCAATGGCCATTTCTCGAGGTAAATTTAATAGGCAAACTTTGGAAGTCAGCGAAGGAAACCAAGGACCATATCGCTTAGAAGGTAGTGGTGGTGCGGGCTTTTTTGTTATCTTATCTGGCACTGAAAAAGTCTTTCGAGATGGAGAATTACTGACTAGAGGTTTTCAAAATGATTATGTGATAGATTATAATAATGCTTCTATCCAGTTTACCATTAATTGTCTCATAACAAGTAATACAAGAATCATTGTTGAATATGAATTTGCGGATCAGCAATATTTGCGAACAGTGGGGACTGCAGGCTCTTCTTACCAAACAAAACACTGGAAAAATAGTATCGACTACTATATAGAGCAGGATAATAAAAATGCAACAGGCTTACAAAATTTAGATTCTATAGACCTAAGCATCCTAGCCAATGGTGGAGACAACCCAAATCAATTAGTTAGAACATCCATTGCAACAGTTGATACTGAAGAAGAAGGCCAGCTTTACTATGCTTTAAGAAACAACACCTTAGTTTTTCCTCCAGAACAAGGAGAGCCCTTATATGAAGCCAGTTTTTCTTTTGTTGGAACCGATCTTGGCTCTTACGCCATAGATTTAGATGTTAATGCAAATGGAAGAGTCTACAAATATGTAGGAGAAGGACAAGGAGATTACGAACCTGTCAAACCCCTTATTTCACCCAAGTCTAATCAGTACTTAAGCTTCAGAAATCAATATAAAAATGACTCACTTGTCAATTTTTCAAGTGAACTTGTTCTTAACCATAATGACGCCAATCGATTTTCTAGCATTGATGATCAAAATAATACTGGCATATCCTGGTTTGGTCAATTAGATAAAAGATTTATCCTCACTAAAAAAACAAAAGACACAAACCAAGTTAAACAAGCTGTAAAACAATGGTTAGACGCTAAAATTTATTCGGAAATAAAACACCAATATTTCCAACAGCTAAACCCATATAGAAGCCCAGAATTTGCAAGAGATTGGGTAGTAGATCCAGCTTTGCCAACTGGAAACGAGATACTTAGCGGGGCAACATTGAGCTACAAAAATGAAAAACTAAGCGAAGTTAATTACCAGCTTGATTTCTTTAACAGATCCACTGTATACCAAGGCATTAAACACAGTTTTACCGGACAAAAAAGTGGGAAAACGACAGATGTCAATTGGAATATTTCTCAAACTCAGGCAGAAGATATGGATAAGCAAATCACGTTTTTTAGACCAACATTCAAGCTTAAACAATTCTTAGGTAAAAGAGATTCTAGTTGGTCAATCCAACTGTCTAATCTGACTGAAACTAATTTACAGGAGGCTATATTAAACGATTCAATCGTTGCCACTAGCTTCCATTTTGAAGAGTATAGATCAATACTCTCCTACCCTGAAACAGAAAAGTTCGACATAAACTTTAGCTATGCCTTTAGAAATGATTTTAACCCCTCAGAAAACCAATTAACCCACAGCTTAGCAGCCCAAGATTATGGTGTAGATGGATATTGGTCCAATAAAAAATGGATAAATTTTAAATGGAATGTCATCCATAGAGACCTTAAAGTATTAGAACCATCTTTAAGGACAGAAACCCCTAAAAAAACATACATAGCTAAGTTAGAAAACAACACAAACTTGCTAAATGGTGGGATAAAGCTGACAACTTTTGCTCAATATAATAGTGGACAAACTGCCAAATTTGAAGACCAGTTTATAAAAGTCCAGAAAGGTGAAGGTATTTATCGGTGGGTCGATATTAATATGGATTCTATTCAGCAAGTCAATGAATTTTTGGAGGCTGACTTTGTCGACCAAGGAGAATACATTAAGGTGGCTATTTTTAACAACACCTTTATTGACACAAAAGAAGAAGTGTTTAACCAAACACTGTTTATTAGCCCTAAAAGATTTATTGCAGATACCGCAAAATTTATAGGTCATAAAGTATTGGAAAAAATGTTCTGGACCAGTCGTTATAAAATGACGCAAAAATTTCAGGATGATAATAACCAGTTTATTTGGAAATTCGAACCAGTAACCCTAGATACAAGCTTAATCATTTACCAATCCAGTACAGACCACTTTTTACATTTTAATCAAGGAAATCCTGATTATGATATAAAAGTTGGAAAACGAGATATATTTAATAGACGGACACAAGTCTTTGGTTTCGAGCAATTAAATAAGGAAGAATATTATCAGCAACTAAGGATTTCAATTAAATCCATGGACTTTTTTATTAATTCAGCTTTTGGTCAAGATACAAGAACATTTCAAGCAAATCCAGAACGAGATATGCTCATAGATTTCCTCCAAATCGAACCCAAAGTTAGTTATATCAAAGGCACCAAATTAAGGTTTAATCTCAGCTACAAATATGCTTCAAAAACGAATACAATAAGTGCCAATTTTGCGGACTTTTTATCGCAAGGACTGAAGGCAGAAACGGTCTGGCGAAGAAGTGCTACCAGTTCGTTTAGAGCATCTTTTGAATATGCAAATGTGCGTTATGATGGCAGTACAGATCCATTCATTTCTATTGAGCTTTTGGAAGGACTTAAAGCGGGAAATAATTACTTATGGCAAATCCAAATGAGTAATCGCTTAACAAAGGTTTTAGAGCTTAATATTAATTATGATGGTCGGAAAACAGGCGAAAGTCGGATGATTCATTTAGGCAACGCGACGATTCGTGCTATTTTTTAGATAATTTGTCATTCTTGATATATAAATAGCTCACTTTACTTTTTTTCAATTGTTATATTTGTGTCAAATCAAACTGATTATCATGATAAAGTACATCTACACTTTTATTCTACTTTTTATTCTAAACATGACTTACGGTCAAATAGCTTGGAAACCAATCACTGAAATAAACCTAAACCAAGCTCATTTTTCTGAAAGAACTATCATTCCTGATCATTACGATATTTATGAAATAGATATCGAAGGATTTAAACAAGCTTTAAACAAAGCACCTTTAGATGATAGAAGAACAACTATCGAGAGTGGAATCACTATAGAGTTACCAATGCCGGGTGGCAAAATCGAACGATTTAAGACTGTATATTCTCCAGTAATGCACCCAGTACTTGCTGCCAAATATCAAGACATAAAGTCATTTAGAGCAGTGGGAATTGATAATCCTTATTTAGCCGCTAGGTTTAATTATGGCCCACAGGGTTTAAGAGCTGCTATCAAAACAGAAACAACACAAATCTATATAGATAATTATAGCGACAATAATCCTAACTATTATATTACCTATGATGTGTCTGATCATCATGAAGAATTACCAGCAGGAGTTGCTTTTTGTGGTGGTCACGAAGATGCTAGCGAGTTAATGGATCTTTATGGAAATGGTGAGTATGAACTAAGAACGCCAGGAGAAGAAGTGATGTTAAGAAAGTACCGTTTAGCAATGGCATGTACAGGTGAATTTGGTCAAATTAAAGGATCAAAAGCTGCAGCAATTGAAAGCATAGTTCAGGGATCAAATAGAGTAAACTTAACCTTGGAGCTAGAAGCAGCTATAACTTTTGAGCTAATTGCAAACAATGATGATCTTGTATTTACAGATCCAGCGACAGATCCTTACTCGGATGCGCATTTAGGTCGTGAGATTTTACAACAAAATACTGGAGTACTAAACTCTATTGTAGGAATAAATAGTTACGATGTTGGACACGTATTTAATCGAGTTTGTACAGATGGAATTGCTGGAGTTGCTAGCTTAGCTTCTATTTGTGGAAATAGTAAAGGTGCAGGAGTAAGTTGTGTTGGTAATTCTAACATAACAAACTTTATGGTGCAGGTAACTATTCATGAGGTAGGACACCAATTTGGTGCAGCTCACACTTGGTCACTATGTAGTGAAGGATCTGCCGATCAATTAGCTACTGGAACAGCTTATGAGCCTTGTAGTGGAAACACGTTTATGTCTTATGCAGGTGTTTGTGCTGGAGCTAACAATTTAGCATCAGGAAATGATGACTATTACCATGTTGCTTCTTTAGAGCAGATGTATATTTTCTCTCAGGTAGGAAATGGAAATATGTGTGCAGAGATAATTCCGACTGGAAATCATGTGCCTAATGTATTTGTAGATTACGAAAATGGATTTTATATCCCTAGCTCTACACCGTTCGAATTAACGGGAAGAGCAACCGATGATGACGGTGATGCACTTCTGTACTGCTGGGAACAACATGATAATGGTGGTTTATTAGAATGTGGTGTACCTATTGGTAATTCTCCAGCATTTAGATCATATCCTCCAAATCCATCTCCGACAAGATATTTCCCAGCATTGGAAAAAATACTTAATAATACCAATGATAGATCGGAGGTATTAATAGACTACTCACGATCTCTAGAGTTTTACTTTACGGTTAGAGATCTAAGCCCGACAGGGAATAGTTTAGCAGATTGGGACGCGGTAGATTTTAATGTGACCATTAATGCTGGACCATTTTTCATGACAAACATGAATGATGAAAATGAGTTCCTTGAGGTTGGTAATGCACACGAGATCACATGGGATGTAGCAAATACTGATGCTGCACCAGTAAATTGTAGTCATGTGGATGTTTTATTATCCACTGATGGTGGCTTTACTTTCCCATATACTGTACTTAAAAACACAGAGAACGACGGTGTAGAAAGCTTTATAGTTCCTAATTTTACAGGCACTAATTGTCGATTAAAGATTATCGCATCCGATAATATTTTCTTTGACATTAACAATGAAGCTTTTACCATAGTTGAACCTTCAGAGCCAGATTTTTATTACTCAGTTTCTAATACTTGCTACAACGTTTGTATTCCTGAGGTGATAGAAATAGATATAGAATCTACTGGATTTTTAGATTATGCAGACGACATCACATTTAGTACCACTGGTGATTTGCCAGCAGGAACTACAGTTACTTTAGATTCAGATGTGATTTCTCCTTCTGATCCTAATAAAATTGTAGTGGATTTTACTGAGGCAAACGATAGTGGTGTTTTCTCAATGGATGTTACTGCTGAAGCACCAAATGCGGATCCAATAACGTATACGATTTACTTCGATGTTAAGGGAACTGACTTTTCAGATTTAAGCATTATAGAACCAGCTAATGGCTCTGCTGGAATTCCTGAGGTACCTACCTTTAACTGGAATCCATCAGTAAATGCTCAATTCTACACTTTTGAGCTAGGAAGAAATCCAGCATTAGGTGACCAAGCTGAATTCAGGTTTGAAACCTTAACTGACACTTTTTTAATTGTAAACGAATTATTAGAAAAGTCAAGCTTATATTACTGGAAAGTCTATGTTAACAATGAGTGTGCTGAAGGAGCAACTCCTTTAAATACATTTGCTACCGAAGCTTTAAGTTGTTTTACAACAATAGCTGATGATTTACCGATAAATATCAGTCAATCAGGTACACCAGAAGTAACCTCATTTACTTTTGTAGAAGGTGCTGGAAATGTGAGCGATATAAACGTGAGCTTAGTAAAAGGAACCCATAATAATTCGGGTGACTTAGTCATTTCACTAGTGAGTCCAGCTGGAACTGAGGTTGTTTTGGTTCAAAACAAATGTAATTTCTCAACTAACTTTAATTGCGCTTTTGACCAGCAGGCACCGATAGAGGTAGAATGTCCATTAAGCAGTGGTCAAACGTTTATCCCTAAGGAAGACTTAGGCGTTTTTAATGGTGAAGGAATAACCGGAGACTGGGTCTTAAAAATCAATGATACAAATTCAGGAAGTGGAGGATCGTTTACTGATTTCGAACTAGAAATATGTTCTAATGCTACATTAGATAATCCATTCCTAGTAAATAATACACCATTAGGAATCCCATTAGGAATGTCTAATGCTATTCAAGATACTTCACTTTTAGCAGAGGATGCAAACAACTCTGCTGATGAATTAATCTTTACTTTAATCACACTTCCTTCTTTCGGAACTTTAAGCACTAATGGCGTAGAACTAGAAATTGGAAGTCAATTTAGCCAAACAGACATTAACAACAGTAGAATTAAATACCAGCATGATAATGTAGCAGAGTTAACTGACTCATTTGATTTTACAGTCATTGATGGTGAGGGTGGATTTATTGATATTACAACCTTTAATCTTTACATGGCTGAAGGTTTACCTACCATCGTAGATGAAATGGATGCATTATTTACTTTAAATGTCTATCCAAATCCAAGTAAAGATGAAATGTATCTAGAAATTTCAAGCCCAGAACAAGGTGATTTTATGTACAAGATGTATGATCTAAATGGTCGTTTAATCCAATCAAAAGTCTTAGGAAATTTTGAAAATCACGTTGAAGAAATTAACGTTTCCGCTTTGGACCAAGGATTATATATCCTCCAAGTATTAAACGGTGATAATTCTACAGTTACACGATTTAGTGTACAACGATAGTCAGTAAATATGAGTGCGTAGTTAGGCACAGAAAGCGATAAAAAAAAGGAATGATCTTCGGATGATTCCTTATTTTTTTGTTCAATGTTAAATTTAGTTATAAAGCACTATTTTGGCTCCAAGTAATTCTTCTGGGATAGCAAAAGCATCTACTATGCCTTCTACATCAGGTCGTAATTCTTGAAGCAGTTTATTTTTTAATCTTCGAAGTGCCTTTGTTTTTACACCAGACATGTAATCGTTTTCTAAGTACCAGCCTTTATGCTCAATCATTTTGTCGATGGCATATAAATCGCAAATTTTAGACAAAGTAATTTTTTCAGCACTTTCCTCCAATGCATCAATTCTTCGAGAAAATGACTTTAATGCCAAGCGCTCCACATAAGCTTTTGCAAGTGCTAAAAGATGCATTTGGCATTTTAAGTAAGCTTCATAAGGATCTACTCTCCGCTTAATGAAATTTTGCATTCGCTGACTTACCGTATACAATAGCTTCTTTTCTCGATAAGCAAAAGCTTCGAGATGAAATGCTCGATCACCCAAGTGTTTAGTGTCCGTGTTACGAGTATACATAGGATTAAGCTCAGAAAATTTATGGCTTATTTGTCCACCTAAATATCTCATAATCGAAGTAAACCCTCCATCGTGAAATGATTTTTTAAAGTGGGTTAACAAGCCTTTAGCGACCAGTTGAAGCAGTACAGTATTATCTCCTTCAAAGGTTGTAAAGATGTCAGAATCAGCTTTTAAATCAGTAAATCTATTTTCTGCTAAGTAGCCTTTTCCTCCACAAGCTTCCCGGCACTCCTGTATTGTATCCGTGGCTAGCCATGTCGCCATAGCTTTTAATCCTGCTGCTTTAGATTCTATTAATCGTCTATTTTTATGATCTTTATCATTAACTAAATCTGTAGCTAAATCATCTAAAGCAAAACCATAGGCATAATTACTTGCAATAAGCGGAATGATTCGATGCTGATGGCTAGGGTAATCCATTAAAATGCGTTCCTCCTCTCCTTCCTTTGCTGCAAATTGCTTTCGTTTTAATCCATATTTTACAGCAATAGTTAAAGCAACCTTAGAAGCGCTTACTCCGGCTAAACCTACACTCACCCGTCCAGTGACTAGGGCGCCTAACATGGTGAAGAAACGCTTGTCATCACTCTTTATATCACTTACATATTGGCCAGATTCATTAATGTCGCCATATCTGTTTAGCAGATTTTCTTTTGGTATTTCAATGTTGCTAAACCAAAGTTTGCCATTATCCACACCATTTAGACCCATCTTGTAACCACAATCTTCGACTCGAACACCAGGCATAAGATTTCCACTTTGATCTCTTACGTCCACTATAAAAGCATGAACACCTTTAGATGTACCATTTATTATTAATTGGGCAAACACAACTGCCTTATGACAATGAAGTGCATTACCAATGTATTCCTTCCCTGCAAACTCATGGGGCGTATCTATGATAAAGCTTTGGTTTGAGTGATTATATACTGCTGTAGTTTCTAATCCTCTAACGTTCGACCCATGATTTGTTTCCGTCATCGCAAAACACCCGAGAAGACGCATATTCATTAAATCATCTAAATACTTTTCATGATGATTTTTAGTCCCTAATCCATAAATAGCTCCTCCAAAAAGGCCTAGCTGTACACCTAGTTTTACGGTAAGACTCAAATCGTGATAAGCAAGTGTTTCGAATATGGCAATATGCTCTCCCTCTTTTCCAAACCCCCCAAATTCCTTTGGAAAAGAATACAAGGTATAGCCATGCTTTGCTAATGTTTTAAGTTGATCTAACGTTCGTTCTCTAAAATCTTCTTTGTCGACTATCGTTTGGTGAGCAAAATATGGATCTCTTAACAGTTTTCTTACCTCATTTTTAATGGTGGCGTTTTTCCCATCCAAAATATTAGCCATGTTTGCGGGATCAAAACTAAAGGCTTTTTGATCCGTTTCTTTTGCTAAATCATAGCCTAATAAAACTCTAGTGCTTTCTTTCGTATTTACCCCAAATGCCTCTTGTATTTCTTTTAATGACTGGATGGTTTCTGGAGAATTATATAAATCATCTTTTTTATAATCTATGCTAGCTTTGGCCATTTCTAAACCTAAACTAACTAATGAATTAGCTTTTTCTGGAGAAACAGAACTTGCAGCAGCTCGAAGTGATTTTTGCCAATGTCTAAACACTTCTTCACCTGGAGGGGATTTAGGATCCGAAAACTTAATAATATATTCTTTTTCCTCCTTGGTCAAAAAATCCAACTTCTTAATGTTCTTATGGATTAGTTGCATTTCACTTGGACTTAATATGCTATCTGACCAAGCAACGTATAAAATAGGTATGATACTTAGTATTCCAGGAGAAAAAGGAATAGCGTCCTTCTTTGGCATTTTTGTCATTATTCTAGAAAATTTACTTATATAACATTAAATAAGCAAAAAAGGTGTCTTGATTCAAAATCTTCGTCAGAAGAATAATGGTTTTTTGTACTTTCGAATAATATTACAAATTTATATATGTTTCTTTTAATTGCGTTTTTTGTTCTTTCCATAGTTTTTTCATTTTTATGTTCCATTTGGGAGGCCGTACTTTTGAGTATCACACCTTCTTATGCTGAACAATTAAAAACTGAGGCACCTTCCATTGGGAACAGGCTAGCTTCCTTTAAAGCAGATATTGATAGACCCCTATCAGCCATCCTTACATTAAATACCCTGGCACATACAGTTGGTGCGATAGGTGTAGGTGCACAGGCCTCAAAAATATGGGCTGATGCTGATGTAAATATTTTAGGATTTCACACCAGTGGAGAAGCTGTGGTTGCCGCGGTTATGACCTTTGCTATTTTGATCTTTTCTGAGATCATTCCTAAAACAATCGGTGCAACATTTTGGAAACCCCTGACTAAATTTACAGTGAGCTCTTTGCAATTAATTATTTGGATACTTTATCCATTAGTTTGGTTGAGTAAATGGATTACTGGATTCCTTAAAAAGGATAAGAAAAAAAGTGTGCTCAGTCGAACCGATTTTTCGATGATGGCAAAAATTGGTGCTCGTGAGGGTGTCATTAAAGCCGATGAATATCGAGTACTCAGTAATCTTTTACGTTTCGATGAGGTTAGAGCTAAAGATATTATGACTCCAAGAACCGTGTTAGTATCTGCAGATGAAACCGAAACTATAGGTAACTATTACGCATCCAATAAACTAATTCGTTTCTCAAGAATTCCAGTTTATCAAGAAAAAGTAGATAATACAACAGGCTATTTTTTAAAGACTGACCTAATGACGGCCATGATCGAGAAAAAAGATCATCAAGCACTTTCTTCACTTAAGCGAGAATTTATTGTCGTTAATGAAGTAGAAAGTATAGCTAAAGTCTTTGAAAAACTTATCGAGCAAAGAGAACATATTGCTTTGGTAGTGGATGAGTATGGCGGTGTTGCGGGTATTGTCACTACAGAAGATATTGTAGAAACCTTATTTGGTTTAGAGATAATGGATGAAGTGGATGACACGGCCGATATGCAATCCCTAGCAAGAGAGCAGTGGAAAAAGCGTGCAGGCGCTATGGGTATTGTAGAGAAAGAATAATAATCACTCCTTAATAAGATTAGTATAGGCTTTGTGTAGTTTCTGAACGCTCGTATCAGCGTTTAAATGTTGCTCGATATGCTTCGGCGCGGCTGTTTTCAATTGATCTAGCAAATTTCGATTATCAACTAATTGCTCGATAGCTTTTGCTAATGCTTTTCCATTTTTTGAAGGAACTACTAAACCACTTTCTTTATGATTAACTAGCTCCACATTACCTGGAATATCGGTTATAATGGCTGCTACACCTAAACTCATCGCTTCAATTACAGATTTAGTTATTGATTCGCCTTTTATGGATGAGGATACAAAGACATCACAAGACTTAACAATGGATAACACATCTTTTCTAAAGCCTAAGAAGTGTATATTTTGTCCAATGTTGTTTTTCCTAACAAATGCAAGGTTCGTTTCAATGTCCATGTCCCTTCCCACAAGAAGCAAATGGACATCTTTCTTCCCAAGCTTAGCCATAGCCTCTAATAAGTACGGGATGCCCTTCATTCTTCGGTTATTAGCAACATTGACACATAAAAGAGAAGTAGAGCTAATACCTAGTTCCTTTCTAATATCATGACTTATGATGTCTGCATACCATGATAATCTGTGTCCCTTATTAATCGTGATTGCTTTTTCCTTATTTCTAATCAGATGCTTACGCAAAAGATCTTGTACTCCAATAGAATTGCACATAATCATATCTACCCTTGGATGTAGATATTTCCTATATGAAAGTGGATCTAAGCGATGAATATTACCACAGTAACCTCTATACAAGCAAATTTTTACGGATAATCCTTTTGCAGCGGCAATGCCGTTTATAGAAGAAACGCTATTGAACAAATGTACTATCTGAATATTGTGGTCAATAATGGTTTTTCTGATAAAGGCAATTTCTTTAGGATCCTTTTTATTCTCAGGATGAAAATCAATAAGTTTTATGCCAGCCTCTTTGAAAGCCATGTTATACTGAGCAGTACCATAGGTCATAATCGTAATCTCCATTCCTAAACTAGCCAAACTGATAAACATTTCTGCCTCAGGCCTTGCTGTATGAAAAGAACGATAATCACTAATTACTAAAAGCTTCAATATTCACTTAATTTAGAGAAGACAAGATAAATCTTTATCTAAAGATAATAGTAAGCCTATGCTGAAAGAAGAACATAAAGCCTTTTACGATGAAATCTTTCCTGCATTGGATATGTATGAAGATCAACGCTTAAAAGCTAGAAAATCGACAAATGCTTTAATTATTTTACTAGTAGCCCTTTTTTGCGCGATTGGATTCTTTGTCCTTAATTATACTAAAATGGCCTTAGATAACCGATTATCTATTATGTTGTTTTTAGGCTTTATTTTTATAGGAATCAGCAAGATCTTTAATAAGAAATATATAAAAAAGTTTAAACGAGATGTACTGGTTAATCTATTTTCAAGGGAAGGAATTAAGATAAGTCATGATGCATATAAAAATATTGATGGCAGACATTTTGCCGGAAGTAAAATGTTTAAAAATGTAAATAGTTATAGTGGTACTGACCTGATTAAAGGAGAAAAGAATAATTTGTTTTTTATCGCCTCCGAATTAAAAGCATTTATTAAAAAAGATAAGTCTACAAAAACCATATTTGAAGGTATTTTTTTAGCGGGGGATCTGCCGCATTCGTTTCTAGGTGAAACGAGTATTTATTCAAAAAACTTTAGGTATCGATACAACAAGAAAATTCCTCCCAATAGCTTTAACACACTAAATAGCGAATTCGAATACTACTTTAATGTTGAGTATTCTAATTATGACGAAGCTTCGAAGCTTTTAATGCCAGCCTTTATGAAACGGATGATTGCTTTTAGAAAAAAACACAAACATCCTTTTATTTTGAAAGTAGTAGGTTCCAAAGTTTACCTAGCCATTAATGAGGATAAAGATTTCTTTAAAGTCAGCATTCGCGAAAAAGCTTATCACCAAAAAAATTTAAAGATCCTATCAGAAGACGCAGCCTTTTTTTTCGATATAGTTGATTTATTACTAGAGATAGAATAAAAGAATGTTAAGTAAACCAAGCAGATAATCCTTTAGCTTTTAAAAGTTATACTTTAGCGTTCGAAACATTGAACAAAAAAAGCCAATTAACTTCAATGCTTAGCATCTTGCGATTAGTCAAATTTACTTGTGCCATTCTAGTATTAGCCGTTTTTGCAGCTTGTGACGATGCTACAAAAGAGCAGCAACGGGCACCTAATATTCTCTTTATCCTTGTGGATGATTTGGGTTATGCTGACTTAGGTTGTTATGGCTCTAAAGAAGTTAAAAGCCCTCATATTGATCAATTAGCTAAGGATGGTATAAAATGCACCTCAGCCTATGTGACAGCTCCACAATGTGCGCCTTCCAGAGCAGGCTTAATCAGCGGTTTTTACCAGCAGAGACATGGATTCGAAGTAAATCCTGAGCCTTATTTTAGGGATAAATTCGGATTAGATACTAGCCTGCAAACTATGGCAGATCATTTGAAATTAGCAGGCTATTTTACTTATGGTTTTGGGAAATGGGATTTGGGTGCTATACCTTCTGCTCAGCCCTGGAATCGAGGATTCGATGAGTTTTATGGTTTTTACACAGGATCGAGAAGTTATTTTACCAATCCCAAAGAAGATAATTACCAAGCACTGAGAAATGGGCCAAACACTAAGTCCTCGGATAAAGGCTACATTACAGATTTAATAACCAATCAAGCAATCGCATCAGTAAAAAAGAAACATGAAAAACCTTGGTTTATGTATGTTTCTTATTCTTGTCCCCACTGGCCAATGCAAGCCAAAGCTAAAGATCTCCAAAAATTTAACCACATTAAAGACATCCAGCGTAGAACATATTTAGCCATGATGTCAAACCTTGATGAAAACATTGGAAAACTAACTAATGCCCTTAAAGAAACCAAACAGGATGAACAAACACTAATTGTGTTTTTAAGTGACAATGGTGGCCCAACTGGTTCAAGAAGACCATCCAATCATGCACCCTTCGAAATGGGAACAAATACTTCCTCTAATCTTCCTTTCAAAGGTGTTAAAGGAGATGTGTTTGAGGGTGGAATTAGAGTGCCTTGTTTATTTTCCTGGCCAGGAGTATTGGATAAAAACATCGAATATGATTATCCTATCTCCAGTCTGGACCTTGTGCCTACCTTCCTAAACTTATCGAATCCAGCAAAACTTCCTAGGTTTGATGGGGTCGATGTTTTTGCTTCTCTTCAATCTGGTGAAAAACTTAATCGCAAAGCTCCATTGTTTTGGCGATGGAAAGGAAAATGGGCAATAAGGTATAAAGATTGGAAATTGGTTATTCCAAAAAGAGGGGACGAACAATTATATCAACTGAATGTCGATCCTACAGAAACAAACGATTTAGCTAAGGTCCATCCTGCTAAACTCAGAGAACTGAAAGCACAATTAGTAAAATGGGATTCTACCCTTCACAGACCCAAGTATATGAAATTTGAGAAGGTGAAGAAACTGGCAGCTCCGCTAGGAGCTTATTAATCGGATAAAGAATACAAACTAATGATTGGCTAGTTGTTATCATAAAAGATACATTAAAGGCCTTTATGGCTGCCTTATGCTTTAATTTTACATTTCATACCTCATATGACGATGCAATATGCCCACTTCCTCAAAAGGCTCAGCATATACCTTAAATCCTAGTTTTTCGTAGAAAGCCACCACATCATTTCTTGCATGTCAAATTACTTGCTTGAAGCCTTCTTGTTTTGCAAATTCTATTAAAAAGTCCACTAATTTTCTTCCAATTCCCGTGGTTTGTAAGCTAGTTTTTACGGCCATTTGCATAAGCTGAGCTGTTCGATCTTCATTTGGTTTGCTCAATATCGGTCTCAAAACAACACAAGCTAGTACTTGACTATCATGCACAGCTACAAAGTGATAAGAAATCTCATCATGCATTTCCCACCCATGATCAGGAACACCTATAGGTCTAAGAAGTATTTCATTCCTTAGCTC
>JAHDEC010000017.1 GCA_020629035.1 Saprospiraceae bacterium | reverse complement strand
GTTAGGCAGTGGTCTGCAAAACCATCTACAGCGGTTCGAATCCGCTCGCGACCTCAAGCAATAGTCAATCCTTTTCCATCTCGTATGGGAAAGGGTTTTTTGTACCCAAGTGTTAAGAAAAGAAAGGGATTTCTTTCTATATTTATCTAACCCAGTAAACTATTGCTATGAAAAAAGTACTGCTCATTCCTATATTTTCCTTACTTACCTTTTCTCTTTTTTCTCAATGTTTTCCCGATAGACACAACACCAGTACTAGTGCAAGTTGGCAATCTTGTTCACCAAGCCCTAGCCCAAACACAAACCGTGGCGAATCTCATTGGTTGAGATATGACTTAGGAAAATTCTACACACTTGGGACGACCAAGTTTTGGAATTTAAATATTCCAGAAAAAACCAATGAAGGAGCTAGAAATGTAATTATTGATATTTCTTTAGATGGAGTAAATTGGAATGAAATAGCCTCTTTTGAAATGCCACAAGCTCCTGGGTCTACTTTCTATGAAGGAGAATTTGGTCCTGATCTAGACGGTATATCGACTAGATACGTTTTGATTACTATTCTTGATAGCTGGTCAGAAAGCGAATGTGTAGGATTAGGAGAAGTACGATTCAACTTAGATAAACCCATAATAACTGATCTCACTAAGGAAGATATAAAGTGCCATAATAGTGCCGATGGCACAGCCAGTTTAGTGGCAGAAGGAGGAGTAGAACCATTTGATATTTTATGGTCTACTGGATCTACAAATACAGAAATCACAGATTTAACTCCAGGCGTATATTATGTTTCAATCACTGATCAATTAAATAACACCGTAATAGATTCTATTATCATCGAGGCTCCAAGTGAAATTTTTCTTGAAGAAGTAGAATTATTAACCATCGATTGCGATAACCCATCAGGTAGTATTGAAGTTGCTGCCACTGGAGGAACTGGTGATTTGCGTTTCGAGTGGTCAGATGGGTCGAATGGACCTTTGCTTAGTGAAGCAAACGAAGGAGTTTATGAGGTAACTGTTTATGACGAAAATGAATGCTCAAAAACTCAAAGTTTTGAAATTACCGCCGACAGTGCAGTGCCAAATGCTGTAGCTGTTGCAAGTTCACTAAATTGTAAAAACAGCGAAATAACCATAGATGCCACGGGGTCATCAACAGGAAATAACTTTGAGTACAAATGGACAACCGAAGATGGAAATATTGTTTCTGGAGGAAACACACTAAATCCAGTAGTCGATGCAGTCGGGACTTACTCTCTAGAAATTACTAACACCGATAACCAATGTAAAGGGAATACAGATGTAAATGTAGCTTTGATTCCAGATGTAGGTATTGAATTGGTGACAAGCCAAAATATTTCATGTCATGGAAATGCCAATGGCTTAATTGAAGTAAATGCCTTTGATGGCGAGGAACCGTATGAATTTGAATGGTCAAATGGGGAATCAGGAAATAGCCAAAGCAACTTGCCTGTAGGTGTATATACGGTAAAAGTGATTGATGCACTCGATTGTGAATCAAGTATCGAAATAGAGCTTACAGAGCCAAGCGCTATTGCGGTTAATCTAGTAGAACAAATAGATATTAATTGTGAAATTACAACCGGAAGTTTATCTGTAGAAGGATCTGGAGGAACAGGAGATTTAACCTATAATTGGTCTAATGGGAATAGTGGATCAAGCATTACTGGTTTGTCATCTGGAGAGCATCGAGTGACGATTATAGATGAAAACATGTGTAGCACGGAAGAGATATATACCATTAATTCTGACATTGAAAAACCAAGTGTTCAATTAAATACAGGGACTTTATTTTGTAATCTGAATCAGGTAGATTTAGATGGTACAGGTAGTTCGACTGGAGCTAACTTTATCTATGATTGGAGCACTCAAGACGGAAACATTGTCTCAGGACAGAACGAAATTGTTGCGGTAGCAGACGAAGAAGGTACTTATCAACTATCTATAAGCAATCAAGAAAATCAATGCGAAGAATCTATGACCATTGAAGTAACTAGGATTCCAGATGTTGAAATAGCTTTGGAAGAAAGCATAGATGTACTTTGCTACGGAGAACAAAATGGTGTAGCAGAAGTAAGTGCTAGCTCAGGCCAGGAACCTTATAATTTTAGTTGGAACCATGGTGAAGAAGGAGAACGACAAGAAGACTTGTTACCTGGAGACTATATAGTCACTGTTTCAGATAATCTAGCATGTACCCAAGAAATAGCCTTTACCATAAGTCAACCAGATCAACTGATAATGGTAATTGATACAGCCTCAAGTTCTTCGTATACCATTGCGGAAGGATTTATTAATATTACCGCTGAAGGAGGTACAGAGCCGCTAAGTTTTACGTGGTTAGATGCAAATGGTGAGATTGTATCCGAAGAAGAAGATCCAACTGGCTTATTTCCCGGTGTTTATACAGTAAATATTGTGGATGCTAATAATTGTGAGATTTTTTCGGAAGAAATAACTATCCAAGGAATTTCAGCTAACATTGATTTGAATGGAAACTTGTTAACGGTCTACCCGAATCCAACTAAAGAGGTCCTCAATATTAGCCTTGAAAACAGCACAACAGTTGATGAAATTACGGTTATTATTGAAAATACAGTTGGGCAAAGAGTGTACGTCGGAACGATGACTCAAAATCAGATTAAGCAAGTGAATGTAGCTTCATTTAGTGCAGGTAGTTACTTAGTGAGATTAAGTTCGGAAACTGATTTTGCAACCATCATTTTTATAAAGGAATAGGATTGACTTAGTAAGGAGGCTGTAAGGAAGCTTCTATAGTTTCCTTATAGTAATTTTCATACTCTTCAAGTATAGTTTTTATTTGAAACGACTGGAGTTTTGAAAAGGCATTTTTAGACATTTCATCATAAACAGACTGATCAGAAAGAATAGTCAAACAATGTTGTATTAGAGTTTTTACATCACCAACCTCATGCAATAAGCCTGTTTCACCGTGAATATTTACCTCTGGTAGACCACCTGCGTTCGATGAGATAACTGGAAGTCCGCAAGCCATTGCTTCAAGAGCTGCTAAACCAAAACTTTCATTTGCAGAAGGTAGAAGGAAAATATCAGAAATAGCAAGCAGTTGGTTAACTGCATCTTGTTTACCTACAAAATGAACATCAGTACATAGTTTATCCTTTCGACATTGTTCTTCAAGCGGTTTACGTTCTGGACCATCACCAATCATTAATAATTTGGTGTTTGTTTGCTTCCTTACTTCTTTAAATGCTTCCAAAATATCTGGAACGCGTTTTAATTTTCTAAAATTGGAAACATGAACTAATATTTTTTCATCATCATTGGCAAAACACCTCCTTAACTCTAGATCTTTTGCGGCATTAAACTTATTAGTATCTACAAAATTATAAATGACCCTAATATCATTTTTTATATTAAAGTGCTGCTCGGTTGCTTCTTTTAAAAAATTAGAAACAGCTGTAACTCCATTAGAATGATTAATGCTAAACTCAACTACAGGTGCATAAGAGGGATCGTTGCCGACTAAAGTTATATCGGTACCATGCAAAGTGGTAACAATAGGTATGTTTTTTCCTTTAGATGCTACAATTTGTCTTGCTAAATAAGCAACAGATGCGTGAGGAATAGCGTAGTGTACATGAAGAATATCGAGATTTTCATTCATAATGACATCCACAAGTTTACTAGCCAAAGCAGTTTCATAGGGAGTATGTTCAAAAAGTGGATATTCCATTGAATTAACCTCGTGAAAAACAATACCTTGGTAATATCTGTTAAGTCTGGCAGGCTTTTTATAAGATATAAAGTGTACTTTATGACCTTTTTGTGCAAGTCCAATACCGAGTTCTGTAGCGACAACCCCGCTACCACCATAGGTTGGATAACATACAATACCTATCTTCATAAACTAATATTCTTTTGAATATGGATGCTAAATTAATTATTGTAAAGAAAACACAGATATAGATTAAATGGTTGTTTATTCTATAAAAGATATAGAAAAACTCACTGGGGTTAAGGCCCATACTCTTCGAATTTGGGAGAAGAGGTATAACATTGTTTGCCCAAAACGAACTAATACGAATATTCGCTATTACTTGGAAGATGATTTGAAAGATATAATGAACATCACCTTCTTAAATAAGAATGGATATAAAATTTCTAAAATAGCCAACTTAAGTTCGGTAGAAAGAAAACGAATTGCCGCTGAAATATCTAAGATTGATGCGCAATTTGAAAATCAGATTGATGCCATCACTTTTGCAATATTAGAACTGGACGAAAAAAACCTAAGTCATATTTTCGACCATCATATTAGCCAACTTGGTTTTGAGCGAACCATAAAGGAAATTATCAACCCATTGTTGGAGAAGTTGTGGGTTATGTGGATTGCTGGATCAATTTCGGGCGTACATGAGCGCTTTGTAAGCCAGCTCTTATTAAGAAAATCTATTGTAGCTATTGACTCTTTAAAACAAGTAGAGTCAGAGGTAAAAGGCAAATTTTTAATTTATTTACCAGAAAACGAAAACCACGAATTAAGCCTTTACTTCTTGCAGTATTTGTTGAAAAAAAATGGATATGAAGTCCTAAATCTAGGAAAGGATATAAACATAACTAATATCTTAAACGCCTATCGATTAGCAAAACCGGATTATATCTTTACCATAATTAATGATAGCTTCGAAAACAAACCACTTAAACCATATATAGAAGCTATTAAAAGTGGTATTGATTGCACATTAATCATATCAGGTTATCAACCCTTAAGACAAGAATTGGTCTCAGAACCCAATTGTATAATTTTAAAAAGTTTTATGGATGTTGAAAAATATTTAAATATTTCAGCATAAGTTCACTTAAGTCTTACCTTTGAGTTATTAATCACTAAATCATAAAAATCAATGAAATTATTGATCAGAATCACAGCCCTAATGCTTATTATGGGAACATTTGGAGCATGTAAAAATGATGTTAAAGGAGACAAAGCTAGCGTTTCAGAAAAAGGAAAAGTTGCGGAGACCAGCGATGCTACAACCTATAAGGTAGATAATGCAGCCAGTAAAATATCTTGGGAAGGATCAAAACCAACAGGAGCTCACGAAGGAGTTATTTCTTTAAGCGAAGGCTCTATTGATATGGAAAAAGGAGAAATAGTAGGAGGTTCTTTTGTCATAGATATGAACACGATTAGTTGTACCGATTTAGAAGGAGACTCTAAAGCAGGATTAGAGGCACACTTAAAAGGAATGAGAGACGAAGGAGAAGAGGATCACTTTTTTAACGTAGCTAAATATCCTACTGCTAAGTTTGAAATCACAAAAGTGGCAAAATTAGCTAATGATGAAAATGCATCACACCTAATTTATGGCAACTTGACTATGAAAGATAAGTCTAACCAAATAGGCTTCAAAGCGAAGATTGATGCAGCCGGAGATAAAGTGATGGTAAGTACCCCAAACTTTAAAATTAATAGAACACTTTGGGGAGTAAACTATGCTTCAAAATCAGTGTTTGATAATTTGAAAGAGAAGTTTGTTAATGACGACATAGGTTTGGCTATATCACTTGAAGCAAGTAAGTCTTAAGTAAAACCAAGTAAATAATATAGTATGAAGCAGGATAGAAATATCCTGCTTTTTTTATGGTTTAAACTCAATTTCGATAAGCTCACTAGTATCTAAATCAGAACTAAGACTAATTTCTTGTTCTTCAGTGCCGTCAAAGTATTTCATGGCCATAGTATTAGGAGGTCGTCTTCCCTCGTTAACAGCATGAAGAAGCAAGTAGTTTTTTCCTTCTTCGTTTAGTAGCAACTTGAGTTCAATTGGTTTGGACTCTATGGATTGCTTCTCCAAAATCCAGTCGCCATTGAAGTTGATGGATACAATGTCGCCATCCTGAATTTTATGATCATAAAGTTTGAGTGTAAACTCTTTGGTCGGACTAGTTATGCTATAACTACTTTCTTTGATTTCCCTGTTTTTCAATTTTGTGGGTATGATGTCAATGCGATTGTCAGATGAAGCTATATGATCTATCGTATCGAGAACCTTTGGATAAATGACTTTTAGGTATCTAGGCATTTCCATTAGATAAAGCCCTTCCATACCTAACTTGTCTATTAAAACATTCATTTCTTGGACGTAACCAGTGGCATATCTGTTGAAACTAGCCAACATTTTATCATTATAATAGTAATAGAATTTTCCATATAGTTTTCTTCTAGCAGGGACATCTGCAGTTTCATAAAACTTTCTTGCATAGTCAATAGAAGACTCAATCCGGCTATATAAAAAGCGATTGGTTGCTAAGCTAGAGTAAGCGGGCTCATCCTGAATTACTTTTTTTAACTGACTATATTCTTTTCCTAATTTATGTATTAAAGCTTCAAAGCCAAAATCTGTTTTTGCACGAAGAGCATCTAAGATGGCTTTATTTGCTTTTTGAGTTTTACTAAAACGGTGATACAACTTTTCATGATCACCAATGCTAATATTTTGTGCTAAATAAACTTGACTAATTTCTTCATAATGATTCTGAATAGTTAGATAGTATGCCTCAAAAAGCGCCACACACTTTTCTAGTAATTCATAAGCTCCGTATACATTGGCACGTACATTTAGATCATGTTCAGATAAATATTTTTCAATCACAAAACGCATGGTATTGATTTCATTTAACTGAGACATCCCCTGTTTTAGATACTTTTTTGTTGCTTCAGGGGTTTTGCTATCCTTCATTAAATTTTCAAAGCGTGTGACGGGTGTAACTTCATATTCCGGAAAGTTATTTACGTCAGAGAATACATTCTTAGAATCAATTAAACTATTAGTAAATACGGCATTCACAGTGTCTACTTCTAGGTCTACATACTTATTTAAATCTTGATTGTAGTTTTCAAAAATGATATGGGCCAATATTAAACCATGGATACCATCGTTGATGAACAAAATTTGCTCATTAAGATTATCTAATAAGGTATTATATGCCTGGCTAGTTAATGACTGAAAAGCCAAAAAAACAAACGAAATAGAAAGTATCCAATGCTTCATAAAAGTATCAACGCTTATTTACCCTATTTTTTTAATGACGTAGAAGAATTAATAAAACTTTAATTATTATCTGACGAAGGTACTCATTAATAAAACGAATAGTAAAAAATTATATATGTGTTTTACCGATATTAACAGCAATGATTTATAAACCATCTTAAAAGAAGTTAATTCTTAGTAAATCATTCTATTTTTACATCCGGAAAAGTAACAACTATGATTAAAATTACATTCCCAGATGGAGCAGTAAGAGATTACGAAAAGGGAAGCTCAGCTATGGAAATAGCAAAATCTATCAGTGAAGGGCTAGCAAGAAATGTATTGGCCGCTACCGTGAATGGTAACCAATGGGACGCTAACCGACCGATTAACGAAGACGCAACCCTGAGTTTGCACACTATGAGAGACGATGTTGGGAAAGCTACATACTGGCATTCATCGGCGCACTTAATGGCAGAGGCCATAGAAGCCTTATACCCTGGAACTAAATTTGGTATTGGTCCAGCCATAGAGAATGGGTTTTACTATGATATTGATACAGGTGATAAAACCTTTACTCCTGCAGACTTGGAGAAGATAGAGGTTAAAATGATCGAGATAGCTAGAGAGAAAAACACCTTTGAGAGAAAGGAAGTCTCTAAAGCGGATGCTATTTCTTTCTTCAAAGAAAAAGATGATGAGTATAAATTAGAGCTTCTAGAAGATCTTGAAGATGGAAGTATTAGTTTTTACACTCAGGGTAACTTTACCGATTTATGTAGAGGACCACATATTCCTGACACAAGTACTATTAAGTCTGTAAAACTCTTAAATATTGCAGGAGCCTACTGGCGTGGTGACGAGACTAGAAAGCAAATGACTCGTATCTACGGTATTACCTTTCCCAAGCAAAAAGAATTAAAAGAATACCTGGTTCTACTCGAAGAAGCCAAGAAAAGAGACCATAGAAAAATCGGTGCAGAAATGGAGCTCTTTATGTTTTCAGAAAAGGTAGGATCAGGACTACCTATTTGGCTTCCAAAAGGAACTCAAATTCGAGAAAGATTACAAAATTTCTTACGGGCAGAACAAGAAAAAAGAGGATACCAAATGGTAGCCACACCTCATATTGGACACAAAAACTTATACGTCACATCTGGCCACTACGAAAAATATGGTGAAGATTCATTCCAACCCATCAAGACGCCAAGAGAAGGAGAGGAGTTTTTACTAAAACCAATGAACTGCCCTCACCACTGTGAAATATACGGTCATAGACCACACTCGTATAAGGAATTACCCTTGAGGATTGGAGAGTTTGGAACGGTTTATAGATACGAACAAAGTGGAGAACTGCATGGTCTTTCGAGAGTAAGAGGGTTTACACAAGATGATGCACACATTTTTTGTACACCAGATCAAGTAAAAGACGAATTCTTAGATGTGCTTGATCTTACCACAAAAGTCATCGCCAGATTAGGCTTTAAAAACTTTACGGCTCAAATATCCTTAAGAGATCCAAACAAACCAGAAAAATATATTGGTTCTGATGAAAATTGGGAATCCGCACAACGAGCCATTATTGAAGCAGTAGAGTCTGTAGGTTTAGAGGCAACTCAGGTTGAGGGCGAAGCAGCCTTTTACGGACCTAAATTGGACTTTATGATTAAAGATGCTTTGGGTAGATCGTGGCAATTAGGTACTATACAGGTTGACTATATTTTACCAGAACGATTTGAGTTAGAATACATTGGTGCCGATAACGAAAAGCACCGACCTGTGATGATTCACCGAGCGCCATTCGGTTCTATGGAGCGATTCATGAGTATCTTAATCGAACATACAGCCGGTAAGTTCCCATTGTGGTTAATGCCTGAACAGTATGTGCTCATTCCTGTAGACAACAAGTTTTTACCTTACGCTGAAGAGGTTAAACAACAACTTTCAACGCTAGATATTAGAGGCTTTGTAGATGATAGAAATGAAACAATAGGTAAAAAGATTAGAGATAATGAGGTGAAGAAAATACCTTTCCTTTTAATCATTGGAGAAAAAGAAATAGCATCAAAGTCAGTAGCTGTGAGAAGACAAGCTGAAGGTGACCTTGGAGTTATGAGTATACAAGAGTTTAAAGAACATTTTCAAGCTGAAGCTGATAAATAAGCTAAAAACAATATGATTTAAAAGTCAATATGAAGCAATTTGTATTGGCTTTTTTTATTAAATAAACATAAATGGTAATATATAAAGCGTTTACAAACATATCTTCCTAACTTTAAAGCAACACGATCATTATTCCTATGAAGTACAATCTAATAAGCATACTGCTTTGTATTGGTTTTTTTGCAAACGCCCAGCTTGAGTTTGGCGCAAAAACAGGACTACACAGCTACACATTAAATCTCATTGATAACCAACCTCTAAGTCACAGTATTCAAGAGGCCAGTTACGGAATTCATCTTGGAGCTGATTTTAAATTCGAACTAGCAGGTATCACATTTATTCCCTCACTTATTTTAAATAAAGTCAATGCTAAGTACTCAGTTAATGACCCAGATATTTCTGATTTTTCAGTTAACCAACTTAACATGGAAGTGCCAGTAATGTTAGGATATCAAATATTTATGTTTAATGTATTTGCAGGACCAGTAGCTCACTTTAGAGTTAGCGGATATGATGAAGTCATTGCATTGGCAGAAAATGAGAGCTGGAAATCAGCCTTATTTGGGGGTCAAATAGGAGGTAGGATAAGTCTCCTCAAATGGTATGTTGACCTTCGATATGAAAAAAACTTTTACAGTTCTGACCCTATTATTAATGCGCAGCGATTAGCTTTGGTAGATTCTTACTCTCGAGTAATATTATCGGTCGGTCGCAATTTTATTAAGAAATAATCAGCTCAAATATTTACCCACAATAGGCATCCTTCGACCCATACCAAAGGCTTTATTACTCACCCTTAAAGCAGGGGCTGTTTGGTATCGTTTAAACTCATTTATGTTTACCAGCCGAAGTATTCTCTGAACCAATGCCGAATCATGGCCTAAAGCGATGATCTCTTTGGGTCCCTTGTGATCTTCTATATAGAGTTTGAGTATTTCATCTAGAACTTCGTAGTCAGGTAAGCTATCAGAATCTTTTTGATTAGGTCTTAATTCGGCTGAAGGTGGTTTTTCAATGGAGTTTATCGGAATAACTTCACCGTCTTTATTTATATATCTAGCCAGGGCAAAAACATCCATTTTATAGACATCACCAAGTACTGATAAACCTCCACATAAATCACCATATAGAGTCCCGTAACCAACAGCCATTTCACTCTTATTAGAAGTATTAAGCAAGATATTACCAAACTTATTCGACATAGCCATGAGTAATACTCCTCGGCATCTTGCTTGGATATTTTCTTCCGTTACGTTAAAAGGTAAATCCTTAAACATGGGTTGTAACTTATTTTCAAACGCATCATACAACTCTTTGATAGTTACAATATGGTAGGGCATAGCTAAGTTTTCAGCTAACTCACGAGCATCATCTACAGAATGGCCTGAAGAAAATTGTGAAGGCATGAGCATTCCTGTAACATTTTCACCTCCTAAGGCTCTAGCCGCTAATGCACAAGTGACCGCAGAATCTATACCTCCAGAAAGCCCGAGAATAGCCTTTGTAAAACCAAGCTTATTAAAATAGTCTTTGATACCTAAAATGATCGCATCATGGATTAAAGCTATCTTATCTTTTGTTTGTTCAATGTTTTGTGTCCCAGCTACAACCTCATCCAGTTCAAACGTTTCTATAGCTTCTTCAAAATAAACCATCTCTTTAAAAATGCTGCCATTGGGAGAAGAAACAACACTGCCACCATCAAAAATTACTTCAGTTTGTGCACCTATATGGTTTACATAAAATACAGGAAGATTATAGCGTTTAGCATTTTCTGAAACAATCGCTAGGCGTTCAGCAGCGTGCTTATGATCAAAGGGAGAAGCAGAAACATTAAGAATAAAATCGGGCTTAAATGGCATCATTTCATCCAGTGGACAAGTTACATACAATGGATTTTCATTGCCGATATTCCAAATATCCTCACAAACAGTTAAAGCGATTTTTTTGCCCTTAAATTCCACTATTCCAAACTCAGTATTGGGCTCGAAATACCGATATTCATCGAATATGTCATAGGTCGGCAGGAGTGTTTTATGTTGGACATATTGAATGCTACCCTCATATAAAAAATAGGCAGAATTATAGAGATCCTTTCCTTCAGGAACCGGGTTTACACTGGGTGCTCCGATCACTACAGCTAGCTCATGTGTATAGCTTAATAAATGTTGGATGTATTCATCAGAGCGATGGATAAAATCTTCAAACTCTAAAAAATCTCGAGGAGGATATCCTGTTAATGCTAATTCACCAAAAACAACAATATCAGCATGCTGTGACTTAGCCGTTTCAATGGCCTCCAACATCTTTTGAAAATTATTTTCAAAATTTCCTATATGATAATTCAATTGAGCTAAGCAAATTCTCATTGTATATTTTTAAAACAAAGGTAGAATTTAATCAAATGACAAAAACTTAAATATTGATTTAGAAAACGGATGATAAAATTCTATATTCGTTCAACCGTATGAGCAAGTATTTAGTTTCAGCAAGAAAGTATAGACCGACCACCTTCGATGAAGTGGTAGGCCAGGAGCATGTAGCCTCTACCATTAAGCAGGCACTTAAAAAGGAGCAACTTGCACACGCCTATTTGTTTTGTGGACCTAGAGGTGTAGGAAAAACAACTTGTGCAAGAATTCTTGCTGCTGTCGTAAACTGCGAAAACCTGAGCGAAAACTTCGAACCTTGTCGAGAGTGTAGCTCATGCAAAGCGTTTTCGAATAATGCATCCTTTAATATTATAGAATTAGATGCAGCATCAAACAACAGCGTAGAACATATTAGGAATCTAATCGAGCAGGTACGATTCCAACCACAACATGGTAAATACAAGGTGTTTATCATTGATGAGGTACATATGTTGTCTACTGCGGCTTTTAATGCTTTCCTTAAAACGCTGGAAGAACCGCCATCATATGCCATTTTTATTCTTGCCACAACCGAAAAACATAAAATCATACCTACCATTTTATCAAGGTGTCAGATTTATGATTTTAAGCGAATTCAACAAGCAGATATTGTTAAGCAATTGGAACACATAGCTAAACAAGAAAATCTTGATATTGACTCAGAAGCCCTAAATGTTATTGCCGAAAAAGCTGATGGAGCAATGAGAGATGCACTTTCCATTTATGACCGGATGGCAAGCACATCAGATGGTAAAGTTGAGTATAAAACAGTACTGACCAATCTAAACATATTAGATTACGACCACTATTTCGAAATAATAGATCATTGTTTACAAGAAGACTTACCTAAAGTAATTCTGGGCTTTAATGAAATTTTACATAATGGTTTCGAACCCACCATTTTTATTCAAGGCTTATCCTCACACCTTCGAAGGTTAATGCTTGCTAAAGATGCACAAACCCAAAGCTTATTAACCGTAGGTGATACCTTAAAAGCAAGATATCTAGAACAAGCAAAGCTCTCGACCCTGGCTTTTATCTTAAGCTCAATAAATGTGCTTAACAATGCAGAAATGCAACTCCAACGATCGGTAAATAAAAAACTAACCACAGAGATTGCCCTTAGTAAAATGACCTTTTTCAGTAGAGTCGTAGACTTAAAAAAAAAAGAAGAACTAGTGTAACCAGACCAATAGCTAAAGCTACACCAAAAGCAACCACACAAGCCGATAATCAACCGAAGACTCTTCAAGAAAACAAACCAGTAAGTGTAGCACCACCAGCACATAAAAACTTAAAGGCCCCAAAGCTAACCAGCAATCTAGACGATTTAATTAACAGCGTTAAAAGGGAAGAACAAGCGAATATCGAGGGTAAAAAAGATTTTTCAGAAGAAGAGTTTAGAAAATTATGGGCAAGCTATTATGCAAATATTGAGTCAAAAACGGTGGCCATTGCCTTAAAAACTATATTGTTTGAAATCGCCCAGACGACAATAAAAGTGATCGTTCCTAATGAACGAATAAGGGATTTGTTTGTTCAAGAAAAAGACTTTAGTGATCTAATGAACGATACTTTTAAGGAAGAACATCTTTTATTAAACACTAAAATTGATTTAGAAAGGTTTCCAGCATTGATAGAAGCTATGAAAACTGTTAAACCGATGACAGCTCAAGAAAAGTATGTTGAAATGGTTAAGAAAAACCCTAATTTAGACAAGCTTAGAGCAGCTTTTGACCTAAAACTAGATATGAATTGATATAACAAGGAAAACCACAAAACTATGAAAGATCAATCCATTTGGTACTTAGAAAATGTAGATGTAACAAACATCTTTTGCCAAAACAAAATGGCTGACAACCAAGAAGCTCACACAGTCAAAACTTTCAAAAAGAACGAGTATATCTATATGCCAGATCAGGCAAGTGACAAGATTTATTTTGTTGCAAAAGGCAGAATCAAGGTAGGTACCTATAATGAGAGTGGTAAAGAAATTACCAAGGCCTTACTAAATAAGGGAGATGTTTTTGGGGAGTTAGCTATCATTGGAGAAGAAACAAGAAGAGATTTTGCTGTGGCATTAGAAGGATCTGACATTTGCGTTGTAGAATCTGAAAAGATGAAAGGATTAATGAAAGACCACAACAATGTAAGCTTGTTTTTTATGAAACTTATGGGCTCTAAGGTTCTAGAAATGGAACAACGTTTAGAATCTTTGGTGTTTAAAGATTCTCGAACTAGAATTATAGAGTACCTAATGGAAATGGTAGAGAAAAGAGGCCAAAGAGTAGGCTATGAATGGGTAGTTAGAAACTTTATAACTCACCAAGAAATTGCGAACTTAACAGCTACTTCGAGACAGACGGTTACCACCATATTAAATGAGCTAAGAACAAAAAACATCTTGACGTTTAATAGAAAACGACTGCTAATTAGGGATATGGACCAATTAAAAGGCGAAGCAACACAAAATGTATAAATACCTTCTTAAACCTTTTTTGTTCCTATTTTATCCTGAGATTTCACATAATCTTGCTTTGCGTTTCTTTAGTATAGGTTTATCGATTCCTATATTAAAGCAAATACTTTTGAGGCAGTACGATACTTCGTCATATGAAAAACCACAAAGTTTATTTGGGCTTAATTTTAAAAACCCAGTAGGCTTAGCTGCAGGTTTTGACAAAGATGGTAAGTACATAGACCTTGTTTCAAAACTCGGCTTTGGATTTATAGAAATTGGTACAGTAACTCCCAAACCACAAGCAGGAAACCCAACACCTAGATTGTTTAGGTTAAAAAAAGATAAAGCGCTCATTAATCGCATGGGCTTTAACAATGATGGGGTAGATGCTTTAGTAGAACGATTAAAAAAATACAAAAAGAATGGAGTTATCATTGGTGGTAACATTGGCAAAAATAAAACAACGCCAAATGATGAAGCATATCTAGATTATTTAATCTGCTTCGAAAAACTACATGCGCTAGTTGATTATTTTGTGGTCAATGTTTCTTCTCCTAATACACCTGGCTTACGAGATTTACAACAAGTAGATAGTTTAAAAACGATCTTAGAACCACTGGTCCTACACAAACTCCAAACAGCATCTAAAAAACCCATCTTACTTAAGATTGCTCCTGATATGGCTCTAGAAGATTTAAGCGATGTTTTAGCTTTGCTACAGTCATTAAATATTGATGGAATCATTGCTACAAATACAACTATAGACCGTTCCAATCTACAAACAACATCTAGTACTATTGAATCGATAGGTAATGGAGGCTTAAGTGGTGAACCGCTGTTTGAAAAGTCAGATGATATTATACAGCATATACAAAAAGAAACCAATGGCAAGCTTCCCATCATAGGAGTAGGAGGAATCCATTCTGCAAGATCTGCACAATCTAAGTTTAACAAAGGTGCCAGTTTAGTACAATTATATACAGGTTTTATATATGAGGGACCTCAAGTGATTAAGCAAATTCTAAAATCCTTGAAATAATCCATATTAAAAAATCCTGTATGTTTTGCCTATCTAAATTTCAATAAAGCATTTAGGTATTTTACAAAAAGTTTTCAGCCTACTGTTTAACTATAAGAAAAATAGAGTATCTACAACTCACAAAATATCAAGGAGTTACATCCTAAAAAAAAACTCCATAGAATAATCTACTAAATATCACACCCTTAGATGGTGTAGCTAACACATAAGTAAAATAGCTTATGGTATATGGTTTGAATTAATAGTAAATGAAAATCGTCACATCCTCTAGAGATGTGGATTTAATAACCAAACCATATTCATCAAAATGCTTGATAAGAAAGATCACTCGATCTACTCTGATGCAAGATTTTGGCTGGTCCTAGTCAGTTCTTTTGCGTTGGTTTCTTTTCTTTTGATAAGTTACCCAGGGTAGTAAGCATTAGGAAGCTGATTAAAATGCACTATTTTAATCAGCTCCCTTTTATTACTTTCAAACTCAAGTCTAAACTTCCCGCAGAGTGCGTTAAAGCTCCGACAGAAATAAAGTCTACACCTGTCTCTGCCACTTTTCTAACCGTCTTTAATGTAATACCACCAGAAGCTTCAGTTTCAAAACGCTTATCCACAATTTGTACAGCCTCTCTCAGTATAGGTCGTTCGAAATTATCAAGCATGATTCTAGTGACTTGACCCACTTCTAATACTTCATAAAGTTCTACTAAGTTTCGAACTTCCACAGTAATACCTAAATCCAGTTGATTGCTTTTTAAATAATCTTGTGTTTTTAGGATAGCATCTTTTATGCTACCACAAGCATCTATATGATTATCTTTTATCATGATCCAATCATATAAACCATCTCTATAGTTTGTACAACCACCGATTCTTACAGCCCACTTTTCAAGAAACCGCATACCTGGAGTTGTTTTTCTTGTGTCCAATATCTTGACTGGTAGGTCTTCTACCTCAAAGGCGAATCGACTGCTCAAAGTAGAAACACCGCTTAATCGCTGCATAGTATTGAGGACTAATCGCTCACCTTTAAGCAGAGCCTGACTGTTACATTTTACGATAAAAGCTATATCGCCACGATCAACATCCGTTCCATCATCGATTAATTTTTCAAATTGTGCATTTGGATCCAGCATCTTAAAAACTATTTCAGCAAAAGCAACTCCTGCAATAACGCCTACATCTTTTACAAGCAATTTGGCTTCACTTGTGTCGTCCGAAGGGATACAAGCTAGCGAAGTGTGATCACCGCTTCTAATATCTTCAAAGAGAGTGTCTTTTATAAACTGATTTAATCTTTCTGTATTTATTCCTTGCATCATGTTCTAAAATATAATAAGGTCAAGTATTTTTACGATAAGTATATAGAATGAAAATTAAACGAATACATTTATTCCCACTATGCCTTGCCTTTTTGCTAGCATCCTGCGGAGAAGCCCCAAATTTACCAAAAGTCGACCATATAGAAGTGGAGTCGAGCATTTTAAGATTTGACAAAGCATTAAGTCAATTAGATACCACTGATTTGCCTAAATCTTATCAGGCACTAAAACTAAAATATCCTGCCTTATCGGAATTAATGTTCAGTAAAATTATACCGGTTATTTCTGAAGATAAGCTTGATTATGATAAGTTGAAAGACTTCTTGAGTAACCAATATACAAGACAAGCTTTGGACACGATTCAGGTGCTTTTAGCTGATTTGTCAATGGAAGAAAAAGAGTTAAATCAGGCCTTAAAATATTATAAGCACTATTTTCCAGAAGCCGTCATCCCCAAGGTTTATGGAGGATATTCTGATTATACCTTCCAAACCTTCATATTCGATGATTACCAGGCAGATGGGATTTGTGCATCCTTAGATTTGTTTTTAGGCGAAGATTATCCATACAAGGATATAGACCCAACTAATGTAGCCTTCTCAGAATATATAAGTAAGCGTTATGATCGAAAGTTTATGGTTAAAAAAATCATGGAACTTTTGACAGAGGAGCAGGTCGGAGCTTTGCAGGGTAAACGATTTGTAGATCATATGATTTACCAAGGAAAAAAATGGTACCTATTAAAACAACTACTCCCGGAACATCCAATGAATATCATTTCAGAGTTTACTGAGGAGCAGTATAATTGGTGTCTGCAAAACGAAAAAAGTATCTGGTCTTTATTCCTAGATCAAGAGTTGATGTACGAAACAAATCAGCAAAAAATTAAAACCTACGTGTTTGAAAGCCCTAGGTCAGCTGGAATGCCTGAAGAAGCACCAGGGAGAACGGCACATTATTTGGGGTTTAAAGTAGTAGAAAAGTATATGGATGAAACCAAATCCAGTATTTCTGAATTAATAAAAGAAAAGGATAGCCAGAAAATATTAAAGCTATCTAAGTACAAACCAAAAAGGAAATAAAAATGGAAAGAGCAATACCTGTAGTAGATCTTTCAAAATTTGTGGACGGAAACGAACAAGAAAGACAAGCTTTTGTGGAAAAACTTGGAAAAGCATTTCATGAAGTTGGTTTTGTGGGAGTTATTAATCATGGAATCCCTAAAGAATTAGTTGATGGTTTTTACAGCTCATCAAAAGAGTTCTTTTCTATGAAGAAAGAAGTAAAAAACAAATACGAAATGGCAGGGATGGCTGGCCAGAGAGGTTATACTTCTTTTGGCAAGGAACATGCTAAACAATCTCAAGTTGCCGATCTAAAAGAATTTTTCCAAATTGGTCAATATGTTGATGACCCTTCATTAAAGGAAGAATATCCAGATAATGTGATGGTAGAAGAAGTTCAAAGCTTTAACACCCACGGCAAAGACTTATACAAAGCATTCGAAAAATCTGGAGGCGCATTGCTAAGGGCAATTGCACTACACCTGGATTTAGAGGAGTCATATTTTGATCATCAAATAGATAGAGGAAACAGTATTCTCAGATCGATACATTACCCTCCGATCACCGAAGAACCAAGATCTGCAATTAGAGCAGAGCAACATGAGGACATTAATTTGATCACCTTATTAGTAGGTGCTTCTGCTGGTGGTTTACAATTACTAACGGCTGATAATGAGTGGAAAGACATAACTCCTGCAGAAGACGAAATAGTAATCAATGTAGGAGATATGCTACAACGTCTAACGAATAATTATTTAAAATCTACAACCCATAGAGTGGTCAATCCGCCGAAGGAACAATGGCATGTGCCAAGGCTATCTATTCCTTTTTTCCTGCACCCTAAAGGAGGTATGGATCTAACATGTTTAGATAAATGTGTCACAGAAGATCGTCCAATAGCCTATGAATCCATTACAGCAGGAGAGTATTTAGATGAGAGACTCAGAGAGATTGGATTAAAAAAGTAGTCTAGATAATTGACCTTAAGAAAATATGCACGTAACTTAGTTGTAAATTACAAATTATGCTAAATCTATTTTTTGGTCTTGGAGGTAACGAATTACTCATCATCGCATTTGTGGTTCTTTTACTTTTTGGTGGGAGGAAATTACCAGAACTAATGAAAGGCCTTGGAAAAGGAATCAAAGAATTCAATAATGCTAAAGCTAGTATTGAATCTGAAGTAAAAGATAGTATGAAAGAGAAGTAATGAACGTTTTAAAACGTCATTTGAAAATACAAAGAGTCGGTGGTTTCCATTGACTCTTTTTTTGTGACAAAAAGTCCATTCTTGGTATGGTCCAATGTCATTTTTGCTTTAAAACGAGCTAAAAATAGCTTTGGATAAAAATTTGATACTGAACTATTAGAAAGTAACACACATTATGACCTACGATAACTTTACAATAAAAGCACAAGAATCAATATATAAATCTCAACAATTAGCTGGTGAGATCGACCAACAACAAGTGGACACAACACACCTCTTGTTGGGAATTATCGAGACTGATGAGGCAATCCCTAAATTTCTATTTGAGAAAATGGGTATTCCCATTCAGACACTCAAACAAAAACTATCAACAGAGATTAAGAAATACCCAAAAGTTGAAGGGGCACAAAAACAGTTTTTAACGAATGATTCAAACCAAGCGCTAAGCCGAGCTAAAAAAGCTATGAAAGAGTTTGGAGATGAATATATTTCGGTGGAGTTAATCCTTTTAGGAATTGTAGGTGGAAAAGATAGAGGAGCAAGCCTTCTAAAAGATATGGGAGCTACGCTAAAAGACACAAAAGCCGCAATAAACGAGTTAAGAAAAGGTAGAAAAGTGACAGACCAAAACACAGATAATCAGTACGGCGCATTAAAAAAATTCGCTGTGAACCTTAACGAAAGAGTAGAACAAGGTAAGCTTGATCCAATAGTAGGTAGAGATGAAGAGATTCGAAGAATCATGCATATCTTATCCAGAAGGAAGAAAAACAACCCGATATTAATCGGAGAAGCAGGTGTAGGAAAAACAGCTATCGTCGAAGGAATTGCTTGGAGAATAGTAAATAAAGATGTTCCTGAAAATCTCTTAAGTAAAAAACTATTCTCTTTAGATATTGCCGCATTAATCGCCGGAGCTAAATACAAAGGAGAATTTGAAGAACGACTAAAAGCAGTCATAAATGAAGTAGACGAATCCGCTGGTGAGGTTATCTTATTTGTGGACGAAATACACACACTGATTGGTGCAGGAGGCGGCAGTGGGGCCATGGATGCAGCAAATATTTTAAAGCCAGCTTTAGCCAGAGGCGAACTAAGAACCATTGGGGCTACCACCTTAGATGAGTATCAAAAATATTTTGAAAAGGATAAAGCCTTAGTACGAAGATTCCAAACAGTGGTTGTGGACGAACCAAGCATTGAAGATTGTATTTCTATCCTTAGAGGAATTCAAGATAAATACGAAGTATATCACAAAATTGATATCCTAGATGAAGCACTTATATCTGCGGTTGAACTTTCAGATAGATACATCACCGAAAGACAACTTCCAGATAAAGCCATAGATCTAATTGACGAGGCCGCTGCTAGACTGAGACTGGAGCTTGATTCTGTTCCAGAAGAAATCGATGAAATGCAACGAAAAGTTCGTCAATTAGAAATAGAGCGTGAGGCGATAAAACGTGAGAAAAACGAGAAGAAACTAAAACTAATCACCAAGCAAATTGCTGAAGCCAAAGAAACATTGGACAGTACAACTGCTCGATGGAAAAGCGAGAAAGAAGTGGTAGATAGCATGCAAGCCATCAAAAAACGCATCGAAGAATTAGAGCATGAAGCTGATACGGCTGAGCGAGCAAGTGATTTTGAAAAAGTAGCGCGCATCAGATATGGTGACCTTAAGAAAGAAGAAGAAGCACTTAAGAAAGCGGAGGCTAAGCTCGATAAATTACCGGAAACAAGCCGATTTACCAACGAAGAAGTAACCGCCAATGACATAGCAGAAGTAGTTGCAAAATGGACCGGTATTCCAGTAACAAAAATGCTAAAGAGTGAAAAAGATCGACTCCTTAACCTAGAAGACGAGATAGGCCAGCGCTTAATAGGTCAGAAAGAAGCAGTAGTGGCTGTGGCCAATGCGGTAAGAAGAAACAGAGCGGGATTAGGAGATGCCAACAAACCTATAGGCTCATTTATATTTTTAGGACCGACAGGAGTAGGAAAAACAGAATTGGCAAAAACACTAGCTGAGATGCTCTTTGATGATGAAAAAGCCATTACTCGAATCGACATGTCAGAGTATCAAGAAAAACACTCTGTGTCCAGATTAGTGGGAGCGCCTCCGGGATATGTAGGATATGATGAAGGAGGTCAATTAACCGAAGCGGTAAGAAGAAGACCTTATTCGATAGTCTTACTTGATGAAATAGAAAAAGCACACCCAGATACATTTAACATCCTACTTCAGGTATTAGATGATGGCCGATTAACAGATAATAAAGGACGTGTTGCCAACTTTAAAAACACGATTATTATCATGACAAGTAATATGGGATCCGATACGATCCTAGAAAACTTTGAAGACTTACAATCAGTAGGAGAAGAGCATAGGACAGAAATTATTGAAACAACTAAAGTTGAAGTTTTTGAAGTCTTAAAGGAGAGTTTGAGACCTGAGTTTCTGAATAGAATAGATGAGAAAATCATGTTCCTACCACTAACGAAAAGTGAGATTAAGCAAATTGCTATGATTTTACTTAAGAAAGTGAGAAAGAACATAGCTAAGCAAGAAATGAAGATCGAGCTTTCAGACTCTGCCATGGATCTATTAGCCGATTTAGGATACGATCCTCAGTTTGGTGCAAGGCCTCTTAAAAGAGTTATACAGAAGGAAATCATCAACGTCTTATCGATGAAATTGCTAGCTGGAGATTTTGGTCCAGGAGATACGGTTTATGTTGGAACTGACAAAAAAGGATTTGTGTTTTCAGAGACAGAAATAAAATCTAAATCTAAACCAGCTGTTAAGCAAGCATCAAAAAGTAAAAAGAACGTTGACAAGTTGAAGAAAGCAACAAAAGACTTAAATGATGAATTAGAGAATTTTAAGCCAGAAGATAATTAAAGAAATAACTGGTTTTAAATTAATTTTTAAGACCAGTTATATTTATACTTTTCGCTCCTTCAAGTCTAGTAAGGCAGACTCCAATGTTGGATATTTATATGGGAATACGCCATTGTCCCACCTTTTAGAACTCACACGAGTACTATTTAACAACATCTCACTCATATCACCCATAAGTAGCTTAAGGCCCAATGCCGGTATTGGTAAAACAACAGAATATGGTGCAAAAACCTTTTTTATAAGTTTAGCCATTTCTTTTAATCTAGCAGGAGCTAAACTAGTTCCGTTATAAACACCTGATAAGGAATCATCCTCAACTAATTTTAGTATCATCCCACAAACATCATCGATGTGTATCCACGGATAGAAAGCACTGCCATCTCCAAAATATCCAGAACCGCCTAATTTGGCTGGTGTGATCAATTTAGGTAAAGCGCCATCTAATCGGCTTAGAACAATACCAATTCTAAGTATGCTAAAACGTTTTACTTTATCTGATAAGGCTTGATGAGCTTCTTCCCATTGTACGCAACACTCAGATAAAAAACCAGTATTGGGCTTTCCATCTTCGTAAATCCACTCATCACCACGATTACCATAATAACCGATGGCACTAGCACCAATATATACTTCTGGTTTTTCTGCAAGAGAATCAGTCAATTTAGCGAGGGTTTTAGCACTATTTACCCGACTATCTATGAGTACCTTCTTTCGTTCTTTAGTCCATTTTTTATCGGCAATTCCAGCTCCTGTAAGATTTATAATAGCATAAAAATGTAAAGTAGAATCTACATCAAAAGTTTGTGCTTTTAAATCCCATTGGTGATAATGAATACCTTCCTCATAACGGGAAGAAGATCGAGTTAACACATGAATATCATATTGATGCATGAAGAGTGTAGACAATCGTTTGCCTATTAAGCCACTGCCTCCTGCGATAAGTATGCGTTTTTTCATTTTGTTATTTTGAAGTATCCAACATGAATGTCTTATGTATAAGACAGCAAATGCTAATTTTGTTTTATCTTTTACTAAATATTGCTGGAGATGAGGATAATAATCTGTGCGGCGTTTGCCATGTTAATGTTAGTTTCTTGCCAAGAAACAGAAACAGTTTTATCAGAAGGAAGCTTAAAAGTCTATTTACAAAGGGACCCAGAAAAACTGAACCCAGTATTTAATCCTAAAGCAAACGCAAGAGAAGTTTACCAAAATATTTTTGTTCCGCTTGCTGATTATCACCCAGAGAGTTTAGCACTTTATCCTATATTAATTGAGGAAGTTCCGGCCGGAGAAATGATCAATGATAGTATTATTAGATACACCATGACATTTAAGGAAGATGCTGTTTGGGCAGATGGAAAGCCGATTACAGGCCATGACTATGCTTTTACGATGAAAGCGATAATGCACCCTATAGTAAATACACCAAGTTGGAGAAGCCTCATTTCTTATGTGAAGTCTGTCAATGTAGATGAAAAAAATCCGAGGACTTTTAGTGTAGACATGGATCAATCAAACATGCTAAGCAAAGAAATTGCCACGACCAATTATATTCTACCAAAGCATGTTTATGATGCCAAAGGAATATTAGACGATAAGAACCTAAGTTATTTTTCACAACAAGGCATTGAAGAATCAGTAGTGGCAGATAGCTCTTTAGTTGAATTTGCAAGTTCGTTTAATGATCCGGTAAACTATCGAAGCAAGTTGGTCAGCGCTGGTCCTTATATGCTTGACACATGGGAAAGTGATCAGTATATAATTCTCAAAAAAAATAAGGACTATTGGGGAGACAATTATCCTGAAAACCCGTTTTTACAGGGATACCCAGAAGAAATAGTATTTAAAATATTTGCTGACGAATTAACAGCGTATACCAACTTTAAGAATGATGGAATGGATGTTATGAAGTTTAGGTCTAGCAGCTATTTTTTAGCACTTAAAGACTCAAGCGAAACGGCAACAAAGTACAATTTCGAAACACCTCAGTTGATGCGCTATTATTATATAGCATTAAACAATAGAAAAAAAGGATTAGATGACCCAAAGGTGAGGCGAGCGCTTGCACATGCTATGGATGTGGACGCATTAATTAACATCATTGAAAAGGAATATGGAAGTAGGAGTACAGGTCCTATACATCCTTCTAAACCGTATTATAATACGGCTCTAAAACCTATTCAAAAAGACATAGAACAAGCTAAAAAACTATTAGCGGAAGCAGGATGGACGGATTCAGATAATGATAATATACTAGATAAAGATGCGCATAACTTGTCGTTTGATCTACTAGCTTCACCTAGTGAGTTAGCCCAACAGGTTTCGCTAGTTTTTAAGGAAGGTTGTAAGCAAATAGGTGCAGAAATTAATATTGTACAGAAAAGCCCAAGAGTTTTTGTGAGAGAAAATGTAAACACCTTCGAATATGATATGGCTGCTTTAGCGCAGACCTTAGATGCAAATCCTGATGATCCCAGTTATAGATGGCATAGTTCGAATGCAGCCTTAGGAGGAAGCAATATTACTGGCTACACAAACCCAGAAAATGATGCTGTGATCGATGAAATATTAAGTACAAAAGATGAAGCAAGACGTACTCAATTATACAAAGATTTCCAGCAAATGTTATATGATGATCAGGCGGCCTTATTTTTATATTCTCCTACAGAAAAGATAGCTATACATTCTTCTTGGGAAGGAAAAGGAACATCTAAACGCCCAGGTTATTTACTAAATACTTTTAAGAAAAAGTCCAATTAAGCTGTTTCGCCTTCTTGCATTTTACTCGTATTTTCAGCCATGATCAGCGCATCTACAACACCTTTTAGTTCGCCATCCATGATTTTATCTAAACTGTATAAGGTTAGATTTATCCGATGATCAGTAACTCTATTCTGTGGATAGTTGTAGGTTCTAATTTTATCTGAGCGATCTCCAGAACCAACCAGTGATTTACGCTTATTTGCGTGCTCAGACTTAGCACGGGTTTCAGTAACTTCTCTTATTTTTTGATACAATCGTTGAAGCGCAATTTCTCTGTTCTTATGTTGAGATCTAGAATCGGTACTTTCGGCCGCAATACCTGTGGGAATGTGTGTAAAACGCACACCCGATTCGGTCTTATTTACATGCTGTCCACCTGCACCACTTGCTCTAAAGGTATCGACTCTTAATTCGTCTTTTCGAATATCTATATCTTCCATTTCGAATTTAGGGAGTACAGCTACGGTAACCGCAGAAGTATGCACTCTTCCTTGAGACTCTGTTTTTGGAACACGCTGCACCCGGTGGGCACCCGATTCAAATTTTAATGTTCCATATACATCATTGCCAAACACCTCAAACACAATTTTACTATATCCTCCTGCCGTTCCCTCGTTGAGATCTAATATCTCCGTTTTGAAGCCTACGGTTTCGAAAAACTTGGTGTATAATCGATGAAGATCTCCCACGAAAATGCTGGCTTCATTTCCACCAGTACCTGCTCTAATTTCCATAACCACATCCTTATCATCATCAGGATCTTTAGGAATAAGCATAATCTTGATTTCCTCTTCCATGCTCTCCCGAGTGCTCTTCAGCTCCTCTAATTCCATTTTCGCCATTTCTCTCATTTCTGCATCATCTTCTTCCTTTAGCATCGAGGTAGCAGATGCTGTATTTTCAAGTACATTTTTATACTTAAGATACATTTTGGCGATAGCTTCCAAACCTTTATAATCCTTATTGAGTTTGGTAAATCGTTTCATATCAGAAACTATTTCAGGATCAGATAACTGTTCTTGAAGCTGTAAGAAACGATTGTATATGGATTCTAGTTTTTCCAGCATGGTAATACATTAAAGGTGCAAATGTAAGAAAGGGAAGACAAAAAACATCTTGGCATTAGTCATTGTCCCTAAAAAAAGAAGAGACCTAAGCTAAACAGCTTAAATCTCATTTAATTCGTAAAGTTTAGAAAGACTTATCCTTGAAAACTTTGTTTGATCCTATTTAGGATTTCATCAGATACTTTAGTGCGTCTGATATTAGCTTTTAAAAACTCTCTAGCCGTTTTCTCTTGATTGAAAATTTCATTGCTCTGAGGATTCGCGTTAACATGATCTAATAATTGTTGCTCATCTTCTTTGCTCAATGCATTATCAAAGTAAAGGCTTACATTTTTTTGAATATTCTGAATATTGTCAAAATTTTGCATGGTTTTTAGTTTAAAAAATCATCTTAAAAAAGAAATACTTCTTATTCTTCTTCTGTTTTCGTACCCCTAACGTCTACATACCCTAAAGTTGTAGCGTAGTTTTTCAATTTTTCTTTTAACATGTTTCTTGCTCGAAATAGTCTAGATCTAACGGTACCAATCGGTATGTCAATAATCTTAGCAATTTCTTCGTACTTGAATCCTTCTATATCACAAAGTAGGATTACTGTTCTAAAGTCAACGGGAAGAGCATTAATGGCAACAGTAACTTCATCACCCATAATGTTTTTAAAAATCTCTTCTCTCAAATCAAGGTATCCTGTGGCTCCTTTATCTTCGTCAGTATCATGGTAACTAATAAAGTCTTCAAAATCTACTTTTGAAGGCCTTTTCGAACGCTTACGGTACTCGTTGATGTAGGCGTTTTTCAAAATCTTAAACAACCAAGCCTTAGCATTAGTTCCCTCTAAATAGCGATCCACAAATCTATGGGCCTTCATAAAGGTTTCTTGCACTAAATCATTTGCATCTTCCTCATTATATGTAAGGTGAAATGCAAATGTTTTTAAAGCATCAGCATGAGGCAAGAATTCGTTGTTGAAAATCCTTATATATTTCTCTTTGTTGTTCGACACTTGTTTTAAAATTGGTCGTTCAAACATACGTCAAATTATCCTGACATGATTGAATAACTATCCAAAAACCTCGATTATTTCAGTTTCTAAACAAACAAAAACACGGTCCTTTTTTAGTGGCTTTATGGTAAAACCCCCAGTAAAACTGCCAAACGCGGGCAACAAAGCTTGATGCTGCCCAAAATGAAAACAAGACAAACGAAGACGCTGGTTTCCTTTTCCAGCCATTCTTACACATGGATGTATGTGCCCAGAAATAGTATAAAAATCACCGATTTCTTCCAGTGGCTCATGAGTAAAAAGAAAAGGCCCCAGAGCCAGTTGGTCCATAATTTCAATCTTATTTTTTAAATAGATTTCAGGATCAAAAATGTCATGGTTCCCAATAATAAGCTTAAATGTTAAATGTTTAAAATTTTTGAGTATTTCGAAAAACTCAAGACATTCGTCATTAATAGTAGAGTGAAATAAATCGCCCAAAAAAACCACGGTTTCTAGTTCATAATTCAAAAGTAAACTAGAGATATTTTCCCAATTGCTTCGGATACCTTCTCTTGGTATCCCTATACCATTTTTCCTAAAATGAGTAATCTTACCAAAGTGTAAATCAGAAACAATTAGCATCTTATATCTAGTGTAGATTATCGCCTTTTCGTGCAGCAATTGTAGTTTTTCGTTCTTGATGGTAATCTCCACAATAGAATCTTTCTGATTATTAAGCAAATTAGCTAGGTATTATAAAGGATTGTGTTTCTTTGTGTCATAAAGAAAATCAAAAATATTTAATATAAAATATACCCTTTCTATGTATAAGATTTTAGCAAATGATGGCATACATCCTACAGGAAAAAAAATGCTAGAAGAAGCAGGTTTTGAAGTACATACTGATCATATTCCCATGGACGACATTGGGAATCATTTAAACAACTATGATGGTATAATAGTTAGAAGTGCTACAAAAGTTAGAAAAGAGCTAATAGATGCTTGCCCTAATCTAAAAGTAATCGCACGAGCTGGTGTGGGAATGGATAATATAGATGTGGACTATGCCCGCTCGATAGGAAGACACGTTGTAAATACCCCAGCTGCATCTTCAAGATCAGTTGCGGAACTCGTGTTTGGTCATTTTATAAGTTTATCTCGAGGTTTGCACAAATCAAATAGAGAGATGCCAACTAAAGGAAACACCGAGTTTAAAAGCTTAAAAAAGTCATATTCTAAAGGAAGTGAGTTAAAGGGGAAAACCCTCGGTGTTGTAGGCTTAGGAAGGATAGGCTGCGAAGCTATCAAGATAGCTGTTGGTATGGAAATGAATATAGTTGCTCATGATCCATTTGTAGATAAGAAATCGCTAGCGATAAATATTTTAGGGGAGCAGATCAATGTCGAGATAGTAAGCGAACCCATGTCTAAAGTTTTAACATCTGCCGACTTTATGACATTGCATGTGCCGAATCTTGGAAAACCACTTATCGATGCTGATGCTTTTAATCAAATGAAAGATGGTGTTATATTGGTCAATGCCGCTCGTGGTGGAGTAGTGGATGAAGAAGCTTTATTGTCAGCTTTATCTTCGGGAAAAGTCGGAGCTTGCGGCTTAGATGTTTTTGTAAACGAACCAACACCAGACGCTAGACTACTAAGCGCAGAGGGCATTTCTCTTTCTCCACACATTGGTGCTTCTACAGTGGATGCACAAGAGAATATAGGAATCGAATTAGCTAATCAGTTTAAAGCTATTCTGGGTTAATGAGGATAGATTTAGAGCACAAGCATGTAAAATACCAAACAGATTTAAGTAAGGGCTTAGACATCTCACTCAGCATAGGAGGTAAGGATAATGTCCAATGCTATTATGCGGGAGAACCAGGGATCCGCCCCGTGAGCACCGATCAATTTACAGGATCGATGAAGGAAGGTTTTTCGGTCAACTATTATCAAGCCGAAATAATCCCGCATGGTCACGGAACACATACCGAATGTGTAGGGCATATAGATGAAGACATGATGTTGGTTTCTGAAGTGCTGAAGAATCATCACTTTATGGCCCAACTTATAACAGTTAATCCTAAACAACTAGAAAACGGCGATAAGGTAATCTTAGAAGAGCACATTGAAAGGGCTGCTATTGATGATGGAAGTGAAGCTCTCATTATTAGAACTTCACCAAATTTTTCCATCAAGAAAAACATAAATTACTCGGGAACAAACCCATGTTATTTTGATGTCACAGCATTGGAATATATTGCAAAAAGTAAGGTAAAACATTTATTAGTGGACCTCCCCAGTGTGGACAGAGAGTCAGATGGAGGAAAACTTGCAGGACACAAAGCTTTTTGGAAAGGCGAACGATCGTCCTTTGCTACCATTACGGAATTAATTTATGTTCCTAATGAGATAGAAGATGGTGTTTATCTTCTAAATTTACAATTGAGCACCATCGAATTAGATGCGGCTCCAAGCAGACCTATTTTATACAAATTAGAAAAACAATAAAACGATGGTACATAACTTTTTTGCAGGACCAGCCATTCTACCACAAAAAGTACTTAAAGGCGCTTCAGATGCCATTCATTCTTTTGCAGATATGGGATTATCATTATTAGAGATATCTCATAGATCAGATCAATTTGTAGCAGTGATGGATAAAGCAGAAGCCCTAACTCGTGAATTAACTGGGGCAGGTGATGATTATGCAGTCTTGTTTTTAACTGGTGGAGCTAGTTCACAGTTTTATTTTACTGCAATGAATTTGCTAGGATCAGACGAAACAGCATGCTACGTGGATACTGGGACTTGGTCCACAAAAGCCATTAAAGAAGCAAAACAATTTGGAAACATACATGTAGCTGCTAGCTCAGAAGATAAGGGGTTTAGTTATCTACCAAAAACATTTGATATTCCTTCTGAGGCAAAATATTTACACATAACAAGCAACAACACCATTTACGGAACACAATATCAAAACATGCCAGATCTTGATATTCCGTTCGTTTGTGACATGTCTTCTGACCTATTTAGTAAACCCATAGACATCAATAAATATGATGTGATCTATGCAGGAGCACAAAAAAATCTAGGGCCAGCAGGTGTCACCTTAGTTATCATTAAAAAAGAGATTCTTGGAAAAGTAAACAGACAAATTCCAACCATGCTTGATTATAGAACACATATAAACAAAGGGTCGATGTTTAATACACCTCCCGCTTTTCCTATTTATGTGAGTATGCTAACGATGGAATGGATAAAGGATTTAGGTGGACTGGAAGCTATGCAAAAAAGAAACGAAGAAAAAGCAAATATAATCTATGGAGAAATCGATAGAAACCCGTGTTTTGTCGGGAAGGCAGCTTCTGAAGATCGATCTAGAATGAACGTTACTTTTTTACCAACTAAAGAAGAATATGTTGCTCCTTTTCTAGCCATGTGTGCAGAAAACAATTGCGTTGGAATAAAAGGACATAGATCTGTAGGTGGATTTAGAGCTTCTACGTACAATGCCATGGAAGCTTCAAGTGTGCAAGTACTAGCAGATACTATGAAGGCCTTTGCACAAAAACATGCCTAAAACCTTCTAAAAATAAATCGGCTTATTTTAAGTCAAAAATCTCGTATATTCAGACTATGAGTGAAAGCATAAAGGAACTTGCTAAATTAGTTGATGATGGAGCACATAATGCAAAGGCTATTGAGCAATTGAGCAATCATCATCCCATCACATTAAGCCAGGCCTATGACATCCAAAAAGCGTCTATAGACAGACGATTAGACAGAGGTGAAAAACTAGTTGGGCTCAAGATGGGTTTTACCAGTAAAGCAAAAATGGAGCAAATGGGTGTTCACGAACTTATCTGGGGAAGACTCACAGACCAAATGCAAATTCACTCTGGAGAAACATTGACACTTGAAAAGTTTATACATCCAAGAGCTGAACCGGAAATTGCTTTTTTAATAGCAGAAGATGTACCAGAAGGGCAAGATTTAGCCAGCATTGGAAATTACATAGAATCCGTTGCACCAGCCATAGAAATAATTGATAGTAGATATAAAAACTTTAAATTTTCATTGGAAGATGTTGTGGCAGATAATTGTTCTTCAGCAGGCTTTGTCTTAGGAGAATGGAGTCCATTTACTGGTGATTTAAGAGACTTGTGTATTGATTTAATCATAAATAAGGAGTGTAAGCACGAGGGCTCTTCCAATGCTATTTTAGGCAATCCGCTACTCTCTTTGTTAGATGCTGTAAAACTTGGTTTTAAATACAACGAACCAGTTAAAAAAGGAATGATCATACTTGCTGGAGCGGCAACCCCAGCAGAATACATACAATTAGGAGACCATATCGAAACGAATGTAGATCGATTAGGTAATGTCAGTTTAACCGTAGTTTAGCATATGAGTAAGAAATACAGTACGATACATTATCACAGTTATCTACAAATGGATAAACTGCTGTCTGCCCAAAAGCTTCGTAGCCTGGAGCTGGCTGAAAACCCTGCTCACGAAGAGATGCTCTTTATCATTGTGCATCAAGTATACGAACTATGGTTTAAGCAAATCATTCATGAATTAAATTCAGTTATTGGACTTTTTGCAGCAGAAAGAGTGGATGAAAGCAATATTGGTACAGCCGTTTCAAGACTCGAACGAGTTACGGATATTCAGCGATTATTAGTTCAGCAAATAGAAGTGTTGGAGACCATGACTCCGCTCGATTTTCTAGACTTTAGAAATTACTTATTTCCAGCTTCTGGTTTCCAAAGTTTCCAGTTTAGAGTAATGGAAGTAATTTTGGGTCTCCAAGAAAAAGAAAGACTAACCTACAATAATCATCATTATGCTTCAGTCTTTAATGATGACCAAAAAGCTCAATTAGCAGACGCATCAAAAGGAGGGAGTTTGTTTGAAGCTATCGAAGCCTGGCTCGAGCGAACACCATTTTTACAGTTTGATCAGTTCGACTTTCTAAAGTATTACAGAAAAGCTGTGAACAACATGTTGACCAAGGAACAAGAAGCTATTAAAGCGTCTGACTATTTGACAGAACATGAAATCGAAATGAGACTTAGAATGCTGGGTACCACCGATACCTTTTTTGACAGCATTTTAGATAAAGAAGTACATAAACAAAAGCAAGATGCTGGAGAGTTAAGGCTTTCTTATAAAGCAACCCTTGCTGCACTGTTGATAAATTTATATCGTGATGAGCCGATATTGCACATGCCATTTAAAATGCTCCAAGTACTAACCGAAATAGACGAGTTATTCACAACTTGGAGATATCGTCATGCCCAAATGGTGCTTAGAATGTTGGGTAGAAAAATAGGTACAGGAGGATCATCTGGACATAAATACTTAAGTGAGACTGCTGAGAAACACCGTATTTTCTCGGATCTACATAATATTTCTACCCTCTTAATTCCAAGATCTGAATTACCAGAATTACCTGCTGTTTTAAAACAAGAATTAGGGTTTTACTTCACTCAAAAGAATGTGTGATTTGGAAAAAATGTACAATTACATAAATGGTGAACTTAAGGAATCCAAGAGTGGAAAATTCCTAGATGTCTATGAACCAGCTACGGGAAAAGTGTATGCACAAACACCAGATTCAGATGCGTCAGATGTTGATGAGGCCATAATGGCTGCTCAAAAAGCTTTTGATAGTTGGAGCAAAACCTCAGTTGATCATAGACATAGAATTTTATCTCGAATTGCAGATGAAATAGAACGTAAGCTAGATTTTTTAGCTGCCGCAGAATCAAAAGACAACGGCAAACCTTTAAGTCTAGCAAAGAAAGTGGACATTCCGAGAGCTGCAGATAATTTCAGGTTTTTTGCCAATGCTATTACACAGTTCTCAAGCGAGACCCATGAAATGATTGGTTTAGCTTTAAACTACACGCTTAGAGAACCTTTAGGAGTAGTAGCCGCTATTTCTCCATGGAATTTACCCTTGTATTTATTTAGTTGGAAAATTGCACCTGCCTTAGCAACAGGAAACTGTGTCATTGCAAAACCATCTGAGGTAACACCATACACAGCCTATCTATTGAGCCAAATATGTATTGATGCGGGTCTACCACCAGGTGTCTTAAATATCCTTCATGGTCTTGGTCATAAAGTTGGATCAGCATTGACAAACCACAAAAAGATTAAGGCAATTTCCTTTACCGGAAGCACAAAAGTAGGCCAAGAAATAGCTGCGATAGCCGCGCCGGCCTTTAAGAAAGTATCGCTTGAAATGGGAGGAAAAAACCCTAACATTATATTCGCTGATGCTGATTATGATCGTATGTTACGAACAACCCTTCGATCATCTTTTGCAAATCAAGGTCAAATCTGTTTATGTGGTTCTAGAATTTTTGTAGAAGCCTCTATTTTCGAAAAGTTTAAAAAAGACTTTGTTGCAGCAGCAAAACAATTAAAAGTCGCTCAACCAGAAGACCCAGATGCTAAGATTTCAGCAGTGGTTTCAGAGGCACACATGAATAAAATACTTGATTACATAGCTCTTGCTAAAGAAGAAGGAGGTGAATTGTTGGCTGGAGGAAACAGAGCTCGTTTATCAGGTAAATATGCGGATGGATGGTATGTAGAACCTACTATTTTTGAAGGATTAGCTTATAACTGTCGAGTAAACCAAGAGGAAATCTTTGGTCCAGTCGTAAGTATTACTCCTTTCGAAACGGAAGAAGAAGTTTTAATGATGGCTAACAGTACTGAATACGGTCTATCAGCCACCTTATGGACCCAAAACCTAGATAGAGCCCATAGAATGGCAAAAGAAATCGATGCCGGTATTGTTTGGATAAATACCTGGTTACTTCGAGATTTAAGGACACCTTTTGGTGGGGTAAAGCATTCAGGAGTAGGTAGAGAAGGTGGACTAAACGCACTTCGCTTTTTTACAGAACAAAAGAATATTTGCATTAAATACAACTAAAACTTAAAACTATGTCTAAACTTTTTCCTGTTGTAGATTTTAAAAATTGGATTGAAGAACACAGACACTTATTAAAACCACCTGTTGGAAATAAGTGTGTATGGGACAATGGTGAATTTATTGCAATGGTTGTGGGTGGACCAAATGCTCGAAAAGATTATCATTTAAATCCTACGCCTGAATTTTTCTATCAAGTAGAGGGAGACATTACCCTTAAAGTCATTGACCAAGGAGTGCCTAAAGACATTCAAATAAAAGAAGGCGAAATTTACCTCCTACCATCTAATATTCCTCATTCACCCCAAAGGGGACCAAACACCATCGGCTTAGTTATAGAGCAAAAAAGACCCGAAGGAGAAGATGATGCTTTAGCTTGGTTCTGCGAAAATTGCAACAAAAAAATCTATCAAGAAGGCTTTGCCCTGGATAATATCGAGACCGATCTTCCTAATATTTTTAATAAGTTTTACAATGACGATAACTTAGTCAGTTGTGATGCATGTGGAACAAAAATGGAAGCTCCTCAGGCGAAGTAACTAATAAACCCCATGACATTTTGAGAATAAACGGACACGGACATTTATTACCTGAACCTCGACAAATACCGAGGTTTATGAGAGAAAAGGAAGTGTTCTGGCTAAGCGATGATAAGCGCCTCATGCTACAAAAAGGATGGTCAAGACCTATTGATCATCCAAGCTTTTTTGTAGATGCAAAATTGGAGTGGATGGAAAGACATGGCTTGGACCATGAAGTGGTTATCACACTTTCTCAGTTATATGCAAATGGGTATGACCAATCTTTATGTAAGGATATTATTCGATTTCAAAATGACTTTCATATAGAGACACAAAACAATCACCCAACAAAGTTTTCAACTGGTTTTGTAGTCCAACCTAGGTTTATTGATGATGCACTAAAAGAAATAGAAAGATGTGTGGATGCAGGGCTAAAAGTGCTTTGTTTACCTACACATTATCAAGACAATGACGAACAATGGCACACAGTTGCAAATAAGGAGACTGAAGCTATTTTTGCTTTGGCTAATGATTTAAACCTAGCTATAGAAATTCATCCATATGATGCGCCGAAAATGATAAAACTTAAGAATGAGTTTTGGCGATTTCATTTGGTTTGGATGTGTGCACAAACAGCGGATTGCCATCATTTCTATAGCTTATTAAATTTCCCAAATAAATACCCAAATACTAGGGTGTGTTTTGCTCATGGTAACCAAGTCGGAATGATGAATTATGGTCGCCGCTTGCAAGGATATGACGGACGACCAGATTTATTTGAATCGGCCGTAGATCCACGAGGAAGTAGTTTTTGTGATAATGTCTATGTGGATACATTGGTACATGATCCTTATAGCCTTCGTTTATTGGTCGATCGAGTAGCTTGTTCGCAAATTGTGGCGGGCTTAGATGATCCATATCCATTAGGTGAAATGGATTCAGTTCCTGGTTCTTATCCAGGAAAGACCTTAGATGAAGCAACAACATTGGGCTTTATTACTGCAGAAGATAAGCAAGCCATCTGGGCAAAAAATGTATTAGATTGGGTGTATGGTTCAGACCACTCAAGTTTTAAAAGAAGAACAGGATATGCAATTTGAATTAACAAAGGAATACGCAATTAAACAAGATCAGCTGGATCCGCTTGCAAGTATCAGAAAGCAATTCTATATACCCACACAATCCAATGGAGAGGAACATATTTATTTATGTGGTAACTCACTAGGTTTACAGCCGAAAACGACGAGAAACTACATTGATCAAGAACTAAAAGACTGGGAAAAATACGGGGTAGAAGGTCATTTTCATGCTAAACGTCCTTGGATGCCATATCACGAATTTTTAACCAAGAGCATGGCGAAAATTGTTGGTGCTAAGGAAGAAGAAGTGGTGGTCATGAATACGCTGACCGTAAACCTTCATTTAATGATGGTTTCTTTTTACCGACCTACTAAAGAAAGGTACAAGATATTAATCGAGAGTGACGCCTTTCCATCTGATATTTATGCAGTGGAATCTCAAATTAAGTTTCATGGATTTGACGTAGAAAGTGGAGTCATTAAAGCCAAACCCAGAGAAGGTGAGGTTTGTTTAAGAACCGAAGACCTATTGAAAATAATAGAAGAGCAAGGGGATGAAATTGCCCTAATTATGTTGGGCGGAGTCAATTATTATACGGGACAATACTTTAACACCAAAGAAATAACTAAAGCGGGACACGCAAAAGGATGTAAAGTAGGTTTTGATATGGCTCACGGTGCTGGAAATATAAAACTTCAACTTCATGATGATGGTCCTGATTTTGCCGTTTGGTGTTCCTATAAATATATAAACTCAGGACCAGGTAGTTTAGCGGGTTGTTTTGTGCATGAAAGACACAAACACAATAAAAGCCTACCGAGATTCGCTGGCTGGTGGGGACATGATAAAGCAACACGCTTTAACATGCGATATGACTTTTCTCCTATTCCAGGCGCAGAAGGCTGGCAATTAAGTAATCCTCCGATTTTGTCAATGGCTGCTCTGAAAGCTTCTTTGGATATTTTCGATAGTGTGGGAATGGGAGCGCTTGAGCTGAAGTCCCGTAAATTAACAGCTTACATGGAAAGCTTAATGGAACCACTAGGTGAAGAAGTGCTAAGTGTAATTACACCCAAAGACAATACACAACGAGGCTGCCAAATGTCAATTCAAATAAAAAATGCTAATAAAGAGATTTACGAAAAAATCACTAAAGATGGTGTTATTGCCGACTGGAGGGAGCCGGATGTAATTAGGACAGCCGCAGTACCTTTGTATAATAGTTTTGAAGATGTGTATCGTTTTGTGGATATTTTAAAAAGACATTTAAACTAGATGGATAAAGTAATCATAGTTGGAGCTGGACTTTGTGGAACCTTATTAGCTATTCGATTAGCACAGCATGGTTACGAAGTAGCCTTGCACGAGAAGCGTGTGGATCTAAGGACAGAGACCTTGGATGCTGGACGGTCGATAAATCTTGCTTTATCGCACAGAGGTTTAAAAGCATTAGCACTTGCTGGATTAGAGGAGGCTGTTCGAAAGGATTGTATTCCAATGCACGGAAGAATGTTGCATCTGGCTAATGGAGAAACAAGGTTAAGCCCCTATTCAGGTAGAGATGATGAATACATTAATTCTATTTCTAGACCTGGATTAAATGCATTATTACTTAACGAAGCCGAAAAGTATCCAAATGTAAGCCTTCAATTTCAAAGTCAATGTTTGGAGGTTGATCTTGCCAATGCTGCAGGAAAATTTAAGCAGGCGGATGGTAGTATTAAGGACGTCTCAGGAGATCTCTTAATTGGTACGGATGGAGCAGGAAGTGTAGTAAGAAGAAGTATGATGTCGAAAACTACAGCTTTGTTATTTAATTACTCACAAGACTTTCTAAGACATGGATATAAGGAACTCTCGATAAAAGTCGGGGCTTCAGGCGGATATAGCATCGAAAAAAATGCATTACATATCTGGCCAAGAGGAAAATTTATGGTCATTGCATTACCTAATCTAGATGGGAGTTTTACAGTCACCATGTTCCATCCATATGAAGGAGAAGCAGGTTTTAATGAATTAAACACACCTGAAAAAGTTACGTCGTTTTTTACAAAGTATTATCCAGATTTGTTAGCAGAAATGCCAAATTTAGAAGTAGAATACTTTGAAAACCCAGTTGGAACCTTAGGAACGATTAAGTGTTATCCTTGGCAAGCATTTGGTAAAAGTTTAATTATGGGTGATGCATCTCATGCAATTGTTCCATTTTATGGTCAAGGCATGAATGCCTCTTTTGAAGATGTGTTAGTCTTCGATAAATACCTAGATATGTATTCAGGGAACTGGGAAAAAGTGTTGTATCATTTTCAGGAAGAACGAGTTAAAGATGCGAATGCAATTGCTGATTTAGCCATCGACAACTTCCATGAAATGCAAAACCATGTGGCAGATCCGTTTTTCGCACGGAAAAGAGCTTTAGAAATGAAGTTAGAACAAGGATATGAAAACTATCGATCTAAATATTCATTGGTAACTTTTCTACCCGACCTATCCTACAGTAAAGCTAAGGCTATCGGAAGAGCTCAGGACGAATGGTTATTGGAAGCAGTTAAGCAGGATAGAGATAAAACCGATTCTTTGGATGATATTTATCAAGCGTTAGAAAAATTAAAAGCTACATTCATTTAAGTAAGCAATATGATAGAAAATAAGGTATTAGACCATAAAGCAACCCCAAGGGGAAAATTTCCACATGTAAAAAGAGTAGGGGATTTTATTTATGTCTCTGGAACAAGTAGCCGCCGAAAGGATAATAGTTTAGCTGGGGTGGAAGTAGATGAGATGGGGACCACAAAACTGGATATTAAAGTCCAGACCAGCGCTGTGTTAGATAACATAGCTGATTTACTTCAGAGTATGGGTGCTGATTTGTCTGATGTGGTTGATATCACTAGCTTTCTGGTAAACATGAATGATTTTGGTGGTTATAATGAAGTGTATGGTAGTTATTTTGATTTTAATGGACCCACACGAACTACCGTAGCTGTGCACCAATTACCACATCCACACTTATTAATTGAGATTAAGGCAATCGCTTACAAACCGGCATAAAAAAAGACCAGCAAATTAATACTGATCTTTTTCATTTGGGGTTATGTTTCCGATCACTCGGCTGTGCGCAAAGATACGGAAATTTCGAACTCGTCATAGATAGTGTTATCTCCTAAATTATCTATGAACGAACCAGAACCATATCTTACGTCATATTCGCTTCTATCAACAACTATTTCTGCATTCATTGTCCCGTCTTCTGCAGTGCTCACATTAAACTTAATCGGATTAGTTTTATCCTTAATGGTCAGCTTAGCGATCACCTTATATTCACCCGCTACTCCACGACTAATTACTTTGGTAATGTCCAATGTTGCTGTCGGAAAGTTAGCTACACCAAAGAAATCATCAGATGCTAAGTGTCCAACTAGTTTTCCAGCATATTCTCCTTCTAAATCAGTACAAGCAATGCTCGCCATATCTATGGTAAAGGAACCACCAGTTAATGCTCCTTCTTCCATGGTTAAATCACCTGCACTAAGTTGGATAGTACCCATATGAGATCCACCTACTTTGTAAGCTTTCCATTCAACAGTGCTTTTTGTTAGGTCTATAGATTTTGTTGTTGGCTCACCATTGGAAGCAAACATGATACTAGCACTAATCAGTACCAGAGCAAGAGTCGAGAATAAATTTTTCATGATCTTATTTTATTTAGTAATTTATTTAATTGTATACATTCTTTTTCGCTTAGCTGTTGGATAGGATTATTGTCAGAAATCTTCTTATCTCCTATTTCTTCTAATAAATCCGTTCCGGTTTTTGTCAGGCTTATGCTAATTAATCGAGCATCATCTCCACATTTGGTCTTTTGAAGAAGACCTTTTTGCACTAATCGATCTACTAACCTGGAACTATCAGAGTTTTTAGCTAGGAGTCGCTGCCTTATGTATGAGGTTGAAACATTTTCTTTAGCTCCTTTAACAATGCGCATTACATTAAATTGCTTATAACTGATATCGTATTGCTCGATGACTTTATTCATACGATCAAATACGATGTTGCTGGTATATACCATATTTACTAATGCTCTCAGCCATTCATCTTTGAATGGTTTAGATTGTTTTATGGTTTGTTCAATTGTTTTCACATCACGAATATAGTGTTATAACATCAATGTTGCAACATTGAAAAAAATAAATTTTTTTATTTGTCTGTTTCACGGTATTTTTTTGCCAATGCTGTTAGATCTTTCCTTGAAATGTTAGAATCCAAAATCTGATGTTTTTCTTTAAGGAAAACTCCATCTGCTAATTGGTCTAAAGCATCTTCTATTGTTAAGGCCGCTTTATTATCTTTCATTTCATAAAGTAGTTTTGCTTTAAAGACAAGAAAGTTTACATAGTTTTTATTTCTGTCTAATCCGTCATTAATGTGGGCTAGGGACTTATCCATATTTCCTAAATAATACTGAGCCTTGCTGAGGTATAAATAGGCACACGGATCAATAACAGAACCATCTTTCATTTCATTAAAATAATCATTAAAAAAGGATATGGACTTTTCATATTCTTTTAATCGATAGTGTGCAATTCCTCGCATTAAGTTGGGCCTAATAAAGGGAGAATGCATAACTCGAGCACTATCTAAAAGATCAGCACTATAAAAGTCTACAATGGCTTTTTCAGCATCATTTAGATAGGTCAAATATTGGTTTCCTCTTTGTATTTTATAAGCTTCAGGATTAAGTTCAACAGCTTTATCAATGTATTTTTTCCATGTGCTCAATTCTCCCTTAAGGAGACTAGCGTTTGCTAATTCATAAAAAGCCTTATCGTTTTTATCATTATAACTAATAGCATCCATAAGCCAGTCGTTGTACTCTTGCGAGAATCTTGAATATTGATAGCTATTCATTATGCAATTAGTCGATGCTTGAGCTCGTTCTTTGGGAGTCAAAAAAAAGTGAGGATCTGAAAAATGATCGCAAGCACTTAAGATTACCAAACTAAAGGCTAATATCAAATACTTTTTCATCTTTATATCTTACATGTAAAACCCCATAAATATTTTGTTCTGCATTATCACTTAATAATTCTATTTCTAAATACTCTGAGAGTAATTTTTGAAGCGTATCATTTTTATCAAAAGAGCTCTCTTTTAAGTTGATGTCATAGTGATCGATTAATTGATAATTAAAATGATTGCAGCAATCCGAATACCAATAAAAAGAAGAATAGGACAAATGCTCATCGAAAGAAAGCTTGGAGTTTAGCGAATCTAGAAATGCGTGTTTATTCGCAATTAAAGGTCTATTAAAAGTATTACTAATGTCATAATAGGCTAAGGTTTTGAAGCCTTCACAGGAAACACCTGTCTTAAATTGAGACACAAGATCAGGTAAAGTATGCCCATCTAAGGAATCTTTAGAATCCTCTGAACAAGCAACGAAAGCGAGTGTGATACATAAACCAATTAATAACCTAGTCATCATTATTGCCAAGCTACAAGCAGAAATTTTAAATACCAATTATGTATAACTTATTGACAAAGCATTAACTTTCGATGGCTTGACGTAAATCCTCCCAAAGATCTTCCTTATTTTCAATACCCACACTTAATCTAATTAAAGAATCCGTTAAGCCTATTTTATATCGCTCATCTCTAGGAATCGAGCCATGGGTCATAGTTGCTGGATGACCTAATAAACTTTCAACACCTCCTAATGATTCTGCTAAAGAAAATAAATTAGTACTTGAGAGAATTTTTTCTGCATTTTCCATAGTATCTTCTTTTAGATCAAAAGAAATCATGGCTCCAAACAGCTTCATTTGTTCGGCAGCTAATTTATGACCATCATGACTAGCTAGACCAGGGAAATAGACCTTATTTATTTTTTCGTAGTTTAATAACTTCTCAGCTATGTAGGCTGCGTTTTCGCAAGCTCTATCCATTCGAACATGCAATGTTTTTATACCTCTTAGAATGAGAAAACAATCTTGTGGCCCAGGCACAGCTCCTACAGCATTTTGAATAAAATATAACTTCATGGCCAAATCCTCATCATTAAGCATCAAGCAGCCATGGATTACATCAGAGTGACCACCTAGATATTTTGTGGCTGAATGCATGACGATATCTGCTCCTAAATCTAAAGGGTTTTGTAAATAAGGAGAAGCAAATGTATTATCTACACACACGAGTATTTGATCATTTACACATTGAACCATTTTCTTTATGTCAATGATGTTTAGCATGGGGTTAGTTGGTGTTTCAATCCAAAGCAGTCTTGTTTTATCATTTATTCTTGCCTTTAATTCAATATCATCTGACAAACCAATGAAGTGCAATTTTATACCGTAGTTTTCAAATACCTGAGTCATGAGACGATAAGTTCCACCATATAGGTCATTGGTAGCGATCACTTCATCCCCAGGATTAAGTAACCTTAGAACAGCATCGATGGCTGCCATTCCACTCGAGAAGGATATTCCAAACTTACCATTTTCTAATGCAGCAAGATTTTCTTGCAGGATGGTTCTAGTTGGGTTTTGTGACCGAGCATATTGAAAACCTAAATGATCACCAGGTTTTTTCTGCACATAACTAGACGTCTGAAAAATTGGGGTCATAATAGCACCCGTTGACGGGTCTGGTTTTATCCCTGCATGGATCACTTTAGTTTCAAATTTCATGATGTAAGTTTGAGCATAATAAAGGTAAATTATTAGACTTAGGGGCAAAAAAAAAGACCGACAAAAGTCGGTCTCTTTTATCCAAGTAGGATTATATTAGTTTACAGCTTCAGTTAAAGCTTTTCCTGCTTTGAATTTTACTAATGTTTTTGCAGGGATTTTGATAGTTGCACCAGTTGCTGGGTTTCTACCATCTCTTGCAGCTCTTCTTGTAGTTTGGAAAGTTCCAAAACCAACAAAAGCAGCTTTATCTCCACTCTTAATACAAGACTCGATGTTACTGAATACTGCGTTTACAGCATCTGTAGCTTGACCTTTAGTGATTCCTGCAGTTGTAGCTACTGAAGTTATTAATTCTCCTTTGTTCATTATAAAAATTTTTAGTTGTTAATTTCAATGTTTAAAACGAGTCCAAAATTAGACTTATAGTATATATATCCAAAAATATTATATGATATTTTACTCAAAAACCCCTAAAAACACTGCTTTTAACGGATTATTTGAAAAAATTAGCGCTATTTCACATAATCTTAGCACCAATTTTTGCTGATAAGTCGTTATTAATTACGAAAACAGAAGAGCTATGAAGAATAAAAAATGGACATTATTACTGGTTATTCCCGTTGTTTTAGCATTAACTACCATTAGTTCTTGCCAACGAAAAACCGGCTGTGAAAACGAAGAAGCTTATAAAGTTCAAGTTGATAAGCATGGGAATTTATCAACTAAACGAGGGAAATCAAATTTGTTTTCTAAGAAAATGAGAAAGAACCACGGGAGATAAAAGCTATTTTAAATAGTTGCTCAACTTTGAGAAGAAATACAAAATTGACAACAAAAATAATCCCGGAAAAACGATTAGCCACCAAGACGAAATATCGGTTCTTGCACTGCTAATAAGTGAGCCTAAAGTGACAGCATCTAATGGCACGCCAATCCCTAAAAACGACAAGGTTGCTTCTAGCAAGATCACACCATTGATTGCAAAACAAAAAGCAATAAATAATGGCTGCGAAATATTGATCAAAAGATGTCTAAAAAACAACCTAAAATATGAAATATTGGAAAGTTTAGCGGCTAGTATGTAGTCTTGTTCTTTAACCAACATCATTTCGGCTCGTATAATTCTAGTAAACAAAGGCCAGATAATTAGACCAATAAGTATTGAAATACCCCAAATACCTGATCGCTCAAATAAGGAAGCTAAAACTAATACAATAAGCAGCGAGGGAAGAGATTTAAATACATTAAGCAAACTAGTTAAAAGCTTATCACCTTCAACATTTAGTTGAGCTCCTTTATTGATTCGCACAACATTGAACATCAAAAATATAGCAAGAAGTACTAGCAATAAAAAACTATATGGCTTGCTAAAAAATAAATAGTAACTATAAAACAGACACACGAAAGCCAGTAAGCAAACAACAAAAAGGTGAATGGGGCCAAACGTATATTGTTTGTAATCGATGAGACCAGCTATAAAATTAATAGATAGACTTATTAATAGAGCGATTAGACAGGCTAGGAGTCCGATTAAAACCGAGAGTTTTAAACCCCTCATGCACATTGCTAAAACATCTCGACCCAAACTGTCTGTTCCGAACCAATGTATACCATTTTTCCCTTTGGTCATCGGCTTTGATTTACCCATATCCAAATCCATCTGGTCAAAGGAATAATTAATCAAGGGACCAAGGCTTTTTTCATATGGAGGCTCTACATTTTGAATCTGCGCTAATTTCCATTGATTTTCCTGCTTAGCGAACCAAGGTTTTTCACTAAAAAAACAGCCGTCTAATAGACTAAACGCGATAAAAACAAAGAATATCTTCAAGGCTGTCAGGGACGATATAATGGAGGAAAACCTATTCAAAACCAACAGTTTTAGAAGATAAGTTGATCTTAGGGTTTAAGTAGGCATTTAAAACGTCTCCTAACAAATAACTAATGATGGTGAGTATCGAAAGTATTAAAACCAATGGCAGACTGACATTAATGTCGCCTAAATCTAACGATCTAAACAAAAGTCTACCCAATCCAGGCAGGTTAAACAACTCTTCGATCACCAGACTGCCTGCTAAAGAAGCAGGAACCATACTCGTAAAAATAGTAATCATAGTTATGAGGCTATTTGGCAACAAATGACGAAAGAATAAGGTTTGTTGACTTACTCCCTTTGATAAAAGGGAGGTTATATAAGGTTTTTTATATTCTTCAAGTAATGCAGTTTTCATTTGTCTGCTTAGAATGGCGATATAATGAAGCAACATGATAAATAGTGGGAGTATTAAGAACTTCAGGTTTTTAAAGACCGAAGACCAAGGACTTTTCTCACTCAAAAAAATGATATCAACTGAAGGAAACCAATGGGTCCAACTACCATAGTCTTTAGTACTTAAAAAAACAATCGCTAATGTTGCCAGAAGAAACAGTGGAATCACATAAAATAAATAAGAAATGTAAGTGCTAATCCTATCGAACCATGAGTTTCTGTGTATGGCTTGATAAAACCCTAGTGCCATGGACAAGAGAAAACACAAAAAGAGCATGGGTAAAACAAGTGCTACAGTCCAAATGGCAGCGTGTTTGATTTTACCAGAAACTAACTTTCCATCCAATTTAGAACGCTTAGCTTTCCCCCTGAAAAGCTGAGTAATAAACAAATGATACTGATTATCTAGGCCATGAAACCTGATTTTTGGAAAAAAGAAATTGGCTTTATTCGTTTTCATTTTCCTTAGAGATTGCCTATACGCTTCTCCCAGTGAAGACTGGCAGGCTGCCGGCAAGAGATCAGACAAAAAGGCTACATTCTTGGCTTCGGCGCAGCTTTTTTCACTTGTGGTCCATTGAGTATAAAGTTTCAATGCTTGCTCAATATCTTTCCAGCGATATGATTTTTTAAGACCCTCATAAACGGCATCTTTAAGGGGTTTACTAGCAATTTCTTCTATCTGATCTGGGTAAAAATTGGGCACTATGTCAAAATAGAAAACAGGTTTATCTAAACCCAGTTCAATGTAGGTTTTTTTATACAATGAAGAAGAAACATTGGGGTCATTCTTAATGTCTACCCCTTGAATAAACAATTCATTTTCTACAGGATCATAGGGGGACATTTTAATCAAAAAGAAGAATAGGATGCTTACCAATACAATGATTGGAACACTAAATAAAACTCTTTGAATGATGTACTTGATCATTAGAAATATGCCTCTAAGCACTAAAGATAGAAAATCAAGTTTTTAAAAAATTTTAATTCTTAAACTAAGCTCATAGATTAGAAGTCATATCCGAGAGAAACATGAAATTTGGGTTCGTTGATAATACCAGATTCGACGCCTCTAGCAATGTCTAGACGAATAAAATAACCGAGAAGGGTAGTACGCATTCCCCAGCCATAGCCAAGCACTAGTGGATCTCTGAAATAAGTAACATTTAAAACAATGATATCAGGACCATCACTGCTTTCTTTTACAATCCGTTCGGTGTTAAGTGGGTTTTTATCGGAATAAGGAGACAAGCCATGCCAAGCCATACCCGCATCAGCAAAGCCAATCAATTGTAAGTTTTTAAGAACAGGTCTTTTTACACTTTTACCAAAAAGCATCTCTACAAACGGTATTCTATACTCAAGGTTTCCTACAAGAAAAGAACCACCATTTCTAATATTATGATTAAAGCCACGCAGATGTGGTGCCAAAGCCTTAAAGGCAAATTGGCCATCTTCTGGAATAGGAATAGAGTTGTCAAACTGTGGAAGTAACCAGTTTTCTGTGCCGCCTATATAGTACAACATCTGCTTAGAGCCAATGGATCCGGCACCCGCTAATCTCATGGCGATCACTGACTTTTTAAGTACAGGTACATAGTGTCTTGCGTCGAAACCTAAAATAGTGGTGAAACCCTGATTTAGATCGAAAGCATAGGGTTCTCTTAATTCTAAATTAAACCCATTAATGGCTTCTAGATACGCTTTATATCTGGTCCCATTTTTAATATTTATACCTACATTAAATGTATTATCATATATATATTCTGCTTTTACACTAATCCGTTTATCGTTTTGGAAGGCTTGCTCATGATTAGGTAAAGTAGTCGATGTGATAAAGGTCTTATCAAAACGCAGAGATCCTGTAAAACGAACACTTCTAAAAATATCAAAGGGGTATTTATACCTAGCCATACCTAACAAGGTATGCTTACGAAGACGATCAAAGGGAGTTTCTTGAGATATCAGATTGGACTCGGCTTTGCGGTAAATCGTGTAGCGCTTGTCCCACCGCTTTTTGTTATTATCAAACATTAAATAATACTCGGAACCATTTAAAGAGGTAGCATATCTTGCTCCTGCTTCCATTGAATAGTCTTCAAAAATATCTTTTATTCTAGCTCTGAAAAGTAGACCTACGGGATCATTATTCAATTCATTATCCAAGTCTGAATATGACTCTAAGCCTTCAAAAAGTGGTTCGTTATTAAAACTTGTTGAAAAGTCAAAGACTTTAAACTTGAGCTTTGCCGCACTAGCCCTAAATACCTCGAACTTATGCACTGATCGATCAGAATCAGTAAAATTCCATTCGAAAGTACCGGGAAGACTAGGATTAGACGCAACTGATTTTTCACTTTCGAAATCTTCAAGGTCTTGAGGGTCTTCAAAGGGAGACTGGAATAATAAATTATCTGGAATTTCAGTATTTAATATGGGTTCCTGCTCTTCTTTTTCAAGGGCTTCAGGTGTTACCTTTTGCTGAATTTCATTTAATTCAAAAGAGGCTGAAAAATCAGGCTTTTTAACATGCTGTATATAGAAATATTCATCATCTTGATCGACAAACGAATAAACCGTACCATCGTCACTTATCGTATGTTCATCAATGTAGATACCCGGTGGACTATTTACAATGGGTGATTCAAAACTAAAGAGCGTTTTGGTATTTCTATACTTTGTTCCTGGCAAACTATTTAAGTAAACCATTCTTAAGTTATTATCTATATGCAGCTTAGATTCGTCCTTATTGGGTGAGTTAGATATCTTGGTTAGTTTGCCATCTTCATTGCTTAAATCGAGGAAGTAAATGTCTTTTTTAAGCAGAGGCATAATAGTATCTAGTTTCTCTCTTCTGAGGGTGTCGTTGATACGATTAGATAAGAAAACAATGCCTTCTCGATCTTGTGTTTTTACGTAGCTTGCGTCTAAATCATCCCAAATATCATCGGTTATTCTATCAGTGCTTCTCCCTTTAGGTTTATAAAAAAACAAATCAGAAAAACCATTAGTGGTCGCTGAAAATAAAATCTTGTTGTCATTGATAAAATCCATGCTATAAATCCGTTGGAAAGATTCAGGAATGGATTCTTCCTCATATTCCTCAGAAACCGAATCTAGCTTTCTCAAGTATGGAACATCTTTCTTTTCGTACAGAATCAATAGGCTTCTGTTATTTGGATGCCACTCGATAATTGGATATTGTTTATCTGCGGTCTGGAAAGGGTTTTTACAATTGTTTTTAAACACCCTTTTTGTGCTTTTATCTTGAAAGTTATAGATGTAAATTTCTTGTTTTCCAATGTTGTTGGTAACGTAAGCCAGCCGCTTATTATCGGGACTGTAGGCTAATTGACCTATGTTTTTGTGGTGTTTCTTTTTTAAGCTAACAATGCTTTTTCCTTCTTCTTTATATTCAAAGCGATCAAGGTCATACATCTTAATATAAAACAATGCCCAGTCTTTGATAATTTGTTCGTAGGGAACATAAAGTACATAGGAAAAACTGTTTTCAAGATTTCTGTAAATCCTGGTGATATATATGAGTTGGGAGATTCTAGTTCGTCCATAGTTTTGTTCTAAAAAATACCACATAGAGTGTCCAGCTACTTCTGGATAATCTGCGGCCAATTTTTCAAAGTTTAGGTACTTATCCTTGGACATCATAAGGTGGAGCAGAGCTTGATGCGACTCATTATTCCAGGACTCATCTGCAAATTTGACCAAGCCATCTTTAAACCAAGGAGGTAGGTTTAGTAACAAGGCATTTTGAACAATTTCTTGGACTCCTGAACCTTGAATAATAGAGTTCATATAGACCGAAGCAATACCTTGCCTTATTTGATGTCTTAAATGTTGGTGATCTCCATCAAAATAGACAAACATCTTTTTACCTACTGTTTTAGTTTGTCCTTTTTGGTTTTGAAAAATTTCTTCTGTACCTAAATTACTTTGTTTGATGTCTGACAAATCGGTATAAACCATGATTTCGATTTTGTCATTCATTCGGTGTTCAAGAAGTTTTTGTATTTCATCATGATCGTACTCAGCCATTTGGACTGCGGCATGAGCAATACTTCGAGATTTGCCGTAATAATAAGTAGTAAAATTTTCAGTTTCGTATTTAGACCAACTAGTAAAATCGTCATGGAACTGGACACGGTTTTTTCCAAATTCGGTATTAATCCTTTGGCTCAATGCCAAGAATGGTATTAACATTAGGATTAAAATACTAGAAAAGTGTTTATGCATACTATCTAAATACAAATTCAAGATAATGGTTTTCTTTGTTAAACTCAATGAGTGTGCTTTAGATAATAGATGATTCTAAGTTATTGTCAGATAGAAGCTATTGCTTTGCTGAGTTTATAATTGCTAATGTATTTTTGGATCTAAATTATGGAGAGATGAATGTTGCAAAATTTACCTTTAATGGCTTTGCCGAAAACACGTACTTGTTATATGATGAAACTAAAGAATGTGCCATTATAGACCCAGGTTGTAATAATCAGGAGGAGAGAAATTTACTAGAAGCATTTATATCGTCTAATGGTTTAAAACCAGTGCTTTTACTTAATACTCATTGCCATATAGATCACGTTTTAGGCAATCATTTTATTCATGACAGATACAAGCTTCCCTTAACAAGCCATAAAGGAGAATCAAAGGAATTAGCTGCTTGCGAAATGGTTTCTTCCATGTATGGAATCCAATATACTAAGTCGCCCGAGATTAGTTTATTTGTAGATGAAGGCGATGTCATTCGATTTGGAAATACCGAATTAGATGTATTGTTTACTCCTGGTCATAGCTCTTCAAGTGTTAGTTTTAGCCATAAAGCGAGTAAGCAATTAATGGCTGGAGATGTGTTATTTCAGGGATCTATCGGCAGAACAGATTTACCTGGAGGCAACTTTGATACCTTAATTGCTAGCATTAAGAGTAAGTTTTTCCCACTTGAGCCAGACACAATAGTTTATCCAGGTCATGGTCCGAGTACAAGCATTAAAGAAGAAAAAGCGAGTAATCCTTTTTTACAGAATGTCTAGAGGTTTTATTTAATTATAAAATCAATAGATGAAATTTCCTCCAACACTGGTTTTCTAGAAAACTGCTCGAAAGTGATCGTATAGGAACCTGGTTCTTTAAAAGCGACATTTTGCTGTAAAACAACCCTTAGCTTACATTCGGAACTGGAACACTTACCATACCACATACCTTTATTATCCGCAAAATTTATGGGTAATTGTTGTTCAGTCTTTTTTCCGGAAGGGAAAACGGTACTTAGTTTACAATAAATATTTTGATACTCAAATAATGGGCTGTGTTCTATATCAAGAAACAGGTCAAAGGTTCTTGACGAATCGATGACTTCAAAAGTGGCTTTGTGAATGTCTTCATAAGACCAACCAGCTTCTTCAAAAGCTTTAGCTGAAGAATAGTAAACCTCTTCCTTACAAGAAGTCAGAAAACAAACAATCATTAGTAATGCAAGAGTGGGTTTCATCATGATCGGAAGAACTCTTTCATTCTCTGATAAACTCCTTTTTCTTTTCCAGCTAAACTGGGTTTAAAGTTTTCTGATTCACGCAGCTGCTCGAGGATTTTTTGTTCTTCCTTTGTCAATTCCTTGGGGGTCCAGATATTTATATTTACTAACTGATCACCTACACCATATACTTCCACAGAAGGTAAACCTTTTCCTTTTACTCTTAAGATTTTTCCTGCCTGAGTACCAGGATGAATGGTCAATTTGACTTTTCCTGTTAGTGTAGGAACCACAATTTTAGTCCCAAGTACCGCATCCGCAAAATTTAAGTACAAATCGTAAATTACGTTTTGGTTATCTCGAGTAAAGTGTTCGTGAGCTTTTTCTTCAATGTTTATTTGTAGATCACCAGACGGCCCTCCATTTCTCCCAGCATTTCCTTTTCCTCTCATGGACAATTGCATACCGTGTTGAACACCAGCAGGAATATCGATCTCAATAATTTCGTCTTTTTTAATTAGACCATTACTGTCTGCGCCTGGTGGTCGATCTTTTATGGTTTGTCCAGCACCACCACAAGTAGGGCAAGCAGCCGTTGTTTGCATTTGTCCAAGAAATGTATTTGATACTTTTCTTACATAACCAGATCCTCCACAAGTTCCGCATGAAGAATAGGTTGTTCCTTCTGCTTGAACAAATTTATTTACCTTGATTTTTTTCTTAACACCATTTAGAATTTCTTCTAGAGTCAGGCTGACTTTTATACGAAGGTTACTTCCTTTTTGTCCTCTTCTAGACTGGGTTCTACGACCGCCACCACCACCAAAAAAGCTTTCAAAAGGACTACCACCATCACCAAAAATATCACCGAAGTTGGAAAAGATGTCTTCCATATTCATGCCGCCAAAACCACCTGCGCCGGCATTTCCTCCGACTCCCGCGTGTCCAAACCGGTCATACCTTGCTTTTTTATCAGCATCGCTTAAGACTTCATAAGCTTCGGCAGCTTCCTTAAACTTTTCTTCAGCAGCCTTATCATCTGGATTTCTGTCCGGATGGTATTTCATAGCTACTTTCCGATAGGCTTTTTTTATGGTTTGAGCATCTGCACTTTTCTCAACACCTAGTATTTCGTAAAAGTCTCTTTTAGACATAGTAATTATTTTCCAACGACAACTTTTGCGTGTCGTATGATTTTTTCATTAAGAATGTAACCCTTTTCGATAGTATCGATAATGGTACCTTTTGCTTCTTCAGTAGGAGCCGGTATTTCTGTAATTGCGCTGTGTAATTCTGGATCAAAAACTTCCCCGTTTGTTTCCATTGCTTTTAATCCTACAGAAGCCAAAGTGCTATGGATTTTATTATAAACTAATTCTACGCCTTCAGAAAACTGTTCGCTAGTGTCATCACTATCTGCACTTTTCTTAGCTCGATCAAAATCATCTAAAACTGGAAGTAAAGAATGTAAAGTTTCCTCAGCAGCTGTTTTCCTTAACTCGATGCGTTCTTTGATATTTCTTTTTTTGAAATTTTCAAACTCTGCAAAAAGTCTAAGGTGTTTATCTTTAGTTTCAGCTAATTGAATTTCAAGTTCATTAATCTTCTCTTCTAACTTCTTTTTAGCACCTCTTAAAGGAGATTTTTTCTTTGCTTTCTTTTCTGTTGTTTTTTCAGCAGATTCTTTAGCCATTGTTGATTCAGTTTTAAGTATAATATCTATGTATCAATTCTTTTGCCATTTAGGAATAGCAGCCAAATTGGCACAAAAGTATTCTTAATTCTGTCAGAATTAGATTTGAGCGTCTAAATATTGTCTGATTTCTTCAAAGCTTTGATTAACACCTATGATGGTTCCCGCCTCATTAATGAGGTATTTGGTAGGTATTTCTTTTACACCAAATTGTTTAGCTATAGGGGAGGAAAACCTATCTAATTGTACGATATGGTTTTTCCAATGCAATTGATCCTTTTGAATGGCAGCTTTCCAGCGAGCCTCGTTAGTTTCGATTGCTACACTCACAATTTCAAATTGTTTAGCAGATTTAAAGGTTTTGCCATGGTAATCTTTATGTAGCGAAACTAAGTCGGGACTTTCTTTTCTGCAAGGACCACACCATGAACCCCAAAAATCCAACAGAACAATAGATCCCTTTAAGTCATCAGAATCTAAGGTGGATCCATCAATCAAAGTAGCACTAAAGGATTCTAAGTCGTCACCATCTGAAAATTTAGGCAGCTTATATATTTTATAAGCTACAAAACCAATAAGTACAATCGCAAGTAAAACATTAGATACTTTTGACATGATAAAAGTTATTTTTTATGAAACGAATAGTTCCTTCTGAGACGCTAAACCGGGATTTACACCAATATTTATTGGGTATGGTTGCACCAAGACCAATTGCACTAGTAAGTACGATTTCTGATGACCATATCCCTAATTTAGCTCCCTTTAGTTTTTTCAATATATTTTCTTCTAATCCACCAATTGCTGTCTTTTCAGCGAATCGCAGAGTAACTGATGGGACTAAAAAGGATACTTTATTAAATATAGAACAAAGCAAAGAACTAGTTATTAATGTAGTTAATGCTTCAATAGTTCATCAAATGAGTTTAACATCTGTCGAATTTGGACAAAGTATTAATGAATTTGAAAAAGCTGGGCTTAGTATGATGGAATCAGAACTAGTTAAGCCCGCTAGAGTTAAAGAGTCTCCAGCACAACTCGAGTGTACCTTACGAGAAATTATACCACTTGGAGACCACCCAGGTGCTGGTCATTTAATCATTTGTGATATTGTGTTGATTCATTTATCTGAATTGGTATTAGAACCTACTAAAGGCCGCATTGATCCTAATAAAATAAAACTTGTCGGAAGAATGGGCAGATCTTTTTATAGTCACGCTTATGGTGAGTCTGTCGAAACGATTTATCAACCAATTTTAAAACCAGTTATAGGTTATGATCTATTACCCAATTGGTTAAAAACTTCATCTCTCAGCATGAAAGAATTAAGTCTTCTAGCCGGATGCCATAGTTTACCATCCAAAAACGATATTGAACAGAAAAAAGAAATAGAAAACTTAGACATAAAGGAAGCAACAGTCCACTTAAAAAAGTTGATTGCAGGGCAGAAACAACAAGAGGCCTTAAATTTTGCCTTTGCTTATCAATTAATAAATTCGAATTAGTCTTTTTTTCTATTGACCCACACTCTTCTTAACCAGCCAGGAATAATGATTACTCCAAAGATTAAGTAAGGATAATAGGTTATAAAGCGCCAAATAACAGCAATAATAGTGGCAATCCCTGCTGGGATATAATCTTTATAAAAGCCTCCGAAAGCCCACTCAGAAAAACCAGCACCTCCAGGAGTAGGGAAAAACTGAGCAATCGAGTGCATGAGTTCTGACCTTGAATAGATTAAGCTAAAGTTGTATAAAGTGGGTTCTATCGTTTGGACAATGGCCATGATGATAAATACAATAGCCATAAAACGACAAATCCAGCTGACAAAGGTTGCGATTGTAATTTTTATGTGATAGCTAATCGGCTCTTTCCTGATTTCTGCAGCAGTAGTTTTTAATTCATTTGCCGTTTTAAAAAGTCCCCTTCTAAATCTTTTTAGAAAAGGTATGGATGCAATAGACCTGATAATAGTCGAGAAAATGGCGGGCTTGATGATCCCTAGAAGCATGAATAGTGCGTAAGCAAACATGAAGAAATAAAGACTCCACATCGTGGTCCTAAAGGTGGTCAATACGTTTATTTCTTCAGCGGCAGAACGCAGACCTAAATCTCCCCAAAAAAAGTAAAGCAAAGGAATGGTAACTAGAAAAAAGAAAGTGTCGATAATAACTGAGTATAAAACTACGGCTACTGTTTTAGCTCCAGATAGTTTTTCTTGGGCTAATAAAAACAAAGCAACGGCTGATCCACCCAAAGATGTTGGTGAAACGGCAGAGGCAAATTCCCAAATAAAAATCAATTCTATGGATTTTTTCCAATCAAAAAACCCTCCAGAGAGCAATTTTAACCTCCAAGACATCACTAAATGTCTAATTACATAAAGGAGAATAGCAATTAATAAAAAGGCTAGCGTGTAAAGATTCCACTTGATGGAAAGAAAATCTTCCAGATTAAATTGTCTGTAGACTAAATAAAATACAACGCCCAAACCTAATAGAATAGGGTATATTACCTTATTTAAGTTTAAATCATTATGCACTTGTGCTTGCTGATTTTTAGATATTTTCGGATTCTGTCCCATTAATAATTAGTCGAACAACAGTTAAACAACTTTAAAAAAGATTTGTTTTGTTAAACGATAGCGCAAATCTAAAACTATTTGCTTTGTATCTTCGTTATCTAAACTTATAAATAATAATTTATGGAGTCAGTAACTAAAAGTCCGGTAATGCTCTACACTGAGCAAACACCTAACCCAGAGTCATTAAAATATGTTACTAATAGAATGTTGTATCGAGGAACAGCAGACTTTAGAACACCAGAGTTGGCTGTGGAGTGGTCTCCAATGGCAACCGCATTGTTTGATTTGCCCTACGTAAAGGGAGTATATATCTGTAACAACTTTGTTACCATTAGTAAAGAAATGAACTATGCCTGGGAAGATATTATGCTTCCGCTCAAAGAGTTTATCAAAAGCTATGTAGAAGAGGACAAGGTTATCTTAAAGGATGGCTTCGAAGCAGCTATGCAGAAATTAGAAGAAGCTCGTGGAGTTAGTTACGAGTATTCTGAAGAAGATGCTGAATTAGTAAAAAAGATTAAAGAGTTGATAGACACATATGTCAAACCAGCTGTGGAAATGGATGGCGGAAACATTGAGTTTAAAGCCTTTAAAGCAGGTATTGTGACAGTGGTTTTGCAAGGTTCTTGCAGTGGTTGCCCATCATCGACAGTAACGCTAAAATCAGGTATCGAAGGCATGTTAAAAAGAATGGTTCCACAAGTTCAGGAAGTGGTTGCTGAAATGGGATAATGGACCAAATCAGTCTAGAAGAAATATTACCCAAAGTCGAAGAAATTACCAAGGAAGTCGGAGCATTTATCTACGACCAATTTGGTAAAGTCACCAAAGAACAGATCGAGTCAAAAGCGATGAATAGTTTGGTCAGCTATGTTGATAAAACAGCTGAGGAGAAAATTGTCAAACAACTCAGTGTACTGATTGATAATGCAGGTTTTATTACGGAAGAGGAAACGGTTGACCAAGAAATTAAAGATTATACATGGATTATTGATCCCTTAGATGGGACCACCAATTTTCTCTACAACATTCCTCATTTTTCCGTCAGCATTGCCCTCAAACACAAAGAGGATATCGTCATAGGAGTTGTTTATGATGTGATGAAAAAGGAACTATTTTCTTGCTTCAGAGGCGGAGGTTCTTTTTTAAATGGTCACCCCATCAGCATTGGAAAACATGCGCGTTTAGACGAAGCACTAGTGGTAACTGGATTTCCGTATAACAAAGAATTAGCTTTCAAACAATCCATGCAGTTAATGGAATATTTCTTAGTCCATGCTAGGGGTTTTCGGCGACTTGGTTCAGCGGCACTAGATTTGGCTTATGTGGCTGCTGGCAGACTGGATATTTATTATGAAGCCACGTTAAATAGCTGGGATGTTGCGGCAGGTATACTACTCATTAAAGAATCTGGAGGCATGGTTACAGATTATGCTGGAGAAAACAATAGCTTGGAAAAAGGTGAAATTATTGCAAGTAACAGCATACTACACGCTCAGGTTCACAAGCTCATAAACCATACATTTAAAAGTGAATAACCGATCTTCATCGAATAAAGCTTGATTCCTAGCTAAGTAATAGTTCTAAATCAAAATTTTCCTTTTCCTTTGACAGTGTGAATATTTTAGAAAATATCCGTATTGCCTTAACGTCTATTCGGTCTAACTTTCTCAGGTCGTTTTTAACCTTAATGATCATTGCCGTAGGCATAACTTGTTTAGTGGGCATTCTCACTGCAATAGATACTATTTTATTTTCAATGTCAGACAACTTTAATAAATTAGGTGCGAATGCATTTAACATTAGACCTAAGTATGAGCAATTAAGAGGTAGTCGTCATGGTCGAAGAAAAAAAGTGTCTGATAACATATTTTACGACCAAGCAATAGCATTTAAAGAACAGTTTCAATCAAGTGGATCTTTGGTTTCTATTTCTACAAGATGTGGAGGTAATAATTTAATAGCTTTTGGAAAAAAGGAAACTAATCCATCTGTGATGGTTGACGGAGTGGATGAAAACTATCTAAGTGTTTCCTCATTTGAGCTTGGAGAAGGACGAAACTTTACAAAAAAAGAGACTAATCTAGGTAATCATATAGCGATCATTGGAAAAGAAATAGTGGATAAGTTATTTCTAGGAAATGGGGCATCTGCATTGCAGAAATCTATAAAGATTAATGATCGAAAATATAAAGTAGTTGGGGTTTTGGAAAGCAAAGGCTCCACCATGAATAATGGTGGAGATAGAAGAGTATTTATTCCTTTGTCCAATGCTAAGCGATATTATGGCACACCAGAAAAACACTATACAGTGACTTCAACGGTGATTAATCCGACCATGATGAATACAGCTATCTCAGATGCTACAGGTACCATGAGAAATATCCGAAGATTAAAGGCTTATGAAGACAATGATTTTACCATTACTAAAAGTGATGGCATTTTAAGCCGACTAAAGGAAATGACTACTGAAATTCGCTTGTCATCGATCATTATTGCTCTAATGACTCTATTGGGAGCTTCCATTGGTTTAATGAATATTATGTTGGTTTCTGTAACAGAGCGAACAAGAGAAATAGGCATTAGAAAAGCGCTTGGAGCACCTAGGAAGAGTATCTTATTTCAGTTTTTAACGGAAGCGGTTGTGATTTGTCTATTGGGTGGGATTCTAGGAATAATTCTAGGGATAGGCATTGGCTATGGTGTGGCAGCTATAATTAAAGGGAAATTTATTATTCCATTAAACTGGATGATTCTGGGTATAATTGTTTGTGTTGTTGTAGGTGTTTTATCAGGCTTATATCCTGCGCTAAAAGCTTCACGCTTAGATCCAGTAGAATCATTAAGATATGAATAAAAAAAGCCCCCAATTTCTTGAGGGCTTTGTGTTTAGTTTACTCTAATTATTTTTTGTTGGTAGACATACTCATTAGCTTGTTTTACTTTGAGAATGAATATTCCGCTTCTTGGAATATTTTCAATGTTATCTAAAGCAACAAGATTATTTCCTTCTTGCAAGTTTATTTTTTGCTGACTTAATAGTTGTCCTGTCACCGAAAAAAGTTCAATAGAATATATTTCGTTTATAGGTGAATTTACCGATAAACTTAATTGGTCCTTGAACGGATTTGGAAATACTGAAAAGGATAAAGTTTCGTCACTTCGTAAAGCAACTTCTTCATCTTCCTGAGTCATTTGGTCCACAAAAAGGCTTACATCTCCTCTTAAAATAGCCATGAAGTTGACATTGTTCATAGATGTATCAATGGAGTTTATATTTATATGACATGCTTCTTCTAAGTTATTCATGTCTCCAAGAGAATTCATAATAATGTATGGATCTTCTAGGTGAACTTCATCATTTGGATCTCTTACTATACTCATCAATTCATAAAAATCTTGATAGTTAATTTCCCCATTAAAGTCCATATCAGCGGCTAACAAGAAATAAGGATTATTTATTTCAATGATTCCTTCAATGTAGTCTCGAATCATATAAGCATCATGAATACTCACTTTTTCTAAAGGATAATCTTCTTTCTCTGCCGAAACAATATAATCTAGATGAGAGGTAACATCACTTAAGTGATAAATGCCAATGCTATCGGTCTCAGCTTCAATTACCAATTGTTCAAAGCTCGTGTCAATGGTTTCGTTGATAAGGGTTATTGTATCTATAATGTAAATTAAAACACCATTATAATTGTAAAAACTATCGACAACACCTTCTTGATAACTTGTATCATAACTAGCGCTTATGATTTCTACAGGTTCAACAGATGTCATTTTTACCCTTGCATTTTCCATCACAAGATCTGTACTGGTTTTAATCTGTCCAGCTACATATAGGTCAGTAGTTGTGGGTTGACAATTAGGAATATTGGCGCCATTATTTTGTACGACTAAATCTACCAGGCAATAACTTTGATTACCATGAGGGTCAGTAACAAACATTTTGAGCTCATTTGTTCCTATGTGCTCACAAGTAAATATAGCAAAAGTGCTGTCTGTATCTTCTGAAAATGAAAATTCTAGAGGTCCGTAGTTACAAGGATGATAACTTCCATGGTCAAAATCTTTGGCCCATATTTCCACCATTCCATCTTCTGGTACGCCATCCTGATTTTCGTCGATAGGCATTAAAGCTGTTACAAGACTCATTAAACAGTAAGGAACAGGCTTTGCATTATCTTTCACTACTACGTCCACATAACAATGCTCTGTCAAGCCACAACCATAGCTAAAGGAAAATTTAACCCTTGTTGTTCCGACAGGATAAGTCCCGCTAGCATTTGGTCCTCCTTGATCAGCGAATGGCGAATTATGGCTTATCATGTAGCTACCACCACATGCAGATTCTGAAATTTCTGGCACAGGAACATTTACATATTCGTCACTACAGTTGTATGAATTAACAAGCACTTCATCAAGACAATAAACTTGTGGTTCATCAGAGTTAGAAATTTTAATGGTTTGACTAAACTGCCACGAACCCGGGCTTCCATATCCTAAATTAGGATTATAAGTACACCAATCAATAACCGTCCAAGTTCTTATGAGTTTTTTACAACCACTATTCAGGTAAAAAACCATATCATTATAATTTGTACCCACTAAACTGCATTCTACATATTCAGTGCTTGGAAACCCTGTTTCGCTGGGATCCGTATTAGGATTGCAACCATCGAGGTTAAGCGGACTTTCGGGCCAAGTGATATTATCTTCATCAAAAACTCCTCCTTCAACATAGATATGTTGGTGGCAACTAATGATGTTCCAATCAGGGTCTTCAATAGACCATTTTCTTTTTATATAACCTGTATTGCAACTATTTAAATAATAGGTTTCTGTGGGCTCTCCTGCGTCAACGTAATCCCATCCATTCCAATAGGTTGCATTACCATAAATAGATAAATCCCAAATTTCTGCGTCACAATCTACCCATACATCATCCGGGCAATAAATAGCAACAGCATAAGAAGAAATACTTAAAAATGAGACAAGGCAGACCAATGCCAGTCTTAGCGTAGTTGTAGTTTTCATGTCGATCCTTTTAAATATATAAAACTATATATTAGAATAAAACTACATATATAAATCGTTGATTCAAAACTTTTTCTAAAAAATGGGGGTTTCCCCTAATTAGAAAATCAACTATCTAACTATTAAAATTTTAGTAACATGTGTGTCGATATCTTGAAAAGTATCAGTGGTAGCACTAAAAACAAGATAAACACCACTTGAAGCTTGATTGCCTAGATAATCATTTCCATCCCAGATGGCTTGACCTCCTAAAGCGGTCGTTTCATAAACCAATAAACCATTTACATCAGTTATTTTGACATTAGCGTCTTCAGCTAAACCTCTAATAGCTATAGGTCCATGGTATGTAGGTTCTACTGGATTAGGGAAGGCATAAACATTAGAAGAGTGGGTTCTATTCGCATCAGTAGCTTCTGAACGAATGGCCATAATTCCTTTATTAGTGGCTATGTACATTACTCCAGAATCTCCATCGTACAAGAGGTCTACAATAGAATTATCAAAGAGAGGACTATTTTCGACAGTGTACTGATAAATTTGATCCTTGGTATCAGGAGATAGGACAAAAATCCCGTTGGTTGTACCAACCCACATTCTATTTGCTCCATCAAAAGCCATGGTACGCACATCCTCAGTAGCTAATAAAACAGCAGGAATTCCATCCTGCGTCACCAAACGACGGTCACCTAAACATTCAAAATCAAAAACGTTGGCTCCACAATTAAAAGCAACTGGCCCTACTCTAGAACCAAGCCAAATCGAACCTTCTCTGTCTGCTTCTACACTAAAAGATTTTTCAGCTTCTATTTCACTATTACTTTTGCTGAGTAAAACCGTACTATTTGGAGTATCGAAACCATCGCCTTCATCAAACACTAACACACCACCACTAAGTCCTTCCACGAGAATCCATTTACGATTAGAATGGTCTATAGCAATGGCAGCCAACTTTGATGTTTGAGGAATTTCAAAACTTATCCACTCTTTGTCTTTCGTATAAACAGCAAGAGGTTTACTAGCTAAATGATTACTTACCCATAAATTTCCCTCATTGTCATAGGCAAGTCCAGAAATCCGGGTTCTGTTTCCATCACCTACAGAAGCCTGGAGCGTAGAGTTGTATTGATCATGCAAAAAGAAGCTATCTTTCTCTACGTTATATTCGATTAAACCATTGTAAAAACTACCAATCATTACGATTGGCTCAGTTGGATGTTTAGCAATGGTAAACAGGTTGACTAACTCATTATCTTTTAAAAAGGATGTATTGGCCAAATGACGATTTTTCCATTTTCCTTCTTGGTTTAAAACATAAAAACCATCTTGGACATAATCATTTGTAAAATTGTCGGTAACACCACCTGATACTGCAAACAAATCTCCATCCACAAGTGCCATCTCGCTAACTTTAAAAGAAAAAGGTCCTTTAGCGTACAAAATCTTACACTCACCTTCTTCGATATATCTCAAATTAGCAAAATCATCGGCTAACCAAAGAACACCATGTTGATCTTGTAGTGCATAATTAGTTGAACTAGAACAGTTTTCAGGAATTAAATGTATTTCATTTTCGCCCATTGTATATAGATCCACATTATTCTCGCTCAGTTCATAACTTCCGATTAACAAAGAGTCATTATAGTTTGAGATAAACCTTATTTCGCCATCCTCAAAACCATAAGCTAGCTCAAAAATTGAGTCATTAAGTTTGTAAACTTTATCCGCTGTTGCAAAGTATAGTTGACCATCTAAAATATTTAATGATCTTCCTTCGTAGAGTACTTCTAAACCATCTGCTTCACCATACTTATACCAAGTATTAAAATCAGAAGGATTTAAATTTGAACTTAAGTCAAAGAAAAACAGACCATCTTCGGTAGACATATAAAGATTATCACCCTGACTTATGACATCATTAACAATGACATCCGTAAAACATGTAAAGCCAAATGATTGATCGGTGAGATTATATTGTACTAGACCAAAATCAGTTGAGAAATAAGCAAAATCACCAATCGTTTCAATAGCATTTATCTCTCGACTACCGCTAATATTTCCATTTGTAAACAAGTCAGATATATAAATGATATCTGGCCCATCAATTAAATCTATTTTACCATTTTTATAGGCCAAAATAAGGAGATCGTTGGCTTCATTGTAAGCTAATTGACTAATTCCAACATCACTTAAACCATCTACTTTATCTAAAAACTCGCGAGATAAATCCAATTTATTTATTGTAATTAGACCAAAACGAGAAGCATAAAAAACCTTTTCCTCATTCTGGGTTATGGCTAAACCTTCTTTGTTTGGTAGATGCGATTCCCACGCTCCAATAAACAAGTCATTTTGTCCAAAAAGATGTTGAACAATTAAGAAAAATAATAAGCTAAGAAACAATCTCATGTGTGCGTATTGACCAACTATAAACGTAGTTCTAGAAAAAATATTGATAAAACTTATCGATACATTGTACTTTCATTTAAATAATCATAAACCTTGTCAGTTACAAGATATTGACAAGACTTTCCATCCTTTATTAATGATCGAATATAACTAGCAGAAATGGATAGTAATGGTGCTTCAAGAATTTGAACGCTTTGATGATCTTTTAATGCTCCTAAATCATAACTCGGCCTTTGATAGACTATGATTTCATGATTTTTTAAAATGAGTTCATAGTTTTTCCATTTATGAAGGCTTGCCAGATTATCACCGCCCATGATTAATGTAAAAGACTTATCAGGATATTTCTCGCCCAAATAGGTTAATGTGTCTATAGTATAGGAGGGTTTAGGTAATGCAAACTCAATATTGCTTGCTTTAATCTTTGGGTTGTCATCAATAGCCAATTCTACTAATCTTAAACGATCATAATCTTTAGCAAGTGATTTTTTTTCTTTGTGAGGATTATGTGGGCTAATCACCATCCAGACTTCATCCAGGCTTGTATGATTTACTATATAATTGGCAATAATCATATGACCCACATGGACAGGATTAAATGAGCCAAAAAAGAGACCTACATTTTTTTTCATAATGATTAAGCGCGTTTAATGGCTCATCATTACTGGCATAACAAGCATGAGTAAGTTTTCTGCTTCCTCTTGCTCTGAAGGAAATAATATTCCAGCCCTACTTGGAGAGGAAAGTTCGAATTTTATTTCATCTGATTGCAAAACATTTAGCATTTCAATTAGAAACTTGGCATTGAAACCAATAGTTATAGGTTCTCCATCATACTGACAAGAGAGTTGTTCGGTAGCTTCATTAGAAAAATCTAAATCTTGAGCAGATATAGTTAAACTTCCTTCAGACAAACTAAGAATTACCTGATTCGTTGTTTTGTTAGAATAGATCACAATACGTTTCAACGAATTCTTGAAATCATTTCTTGCTAGAGTTAGGACATTAGGGTTATCTACAGGAATTACAGCATTGTAATCCGGATATTTTGCATCAATTAGACGAGCAATAATTTTTGTGTCATTAAGATCGAAAAACACATTTTTCTTGTTGAAGGATATTTTTACATCTTCGTCTATCAGTGCGTTTTTTACTAGTGCCAACGCCTTTTTTGGTACAATAAACTGATCATTTAAATCTACATTTATTCCAGCCAACGAGTGTTTAACTAATTTATGCGCATCAGTGGCAACTAATATTATTTTATTATAATCAATTTGCATTAACACACCAGTCATAGCAAGTCTCAGTTCATCATGACTCGTAGCAAACAAGGTATTGTTAATTGCTTTTTCTAATAGCTTTCCAGCCATTGGAATCTCATTAGTAGATTCAGCTTGAGGAAGTTCAGGAAAATCATTGGGGTCATCTCCACTTAGCTTATACTCCCCATAACTTGATTTCAGTTTGATGCCGTAATTTTCTTCATCTACTGTGAAAGAAATGGGTTGTTCTGGAAGCTCTTTAAGTGTGTCTAATAAAATTTTAGCAGGAACAGCCACGCTTCCATTTCCGTCAGACATAACTTCTAAATCAGTCGTGATAGAAGTTTCTAAATTTGTAGAAGAAATGGTTAACACATTGTCTTTTACCTGAAAGAGAAAATCCTCTAAAATTGGTAAAACAGGATTAGATCCAATCGAACCATTAGCTATCACTAATTTGGACAACAATTCAGAAGAAGACACATCAAACTTCATGTATAAAATTTTAAAAATACGTGACAGAAAAACACTAAGTAAACATCAAAAAACAGACCATTCTATTGAATGCTTCCAATAAGTGAATTGTAAAAATATATTAATTGCCTCAAATAGAAAATTTATTTATTTCTTTGCGCCATATTGCTAAACGCAGACATAATGCCAAATAGGTCAAAAGCACCAAGTTTCACCACAAATTTTGACATTTCTTTAGGAGAAGTTTTTCAAGATAAATTATCTACGGCACACCCTATTTGGCAGATTCCTTCCCATGATAGTGAAATAACTCGAATTGATATTTTATTTCCTTCTGGAAGAAGAAACGAAACATTGAAAGGTCAGTCAAGATTGTGTATAAAAACAGTGACCGAAGGAACATCAGACATGACTGGTGAAGACTTTAACGATCTTATGGACTACCACGGCGCAGTCGCTCAATCAAGCGCTGGAATGGATTTTACCAGTTTTTCTTTAATAGCTTTGAAAGGCCATTTGGATAAACTGTTGCCGGTATGGTTAGACATGATTTTATCTCCCATATTTCCATCAAAAAACATTGATCAAAAGAAAAATCTGGCGGCAGAACAATTAAAGAGAGAATTGTCTAAAAACAGTGTCATAGCCTATCGCGAATTAACAGCTCACATATTTGGTTCAAATCACCCTTACGGGTACAATACAGAACCTGATCATTACCAACTTTTAAATAGTCAAAACCTTAAGGCTTTTTATAATGATAATATCTCTATACATGAAGCCAGTTTTATTTTAAGTGGCAATATTCAGGACTCAACCATAAAAACAATCGAGTCTTTTTGTGTTGACTCGAATTATCGCCTAAGACATCGACCTTCTATTACCAAAATAGAATATAGCATTATTGATAAACACACAAAAGGTGCTCAAGACAATCAAAACACACTAAGAATGGGTCGGAGATTGTTTGAGTTTGACCATGAAGACAGTAGACATTTTCAGCTACTAAATTTAGTTTTAGGAGGATATTTTGGTTCAAGGTTGATTAAAAATCTAAGAGAAGAAAAAGGATATTGCTATCATATTGATTCTACAGTTGACACCATGATGGAGGATGGTTATTTCTCTATTTCTGCAGACATCAACCCAGAAAATATTCTTGCTACCCAAAGAGAAATCTTAAAAGAAATGGAAATCCTTAGAGAGGAAATGATTCCTGAAGAAGAATTCAGAATTGTAAAAAATTATTTAAAAGGCCAATTATTAACTTTTATTGATGGACCTTTTGCGAAAGCATCCGTACTAAGAAACTATTTAAACAAAGGGTCTAATCCATTGTACTTCAATAGTTTATCTGATAGTATTGAAAACACAACTCGCGTAGATATTTTAAAAATGGCCCAGAAATATTTAGATCCTTCACTTCTTAACAAGATTGTTGTTGGCAAATAACATTTGAGGAATAATTTTTGTTTAAAGAATACTTAAGTACGAAATACAGATGGGAATATTCAATTTTTTTAAGCAAGAGTTAGCTATAGATTTAGGTACAGCAAATACATTAATCATCAAAGATGGTAAGGTAGTGGTGGATGAACCATCCATTGTTGCAATCAACAGAAAGACTAACGAAACGATAGCTGTTGGGACAAAGGCAATGATGATGCATGAGAAAACCCATGAAAACATTAAAACCATCCGACCGCTTAAAGATGGTGTTATTGCCGATTTTCAAGCAGCAGAGAGTTTAATCCAGGGATTAATCGACATGATTGCTGAAAAAAGGAAGTTTTTTACCCATCTGAAAATGGTTGTTTGTATTCCTTCAGGAATCACTGAAGTTGAGAAAAGAGCCGTTTTTGATTCAGCAGATCATGTAGACTCCAAGGAGACTTATTTGATTCACGAACCCATGGCAGCAGCTCTGGGAATTGGCTTAGATGTCGAAGCTCCCGAAGGAAATATGATTGTAGATATAGGAGGAGGAACTACGGAGATTGCCGTCATAGCTTTATCAGGAATTGTAACCGATCAATCCATACGAATAGCGGGTGATGAATTTACCAATGACATCATTGACTTTATGCGTAGAAAGCATAATTTGTTGATTGGAGAACGTACGGCAGAGAATATAAAAATTAGAGTTGGTGCGGCCTTGGAAGAGATTGACAACCCACCTGATCCCTTGCCAGTAAATGGTAGAGATATGCTTACCGGTATTCCTAAGCAAGTATATACTGATCATGTAGAAATCTCAGAATCTTTAGATAAATCTATTAGCAAAATAGAAGAGGCTGTTTTAAAAGCCTTAGAAGATACTCCACCTGAATTGGCCTCAGATATTTTTGTTCAAGGTATTTATCTAACAGGAGGAGGAGCGCTACTCAGAGGCTTGGATAAGCGTTTAGGTCGAAAGACAAAACTTTCGGTGCATGTGGCGGATGATCCTTTAAGAGCCGTTGTTCGAGGAACAGGACTAGCATTAAAAAATTCGGATAAGTACTCCTTCTTAATAGATCGTCAAAATATTTAGGATGTCTTATGAGAAACCTCCTATTATTTTTAGCCAAGTATGGTCATTTACTATTATTTCTGATTCTTGAAATCATATGTTTCTCATTAATTATCCAGTTTAATGATAGTCAAAAAGAAACTTGGGTAAATTCTGTAAATCTATATACAGGTAGAGTTCAAGAAAGAGTAAATGGGGTAAACAATTACTTAAAGCTCCAACAACTTAATGATAGCCTTAGTGTAGAAAACGCTAAACTACTCCAACAAATCATTGATTTCAAGGTAGATTTAAAAGATAATGCTTACCAAAATTTTGAGAGCATTGACACCTCCATTCATACTATAATCCCAACAAGAGTTTGCGATAAAACCATTCGATTAAGAAACAACTACTTCACCCTTTGTAAAGGAAGCAAACAAGGCATAAAAAAAGGAATGGGAGTTGTAAGTAAGCAAGGTATTGTCGGTGTTGTAAAAAGTGTTACAGATCATTACTCAGATGTCATTTTGCTTTTACATTCGCAAAGTCGTACAAGCGTGTCCATTAAAGGAAAACAATATTTTGGTAATCTAGTTTGGCGAACAAATGACCATTCACTGATGAAAATGGAAGCGGTTCCAAAATATGCTAATGTTAGCCTTGCAGATACGGTCATAACATCAGGTTACAGCACCATTTTTCCGCAAGGCTTGGAAGTGGGTAAGGTTGAGTCCATTAACGACGAACAAGGAGGAAATAATTACGAGATTGATGTAAGGCTATTTAATAATATAGAGTTATTAGAATATGTGTATGTAATAGGAATTGATCATGGTTTAGAAGTTCAGGAATTGTATTCAAAAAAGAATAGTAATTAATTGGGAAAGAATTTAAAATATGTCATTCGGTTCCTGGCCATTGTTCTTTTTCAGGTCTTGCTTCTTAAAAGAATCGATTTAAGTTATCAGAATTTCAATTATATACACATTTTCATTTATCCGCTCTTTCTGCTTCTATTACCTTTCCAGTGGTCCAAGTTTTTGTATTTAATTATTGCATTTGTTTTAGGCATTAGTGTTGATTTATTTTACAATTCCCTAGGCGTCCATGCCTTTGCCAGTGTATTTATCGCTTTTTTGAGACCTTATATTTTAAGACTTATAGAACCTCGTGAAGGATACAACAAAGATTCTACTCCAACACTCTTTAAAATGGGTTTTGCTTGGTTGTTTATTTATACTTCAATTTTGATTTTTATCCATCACTTGATTTACTTTAGTATGGAAGTGTTTTCTCCACAATATCCATTCGAGATAATATTAAGGACTATTTTTAGTTTTATAGTTTCACTAACGACTATCATGTTAGTGCACTTTATCTTTAGGCCTAAAAGCTAATCGATTGGCAAAATCTATAGAAAGACATACGATTATTTTGAGTTTTTGCTTGCTGTGCTTCAGTAGCTTAATAATTAAAGCAGCTCAACTCCAAATTTTTGATAAAACATATGCTGAACGCGCTGAAAGAACAACTTTAGATAAAATCACCTTATATCCATCAAGAGGACTCATTTTTGATAGGAATGAAAAGCTCCTAGTTTTTAATAATCCTATCTATGAACTAAAAGCTATTTATAGCCAGATTTCTGAAGAAATAGATACCCAATTATTCTGTACTCTCTTAGAAATAGATACGGAAACATTTAAGAAAAACCTCGATAAAAATTGGAAGTCTAACCGATTTTCAAAATCCACACCGTTTGTCTTTTTGAGCAAAATTGACCCTGAAATCTTTTCCCGATTTCAAGAATATTTACATGAGTTCCAAGGCTTCTATCCGAGCATTCGAAACATTCGTTCATATCCTCACTCAAGCGCAGGACATGTTTTGGGATATATGGGAGAGGTAGACCAACAAATTCTTGACGATTCCACTAATTATCATCTAGGAGATTATATTGGAAAAACAGGATTGGAGAAAACCTATGAGAACTTATTGCGGGGAGAAAAAGGTCATCGATTTGTTTTAAAAGATAATTTTGGACGAGAAGTTGCCTCACTCGATAAGGGGAAACTCGATTCTTTTCCCACTTCTGGCTCAGACCTAATATCCACACTTGATTTAGACTTACAAACTTACGGCGAAGAACTTATGCAAGGCAAAAGAGGTAGTATCATAGCCATAGAACCTTCTACAGGTGAAATACTGTGCATGATTTCTTCCCCCAACTATGATCCTAACGACTTAAAACTAGGTAGTCAGAGAGGAGAAGCATTCAAAACCCTATATCAAGATTCAATCAACAAACCTTTTTTAGACCGATCGATAAACGCTAAATATCCACCAGGATCTATATTTAAACCCATTCTCTCACTTATTGCATTTCAAGAAGGAGTAACTCATCCAAATAAATATGTAAAGTGCAATGGCTATTATCAATATAAAACCTTTAAATACAAATGTCATGAGCATTCGCCTACAGGTAATGTAAAAATTGCCTTGCAGCACTCTTGTAATTCTTACTTCTTTAGTATGGTTAGAGATTTAATAGAAATAGAAGGCTTTGATTCGCCCGAAATAGGCTTAACTAAATTGGATAATTACCTAGATAAATTTGGCCTTGGTCGAAGATTAGGATTAGATCACTTTAATGAAACCAAAGGTTTTGTACCCACACCTGCCTTTTATAATAAACTTTATGATGACCCATATTCAAGGTGGAAGTCTACCTACATTATGTCTATTGGAATTGGGCAGGGAGAATTAGAATTAACCACATTACAAATGGCCAATTTAGCAGCTATTTTAGCTAACAAAGGCCACTATTATACGCCACATTTAATTAAAGGATCAGCTGACTTGTCGATGCGTATTCACCCTAAATATAAACGGAAAAACTCTGTAGGCATAGATATAAAGCACTTCGATCCTGTACTGGAAGGAATGCGAAGAGCGGTCCAATATGGAACTGGATTTAAAGCTAATGTGCCTGGCATTGAGATCCTAGGAAAAACAGGAACCAGTCAAAATCCATTTGGTGAAGATCACTCTGTTTTCTTTGCCTTTGCTCCAGCAGAAAACCCTAAAATAGCCATTGCAGTCTATGTAGAAAATGCAGGTTTTGGAGGAGATATTGCTGCACCGATTGCAGGCCTAATGATAGAAAAATATATAAAAGGTTCTGTCTCTCCATTTATGAAAAACACAGAAGCGTTTATCTTAGCGAAAAATCTCCTATGATCGTTTCATGTATTGTTGCAGTAGACAAAAACCTAGCTATAGGCAAAGGAAATGATATCCCTTGGTATTTGCCCGCTGACCTCAAATATTTCAAGAAAACTACTTTAGATCACCATATCATAATGGGACGTAATTGTTATGAATCCATCGGGAGACCCTTGCCTAAGCGTACCAATGTTGTCTTATCTAGAAACCCATTTTACATTATCTCTAATTGCCTAGTTGCACATTCCATTGAAGAAGCATTATCCATCGCTCATGAAAATGGCGAAGAAGAAGCATTTATTATCGGAGGAGGTAAAATATACGAACAAAGCCAGCACTTATGGGATAAACTCTATCTAACAGAAGTGGACTTAGAAGTGAAAGAAGCAGAAGTGTTTTTCCCAGCTTTAGATATGGATCAATGGTCCTTAACTTCAGAAGAAAAGCATCTAAAAGATGAAAAAAATGAATTTAATTATACCTTTAAAGTATTCCGTAAAGGATAATTAAATCATTAACAATCATGACAACTTCCATACCTGAAGCCCTGCTTCACTTTGTATGGCTATATAAGTATTTTAATAGCCAAGATCTACTTACCACTAAAGGCCAGTCCATAATTATACACAACATTGGACAATATCATCAAGATGCTGGACCTGATTTCTTGCAAGCAAAACTAACTATTGACGGTACCCTCTGGGCAGGCCATATAGAAATGCACATAAAGTCCGGAGACTGGTATAAACACAAGCACCAAAAAGACAAACAATACGAAAATGTTATTCTACATGTAGTCTACGAGGACAATCAGAAAGTCTATTACCAAAACGGTGAAGAAATTCCCTGCCTAGTACTCAAAGACAGAATTCCTGAGCGAATAATAAACAACTACCAGCAGCTAAAAACCCAGCAACTTTGGATTCCATGCGAACAAAGCATACAAACTATTCCAGCAACAAATATCCAGTTTTGGAAACATCGAATAGCTATCGAACGACTAGAATCAAAAGTCAAGATCATCCGTAACCAACTAAGACAAAACAACTACCATTGGGAACAACTATTTTACGAATACATACTAAAATACAGCAGCGCTAAAGTTAACCGAGATGCGTTTGCTCGATTGGCTAGCATAACTCCTTATAGGCTGATACTAAAAAACAAGCATGAAATAGATTTGTTAGAGTCCCTTTTGTTGGGTCAAGCTAGTTTTTTATCCAGAGACAATATTGAGCTAAAAAATACAAACTGGATAAACAATTATAATCATCAAAAGAAAAAATATAACCTACAACCAATGGCAGGAACCTATTGGAAGTTTTCGAGATTGAGACCGAGTAATTTTCCAAGCATTAGGATTGCTTTATTAGCAAGATTGTTTTCTCAACAAAACAAGCTTTTTTCTACATCTATGAGAAGTAAAAACCTTAAAGAAATACAAGCCTTATATAAAGTAGAAATCAAGGACGGATTTTGGAAAACGCACTATTCATTAACTAAACCCTCGAAAGCGATCAACAAATCCCTAGGAAAGCAAGCCATATATAATTTGTTGATCAATGTAGTTATTCCATTTAAATTTATTTATTCAGATTTTATTGGAGAAGCTTCACTTAGAGAAGAAGCTCTGCAGCTTTTAGAAGCCTTAGCTCCAGAACAAAATAACATTACGAGATGGTGGGAAAAACTGGGAATTCCGTCAAAATCAGCCTATGACTCGCAAGCGCTCATTCATTTAAAACAGAAATACTGTGAACAATATCGGTGTTTGGAGTGTAAAATAGGACATTATATCATTAGTAGATAATACCTTTAGCGTGTCGTTATGATAGATAATATAATAGCAAGAATCATTTTATTTCCCTTTTCTGTGCTCTATGGTTTAGCCATCGGACTTAGAAACCTACTCTATGATTTAGGCATCCTACGGTCTACAAAATTTAATATTCCCGTGATCTCAGTTGGTAATTTAGCCATTGGTGGAACGGGGAAAACACCACATATAGAATACCTTTTAAGGCTTTTAAAAAACCACATTAATGTGGCGGTTTTAAGTAGGGGATATAAGCGTAAAACCAAAGGTTTCAGGTTTGTAAATCCTAAAGATAATGCCGAAATGGTCGGTGATGAACCTTTACAGTTCAAGTTTAAATTTAGAGATGTGGTGGTAGCTGTATCAGAAAGCAGAATGACTGGAGTGCCGGAAATAATCAAGCATTATCCTCAAACCCAAGGAGTCTTACTCGATGATGCATTCCAACATCGTTCGGTCATTCCTGGATTAAATATCTTATTGACAGCCTATCAGCGAGTATACACGGAGGATTGGTTGCTACCAGCAGGAAGGCTACGAGAATATGCAAGTGCTGCCGAAAGAGCAAATATTGTGGTGGTGACTAAATGTCCCCCAGATATGGATGCTGCAGAGAAACAAGTTTATGCTGACAAACTTAAATTGACCGAAGGGCAACAGTTGTTTTTTAGTCATTATCAGTATTTCGAACCTTACTACTTGTACGATTTCCAGCGTAAAGCGAACTTGCATGCTGATCAAAAAGTAGTGTTGTTATCAGCCATAGCTAATCTTGATTATCTAGAAGATTATTTAGATAGACACTGTGATTTGGTCCAAACGATCCGATTTGAAGATCATCATTACTTTACTGAGCGAGAAATGTTCGAGATACAAAAAATTCTCCAAGCAATTGATGATCCAAACACCATCATAATTACTACAGAAAAAGACGCCATACGACTAGATTTATTTCGCAAATTCTTATTGGACCAAAAGATGCCTTTATACGTTTTACCTATCGAGGTAAACTTTCATTTTAACGAAGGACCTATTTTTGAAGAAGCAATTAAAGACTTTTTTCTAAATTTCACCGTCTAAAGATTATGCGGAAGTATATTCTAGCTTTTTTTATCCTCTTTCAGGTGCATTTGTTGCTTGGACAATCAGTGCATTATGATCGTGACGATCGATATGTAGATTGGATAAGTCGAGCACAGAGTCTTAATCCACAAGGGGATAATTTGCATTTAGGTATCAGAAATATTTTACGAAAAGATGCTTTCAGAAGAGCATCAGAGGATAGTTTATTTAACCAATACTTGGCCGATAAACTACTCATGGATAATCCAGAGTATTTAAGGGATCAAAAGCAAAATCTTTGGTCAGAAAAGTACTCATGGGCCAATTATTTTTTCAAGCGCAAAGCCCAATTTTTATCGCTTGAAAAGCCAGGAATTAAGGTATATGTTAATCCCATTCTTAATCTAAAAATGGGTAAAGAAATAGATAATGATTTTCTAATTTTTCAAAACACGAGAGGTTTTGAATTGAGAGCATTAATTGATGAGAAAGTATATTTTTATACAAGCTTATTTGAAAATCAGACACGTTTTCCATCCTACATAGATCAGGCCTCAAGAAAAGCAAAAACAGTCCCAGGACAAGGATTTTATAAATCATATACCAGTACTTTCTCAGATAACATTAAAGGCTTTGACTATTTAAACGCAGTAGCATATTTTGGGGTGCCTATTTCGAAAAACATCAACATTGAAGTGGGTCACGGCAATCATTTTATCGGACATGGTTATCATTCTCTTTTACTTAATGATTATGCGCACAACTATTTTTATTTAAAACTAAATACCAATATCTGGAAGTTTCATTATCAAAATATTTTTGCGGAACTAGCGCCTTTATCGACTAAATTGAGCCCCATAGGTTTAATACCTAAAAAATATATGGCGGCACATTATCTCAGCTATAAGCCTTTTAAACGATTAGAAATAGGGTTATTCGAAACGGTTGTTTTTGGACGGGAAAACAACTTCGAGTTTCAATATTTAAATCCCATTATTTTTTATAGGACAGTAGAACAATTTATTGATAGTCCAGATAATATTATGATAGGACTCAATGGTCGTTTGGATGTATTTAAAGGAGTAAGTGTTTATGGTCAGTGGATGATCGATGAGTTTAAAGTGAGGGAGTTTTTTGCTGATGACCAATGGTGGGGAAATAAGTATGGTATACAAGCTGGTTTGTTATATGCCAATGTTGTCAATCTTAAAAACCTAGATCTCAGACTTGAGTTTAATCGAGTTAGACCATATATGTATTCTCATTTTATTCCCTTAAGTGAATTAGACGAGCATGCCACCGCAAGTTATAGTCATCACGGTCAACCACTTGCTCATCCTCTTGGATCTAATTTTTCAGAATACTTAATTCAGCTTAACTACATTAGAAAAAAATGGTCTGCTGAATTAATACTAAGTACTGTACAACGGGGAGTAAATGGATCAGGTATAAATTACGGCTCAGATATTTTAGTGCTAAATACTAGTCGTATAGATGATTATGGAATCGATCATTTACAAGGAATTTCTGAAAATATTAATCATCTAGGCTTAGATATTAGTTACGAGTTGTTCCATAATGTGTTTATAGATTTACGTCTTTTAAACCATTCTATAAAAAGAGAAAATCTTGAAACAAATTCTCAGTATTTTGGTGGTGGCTTAAGAATGAATGTGTCTAATTATAGAATAGAGTATTAACATGCCAGATAAAATTTATCACAACGATGAGATTAGTTTAAGAGAAATCATTCTTAAGCTTCAAGATTATGGCAGAAGCCTATGGAAGGCTAAAGGGTGGTTACTTTTAGCTATGATTATAGGGGCCGTTTTATTTGGTTTGAAAAACAAAATGGAGTCTCCTCTCTTTCCTGCAAAACTAACCTTCATGATTAATGAAGAAGATGCAAGTTCTAAATTAGGCCTAGGTAGTGTGCTGGGCCAGTTTGGTTTGGGAGGAAGTAGTACAGAGTTTAATCTAGATAAAGTACTTGAACTATCTAAGTCCCGAAAAATAACACAGAATGTGTTATTTATAGAAGAAACCATGTTTGGTAAAAAGGATTATTTAGCTAATCATCTGATTCATTACTTAGATAGTTTAGGAGTATGGGGAAAACGATCATTACAAAAGAGGTGGTTTGGTCCACCCGAAAAATGGCCTTTAAAAGGATTTGTTTTTAGTCATGATAGCATTCCAGCCTTCAAACAAAGAGAAAACAAAGCACTTAAAAGCCTGCACACACATATTATAGGAAACAAAGAAGCTGGATTAGAAGCTATGCTAGAAACAGAATACTCTGAAACTTCTGGTATAATGGAACTGAAAACTAAAACCCATAAGCCTGAATTATCGAGCAATATCACTAAAAATGTTTTCCAAGAGCTAAGCAGGTATTATATAGATAAGACTATAGAAAAACAAAAGTTTACCTACGATATTCTTAAACAGAAAACAGATTCAATATCAGGTGCTTTATCTTATGCCCAAACAAAGTTGGCTAACTTTAAGGATAGAAGTCAAAGTATTTTTACTAGGACTGAAGGCTTGACAGAACAAAAGTTAATGTTGGAAATTCAAAAGTTGACCATCATGTACAGCGAAGCGGAAAAAAACTTACAAGTAGCTGACCTATCGCTAAAAAACAAAACGCCTTACATACAGTTAATTGACGAACCACTATTACCTATTCCACCAAATAAATCTTCCATCCTATCGGAATTGATTAAGGGTATATTACTTGGATTTTTCCTTTGTGCTTTATTCATTTTAGGAAGAAAAATCATTAGAGATTCGTTAAAAAATTGATTCTTAATGTAAGATTGAGTAATTTTGTTACTCAATTATGATTGAAGCTTTAATTTCATCCAAAACACGTATAAAGCTACTATTGAAATTTTTTCTCAATAGTAAAACCACTTCCTATCTACGTGGATTAGAATCCGAATTTGGAGAATCATCTAATGCTATAAGAGTAGAGCTTAATCGTTTCGAAAAAGCGGGAATGCTAACCTCCGAATCGAAAGGTAATCGTAAATACTTTGCGGCTAATACCGAACATCCATTATACAATGAGGTGCACAACATCTTATTGAAGATGATAGGTTTCGATAAAATTATCGAAAACGTAGTCGAGCGAATGGGAGAGCTACAACAAGTCTTTGTGGTTGGAAACTTTGCCAAAGGAATGGATAGTCGCATAATAGATCTGGTATTTATCGGAGATATTAATAAAGCCTATTTAATCCAACTGATCGAAAAAGTAGAAAAACTTATAGAGCGAAAGATTCGATATGTGTCATATAGCATGGAAGAAAGCAAAGCATTATTAATGGCTGAAGAACATTCTGATGCCTTATTACTATGGGAAACAAATGAGTGATAAACCGTATTTTATACACAAATCAGCCATTGTTGATGAAGGTGCCAACATTGGGCAAAACACGAAGGTCTGGCATTTTTGTCATGTGATGGCAGGTGCTGATATTGGTCCAAATTGTTCCCTCGGTCAAAACGTATTTGTCGCAAATAAAGTAGTACTTGGGAATAATGTAAGAGTACAAAACAATGTCTCGTTATACGAAGGAGTAATCTGTGAAGATGATGTGTTTTTAGGGCCTTCCATGGTTTTTACCAATGTCATTAATCCTAGAAGTGCTGTTTCTAGAAAAGAAGAATACAGGCAAACTATCGTAAAAAAAGGTGCTAGCATTGGAGCAAACGCAACCATCGTTTGTGGGAACAACATTGGTGCATATGCTTTTATTGGAGCTGGTGCTGTAGTCACCAAAGATGTTGCTGATTATGCATTAATGGTGGGTAATCCCGCAAAGCAGATAGGATGGATGAGTGAACATGGAGAAAGATTACATTTTGAAGACCAGAAAGCAAGTTGCCCAGCAACTGGAAAAGTATATGTTCTTAAAGAAGGAAAAGTTAGTAGATCATGAAAGTAGGAATTGTAGGATTAGGCCACATTGGTAAAAAACATCAAGCAGCAGCAGCATTAATTCCGGATGTAGAAATAGTAGCTGGAGTCGATAAACAAGCTACATCTATGAATAATGATCAGCCAGTATACAAAAAAATTTCAGACATGCTAGCTAATCACCCATCAATAGATGTGGTTGCCGTTTGTACACCCAATGGACTACATGCTTCGCAAGCATTAGCATGTCTGCAACAAGGAAAACATGTCATTTGCGAAAAACCAATGACAACCAACAAGCAAGATGCAGAGGCATTAATAAATGCTTCTTTACATACAGGTAAATATGTCTTTTGTGTGATGCAAAACAGATATTCTCCGATCAGCCAATGGCTGAAAGAGCTGATAAATCAGGGAACCTTAGGCGAAATCTATAGTATCCAGATGTGTTGTGCATGGAATCGAGATAATAGATATTACAAGCCAGAAAGCTGGCATGGAAGTAAAGATATGGATGGTGGAACCTTGTTTACACAGTTTGCGCACTACATCGATAGTTTATACTGGATGTTTAATGATATAAGAGTGACCGGAGGAGCGTTTAATAATTTTAATCATGAAGGGTTAATTGAGTTTGAAGACTCAGGCATGTTTTCATTTGAATTTGGGAAACGTGGACAAGGACAGTTTTTTTATACCACTTCTGTATATGATAAAAATTTCGAAAGTACAATGAGCATCATTGGACAAAATGGAACGATAAAAGTAGGCGGTCAATACATGAATGAGGTTCAATATTGCCACATTAAGGATTACGAAATGCCCAGTTTAGCCAGCTCAGATAATGTGCAAAACCTATCAAAGATTTATAAAAATGCAAAGGAAGTATTAGCTAAAAAAGAGCAAGTAATGACCAATGCTATGGATGGTTTAAAGGTGGTAGAACTTATCGAAAACATATACAAATTTAAAGGCTAAGTTGATTGGAGAATCCTAGTAACAAATATTGGTATGCTATATACACTCGCTACAAATGCGAGAAAA
>JAHDEC010000003.1 GCA_020629035.1 Saprospiraceae bacterium | reverse complement strand
ATCTATTTGTAATTTCGCCATGTGGAGCAAAAAATCATACCCATATTTGTTATCAATTGGAATGGCATAAAGGATACCATTGATTGCATAAAATCTTTGTTGAACCAAGACTATCCAGCTACACACATTATGGTCCTAGATAACCATTCTCAGGACAATGAATGCGCACAATTAAGCGAGTATTTCAGTAAGATGGAAAACGTCGAATTAATTCCATCTGAGCAGAACCTGGGCTTTGCAAAAGGTAGTAATTATTTATATGATGTATTCCTTAAAAAAGGCATTGATCATGATTTTATTGCCATGCTAAATAATGATGCTTTTGCGGAAAAGAACTGGCTAAGTGAACTCGTATCAGAGGCACAAAATGAGCAATCAGATGTCATCAGCACAAAAATGATCCGTTTTGACAATCATGATTTACTCGACAATATCGGTCATCAATTTATTAGTACAGCCGAAGTAGTTCCCATTGCATTTAAAGAGTCTGTGACAGAACACACCTCACAAATTAGCCACTGGGGAGCCTGTGCCGGCGCTTGTCTATACCGCGCCTCAATGGTAAAAGACATAGGTTTATTTGATCCGTTTTTTGATACTGGTTATGAAGATGCTGAATTTGGTCTAAGAGCTCGAATTGCCGGATACAAATGCAGCTATGCGCCTAAGGCTAAAGTCTATCATAAGATCAGTCAGTCCGTTGATAAAATCATGAATTTAGATTATAAGACTAGAATTCAGATTAATATATTTTATAGCTATTTCAAGCTTATGCCACTAAGTTTTATAGTGCTTAATATGCCCTTCATGCTATTTAAATACTTTATGGTTTTCTTGATAGATATACTGACCTTTAGGTGGCAATTTTTCAAGCTTATGTCTCGAGCCATAAGGATTACTTATAAAAAGCATAAAGGACTCATCAAAGAAAAAAGAAAACAGTTTCTTTGCAGCAGAAAAACGATTTCGTTCATTACTATATTTAGAGAGTCTACTTTTTTCCTCTGGTTTGATATCAAGCGATTTTGGAAATTGGTAACTCAAAAAAATAAAACGCTTATCGATTAAGCTTTTATTTTTTAAAACTAAACTTTTGGAAAAACCAACTTATGAAAATCATTTATAGTGCTTTACTATTGTTATTTACCAATGTTGTCATCGCTCAAGAATACTGGATATCTCCCATTTTCAGTGACCGATACGACGAAAGCCATGAATTAATTAAAACATCTGATGGTGGATTTTTAGCCGTAGGAACCAAGAATACAGAAAATTTAGACACCCTCTCACAAGATGCTGCCCTCATAAAATTTGATGAAAATGGTAACTTAACTTGGGAACAATTTTACGCCATTAGCCCACCACAAGCCATTCGACTTGATATAGGTATTGCTGTGGTAGAATTAGATGGATCATTCTTTTTTGCCACCAGTTCTACTTCCAATATAAGTATCTATGGTAGTATCACAGAGGTCGACCAGAATGGTCAGATTATCCAAAGCATTACCAAAGATTTATATGATATTAATGACTTATTGTTAACTCAAGATGGCAACCTCTTAGCTATTTACTATGATTTTTTATCAGATGCAATATTGGTTTCCAAAATGGATCGAAACTTTGAGGTAATATGGGAAACGCCTATCGAAAATGCTGTATTTGCTCTTTTTGAAAGCCATACATCTATAGACGATCAAGGTCAAATCCAACTATGGCTAGTCAACAGCGAAAATGAAAATGAAGTCAACGGCTACACCTTCAGCCCTGAAGGAGAAATTATAAAAGATGGTGCTTATCCGAGTCAGATACCTGGATTTATATCCGGTGTCGCATCCGCAAAGGTATCAGCTAACGAAGTTGCTTTCATTCCACAAGGCAATGCAGAATCAAATGACATACAACTCAGTTTAGCTAATCTAGATGACCAATCAATCATAAACACTTTTGAGATCACACAATACTTAAAGTTTATAGAAGAAGTAAAAGTAGTGGAAGATAGAATCTATGTACTGGGTCAAGCTCAAGAAGAAAACTGGCCGGCCATAACTGTTTTAGAAAAAGATCTCAGCTTTGTGAGGACTATCTATCTAAAAGATATCATTCAGGCCAATGACGGAACCGATTTGGTGGAGAATGCTGCTTTACTAAATATGAACGTGGATGAAAACAACAATCTAGTCATATCAGGATTTATAGTATTCCAAAATACTTCTTTTGGCACGATCAATGGCTTCATTAATAAGTTAGGAAATTTTGAATTTATTTCTTCAGTAGAGACAAGCAAGAACACCTTACCATTAAGCATTTATCCGAATCCAACAACTGATTACTTTAGCATCGAACAAGCCATGAGTCAACATTCAAGCTTAGCCATTTATTCAGTAACTGGACAAAAGGTTTTGACAAAAAACAATATTGACCAACATGAAAAAATAGATATACAGTCTCTTTCAAAAGGTGAATACACAATTTTAGTTAAAAGCCAGGATAGTCTATTTTCTAGCTTGTTAGTTGTTGAGTAATCATTTTACAACCTTCTTAAAGTAATCATAGGTCAGGCGAAAGCCTTCCTCTCTTGAAATCTTGGGAGCCCAATTCAATATATTCTTCGCTTTAGAAATGTCTGGTTGACGAACTTTTGGATCATCTTTAGGTAAATCTAGATAGCTTAGAACTGAGGATGAGTTAACTAAACCCAAGACTTCTTCTGCTGCTTGCTTGATAGTTATTTCATTTGGATTTCCAATATTTATAGGTAAACTATAGTCTGCATGCAGTAATCTAAAAATGCCTTCAACTAAATCACTCACATAACAAAAAGATCTAGTCTGGCTGCCATCGCCAAAAACAGTAATATCTTCTCCCCTAATCGCTTGACTAAAAAATGCAGGCAATGCTCTGCCATCATCCACCCTCATTCTAGGTCCATAAGTATTAAATATTCTAACTATCCTTGTTTCTAGTTCATGATAGGTATGATAGGCCATAGTCATAGCTTCTTGAAATCTTTTTGCCTCATCATAGACTCCTCTGGGTCCGATTGGGTTGACGTTCCCCCAGTATTCTTCGGGCTGAGGGTGGACGAGGGGATCTCCATATACCTCTGAAGTAGATGCTATCATAAAACGAGCATTCTTTGCTTTAGCTAGCCCCAATAAATTATGAGTACCTAAACTGCCTACCTTCAGGGTCTGTATTGGCATTTTTAGATAATCAATCGGACTAGCAGGTGAAGCAAAATGCAGTATATAATCTAACTCTCCCGGAACATGCACAAATTTAGTTACATCGTGATGATAGAATGAAAAGTGCTGATTAGGCATCAAATGAGCTATGTTATCCATACTTCCAGTGAGTAAGTTATCCATCCCAATCACTTCGTAATTTTCTGCAATAAACCTATCGCAAAGATGGGAGCCTAAAAATCCAGCCGCGCCAGTTATAAGTATTCTTTTCATTCCTTACTGTATTAAAACCTTAATTTCTTTTGGTCTTTTAATAATAAACTAAGCGCCATTTTTGCCGCTATTTCTTTTTCCGTCTTCATATGCTGTGACCGACCCGCTTCATGATAATATTTCTTCACAAAATTTGTGTCGATATTCCCACTTATAAAAGCTTCATGAGTCATTACAAATTGTCCAAAACCTAAGGTCGTTTCGATTCCTTCAATCTTATAATTGTTAATGGCTAACTTCATTTTACTGATTGCTGCCGCTCGATTGGGAGCGTAAACTACAAGCTTTGCAATCATAGGATCATAATGAATAGGAATGTCCATACCTTCCCGAAATCCATCATCTACTCTAATGCCTTCACCTACTGGTTTACTATATCTTGTTAGTGTACCTATGGACGGTAAAAACTTATTTAAGGGATCTTCTGCATAAACTCTTAATTCTAATGCATGACCATTAATACTTAAATCTTCTTGAGTAAAATCAAGATGCTCTCCCCTAGCTACCTTTATCTGTTCCGCTACCAAATCCACACCAGTGATCATTTCAGTCACCGGGTGCTCTACCTGTAGCCTCGTATTCATTTCTAAAAAATAGAACTTATTTTCTTCATCCAACAAGAACTCGACAGTTCCTGCTCCTTCATACTCACATGATTTTGCCACATTGATGGCTGCTTGTCCCATAGCCTTCCTCAGTGCTGGTGTTAATACAGCTGAGGGTGCTTCTTCTACCACTTTTTGGTGTCGACGTTGTATGCTACATTCTCGCTCAAATAAATGCACAACATTTCCATGACTATCTGCTAGTACTTGGATTTCTATGTGCCTAGGCGCACTTATGTATTTTTCTATAAATACTGATCCATCTCCAAATGATGATTCGGCCTCACTCACTGCCCTTTGCATTTGCTCTTCAAAATCTTCAGCGGCTTCGACCACACGCATGCCTTTACCTCCACCTCCTGCTGATGCTTTAATCAAGATAGGATATCCTATTGCAGCGGCCTTCTCTTTTGCTTTTCCAATGTCGTTTATCGCTTTGTCTGTTCCAGGAACCATAGGAATGTCATACATTTTTACAGCATCTTTAGCGGCCAATTTACTTCCCATAACATTTATAGAATGGATACTGGGTCCGATAAATTTTATGCCCGCTTTTGAAACCGCTTCGGCAAATGTGGCATTTTCGCTTAAAAATCCATATCCTGGATGTATTCCTTGACATTTACTCTTTAGTGCTATAGATATAATTTTTTCCTGCTTTAAGTAGGACTCACTACTAGGTGCTGGACCTAACAAATAAGCTTCATCAGCATAAGCAACAAAAGGGGCATTTCGATCAACTTCCGAATAAACGGCTACTGTCGAGATTCCCATAGCTTTCGCAGTTCTCATTATTCGTAAGGCAATTTCACCCCGATTTGCTATCAATATTTTTTTCATAATAAGACTTATTCGAATTCTATTAGAACTTGCGCTTTTTCTACTGCCTCCCCTTTAGATATATTTATTGATTTAATAATAACATCTCCTGGAGATTTAATGATATTCTCCATTTTCATCGCCTCCAAAATCAATAAATTATCCCCTTCATTTATGCTATCGCCAGGTTTAACCAATATATCCAGCACAAGACCGGGCATAGGTGCTTTTAAATGGGTCAATGCCTGAACTACAACCTTAGATAGGCCCATAGATTCCACCTGCTGGTCATATTCATCCGCAATGGAAACCTCGAATGTGGTATCATTAATAGATAAGACGTATAGCTTTCTATTGTAATCCCTTGCTAAGATATTCACCTGATATTTTAGGCCATCTTGCAAAACATGAAATTGATCTTCACCCATTGGGATTGCATTAAAATCAGCTAGATCTTTTTCTCCTAATTTTTGAGACCAATCTGAAATCTTTAGTTGATATTTTTTCGTCATGCTAATTGATATATAACCTTGCAAAAATACTAAAAGAAATCTCTCTATTTTTTATCGAACTTATGGGGAAAAAATGTTGTTATTCTAATACTTTTAAACTTGAAAAAATAAAAATATTATGGATATCCAATCAGTAGTTGATGGCATTCAACAAAGAGCAGATGGAGCTAACGCAATTGGTAGCACACTGAAATTTGATTTTGGAGACGAAAAGGTCTATATAGATGGTACCGGAGAAAAAAATATAGTATCTGTAGATGATAAAGATGCAGACTGTACTATTACTATGACACCTGAGAACTTCATGAAACTTGCTAAAGGGGACATAAACCCAATGATGGCACTTATGTCTGGGAAAATCAAAATTAGTGGTGATATGGGAGTCGCTATGAAAATCCAATCGCTGATCTAGAAGAATAAAAAAAGGTACAGAAAGAAAATCTGTACCTTTTTTTATTAAAACGGTTGAGCTCTAATAGAGCAGATATCAGGTAAGCCATCTAGGGCATATTCATAGTTAATTATGACATCTCCATTGGGCTCGTACTTGCCAATTGCATTCCAAATCTCTAGAAATGCACCATTTCCAAGACCAAAGGACTGGTTGTCAATGAAAATGGCATCACCTTGTACACGTGCACTAAGGTTTACACCAAAATCCCCAAAATTATTTAGGATTATGTGATCAAAATCTATAATCCCTTCATTGATTCCTAGTTGATAATCATAAAAGCCTGAACAAGTTTCAAAAGCATCATAAGCTCCAATAAATTTATTTCTCCAGAGGTCACAAGAACCATCATCAAAATTTGCTTCTGGGTTATAATTGTGTGAAGCCCAAACTGTACATCCATCTATATCAGGATCACAAGCTGTAAATAGAACAACAAAAAGTAGAAGTGAGGTAAACACTGAAATCGTTCTCATAATATTGCATTTACCTTTAAATGTAAGCTAGCAAGAAGCTTAAGTCAAAAATTTAAATCTTCCTTAAGAAGGATTAACGAACTTTAGGATAATCCCCTATTCTTTAAGCTCTTTTTCGATCTTCTTAATGATCCTCAGAGCGTAATTTAATTGCGAATCAAAATCATTAATCACATCTATGGTGCTTGGGGAAAAGGCTATATGTGGTTTAATGCCATCATCTGCCTGGTCATAACAAGTAGCAAATACTTTGGTAGATGCCATTCTGACGCTAAATTGAGAGCCGCCTAATTTTTCATTAAAAGCATTGGCGTGAAAGATATGGGTACCACCTGTTTCTTCGCCTATTATCGTTCCCATCTGATAGCATTTAAAGGTTGCAGCAAAATTAGAGGCCGCCGAATATGAGTTACGGTCAGTTAACAAGAAAACTTTTCCTTCAAACTCATAATTCCTCTCAGATGGAGGTTCATTAAATTCATCTGTTTCAGTAACTAATTGACCGATTTTTTCTTTCATTACGGCCATAATATTGATGCCGTGTATGCTGCTTGTATAATGATTATTAACTAGGTGATGTACCAGATCTGGGTATCTTGTTTTAAAGTAATCTCTATATGCCACACTTACTTTTAGCTGCGAGGCAGCGGTGGTTTTAAAATATTGATTGGATATCCTGTGGAATAGCTCTGAAGATATTTTTGGCCAACCACCAAAATTACCCCTCACATCAATAATCAGATATTTTATATCGTTTTCAGCTATTTCCTTGAATGTCTTATTTAAAAAGAAGTCATATTTCTCTAAACTTTCGACAGAAAACGAAAATATCTTGATTATTCCTGTCTTTTCATCTAATGTTTCATAAGCGTATGGCCTGCCTTTAACCATTTGTTTTTCTCGCTCATCTCGTTTGGCTTTAGTTGCCGATTTCCAGTCCTTATATTTCATGTTACTCACTGAAACCTGCTCAGTTTTTAAAGAGGAGTACTCAATATCATACGCGTTTTGTCGACCAAAATGCAACCATAAACAATCATTGAATGTATGCTGGATAACAACATTTCTAAAGGCTTGTCGCTCATAGGAAACATAAGGATCTACTGCTGTTATAAAAGAATCAACAGATACTCCATTAATGCTTAATATGCGTGAACCTTTAGGGATGGTGACAGAGTCATCATATGTGTCAATCACATATAATTCATGCTGATTATTCAAGTAAACTTTCAAAGGAAACATCCCATAGCTATCCCTTAAACTTTTTTCAAAATTCTCAGATAAATAAACCGAAGTATGCCCATCTTTCAGCAATGCAATTGCTTGACTTATTTGCTTGTAAAAAAGTAATTCATCTATTTCTGTTACAGCCGATTCTATCTTATCATTAATAAAACCTTGGACGAATGCTTCCGTATGATGTCTGTAGGGATCAGGATGGGCTTCGATCAAGTGTTTTAATTGCTTCCAATCCTTCTGTTGTTTTTTAGCAGATATTGTTTTAAAGTCCTGGGCTTGTAAAGTAGTAAAGCAAAAAAGTGATACTAAGCTGAAAATGATATTAATGGAATGTCTCATTGCGCATATAAGTTTGAGTCAAAATAAAGATTTATTCCAAGAACCTCAAATAATTGAACACAAAACTGCTTAGCCAAGCATTAATACCTTCTCCCCTTTAATCTAAATACTCGACTTATGGTAAATCCTAAATGAACATCTCCTTTTAACCATTTTCCTGTGGTATCACCTATAAATGCAGATTCGATTAATCCGCCTGAGTTTGATAAATGAGTTTGGAAAACATGACTCCCTGTATCAAAATCAAAGCCAAGAGCTAGTGAGTTTGTCCTTGAATCTAGCAATTGATTTTCGAAGGTATAGATGTACTCAAATTTAAAGGCCATCGCCTTGAGCAATTGATATTTTCCAGCAATGCCTACAGAAAAAACATCATTGGATAACTGTCTAGTATCTACTAAATTATAATGGCATAAACTGGGTGCTACTTGGATAGACAAACGTTCGTTAAATTGCCGAGCGACCATTATTTGATGACAATAACTCAGTCTATTTTGCCAAACCAAAGGTTCTAACTCATTGAAGTTTTTTAATGTATTATAGGCAATAGTAGAAATTCCAGTGATGCTAACAGGTATGTTTTTGGCCCCAGTTTGTTGTTGTAAAAACTTGACTTTAATAAAACCATCTAGCATTTTATTTAATGATGAACGGCCAACACCCACATTTAGCCATTGCTTAATGCCATAATCAAAGCCTAACCTTATGATCGCTTGGTCTAAGCCAAAAAACTCATAGGCACCTTGATTTACCCTTCCAAATTTATGTGATATAAGAAAGTCTAAATCACCTTCTTGTAAGGTTTCTATCGAATGACCTACCACAACTCGAGTATTTTCAAAGGTGTTTTCAGCATACACGGCATTTACTTCTTGAGCAACATTGGCCAATGGAAATAAAAACAAAAGACACAAACTATTTATAATTCTCTTCATAGCTTAATTATTTGGAGCACCATCATTTATCCAAAACTGAATCTTATCGATTTCGCAATCAGTCAATTTCCCACTCGGCGGCATCGGAGAGAAACCATCTTCGTGTTTAATGACTCCCATCAAGGTTCCATCAGCAAGAAAAGAGGTCACTGCCCCATGACTCTCTAGGATGACTCCTCCAAACTGATTAGCTGAATTATGGCATGCATTATTGCAATTTAAATCAAAAATGGCCTTCAAATCCATACTATACGAAACATCCGAAAACTCACATTCATTTTCACCGCCTTCGACTTCTATATAGTCATATAAATCTTCTTTGTTATCATAATAACAGGCCGTAAAAAGCAAACTAAAACAGAGAAAAATAAATCGATTCATATTAATTATTTTGAGCACCTTCTACAATCCAATTTTGTATTTGTCCTATTTGACAATCCGTAAGTTTATTTAACAATTTAGGCATTGGTGAATAACCAACCTCGTGACTGATCGCAGCCAATAAATCACCACTCATGGCCAAGTTTGCAATGGATTCGTAATCTATCAAACTAATCCCACCTAAGGCGTTGTTTGGTTGATGACAACCTATACAGTGATTTTGGATTAAAGGAAAAATATCATTGTTAAACGAACGATCAGTACTTGAGCAAGGAGTGTTACACATGGTATTTTCTGCTCCTTGAATAATCCATTCTTCAATCCGTTGTATTTGCCCCTCATTTAACGGCACTCTAGGAGAAGGAGGCATATAAACAGGGTCCGATGATACTGCCAGATACAAGGAACTAAATGTAGGCTCATTAGGACTTACATGATACATAATGGTTTCAAATTCTGTCAAAATTTTTAAACCCTGAGCCGATGCTTCATCATGACATCCGGCATGTGCACAACTTGAAACCAAAATAGGCAAAACCTCTCTCTCAAAAGATACAACACCTGTTTCGCAGAGATCAGTTTCCATAATATTTATGATCGATAGGCTATCTTCCATTTCGGCTTCTGCGGGTATCTCAATTACTATTGGATCTGTTGTACAAGATCCTAGTCCTAGAATCAGGACTATAAGACTGACAAAAAACAAACTTGCATGTATATTATTCATTGGCTTTAAGTTCTATGTATGCTCGTAAATCTTCCACCTGCTGCTTACTCATGCGTTCGGCTGGAAAATGAGGCATATAAGGTTTATGACCTGGAATGGCGTAGGTTCCATAAGCGATGATTTGATAGAGCGAAAAATGTGAGTTTTTAGGGATAGATTTTGCTAAATCCTTAAAGCTTAATGCTTTGCTATCCAACACATAATGGGAGACTCCTCCTTGCTGATGACAATGCAAGCAGGATAATTCATAAATATCTTTACCTATATCAGGATTCCCTTCTAAACCAGGATATCCTTCTTTTTTGTCAGCTGCAGACTGGAAAAAATGCGCAGGTGATTTTTGCAAATATTTTGATTTAAGCAATTTTATTTTTGCCTCATTATCGATGGCTTTTTCATTAATAGATTCCCACTCTTCAGGGCTGAGGTCTAAATCTGCTAAGTTGTATTCGAGGGTCCAGAAATAGGCTAAAACCGCATCGATTTCCCAGGCTTTCATAGCTCTTCCTTGAGCGCACTCCACAGCACATAATTGAATAGATTCTCTAAGATTCTTATGCGCCTTTCCTACGATTTCTTCGCCGTACTTTTTTACATAATCATCATTATACCAGCTCTCGCGATTGACTATTCCCTTAAAAGTTGTTCCTTGTAAAAATGGTATTCCTTTAGTCTTTACATAGTCCAATCTTGTTTCCGGCTCGCTTACTGACAAATCTGGATCTTCCCGCTGAGTATTGTGGCAGGTAGTGCACATGTAGTGCTTGCTCACATACCTGGTTCGTTTTCCATCTGGACCTACCGTCCTTCCCTCTAGCACTAATTGCTTACCCATCAGCACTTGTTCTTCGGTGTAATCCAAGCTATGCAATGCATGATCTTCACCTAATTGATGAAGTACTCTTGATAGATTATCTGTCGGATTAAACAGCTTATTTTCCTGATTAAAAGAAAAGCTAGAAAAAATAATGACGAGATATATGCCAGCTCCAATCTTCCATTTCATATTTCCAAATGTATCAAAATATAGTGCATCTTTCAATGTTCGGCTTGGGAACCCCTGAATTTAGCGAGATCTTGATCAAAAAAAGCTTGCTAATCTAGCTTTTTTTACTTTTTGCGTCGTTTAAGTTCTTGGGAGAGAAAATTTAATTCACGACTCATTTCCCCAGTTACAGAGGTGTTTTCTTGGGCTCTTCGAATCAAGTATGGTATGACTTCTTTAATCGGTCCATAGGGTACGTATTTTGCAACATTATATCCTTTATCCGCCAGATTAAAGGAGATGTAATCACTCATTCCATACAATTGGCAAAAATTTAGATGTTCATGATTTTTACGAATATCTAAGTCATGAATCAACTGTGCCTGTAACTTATTGGAATTAGCATTATGTGAGGCACAGCATGAAGCAATACTTTCATAATGTTCCACACAAAATCGAATCGCTTCATCGTAGTCTTTATCTACCGATGCTTTGTCCTTGTGGATAGGACTTGGATAATTTTGTTCTTCAGCTCTAGCTCGTTCCTTTTCCATGTAGGCACCACGAACTAATTTGGCACCTAATTTATATCCAGTTGTTTGTGCTCTCTGATAAGAGTCTTTTAAATAGGCTAAGCGATCATGTCGATATAACTGGAAGGTATTGTAAACGATCACTTCTTCACCATTAAACTTTTCCATCAACATATCTACTAACTCATCGATACTATCTTGAATCCATGACTCCTCTGCATCTATAAATACACCTACTTTTAATTCGTGCGCTTTATTACCGATATTGATAAGACGATTAACCAGCTTATCGTAGTTTTTTTGTTCAATGTCATTTAACTTTCCAGTGGACTGCTTGGTTTCTAGTAATGCATTATCTACTAAAGCAGAAACTTTGATACTTACTACGGGCACTGAATTATTAGATGCTGCTAATTCAATAGCTCTTACTAATTCGTCTTGTACCGCCTGCAACTCTTCATCTGTGGATTTTGCTTCTAATCCATAATCAAGTACCGTCAGTGTTTTATACTTAAATAATTGATCGATGGTAGGCTGACAATCCATCAGGCTTTCGCCACCACAAAATTGCTTGAATATGGTTTCTTGAGTGATCCTCCTAGCAAATGGAAGGTTATACTTTAAGGCAAATGCACCCAATGAACTACCAATGGATACGAGCCATTGTTTATTCATTAAGCTAAAAAGTCTAACGGTATTTTTTAATTCCTTATTGGATTTACTCGCGAAAGCAATTTCTGTATTTGAGAAATCCAGTTGTAAATTAGGATCAGGTTCTGCCATTTATGTAGGTATAATTTCTTTTTGATTCCATATTTCCCAAGCTTTTTCGGCTTGAAAGACTAACATATCGAAGCCGTTTTGTATTTGTGCTCCTTGCTGTTCGCCCTTTTCCAAAAATAAAGTTTTTTCGGGATTATATATCAAATCAAAAAGATAATGTTGCTTGCCAATATGATTTAGCGGAAGGTCAGGCATCATGTTTAAATATTCTCCCATTCCTAATGGAGTAGTATTGATGATTAACTGCGAATCTCTAAGGAAGGTTTCATCTAAATCTGTATAACTAATGGGTCCTTTTCTAGAAACAACTTTATGTAAAATGTCCAGCTGATCTAACACAAAACAGACAGCTTTCGAAGCTCCACCTGAGCCAAGTACTAAAGCATTTTCTATCCTTTGGTCTCCTAAGAAACCCATCAAGCTTAATTGAAAGCCAAACACATCGGTATTGTGACCTATCCATTTTCCAGCCTCATTAATTTGAATGGTGTTTACTGCTCCTATGGTGGCTGCATCGTCGCTTAAACCGTCTAAAAAAGGAATAATACTTTCCTTATAAGGCATGGTAACATTCATCCCTTGGACCATCGACCAGTCATGACCTTCAAGCATATCAAGGGAGTCAAACTGGAATAAATGATAATAATGGTCATCTAGTGATAATGATTCAAATTTATCATTAAAGTAAGCTGGTGAAAAACTCTGTTGAATGGATTTACCTATGAGGCCATAAATTTTCATACTATTTACCTTTTCCTTGAATAAGCACCAACAAGGTATAGAATAGTATTTTAAAATCTAATCCCAGCGACATATTCTCAATATAGATCATATCGAATTTTAAGCGCTGCAGCATCTCAGTTACATTTGAGGCATAACCATATTTAACTTGACCCCAAGAAGTAATGCCTGGTCTTACCTTTAAAAGGTGTTTGTAATGTGGTGCTTTTTTAGTTATAAGGTCAATGTAATGCTGTCTTTCTGGCCTAGGACCCACTAAAGACATTTCTCCTTTAAGCACATTAATAAATTGTGGGGTTTCGTCAAGCCTGAGTTTACGCATAATTTTTCCCCAAGGCGTAATACGATCGTCAAAATCATGGGATAATTGCGGCCCATTTGCTTCAGCATCTTCCCTCATAGATCTGAACTTAATAATACGAAATGGTTTTCCACCCCGACCAATTCGCTCTTGAGTGAAGAAAATGCTACCTGGAGATGATAGTTTAACTCGAATGATTATGTATATGTACAACCATGAAAACAAGATAAGGAAGGCCAGACTTGCTATCACATCTAGCAAGCGCTTTATTACACTCTCCCACCGTGGCATTAATTGACGATCTACTTCGATTAATACTGCTCCATGTATGTGATTCATCTTAACCGTCCCTACCATAATATCATACATGCTTGGGATTATCTTGACTAGTAATCGGTCAGAAAAATCATCTAAAATGTTAAAGATTTTCTTCAGCTTTTCATGTTCTGAAGTCTCAATAGCAATCATCACCTCTTCGATATTTTTTTCTTTGATGATCGCTTCTATATCAGCTAAATCGCCAAGCTTATGTAAATGCTCCCCAAGCAAATTTTTACTATTGCCATTGGAATCTATAAAGCCCACAAAATCGTAACCAAGCTTGTATTCTCTTGCAGTAATCTCATTGTATAATTCTACCGCATTTTTATCACCACCAATAATTAATGTTTTATAGCTAACCTTACCTGATTTTAATCGTTTAGAAGCCCAAGTAAGGAAAATCATTCGAACGGTAACCGTGATAACAAAATGATACAGAAACAATCGAATAAACGGGACAACGTAGTTTATGTACTCATAAACTGAGTCGTCATATAGAATGGTAAAATATAGAATAAGTGCGCCGAAAAAGCTTAAAAACAAAGTTCTAGAGAAGGTAGCAAGTCTAGAAAATCTATAGATATCTGAGTACTTGTCAAATACAGTATATAGCAAAATCCAACCAATAGGAATCAAAGTTAAGCCTAGCCAGAAATTATTATCGCCATAAACTTCGACCATGGTAAATCCGGCATTTTCTACACTTTTACGATACAGAAAAAACAGACACCATGCTGCCATGGCAGAAAAGAAATCCAAGATCCGATAAATGATCAGTTCGATGCGTCTTTGTCCACCCATCAACTAGAATCTCAACAATTTCACGTTATCGACATAAGCATACACTTCTTCCTCTTCTAAACCTTCGATATCTACATTGAGAATTAAACGATATTCTTCAATATCTGGATCACTTAAAAATTCTTCCAAACTAAGATATAGGTGATTCCACTCCTCACTTTCCTTTAAGATAATAATGTAATCAGTCTGGAAAAGATTACCTACAAAAAACTTCTTCACCCCGATAACTAGAGGTGCATTTCCTCTATAATCTAACTCTAGATAAGGTTTTTGACCAATGATGTCACTTGCATTAAACGGAATACCCGTTTGTGCTTCGAAAACTGGATTTTCTTTATTTACATAGATGATTCCTGCATTATTTCCAGGTATTAAGTCATCTTGAACAATATCCATGTACGAACCATCATAATCATCTTGATTCTGATTGAACGGATTACTTACATCGAAATCGGCAATCATCTCAAATTTAGTTGTGCTTCTGTATTTAATATCTATTGATTTTGAAAGTACAGTCCCACTTGGTTCTTCCACAGTAAATGCCTCAACATCAAAAAATGGGTATTCGATTGGGAAGGCCTCTTGACCATCTCTTCGAATGCCTGCAAAAACTCTAACATCTATGGGTTGTGGATCTAATAAAGGTACTCTAACGGGTAACTCAAACACACCAACATCGTTACCATCTGCAATTATCCAAGCGTCTCTTATATTATGTGTGTTTTCTCCTTGGCCTGGCTCGGTAACCAAATTGATATCAGTAATATCTAAGAAAACTGGATCTAATTCATCATTTCTAAAAACATCACAACTATGAAGAAAAAAAACACAGCCAAACAACATCCAAATCAATGCTCTCATTCTGGTTACAAGTTTAGGTTTTGAGTTAGTTAAGTAAATGGATAACGAAAGTATTCTTAAGCTAAGTATGTAGGTGTTAAGAAAATATTAACGTTTATTTTATCAGTTATAATATACAATGATTCCACCTAAAATGCTGATAAAAACAACAATAGCCATAGCTATCTTGATACTATGTCTTATATGATTACAAAAGGTCCTTATATTTTCTTCGAAACCAGGATAATGATGTAATACGTCTCGCTCCATTTCTGCTTCTTTTAAAATATAGTATGCTGGAAATTCTACTTTATTTTTCCTCAAGACTCGATAATGTTTTAGCACCTTCATTCGGAAATAAATATTGACAAATAAAAGAGCAACAAAAATTCCTGCAATAATGGTAATTAATATAGCATACATGATTTAGTATCTTTAGCAATCAAAATTGGAAATTCCTGTGCAGAAAACATACATAAAGACCACATTCTTTTTAAGCTTTTGCTTATTTATTATGGTTAGCAGTTTTGCTCAAAAGCCATCATTAACTTATTATCTACCTGATGAGTCCTACGATAAAGACTTTCCAGAACCTGAAGAATTACTTGGTTATCAGGTTGGCGAATGGCATGTTTCTCATGATAAACTAGACGAATATATGCGCCGAATGGCCAATTTGTCATCTAAAGCTAAGTATGTAGAATATGCAAAAAGTCATGAACATAGACCACTCAGTTATCTTATCATAACCAGTGATAAGAATCATGCACGATTAGCTGATATCAAGGCGGACCACGCAAAACTTCGAACCAATAAAGCAGAAGAAGTGGATATTGATAATTTACCCGCCATTTTGTATCAAGGTTACGGAGTGCACGGAAATGAATCTTCTGGAACCAACGCAGCTATGTTAGTATGTTATTACCTATTAGCTGGTGAGTCTGATTATGTAAAGCAGTTATTAGATAATGTTGTGATTTTGCTAGATCCATGTTTTAACCCTGATGGATTTAATCGATTTGCTAGTTGGGTTAACTCGAATAAACATTTGCACTTAAATCCAGATGAAAATTCAAGAGAGTTTTCAGAAACTTGGCCTGGTGGAAGAACTAATCATTATTGGTTTGATCTAAACAGAGACTGGTTGTTTGTCATTCACCCTTCTTCGAAAGGTAGGATCCAAAATTTTCACGAATGGCACCCAAATGTGTTAACCGATCATCACGAAATGGGGAAAAACAGCACCTTCTTTTTTCAGCCTGGTGTACCGAGCAGAACCAATCCAATGACTCCCCAACTAAATCAACAATTAACGGAAGAAATAGGCGAATTCCACGCAGCAGCCTTGGACTCAATCGGTTCAAAATACTTTACGAAAGAGCGATTCGATGATTATTACTATGGCAAAGGATCGACCTATCCTGACATTAATGGATGTATCGGCATTTTGTTTGAACAAGCTAGCTCAAGAGGACATCTGCAAGAAACTAAAAATGGTTTGCTTAGCTATCCATTTACCATTAGGAATCAAGTGATCACTTCTTTTTCGACACATAAGGCAACATTGAACAAAAGAAAAGAATTGCTCAGCTACATGAGAGATTTTTATCAAACTTCTCGACAAATGGCTAAAGATGATCCAATCAAAGCCTATCAATTCAGTCATGATGACCCTTATGTAAGTAAATATTTTGCCGATGTGCTGAAAACACATAGCATTAAGGTAGACGAAATTAGGTCGATAAATAACAACAAACCAAGTTATGTAGTCCCTTGTGCTCAAGACCAATATCGGCTGATTAAAACCATGTTTGATAGTGTAGATAAATTTCCGGACAGTATCTTTTACGATGTATCAACTTGGAGTTTTCCGCTTTCATTAAACCTGAATGTACAAAGCGTACAAAGTCCCGAAAGCTTGGAACGTTTAAGATCTACCACTACTTCGACAGGTAGCGAAAATGAGATCAACACATGGGTAATTCCAAGCAATATCTACCATATGCCAAGTGTGGTAAGTTGCCTACAAGCAAAGGATATCAACATACGTATCATGCAGGAAGATTATGAGAAAAAAGATGTTAGCATAAAAAAAGGCAGTTTCTTCTTCAGTAACCAAGCGGAAAACTGGGACGAGATAAAACAAACATTGGATAGTTTAAGCCTTGCTTTAGGCTTTTCCATAGAGCAACATGCTTTAGCAAAACGTATTATTAAAAAAATGAAAACCGGCAAATTATCGCAAGTTGGCAAGACTGGTTTGCTTGTGGGTAGAGGCTTAGGCGCCTATGATGCTGGCTACTTGTGGCACCAGTTTGATGTGCATTGGAATGAGCAAATTAGCCATCTGGATATAGATCGTTTAGCGTTTATAAATCTAGCAAAGTATAAAACCATCATCATACCTAATTTGAACGAAAGCATAAGTACCGAGCATTTTGATAGACTTAAAAAATGGATTAAAGAAGGTGGCCATTTAATTATTGTTAAATCCAATTTAGATGTTTTTGATGAAGCAGGTTTTTTGCAGGCTAAACGCTCCACTAACCAAGTGCTAAAGGCCTTAGAAAACAACAAAGATGCAAGTGACGCTAAAGCTGCTCAGGTAATTGGTGGTGCTATTTTACAATCTTCACTAAATCTTGATCATCCATTTTGTTATGGATATACAGCTAGCAATTTACCCGTATTCCACCAAGGAAATATTTTCTATAAATCTACTGAGCTAAAACCGGTTATAAAGTATGCAGCACCAGTGGCTTTAAGTGGATATATTTCTGAAGAAAACAAACGTATTGCAAATGGGAAATCGGTAGTTTCTACCAAAGCAATGAATGAAGGAAGAATTACTCATTTCTCTGTGAATCCGAGTTTCAGAGGTTACTTTATGGCGACCCATCGATTGCTAGCCAATGCAGTTTTCTTTGAATCCCTTGTTAATGAAGAATAATCGATGGAAGAGTTCAACATTCGTAGAGCTGTAGAGGCAGATTTACCTACATTATATGCTTTCGAACAGGGCATTATAGAGGCAGAAAGACCTTATGATCCTACCTTAAAATCAGGGCATATTAACTATTATGATTTAGCCAGTATGATTAGTCAAGCCGATGCTTGTGTATTGCTTGCAACTGTTGGCGATAAAATTATTGGCTCTGCTTATGGCCTAATTAAAGAGGCAAAACCCTATCTAAAGCATGAGCAATATACCTATATGGGCTTTATGTTTGTCAATGAAGCGTTTAGAGGGAAAGGGGTCAATAGCAAAATAATAGAAGCCTTATTTAAGTGGTCAAAATCAAAGGGTATTAATGAGTGTAGATTAGATGTGTATCAGGACAATCCATCTGCTATTAGGGCTTATGAAAAAGTAGGGTTTACAAAGCACTTGATCAATATGCGGATTGAGATTTAGTTTTGCCAATCTTGGTGATCTTTCAAAGTAATCTTAAATATCTTTCAGTTTGCGCAAGGAAAATGATCCATCACTATACTTGACTGATATGCGGTATCGAGTATAATTTCTTTCTGCAGAACACTGGACACAATTACTTTCGAATGGGTGTATCTGTATCTTTCGTCTTACTAAAGATTCGTTTAATAGTTTTCTAAAGTATTTGGTAGATGTAGAAAATATAGATGCCTCTTTAGTTAGCCAATCGACAAGCTTTTTATCGGTTTTTATCAAGTGTTTTTTCAGCATATAGAGCGCTAAAAAGCGCTCGAATGTTGCGCTTACCGTAAAGTGGTGATTGCAGGCATTACAACTTATGCAATTAAGATATTTAACTTTTTCTAATTTGAGACTTTGTAAAAGTGTGACAAGGTATTTATCTCCCTTTCTGTTTTGCCATGCTGCTTTTATGTAGAAATTAAAAAGTAAATGATATACTTCTCCATACCAAGCATTTTCTTCCATCGATAAATAAGTAGGACTCCAATCATTTAATGATCCTGCTCCACCACCCACCAGACTTGACACTTTCCTCATGGATTGTATGCTTTCTAACCAAGCATGATCTTCATTAAGCTAGACTAATTTTATTAAAGCTTCGATATAATCTTCTCGGAAAAAATACATGATTATTTCTTGTGCTTAATCATCGAGCGCAGCGTATATTTTGGAAAGTTTGATGTAACCATCAGCAGATGCTTGAGTCATCATCTCTAGCTCTTTTTCACTCAGCTTTTTGATTTTCTTTGCGGGAACTCCTCCATAAATCCAGCCTGATTCTAAGACCTTTCCCTGTGTGACCAATGCACCAGCACCCACAATACAATAAGGAGGTATTATGGCATCATCCAAAATGATGGCGCCCATGCCGATTAATACATGGTTTTTAATAGTACAACCATGGATAATGGCTCGATGACCAATGGTAACAAAATCACCTATATGCGTATCGTCTTTTTCGTAGGATCCGTGTACAATGGCTCCATCTTGAATGTTTACACCTTCACCTATATAAATGGTATTGGCATCTCCTCTAATAACGGCCTGGTACCAGACATTTGAATCTGCTCCAATATGTACTTTTCCTGTTATAGTTGCATTGGGTGCTACCCAGCATGAGTCATGAATACTTGGTTCTACTCCTAAAACTTTAATGATCATATTTGCTTAATCGCATTTTCCTTGGTAATGGGCGTGAGTTTATACCCACTTTCTCTAAGCAAATGGATGACTCCATCTTTACCTGCTAAGTGACCTGCACCCACAGCAAAAAAAGTAGGACCTTCCTTCATTTGCATCCCGATTTCTGGAATCCAATTCATATTACGGTTCTTTAACAACATATCTCCATAGTTCTCCATACTTTCATCTTCATCGATACTCTCGACTAGAGACTCAATATCTTGCGCCTTATAAGACTCAACTAAGGCATCCATCATTTCATCTGTAGATTCAGAGGTAATAGATTCAAGTAACATATCTGCTTGAGATTCGTATGGGATAGAATCAAATATGCTCATTTGATAATCCATGGTTTCTAAGCCTTCGACCTCCATATTGTTTTTTTGTGCCTTCTCATAAAACTCCATTTCGTAAGAGACGATCGAACCATCATTTCCTCCCATAGAAAAATCTGACATATCTATATCGACCATGGCTGATAAAAACATAGGCTTAATGCGTTCTAACATCATTAATGGAAGACCTTTTTCTTTAAAGTGATTACTCACAATTTCGTATTCTTCATCGCTTAGTAAATCCTTAAGCGTTGTACCATTTTTCATCATGGCTTTGGAGAGCATGCCCATCTGAGCACCTATGTTTTGCATATCGTCCATATCGATTTCAAAAACCATTTGCTCGGTAGATTTGATAGCTGTTTCCGTACCTGGAGGAAGGAAATAATCTTCTCTATCAATCATATGGATGGTACCAAAAAGATAAGAATCATGCTCAATATCATCTTTTTCAATTTTCCATAATAAGGCTTTTTCTAATGGCTGATAAGCCAAGTCGAGCTTTTCTAAAGGCGGACCAACATCCGTAATTACTTTTTTTGATTTACAGGCAGTCGTACATAGCACGAAGCTTGATAAAATGATTAAGTAAGCGTTTATTCTATTCATTGATTAAATGTTCTCTTTAATTAATTTGTATATATCGTGCATCAGTATTCCAGTAGCTACTGAAACGTTTAATGATTCCATTTGTTCTGCTCCAGGGATAGAAACTGTATGGTCTACTAGCTTTCTAGTGTTGGAAGATATGCCTTTGCCCTCTGAACCCATAATTAAGCCAACTCCCTGATTAATATCAATCGATTTAGCTAGATCATTAGTTCCATGCATATCTGCTGCAATAATTTGCAAACCCTGTCCTTTGAGCTGTTCTATCGCTTTTGGTAAGGAACTAACCTTACAGACTCTCAATTTTAAAAGAGCGCCTGCTGAGGACTTTATGGCTCCAGCATTAATTCTTGCTCCACCCTTAAAAGGTACCACAATGGCATGCGCACCAAACCAAAGGGCAGTTCGTGCAAGAGCCCCAATATTTCGTACATCTTCAATGCCTTCGGTCATCAATATAAAAGGCGTTTTCCCTTGCTCGTAACACCATTGGACCACATCATCTAGATCAAAATAATCGATATGACTTATTTGTGCAACCACGCCTTGGTGGCCTTTAATTCTAGAAATAAAATCTATTTTTTCTTTCGGTACGACCTGTAATTGCACCTCCGCTTCTCTACATAAGTAACGGAGTTCTTTCTCAAATGGACCTCTAATCGCTTTGTCTATCCAAACCTTTTCGATATTCTGTTTTTCCTTTAAGGCATCTAAAATTGGGTTTCGTCCGATGACAAATTGGTCTTTTATATTTTGTGTGGATGAATGTTGGTCCATAATTTAAATCTACGCTTGAAATTTATTTACTAGTCTCTTAAATGACCATTTTAAGTGCATATTAACTTTATAAAGATTGGTAGATATCTTATATTGAGTGAAAATAAACTTATACAATGATCACGAATTTACAAAAGCTATTGTTCTCTCTACTTTTTGTTTTTTCTATTTCTAATATAATGGCACAAGATGCTGTTAACACGGAGCTAGCAAAGCAATTTGTTATAAGTCAAGCAGAGCAATTACAATTAAGTCCTTCCGATATAGATAACATCCTTGTATCGGATGCATATATCAATAAGAAAAATGGTCTTCACTATATCTATCTAACTCAGTCTATAGATGGTATACCTATCCACAACAGTATTATGAATGTGGTGGTGATGAAAAATAATGAAGTAAAAGTCTTAGCTAATCGATGGATTACTAATGCTGCCAGTAAGGTAAGCAATAAGTCAGCAAAATTAGCACCTAATGAAGCAATCGAGCAAGCATTAGTGGAGGCTGAAGTACAGACGAAGCAAAGCATTGAACTAAAAGAAAAAATAAACGAGCAAAAGTTTATTTATCACCAAAATGGAGCAACTCAAAGCGACATTAATGTGAAACAAACCTACTTACTTCAAGCTGATGGAACCATTAAATTATCATGGGCTGTAGAGTTAGATATGAAAGAAAATGCAGACTACTGGAATATAAAGGTAGATGCAAAAACAGGTGAAATTTTAGACAAAACTAACTACACAGTTTATTGCAAAGCAGAAAAAGGAAAATACACAAACCATTCAAGTGCGTGTAGAGGGCATCACATGCCACATAAAGCTGTGGAGGCAAATGCACCCATGAAAATGGAAAACATTTATAGAGTGTATGCTTTACCAGCAGAAAGTCCACTACATGGACCTCATGATTTAGTTCAAAACCCTGCTATACCTAGTTCATCTCCATTCGGTTGGCATGATATAAATGGTCAAGAAGGTGCTGAATATACCATTACACGAGGAAATAATGTTCATGCATATGAGGATCGCCAAGATCTTAATCAGTCTTCAGGTAATGAGCCAGATGGTGGTGCTGATTTGATTTTTGACTTTGAACATTTTACAGATGAAGAACCAGCATTTAATCTTAATTCGACGACGGTAAACTTGTTTTACATGGTTAATATGATGCATGATATCACTTACGAGTTTGGATTTGATGAGGCAGCAGGTAGCTTCCAAGCAAATAATTATGGTAATGGCGGTAATGGCAACGATTATGTACTAGCAGAAGCAATGGATGGAAGCGGTACAGACAATGCTAATTTTGCTACACCTCCAGATGGAGGAAATGGACGTATGCAAATGTACGTTTGGAATCAAGTTGGTTCAAGATTATGTGAGATTTTAGATCCAATTGGGATTTCAGGTTATTTAGAAGTAGGAACGGTAACGCTAGACGGTTCGTGGGGTTTTGATGATTATGGAGATGTTCCTTTTACAGGTGAGGCAGTGCTAGCAACTGACGGAAGCTCTTCTGGAGGAACACAGTGTTGTAATGATATTGCTAATGCTGAAGCGGTGGCTGGAAAAATTGCACTAATCGATCGTGGAACTTGTGAGTTTGGATGGAAAGCATTAAAGGCACAAGAAGCTGGAGCTGGGGCATGTATCATCTGTAATGTTCCAGGAGTGAATGGTGGAACAGGAGAGGAATTATTAGGCTTAGGAGCCGGTGATGTAGGAAATCAAGTAACGATACCAACTATCCAGTTACCATTTTCTCAATGTAATAGAATTAGAGATCAAATTACGCTAGGTCAAACAGTAACCATTAAAATCGAAGCCGAAGAAATAGAAGGACCATCTCAATATAATGGCTCATTCGATAATGGCATTATTGCTCATGAATACGGTCATGGAATTTCTAATCGTTTGACGGCAGGACCAGGAGCTGTAGGTTGCCTAGGTAATGAGGAGCAAATGGGTGAAGGATGGTCTGATTTCTTCAGTTTAATTACCTCGGTAGAAGAAGGTGATTTAGGAACTGACGTAAGAGGTGTAGGTGTATATGCAAACGGAGAAGATGTAAATGGTTCTGGAATTAGAACATTCCCGTACAGTACAGATATGAGTATAAATCCTGAAACTTACAATAAGGTAAAAGTAAATTCAGTACCTCACGGTGTGGGTCAAGTCTGGTGTGCTATGTTGTGGGATTTATACTGGGCAATGGTAGATTTATATGGATGGGATGCTGATTTTGCGAATACTGAATCAGGCAACCATAAAGCAATAACCTTAGTTATGGAAGGTATGAAGCTACAGCCATGTAGTCCAGGATTTGTAGATGGAAGAGATGCTATATTAAATGCTGATTTACTAAACTTTAATGGAGATCACCAATGTTTAATTTGGGAAGTATTTGCTAGAAGAGGTTTGGGTTACTACGCAGATCAAGGAAGCACAAATTCTAGATCAGATGGAACTGAAGATTTCGAACCTTTACCTACTTGTATTAAAGAACTTAAGATTCAGAAAACAATGCCTGACCTTATCGAGCCAGGTGATGATATGACCGTTTCGGTTAGTATGGCTAACCACCGAGAAGAAGTCGCTACAAATGTCGTTATTACTGACGAAATTCCCGCCGGAATGACTTTTGTAAGCTCTACGGCTTCTGTGACTCCAACCAATGATGGAGATATGTTGATTTTTGAATACGGCGATTTGGAGTCTTTATTTGAAGAAAACTTTGAAATTGTATATTCGACCGATCCAACGAATTTTAGTGAGCGTATTTTTATTGACGACATTGAGTCTAATACTGGAAACTGGGATATTCCATTTGAAGGATCAGAGGGAGGAAATTTCTTTGGATACACTTCGGTTGCCTCTCACAGTCCAGATAGATCTTACTATGTTTCTGAGCCAGAAACTGAATCAGATCAGCGATTAATTTTCCAAGGATTAAACGTTTCTGGATCAAGACCTGGTTTGCGTTTTTTCCATAGATACGATACGCAAGAAGCGACAGATGCTGGTTTTATGAGAGTATCTCCTGCGGGCGAAAATGACTGGGTTGATGTCAGAGATGATTTCTTGCTAAACGGTTACAACAGCGATATTTCTTATGCAACTTTTGCTATTCCTAACCACTTTGGATGGACAGGAACCACTAATGAAATGTTTATTCCTACTATCATTGATTTAAGTGCTTACAATGGTACAGCAATTGATGTCCAATTCCGATATGGAACTGATGAAGGAATTATTTCTAACAGTCCTGTACCAGGTTGGTTTATCGATGATTTTGAGTTGATTGATCTTAAAGATTATGAATCAGAAATTTGTATTTCTTCTGGTGAGGGTGATTCAAATTGCGACAGTGGTGTAGCAGTAATAAATGTTAAGGTGGAAGTAAGTACCGATGACTTAATCGATACAGATACAGAATTGGGTCTATTCCCTAACCCTGCTGGAAATTATGTACAGCTTATCATCAAAAACACCGAGGTTAGAGATTATCAGATGACAATAACTAACGTACAAGGAGTTCAAGTAATGACTGAAAACCTAAACCAAATTGATACAAATTATTCGAACACAATTGATACAAGAGCACTACCATCAGGTATGTATGTTGTGCAATTGCACTCAGATAAGGGTTTAGTCAATAAAAAGTTAGTCATTCAAAAATAAACTATAAATAATGCGTTTTAAAGGCGAGCCTAATGGTTCGCCTTTTTTTTTGAACATTGAATAACAACAAGCAAAAAAATGAATCAAGATGAAAAGTCTAATGCTTAAAATATCGGTACTTCTTTTGTTTTTACCCAGCTGTACGGAAACTATCCAAGCTCAATTTCCAACACCAGATGCTTCTTTTGATCAATACTGGAATCAGGGTAAAGCTGAAATAAGCAGCTACCAATTAGAACAAGCAAGGTATGGTGAAATACATAAGGGTACTGCCGTATTAATCTTCGTATCCGAACCTTTTTCAACCAGTGAATTTGTGAAAGCAGATTATCCTGGCATGGATAATGTTCAAGTGCTAAAACTAAATGCTACCAAGCAATTTACGACTGGCATCTATCCTTATTCGATGATGACCAGTTCTTTCTTTCCACTAGATGGAAGTACAAATAGTTTAAAAATTAGTTGCTCCTCTCAAGAATGGTGTGGTCATACGTATATGGAGATGACCCGCAAAAAATAACTGGAGTTAACAATTGATTCTTATTTCCAAGGAGAAAGTACTAAAGGACAATCCCATAAAATAGCAGCTTTAGAAGATGACATTTGGAGTATAATTCGCACTAATCCTGCAAATCTTCCAACTAGAGAATTACAAATGATTCCTAGTTTCTTCTACCTAAGTTTAATGCATAAAACATTTAAACAACAAAACTGTCAGGCAAGCCTTACAACTGGTAAAGGCTCTTCCACGTACACCTTAGATTATCCTGCACTAGATAGAAAGCTTAGTATTACTTTTGAATCAAGTTTCCCTCATACTATTGAATCATGGACAGAAGAATACATTAGTGGATATGGAGCCAACAAACAAAAGCTGACAACTAGCGGCAAAAAAATAAAAACGATCTTAAGTGACTACTGGAATAAAAATAGCACAAACGATATACATTTAAGGGATACCTTAGGTTTATAAAAAAGCTGTGAATATTATAATCATTACTATTTGCTCCTAATGAATTTAAAGCTTAGCCATGAGAGAAATTTTACTTATCCTATTATTTAGTTTTCTACTTTCAGATACTAGTGCCCAAGCATTAAACTCACCCAGGCTAGATTCATTAATAGAGCTCTACAGCCAGGAACACTCCATTGTAGGATTGTCCATAGGAGTTGTCCATAATAAGCAAAGCTATACTAAATCACACGGCACAACCAGTCATAATAAGCAGATTCCAGTCAGTGATAGCACTTTGTTCAATATCGCTTCTATTTCAAAACTATTTACGACTATTGCAATAATGCAACTAGTAGAAAATGGCGAACTGACATTAGAAGAGAAACTTGTAGATATTCTACCTGGTTTCACGATGAAAGACAAACGCCATCGAGACATCAGCATAAAGCAACTGCTGACTCACTCTTCCGGTTTAATGTGGGACAACAAACTAGATCATTCACCAGATGATAGGACATCGCTCCCTCTTTACATAAATCACCTCAGGAATAAAAAGCTCAAATTTAAACCGGGTACAAAAATGTCCTACAAAACCTATAGTAATGTGGCTTTTGACTTGCTCGGTCTTGTGATTGAGCAAAAAACCAATTTACCCTTTGATAGATATATTAAGGAGCAAATACTTTCAAAAGTGGGTATGGATAATAGCACTTACTTTTTTGAGCAAATTGATTCGAATAGACTTGCCCTTCCCCAAATTGTAGCAGGAAATTCGAAAGCAATAAAGCGATTAAACTTTTCCGGAGTGGATCGAAAAAAGAATCCAATATTAGACCAGCAGCCTCTAAGATTAGCAAATCACATTACTGTAGGTGAAGAATATGAACATAATCCGAGCGGCAATCTAATCAGCTCCACCCGAGAGCTTAATGCTTTTTCAAGAGAAATATTAGCCATTTATCATCAAGAATCTACAGCTGATGTATTACGAAAAAAGAGCTTAACGGCCATGTGGGATGCTAGCCATAAAACTGACAACGAACGTATCTCTATGGGACTTGGCTGGTGGATACAAACAGATCCTGATCTTGGGCCAAGTTATTTTCACGTGGGAACCAATCCAGGATGTTGTAGCATACTTATGATATATCCCAAACATGATTTAGCCATCACCATACTTGCTAATGGATGGTATGCTAAGGATATTATTTGGAATGATCTTTTTAAAGAATTAGTCCATCTCCATACTTCAAAATAACTAAAATCAATGAATAGAAAAATTGCCTTAGTGACCGGTGCAAGCCGATGGAAAGGAATAGGAAAGGCTATTTGCTGTGACTTAGCTCGCAAGGGATTTGATGTTTTCTTCACTTATTGGACTGCCTATGATGATGAAATGCCTTGGGGAGTCGATCCTAAAGAGCCTGAAAGAATACAACGAACCATCCAGCAGCTAGGTGTTCGCTGTAGTCGCTTGGAATTGGATCTGACTAGTGAAAATGCAACCCAACGATTAATGAAAAAGGTGAAAGAAGATTTGGGTTCGCCTACCGTTTTAATAAATAATGCTACCTACTCTACTTCCAACAACATTGAAAATCTGACATCCTCGGATTTAGATAAACATTATGAGTTAAATATTAAGGCAAGCATATTACTCACCCAAGCTTTTATTAAGCAATTTGAGTCGGCAGGAAATGGTAGAATTATTAACCTTACATCCGGACAATCATTAGGCCCTATGCCAAATGAGATTGCCTATGCCATAAGTAAAGGAGCCATAGAGACCTTGTGCTCTACTTTATCACAAACATTAGCAGCAAAGGGGATTACGATTAATAATGTTAATCCAGGCCCTAATGACACTGGCTGGATGTCCGATGAAACTAAACAGCAATTGCTAAAACAATTTCCGATGAAAAGATTGGGTACCCCAAAAGATACAGCCAAGCTTATTGGATTTCTTGCCAGCGATGAGGCTAGTTGGATCACAGGACAAACCATTCATTCGGAAGGCGGATTTATTCGGTGATTATCTTAAAAAAAAGCTAAAATGATTGACTATTTTAGCTTTTTATATTAGGTTTTACTTTTTATGCTTTAGCATGTTTTTTTCCATCCGGATCATACTCATCAGGCACATTATCTTTTACCCATAACATACATTCATCAAAATTGCTAAAGATATGTTTAGCCGGAATTAAATCAGGTATTATATCTATTCGCTCCATCATATATCGAGGCTGCTCGTTAACATTAACTAAAAGTAATTTAATGTCTTGTTTCGCTAAGTCCACGATGACATCTTCCATGGCATAGAGCCCAGATTGATCCATGTAAGGCACCCTACCCATTCGAATCACCACCGTTGAAGCAGTTTTCGGTATTTGCATAGCTAATCGCTGGAAATCACTAGTCGAACCAAAAAAGAGTGGTCCCTTGATATGCTTAATAAACACCTCTTCCTTAAGTTCTTTAGGAAAGTTAATTTCATCTTTCCATGATTCCTCTTCTAGGGATTTAACATCAGATTTTTCAGCCGTTAAATCACCAATTTTCTTCATAAACATTAGCGATGCTATAACTAATCCAATGCCCACTGCATAAACTAAATTCCATACTGATGATAGAACTAACACTATTAGTAGAATGGCAACTTCTGCTCTTGGCATAAAAGGAATCGCTTTTAAGCCTTTGTAATCCATAACCCCAATACCTACGGTAATCAAAATACCTGCGAGAACAGCTGCTGGGATCTTAGATGCAATCGGACCTAAAGCCAATAAAATAACTAGCAATAAAACACCTGCAATCATTCCTGAAAGTTTGGTTTTACCACCGGAATTAATATTTACTACCGTTCTAATAGTGGCTCCTGCACCTGGAATTCCACCAAATACCGCAGCTATACTATTTCCAATTCCCTGTCCAATTAATTCTTTATTAGGATTATGCTTTGTTTTGGTCATATTATCCGCAACAACCGAAGTCAATAATGAATCGATTGCTCCCAAAAGAGCTAAGGTTATAGCCGTAAAAATAAAGGGAGAAATACTCGAAAAACTAAACTCTGTAAAAATGGCCCAATTAGGTAATGGTAATCCACTTGGTATTTCTTCGATCGGCCTGTAATCCAACTTAAATCCGATGGCAATCCCTGACATGACAAGTAATGCTACCAAGGTACTTGGTACAGCCTTGGTAATTCGCTTAAAGCCAAAAATGATAAAAATGGTGGCCAATGCTAGGATCAATTCTAACCAGTTTATGTTTTTTAAAGCACGGGGTAACACTTTGATTGCGCCTATAATTCCAGATGCATCTTTGCCTGCTAGCGTCTGTGATTCCTTTAATATTTGTGCTTGTGATATACCTTCTGCTCGCTTTATGGTTTCTTTAAAATCTTCTAAGACTAAGATTCCTTCACCAGCTTCTTCTTTGAGTATATTGTCCAATATTATTTCTTCGGCAAAAGGCTTAAACTGCTCAACATACTGCGTATCTTCTTTAGGGTAATATCCCAGTGCGGGTAATATTTGAGTTATCAAAATAATGACACCAATTGCCGTCATAAACCCCGAAACTACCGGATAGGGAATGTATTTTATGTACTTACCAAGCCCCATAAAACCTAAACTTATTTGGATAAGTCCCGCTAGTAAAAATATAGTAAGGATAGCGGGTAATGCCTTGCTTACATCACCATCAAAGGCTGCTACAATACCTGCTATAATTACCATACTCACAGCAGTCATCGGTGCAGTTGGACCAGATATTTGAGTGTTAGTTCCGCCAAAAAGAGCAGCAAAGAAACTTATAATGATGGCTCCATATAAACCAGCACTTGGCCCCAATCCAGAACTTACGCCGAATGCAAGCGCCAGAGGAAGGGCTACAATACCAGCAGTAAGCCCACCGAATAAATCACCTTTTAAATGTTTGAAGTCAAAACCTAAACTATTCATTGCCATATTAATACGATTACTTTTGCTAAAGATAGTAATACTATCCGAATGTAGAGAGTATAGTATTAAACATACAAACAATTTAAATTGTTTTAATTTTGATCCATTATTATGAGTAATCATGGCATTCTATTTAATATTCATCCAGATCTTTTTCTAAAAGATCCTCAGATGTCGGAATATGGCCAAAAATTGGTTAGCGCTAGTATCTTACTATTTGAAGAACTAGGTTTTGAAAAATTTACTTTTAAAAAATTAGCCGCCGAAATTCATTCTACTGAAGCTTCTATTTATCGATATTTTGAAAACAAACATAAGCTGCTTTTATGGTTAAGCTGTTGGTATTGGGAGTGGGTAAACTATCTAATCGATCTTAATTTAATGAACATCCAGGATCCAACTAAAAAACTCAATATTGTTATACATAATATTGTAAATGCTTCTACAGAATCACCATTAACGGCATATATAAATGAAAACATCCTTCATAAAGTAATCATACAGGAAAGTGCAAAGGCTTATCATATCCATAACGTAGATGATGAGAATGAGGAAGGGTTTTTTACAAGTTATGTTGCCTTAGTAGACAAAGTATCCAAAATTATTTTAGAAATCTGTCCTCAATTCAACTACCCAAAAATGTTGGCTAGTAATCTATTCGAAATGGCGAATAATCAAATCTACTTTGCAGAACACATCCCGCAACTTACCGACCTAAAAGACAAACAAAGTAAATACTTGGATCTCGAAAAGGCCATGCTCGATTTAACCTGCAAAATGCTTTGTTAAGCTACCTAAGCAAGGTGATATCCCCTGCAATAATACTGGCCTCCACTCCATTAAAATAGCTTAGTTGGTAAACATAAACACCTATATTTAAATCTCTTCCATTTAAGGTTCCATCCCAAGATTCATCACTATTAATAGATTCAAACACCCGATTTCCCCACCGATCAAAAATCAATAGTTCATAGTCTATTAATTCGCAAGGGGCAACAGGTCTAAAAACTCCATTTTGATCGCCCAATATTGGACTAAAAACATTAGGAATGTAGGGCTTACATAAATAAGTCATGGCTACTTCATAGACCTCGGTACAACCAAAAGGATTAGTAATCGACACCTGGTAGACATCAATATTTTCTGTGTTATTTAGGATGGGATTTGGACAATCACTGCACGATAGATCATTTGAAGGGCTCCAAAGTATATCGTAGTCATCAGGCACATCTAATTCAAAAGTGTATGCTGCATTATTTTCAATCACCACTGATGACACCAGATCAATTTCTTGAAAATAAAACGTTTCAACATACACATCAATGACTGAATCACAACTCACTGCATTCAACAAAACTAACTGAGTATCCACTGCAGAACTAATCAGTAAGTCGTTAAACATAAAGCTACTGCCTTCGCAAATAATAGAATCAAAGCTACTGCTCGAGTTTTCCTTATATTCTAAGTTAACATAAACCGTAGAGTCACAACCCCATTGGTTTTGGATGGTCACTATACCACTGGTAACATCTTCATTGAAAACTTCTGAGCCAACAGCAAAACTAAAATCATCACCCACACAGCCTGAATAGTCGAAATAAAAATCTTCCGGATCCGAAATGTCTAAAGAAACAGTAATTATAGAATCACAACCATTTGCACTTTCAAGCACAACCTCATATTCTCCTGGTTCATCCACTGATTCACCATTTGGTAACACATACGATGCTCCCACACATAATTCTGCGTCCATATAAAAGTTGTTTTGCGAAAAAGCTATCTGACAACCTAGAGCCATAACATTGCAAGCAAGTATATCATTATCATTGTTAATTTCTGGTGATACTGTGACATCTCCCGGACCATTGCACATTATTCCAACATCGGCAAATATGATGTCATTCGTTAAATTGTCCAATACAACGGTGGGTCTGTTATTGTTATCTCTAGCTAAAATCGTATTGCCTGTTTCAGGACTGTCGACAAATGTACCCTGAAAGGTACCTCCTTGATTAAACTGAGTTAAACTTCCGAAGGGACCATTAAAAATATTAGGTTCACTTACATTACCAGCTACGTTCGGATTCATGTTGTCATTAGCTACTAAATAACCCCATGGCTCCGCCTCACCTTGGAATAAAATCGTTAAGTTTTTAGTGCATTGTAAAGACCATTCTTTGACACTCTCTAGTAATAACAGGGGTAAAAACGTACCTCCTCCACCATTGTTGTCAGTCGCAAAATTGCCAAGAAAAACAATATCACAGGCTAAATTTTCAACGTCTGCAGCATTATTAATTCCGACCAAAGGGACCAAGGATAACTCACAATCTGAAATTGAACCAGGACCAAAATTAGCTGGATTTGCCAACTTTTGACTTAGGCCATCCATAAAGGCACCATCTAAAGTATACGGGCAACTAACGCCATTGCAATAAACTAACTCCGGTGTATAACAAATAACCGCTACACCATCATCATTGCAACAATCTTGGCTAAATAAACCAAAATGAAGAAATAAGAACAAACAAGTAATCCTAATATTCATAGTTCTGTGGACGAGTTAACTAAATATAGTTTTTCCCTGAATTAAAAGAAAAAATAATAATTAAGATAAGCTCAATTTGTCTGCTAAAACGTAATGAGTATTATCAATATTCAACTAGCCATTATAGTAAAACAGGATTTTTCACTATTTTAAGAAAAATCTTGAGCAATGATTTCAAAACCATATTTCCAAAGACATCTGATCTTTTTATTGATGCTTTCTGGTGTTACTCCCGGTAAAAGCCAATTGGAAAGTTACCAAATTTTGTTTCGGACCGATTTTTTTACTCATGTGTTTGATGTAATTCCTACAAATGATCAAGGCTATTTAATTACTGGTTTTGAGCATGTACCGGATGTTTCTGAAAATGTGCCTTACGTCTGTAAAATCGATTGCAGAGGAGAAATGGAGTGGCGAAAAAAATATGGACCTACGTCGACTTGGGATAATATAGATCCTAGATTAGGAAATTTTGAGAATGGAGACCATTTCTTAATGACCACGATTCTAGACGCTAATTTTGATATTCTAGTCACAAGAATGAATAGCAGTGGTGAAACCTTGTGGAAAAAAACGCATGGCGGAAATAGAGAAGATATTGGACGGGGAATGACAATCTTGTCTGATGGCCATGTTTTGCTAGTTGGAACAACCAAATCATTTGGAACAGATGCAGGCTCAAACTATCGAGATATGTATGCCTTAAAGGTTAATGGAGAAACAGGCGAGGTCATTTGGTCTAAAACGTTCGGCACACCTAATGCCATAGATGATGCTTGGGATGCTTTAGAAAATCCAGATGGAACACTTATGATTATCGGTCGATCTGCCGATGAATTTGGTATTTATATGAGCATCTTTAAAACAGATAGTGAAGGTGAAATTTTATGGAATCAATTCTATGGAAAAAACAATCACCATGCGCAATGCTTCGAAATCATTAGTGATGAAGCTGGCGGCTATTTTATTACAGGATTTACAACAGTAAATAAAGAAAGTTTTATGGATTATTATGATGTGCCAATATTGCGTTTGGATGAAAACGGAGAAATCATTTGGGCTAAAGTATATCGAAGTTCTAATCCAGATTTTTTTGAAACCGGATCCAACTTAGTCTTGGATAATAACCGTCTAATTATGTCCTGGGAGTCTGCGGGCTTTCCTTCCAGTAACATAGATATAACTAAACGTCTAATAGCAGTGGTTAATCCTGAAACGGGCGAATTAATTTCGAATAAATCATTTAACGATTCGGGAGGACAGTTTCCGGTGATTAAAAAGGATCATACTGGGTTTATTATTTCAGCTTCTACAGACGAGTTTGATTCCTTTTGGTCTGACCCCATTATGATAAAACTTGATGACGAACTAAATAGCGGTTGCAATGAAGTAGACCAAACAATATGGACAGTAACTGAAGAAGTCGAATTTGACAAAATAGATATAGATTATACGGTTTCTTTTGGGGCGAAGTAAAAATTATACCATAGATAGCTTAAGTACAGTTGCTTATCGAGATTCTATGTTTTGTTTTACTGGAACTATTCCGGAAAGTTGCTTAGAAGTATCTAGCGTATCAGACAATGTGGAGGATTTTGATGTTTCAATATCGCCTAATCCTTCAGCGGGTCTGATAAATATTGAATTGAGAAATCAATGGCAAGCTCAGATAAACTTTTCCGTATTTAATGCTCAGGGCATTCGAATTGAGCAAAAATTAATCACAGAAACTAAGAGCGACATCCTCATTAGTAAACCACCAGGCTTATACTACCTGCAATTTAGTTATGGAGAAGCAAGTATTACCAAACGCTTAATAATTGTTGACTAACTAACCACATTGGCCATGGAAAACATTCTTATTGATGAGATTTCAAAATTTGTCAGTCTAACTGAGGAAGAAAAATTGGATATAAAATCAAGTTTCCCCATCAAAACTTTTGAGAAGGGAGCAAATTTGATCAGAATCGGACAGTATTCTAAAGACTCCTTTGTGGTTATTCAGGGATGTTTAAGAAAGTATTATTTAGATGATGGTAATGAAATCACATCTGAATTTTATACCGAAGGGGACTCTGTAGTAAACCTACTCAATAGCGAGGCTTCTGACCATCAGTTAGTTTGTGTGGAGCCTTCTACCCTAATGATCATGAATTCGGAAAAGGAATCGCAACTCTATAAAAAGCATCCAAAATTCGAGCGTATATGTCGGGTCGAATTTGAAAAAATGATGGGTCAAAAAACGGCCAAAATGGCCAATTTCTTAAGGAGTTCTCCAGAAGAAAAATATCTAAACCTATTAAATGAGAAACCCGATTTATTGCAACGGGTTCCTCAATATCAAATAGCTAGCTACTTAGGTATGAAGCCAGAAACACTAAGCAGAATTCGCAGGCGATTAGCTAAAAATTAAAACCAAAATGCAAGCCTGGCTCAAATAGAAAATAATTTGGGAACAAGTCTTCCATTGCCTGAAAGTCCTCAGGTAAATTAGTATTTATAGGCCAGTAAGTCGCAGCAATAGAAGGCTCAATGAAAAATCTTCCCTTAAATAATCGAAATTGATAACCTACTCTCAAAGTATTAAAGAGCTGAAATCCCGTTTGAATCGTCTTACTTTCATCATCTAAAAAATGTTGGCGCAAACCTAGGGAGTGAATTTGGGCAAACAAAGATTTCCAAAGAAATCGTTTGTAGCTTAAGGCCAAGCCATACGCTCTAACTTCTCCTGGAAAATCGCTCGCTGGATTTTCAAAATCTGGTCCATAAGCTCTTCCCACTGGACCAAGATAACTCCAGGTGATAGCTTCCAAAGAAACTACATCCTTAGGCGTTAAACGATAACCATAATTTAGCTGGAAAAATTTGGGGGATGGTTCCAATATTGGGGTAAGTAAAACAAAGGCACTACTCCCAAAATAATGCTTATACTGGATGGTATCCAATGCTGTAGATTGGGAACTTAGTGCGTTTATTGAAAAGAAAAATCAAAGGACTGAACATAAAAGTAACTTCTTCATAATTATTTCTTTTTTCAAAGATCGATACCTTCGTTTCAGGTTTCATTGACTTGAATCAATAAAGCAAATCTTCTGTATTTTTATTAAAACTTATTTTTAATCCATCTGTTAAACTTGGTATGAAACAAATTATGTTCTTCTCTTTTGTGCTATGGACCAGCAGTTTATTTGCTCAATCCATTAACTCGAATCTTTCAGTGGTAAACTTTTCCGTAAAGAATATGGGTTTTAAAACCGTCGAAGGTTCTTTTAGTGGAATGCAAGGTGAGGTTTTGTTTAATCCAGCTAACCTGAAGTCCTCAAGATTTGATGTGTGTATAGACGCTTCAAGCGTTAACACCAATAATGAGAAAAGGGACGAACACCTTTTAAATGAAGATTTTTTTGAGGTAGACACTTATCCGACTATTTGTTTTGTTTCAAGCAATATTGAATCTACAGATGAAGGCTTTATCGCTGAAGGAATGCTAAGTATGCATGGGGAAATAAAAGAAGCATCCATCCCTTTTGCTTTCATTAATAATACATTAGCAGGGAACTTAAGTGTGGACAGATTGGATTACAAGCTTGGTGAAAATTTTGGAAAATTTATGGTCGGTTATGACATTGCCATTGATATCCAATGTGTTCTAGAATAAATTAATTGATTGGCTTTTTAGGCGTTTTATCTATTGCAGATAAAGCGCCTTTTTTGTTTTAAAAATTATTTAAATAAAAAGTGAATTATTATCTAAAAGGAATGGTTTAATCTCAAATTATATGATTTACTTTATTAGATAAATAATATAAAAAGTGAGCAAAACAACCTTGGTTTTACCAAATGATTTTGAACCACATAATCATTGGTATCCTAAAGCATTAAATGCAACTATTCATCCCATGATTAGTTTCTTTTTAAACCTTGAGCAAGAGCGGATTATCACCCGATATTGCCATATGCATCCCACGGTAAACAGAGATAAGTTAAGTGAGGTTTTACAACACCGTTGCAAACACTTTGTATGGGGCGGAGCTGATTTACTTAATGTTACTTCATCGGGCGGTAAAAGACAAATGGTAGTCATTGAAAACAACTCATGTCCATCTGGACAAAAATCCATGCCACTAGTCGATGATAATCAAGAACAAGGGAGTTATAGACTGATGGTTGAGCGCACCTTCAAACCCTATTTAAAAAACCTTCGCAATAAAATCGATGGCGGTATCGCTGTGATTTATGATAAAAACCCAATGGAAGTTTCGGGCTATGCAGAAGTAATCGCTGATGTGATGAACGAGCCCATTTATTATGTATCTTATTATGACAATGAACCATCCGCTAATGTAAAATTTGTAGATGGCGTGATGCAGGTATTGTACGAAAATGAATGGCTTCCTATGCGAGCTGCTTTCAGATACTTAACACAAAAACCATGGAACCGACTACCTGTAAATGCAAAAACCAAAATACTCAACCCAACGCTGGCTTGTTTAGCTGGTGGAAGAAATAAAATGGTAGCAGCCAAAGCCTACGATCTTTTTAATGCTGAGCTGCAAGCTTTTGGCCTAAAAATTAATATGCCCGAAACTATCTGGGATGTAAGTAAAAATGAAGTACCACTTTGGGTTAAAAAAATGGGTGGACATGCCGTCGTAAAAGTTCCGTACAGTAATGCAGGACAAGGCGTTTATACCATTGTTACGGAAGATGAACTAGACGCCTTTATGGAGTTGGATTTTGATTACGATCTCTTTATAGTTCAGAGTTTAATCGGTAATTCTAATTGGAGTAGCACTACAGCAGCTGGAAAACTTTATCACGTAGGAATGATTCCTAATCAGAAAAACCAAACATTTATTGCTGATATTCGGATGATGGTTAGTTCTACCCCCAGTGGTATTAAGCCTTTGTGCACTTATGCACGTAGAGCTGAAAAACCACTGGCAGACAACCTATTAAACGGGACAGATAGTTGGTCTATGTTAGGTACTAACTTGTCTATCAGAAACGAGGATGGTACTTGGGGTAGTGATACTAATCGTTTAGTCCTTATGGATCGAAGAGACTTTAATAAATTAGGTATAGGTTTAGATGATTTAATCGAGGCATTTATCCAAACTGTTTTATCTATGGTTGCCATCGATAAAATGGCTCAAACACTAATTAATAAGCAAGGGAAATTTAGAACAAAATTATTCAAAAGCTTAAACGATGATGAAAGCTTATTAGAAGAAATAATGATTAATTAAATCGATTGAAAAAAGACAAATGAAGAATACCTACTTTGACTTGATTGACCAAAGCTATTATTTCCCACAAGAAGGTTTTGACCTTAAGAAGGGTGTTCTAAGTTTTAATGGAATGTCATTAAAATATTTGATAGACAAATACGAAACTCCATTTAAACTGATGTACTTACCCAAAATCGGGGAACAAATCAAAAAAGCTAGAAATCTCTTCAATAGAGCAATTAACAAAAACAACTATTCAGGTAGTTATAATTATTGCTATTGCACTAAATGTTGCCATTTTTCGCACGTCGTAAAATCAGCCTTAAAAGAAAAAGTACACTTAGAAACCTCCTCTTCATTTGATATCGACCTTATATTTAGACTATTTGAAGAAGGCGAATTGACCACCAATACAATAGTGGTCCACAATGGTTACAAAACAAAAGATTATCTACAAAAGATAGTACAGTTAAATGAAATGGGATTTAAAAATTCCATTATCGTTTTAGATAGTAAGTCAGAAATTTATCGAGTAAAAAAAGTAGCTGCTAAATTTGATGGCATACTTAAAATTGGAATTCGCATCGCCATAGATGAAGAGCCACAATCTGCCTATCACACATCTCGATTAGGAATCAGACCTGCAGAAATTCTAGATTTCTATAAACAAGATATTCATGGGGACGGCAAAATCTCTCTAAAAATGGTCCACTTTTTTGTGGATTCAGGCATTAAAGATTCAGTTTACTATTGGAATGAATTCAATAAAGCGATGAACATTTTTATTGAACTTCGCACGCTTTGTAATGACATAAAAGCATTGAATTTAGGGGGAGGTTTTCCGATTCGAAATAATCTAGGTTTTGAATATGATTATGAGTATATCATCAACGAAATTGTTAAGAATATAAAAGAAAAATGTCAGGCAGCTAATGTCCCAGAACCTGATATCTTTACCGAGTTTGGCAAATATACTGTTGGGGAAAGTGGTGCCATCATTTTTGAAGTTTTAGAACAGAAAAAACAAAATGAAAGTGAGACATGGTATATGGTTAATAATAGTCTTATGAATACTATCCCGGATGCTTGGTCGATTTTGGAAAAATTTATTCTTCTTCCGATAAACAAGTGGAACAATGAGTATACCAAAGTTAATATCGGAGGGATCAGCTGTGATCATTCGGACTATTACAATTCTGAAGATTTTAACCAACAATTATTTTTACCTAGTTACGATGATCAAGAAAAGGAACCACTGTATATAGGCTTTTTTCATACTGGTGCTTATCAAGATTCCATAAGTGGCTATGGAGGGATTAAACACTGTCTAATACCTGCTCCTAAGTTGATCATTGTAGATAAAGATGATACAGGTAATTTTGTAGATTTTGTCTACCGAAACGAGCAAACAGTTGATGAAATGCTTTCAATTTTAGGTTATTTAAAAAACACAAAGGACCATGGCTAATTTTGCTGGGATACCAGACTCATTTGCGCAATTTGACCAATCAAACATCATTTTGCAATCTATCCCTTACGACGGTACAAGTACTTGGGGTAAAGGTGCTGACAAAGGATTCCATAGTTTTTTGGAATCTGCTAAAAATATGGAGCTTTACGATATCGAAACCGATTTTGAAGTCTACAAGAAAGGAATTTTCATGCCGGATCCATGGACTGGTTTTACTGATCCTACATCCATGTTTCAGACCGTTTATCGAAACACTAAAGAGCTACTCAAAACTGAAAAATTTTTGACGTTCTTTGGTGGCGAACATTCGATAAGCATCGGAGTGATGAAAGCCTTTTACGAACACATAGAAGCATTAACAATCGTCCAAATTGATGCACATGCCGATTTAAGGCCAAGTTATAATGGCAGTCCTTATAATCACGCTTGCGCATTACATGATGCAAACCACAATAGCCATGTTGTACAATTAGGTATTCGAAGCATGGATAGCACTGAAAAAGAACACATGCATTATGAAAACGTGTTTTTTGCTCATCAAATGCAGGAAAACAATGATTGGATGGAAAAATCTATACAATTAATGAAGGATAATGTATACATCACCTTTGATCTTGATGCTTTTGATCCTTCCATTATGCCATCGACTGGCACGCCTGAACCAGGAGGTTTAGATTGGTGGACAACATTGAAATATCTTAAGCAATTATTCGCTGCCAAAAATGTAGTTGGTTTTGATATTGTAGAACTAGCTCCTATTGACCATCTTTCGGCACCTCAATTCTTAGCGGCGAAATTATACTACAAAATGCTTTCATACAAATTTGCAAATCATGGAAAATAAAGGACCTATTTCGATTTTTCTAGAGACTCACTTTAAGCATTTCAATGCGGCCTCATTAGTCGATGCTGCTCAAGCCTACAAGCGCCAACTAGAGCAAGGAAATAAAATGATGATTACGCTAGCAGGAGCAATGAGTACTGCTGAGTTAGGAAAATCCTTAGCCGAAATGATTAGACAAGATAAAGTCCAAATCATCACTTGTACTGGTGCTAATCTGGAAGAAGATGTATTTAATTTGGTTGCACATAATCACTATAAAAGAATTCCAAATTATCGTGATCTCTCACCGGAAGACGAAAAAGAATTACTAGACCAGCATTACAACAGGGTTACTGATACTTGCATCCCTGAGGAGGAAGCTATGCGTGCTATCGAAGATCATTTATTTGCTGTTTGGAAAAAAGCGGATGAAAACAATCAGCGGTTTTTACCACATGAGTATTTCTACCAAATCTTGCTGAGTGGTGAATTAAGCGAAAAGTATCAAATAGACCCAAAGGATAGTTGGTTACTAGCAGCCGCAGAAAAAAATATACCGATCATAGTCCCGGGCTGGGAAGACTCGACCTGCGGCAATTTTTTCGCTTCCTACTGCATGACATCAGCATTAAAAGCTGAAACCATGAAATCAGGTATAGAGTACATGTTGTTTCTAGCCAACTGGTATCAAGAAAACGCTAAAAACAATGGCATTGGTTTCTTTCAAATAGGTGGTGGTATCGCTGGAGATTTTCCTATTTGTGTAGTTCCCATGTTGCATCAAGATTTAGGTAAGACAAATATTCCTATGTGGTCTTACTTTTGCCAAATAAGCGATTCTACCACTAGTTATGGATCCTATTCAGGAGCTGTACCTAATGAAAAAATAACCTGGGGAAAACTCTTACCTGAAACACCAAAATTTGTGATAGAGTCTGACGCGACCATTGTGGCTCCACTCATTTTTGCCTACCTCTTAAATTGGTAACTAAGGAGATGAGCACTCAAAAATATAAGGTATTAATCCTAACGGATCATAGTAATCATAGCTCGGAAAATTCGCTGTATGATTTAACTAATAAAATGCTCCTTCATCCTAAAACGGCTAGCATTGACATCGCTTCAAGAGGCAATAAGCTAAATGCTCGTTTTTTCAATGCTGATTCAGCTGATAAGCTTCAGGTTACTCCAATTTCTGATTCATTATTTTTCAGCAAAGCATCCCATCCTCTATCTCAAAACCTTAGATCAATAAGGGTAAACCAATATGATTTAATTTGGCTTAGAATGCCACCTCCATTAGATAAGTCTTTTTTAAATTTCGTAGAAGCAATCTTTCCTAGAGCAATCATTATTAACAAGCCTAGTGCAATCTATGAAACTGGCAGCAAAGAGTATCTAACAAACTTTAGCCATCTCTGTCCACCTATGAAGGTTTGTGAAACATTAGATGATATTATAGCCTTTAAAAATCAATTTCCTATAGTTTTAAAACCTGCCAGAGAATATGGAGGTAAAGGAATTGTCAGAATTAATGGAAATCTTGTAAGCAGAGGTAATAAAGATGAAACTTTTGAAAGCTTTTCGAATCACTTTAAAAGCCATCCCACAAAATACATTGCAGTTAAATATTTGAAAAATGTAAGCGCTGGTGATAAAAGAATCATAGTTGTAAATGGTGAAATTATGGGAGCATCATTACGCCTTCCACCAGAAGATTCTTGGATTTGCAATGTAGCCATGGGAGGTACAGCCCAAATTTCAGAAGTTGACGAATATGAAGAAGAGATTATTAGGCAAATCAATCCAAACCTTACTAAAAACGGTATACTGATGTATGGTTTAGATACACTAGTTGGTGATGATGGTCATCGAGTTCTATCTGAAATAAACACCACAAGTATCGGTGGATTACCGCAAATGGCAGCTTATTTAAATAAACCCTTAGTAGAAAAAGCAATTGACTTAATCTGGGATTACTTTGAAAAAAATAAAAAATAGAGCAATGGTAGTTGAAAGCATCAAAGAATTAAATTTATCCAATATACCTGCTAATACTATTACAAAATATTGGCTTGAATTAGTGGAAGACGGTATGGGTGTGCCTATTAAAATTCCTTTAATCATAGCTAAAGGTGATTCCGCTGATAAAGTGGTGGGTTTGACTGCGGCTGTTCATGGAAACGAACTCAATGGAATTCCAGTTATTCAGCGATTATTTAAAGAAATTGATCCTTCTAAGCTTAAAGGAACTATCATCGGGGTTCCGATTGTCAATGCCCCCTCTTACCTAAGAAAAAAACGAAGGTTTTTAGATGGCGTAGATTTAAACCATATCATGCCAGGGAAGGAAAACGGTACTGTAAGTCAGGTGTATGCATGGAGAATAGTAAATAAACTCATTAAACATTTTGACTACCTAGTGGATCTTCACACCGCTAGTAACGGAAGAATAAACTCGTATTACATCCGTGCAGATATGAGTGACGAGGTCGTAAGAAAAATGGCTCTTTTGCAAAACGCACAAATCATTGTCCACAACCCTCCTAGTGATGGCACCTTACGAGGTACTGCAGATGAGTTGGATATCCCAGCAATAACCTTAGAGGTCGGTAATCCTAATTTATTTCAAAAAGGCATGATTAGAGACGGACTAACTGGCATCCATAACCTACTGGGGTATTTAAAAATGACAGATTCTGAGGTGGAAGAAATCTCCGATGACACCATTTTATGTAAAAAATCCTATTGGATTTATAGCGACGTAGGCGGATTATTAACAGTGCATCCGAAAGTGGCGGAAATTGTTGAGAAAAACCAAATCATTGCAACGATGAGAAATATTTTTGGCGATGTGATCAAAGAATATTTCGCTCCAGAAAAAGGGGTTGTGATAGGTAAAAGTGTAAGTCCGGTAAACCAAACAGGTGGACGCATTTTACATCTAGGCTTGATGAAATAAATACTATCTGACTACTAATTTTGTAGGTTTAAATCAGCTAAGTATATCTTTACCTTCAATAGAAAGAAAAGTGATGAAAAACCTTGACAATAAAACAGCATGGATAACAGGAGCTGGATCAGGCATCGGACGAGCTTTAGCCTTGGCTATGCATAAAGAGGGCATGCAACTGATTTTATCTGGACGAAAAAGAAACAAGTTAGAAGAGACTAAAGCACTACTTGATGACCCTTTAACTGCCACTATTCTGGTGTTGGATTTAGAGCAGCATGATGAATTAGAAGCAACATTGAACCAACAAAAAGAATTACTGTCAAGGGTAGATATTCTAGTAAATAATGCTGGTATTTCCCAACGTTCTTTAACGAAAGACACCCAGTTTTCAGTCTATAAGCGACTTATGGATATTAACTACCTTGGAACAGTAAAATTGTCTCTGCATATGCTGGATGCTTTTACTAAAAAAGGCAGCGGCCACTTTGTAAATATTAGTAGTTCTGCTGGAAAGTTTGGTGTGCCACTTAGAACTGGATATTCTGCCAGTAAGTTTGCGCTGCACGGCTTTTTCGAAGGCTTGCGGGCCGAGTTAAAAGATACCACTATAGGTATCACCATGGTATGTCCAGGGTTTATCAATACTGATATATCTAAAAATGCGCTAACAGCTGATGGAAAAGCACAAGGGACCATGGATCAAGCCCAAGCAAATGGAATGAAACCAGCTCAATTGTCAGCTATAGTTATTCGATCTATAAAGGCGAATAAAGCCGAAGTGCTCGTAGGAGGATTTAAAGAAACTAAGCTAGCTGTTTGGGTATCTAGAATCTTCCCTTCTGTTTTTAGAAAAATAATTGCTAATTCAGCAGTTACTTAAGGGCATAATAAAAGAAAAATTCGTTGTAACTTTACTGCTTACATTTTGTTTTTTGATAAGCTTTTACTTTACTTTGAGTTAATAATTAAAGTCTCAATTACCAAGCTATGGACATTTTTGATAGAATCAGAAAAGACGCAGGACCTTTAGGAAAATATGCCGATCAAGCAGAAGGCTATTATATCTTTCCAAAACTAGAAGGTCAGTTAGCCAATAGAATGCAATTTAACGGCCAAGAATGTATTGTTTGGTCCATTAACAATTATCTAGGTCTGGGTAACCATCCAGATGTTAGAGCTATCGATGCAGAGTCCACTAAAAATTGGGGACTTGCCTATCCGATGGGTTCACGTATGATGTCTGGAAACACAGAAACCCACGATATCCTAGAAAAAGAATTAGCAGAATTCGAGCAAAAAGAAGCAGCGGTATTAGTAAACTTTGGTTACCAAGGAATTATGTCTGCTATCGATTGTTTATTGACTCGTAGAGATGTAGTAGTTTATGACGCAGGCTGTCATGCTTGTATTGTAGATGGTGTAAGAATGCATGCGGGCAAGCGTTTTGCCTATCAGCATAATGACATAGCAAGTTTAGAAAAGCACTTAGAATCAGCTAGTAAAATTGTCGAGGAAACTGGCGGTGGAATCTTAGTGATTTCAGAAGGTGTTTTCGGTATGAGAGGTGATCAGGGTAAATTAAAAGAAATTGTTGCACTAAGACCTAAGTACAATTTCCGATTGATGGTAGATGATGCTCATGGTTTTGGAACCCTTGGAGAAACGGGGATGGGAGCAGGAGAAGAACAAGATGTTCAGGATGATATCGATATATACTTTGCCACTTTTGCAAAGTCCATGGGAAGCATAGGAGCTTTTCTAGCCGGAGATAAAGAACTGGTTCAGTTTTTAAAATATAACATGCGGTCGCAAATTTTTGCTAAATCTTTGCCAATGCCGTACGTAGAAGGAAACCTCAAGCGATTAAGGATGCTACGCACCATGCCTGAGTTAAAAGAAAAACTATGGGCTAATGTTAACCAGCTACAGTCAGGATTAAAGGAAGCCGGTTTCGATATCGGAAACACGAATTCTTGTGTAACTCCAGTATACATGAAAGGATCGGTAGAAGAAGCGATGAAGTTGGTTTATGATCTGAGAGAAAATCATCGAATTTTCTGTTCGATTGTAGTCTACCCAGTAATACCTAAGGGAATGATTTTATTGCGTTTAATACCTACAGCATCACACAATTCCGATGATATTGTAGCGACCATTAAAGCTTTCTCAGCCGTACAAGTTAAACTGGAAGCTAATGCCTATAAAGAAGCTGTTGTAAGCTAAGAATGGTATTGAACTTACCCCAAATATCAGGCATTCAACAAATAGGTATCGGTAACATTTCCGTCTACGATACATGGGAATGGTATCGCAAACATTTAGGTTTAAATGTACCTGTATTTGACGAAGCAGCAGAAGCAGCCCTTATGCTTCCTTATACTGCCGGTGAACCAAGAAGTCGACATGCTGTGCTCGCTTTAAATCTTAACGGTGGAGGTGGTGCTGAAATCTGGCAATATACTTCTAGAGTTGCCCAACCAGCTAATTTTGACATCCAATGTGGTGATTTGGGGATTTATATTTCCAAGTACAAATCACTAGATATCGAAAAATCTTACGAGGCTTTAAAAGATATTACCCTGCTATCTGACATTCAAAATAATGCGGCTGGTAAAAAGCATTTCTATGCACAAGATCCTTTTGGAAATATCATTGAATTAGTAGAAGCAGATCATTGGTTTAACACCGATAGATTTCATTGTGGTGGGGTTTATGGCGCTACCATAGGAGTGAGTGATATGGATAAATCATTAGCCTTCTACAAAAAAGTATTAAACTATGATGTTGTTCTAGGTGATGAAGTGGGGCACTTTGATGCTTTAGCTGGTTTACCTGGTGGGAAAGGACGATTTAGGAGAGTAATCATTAGTCATTCTAAGCAACGGGTAGGTCCTTTTAGTCAACTATTAGGACATTCTGAGTTAGAACTATTCCAGAGTTTAGATCGAGAAGGTACTCCTATTTTCAAAGATAGAATGTGGGGTGATTTAGGCTATATACATTTGTGTTTCGATATAGTGGGAATGAATGAATTGCGCGATAAATGCGCGCAGGAAGGTTGCCCTTTTCAAGTAGACAGTGGTGATTTCGATATGGGTGAGGCTGCTGGACATTTTGCCTACATAGAAGACCCTGACGGAGCTTTGATAGAGTTTGTGGAAACCCACAAATTACCTATTATGAAAAAATTGGGCTGGTACAAAAATCTAAAGAAAAAGAGAGATCCATTTAAACCGCTACCAAAATGGATGCTCCAGGCTATGGGTTTAAATAAGGTTAGTAAGCCGGTTAATTAGTTTTAATCCATTATTCCAAAGCTCTCCCACTTCACCAAGCATTTAATCGAAGAAAAACTTATCTTAAATGGTCACTGTTTGGATTATAGCAATCGTACTTTTTTTCTTGTTTACCTACTTGTTTTGGAAACTAACTAATGTCCATTTAAGAAAAGAATATGGAGAAAAGATGTGGAATCAGTGGAGTTCTAGACTCTACTATTGGCAGGGAGCCCTTTCCACAAGTATTGGTTTAACGGTTTTAGTCATCTATCTATTAAAGCAGTCAGAACTGCTCATATTTTAGCACTATTTATAGACTAGTTTCTACAAATTTTTTTAGTCTATCGTTGAGAAAATACTTCCACCCAGTTTCGCAGCTTTCCCGCTTAAATTCAGGTATATCACTCGGAAAGTCTTCTAAAAAAATCGCTTCAAATGATACAAGCGTACCTTCTTTATCCTCAGCTAAGCTAAAGCGCGCTATGGAATCACCAGCATATTCTTGATACCTCCAGGTATAAGCAATACATAGCTCTGGTTCGACTTCTACAACTTCCCAAAGATGAGTAAATGAACGAGGACCACTAGACACAGCAAACTGAGTTTTAAAGCCTACCATAGGCTCAAAAGCTGGTATATTATCAAAATACCATTGCTTCATACTAGGAAGATGAGTTAAGGCTTTCCACACTTTTGCTTTGTTTGCTTCAATATGGACTTCTTGCTTAATCGGTAAATCTTGTTTTTTCATTAGCTATATCTTTCGTCTAAAGCAAAGTTTTCCGGATAAAAAGCTACTGCATCTCTATAGAAGTCCATCATCTGGGTCATTACAACTTCTAAAGAGTCATTAGGATCTAATAATGGTCCAAATTTTACCTCTTTTTTTCGAACATCAGCAGAGATTAAAACAATAGGCACTTTAGCCAGTTTCGCCACATGGTAGAAACCTGTTTTCCACTGTTTTCTTAATGATCTACTTCCTTCTGGAGTAATCACAAAAGCTATTTTCTCGTAATCTTTAAATACAGAAGATAGTCTATAAACTTGATTCTTTTTGTCTGGTTTCTTATCAGTCGATCGGCTTATTCCTACCGCTCCAAGAGGTTTTAAAACTAAACCAAAGGGAAATTTTGTCCAAGCCCTTTTAATAACCACTTTCATCGGCACACCCCATGCCATCATATGCACAGTACCCCAAAACCAATCCCAATTAGACGTGTGTGGAGCATATACTAACATGCACCGTTGAGCTTCTGGAGGAACTATGGCTTTTTTATACTTCCAGCCTGTAAGTGTAAGTATCATCTTTGCCAAGGACTGTTTAATGGACATAAGATCTTCTCTTTAGCTTGTGTATTGTTCACTAATGGAATTCAGTGTGTCAATAGAATCTTTAAAATCTAATTTCATTTGTGCTACTAATTCGGCCATGGGTTCTGTTTTTTGTATGGTTGCAGAACCTTGACCTGCAGACCAAATGGTCGTCCAGGCCTTTGCCTCCGTATCAAGTTCTTTTCCAAAATCAACTTTTACTTTTTGCTCCCATAATTCTTTAGTAATACCAGCTGCCTCCAAACTCTTACCTAAAAAGTTAGCCGGCACACCTGAAATTGCGGCAGTATAGACAATGTCTCTTGTCCCAGATGCTATAATCATATCCTTATAGGCTTCCGGGGCTTTAGCTTCATCTGTGTTGATAAACCTAGTACCCATATAAGCCAAATCTGCACCCATCTGAAGAGCAGTTGCTACATCTTTTCCGTTGCTTAAACAACCACCTAAAAGTATGATGCCATCAAACATGCTCCGAATCTCTTGGATAAAAGGTATTGGATTCAAGGTCCCCGCATGTCCACCAGCTCCTGCTGTAACAAGAATCAATCCATCCACACCTACATTGATCGCTTTCTGAGCGTGATAGCTATTCGTTACGTCATGGAATACAAGACCTCCATAACTGTGTACTGCTTTCACAACATCCTCATTAGCTCCTAATGAAGTAATAACAATAGGCACTTTATGCTTAACGATAATTTCTAAGTCAGGCATGACTCTGAAATTAGTTTTGTGTACAATCAGGTTAATAGCATATGGAGGTAAATCTTTCCCATTTGCTTGTTTTTCACTTGCGCGAAATTCATCTAGTTCCGTTAACCATTCATCAAAACCCTCAGTTGTTCGATTATTTAAAGCGGGCATAGCCGCAATAATCCCTGATTTCATCCCAGCTTTTACAAGTTCTAATTGGGAAACAATAAACATCGGAGCCGCAACAATTGGCAAAGACAAATTAAACGAATCAAGTAAAGCTTTTTTGGACATACTAATATTTGTGACGTAAAATTAAACTTATAAATGAGCTTAAACAAATGCTGAAATAAAGGCACAGACAATCATACTAGTAATTAGCCAATATGAAAAGTGAAATATCAATTCTTTTATCGGTTTAGATTCCATAAAAGAATTCCAAATCAACACTGGTAATGCAAAACAAAATGCATTGATAAAACCATGAAGTAATCCGTGTCCTGCATGCCTGTGTTTATCTCCATACTTGGCTAAAAAGTCTTCAACAATGATCTTGGCTGTTTCACTTCCAGTCATTATATCTGTAAAAAACAACTCATAAAACCCCAATTGATGTATCACCAAATTCATAAATCCATAAGTCAACAAAAGACTACCCAGATAAGCAACAAGCAATTTGGGTATTCCTATCCCATTAAACCAAACTTGATGTACTGATGGACCAAATTTGCGACGAATGAGCGAATCCGGTCGATACCAAACATAGGCAATTAGCAATGGAGTCCATGCAATTAGGCACATGGCGAAATAATTTAATTTCATAGGTTTAGCGTTTTATGAATGGTGGATGGTTAACAATCCTAGCTATCATTTGCTAAGTTTGCATATTATGCTCAAATTAATGTATGGAAGTTATTAATATCGAACAAAAATTTGGACTTTTTTCAGACCATTGGAGTCCAAAGATTGTCGCTCAGCTGAATGGTCAAGATGTCAAGCTAGCCAAGTTAAAAGGATCTTTTGTTTGGCACAGTCACGAACATGAAGATGAGATGTTTATGGTAATTAAAGGCAAGCTTGATATTGCGTTTCGGGACCAAACTATTACTCTTCTACCTGGTGAATTAACGGTGATTCCTAAAGGAGTTGAGCACAAACCCATTGCTGAAGAGGAAGTTTTAATTATGCTATTCGAACCTAGTGACATTAAACACACGGGTAATGTCCAGCATAAAATAACCGTGGATAAATTTGAGTCCATCTAGTGTAAAACTGGAAAAAACTAGGCTAACCAAGTTACAGTAATAATGGTATTGAAAATCTGAGCAAAAAAAATGGTCTACTATTGATGCTTAAGCTCCATTTCATAGACAAATATTCTCCCAGGATTTTGTTTGCCTTCAGAACTTAAAAAGAGGGTGCCTGAGGGACTAAAACATAATCCTTCCGGCTGCTCAATCACTGTTTTATCCAGTAAAGCAATTCGTTGGATGTTTAGGTCTTTATCTAGCATTAATATGAATTTTCCCTTTGATGAACTGATATATATTGAATGATTTATGGGATGAATAGCTATACTTGAAGGTGCAAAGGATTTAATTCGTTTTTCTATTTTTTGATTTTGTTCAATGTTGCTAGTCAAGCCATAACGATGTTTATACCAAGCATAGAGCGTATCTACATGGATCATATGAAAAATAGCTAAATCAGTTTGTTCGAGATCTGCTAAAGGGTAAATATAAATGGCGCGCTGATTAATAGCATTGTTGTAAGGGACTCCTTTACCAGCTATCAACAGATTTTTTCTGCTTTGGTCAAGGCATAGACCTTCAACATTATGTTCACTTTTGAGTTGGGTATTTATTTTCTTGGTGGTTTTATTTGACTCATCGTAAAAAATTAAATGGCCTTTGCTCTTAATAATCACTGTTGTATCTGCCCAACTGCAAATTCCCTCGTAATCGCCGAGCCCTGTTATTTCATTTTTTGCCAGTATGTTCCCATCCGAAGGATCAAGGGTAAATATAATTCCTTCCTCGTCATTTAAGGTGTAGAGCTTATCATCACGATAGCTAAGTCCACTAACTTCTACCAGTTGCTTTGGTAAATCAAACACCTTTGCTGGCTCACTAAAAGTATAGCCTATGGCTTCTTTGGCCAATGTTGCTTTTCCCATATTAGCACTGCGATAAAAGCATGCAGTTAAGCTAAAACAAGCCAATAAACTAATCCAATAAAATGTAGGCATACCAAGGTTTATCTAGCATCGAAAATATGAAGATTAATTAACAATCTTCGCTATCACGACATTGGCCAATATAAATATTGGAGAAAGTCATTTAACAAATACTTAATTATTGCCTTACCAACTGAGATACCAAAGCAATCGTCTTTAAGAACATATAATCGATATAATAATCACACTTACCTAAATCAAATCTTGTAAAAAGCTTTTAGATAAAGTGCATTTCATTAAACCATTTTTTTAATACAAAAAACCACAAAATGCGATACCTTTTGTTCATGTTAACTAGCCTATTCGTTATCTCCTGCGCACCCACAAAGCAGTATACTAAGCTAGGCTCTAGCTCTACCCTAAACCCAACAACAGCAACCATTTACGTAATGAGAACCAACTATTTTGGCTATGCCGTAAACACTGATATTTATTAAGGAGAAACACTTCGAGGACGACTTGGACCCAAAAGTTATCTGTCATGGGAAGTCGATCCAGGAACAGTTTTCTTAAAATGTGATACGGGTAAAGAAGGCTACTATGCGATCGAAGCTAAAGCGGGACAAAGCTATTATGTTCAACAAAAATTTCTTCCTCATTTATATTTGAGCAATTCGGATTTTGAGGTTTTAGATCAAGATTTAGGGCTAGCAATGCTCAAAAAATTAAAATCTCCCAGCATGAGATATTCAGAATAATCATTTTGTTTTATCAGTCATTATTACACAAATTCCTATTAAAAATCCGCTCATAAGCCTAGCTCGTGAGCGGATTAATTTTTTGTCTAATTAAGGTTCACATTTTCTGAAACTTAAAAGTTTTTTCTCCCAGTGTCACAAAATAGATACCGTCCATAAGATGAGCAAGGTCCATCTTAACTCCTGATGAGCTTTGTTCGACATTAATAGGTATTACTTGACCAGTATTCGAATATATAGTCACTTGTTCAACTAATGCTTTATCTCCATCAATTATCAGTATGTCTTGGACAGGATTAGGATAAATACTTAGCAATGAGTAAAGCTCATCTTCGGCATCAAGTGCAGGAGTGCAGCCGGCTTCTCTTACGTCCCAATCGTAGAAATAATAATAATATTGGCCTGGATTAGAGTTAGCCGTACTCGTGGTTATAGAGACTAAATTTTCAATCTCATAAGGATAATTAACACCTCCATCATTCCTAAATAAAAATGCATCGGTATAAAGACCAAGTCTATAGTCTGTTCCCTCCGGTATATAAAAATTAATATCCACGGATTGTTCACCTTCTGGAATAAATACCGTTTTAATGTTTACAAGTTCACCGCTTCCATCTACAAGTACTATTGTACGATCCATTGCTGCATCCGAAAAAACGGTCACTCGATTTAAGACGATGGGTTCGTGTACATCAAAAATTAATGCCTGGTGTCCACCTTCAAAATATCTTCCAGAACCAATCTCATGATTCTCGGGCCCGACCGCTAAACTAGCGTTTGGCTCTCCTTCCCCAATTTGGATTAAATCTTCTTTTGTTATCAATTCTCCTCCATAGTCATTTTCTACTTCTAAACTTACATCATAATTCCCTGGATTTTCATAAGTATGAAAAGGCGCTGCTTCATTAGAAGTGGTTCCATCCCCAAAATCCCAAGAATAACTGTTTGGTGGTGGCCAAGAATTGTCACTAAATTGAACATCTAAAGATCCACAACCATTATAATTTGAGGCATAAAAATAAGGACTAGAGGGTACTTCAATGGTGGGACAGCTAGCTACTTCAGCACGTAATGTCTCCAAATTAACCGCTCCAATATTTTCAACTTTTCTATCTCCACAAACTTTAATAATTGTAGGATATGAACCCACTTGATAAGGCGATTTAATACTCGAATCATCTATAATCGGATATTCAGTTCCAGTTACCCAATCACCTTGCGAACCAGGCGTTAAACCAAGTAAATCATCCATGGTGGTCTCTATATCACTTTCAATATAATAGACCATTAATTCGTCTGTCCCGTCTGGCCCCATTTCTTCATAAATGGCTTCTAAAGCACCCGTGGTGTGGTAGCTCCAGCATGGTCCGCACCAGGTGGTGGAAAAATCAAGAATAACTTGTTTACCCGAGCCTAAAACTTCATATAAATTGTGCTCATTACCATCGATGTCGGTAGCTACAAAGTTAGGTGCAATAGCCCCATTTGGCAATTGGGCCTTAACGGTAAGAAAAGCTAGAGAAAATATTATGGATAAAAGGATGGTTCTCTTCATGATCTAAGTTTTTATGTATCCTAATATAATGAAAATAAAACCAGTTGAGAAATCAAGCCAGATAAAGGAAAACAAAGACCATAATAATAAACTTATTTACTTTTCTGATCTATCCTTGCTAAACCTGATTTTGCTTTTTGGTGCAAACTGTTTTTATATTTATCAGGTTTTAAGCCTAGACATTTTGTGTAGTAATCTTCCGCTTCTTCCCATTTACGTTGCGCCTCGAAAATTAACCCACATTGCAGGGCGGCATTGCAAGAGAGATACGAATAATTATAGCGCTCATTTGATAGAATAGTTTCGTAATATTCAATGGCTTCACGATAGTTAGCAAGCGCTTGAGTCACTCTGGCTAATCGATAAAAATACTCCAAATGAGATTGCTCTTGCGGGTAAAATTCATGGGCCTTTTTAATCAGTAAATCATAGGCTTGATTGTAATAAGAACCATCGTATAACAATCTTGCTTTTAATAAGGAGACTTGAGGAAGGTGCAAAGATTTTGCCTCGTGCTCAGCTTGTAAATCTCCATCTATAATGGCATTTCCATTTATTAAGCAACTGCTCATGTAGGATTTGTAACCTGCTAGGTTATTGTTAACCGCTAACTCATACCAGGCCAGTTTTTGATAGGCTTCTTTAATATAATGGCGCCCTTTAAAGGATGCTAGAAACTTAAGTATATCTTTATCAGCATCGAGATCTAGTCGATTCAGTTTTGCACTTCCAAGCAAAAAATACAAGTAACTAAAAGGAGAATCCGGATGCGCGTCTAGATAGCTTTGAACCCGCTTAATCACCTCGTCATTTTCTCCAGAACGTTGGGCAATTTTTGCAAATAGAAATAAAGAAACTGGATCCTTGGCTTGGTTTAAACTCGAGGCTTTTAAAAAAGCCATAGCTTTTACAGCTTGATTTGCCTGATAAAATAAAATATAGGTATTTATCGCTTCAGCCTCTTGATAAAAGAATTGCTCCTTTAAATCGTCCTGAGCTAGTAGACTTTCTATTTCTTCTAATCCTTGGCTTATACTTCCTTGAATACCGATGATATTCTTCAGCATTTCTGGTAAAGGAATGGTCTCTATTAAACTGTGGATGATACTAAGACTCTTGTTATTCAAGCTAAAGGAAGGAAACCTTTGTTTGTTCGTCTCTAAATGTTGGTAAGCTGCATATAGTTCGTTTCCAGCTTTTACATATTCTTCAAATTTTAATCGGGCTAGTGCCCATTGCAATTTGATTTCTGCAAGTACAAATAATTTATAGGGATCTGAATCTTCAGCTTTTTCTATTAGGCTTATTCTCTGTTGTTTATTGTTTTTGAGGCTATTAAACGCATCAGTTTCTTCGAGAATAAAAATCTGATAAAAATCAATGTAGTTTTCTAGATGGACAATAGCTAAGTTGTCTGGCTCAGTTTCTGATAATTGAAATAGTCTACCACTAGCCTCTTCAAATTTAAATTGTAAAATATCCTGATATACTTTTTGAATTTCTTCATGATAATCGAAGTACGTCTGGGCATATGCAGATGGAATACTCAGACAGATAATGATTAAGCCTAAGAGTATTTGTCGGATATGTTGTCTGTAACTATTCACGCTAATAAAAAAGCCTTGACAATATAACGTTGTCAAGGCTTAATTGATTCTTTACATCATATTTTACTCTTCAGGAGAAATACCTGCTGTCTCGTTATCAACAAGAATTCTTCCGCAATGCTCACAAGCAATAATGTTTTTCTTGGTTCCAATTTCAATCTGTACTTGTGGTGGTATTCTGTTATAACAACCTCCACATGCATTTCTTGCAATGGTAACCACAGCTAAACCATTTCGGTAATTACCGCGAATCTTATTATATGATTTTAATAAACGATCCTCCAGCTTTTTCTTCGCTTTGGTGGATTTGTTCATCAATGTTTTTTCTTCCTTTTCAGTCTTAGTGATAATTTTTTCTAGCTCTACTCGCTTTTTCTCTAAGTCTGCAACTTTAGCTTCTAGCTTCTCGTTGGCATTTTTTCTAATGTCGACCTTTGCATCTTTAGTTACGTTTAATTCACCTATCTTTTTATTTGACAGTTGGATTTCTAACTCTTGCAATTCGATCTCTTTAGTTAATGCTTCGAATTCTCTGTTGTTTTTTACCTCATCGAGTTGCTTCTTATATCGCTCTATTAACGTTTCAGAGGTAGCGATATTAGCTTTATGCTGGTTTATTTCTCCGTCTAAGTCTTCTACTTTCTTATCTAGTTTTCTGATTCTAGTTTCAAGACCTTTTATTTCATCTTCTAAATCTTCCACCTCCATAGGTAGCTCACCTTTCAAAATTTGAATCTTGTCCAGATTTGAATCAATGGTTTGCAGGTCAAACATCATTTGCAGTTTTTCTGCAACCGTAACCGTTTCTTTTTTTGCTGTAGCCATATAATTATTTAAAGGTATTTAACCGGATTTGTAACTATTTTAGTACAATGGGCTGCAAAATTACTAAATTTTTGACTTATAATCTCATGTAAAAGCTCGATAGTAAATTGCTCGCTTTCATAATGGCCAATATCAGCAATAATTATGGTCCCATTTGCATCAAAAAACTCGTGGTATTTATAATCAGAAGTAATAAATATTTCCGCACCTTTTCGCTTTGCGGCAGCTAATAAAAAACCTCCACTTCCTCCACAAACCGCTACCTTCTGGATGGTTTTATGGATCAATGCTGTATACTTTATGGAGTTAATGTTCATCGATGACTTTAATTGCTTTAAAAACACCATACTATCTATAGGCTCCGGTAAATAACCCATCATTCCGGCTCCTACCGCCGCATCTTTATATTGTATGTTTTCCTTTGCCTGTAATATTTCTATTTTTTCTAAACCAATTTTGTTGGCAATTTTTGTGTTGACACCCTGATAGAAGACATTGTCTAAATTAGTATGAATGGCAAATATTCCAATGTCTTCCTTGATGGCTTTAATCACCACTCGTTCAACATAATTTGATCCATTGAAGCGTTTTAGTCCTCGAAATACTATGGGGTGATGTGCAATAACTAGGTTACAGCCTAGCGATTTAGCTTCTTCTAATACTTCTTCGGTTACATCCAGGCAGATGAGTACTGATTTTATGGCGGTATTAGGCGATCCGACTATTAAACCAGCGTTGTCATAATCCTCTTGCAGGTTATTTGGCGCAATGGTGTGTAAATAGTCTATGAGTTCTTTAAATAGCATAGTATTCTTTAGATGATTAAAGATAAATGTTTTCTGATGTATGCTAGGGCTCAAGCTATTGTTTATAAAAGCATATATTAGCTTAGGTCTACTTTTTAGACTAATTATATAAAGACACTTCAAATAATCTGCATGAAAATCAATTTCCTTTTAATCCTAGCAACTAATCTTTTCCTATTTAGTGCTTGTCAAAGTCAACATCAGCAATCCATCTACCTCGGTGGTTGGGAAGTCACACTTAATGGAGACAAAGAATGTCAAAAATTTATTCAAACACAAGCGGTAGATAAAAAGACTGCATCTAATCTTTGGTCTTCTATAGAGCTTATTTTCGAGGATAATAAACTAGTAGAAGCCTATGATTATGAGGAAGGCTACAAGACCACAAGACCCTTAAAGAGAAAGGAAAAAGGGATGAAATACCAAGATGTTGTCCCTCATCAAATGTTCGAAATAGATGAAGCTGAACAATCAGACAGTTATCTGGGTGATGAGTGCCCAACCGATTTTACCCTACCAAAACTTGATTTTATTGCACCCTTCCAATACTTAGGATTTTTATCAAATAAAGATGAGGCCTTTCGCTGGCTGCCCTTTGACTTACATTTAGCAGCACCTATTTACTTAAATTTTCAATATGTAATGCTAGATTACTCGGATCCAAACAAACCAGTAGTGCTAAACCTAAAAGAACTCGAAGAAGCAGGAAATTCTTACGAAGATGAATTAAAAGTAGACTCAGAAATAGTCTTCGAAAAAATGAATATTTCAACTCAAAAAGTTAACGATTATGGTGCTGGTATTGGTCATACCGGTATCCCTTCTTGGATTCAATACCCAGATATTCCCACATGCCCAAAATCCAAGAAAACGATGAAATTCTTAATGCAACTAACTAGCAATATTGGTATAAAGACAAAACGATCAAATGTTAGTTCTGAGAGTGACTGGATGCTGCAATATTTCGATCATTTAAATTTTTGGTCAGACGGAGATCTTTATATTTTCTTTGAGCCAGAAAGCAAGGTGATTTGCTACATTATTCAGAATACTTAGCTATGAGCATTCTAGCGTCAAGGTCTTAATATTTTCCATCTTATACTTGAAAATCAATTAAATGAAAACCAATCTTTACTTGCTCCTAATGCTAAGCAGTATCCTAAGCTGCTGCCAAGAAACAACACCAACAGAAACTGCCAAAAAAACAACTGACCTCACCGATGCATCAGCTAAAAAACCAGAAAGAAAAACCACAGATTCCATCTACCTATATGCCATAGTCGATAAGCTCAGAATCAGAGAACAACCCAACACCAATAGCAAAGTGGTAGCCAGCCTAAAATTGGGAGAACACCTACTTTATCTTAACGAAGAAACAACATTGAAAGACACAATAGAAATCCGTGGAAAAACACGAATAGCAACATGGAAAAAAGTAAAATATCAAGCTAATAACTTCTCAAAACCAAAAGAAGCTTGGTTGTATGGTGGTGGAGTGATAACACCTAGTGATAAATTAGAAGCCATTAATGATTCCGAATTTGTAAAAATCATACAAAATGTTAGCTACAACTCGCTCACAAAAATGCTAGGCATAGAGATAGACGAACCATTAAACTATCATGGACTGATCAGTTATAAGCAATCAAATGATGGAAAATACATTAAGCAAGGACCCTTTGCGATTCATGGAAAATCTGAAAAAGCAATTACGGATCTTATCGAATTTCAATCAGAAGCTTCATACTCCGGAGTCTATGACAATGACCTCCCGAATGGACTATTTCACAAACACAGAATCGGTTATGAAGATGGTGATGAAACACACATCCAATTTAAGGATGGCAAGTGTCTTTGGGCAAACATTGATGGGCAAAGTGAAGGAGAACATTATCGGGCTCGTGAACAAAATCCTCCTGAATGTACTTTTAGTTACATCTATGCTCAAGCAAAAAAATAAAGCTTCGTGACTGCCCAAAACGATATCAATAAATTATCCGAAACACTGCTCCTAAACGTAAAAATGGAGCATGATAATAATTCAGCTATTAAAAAACAACTAGAGCAGCTAAGTCTATCAGATCTCAAAAATAGACTTAGCACAGACAATTTTAAGAAAGCGTTTTGGATCAATATTTATAATGCCTATTTCCAAATTTTACGTAAGCAACAAAACGTCCAAAAACCGGACATTTATCGCAAAAAACTGGTTTTAATAGCTGGACGCTTATTCAGCTTGGACGACATTGAACATGGGATCCTAAGAAAGTATCGTTATAAATATTCCTTAGGTCTTTTAGCAAAATGGTTTACTCCAAAAATCATCAAACAACTGGCTGTCGACACGCTTGATTATCGTATACATTTTGCCCTTAATTGCGGTGCCAAAAGTTGTCCGCCCATTGCCTTTTATAAGCTTGCGACATTGGACCATCAACTAGACATGTCGAGTCAGTCTTTCCTCGAGGGAGAGACCAAGATTGATCATGAAAATAAACTAGTATATACCAGCCAATTATTTAAGTGGTTTGCTTTTGATTTTGGCGGTATTCAAGGAATTAAACAGGTGATCACTAAATACCTAGACGTTGATCTCAGTCAATATTCTTTACGATTTACGGAATACGCTTGGGATGAAGCATTGGACAACTTCGTGGAAGATAACTAATGTAATATTAAGCCAGCTTGACCTTAATAAACGACGGTCACATCACTTGCTTTCTTAATAACTTTGAGCTTATTACATTCATAATAAGTCACTTCGACTAAATACACATAGACTCCAGCTTCTACTGGCGGACCATTAAACCTTCCATCCCAACAATCCTCAGGGTCATAGGTATAAAACATACGATTGCCCCAGCGATCATATATATCAAGGAAATATGATTCAATGACTAAATCCTCTGGAAGGAAGGCTTTAAAACAATGGTTAGGTTGTTCGCTCAGTGGCGCAAAAACATTTGGAGTAAAGATGCTTCTGTCTAATGCTCCAAAGTCAAAATCTAAGTTCCACTCATGAGTTTCTCTCCCACAAGCATTGGAAACAGTTACGGCATAGTTCCCCTTCTCCGAAACGGTAATACTGGCTTGGCTACTCCCAGTGTTCCAAGAAAAATCTGCTCCATCAAGCACGCTTCCATCATCTGCACTTAGCATAACAAATGGCGTTTCGCAGTCCACTATTGGATCTGTCCACTCCACAACTAGTGGCAAAACCTCTTCTATAATGATTTCAAGATTTGTAGGGCAAGCACCCTGAATGCTTGCTTGTAAGTTATATTGACCGGCTGCTAAATTTGTCAATTCATCGGCCGAAGTCAGGAGTTCTCCATTGAGCCACAAAGAATCATAGGAGTCAAAAGATTCTATAATTATTTGACCTGTAGATTCCGAAGCGCATGATTCTTGAGTATTAGCCATAATATCAATAAATGGAAGTTCATCAATTTCAAAACTGAGATTAGTAGAGCATCCATTGTTATGGATGAGAAGGATATCATGCATGCCAGCTTCCAATCCTTGTATCTCCAGGGCGTTTGCATCTTGTAAGACATCATCAATGTATAATTCAGTCTCCGCAGAAATTGACTCAATTAAGAGTACACCCTCAGCAATTCCCTTGCAGGTAGGCAAGGAAGAAAAAATCAATTCGGGTGGTGGCAGCTGATCAATCGAAACTAGGATTTCTTGCTCGCAACCGTTTGCATGAATAATTAAAAATGCATAACTCCCATCAGCAAGGTCCTCAAAAGTATAATCAGCAGGATATGATTGGTTATCAAAGACAATTAAATCATCTTCCGCAGTATCCAAAAAGATACTTCCAGACCATTCCGCTAAACAGCTAGGAGTGGATGTCACTTCAACATCTGTCAGTGGCGTAGCCAAAATCTCTATGTAGAACGGGAATGGGCAACCTTCTGCTGAAGTAAGTATAAAGTTATAGATATCAGGAGGAAGTCCTTCGAGCATGGATAATTCTACGGCCTCTCCATCTGCCGTGGTTATTTCATCTCCTGGATTTAATCCTATTATTTCTATGGTTCCTGTGCTGTCATTTTCACATGATGGAGTTACTAAGTAATCGACCAAGATTTCTTGTACTTCTTCAATCGTAAAAGGTAAATTTAAAAGACAACCTTGGGCATCTTGAACAGTTAGTAGATGCTCACCAGGGTTTAAACCGGATACTAAGAGATCAGTAAATGTACTGCCTGAGTTATCTAATTCAAAGACTAAGTCCACACCACTAATCGGGGTGATTTCTAATACTCCATTTTCCATTCCTACACAAGCAGCCTTCGTAAATAGTTCGACTTCTATGCCCGTCATAGGATCTACTATGAATGGTTTTTCAAAAATGCAATCTTCTATAGCCACATAAAATAAAGTATAGTCTCCTTCTAGTAAGTTTTCAAAATATGGCTCAGCTTGATAGTCTAAGCCGTTTAGCGAGTAACTCATACTTGGATCACCTCCAATAATCGTTGCATTAGCCGACAAAATCGGATCACACTCAACATCAATTAATACTTCTAGATCAGGGTTTTCAATACTATTTATCTCAAAGGAAAGGCTATCTAAACATCCATTTATGTTATGTATGTACAAAATGTGATTTCCTACTGGAAGATCTGAATAGCTAAGTTGATCTGTAAAAGTTGTTTGGTCATTTAATCCAAATTCTGCCTGTCCTGAAATAAGGCTAATCGATAATGAACCGAGATTTTGATCTTCACATGAGTTTTGAATGTCAATCGAAATTTCAGCTTGCTCCAATGCTAAAATTTCAAAAGGGTAGCTATATAAACAAGCTAGACTATCCTCCACATACATGGTATACATCCCAGGTGGAAGTTGGTCATACAATAGTTTTGAATCACTCAATTGATTTGGCTCTAATCCAGTAGATATTGCTGTGCCTCCAATATTCGAAATGCTTACTGATCCGCTTTCATCGAATTCGCACGAAGATGTGGTATTTAGTTCAATGTCTGGCTCTGCTATTGTCTCAATGTTAAATTCTAACGTGTCTTTGCAACCTTGAGCCGAACTTATGATCAGTTGATGTGGGCCCATAGAAAGATTAATGTCATCGATATCTGCACTGCTTATCATCATGCCATCCAATTCCCAGAGCTCGACCTCTGAAGAAGTTTCTATTTGTATTTCTCCATTATTTTCATCGCTACAAGCATGAGTCAGGTTATACATCACTGTCGGTTGAGGCAGTTCACTGACTTCGATGATAATGAGCGAATCACAACCTTTTGCGGTTTGAAAACTTAAGGTATCAATGGTTCCTGCCTGGTAACCAATGGCATTATAAAAAGCCATTTCGTATTTACAAACTTCTAGCATGACAAATTCTTCAGAAATTTGGCAAGCTGGTTGTAGCGGAAAATCTATATTTTTTGCTTCAATGCAATCTTCAAAAACCAGTGGGATGTTTATAGAATTGCCTACCACAAAATCTAAACCTGTAGTGTCTATAAGCACAGTCATATTGCTGTTAGAAATGCTGGTAAATTGGTAAGCACCATTAAGGTCTGTCAGTTGTGAAGCAATGGTGGTATTTCCTATGGTTAAGAGCACTGGCACGTCTTCTAAATAGTAATCTTGAGCATCAAATATGCCGTTGCAATTACTATCAAAATAAACCATTCCTTGAACTGATTGATCTTCAGGTATAGCTGCTAGTGAAAGAATATCCGTTATGTTGCTGCAACCATCCCCTGAGCTAACTTCTATTTGATATTCACCAGGCTCATCAAACTGTATTTCGCTTGCTGAGTTATCTATGCTTTCTTCATCAACTCCATTATGTATAAGCGTATATTGATAATCTGATTGAAGATTTATGCAGTAGCTTACTGGGAAACAAACTTCTCTGCAACCTCCTGCCCAGGCTGGTGTTTTCGGTAATGGGTGGATAATTATTTCATTACTCTTTACCCGGCAACCTGATGAATTTATGGCATTTACAAAGTATACATCAGAAGCATAAGTTTCTATAGTTTGTCCAATGTCTCCAGTACTCCAAAGGTAAGTTAAGCCCTCAACTGGATCGGTAACACTTAAGCGATGCAAGCTTCCTTCACAACTCAAAGTATTGTCATTTTCTATTTTCGGGGCATCAGGTGTCGGTAAAATGGTAACCTTAAATGGTTCAAGTGCTGCGATACAGTTCTGAGCAGCTAAGTTGACCGTAACATCAATATAGTGCACACCAAGTGGTAAAGATGACAGTGCATTATATGACAATTCAGTCCCTGTGGTCCCATCGAACCATTCAAAGTTGGCTCCCGGATAGTTTTCGACTTCAAGAAAAAAGGCTTCTCCTTGACAAATAGTTAGGCTATCACAATGTTTAATCGTTCCATTATTTGGATCAATTTTAGTCCCACAAATCAGCAATTCGTCGATCGGAATCGTGGTTACTGCAATGGCTTCTGGAGTATATTGACAGCCTTCCGCATTAGTTATAGTTAATGTATAAATCCCTGACTCTCCAATTTGAATATCTTGACTTGTTTCGCCAGTTGACCATAGATATGAATCAGCACTTGAAGAGCTTAGCGTAATTAGCTCATCTGGACATTTGGGAATGCTACCACTTACCGCTATTGTGCCAGTTAGAGTATTGTCAACAATGCTTATGCTTTCATTAATCACATAGGTGCAAACTAAAGGGTCAGTTAAGCTTAGACTAACATCATAAACCCCAGCCGTTTCAAAGCGATGATATGGATTAACTTGATTAGAATTATTAGCTACACCTGATGTTGGATCACCAAAATCCCATAAGTATTCTAATCCATCGGTATTTTCACTGAAAGAAAAAGAAAGGCTATTACCCACACAATTGACTATAGTCGATACGATCTGACCATTTTCGTAGTCAGTAATATTTACTTCTCTACTTATTGTCGAAGAACAACCAGATGAATGACTGACCGTATAGCTTACTGTGTAGTTGCCTTCACCACTGAAAATATGAGTGGGATTAGTTAAGGATGAAGTATTATCAACTCCAGAAGCTGGATCACCAAAATCCCAGTCATAAGTAAAGCCTGTCTCACCAGGCAGAAATGATGATTGGTCAAAGAAATAAACTGGATCAAAAGGGCATGTTTTTTCAAAATAAAAATCGGGTACAACAGGAATAGTAATACTTATAACGCCAATTTCCGGAGAGTCTGTACCATAAGCCAAAACAGTATAATAACCTGCTTTACTAAATTCATGTTGAACCTGAATTCCAGTGGCCGAATTGTTATTACTTTGAGGATCGTCAAAATCCCAGTTGAAACTAGTACTATTATATGGAGGTACTACTTCAAACGTAAGATCATGACACTCGATATTGGTAAAATCAAGTGTGACGGGATCTAAATTATTTGTTCCTCCACCTCCGCCGGTACATCGAGCAAAAATCAAGACATTCGATTCAGACGAACAACCAAAAATATCCGTTTTTACAAGTTGATATGTGCCTTCTAAACTGGAGCTGTAGCTACTCCCTGTTGCACCTGGAATGGGCAGTCCGTCCAAAAACCATTGGTAAGTAAAGACACCCGGGGTTACATCAGAAAACATTTCATAAATGGCTAGATTATTACATAAAGAGTTTGAATGACCTGGACTCGAAATATTTAGTTCTACTGCTTGTCTTTCTACAATTTCAAGATGACTGCTGTCAATGCAGCCAAACTCATTAGTAACTTCTACGGTATATATACCAGGAGCTACCGTTAAAGGTGAGCTTTGTTGGATCAATAAACCATCCTGATCTCGAACGGACATTGATTGACCTAGCATGGGCAATAGTTCAATGGTTCCATCCTCACCAAAACAAACCTGCGGATCAAAATTAAAGTTGATCGCCGGTTCTGGAAGGACTTCTACCGACACCGTTTTTACAACATCACATAAAATCACATCTAACTGATGGGAACCAGCTATTGACCATAATATTTCGGCTGATGTATTATCAGTATTTATAAAACTACCCGCTTGAGATGGATTAATTTGCCATTGGACCACATGACCATCCGTATTTTCAATATTGTACTGTGATGTCGAGTGAATGCAGCTTGTATCTACTGAACTAATTTGTATGTCAGGCACAGAAACCAGCATAGTTGTCTGTCCTGCACAGCCAGTATTTGGATCTTCATAATGAACATTAATCTCGTATGGCCCGTCTGTAGTCCAAGTCATTATTACTTCTCGACCTGTCAATTCATAAGGAGGAAGACTTCCATCAATAAAGGTCCAATGGATGTCATACAAGAGGTTTGCAGGGGACAATTCGTAAAAGGAAGGATAGTTTTTACATATCGGTTCCGGCCCTTGAATGTACCCGAGATCAATATCATCAAACACTAAAGATTCAAAGGATATATCTACCTGACTATTACAGCTGGTGTTAGCAGGATTGTGTCCAGAAACCAAATAAGTTCCAAACTGTAAAGTAACAATATCTATAAAGCTCACGGATGGATAAAAGCTAGTAGAACCATCTGGTGCTGTCACTGTCCAATCTAAAGCTAAACCAGTAATACTGCTGTATAAGCTTACAAGCTGATTTTGGCATTCAATGTTATTAAATCCTAGAATATCTACTTTAGGTAGAATCGAAACATCCAGTGAAGAGTTAGAACTACATCCAAGTGCACAATTCTCGTAGGCTACATGTATACTAGTTTGCGCGGGCTGGTAATTATCGCCCCATTGCACCGAAATCGTGTTGCTTCCCTGTCCAGCAATGATACTTCCGTAATCATCGACAGTCCATTGGTAGTCAACACCATCAATTAATGGTATAGAATACACGCTTCTATCATTCCAACACACTATTTCCAAACCTGTGATATCTTCTATGCCACCTACAACATCTATGGTTTGTGTTACATTTTCCGAACACGCATCCTCTAAACATCCAGGTGTGCTCAATGTAAGGCTAGCATCATCATTATTGGACCAAACTACAGATATATAAGCATCCCCCACATTTCCTCCATCTACTATATTCCCATTGGGGCTTGTTTCCCAATAATATTCATCACATAAAATACCCGAATAATAAGTTGCCGTATCTACAACACATATAGCTCCTATACAGGTAATGTATGGAGTCTCGCCAGGTAGGACTTCGATGGTAAAAGTACTTGGTAGTTGACAATGACATGCTGAAGCATCCTCTACCCTCAGTTGATATATGCCCGGAATGTCAAATGAAAGGCTCAGTTCATTTCCAAAATAAGTCTCACCATTATCAAGATACCACTTCAAGTCGCTACTTAAACCACTTACTTCCTCAAAGGTTATAGTTTCCCCATTACAGATCGTTGCAGAATCTTCTAATCCTGTCGCCTCCTCAATGATTAGCTGACCATACTCATGAACTCTAAAGGCCAAACATTCGTGGTGCTCTAAAACTTCATCATTAGTCCAATCAATTGTTGTAATTGTCAAACAAATACATTCGTTTCCTAGCTTATCCCAAACAATGGTGTAATTACTATCATCTTGGTTAATAATCGTACCTAGATTAGTTAGGTTTACTTGATAAGTATAAAAGTTAGGCCCAAATATGCTATCAATAGCCTCCCTGTCGATTGAAATCGTTGTTGTATCACCAATACAAAATTGATATTCCTCGAGTACAACTTGCTCAGCTTGTGAATCAACAAGAGAGCAAACCACATCAACTTGTTCTACACAGGCATCATCAAGAAAGGTCAATATGCCATAATTCTCTTCACAATCTACATCTCCCAACTTGACTCCAATCCAGTCAAGGTTTAAGTGGTCTTTATCTAAATTACTGATACTATAAAACTCTATAAAAGTGCTTGGATTAGTAGGTTCGAGGAGTTCAGTTGGAAAAAATCGCCATGAGGGCGCATTAGGAAATGTTGTGCTTTGACCTGTGATTAAGTTTTCTAATATCACTACATCAAGTGAAGACACCCCATTTGAAAGGTCAACATCCGCTGCAATTAATTGAAAAGGATTTGTAAAGGGGTCAATACCTAAGATATGATTTCGAATCAGCTCATTGTCCGCTTCACTAACTCCATCCAAATAGTTACTTTCTTCAGAAACAGTGATCGAATAATCTTGATTGGCTGGAAAACAACCTAAATCGTAACATCCTGACTTATCTGTACTCACCCAAACTGTATTATTATTGGTCACATACCTAAGTTCGACGATAGCTCCCTCGACTGGAAAGCCACAATAGGACTCTATTTTTCCTTTAATCCGAAATTCTCCATCAGGACAATCCTGAGCTATTAAGCTTGCTGTAGCTAAAATCCAAAAGACAATTAGAAAGATATATTTGCTTTGCATTTTAATGGAGTTATATAATGATAATGCATCTATTTAATTTTACGCTGCCAAATGACCCAAAGTTTTAAACAAAAATTAGTCGAAATCTGGCTCTCCATATAAGATTATTCATACGCTGTTTTATTTTTTGAGCAAAAGAAAGATCCACGCTTGTTTAATGTTCCATCAACATTGGACCACTTAATACGGAAGGAGTGCATAGCACTTATAGCATTTTTCATGTCCTGATAATACTTGGAAAGTTTTACAAAATATGCAATTTATGATCGTTGGGGAAATTTAATTGCATCAGCTCGTAACATAGTTATAGATGATGGAATAAGAAGGTGGGATAGAAGATATGATAATCAATCCATAGGACACAGTGGATATCTTCATCAAATAAGACTATTGAGTAAAAAAATGAAAGGAATTATTACTCAGATGATCTAACATTGAAAAAATAATTTACTTTTTTTCAAAAAAAATATTTGCATCCCAAAAGCCCACTATTGCTTACTTTTAGCGAAATTTTAGCGCTCAGTCTAGCGCTTGAAAAAAAGTTTTTTAAAAAAATATTTCTGTTTTGTCCAATTGAGAAATACTCATTCGTCATGTGGGTGAATTTCGAATTATTAACAATTAAAAAAATTAGAAAATGAAAGAATTTATGATGTTATTCAGACACGTACCAAATCCAAATTACCAACCAACTCAAGAAGACATTGCAGCCAGCATTAAACAATGGCAAGATTGGATCGGTGGGATTGCTGCTCAGGGAAAATTTATGAGCACTAACCAATTAGGCTATACAGGTAAAGTTGTAAAACCTGGAAATGTAATCACAGATGGGCCTTATGCTGAAGTAAAAGAAATTATTGGAGGTTACATTATTGTAAAAGCAGCCTCAGAAGAAGAAGCTGTAGAAATGGCTAAAGGTTGTCCAATCCTTTCAGAAGGTGGTCATGTGGAAGTCAGATCATTTATGGAATTAGATCTTTAATAAACACCCTTAGCTAAGCTAACCTCTAAGTAAAAATGTCCCGTCAATGACGGGCGGGACAACTTAGATTATTTAAAAACTTAACAGAAATATTTTAAACTTAAAAAACTTTATATCATGCCAGAATTAAACATATTTGCTATCATCGTTGCTGCTCTTGTTCCTAATGTTTTAGGTGCTATTTACTACGGACCTCTTTTCGGAAAACCATGGTTAGCCTCTTTAGGATTTACTAAACAAGACATGGAAGGTCGTAATGAAGGACTGATTTATGGATCTGCTCTATTACTCTCTCTAGTTGTTTCTTTTTTCCTTAAGTTCAATATCGAGTTTATGCATAAAAACGTAAACGATGCGGGAGAAATGATATTTAACAGCTTTCACCAGTTTGGACACGGGGCGCTTCATGCAGGCATGTTTGCTCTAACATTAGTAGCACCTGTGATTATTTCACTTGGTTTATTCCAAAAAAGTACCGGTAAAAATATCTTACTAAATGTTGTATTTTGGGTTCTATGTTTTGCCTTAATGGGAGGAATTTTAGACGCATGGAATTAATATGAATACGAACGAACTTATACCCAATTTATTCAGAACAGAGTACAGTAAATTAGTTGCTGTACTCTGTTCTGTTTTTGGGATGTCTAATATGCAATTAGCAGAGGATATTGTTTCAGAAACTTTTCTGCTTGCCTCTGAGACTTGGAGTAAAAAAGGGATTCCGGATAATCAGGTGGGATGGCTTCATACCGTAGCAAAAAATAAAACAAGGGACCATTTTAGACGTCAAAAAATAAAGCGAGATAAGGTCGACCCGGATGTTGCCTACATGACGGAAACATCGACAGAACAAGCTTTTGATTTTAATGATGAAGGCATCCAAGATGGCCAACTAAAAATGATCTTTGCCATTTGTCACCCATCCATAAAGGAAGATGCACAAATAGCTTTAGCGCTCCGTATTCTATGTGGTTTCGGAATCGATGAGATAGTTGCCGCCTTGTTGTCAAACAAAGAAACTATCAACAAAAAATTATACCGAGCTAAACAAAAACTTAAAGATCAGCAAGTCGCCTTTGAATTACCACCAGAAGATGCCATAGAAGAACGACTCGACACAGCATTAAAAACTATTTATTTATTATTTAGTGAAGGTTATTATTCCGCTAATATCCAAGAGACCATTCGTAAAGATTTATGCTTGGAGGCTATGCGTTTAAATCTCTTACTTTGTAACAACAAGGCCACAAATCTCCCAAAAGTAAATGCACTATTAGCTCTTATGTGCTTCCATGCATCAAGACTGGAGGCGAGACTAACTCCAGATGGGCAATTTGTATTGTATGATGACCAAGATCGCTCGCTGTGGAATCAGTCGCTGATTACTCAAGGCGAATACTACCTAAATCGAGCCTCTGTTGGGGAAAACCTAAGTAAATATCACCTAGAGGCTGCTATAGCTTACTGGCATACACAAGACGATAGTTCAGAAAAATGGGAAAAAATATTGCAGCTCTATAACTACCTATTACAAACAGAATACTCTCCTATTGCCGCACTAAATCGGACTTACGCCCTATCTAAAGCTCGATCCAAAAAAGAAGCATTGAAAGAAGCTAAAAAACTAGACCTGGCTAAATCTCACCTCTATTTTAGTTTATTAGCGGAGTTAGAAACAAACAACCAGGGCAGGCTTGCTTATTTAGAAAAAGCCTTAAAATTGGCAAAATCACCATATGAATATGAGATTATTAAAGAAAAATTAGATGTTCTAATTGTTCAAGGTAAAGCAGGTGATTTGAAAAAATCAAATCAATTTTATAATAATTGCTAGGTAAGCACTTATCCATCAGTTTGCAATATATACTGGAGTCACGCACCTTGAACCCAAATTATTGATTGTTTGTAAATAGTAAACTCCTGAAAGTAAGTTCGTATTTATCACAAAAGATTTTTGTTTCAATTTTTTTCTTGATTTTATAATTTCCCCACTAGGTCCGATCAAAAAATATGCTTGAATTTCTTCTTCAGACTTGACTAATAGTTCTTGATTAATATTTTGAATTTGAAAAATGGTAGTGCAACTTTCTTTTTTTACAGAATTTTCAGTTTTTACGTTGATTTCTTGGCAATCTTCGATATTATCAAAACAACCTTCACTATTTAATCTCAAAAACCAAAGATCTTTCTTTTGATTTAATATAAGACCTATACAGTATAAATTACCATTACTGTCCGAAACCATATCTATCAATTCTCCATTGAATTTTTCTTGATTACTTAATGATGGAGAGAAATATCTTTTTTGCCAAATCAGATTTAAATCTTCTTGTTTATAAATTAGGCCTGATCTTTCATTAGAGCTAAGATCTATACTAAATCCTACAAAGTATTGGTTAACGCCATCAATCATAGATTTATATATCCAATCTTGTTTGTTTTGGGAATTACTTAAATAGGTATACTCATTAATGTTGTTAAGTTCTAAATCCAAAAAGATTACTTTATGTGCAAATGGACTAGAGTTTACATCTTCTTCTTGTATGTACTGATATTGCAATATTAGTTTTGTGTTATCCCAAACGAGGTTCACTGGTCTTTCTGTTTCAACATATTCCGTTGGCGAAACATAAGTATCAATAAATTCACCATCTAGGCTAAAACTAGAAATAGCCACTTTCCCAGAAAAAAAGGTTGAAGCACTATGTGTAATGAATATTTTGCCTGATGCTTCTATTATTTTTTGTGGCCTTGTTGAAGATAATCCAAAATCAAATTCTTGAAATGAAATAAATTGGCCTTCTAAATCTAGCATTATCAGCCCCACTTTGCTAAGATTGTCTTCTACAACTGAACAGAGAACATAAATATATTCTTCAGTTACTTCAAAATTTTCAAAGTAGGTAGTTTTACCTGGTATGCTTAAAAATTCTTGCCAAATCACATTAAAATCTTCATCAATTTTAACAAGCTTTGGAACAATTTCCCCTTCTTCGTCATAGCCTCTTCCTCCAATATATTGATATGAATTCCTGCTCTTTAAATTAATGGCCGCAAAATTATCAAGGGAATATCTTTCTTCAATTGATTCATTTTTAAAAATAATTTCAGAATGTATACTAAAATCTTCTTCAACATAATAAATCAAAATATTGACACTTTGATTTTCTAAAAAATGAATTTCTTGCGGCCAAATAGAATTACTTGGTGTTTCTATTATTTCTGCATTTTGTCCAAAAACTTTAGTATAACCAAATAAAATTAGAAAAGACAATACTAAACCTTTTCTCATCGTGCTATTATCAGTTTTTTAAGGTCAAAGCCAGTAGTATTAAAAATTCGAACAAAATAAACACCCACATCCAGGTCTTTAACATCTATCTCATTATCATCTTCAAAATCATAAAGTTCTTTTTTGATATTTCCTTTTGTATCATAAAACAGAGCTCTTTTCATATTTTCCTTTGAATCAATAGTAATGTAATTTGAACTTGGATTAGGGAAAATAATTGCGTCATCCTGTTTATCTTTCTCAAAATTACTTGTAAGGTTGCTTCTCTGATTAATTCAATCTTCCAAGTTAAAACAACACCGGTAAAAGGCCACAAGTCTAACTCAACCCCATCAGGAGAAAATGGTGCTCCAAAGAAAAATTAAGCGAAATAGATTAATCTAATCCAACTTAATCAACTTTCTAAGCTCTCCATTAAAGTGGATAAAATAAATGCCAGAAGCTAAACGACTAGTGTTAACAATCTTAGGCGTCTTTTCTAATCTATCTGCAATCATCAGCCGCCCTTGCATATCGTAAATATTAATAGCCTCCCCTATATGTGAAGTGGATTCAATCCTAAGCATATCCTTACATGGATTTGGACTAATAGTAATGGTTGAGCCTAATTCTAAATCATCATTCGAAGTTCCTAAACTACATGGCTCAGAAAAAAACAACCACATTATTTCACTTGGACTTTTATTACTTATCTCTTCACTAAACCAAACATGATCCCCAGGCTTATCAAATTCTTCAATGATAGTAAACAACTCCAGACAAGCATTTTGTTCGCCGATGTATTGGTCAATAATTACATTTCCATTTTCAAGCTCATTAGTTACATGTGGCTCGGATGGCAAGTTATTTACGCCTAGCCAATAATTAACCACTTGTTCTACAGATTGATACCAGTCATTTCCGTAATAAGGTAAAACTTCATCTCCTATTCCATGAAATATTATAATAGGGATAGGGCTTTCCAAGGTGCAGTCTTCTTCTAACATGGTTCCAGACATTATACCTATGGCCGAAAAAACATCGCTGCTATTACAAGCTAAACTATAGGCCATCATCCCACCATTTGAGTATCCACAGGCAAAAATTCGATCTTGTTTTACATTATACTTCGCACTTATTTCAGTAACTAGTTCATTAATAAAAAACACATCATTTTCGTAAATATTACTTGCCCCATTATCTCCAGGCTCCCAATAATTATCTTCCTTTTCTGGTCTATAGGCTCCTTGCGGATATGCAATCAGAAAATTCTCTTCATCCGCTAGAGCATTAAAGCCATAATATTCTCCAACAGCTTCTTCAAAATCAGCAGCACAATCTCCAAATCCATGCATATTCACCACCAAGGAACTACCTGAGTTTTCATCATATTCAGCCGGCACATGTAAAATATATTCTCTTACAATCGTATCAGCGCCGATGACTTGAATCAGGGTTTGATATCCCGGATGATTAGCATTTTGTAGGCAGGTTGGCGTTTGGCTAAAAAGACTCGAAGAAAACAAAATGACAACAAACAAAACGAGTAAATTCTGCATAATCTATTTTTGTAAATAGGTTTAATAATCATCAATGCTTATGATTGCATTGAAAATAACAATAAATATTTTGAGACTAGTCGTTTGAGTTTTCCAATTTTGATAGGATACTAGACGTAGAAACACCTTCTTTAAAACTGAGTACCTTTACTTTACCTCCAATAGCCATAACTTCCTTTGCGCCCACAATGGTCTCGATCGTATAATCACCACCCTTAACAAGCACATTTGGTTGGATAGCTTTGATTAGTTTCAATGGTGTTTCTTCTCCGAACGGAATTACAAAATCTAAACTAGCTAAACCAGCTAAGACTACCATGCGATCTTCTAATGGATTTACGGGCCGTTTTTCACCCTTAAGTGCTTTTACGGATGCATCATCATTGACCCCTAACACTAAAATATCAGCTAAGGCGGCAGCTTCCTCTAAATATTGTACATGACCACTGTGTAGAATATCAAAACACCCATTAGTAAAGACGACTGATTTTCCTTGCATTCTAAGCTCATTTAGCCTTAGTATAAAACTCGACAAATCAGTATAAATTTTGTGCTTGGTCATGCTCGTGATTTATTGTAAATCGGCAGTAAGATAAGGAACAATAAACCGAAGAAAACATTGCAAAAAATATTAATCGAGAAGAAAATGATATAGGCAAAAGAATTAGCATCTAAACTACTGATTCCATACAGCAATAAAGCTTGAATAACTAAGAAATGATAACTTCCCATCCCTCCAGGTGAAGGAAAAACCATACCCAAGGTACCAAAAAGAAAGACTACCAAGCCAGCCGTTGCACCTAAATGGGCCACTGGCGCAAAGGCATTAAAACACCAGTAGGTCATTAAATAATAGCAAACCCAAATACCCATAGTGTAAGCTATAAATAAGGGCACATTTTTAATCTTGCGAATAGACAGCAAGCTCTCCACAAAGCCATTTAATTTCTCCACTAGCAACTTTAACCACTTGTTGTTTAACTTTCCCTGCTTGTACCAGCGATTTAACATATACAAACAAAACAAGCCAAATAATCCACCAAGAATGGCTACAATACCCATTATCCATAAGGTGCTCAAATCTAAATTTGCACTTAAAAAATCTGCAAAAACTTCCCTAGCTAAAACAACACTCAATGCAATGACCACCAGTAAACTCAGAATATCCATCAATCGATCAATAACGACTGAAGCTGCTACTTTTTCAATGGGAATGGATTCATATTTCGACAACAAGCCCATTTTTACAACTTCACCTACCCTTGGCAATCCAAGATTTGCAAAATAGCCAACCATTAGTACTCCTACTGCATTTAAAGTACTTGGATGATAATTTTCAGTGGCAAATATTTGTTTCCACCTCAAGGCTCTAAACACATTGCTTATCATAAAAATAATCGTGACAATAACTATCCAGATCCAATTTGCTGACTTAAAATCCCCGATAATTCGGTCCATTAAACTACAATCGGCAGTAGGTATGTTTTTTAGTGTGCATTCCTCCAGATAAGCTGCCTGCTGAGACTGGTACAATAGATATAGAATCAAGAATCCAATACCTATAAAAAGCACATATGTAATCAGTGATTTTAACTTCAAAAAAGGCTAGAGTTTATTGTGCTCGTCCGGAAATACGGTTGTTGCTTTGTGGTCCTTTGCCTCCTCTGGTGTCATGAATGCATAAGAAATAATAATAACCACATCACCTATTTCCGCCTTTCGTGCAGCAGCACCATTCAAGCAAATAACTCCACTTCCTCGCTCGCCTGGAATCACATAGGTCTCTAAGCGTTCTCCGTTATTATTGTTTACGATTTGAACGCGTTCGCCATCCATTAATTTTGCCGCCTCCATAATGTCTTCATCGATAGTAATCGACCCAACATAGTTAAGGTTTGCTTGAGTAACTGTAGCTCGGTGAATTTTTGATTTGTGTATTTGTAAAAACATCTTGCAAAAATAGTATTAGTTCGTTATTAGTCTACTTTCTTAATGATCATATTATCAATCAATCGCACCTTTTCAATCCAAACAGCTGTGCTTGCGACAATATAGTTATGATTTTCTTTGTCAATGACATTAGCCAAAGTAAAGCCATCTGAGAATTCAAAATATTCTGGATCACTCCACTCATTAGACAAGTTTTCCATCGCCCAAGCTTTCCATTCCTCCACTGATTTCTCCTGAAAATGATTTTTTATATGGGTCAATGTCATGTGAATGATGGAAGCGAGCAAAGTCCCTTCTTTCGAAAGTCGTCGATTCCGCGAACTTAAGGCTAATCCATTAGCCGCTCTTTTAATGGGACAAACGCGAAGTTTCACCTCTAAATTTAGCTTGGATATCATGGCTTGGATCAACGAAAATTGTTGGAAATCTTTTTGTCCCATATACAAATGATTCGGCTCTACAATATCCAGTAATCGCTTGACAACTTGCAAAACACCTTCGAAGTGCCCAGGTCGATGTTCGCCCTCAAGCACCCTGACCATTTCTCCTAAATCAAGCTGCACTTTATAATCACTACCATCCGGATAAATGCCATCTATAGTCGGCGCATACAGAATATCTACGCCTGCTTTTTCTAGTAATTTAGCATCTGTCTCTAGATCTCTTGGGTATTTTGCTAGGTCTGACTTTTCATTAAACTGTGTAGGATTGACAAAAATAGAAACGATACTAATGTCGTTTTCTGCCAGTGACGGTTCGACTAAAGATATGTGACCTGAATGCAAAGCACCCATGGTAGGCGTAAAACCTATCGATCTTCCTTCACTTTTATAAACTTGAATTCTATCTATTAGAAGTTGTGTGTCTTTAATTATTTCCATCGTTCATTTTTCCATACCATTCCTTAAGTACATTTTCGGCTTTTTTACCTTGAGGATCGTAATCTTTATCAGGATATCCTTCGTGGCCCATACCATCAGGAAACCATTTCCATAAAAAACCTCCCGCCCAAAATGCTTCTTCAGAGAACTTGGCTAATAAAGCTTCAATAGCATTAGCTTGTGCCTGTTCATTTTTAGCTAAGGATTGTATTTTTTTCTCTAATTCCCAAGTTTTACCCGCACATCCATCGACAGTCAGATAACCATACTCAGTAAACAGTATTTGTTTGTTCTTAAGTTCACTAAACCTTTTTAATTCTTCAAGGTGCCCAGACCAGGCATTTTTTAATTGCTTTACATTCGGTGTTTTCTTTTCGCTTAGTGGAAAATAAGCACTCACACCCACAAAATCCAGCGCATCCCAAAATGGAACCTGTTCATACGCATCCCAGTTTGAACTATAGCAAAGTAAGCCGCAGTAATCTGCCTTAACTTCTTCAATCAGTTCTCTCCAATATGCTTCTCGCTGCTGAGCTGAAAGTTTAATCTCTGTGCCTACACAAAAGAGTTCTACATTTTCTTTCTCAGCAATATCAGACCAATGCATAATAAATGCTTTGTACGATTTTTCAAAAGCAAGCCAATCTTTTTCATTCGTATAGGCTAAATCTCCAATCCACTTTCCATGCATATAAATTTGAGGCTTTAGCATCACTTTTAGTCCTTCGCTTTTTGCTAGTCTTATGGATTCTACAATCCCTTCTTCTTTCTCACCCCACCATTGAAAATTAAGATTATATCTAACATCTGTGCCGCCTTCCCTAATAAAGCCATAAGGCACTAAACATACCCAAGCCGCATTTACTGATGCAATTTTCCCCAGAGATGTTTGATCAATTGGACTTGGAGGTGCAACCATGGTTATTCCCGAAAATTTGTGTTGATTTTCTTGAGCGAAGGAATAAGAAGTGAAAATTAAGCAGCTAAGCAAAACACATAAAAATTGATACTTTGGATTAGTTAGCTGCACTTTGGTTATATTCACTCTTCTTAAAATTTAAAGCTAAAATATGGCTTATAAAAATATTTATGTGGCTGCGACAAGCCAACATGTAGGTAAAACGACATCAACCTTGGGTTTAGTTTCAGCTTATCATAAAGCTGGAATGAATGTGGGCTACTGTAAACCAGTGGGACAGAAGCATTTAACAGTAAACGATAAAAAGGTAGATAAGGATACAGTCCTATTTGCAGATTTACTAAAAGTCGATATTCAACCCGATATTCATAGTCCAGTTATTTTAGGTAAAGGTGCAACCGAGGAAATTTTAGATGATCCCAATAAATACGATTTAGATGGGATGATTAGATATGCAGATACTGAGCTAAAAAAGGAACATGATCTTATTATATATGAAGGGACGGGACATCCAGGCGTAGGAAGTATCGCTGATATCTCTAATGCGAAGGTAGCTAAGTTATTAGATGCTTCTGTAATTATGATTGTAGAAGGAGGTATAGGATCGACGATTGATATGCTCAATTTATGTTTGTCCATATTTAAGGAAGAAGGTGTTTCGGTCATTGGTGTCATAATCAATAAGGTCATTCCTTCTAAAAAAGATAAGGTCGAGGAGTATGTTGGTAAGTGGCTAACTAAGAAAGGTATCGAACTACTAGGTGTTGTGCCATATGACCAAACTTTAGCTTACCCATTAATTTGGACAGTTAATAATGCTATTGCTGGTACAATAGAATACTTCAATGAAAAGGGATATCAAAAAGTTGAAAAAATTATTGCAGGTTCTTTACTAAATTATAGTGATTTTGAGGGGTCAGAAAACATGCTTTTAGTTGTGAGTCCAAGGGATTTAAACACTTCAATCAAAAAACTAAAGCAGTATACAAAGAGTCAAGGTTTGGATGAGGCTCCCCTATCTGGAATTGTTGTTACAGGGAAAGATAAAATATCGAATTTCAGTATAAAATACATAGAAAATAATCGTATACCTTTAATTCGGACCCATCTAGATACCTATGGAGCTGTCTTAAAAATCAGCAAGATTGAAGTAAAAATTAATAGACGTACACCTTGGAAAATTGCTAAGGCCATAGACTTAATTCGGGAGAATGTCGAAATTGATACAATTTTAAACTTGATAAAAAGAAAAAATTAATATTATATTTGCAATACTAATGGAAGTTGTTCTATAATGATTGGCTAGTGCCTGAGTTTAGCTCGGCACTAGTTTTTTTTTAGGGCAATATCTTGACACCCGTCGCAAGCATTTTAAATTCCTCTACCGGTTCAGTGATTAAAGCTATTTCTTCCGCTGTTTGACCTTCGTCTTCTGCATAATGTTTTAACTCATCTACAGAAGTAATTTCTTTGTAAGCCTTCCCGTTAACCAAGACTTCATTACCAGATAGATCTAATGGCATAAAAAATCCATAGTCTTTAAACTTTACAAATATTTCGCCCTCCTGAGTTTTATCACTAGAAACCAAGTTCATCCAACAGCCTTTTACTTGGCATACTCCTTCGACTTTTGCCTGCAGAATCGTATGAATGGTATCATTTGCACTCATTTGGTCCATTAAATCTGCAAAATTTGTAACTTTTTTTACTTTAAAATCTTCGCCATAAACCTTCTTTTCTGGGTTGTCAGCCATGGTGGTTGTCTGTTTACACTGTGTGGCAAAGAGTACAGTAAACACTAATAAAAATCCAAGATATTTTTTCATAACGTATTGATTTGTAATTCCTGATAAATGTTAAGTTATTATATATAATTTATTCAAAGATAACATCAAAGTCTATAAAATGTTAGACAGAGATAGTGATTGGTTTCATGCCAAGTCCTTTTTAAGCGTTTTAATTAAGTAAGGCGCAGATTAGTTCTTCCAAATTTACTTGCTAATTACTAGATAATAATGCTATTTTTGCACTCCTTTTTAACTAATTAAATTAATATACTTTAAATGCGAAATTTTGAAGTGACTTTTATCGTCGATCCCGTTCTGTCAGGCGATGAAATTAAATCGACAGCAAAGACTTATTCTGATATGCTCAGCCAAGAAGGATGTTCTATTGTGCATAATGACGAAATGGGTCTAAGACAACTTGCTTATCCAATTAACAAGCGAAATTCAGGAATCTATTACTGCATAGAATACACATGCGAAGATCCAGGAATCATTGACAAGATGCAGCTTGCTTTAAAGCGTGATGAGCGAATTATGAGATTCCTTACCATCAGTTTAGATAAGTATGGAGTTAAATACAATGAAGACAAAAGGAACGGATTAATCGGTAAGAAAGAAAGACCGAAAAAAGGTGATGAGCAAAAAAATCAAGTAAAGCGTAAAGTGGCACAAGATTTAACAAAGATCGAAGGTATCGGACCTAAGATTGCTCAATTGCTACATGGTGCAGGAATCTTAACTTATAAAGATTTAAGTGAAGCTTCAGTACCGGATATCAAAGCGATTCTAGCAAAAGCTGGTTCTACTTACGAAATCCACGATCCATCTTCATGGGCAGAGCAATCTATTTTAGCATCAGAAGCTAAATGGAATGATTTGCACAGATTACAAAAAACCTTAGTTGGTGGCGTTGCCGCTAAAGCAGCTACAGGTGAAGAAGAGTAATATTGTAAAACTTTAAAAAAGAAAAAAATGGCTTCAAGAGAAGATATAAAATTTCTATCCAATCCTAGTATTGGAAAACAAAAGAAAAAATACTGCCGATTTAAAAAATTCGGTATCAAACACATAGATTATAAGGATGCAGATTTCCTTACTCAGTTTGTAAACCAACAAGGTAAAATCCTTCCAAGAAGGATTACTGGTAACTCACTTAAGTACCAAAAGAAAGTGGCTGTTGCTATTAAAAGAGCTAGACACCTAGCCATTTTGCCTTATGTAACAGATTTATTGAAATAATTTAAACCTAAATAACAATGGAAGTAATACTTTTAAACGACGTAGACCATTTAGGTTATAAGCATGACAGAGTAGCTGTTAAGAATGGCTATGGTCGAAATTATCTAATACCACAAGGACTTGCCGTGATTGCAAATGCTGCAAACTTGGGCAAATTAGATAAACTTATCGCTGCTGAAGAAGCTAAAGAAGCTGCTAAGGTAGGTGATTACAAGAAAATGGCTGAAGAATTAGATGGTAAGAGCATCAATATTGCAGTTAAGGCTGGAACAAGCGGAAAAATATTTGGTAGTGTAACAAACATCCAAGTAGCTAATGCGCTTAAAGATCAATTAGGTCTTGATATTGAACGTAAGAAAATTTCATTACCTGAAGAAATTAAAGAGATTGGCGAATACAAAGCAATCATTAATTTCTATAATGATATTACTGCTGAAGTAGACTTAAATCTGAAACAAGATTAAGCCTTTTTAGTACAAAGCATACAAAAGCCTTTGCAAAATATTTTGCAAAGGCTTTTTTCTTTTAAATACATTGTCAATTGATTACACATTATATATTTATTTAATATATCTTTGTGCTTACAATTCTAGCCACTTACTAAAACACATCAAGGCAATTTTGCGTTATATCAGAGTAATTTAGAAAATTACAATCCCATGATTATATTCAGCTTCGCAGTATTTTTTATGCTGGTTTACGGTGAGAAAATACTCAAAAGAACATGAACAAGGAGTCAGACCACAGGTCTGACTTTTTTCTTGCAAATCTTTTGTTCTGTCTTCAAGAATAATACCCTTCCAAATATTGTTATTAATTCAATGAATTGAGTATTTAATTTACGATATTCAAGTATAAATCTTTACAGACAAATTCTAAAACTAACCTATGAAACAATCAGTAAGCCTTCTGATCTTATGCCTGAGCTTTGCTACCCACACTTTTTCCCAGACTGGTAAGCAGTTTTTTTCTGATAGTATTTTACATGAAATTAGATTTGAATTTAATACCAATAATTTTTGGAATATACTGACTTCAAACTACCAAAATTCAATCGATCCCATAACCGGTGTAGCCACCGACACACCTTACTTGGAAGGTACCTTTAGCTTTGATGGAGAACTTATTGAAAATGTGGGTTTAAGACAAAAGGGATTCTCATCCTATTTTGCTTCCAATGAAACTAAGAAGTCCTTGAAAGTTGACTTAAATGAATTCGTTGCTGGTCAAAATATAGATGGTATTAAGAAATTTAATCTTGCTAATGGTGTAGGTGATCCTAGTATGCAAAGAGATGTAGTATGTTACAATATGATGCGAGAAGCTGGTATTAAAGCACCAAGAACAGCTCACGCCAAAGTCTATCTTAACGACGAATATTGGGGTGTATACGTAATGATCGAACAAGTAGATCCTACTTTTTTACAAAACAACTTTGCTTCTGGAGAAGGTAATCTATTTAAAAACATTGGTTGGTCTGATCTAGAATACTTGGGTGAAAATAAAAACACTTACAAACAAGCTATTGCATTAAAGACCAATGAGGAAGATGACGATTGGACTGATTTTATAGAGTTTGTACGAGTAATAGACCAAACATCACAAGCTAATTTTAAGGAAGAGATCGAGAAAGTATTTAATGTAGATTACTTCCTGCGTGTCCTTGCCATCGATATCATGACTGATAACTGGGACTCGTATTTAGATCATGGAAGAAATTATTATCTGTATCACGAACCAACATCTGATCAGTTTTTTTGGATACCATGGGATTATAATCTTGCCATGGGTGGATCATTCAGTAATGAAACTTTTGATTTAGGTTTTAATGACCCACCAGCAGACCCTACTAGCTGTCCTACCATTTTAGATGGTTCTTGTCCATATCCACCCACTGACTCAATTTTTCTCGAAGTTGTAGGTACCTATAATTTTTGTTGCTATGGTCAATGGGATTTCCTTTGCCAACAGCTCTATGATGATTTAGAAGCTGGCATTACACCCGCGGACTGTAATACCATATTAAACGGTTCTTGCCCGCACTCTCCAGAGGAAGAGGCCTTTCAAGTGGTTGCCCTGTTCTCTCCCAATTGCTGTGATGATGTTTGGAATGATGACTGTGAGTTTTTCTTCCAAGACATACAAGACTTATTGGGAAGTGGCGTAAGTTATATCGACTTTGAACTATTATATGTAAACCCAGCTAAAGAACTCATTAAAAAAATACTAGCAGAAGACGAATACAGAGATCGTTACCTCGATTACGTATGTGATATATTAGATGGTAACTTTGATAGTGATCGACTCTCCACGATTGTGGATTTAAATGGTGATTTATTATATGATGATGTAGAAGTTGAGTCCTTCCCTAACTTTCCATTTCAAGATTTTGTATATGATATTAGTGAAGGAGTAGATAGTTCGGTTAGATCCATTCCAGCCGTTAAGCAATTTATAAATCACAGGATTCCGGTTCTGAATGAGAACTTAATCAATCTGCAGCACGAATGTCAAGCACTTAGTTCTCCTATTCAATGGCAAGAAGTGGTTATTAATGAATTTGTAGCTTCAAATGACTCCACAAGTACCATTTCGGATCAAGATGGAGAATTTGACGATTGGATAGAATTGTATAACAATACAGAAAACACGATTGATTTAAAGGATTACTATTTATCAGATAATTATGATAATCCACAAAAATGGTCGTTCCCTCCCGGAGCAAGTTTAGAACCTTTTGGTTATACGATTATCTGGGCAGATGAAAATGGAAGTGAGGATGGTTTACATGCAAACTTTAAACTGGCTAAAGATGGTGAACATATTATGCTAGTTCATGAAGATGGCACCTTTATCGATTCTCTTTCTTTTGGACCACAAGAAACCAATGTACCATCAGCAAGAGTCCCTAATGGCGTAGGAGATTTTATCCAACAACACCCAACATTTAACGGAAACAATGATGTAAGTTCGACAGGTGAAATAGCTGGTACTAATTACCGAATTTACCCGAATCCAAGTCAGCAATATATTAATATCGATATTGAACAACAAACTGGCTCAAACATCTCATTTCAGTTGTATAATATAATAGGTCATCAAGTTTCTGAAACATTTAACCTAGAGCAAGGACAATTACAAATAGATGTAAGCAACTATGTGCCAGGTGTCTATTTTGGAGAAATAAAACAAGGCGAACAACAGTCAATTGCCAAAATAATAATACAGTAAAAAACCAATAAAAAAGGGGATGCAAGTTTTGCATCCCCTTTTTTATTTAGCATTTACCTCTATTTCACAGATTCATACATTTTCTCCACATCAGCTTGAGTGAACCTTCCTATTAAGCCTGTTTGAAAAACGTATTCTTTATCTCCCTGGATACGTATGTGCCTAAAATCATAGTTGATGTTTTGCTCATCAATCTTTTTCTCAAACACAAAGCCATGATCATCTTCTTTTATAATCTTACTAAAGAAAGGACCATTCTTTACCTCTGCTAATTTTTCTTCTTTGATTTTTACAGGATCAAGTTTAATCGCTGCACCGGCTAAAATTTGGATAAAATAGTTATCTCCACTTTTTACGGTGATATCTTTCATAAAACCTAAATCCTCACTCACAATTTCTGAACCTTCAGGAGCAGCAATCGTAATAGGCATTCCATATTTCATTAAATCTAGCTTGTTCTGCGCAGTGTCTCCTCCACACGAAATAAACAACAAACTAAGCACAAGCATTGAAAAAAGATATCGCATACGTTCAATTTTGGGCAAAGCTAATTATTTTGTTTTAATAGAACATCCTATCGCTTTAGTAACTGCAGGATCTGGTACTTTACCTTCCATTATAGCTGAAATAGCGTTTTCTAAGTACTTCTCTTCTACTCCTGAAGCATCTCTTGCATTATCGTCAATAGCACCAATGTACTGAACCTTTTTCTCACCATCTAATAGATAAACATGAGGTGTTTTTGTAGCTCCAAAAACAGGATAAATTTTCTGTCCTTCATCCATTAAATATGGGAATTGAAAACCTTTTTCCTTTGCTCTCACCTGCATAGCCTCGTAACTATCGTCTGGCTTCACTTCAGGATCATTAGGATTAATCGCAATAATATGATAACCTTGAGACTCATATTTGTCATAAAGATCATTTAGTCGATCTTCATACATTACTGCAAATGGGCAATGGTTGCATGTAAAAACGACAATAAAGCCTTTAGCCTCTGGATAATCAGCTAAAGAAACCATTTTACCATCTACATTCATTAAACTAAAATCTTCTACAGTATCACCTACATGATATCCTTCGTGCACTGTCTCCACAGGTGGAGTGAATGTAAATATTGTTAACAATAAAGAAAGTAATAAATGTGTCATAAGTATTATTTAAGTGTATTAATATGTTCTAAAATTTCTTCGGTTGATTCAAAACTGGTTTCAATAAAAAGACGTTGATTTCCTTTTATTATCAGGGTAATAGGTATTGCTCCTGACCACGTATCATCCACCTTTTCTATCCAATCATTATATTTCCCATCCAACAATACAATGTTGTTTCCCCTAAGTTTATGTTCATTTAAAAAGGATAAATATTTAGTTTCTACATCTTTCTTAAAATCAAGTGACACCAAGGTTAAACTCAGTTCGTCCTCCGAAAAATGTTCAACTAAGCCTTGAACGTAAGGCATTTCTTCAACACATGGTTTGCACCAAGTGGCCCAGAAATTAATCACATGTAGTTTTCCATCAGTATCCTCAAAAATCTCTTCGATTTCATCAAAACTGTTAGCAACTTTCACGTTAGATAGGTCCCAACTTTGGCCGAAAACAAAACCTTGAAATACCAAGAGAATACCAGCAATAAAAAGCGATTTTTTCATAAAGAATATGGTTGTTGTTGATGTACCACTATTGTACGAACAAGCCAAGTTCAAAATTGTTTGTTTTTCGAATTAAACATTAATTTAAGATATAACCTAGCTCCATTTCATCAAAAGCATTAATCAACTGTCTACTCAGATCTATATGCACACCACTAGAAAGAAAATCAATATTGTATTCGGCTTCTGGATCACTTACATTGACCTTCACTTTTATCTTTCCCTGATTTTCTTCACAAAGTGATTTCATCCTTGCTAAGAATTCATCAGTGATCTTTTGCAGCGGTATCTGAATAGTGATCGATTTAGTAAGATCTCTTCCAAGGGTTTCTAGTAACTTGATATCGAAAATTTTAAAAAAGTATCGTTCTTGATCTCTATACTTCGAATGCATGCCTTCAATATAGATAACTTGACCAGTAAAAATCAAGTCCTTCCATTTCATGTAGTTTTCTCTGTACAAGCCTGCTTCAAAACTTCCATGATAGTCTTGAATTTTAAATCGAACATATCCCGTTCCTCTTGATTTAGATACGCCATGATGAGCCTCAGTTACAATGCCAGCTAATTTTATACGCTCGCCTAATTTATCTTCAGCTTTAGAAAGTGGACAATTAATGAAATGTTTGATTTCAAATTTGTAGTCATCTAAAGGATGACCACTGATATACATCCCAGTAACTTGCTTTTCGTATTCTAACTTCTGGACGGAACTCCATCCATCAACCTTCTGTATTTTTGGTTCATCCAATAATTGTTCGCTTAAGTCTCCAAATAAAGAATTTTTAGATGATTCTTTTTGAGCTTGGTAGGCATTACCATATTTGACAGCATGTTCGATTAAGGTATCGTACTTATCTGAAGGACTAAAATATTGGGCTCGAGTTTCACCAAATTCATCGAAGGCACCCGCATAAGCTAAGCTCTCAAAACAACGCTTATTCATCACTCTTAGATTCAGTTTTCTGGCAAGGTCAAAAATACTGTTGAACTCAGCTCCTTCATTCCTAGCTCTTACTAACTCTTCTACTGGTGCTGCACCTACTCCTTTTAATGCAGATAATCCGAATCGAATTTGTCCTTCAGCATTCACTCTAAAATCATGAAAACTTTCACTCACATTTGGAGGAAGAACATCTAGCTTCATACGACGACATTCATCTAAAAAGAAAGTAACCTTAGAGATATCATTCTTATTATGATTAAGTACTGAGGCCATAAATTCGGCAGGATAGTGCGCTTTTAAATAGGCCGTTTGGAAGGCGATAAACGCATAGCAAGTGGAATGTGATTTATTAAAAGCATAAGAAGCAAACTTCTCCCAATCCTTCCATATCTTTTTTACTTTTTCAAGATCGTGACCATTTTTAGCGCATCCTTCTTCAAACTTTGGGAAGAGCTCATCAATCAGTTTCTTCTTCTTTTTACCCATCGCTTTACGCAAAACATCAGCCTCACCTTTCGTAAAATTGGCTAATTTCTGCGAGAGTAGCATTACTTGCTCTTGGTAGACGGTAATCCCATAGGTTTCCTTGAGAATCTCTTCCATGGCATCTAAATCATAACTGATTTCTTGACGACCATGTTTTCTTGCAATAAAATCGTCAATGTACTCCATAGGACCTGGACGATACAGAGCATTCATTGCAATGATATCATAAAAAGTACTTGGTTCTAGACTCTTGAGATGCTTTTGCATTCCGGGTGACTCATATTGGAATACAGCGACTGTTTCACCTCGCTGAAATAGCTCGTAGGTTTTCTCATCCTCCAAGGAAATTTCGTCTATTTCTATATGGACATCATGTCCAGCAGCTATCATTTTGACGGCATCCTTGATGATGGATAAGGTCCGTAAACCTAAAAAATCCATCTTTAGTAATCCCGCATCTTCTACAACGCTGTTATCAAATTGAGATACTAATAAATCTGCATCTTTAGATACCGAAACTGGTATGTACTCTGTTATATCATCCGGCGTAATAATGACACCACAGGCATGGATACCTGTATTCCTAATCGAGCCTTCCAATTTTTTCGCCTCTTGAATCATTTTGGCTATGTCACTCTGACCTATAGCCAGTTCTCTAAACTGATAGGCCTTATCTTTTTCTTCGCCGTTTAAATTATCCTTTAGCTTTTTATTTATGTCTTCATCAGCAAGCACATCTTTTAAGGTGGCTCCTAATTGTTTAGGAAATCCACCTACCACTCGATTTACTTCATGCAATGGGATATCCATTACACGACCCACATCTCTTAATGCTGATTTCGCAGCCATGGTACCATAGGTAATGATTTGGGCAACCTGATTTTTACCATATTTATCGATCACATAATCGATAACTTTGGATCGGCCTTCATCATCAAAATCTATATCAATATCTGGCATCGATACCCTCTCTGGATTTAAAAATCGCTCAAATAGTAAGTCGTATTTTATAGGGTCAATGTTGGTTATCCCTAAACAATACGCGACCGCTGAGCCTGCAGCAGAACCTCTACCTGGACCTACAATTACATCCATATCACGAGCCGCGGTTGTAAAATCTTGGACAATTAAAAAATATCCTGGATATCCAGAATTATTAATGACCTGTAATTCGAAATTTATCCGCTCTTCTATTTGAGGAGTTATGGTTCCATACCTCTGCTTGGCTCCTGTAAATGCTAGATGTCTTAAAAACAATTCTTGCGTATCGAAACCGCTTGGCAAGGGAAATTCAGGTAAAATAACATCTCTCACTAATTCCAATGACTCCACTTTGCTAGCAATTTCCATGGTATTGTCAATCGCTTGAGGCACATCCCCAAAAATAGTGTTCATCTCCTCTTTAGTCTTAAAAAAGAAATCACTACTTGGGAATTTAAAACGATCGGTCTCGTGTAAATTTCTCCCAGTATTGACACATAATAATATATCGTGTGGAGAAGAATCCTCTTCTTCTAAATAATGGACATCATTAGTTGCTATGGTCTTAATATTGTACTTCTTAGCAAAACCTAAAAGAACCTGATTTACATCTTCTTGGCTTTTATTAGAATATACTTTTTGGCCCTGCTCATTACGCATATCCAGGTTTTCTAACCCGTGATGCCTTTGCAGTTCGATATAATAATCTTCACCGAATATATTATGCCACCATTTGAGGGCTTTCTCTGCTTCTTCTAGTCTACCTTGGACGATTAGTTGAGGAACTTCTGCTCCAATACAGCAAGACGTTGCAATAATTCCTTCGTGGTACTTTTCAATAAGTGTTTTGTCTATCCTGGGAAATTTATTGTAAAGACCTTCTTTAAAACCTAGTGAACAAAGCTTGATTAGATTTTGATAACCGGTTCTATTCTTTGCCAAAAGCAATTGGTGGTATCTTCTATCATACTCCCCTTTTGCTCGGCTAAATGATTTAATAAACCGATCCTGAACTAGGTAAAATTCACAACCAATGATTGCTTTAATGCCATGTTTTTTAGCTTCTGCTACAAATTTAAAGGCACCAAACATATTTCCATGGTCGGTTAAAGCCACTGCCTTCTGACCATCAGCCTTTGCCTTCTTCATCATCCCAGGAATGTCTGAAGCTCCGTCCAATAATGAAAACTGAGTATGACAATGTAGATGGCAAAAATCAGGCATGGAACAATTTTATTAGGTTCAGATATAAGAGAAATAAATATACATTCTTTGAAGCAAAAGTCAGGTTAGTTCTATGATTTAAAATAAAAAAAACCCATAGGCTCGTGTACCTATGGGCTCTCTAATCAAAATCTTCTAAAAGTCTATTTTGGCTCTTAGTAAAGTCTTTTCGTAATCGGAGTATTAACAGAACTTACTGTCTTTATTCTCCTAAATTTTCTAATAAACATAGTGGGTATTTTGTAATTTCAGCTCAAAGGTAATTCAGTTATTCTTACAAAACAATAGTTTGTCATTATTTATTTTACTTATTATATATTTTTTAACGTTTAGTTTTTTTATTGTTTTTTAAATTTATATTCTGCAATGCATTGATCTCAACAAATAAAATTCTATCCATTTTTACGCATTGAAATATACTTCATTCCTTTGGAGGAATTACCCAATTATCATCTTAGCAAAAGGATATAAATTGACTTGAATTTGTAAAAAACTAACTTATAAATTGACAAAAAAATGGGAGGAATTAGCTTGGCTGTCGCAAACTATCATTTAAAAATTGTAAAATCTCCACTAACTCGACGCCGATTCCATTCTCTATATCTATCACGTGCTTATTTTTGAGAGGAATTTTCCTTGGCCAAACTGCAGATGTTAACCCTACTACCTCACCAACAGTATTAAAAATAGGACCGCCACTCATACCTGGAAGAGCTGCATGTTGCGTAATAAATGATTTAAACTTCTTTTTGAGAATAAGGTCTGGTTTTAATTCATCCATTTTTATGGTAGGTTGCCAATACTGCCGCACAGTAGTAACATCTAATGAAATCCCTACTACCTTATGTTGCTTATTAACATTACGCTCCGTTAATTTAATCATTGGTAAGGGGTAGCCACATAATGAAATCGACTCACCGACTTCAGCTTTTTCAGCCGCTAAGCGTAATGGTGATAACTGATCTTCTGTAATTAGCCCGACTGCTAAATCTTTATCTACATCCAAGTTTATCACTTCCACAGGAATGATTCCTTTTTTATGAAACGCTTTCAATGGAATGTTGCCCAAATAACCAATTTGATGCCCAGCTGGCAAGGCATTGATTACATGAGCAGCCGTTAAAAAATGACCTTGATCAGTAATAAAAAAACCTGTGCCTAAGACTCCATACCCTTTAGGACCAAAATGGAATAATGGGAATATAGATTCCCTAACCTGCTGAATTGCTTCTTTAAACATGCGCTTAAATTTAGAGCACTACTTCCACCATTCGGTGACTGGTAATGCTTCACCTAGAATAATACTTTCCCCAACTTGAGGAGTGGCAATCACAACATCCTTACCAGCAGCTGCCTTTTTTAAGCGTTCTACTGGTTCATCCCAAGGGTGTGGAGAGAGGGAAAAAGATCCCCAATGAATGGGTACGAGCACCCCTCCTCTTAAATCTAAAAATGCTTGTAATGATTCTTCTGGCATCATATGATTTTCTCTCCAAAGTCTATTATACTGTCCACATTCCGTTAAACAAATATCGAATGGACCTAACTTATCACCAATCTCTTTAAAGCCCTTAAAATAACCTGAATCCCCAGTGAAAAATATACTAGAATTAGGGCTCTTTATGGACCAAGATGACCATAAGGTTTTATCCCTATCATCACCACGTCTTCCACTGAAATGCTGCGATGGCGTGCAGGTTAAATCAATGTTTTTGAAGCTAATAGCATCCCACCAATCCATCTCAACAATATTCTCCAGCGGAACTCCCCATTTTTCAAGATGAGATCCTACTCCAAGTGGAGTATAAAAACAAGCCACTTTATCCTTTATGGCCAAGATTGTCTCATAATCTAAATGATCATAGTGGTCATGTGATAAAATGACCGCATCTACGGGTGGTAAATTTTCTGCTGTAATGGGTACTTCATCATAAAAACGTTTCACGGCAAACTTGAAGGGTGCTGCTGCTGGACCAAGCATTGGATCTATCAAAATTCGAGTTCCTTCTATCTCTGCTAAAAAAGATGAATGACCAAACCAAGTCAATCTAACCATCGTGTCGTTTTTAACAAAAAACTCTGATGGATCTCGTTTGATAATATCTCGAGGATTTTTTGGCATTTTCTCCACACCTCGTTTAAACTGCTGTTTAAACATATCAGGCATTTTACCGAGCCCCATTTCCATTTTTATATTATCCCAGTTTACAAAACTGTTTTCTCCATAATTTTTAGACTGCTTTATCTTTAGCAAATGCTCACCTTTAGGTGGTTGTCCAAACTGCGGCAACATAACAACGAGTTTATAAATGATAAACGTCCCAAAAACAATAATACCTAGAACAATTATAAAATCAATTAATTTCTTCATAACTAATCTGTCAAGCTAATGAATGCTTCAACGAGCATATTGTTCAAGTTTTATAGATAAAATCGATTAATAGCCTACTATTCTAGGCAAACTGATAAATGGAGAATCTTTTACATAAAATCGCCATGGTAATAATGCATCTTCCTCGGCATATTTAATACCCACTCTTGGACTTGCCACTATATTTTTTGGTGCTAGCTCTTTTCCTGCTGTGATAAAAATACTGGACGAAGCTTTGCACAAATCCAAGCCACTAAGTTTTCTGCTAATTCCCATGGCTTGACATAATTTACCAGGCCCATTAGCTAGGTTTTTTAGATGCTTAGTTTTTCTTCTCCTTTCCATTATTTCAAGCCCTTTAATCGGTTTTATGGCTCTCACTAAAATTGCATGAGCCACATCTTTTGGACCTGAAACAACATTGAACATCTCATGGATTCCATAGCATAGATAGACGTAAGCAACTCCACCTTCACTGAACATAACTTCAGTGCGTTTAGTCCGTTTATTTTGATAGGCATGTGAGGCTTTATCCTCTGGTGCTTTATAGGCTTCTGTTTCCACAATTTGGCCAATGGTAATTTCGCCATTTATCTGAGTATGAAGGTAAGATCCAAGCAATCGTTGAGCTAAAGCTAAAACATTACTAGATTGGTAAAAAGAACTCGGAAAGATGGATTCCATGATTAGTTAGCTACTGCTTTTTTCCATAACTCATCTTGAGACTGAAACATCCTTTTTAGCAAATAATTACGCCCTGGACCACGTTCCGCGATACTCACCCTACACTTAATCTTGGTGGTATTTTGATCTATACTGCTTAGTGTATATTCAAACACGGGTTTGTACCATCCCAGTTTGGTGATATAAAATTGGATGTGGAATGAATCAAGTTTTTCTATTCTAGCTTTATAGAAAATATTTAATGGAAGCCAGTTAAATGGTCGTTCTCTGACGGAGTAGGTATTTTCCTTTTTTTTGTCCAATGTTACTCGATTAATTAAAGGGTGATAATCTCCAAAACGATTCATGTCTAGTAGTATGTCTGCACACTCTTCGTGTGACAACGAAACTTCAAAAGTTGCCGTTTTTTCTACCAACTGGGATGTGCTGATCGTAGGAATCATTAAAAAGCATAAATAATAATACAACCTAAGATAGATCATTGCCTTCTAGAGTAATTTGGTGCTTCTTTAGTAATGGTAATATTATGTGGATGACTTTCGATGATTCCAGCATTGGTAATTTTCACCATCTTAGATCCTTGTAAATCATTTATGTTAGCTGCTCCCACGTAACCCATACCTGCTCTCAATCCACCTATGTATTGTACCATGACTTCAGCTACGGTTCCTTTATAGGGTATTCTTCCTTCGATGCCTTCGGGTACTAATTTCTTTGCATTGGATTCTTCTGATTGAAAATATCGATCTTTTGACCCCAATTTCATGGCGCCTATAGAACCCATGCCTCGATAAATTTTAAACTTCCTTCCTTCGTAAATGATGTTTTCACCAGGTGCTTCTTCAGTACCCGCAAATAAAGAACCGGCCATGATACAACTCGCACCTCCTGCCAGTGCTTTAGCTATATCTCCAGTATATCTGATTCCACCATCTGCAATAATCGGTATGTTTGTATTTCTGAGTGCATTATATACATCCATGATGGCACTTAATTGGGGAACACCCACACCAGCAACTATCCTTGTTGTGCAGATACTTCCAGGGCCGATCCCCACCTTTACTCCATCTACTCCTACTTCAGCTAAAGCTTTTGCGGCTGCGGCAGTAGCTACGTTTCCTGCCACCACTTCTAAATTTGGATATTGTTGTTTTATCTTTTTTACCGTTTGGATAACACCTGCCGAATGTCCATGAGCTGTATCTACGCAAACTGCATCTACATCTACAGAAACAAGAGCTTCTAGACGCTCAAATAGATCACCACTCACCCCTAATGCTGCACCGACTAAAAGCCGTCCTCTACCATCTTTTGCTGCATTCGGATAGTTCTCGACTTTCATGATATCCTTATAGGTAATCAGTCCAATGAGGGTGTTAGCATCATCGACAACGGGTAACTTTTCAATTTTATATTTCTGTAAAATTTCTGTTGCTTGAGCCAAGGTTGTTCCTTGTGGAGCAGTAACGAGTTGCTCAGTAGTCATTAGTTCGTGAACCTTACGATTATGATTTGTTTCAAACCGTAGATCACGATTAGTTAGAATTCCAATCAACTTTGTGTTATCGTCTACAATTGGAATTCCACCTATTTTATAATTTTTCATTAGATCTAAAGCCTCCGCAATACTTGCGTCTTTTTGCAAGGTTACCGGATCTATGATCATCCCACTTTCCGATCGCTTTACTTTTCTCACTTGATCTGCCTGTGCTTCTACTGGCATATTCTTATGAATGATACCAAGTCCTCCGTTTCTAGCTATAGCAATAGCGAGTCCATATTCGGTGACCGTATCCATAGCGGCTGATACCATAGGAACATTTAAACGAATGTTTCTAGTAAACTGTGTCGAGATATCTACATCCCTTGGTAGTACTTCAGAGTAAGCTGGAACTAGTAAAACATCATCAAAAGTTAGTGCCTCTTGAATCTGATGTGATTGGTGGGTAATGTTTTTTTCCATGCGCAAAGGTATGGAAAGCAATGTTTATTTTTAAATAAAATGAAAAACTTTCTGCTATCTTAATGCTTTAAAATTATTCCAAATGATTGAAGTTTATACGGATGATTACTTTATGAAGGAAGCCTATAAAGAGGCCCAGAAGGCGGCAGAATTAGGCGAAGTACCGGTGGGAGCGGTCATCGTGTCCAAAAAGAAAATCATTGCACGCGCTCACAATCAAGTGGAACAACTCGAAGACATTACAGCACATGCGGAGATTATTGCTATTACTGCGGCTGCGCAATTTCTAGGAAGTAAATATTTAGACGATTGCACACTTTATGTGAGTTTAGAACCATGTTGCATGTGTGCTGGAGCAATTGCTCATGCAAGGTTAGCTCGAGTGGTTTATGCAGCAGATGACGATAAAGGTGGATTTATGAGATTTGGCAAAAAAATGCTGCATCCTAAGACCACTTTGGAGTTTGGTATTATGCATGATGAATGCAGTCTAATATTAAAGGAATTTTTTCAACAAAAGCGAGCCTTGGCCTAAAATAGCAAAAGGCCATTTTACCTGCCTTTTGCTTTTAATAATGGATATGTTCAATGTCTATTTGGCTTCAAGTTCTTCTATACGCTTTAATAAAGTCGCGTTCTGATCAGCTAGTTCCTGTACCGATTTTACTAGAACAGGTATAAGTTGAGAATAACTCATTGTATAAATATCAGATCCTTCTGCAGCCGGCACTCTTCCTCCAGCTTTTTCTCTTGAAACGTCTTCAGCAGTTGTTACTGAATGGGTCACCACCTGAGGGATTACTTTTTCAACATCCTGAGCGATAAAACCAATCATAGTATTTTGATGGCCTTCCTTCCATTCATATTGTACTGCTTCTAATTTCATAAGATCCGCAAGGCCATATTCAGTAGCTCGAATGTTTTTCTTTAGTCTTCTATCCGAAGCTGTATTTAACGGGTTATTTGACCAAATTTCTTTCCATCGGTAAGTAGAAGAGCCTAGTGTAATTGAATTAGTAGCTGTCGGCCCAAATTCGTCCGGTCCATACCATCCAAATTTATAGGCACCATCATCTCTCATTGTAAATGTGGCTCCTTCTGGTGATAATTGATAAACATGAGTGGAGGATGAAAAATCAATTCTTCCATTATTATCCGTATCATGGACCTCTACCCCATGATAACTTATTCCATTGGCTGACTCTTCCCAGTATCCAGTTCCATCTCCATCTGCTCCTGGAGGTCCTGCTGGGCCTGCTGGACCTTGTGGGCCTACAGGACCTACTGGACCTGCTGGACCTACCGCCCCATCCATGCCATCCACTCCATCTATTCCGTCAAGACCATCTGCTCCTGGAGGACCTGCTGGACCTGCTGGACCAGGTGCTCCATCCATGCCGTCCATTCCATCTACACCATCTGCACCCGGAGGACCTGCTGGACCTGCTGGGCCAACTGCTCCATCTATACCGTCCAATCCATCTGCACCTGGAGGGCCTACTGGACCTACTGGACCAGGCGCTCCGTCTAAGCCATCAATACCATCAGGACCCTGAATACCCTGAGGGCCCGGAGGACCTTGTGCACCCGGCGCACCATCCAAACCATCTATCCCATCAGGGCCTTGAATACCTTGAAGTCCCTGGGGTCCTTGTTCCCCTTGAATACCCTGTTCACCTTGAATTCCTTGTTCGCCTTGAGGTCCTTGTTCGCCTTGAGGTCCCTGCTCTCCATCGTCTCCTTTTAAGCCTTGTGGACCGGTCATACCTATGGGTCCCATTGGACCTGTTTCACCCTGGATACCTTGGGGTCCCGGTTCACCTTGGATGCCTTGTTCGCCTTGTGACCCTGCAACTCCTTGAAGACCTTGTTCGCCCTGTTCCCCTTGAGGACCAGTCAGACCGATCGGACCAGCTGGACCTGTTTCTCCTTGTAGCCCTTGCTCGCCTTGTGGTCCAACTTCTCCAGTATCCCCTTTTGGTCCTTGTTCTCCTTGAGGACCCGGAATAAGATCAACTGATGATTTTGAAACATTAGCATAAGGTGAACCAAGAATCTCTGATTTTCCTAGATCTTCCATTTGCCCATCTATATCTGCAAAAACTTGTAAAAAATAGGATTCTTCTCCCCAGTTAATCGTTTCAAATTCACTTGCTTCAGCATCTTCTCCAACAATAACATTGATTAAGCCAAATTCATTGGTGTTTACATTTCTTAACTCTACATATTGAATTTCATCCAATGAATTCACAATGCTTAGTTCCAATCCTACCATCTGCTCAGTAAGCGGTTTACCATCATTACCATGCACAACAGCTTGGTAATAAAAACGATGGAAGTTGCTTTGACTAAAACCAGCATTGAATACAAAAAGAGTAATTAAGATTATTAGTATGTGTTTAATTTTTTTCATGATTAGTTTGATTTAAAGTTGAATGATCATTTTTTGATTAAATAGTGTTTCCCCATCTCTGGATATTAGATTGATAAAGTAGACTCCACTCTTAAACTGGGTAGCATCAAAGGGTAGCAAGTAATAATTCGCTGCTGAAATATGCTTTGTAGCCACTACTTGATTAAGACTGTTTTTAATGAGTACTTTACCTTCAGTGATTCCTAAAGATTTAATTTCAATAGAAAAAACATCCATAGTAGGATTCGGAAAAGCAGTCATACTCCCTTGCCAAGAAGGGTTAGTAGTATGCACGCTGGTTTGGAAAACTGGCTGCTGATAGCCTTGTGTAAAAGAGTGTAAGTTTCCTCGTTGAGTCTGACAAACAGGCTGCCCAATCGAATAACTTACATGCTTATTGGTTAGGGCACTATAGCCTCCGCCATTAGTATATCCATGCCGTTCAATATTTTGGGATTGAAGACCATGGAATACTACAAAGGAAAACATCCCTATCAGTAGAATTCGCATTACTTAATTTTTTAGTGATTAGATTATTAATATCACTGGGGAGTGGAATCTAGAAGAGTAATGTGACCCTTCAGCCAAAAATTAAGCTCGTTTTTACTTATTAATTGGTATGTTTTTAGCTATTTAGTGGAATTTAATGATAAATGTTTTTAGTGAATTAAACACCAAACTGACCTAGGTGGTGATCTAGATGTTTGCTAAATAGCACATTCCATTCTTGACTGGAGAGTGGGCCAAACGAATGAGACTCTCGCTGCTCAAAATGACCAGCGCCAAGTTTCTGAACTTTTTCGAGATAATTTATTAGTTTCTTTTTTTCAACTTCAAAATCTCGCTTGCCTTGTATAATAAATACTGGAGCTGTTCTTCCATTCTTCGGATAAGGCTTGGGACCAACCACCGCATTTTTTGCGAATAGCTTAATCATAAACTTTTGAAAGCCAGTAGGTTTTTTGTATTGATCTGTAAACGTCATGTCATAGGCTACACAACAATGAGCCAACATTTGATCGACAGACATTTTGCCCCATTTAGGTTTTGTTTCAGGACTTAATTGATGAATTCTATCAATCATTTCTTTGGTATCAGTAGGATCGAATAAATTTCTCATAGATCTTTTTAGTTAAATGCGAGTGCCAAAAATAATCAATCATAGGCTAAATGTTAAAAAATCTTAAGCATGGTTAAGCTATATTAAAATCAGGATTTTGACATTAAACTAAATTACTTTAGAAACATCTATTGATCAAAACCTTTTATTATGAAGCAGTTAATATATCTAAGTTTAATCGCCTTAAGTTTGAGTGCTTGTTCACCTACCTTGGTCCCTTTTTCTCAAAATATGATTGATGATTTTTCTTGGTCTGATCAAGATTTAGAACGTATACAATTCTATCTTTCTGAGGATGTAAAGCTGTATAGGAATACATCTGCTAATAGTTCAAAAATTGAAAATGGTGCCATACGTCTCAAAGATGGACAAAAAATTGAGGAAATTACTTTTGTGAAAGGTACTCCAGGTGTTTTCATTTTTTCCCCTAAAAAAGATCGCATGGCTGTTAGCTTTGAAGATGACAATGACAAATTTTTAATGTTTGGCCCTAATCCTAAAATAGGAAATCGATACGCCATTTTAGCTAAAGATTGGAAACGACATATTGGTAAAATAACCTATGGTGGTGAAGATTACTTTATCTCAAATGAAGATGGCCTGGCCAGTCTAACTGTGGACATGGATAAAGTAAACACAACAAAAGTGACTAGCAAACGCGTTAAAGGAAGAGAATTAAAATAAAAACTGTTAATAGCAGAATAATTTTGCCCATCCTGAATTTAGAACTTGCCTCGACAAATTTGTCGGGGCTTTTTTACTAATCCAATACTACCCTGCTGGTTTTTTTGGAGCTATCAAAATTTTTATCAACGCCTTCTAGAAAAGGTACAAAGGCACAATCCCCAAATGACTCTTTAGTAAACTTCCCATCATCCTTCTTGGTGATTCTAAGCATTTCTTGAGTATCACCCTTACCTACAGGAACCACTAATTGACCACCTGTACTTAATTGACTCAGCAGTTTTGTGGGAACGTGGGGCGCACCACAAGTGACAAGAATTTTATCAAATGGGGCTCTAGAGCTTAATCCTGCATAACCATCTCCATAGTAACATCGCACATTTTTGTAACCCAGGGCATACAATAGTTGGCTTGAATTTTTAAATAAAACCTCCTGTCTTTCTATAGAGTATACTTTTTTACAAAGTAAGGATAAAACACTTGCCTGATATCCAGAACCTGTGCCTATCTCAAGCACTTTGTCATCAAAGGAAACATCTAATAATTCTGTTTGGAAGGCTACGGTGTAGGGTTGTGATATTGTCTGATTAGCTGCAATGGGAAAGGCTTGGTCCTTGTAGGCCCACTCCCAGAAAGCCTTGTCTAAAAAAAGATGTCTCGGTATAGAACCCACAGCATCCAAAATAGACTTGTTTTTAATTCCCTTAGACTTTAATTCTTCGACTAATCGAAGTCTCAGCCCCTTCATCTTGTAAGTATCCTCCAACTTGTGCATAGTACAAAGCTAAGATAATATCATTAAATATTACATTTTTTTATAATATGTAATATCTTGTCTTTATCTTTATTGCTTCAAAAGGGACTTATGAAAGAAATCAAATTTGGAACAGACGGATGGAGAGCTATCATTGCTAAAGATTACACCATCGACAATGTAAAGCGTGTTTCTGAAGCTACGGCTAAGTGGATGAATTTAAAATCACTGAAGCATGTAGTTATAGGTTATGATACAAGATTTGGAGGTAAAATGTTTGCTGAGACAGCAGCTACTGTTTTTTGCAATTTTGATATAAAAGTTAGCCTTTCTGATGATTTTGTTACGACTCCGATGATATCATTAGCTGTTACTAAATTATCAGCAGATATGGGAGTGGTTATTACGGCAAGTCATAATCCACCTTCATACAATGGTTTTAAACTTAAATCTGCCTATGGAGGTCCGACCATTCCAAAAGAGATTGCTGAGGTTGAGGCGCTTATACCTGAAACAGCATTGGGCAGACTAAAAACTATTAAGCAATGCAAGGCTGATGGTTTAATCGAAATGGTCGATTTAGAACAAATGTACATTGACCACGTGGCTGCAAATTTTGATTTGAATGTTATTAAGAGCAGTGGCATTAATGTGGTTTATGATGCGATGTATGGTGCAGGACAGCGTGTAGTTGGAAGAATTTTACCTGCTGCTACCCTACTGCACTGTGACAATAATCCCTCATTTAAGGGACAAGCCCCTGAACCCATACATAGAAATTTAGGCGAGCTTTCTAAGACACTAAAAGATAATGATCACCTTCATTTTGGTTTAGCAAATGATGGTGATGCAGACAGAATAGGTCTATACGATGCCGAAGGCGAATTTGTAGATTCACATCATATTTTGTTATTGCTTTTATACTATATGTATGAGTACAAAAAGATGTCAGGCAAAGTTATCGTCACCTTTTCTGTAACCAATAAAATGAAGCAATTAGCTGATCACTATGGCTTAGAAATGGAAGTCACCAAGATAGGTTTTAAGTACATTGCTGAGATCATGATTGAGGAAGATGTCTTAGTAGGTGGAGAAGAATCTGGAGGTCTAGCTATCAAAGGCCATATTCCTGAGCGAGATGGTGTATGGATAGGATTAACCATCTTGGAACTTATGGCTAAAACTGGTAAAAGTCTTAAAGAACTTATTACCGAAATATATGATAAAGTGGGAAGCTTCAAATTTGATCGAGATGATTTACACATCGAAGATGAAAAGAAGTGGGCTATTATAGAAAAAGCTAAACGTGGTGATATCACGTCTATCGGAGGAAAGCAGGTAATAGAAACACAAAATATAGATGGATATAAGTTTTTCCTTTCTGATGAAGAATGGGTAATGGTAAGGCCAAGTGGTACTGAACCCGTATTAAGAGTTTACGCTCAAGCAGCCGACAATCAGGCAGTTCGAACCTTACTAAATCAGGCACACGTTGCTTTACAAGAAGGTTTATAAACTTAAATAAATACCCAATTATCTAGGAAAAGGATTCGAAAACTTCTCGTCATTTAAGAGGCTTTCATCGCTAAGTGTGCCTAAAAAGGCAACTAAATCTTCTTTTTGCTGCTGAGTAAAGTTCAATCGGATAGGTGTACCACCAATTTCAATTTCTTCAGTTAGTCGATCATCCAAATTTGGATGAGCTTGTACTCCTGAATTATAAAACTCCACGACTTCCATCAAGGTTTTAAAACGACCATCATGCATGTAAGGTGCAGTATATTCTATATTCCGCAAGGTCATTGTTTTAAATTTACCAATGTCGTTTTCATTGCCAGAAACATTGTAAAATCCAAGATCTACAGGATCACTATCTAAACCATTATTTCTTGGATCTCCTGCCTGGAAAAAACTTTGTCCAGTGTGACATTGGTTACAACGATTGTTAAAGAATACATCTTTTCCTCTCAATTCAGCAGACGAATAATTTGTATAATCTATCAATCTTCCCTCATCATATTTTGTGTCAAAAGATGTAATAGCTCGGATAAACTGCGCCAAGGCAGACGAAATACCTTCCTCCGTTATTTCTGGTGAATCGAAAGCTGATTCGAACAATGCCGGATAGCCTTCGATCTGTGAAAGTTCAATGATTAGTTGAGCCAAATCTGAATTCATTTCTTCTGGATGGACTATAGGTTGTAAAACTTGAGAATCAAGGCTTGATTCTCTTTGATCCCAAAAAAGAAAACGATTCCAGCGTAAATTAACGAGTGACATGCTGTTTCGCGGAGTGAGCTGTCCATCGATTCCTTCAGAAAAAGCAACATCAGAACTAAATGCATTCGCTTGTTGATGACATGAAGCACAGCTGATGGTATTATCATCCGAAAGGCGCTGATCATAAAAAAGCACACGCCCTAAGGCAATGGCTTCATTTGATAATTCATAGCCTAATAAACTATTTTGATCAAAGTAAGTGTCTACTAAAAATGCAGGTAAAACTTCTGGAGTTTCTATAGAGTAATCAATTAAGACTTCTGGTAATGTCCAGGTGTATTCTGGCTCTGAAGGTGTCTCTTTTGCACAAGAAAGAACCAACAGGCTGGCAAAAAACAATAAAGCGAATTTATTGATACTCATAAACTAAAAGTAATCTTACTTTGCTAAACTATCGTCCCAAGTCTCACACTTTTTTTCAACGATACTAGAGTGACTTTCATTTGGACCCCTGTTAATAAAATCTTCTTTGTCAAATAGGGCGAAACATTTGCCATTATATCTTATTAGAAATTCATCTCCGCATGCACAGTAATCAACGATCGATTCTCGGAACTCATCAATAGGTTTATACACCTGATTTCCAGGTTTTCCTCCCATCCTTGCTGATCTTATAGTCATGATTAGGTCTTTAGATGTTGGGTTCTGTTTAGTTACTAGTACACTATCCGTCACCAAGAAATATTGGTCCTTTTTATAAACGATTGTTCCTTTTTCACCACTACTATTAAGCGTAATCCCATCAGTAATTGCCGAACGAATTTCGTATTCATTGCCCGAAATATTTATGCTATAAATAATCCGCTTAGCGTTTACTTTTCCTTGGTATATACCATCCTGAATACTGAGTGTTTTATCATCAGTTGGCAATGCTTTTTGATGACAGCCAAGGATGGTTAAACTCAAAATCAGTAATAAAAAAATACGATTGAAGAAGTTCATTTAGTTTGTTTAAATCAAATTTATATTAGCCCAATCAATTACAGTAAACCATCTCGTTTATAAATTTTTATGGCCTTATTCACTTGATGCCTAATTTCTTTTTCTAGTTCATCATTTAAGAACTTAATATGAAAACAGGACTTCCCCTTTTTAAATTTCTTTAGTTGGTCTGACAAATCATTAAATTCCGCTGGATGAGTATATGCTGGATAAAAATATAATCTTACGTCTTTTTCTTTGGGAACTACACTTGAAAAATAAATGCCTTGTACTATCTGCTTACCTTGTGGAGCTTCGATGGTTCCGTTGACCTCAAAATTGGTCGGCTTATCCACTCTAACTTTTAAACTTCCTATATGCTCTTTTAGGATATTCTTTAATTTCTCTTTTATCTCTTCAAGATCCTTGGTCATTAAGTTATGTTTTTAATTAGCACAAATTAGGGTTTTCAAAGCATGGTTTAAGCTTTTGTAACATGTTGTTTACTCCAGTATTTAATCACCTTAAGTCATAGATAATCAACAAAATAAATTACAAAAAACTACACCTTCAACACCATCCCAGTATGAGGAATCCCATCTTCCAAATAAGAATCACCCACCGCCTCAAAACCAAGATTGGTATAAAAAGCAAGCAAATAGTTCTGTGCTGAAATCTTAATCGGTGTTTGCTCAAATATGGTAAGCACTTGAGTTATTGAATATTCCATAAGCGCTTTACCCATTCCCTTACCTCTAGCTTTATCTCCAGTTACCACTCTCCCTATAGACGCATATTCGGGATACGAAGCTCCTATAGGGACTAATCTTGTGTGCGCTAACAATGTCCCTTCCTCATCAAAACCTAAGACGTGATGCGATACATAATCAACCCCATCAGCATCTAAATACGGGCAATCTTGTTCCACAATAAATACTTCTTGACGCAATTTTAAGAGCTCATAAAGCTCTATTAAACATAACTCATTAAATGACTTGGTGATAAATCGTAACATACTAGTTATATCTTAATTGGTAAGACCCACAAATCCCTAAATGGATCGCTTCATCTTTAGATAGAAATTCATCAAAGCCAGTGCACTCTAAAGATTCGCTGAAAAATATGTGATCATAAGGAATGGTAAAAGACGACAAAGAAACCGTCCTCCGGCTATTATTTAGTCCCGAGTTACTTCTAAAAGTCCGCACCTCTTGATCCCAGTACACTAAATTAAAATCACCTACAACAATCATCGGAAACTCACTATTCTGAGCGGCATTGGTTAGTGTTTGGAGTTGTCTGGATGCAAAATCACTACCAGAACGACTCCTAGTTTCTGACACATAGCAACTAAGAAATTTCACAATCGATCGATTAACCTCGATATCACATTCTAACATGGGAATGTTTTCCGTCTTTCGTAGGGCTTTATTAACAATGGGTAATTTAGAATAGATCGCTTTCCCATATAGATCAATCCTCACCTCGGAGTGATCATATGGAAAGCTTGCGTTTATATTTTGCTTTAAATAGGCATGCCAGTCAGGAGTAACTTCTTGAAAGGAAAGTATGTCTGCATCCAACGAGTCAATTCGCGCAAAAACTCCTTCATAACTTCCCTCGATCGAACTTAAATTTATATGAGCAATTTTAAATTTTGCTTCCTGGTTTTGAAGAGGTAGAACTAGTGATGCATTAGACTCTCCTTTCAAAAACAAGCTTAGAATACCACAGCATAGAAAACTGGCAGTCATCAATCGCTTTTTATTAAAAGCCAGCATAAGCAAAGCCAGACCTAAAAAGCCCAGGACAATAAACATCGCATATTCTGAAAATTTCTTTATCGCTTCTATCCCAAAAGGATACATCACTGCAATGGTGATCATAAAGAAAAGGCCAATGATGATATATTCTACTTTCTTATTCAGTGTAATTATTCTATAACTTCTAATCTAAAAAATCTGCAAGTACAAACGGCAATTTAGATTGGAATGTTTCTCCATCTGGATGAAAAACTTCTACTAAAGCTATATAATACCCAAGAACAGATACGCGATCCTCTTCATTTAATCCATCCCATAAAATAAAATCTTGGGTCCCTAAAAGTTGATTGTTTGCCAAATTTTTAACTAGAAAACCACGATCATTAAAGATTTTAATATTGGCAACATAACCCGCTTTTTCTAAATCAAACACAACGGCAATTTGATCATCGATACCGTCATAATTTGGAGAGAATATTTTCTTGTCCAATGTCATTTTACCATCATCAGGAATTTCTACCACAGCAACACGATTGGAATTTTCATAGCCTGGAGTTGCAAAATTTACTCCTTCTGAGGCTGAATGCCAATTAGATGCTTTTTCCGCTTCTACCTTAAATGACAACCTTTCTAAACTTACTCCTTTCTCTGAATCTAACAGCACAAAATGTAAGTCGTCTGTATAGTCAAAACTTTCAAATAGATCTAAGTTTAAACCTTCCGCAGCTAGACCAATACTATAATTTCCCTCATCTTGATTAAAAGAAGGGATTGGATGTTCGATAATATTTGCGCTAATGGGTGGCAAATAAATTTCGCTTAATTGCTGGGCATCCGTTGTAATGGCCACATACTCATTCGGAGCTAACACAAAATTGGTGCTGAGCATTTGTCGCTTATCACCATCTTGATTTACAATCCATACACTATCGAGTTTCAAAGCAAATTCAGAGTCATTATAAAGCTCCACAAAATCATTAGCTTCTACCTGCGGATTAAACAGTATTTCCGAAATTTTTAGTTGGCCAATGTCGGGTTTTTGTCCTAACAAAATGCGAATCATCGCTGTTTCCAACATAGGATTCATCACCTTATCGAAAATTCCATTGATTTCTAAAAAATAGATCACCCCATTTACGAAATCATCATCAAAATTTAGGACTAATTCATTAGCTGTTTCCAATCCATAGTCTACGCTTTGCGGCATGGTATTTCCTGGCATTAGGACAAAATTCGAAATATCTAGTGAGCTGCTTGGGTCGATAGCATCATCAAAAATTAGACGTACGCTGTTCTCATTAATCACCTGATGATCTATCAATAGTGGACCGATTACATCAGTACATCCATTAGCATAACCAGGTGTGGCAAAATTATCTTCAGCTAATGCCGAACACCAAATAAATGGGTTCGATCCAGAAACTCCAAAACTAATGCGCTCTAAACTTACGCCATCGACATCAGGAACACTCTCCGAATGCAAATCTTCTGTGTAGTCAAAACTCTCATAGTTTTGCCAAGCACCATTGACAAAAAAATCAATAGAAAAATTTCCTTCAGCATTATTAAACCCTGGTAAATCTGCAGTTAAAAACTGTGCTTCTGCAGGTGGATTATACGTTGATTGTACATTAGAGATATCTTCGGTAATGGCAAGGAATGATTGAGGCATTATGATGTAATCTGTCCTCAATAATTCAATTTTTGTCCCTAACGAATTTCTAATCTGGATGCTGTCGATTGCTAGAAATTTGTTACTCGCATTGTATAGTTCTATAAAATCTGCTCCCGTTCCTAAAGGATTAAACAGTATTTCTGATAATAACAAATCGCCTTCCGCCGGTTTTTCTATTCGCGCAAAATCTAAACTTTGATTGCTAGGCATAGCATTTAAAGAAGCATCAAGGATGTTAGAGACTTCAAGGCTATAATTAATCCCATTTACAAAATCATTGGTAAAATCTAGCAGAACTAAAGAAGGATTCATAGCATCCAAAGTCGCTGTTGATGGATTTATGGATCCAGGCATTACTGTATAATTTGATGTGTTTTCAGCACTTGTCATATCTACAGCTTCAGAAAAGAATACTTGTAAGCTCTTTGGGTCTGTCAATGCTATTTGCACTACGGAAGGACCTTCTGTATCAGGTAATATGTCTTCTACATTGATATCGTCAAAGAAAAAATTAGCAACATTGGAACTGGTATAGCTACACATCATTCCGAAGTAGTTATAATCTGACAGGTCATCTTCCTCAGTAATACTAAACTCGACGGTGCTTGCTCCACCTTTATAAGCGGCTTGCAATGTCCAGATATTCTGCACATTTTTTTCTAAACTAAAAGCCACTTCTGCAGGCGCGGACCCCATACTACCAAGCGTGCCATTGGCCAAAAAACTCGCTGAACCATTCTCTAATTTTTCTAAAATTAGTTTGTCCTCAGCGCCCGTTTCTCCAGCCCTTAATCGATATCCATTCGCAAGGGTGATATCTGGATTATCAATGGCAAGGTAAATCTCAAGCTTATTACTGTTAGACGGAGCAAAATCCATCGAAGCATACATACTCCATTTCGTGCTGTCAGAAAAACTGGATTCGGTGTAAAGAAAACTAGTTCCAGCCTCTCCAGCAATTAACTGTAACTGGCCTTCGGGATTGACCATAAAATCATCGGAATCCCCAAACCAACTTGGATTAGAAGTAATTTCACCATCACTAAAATCATCCATTATCTGCGCAAAAACTTGCGAAGAAAAACAACAAGCAAAAGTTAAAAAGTAGACTGTAAGAGTTGCAAATTTGTATAATCTTTGCACACTTAATGGTTTTGGCTCAAGTTGAAAAATTTGTTAGCTAAATTATCGTTGAATATAAGTGAACTTTTGAACTTAGAAAAGTTCGGTAAGATTAAATAACAATGAAAGTAGCGATCGTAGGAGCCACAGGTTTAGTAGGAAATGTTCTCTTAAAAGTATTGAGTGAACGAAATTTTCCTATATCCGAACTAATATTAGTTGCATCAGCAAGGTCTATAGGTAAAATCATAAGCTACCAAGGAGAAGATTATACTGTCCAATCGGTCGAAAGTGCCATCGAAGCCAGACCAGACATTGCTATTTTTTCAGCAGGAGGAAGTACTTCAGGTAAATATGCCAAACAATTCGCAGCAGTCGGTACAGTGGTAATAGACAATTCTAGTTTTTGGCGAATGGATAAAGAAGTTCCCCTAGTTGTTCCGGAAGTCAACGGCTCAGTCCTAACTAAAGATGATTTGCTAATCTCTAATCCCAACTGTAGCACCATGCAGATGATGCTTCCCTTGAAAGTATTACATGAAGCTTTCTCGATTAAGCGATTAGTCATTTCGACTTACCAATCGTTTACCGGAACTGGTGTAAATGCGGTGAATCAATACGAAGCAGAAAAAAAAGGCGAAAAATTATCGGCCGAAGAATGTGCCTACCCTCACCCTATTTTTGCTAATTGTCTGCCACATTGCGGAGATTTCGATGATACAGCATATACAACCGAAGAAATAAAATTAGTCAATGAAACAAGGAAAATTTTAGCTGATGACACTATAGCTATCACAGCAACCTGTGTAAGAGTACCTGTTTTTGGTGGTCACTCGGAATCAATTAACATAGAATTTCGAAACGAATTTGACTTAAAAAAAGTTATACAATTGTTACAGGATAGCGAAGGCATCATTGTCCAAGATGATTGGAAAAACAATATTTATCCTACACCGCTAGATGCATATGATAAAGATGAAGTTTTTGTGGGACGTATACGTAGGGACCATTCGATTAAAAATGGTCTTAATATGTGGGTGGTCTCTGACAACCTAAGAAAAGGAGCAGCGACTAACACGGTACAAATAGCAGAATATCTGTTAGAGCACCAACTAATAAATTGACAGAAAGGCTGAAGAAGAAATCAGCCCATTGATTTTAATAATTACAGAAAGTTGACACTATGAGAAAGAAACTAGTATTGTGGGGAAAAAATGCCACAGAAGAAAAATTGCTTATCGGAATTGAATTATTAGACAAAGAAAACAAGGTAAACATTCATTGTTTTCCAGAAGAAGTAGCTACAGAAGATTTTTATAAGCAAATGATGAATGATTGGAGAGAAGGAAAAGAAATGACCTTCCCAGAGAACCATAAAGTCATCGAACGAGATTTAAATATCACAGAAAGTATTTTACCTGAGGATATACTAGTGGATCGAACAGATCTAATAAATAGAGCTAAAACCGAGTGGCATTTTGTTGTTTTATCTTCTAAGATGAACGAAATGTACGGTGATGAGCTACAAGAACTTAAAGAAAAAGTCAGCCAACTCACCAAATTTGACAGTGGCATCTGGAATGATATGAAAACATTCTGGGGCAAAGTGGATGCTCAAGTAAGGGAGAAAAACTTATTTAGAGATCACGCACAAAGCCTGCGAGAAAAAACCAATGAAATATTTGGAACGCTTAAAGAACTGAAAAGCGACCTTGAAAAAGAATTTAAAGAAAAGTCTAAAGTTGTACAAAGTGAGTTTAACGAGATGCTCGACAACGTCCAACAAAAAATCGATAAAGATCTAGGCTTAAAACCCATTTTTGAAGAATTAAAATCTATTCAAAATAAGTTTAATGATGCTGAGTTCACCAGAGAAGATAGAAAAGCTATCTGGAAGCGTCTTGATGGTTATTTTAAAGTAGTTAAAGAAAAAAGATTTGGTGGTAGCCAACAAAATCAAGGTGGAGCTAATAACGCTTACGATCGAGTAAAAAGAAGATATGATGGTCTATTATCCGCTATCGATAAAATGTCGGTTTCTATAAAGCGCGATGAAGATGAAATGTCATTCCAAGAAAGAAAAATCAATACCACCGATGGACAGTTGGAACAGGAGATTAGAATGGCTAAACTCCAAATGATTAAACAACGAGTAGAAAGCAAACAGGTCAAACTCAATGACATGCTTGAAACTAAAAAGTCATTGGAAGATCGTCTTACTAAAGAAAAAGAGCGTCAAGCAGCCATAGATCGCAAAAAAGAAGTAGCTAAGGCAAAAGGAGATGTAAAAGATAAGATAGCTCAAGAAATAAAAGCTAAAGAAGCCGCTAGAAAACCTACAGACGAAAAGTTAAAAGAAGCCGCTAGCCAACTAGCCAGTAAAAAGAACACTAAGAAAGCCGCAACTCCTCCGGCTGAAGTTTCCAAAGCTGAGAAAAAAATAGCAGCCAAGGAAGAGGTAGCAGCATCAGCACCTATTGAACCTTCTGAAGAACAAGTAGAAAAAGTGAAAAAAGCAGCAAAAGCTAAGTCAAAAGTTAGCCTAGAAGAGGAGTAATGTCAGTTTTGAGATATACTAATCATTAGATTAAAACTACATTTGAGGCAAATAAAATGACTATGAAATTATTGAAAATTACTAGCCTATTTTTAACATTAAGCATTGCTTTTGCCTCGTGTGGTGATGGAGATCATTCGCACGAATTATTTGAATATGTAGTCAATATTAATTCACCCGAAGCCCTCATGCCAGATGCAATTAATAAAGAGGCTGCCGATTATACAGTTGGAGATGTACTCGAATTAGATGTCGACTTTAGCAGTGAAACAGGGATGATTGTACACCATGTTTCAGTAAGCATTACTGACTTATCAAATGATACAAGTATAATTTATGATTACAAAGAACATGCGCACAACAGTAATGGCACATTTAATCATACCATGAGTATCCATTTGCTAGAAGATGCTGGATTTTATGGAGATTCAGATTGGATGATTACAGCTACTGTTAAAACAGATGAAGCTCATGATGATGAAGAAGGACATGAACATGGAGACGATGAACATGAAAGTGAAACTGCTACTGCACAAATTCGATTTCATATAAACCCAGCATAGCCTCTTAAAGAAATATAGATTAAAAAAAGGGAATGTTTTACATTCCCTTTTTTATTTATTAATAGTTTTGGCAAAGAATGTAAAACCTTCATTTTAATGGTTCAACAAACATTAGGATTAGTACTTGGTGGTGGTGGCATTAGAGGAGTCGCTCATGTGCCATTCTTAGAAAAGCTGGAAAGCCATGGGGTGAGGCCTTCTATCATTTCTGGGGTAAGCTCAGGTGCTATTATAGCTGCTTTCTATGCTGCTGGTGTTTCATTTCCAGATATGAAGTCGTTTTTTTCTGATAACTCGATGGTCAAGTTGAGCAATTTTACGGCTAGTAAAGCTGGGATTTTCAATTCGGATAAGTATGGCAAATTATTCAGAGAATTTTTACCAGATACCTTCGAAGAATTATCTATCCCCATTACTATTAATGCTTCCAACCTACAGACTCGAGAAATTGTAAGATTTAATTCAGGACCACTTATCGAACCTTTACTGGCCTCATGCGCCGTACCCCTTATGTTTGCTCCAATGGAAATCAATGGTGAAATGTATGTTGATGGTGGTATTCTAGATAATTTTCCAATCGAACCTTTGTTGGGTAAAACCAGCAAAACACTAGGTCACTACATCGCTACGCCTCCTTTAAAAGAAAAAAAAGAGCTAAACACCAGCTTTAAAGTTACTTATCAAGCAAATCAGATGATGTTGCATCAATCCAATAAACACAAATTCGAAAAAATCGATTTGTGCCTAGAGTCACCGACCGGGAAGTATTGGATTTTTAACAACAAACTGAGCAATACGATCTATGATGAGTCAAAAGTGTTTATCGATACTAATAAGCAACTCGTTCAATTTTTAGGTGATTTAAATGCTTAGCCAGCCAACCATTTCATCCTTGCTTGAATCTTATACTAAAGATTGACTATGAGAATTGTTTGTTTCTTATGCTTTGCATTGTGCTTTTCTAAGATATACGCTCAAGCTATCGATCGAGAATTTCCAAGCGAGGTTATCGATAGTCTCCAGTCTTTATATGAGATAAAAGAACAACTCTTTAATCAATGCAAATCGAATGAAAGTTATTATTCTTTAAGCAATACCTCTGCTACACTTTTATACAATGCTAGTGCGAGAAAAGAATCATTTTCCACAAGTTTAGATCATCTATCCAAGGATTCAATATTGGTCAAGTTTCCTGAAACCAAGGTAGTTTCAAATGTCTTTGTGGTGAAAAAAAATGATCTGCCCAGCCTTGACTACCATAGCTATGCTGCCTTAATTAATGGTGAATGGCTAACATTTAAATCAGCAAAAGGAGCTCAAGCGCCCAACTTTGCTAGAAGTGCTTCGCACATGATTGGAAGGAATGGAGTACATTATTTTGACTGTGCCTTGTACTTTGATAAAGAGTGGAATTACCAGCTCATAGACCCTAAGTTTGGTGATCTTATTACTTATTCACTTTGTGTAGTTGATGCAAAAACTCCAGTATTCCTTTCAAACACTAAAACAATAAGTAGGCAAGGCAAAGATGAGGGTTTTGATCTCATTGGCTACATTGACTCATTAGCTCAGTTCCAATATAAAGACAGCCTTTCTAGGTCTGATCGAGAAAAGAGAGAAGATTGGATTAGGCACTTTGCTGCGGAAGATCTCCAATTAAAAAATGCTTATTATTCTATATTAGAGAAAGGATATCATCAGTTTGTCCATCCGACTTTAGAGCAACTAGCATTTCAATTTGAAGATGAAGAAGGACTATTAGCTTTTCACAGAAACCAAGCGATTAGAGGATCTTGTAGTATGGATGACCGACCTATCAAGCAGCTTGAAAAAATAGCTCACAATGCAGCGCTGCTCATGGATTGGGACTTGTTTATTAAAACCCACTTAGACCTCATTAACAATCGATATTTAGCATCAGCATACAGCAGTTATGGAGTAGCTAATAGAAAAAACCCAGCTAATTCACTGGAAATAATCTTCGATCCGATGGATCTTTTTTTAGGGACTATCCTACAATATCACCAAAAGTCTGAAAAACAGTACCAATCTAATCGTTTTCAAATCGCTAAGTCTATCCTAGCTCTTCAAGAGAAGGAAGTGCTTATTGAAAAACTAATCGAGATGAGCAGGCATTCAGGTCTAGATGTGTACAATCGGCTATGTATCCTAGACATGCTTGAATATCTGCATCGACTAGAACCAGAAAACTTACGGGAGTCTACCCTTGCAAGCATTAGAGCCGAATTACCATCCAACAAGCAAACCTTATTAGAATAGTTTACTTGACTCGCTTTGACTCTTCTTCAATTCCTGTCTTACGTTTTCTTGATTTTACTTTATCGTTTCCAAAGGTATAATTCACATTAACTGCAAATCTGCGGCTATCATAATTGCCAGCTCCTTCAGATATTAAACCTGCGTAATTAGACCTTCCTGTCCAGCCGGTTTCGTAAAATACATCGCTAACGCTCAATCTGACATTCAGTCGCTTCTTCAAGAATTTCTTTTGAAGACCAAAATCTAAACTAAAACTTGGATCATACAAAAAGACTCCACCCCAGACACCTGGACCCGAATACCATCCAGATACTTCGGCAGTTATATCATTACCTAGGGTAAAAGATTGCTGCTGATAAATGGTGTAACTAAATGCCTGAACATCCACCACAGCGCCATCCCCATAATCTGCCTGATTATCAATAAAACTACTATTAAGATTAAAGTAGGCGGACCACCAAGGTTTAAATTGGAATGGTAAACTTGCATTAAAACTATATACAGATTGTGAAGCTAAATTGGCCCAAGTAATAAATCCTGCTCGCGGATCCTCGTCATCAGGAGCAATCAAACGGGTGATTTGATCAGCAGTTTTACTAAAGGCTAATTTAAAATTAAAGCGGTAAAATAAGGTGTAACTCAGTTCTATGTTATTTACGATTTCAGGCCTTAAAAAAGGATTTCCTTTCATATAAGACAGCTGACTCATCTGATAATTAAAGGGGTTTAATACATTATAGTCAGGACGATTAATACGTCTTCCGTAACTCAGGTTTAAGGTCTGGACGGGCGATAGTTTATAACTTAAACCAACATTGGGAAACCAACTCAAATACTCTAGATCTACAGGGTCTTCCTGCAACTCTTCTTCAAATGGCATTAGGTCTCCAAAAATATCACTATACTCAGCTCTTAAGCCAGCGTTTAAATCTAGCTTTGGGCTTAGTGTTCTTGCATAATTTACATAACCAGCATACACTTTTTCGTTGTAATTAAACTGGTTAGAGTTGCGGGTATTTAATATTTGCGAACTATCACCAGGTAAGTCATAAAACAAGAAAGTGTTATCAGATAAAACCTGACTTAACTTGGTTCCCAGCCCTAATTTTCCACCAAAAGCATTTTGTTCATAATCAAGTTTAGCCGAACTAATACTTATCTCCGTGGGTGTATCAAAATCGTTGTAAATGGCGGTTAGCACATTGTTTTCTGCAGCATCATAATACAAATTTGATTGGTCTTGAAATACATCATTTGCGTACTGACCATAATCAAAATCAATGTTCAAAGTTCTATCCTTTCCAGCTTTATAGGCATAGTTTACATTATAAGTTTGGAATTGATTGCTCGTGGTAGAAACGGTCTCCGCTATGAGGGTGCTGTCTATGTTTTCTCGATCACTGAGCTGAGATAATTGGATTTTATTATAACTATCACCGATTCGATTATCTGCCCCAACATTGACCAAAAAACCAATCGTACTTTTATCATTAATGAAGTAATCTAAGCCTACTCGAGTATTAAGGTTGTCAAAATCGTTTACGCTATTATTTATTTCTGTCTGGTAAATGCCATTTTGCTGGTTAGTAAAATCCATGGTATTAAATCGCTGACCAGTACTTCCATTTATGCTCCCAAAAACATTGAACTTGCTGTTTCTAAAATTAGCACTCGCTCCTCCTCCATATTTAGGATATAGTCCAATGCTGTAAGATCCATTTACATTACCATTAAATCCATGACTTTTATCCTTCTTAAGGATGATATCAATAATTCCTGCGTTTCCTTCAGCTTCGTACTTTGCTCCTGGATTAGTTATGATATCGATTTTGTCAATTTGCTCGGCTTGTAGATTTTCAAGGTAGCTACTCAGCTCTACTCCACTAAGTGGCAAGCGTTTTCCATCGACATAAACTAGCACTCCCGAGCGTCCAAGTACTTGGATATTATTATTGTTATCGATTAAAACACCTGGAGCTTTACGCAGTAAGTTTATCCCATCAGAGCCAGTACTATTTATAGTTCCTTCGACATTAAAGACGGTTCGATCAGCTTTTACTTCTAGTATACTACGCTTTGCAGTAACAGTCGCCCCTTCTAATTGGACCGCACTCGTTTCCATAGTCAGTGCACCCAAATCCACAGCTCCTCCCTCACTAAGATCTATATCATTTACCTGTAGATCGTTTAATCCCACATAGCTTGCTTGGAGATAATATTTTTTAGGTTCAATGTTGTTAAAACTAAAAATACCTACATCGTCAGAACTAACCGCTTTGACCATAGTTGAGTCAATTTGATCAAATAGCAAGACATTGGCAAACAATATCGCCTCACCATCTTGATCAGCTAATTGCCCTTTTAAACTTGCATCTTGAGCAAACACAGAAATAGGTAGTAAAAAAATCAATACATTAAATAAATACTTCATAGCTAGCAAGTTAGTAAGAACCTTACACAAATGGAAAACCGAAAGATGTTTTTAGACTAATCGACTGTTTCTCAAAACTAATACCAGTCAACAAAGGGAGTGCACCCTTTTAATTTATCATCCACCTTAAGATATTCAGCGTCTTATTATGCGTTAATTACCATCCACAAAATTTCACCTTTCTTTAGCAATTTCACACCTTTAAAGACCTATCTGTACCGTCCAAAAATTTTACTAACACATAAAAACTAATATAATGAAACGATTGACTTTTATTTTACTTGCTATTTTTTTGGTATTAAGTAATGCCTCTTTTAGTCAAACTCATCTGCTAACTTCTCAAGAAGAAGTAGATAATATAGGAAGTACTTTAGTAGGATCCATTGGAGTCTTAGAAATCAAAACTGGTTCGACCGGTACACCAATTCATGATTTATCACCTTTGATTGGTGTCACAGAAACTTTCGGATTGTTAATAGAGGGGAATCCCGATTTAGTTAGTCTCACTGGTTTGGAAAATCTAACACAAGTCTTAGGGCCTTTATCACTGGTGAATAACAGCAGTCTTATTGACTTAACAGCCCTATCGAATGTAACATCTTCATTGACCCTTGTGATCCATGAAAATTTTTCACTGACAAGTTTAGAAGGACTGCACTCTATTCAAAATGTAGTAGTTGGGGTTTCTTTAAGAAACAACTGGGAATTATCTAGTCTTATAGGTTTACGAGGTATTCGTGAAGCTGGGTCAATATCTATTGATAACAATGATAAATTAGTTACACTGACTGGATTGGAAAACCTTTCCCTTGCCATTCCCGGTGGTAGATTTATTCGCATTCGATTTAATGCTAGTCTGATCGATATTTCTTCTCTAAGTAATCTTTCGTTTGTGCAAAATATTACGATTAGAGAAAACCATATGTTATGTGATTGTGAAGCGGTGCTCACTATGGATGATTACATGCTTGGAACTGATATAGCAAATAATAAAACAGGTTGCAACAGTTTACAAGAAATCCTCGATGGAATCGGTTGCTCTTTCCCGTGTGATGAGGAATATTTTATCGATATGTGTCCTGGAGATTTTGATTGTGATCTTTGTGAAGATGAGTGGGGATATATCTGTGTTATGGGCTACCTTCCACCGGATGGCACACCAGAATTGCTTCACAACATAAATCCTAATTACGAAATATCATGGTTGGAACCTGATCATATTGCCTGTGATGCCTGGTCTGTCGGTTGTGGACAATGTGTCGAAGTAAGCTTAGATGATGTCGGAACAACTTTTACGGCCAAAGTAGTAGATTTAAATGGCTGTGCACAAATCATCGAGTATACAATTACTTGCGAAACGGGTCTGGAAGAGGATGAAATTGATGAGAGAAGCAGCATCCCACAGGAAAGCATATCCTTGTATCCAAATCCTGCCTCAACAATGCTCCATGTAGAAAACCCAAACGGGCAAGATTTAGAGATTGAAATTTACAATGCAAACGGAGTAAAAGTCTTGACTGATAAAAGCACTTCAGAAAATGTAAATACGGTGGACATTAACTCGCTGCAGTCTGGACTATATATGGTTTTAATCAAGGACGAGTTATCTCAGCGATTTCTACTAAATGAAAAATTAATGATCCTCGATTAGGGTTATAGATGGTTGGTCGGAGACTGCCTAACTAATAAGCTTGAAAAAAATTAAACTAATACCTCATAATATATTTTGGGGTATTAGTTTTTAATATTCAAGGATGTGCAAAAAACAATCCCTAATGCGGTAATTTATGCTTTATTGCTGCATAAATCCAAGTCCCAGCAACAGCCCCGATAAGCACAAAAATAAAGATCAAAAAGCCTTGACCTAACAAAACATAAATAGGACCTGGACAAGCACCGATTAAGGCCCATCCTAAACCAAAAATAGTACCTGCAAGTAAGTGTCTTTTGGGACTTAAGGGCATCACGTAGTTTCTTACCTCATCACCATCCTTGGTACGAAAACCCATTAATTTCCAAACTTTTAAGGTAATAACCCCTAACAAAACTGCGACTCCTATTATACCATACATATGGAAACTTTCGAAACGAAACATCTCATGAATTCTAAACCAAGAAATGGCTTCAGATTTACTCATGATAATACCGAATAAAATCCCGGTAAGAAAAAAGCTTACAAGTCTTTTAAATTTCATATCCTTAGTTTCCAAAAATAAAAGGCATGATCAACCATGTCATGATTAATCCACCAATAAAAAATCCAATAACAGTTATTAATGAAGGCAACCTCATATGAGATAAACCAGTAATGGCATGTCCTGAAGTACATCCGTTTCCATATCTAGCTCCAAAACCTACAAAAGCGCCGCCCACTAGTGCAATAACTATGGCTTTCCAATTATATATATTAAAGACATCGACAGGTAAATATCCATCACCCTGAGGGTAATTCCAACCAAAATCCGTAGCTAAATGATCGATGGTAGCTTGGGAAATTTTAGCTGGCTCTGGATTGTATAAAATGGTCACACTGATTAAGCCACCAAGCAAAACCCCTAACAAAAATGCAATTTGCCAAAAATCGTTTTTGATATCAAAATCAAAGTATTCGTACTTTTTACCCAAACCAAAAGCATTGCAAATCGTTTTGAAAGACGCAGAAACTCCGAAACTTCGACCTAAATAAGTTAATAAGAATAAGATAAGCGCAATCATTACACCCGCCAAAGACCAATGCCAAGGTTTTTGCAATATTTCTACGATAGTTTGCACATTACTCATTTAGGTTCTGGAAAGATTTCCAAAGCACAAAGGTAAAATATCTACTCAGATGGAAAAAAATTAACCCAGAATTAAATAAATAGAACCAAGATTCATCTTAATTCAAGCTAAACTAAAACCTAAAAAACCATGTTTAAAGGCAAGACTTAAGAAGCAAATCACTTGATTTTCGGCGGTTTTAGTTAATTCATTAATTTTGCAGCAACATTTACCTTTAAGAATGATAGACAAACAAATAGAACAGATATATACAAATTGCTTAGCTCAGGGTTCATATTTTATAGAATCAGATGGTGAGGCTATTGTTATCGACCCTTTACGAGAAACCTTCCCATATTTGAATCGTGCAGCAGAAAGAGGGGTAAAAATCAAATACATTTTCGAAACCCATTTTCATGCAGATTTTGTTTCTGGTCATCTTGATCTAGCTAAACAAACTGGAGCATCAATCGTGTATGGACCCAATGCTGAAACAGCTTTTGAGAAAATTAGCGCAAAAGATGGCGAAGTTTTTACTTTTGGTAAATTGTCTATTAAGGTTTTGCATACTCCCGGTCATACACCCGAAAGTTCTACTTTTTTATTGCTCGATGAAGCAGGAAAAGAAGTATCTATTTTTACGGGAGACACGCTATTTATCGGTGATGTAGGAAGACCAGACTTAGCCCAAAAAGCCACCAATCTAACTAAGGAAGATTTAGCCGGTTGGATGTTTGATAGTCTTCGCAACAAGATTATGCCTTTACCAGATCATGTAATCGTTTATCCTGCCCATGGTGCAGGATCAGCATGCGGTAAAAACATGAGCAGCGAAACCTTCGACACACTAGGTAATCAGAAAAAGACCAATTATGCTTTGAGAGCAGATATGACCAAAGAAGAGTTCATCAAAGAACTAACGGATGGTTTAATGGCTCCCCCACAATACTTTTCAAAAAATGCCAAGCTTAATAAGCAAGGATATGGTGCTATCGATCAAGTGATGGAAACTGGTTTACGTGCTCTATCGATCGAAGAAATTACGGCTTATCAGAATCAAGAAGATATATTACTCTTAGATGTAAGAGACAAATTGGACTTTGCCAAAGGATTTATTCCGGGTGCCATGTTTGTGGGTTTAGACGGCAGCTTCGCGCCTTGGGTTGGGGCACTCATAGAAGATTTAAACCAAAAAATAGTCGTCATTGCACCAGTGGGAAGAGAAGAAGAGACCGTGAGACGATTAGCTAGAGTTGGCTACGATAACACTGTAGGTTATTTAGAAGGAGGATTTGAGGTGTGGGCCAATGCCGGGAAACCTACTCATAAAATTGAAACATTAGATATAACTTCTTTTTCAGACTTCTATAAAGCTAATCCAGCGGTTCCTGTTGTAGATATCCGAAAACCAGGCGAATTTGAAAGTTCGCACATTACGGCTTCAGTAAATAAACCCTTAGATTTTATCCATCAGTGGATAGCTGATTTCGATGATAGTCAAAAAACATATTTACATTGCAGAAGTGGTTACCGTTCTACGGTAGCTTCCTCTTTATTGATGAAAAATGGTAACACAAACATCGTAAATATTGTAGGTCTTTATGATGATTTTAAGGCATCGGGTGTAGAAGTTTGTGAAGCTGAAGCGGCTTGTGGGGCTGGATAGTATTTAGATGTTAGATGTTAGATGTTAGATTTTAGATTTTAGATTTTAGATTTTAGATTTTAGCGCTCACAAAGTTATTACTATCTATTCGTCCAACTGAGAATTACGACATATTACTATTCGTTAATTACAACTTATGAAAAAACAAGGCTTTATCTGTTCTTTACTACTAGCGCTGCTTGTTGTTCAAGCTTGTAAATTGAAGACAGAATCGGATAGAAGTCAAGAATTTAAAAAAATACTTGAGGAGTCAATTCAGGAATTTGAAGAAAGAACTATCCATAATGTACTCACCCCTATAATTATTAAAAAAACACCGGACAGCGACCTGATTCAAGCTGTTTTTGATAATATAGAAACTAATTTTGAAGATGGGGAAGCCTATAGCTTAGCAAAAATAAAATCACTAACACCAGGACAACAAGCCATTTTTTCCATTTGGTGGTTGAGAGCAGAACTTTATAATGGAGGATTTAATCAATTCTATTCCAACCCAAGTGGAAAATTTGCAAAAATGGCTGAAGAAGGGCTTAACTTAATCCAAGCACAGAGTTATGCTCAGCTAGTAAAAAAAGCCAATTCAACCCATTTGGAAATGCAGAAAAAAGGGGAAATTAGTCCGACAAATTCAGCTGAAACATTTAGCAAATCAAATAGCAATAATCCACTAAACAAATATGATGAACTCTTTTACGAGTTGGATAAAACAATAGATCTCGATAGTATCCAAATAAGGTATATAAGGGAGCATGTTGAAGAGTTTGTTAGATAGATGACCCAATTGCTTTTTCTTCTTCGTATTAGTCAAACCATAATACCCTTTCTTTTTTAGGCTTTAGATTTAAATTTTTATCTTTTAGCTGGAGGAATGTTCAATCATAGCTTTCAGATGGAATCAAAAAATTATAAATATGGAAAACTGCACCATTTACAGCCACCAAATAAACTTTGAAAGAGTTATAGAAATCGTCAAACAACAGCTGCCCAAAGCCAGCATTGAACATAAAGATGGTGGGAAACAAAAGTCTTTAGTTGCTGTCCTAAAAGGTGGTTTATTCGGAAAGAAAAAAACATTGACGATAAATTACCGCGAGCGAGCAAATCCATCTTATAAACTGGATCAAATAGAATGTGGTCTAACACAAAACTTAGCAGGTATGGTAGGTTTTATCCAAAACATACCCGCTCAAAACCCAAGTGTACAAAATAAATTTATCATAAAAGTTATGGCGGCGAACACCGAAATGCCATTCATGGCCGAACCAGCTATCACTCCCGAATTTGGAGGCATTTTACAACAAATAGTTAAAGAACTTGAGGCCTTTACTTTTGCTCCGTCTAGCTCCTTTTTTAATCGGTCAGCAGGGCAACATTTTTTGGATGAATCACTGAAGCTTATTCTTGATGATCGTGGAAATAGTAAGGTCGCAGATATTAATGTAAAAGTAGATGCGAAGTATCATGATGGGCCTGCATCTGATTATACGCAAGAACAATTAGATCGAAAATCTAGTTCTGAGTCATTCCTAGAAAACAAACAAATCAAACTAAATAAAAACCTACCGTGTCTGCCCTTAAGCGCTAATACTCAATTGAGAACTAAAAAGGAAGTAATAGAAAGAGCCTATGCATTAATGATTATTGCTCTACGCGGAGAAGGAGTATCTAGTGAAGATGTCAAGCGACCCATCGCTGAAAAAAATATAACAGCCTTCACAGCTAAAGAACAATCCATCTTGCAAAATTCGATATTGAACGATCAAGAAAAAACGTATGCCACTTGGCGTTATGAAAGTTTATACACCTTATTGTGGGCATTAAATGTTTTGCCTGATTTAAAATATCCTAGTGAAATTTGTGATGTCCCCGCCGTAGTTTCTGCCATAATAAAGCCGAGTATTGAAGCTTTTTACGAAACTTGTCAACTAAAAACTAATGATGAAATATTAGAAGAGCTAGATAAAACATACCGAATGAATTGGGCTTGTGTAGATGCTCGAATAAAAGGGGAAATAGTAGGAGGGAATATTAATCCTAGTGTTGTTTACGAACGCCACTATGCACTTAACTGGCTAACAAACTACCAAAATCAAGCATGGGATGATGTTAAAACGAATACCTAATCAATGAGTCTAGCACAAAAAAAGGTGTGGATAATTGTCCACACCTTTTACTGCAGCCAAATGGCTGCTTAAACCTTTACCTCAGCTAGTTTTTAAGAATTTTCATTCCGATATTTAATAAATCATCCATCATACTTCCGTCACCATCCATATCTAATAATTTACCAAATATATTTCCTCCATTACCTCTTTGTTGTTGTTGTCCTCCACCTAGAAGAACCTTAGCAATACCTCCAAGATCTAAACCATTCGAACGCTGCTGCTGGCCAACAACACCCATGATCACAGGAGCTAATAATTGCATCAAAACACCTGACTTGAATATATTAAGGCCTGTGTGTTGACCTACCACCTGAGCAGCTTCTAATTGTCTCTTGCCTAAGAGGTGATTAATGATTCCTTCACCATTCATAGTTTTAGGATTATTTACTTGTTTTTGTCCTGTAAATACACCTAATAAATCTCCTAAGATTCCACCATCATGATCCTTTTGTATGGCACCGAAAAGTCCTCCACCTCTTTCTTGGTGGGATGCACTATTACCCATAGCATTTATTAGTAATTCGCTTATCACTTGTGAAGCGGCTTTTACTTTATTAGGATCTTGCGCTCCTATTTGTCTCGTTAATTGGATAATTACATCGTCAGTCAGATGTCTACCCACCTCATTCATTAAATTTGTCATCGAATTTTTTTCTTTTTTTAAGAATCAATAGCATGTTTGATTCAGAATAGATTACTAATTGATAGCAATAAATTAGCTCATTTAGTTCCAAAATGTGGTTAATATCTGAAAGCTATACTATCTTACTATTGTATGACCAATTTAAACCCTACGACCCTCACTCTATGACAAATGCTGGAAAACTAAAATCCATATTATTACTTGATGGAGCTGGCGCTGTTTTATCCGCAGTTATGCATGGTTTAGTCCTTGTAGCTTATGAGAAATCGTTTGGTATGCCTGCTTCCATTTTACGGGTACTGGGCTTTGTAGCTTTACTTTTTGCGATTTATTCTTTTTCTTCTGCTTTTTTTGGTGGACAAAAGAAAGCATTACTGCTGCGAGGGATTGCTATTGCTAACTTATTATTCTGCGTAGTTACAAGTATTCTAATTATTTACTACTTCCCACAATTGACTGGTCTTGGGCTTTTGTATTTTGTTGTAGAAATAATGGTTGTGCTTGTATTAGTTCGTTATGAATTTAAGTTTGCAAGGCAATGATGTTTCAAAATCTATCCACCACCAACTTATGCACCTGCATTTTATCTTCGTCCATAATTTTCAATAGATATAAACCACTAGTAAGATCCAACTCCATGGCAGAATCCGAGCCTATGGAATAACTAGTTAGTTTATGCCCTTCTAAAGAAAAAACATCTAAGCTGGCCCCATCATTTAGTCCTTTAATATTCACCTTTCCATTACTTGGGTTAGGGTAAACTTTAATATCAGGCAGATTTGTAGGGTTTGTTCCTACTGGCTGAGTCCAATTTTCGCCCACCTTGTTTCCCCAGATATGCTCTACTAAATCTGGATGATCGATAAACGGATTTCTGTTTCGCTGCCAATTGTAAATTACATTGTTGCGATTCATTTCAAAATCATCTGGAGGATCATTTCTGTGCCATGTCAGCAGTGTTTCTAAATCACCTAGTTGCCCGTCCATATCAGGAAATCCGTTCACAATTTCCAAGCCATTGTATCTAATGTCGAGATATAAAACACCTCTAGCAACATCTCCTCTAAAGCTTCCTTGCGTGCCCTCAGGACCTACATATTCTCCATAATGCTGATTGCCTCGAGCACTGTTTTCTGGACCATCTGCAGCTCGCAATGCATGGACATCTGAGTTCCCATGACGAAGGGAATCAGCCGATGTTTGCCAAAAAACATTTATGCCATCATTTACATCATCTCCTTCGATACTCGAATAGCCGGCTAATGATCTGGGAAAGGTGTGTTCGCGATTCCATTTGCCATTGCTATCGGAGCTTGTTTGAAAATCAAGCTTAGCCCTTCCTTCCTCAGTGTAAACTAACCAGACTTGATTGCTATTTGCTGGGTTTTGGTCCGCTTCATTTAATATTTCAATCACCTCCACATAGGTTTGTGCTCGAACCGTTTCGGGATCAGCAATGATATCTTGCAAAGCTTGTTTGAGTGCCGCATCAGCCTTAGCATCGAGAGCATCATAATATCCTGCTGGCGCTGTACTTTCCACTTTGTCAAAGCTCGGGTTTGTTGGTGTTCCGAAATCTGCCACTTTAAAATCATTATCAACTACTCGTATAGCTACATTATTATTTAAGGCGAGCAATGATTCCGGCAAATCAACAAAACGAATAATGGCAACTTCATCTCCTTCATCAAGTATATCATCAACTAATTCGATGCTAGCACTTGCAGTGTTTTCACCATTCAAAATCGTTATAGATGTTGTCCCAGAAAAATCTTGGCTAGTAAAGGAGGCTTCATTTAACGTAATGCTAAAACTGACATTCTCTCCTACGTTTTCTTCAGTGGTAAAGACAATCTCGAAAGCTTCCCCTTCCGCGTATTGAGTTTGTTCTGTGGAAATCTGAATGCCATTTAAATCTACACCACCACCATCATTTAATTGACCTGGTGTTGGCACTTTTGAGGTATAACTTCCATCACCGTTACGTTGTATAGAATTCGTATTGTTACCACTTCCTTCATTGATTTGTTCAATGTTGGTAAAATTCGGATGCGCGCTAAAAATAGCTAGCATATCCTCATCATCCGCATCAGTGGTATCATAGATTAAAACATCCACCAAATTATCAATTGTAGCTACTGTTTCGTCCGGAAAATCGGTATCATTTCCTAGGTATAGCGCAGCTGCATCTGCTCCATTTTGTATAGTGTTTTCAGGGATTAACACTTGAGGTGTGGGACTAACCGTATTACTTCCTATAAGCAATAGTCCGTTTAAATCAGTGACATATCCATCTAAATCAATGGTAAAATAACTCGAATTATTACCATTTTCAGAACCATTAAATAGAACGAGCACATAACCATTAAGTGAAAAATTAGGTGATGCTGATAAAAGCTCCAAAAACTCCATGTCGTCTATCCCAGGCGTATCACAATCTAATTCATTAATAAGCACTTGGCCTAGTCCAAACGTACTCATCATCAAACCAATCCCGCAAGCTAGTAAATATCTCATTCGCTGATTTTGGTCAAAGGTAAGCCATCCAAATTACTTATGAGGATTGTATATCTGATTACTGAACCCATCCTTAAAAAGATGGCTGTTTTTAAGCCTAATGCTAACTTAAGATCGGCTCGCAATTATGTACCTCTCAAGTGTTTTCTCATCGCATTTTTGGATGCTTTAGGATTTTTTGCAACTATTTGATTGATAATTTTTTGATGCTCTGCAATCACATCTTGTTGGCTTTTTTGCTCATTTCGCTTTCGCCAATTTGAATGCTTAAGTATGTCTGGAGCTATGATGCGCATCATGAGTTTTAACACCGAGTTTCCACTGATCTCCGCAATTTGTAAGTGAAAATTCAAATCCTCCTCTTCGCCAGACTCACCCAACTGAATTTTTTGCTCATATGCTAACTGAGCTTTCTTCATTACTTTTATCTCTGCTTCTGTACGTTTTACTGCGGCAAGCCCAGCAGATTTAATCTCTAATAAATTTCTAAATTCAATGATAGATTCGAAATCTGCTTCTTCAAAATCGAGAATATCAATGATTAAGCCTTCTAAAGCAATCAATCCTTTGCCTCGAATTTTAGTACCTGACTGCGGAAGTGTTTTGACCAATCCATAGAATTCTAATTTCTTAATCGAATCACGTATCACCTGCCTGCTAACGTCTAGCATTTCTGCCAATTTTCTTTCCGGAGGAAGCGTGTCACCCGGTTTCAAATCGCCATCCGCAATCAGTTTTCTGATTTGTTGGATGACCTTTTTAATAGGTGACTCATTATCTGCTTTATCAATTTTCTTCAACATAACTTCAGCTTATAAATGCTAATACTGTTCTACAATTTTTACTGTATACCCAATGATCTAAATCTAGTAATAGATTTGCTAAGATTAGCTAGAACGTAATTTTGGCCAAAATAGATCTAAGCTTATGCATTTATATAAAAAAATTGATCGCTTTTGGGCGACTTAATAAAAACATAATATAAAAAATCTACTTACTAAGACCTGCGGGAGTTTTAAAATCTACCCCTAAAAATGTAAAGAAAAAACTAAGCACTATCAGTAAGATAAACGGCTCAAAACCAAGCGCTACTGACTTACTAATCAGGCCATAATGAAACGCAAAAAGCAGCAACAAACAAACACAAACGCCTAAAATTGCAAACCATGGTCTGGTTAGTTTAAATCTAGTAATGGCTAAAGCAATAGGAAACAAAATGGCTAATCCAGAAAAGGCCATTTTCCCCATATCAAAAATCGTATCGAAGGGATTAAAAGCAATGATTAAACCTATAACTGCAAAAACTCCAACCATCAGTCGTCCGGCCAATACTTCTTGCTTTATATTCCAAACCTTTCCCGACATTGGCAAATAAAAATCTCGATTAAACATAGTACTTAAGGCTAATAACTGAGAATCCAAGGTCGACATAAAAGCTGCAATAGCACCCGTCATCACCAGTGCAGCAAACCAATCGGTCGTGTGCTCCATCAACATCATCGGCAAAATCTGGTCGGAAGCTTTTCCTTCCAAGCCTGGAAAACTGAGATGTCCCCAAACCCCGATAAAAACCGGAAGCAAAGAAATGACAATCGGAATACCCGCATAAAGGAGTGCCGACTTTTTTAAAATATTTACATCCTTCGCTATGTAAAAACGCATAAATAATTGAGGAAACATTGGCACACAAAAAAACCAAAAGACTAAAAAGCTTAGCCATTTTAAAGGTGTATAATGGGCATCCATTCCACTTAATTCAAACAAACTAGGCACCAGTTCAGCTGCTTTCTGATTGGCCACATGCAAGCCTCCTAAATCATCAGCTACCAAAATCACTGCGAGAAACATAAAAACAATCATTAAAACTCCTTGCTTAAGATCGGTTTTTGCAACACTCTGCATCCCGCCTAAAACTACATAAACAATAGTGATAAAAGTCAACAAAACTATTCCCAAGGAATAGCTAATTTCACCACTCGTGAGGTTTTCTAAAATGTATCCACCACCGATAATTTGCAAGGCTAAATATGGCAAAGTAAAGAGCATCATCACCGCTGAAAATACATAGGCTAAAGCTCGACTCTTCGTTTGTCCATACACTAATTCTGCTGGCGTGATATAGCCATGTTGCTGACCTAATTTCCAAACTTTTGTTCCGATAATCAGAAAAGAAAGCCCAGCAAATGAAGTTCCCAAGGCCATCATAATGTAGTGAGGAAAACCAATTTTATAGCCTTCTCCAGCAAAACCAAGGAAATAAAAAGCACTAAAATTTGTAGCTAAAATGGTAAAGAATAGAGAAATAACACCCAAATTTCGATCAGCCATAAAGTAGGACTCAGGCGTAGCATTTTTAATTTTTGTCCCAAACAAACTGCCCCAAAAAGTAATGGCTATATACCCTATGAGAATGGCATAAATCATGATTCTTTATCCACCACTTTACTGAAATAATACAAACAAATCATAAAAATCAAATGAATTGCCACGAAATACCAAAGCCATATAGGCAGGCTTAAAAACAGGGCAGACCTAAAGCCAAACACCTTGAATCCGACATAGCATAAAGCTAGAATCGCGAGAAATAGTAAGGACCAACGAATGCTTGACGGCTTCATACCTTCAAATTAACGAAAAGAAGTTTATTTTTTGATTCCTCGTTTAATTTGCTTGATAGCCCATGCATAGTGACTCGAAGTATTCGAAATAAAATAAGCAGCCAAGGAGGTACTTCCCGTCCAATGGTATAATTGCTTAGTAAATAATTCTTCGTCCGTGTGCTTCTCAATGAGAGCCTGTGTTTTATCGAAAGAATCTAGGAGATTTTCCATCACTGCCGACAAATTTGTTGATTGATAGCTCTGATGGATTTGTTCATTTAGTTTTGGTAACATTTTCCATGTATATCCATCAGCTGGCATGATGGGTTTAGCTCCTGACATACCGACATGATACCAATCTAACATTAATAAATGCCAATGATGAAGGTGCCCTAGTATATCTCTAACATTGCGATTCAGCGTGCCTTCAAGAAAGTCTTTTTCCTTGAAGTCTGGTTCTAAGGAACCTATAAGATCCAGTAAGTTATTAAAGGTTTCTTTACTTGCCTCTTGCAATTCATTTTTGTTGCTTGGTTTTGCCATTTTGGATGGTATGATGAGGTCTGCTTACCAGTAATATTTTTAAAATTAATATTTGTAAGATTCCAATTCTTCATCCGATATTGGAGGCATTTTCAAGATCTCTGCCTTGACATATGTGCCAAAATCTTCCTTATTTACATTCAATTTTTGTTTAACTACCTCAAAATAGTTTTCCTCAGAAGGTCCAGCTTGTAATGCTTCAAAAATTCCTTTCATGCCCTCTTTTTCCATGATTTTCTGACAAATGAGCGCACCAATTGGATATCTAAAATCAGTTATAAATTCACCATTGGGGATATTGGTTTGTAGATCTATTAGATTGTCCATTTTGTAATCGGGATTTTCCAACACGAACCTTCTTAGTTTTTCCCAATGCCATTCTATGTCATAGCCCGTACTCCCTCCAATCAACGCAGCAATTCCTTCATCTGCCCAGTGATGTGATTGCCTTGGAAATTTCGCGTGAGTGTATAAGTGCACAACCTCATGTGGATAATACTCCGAATTGTTACCGGCATAAATTAACTGGTTATAAGTATCTGCCATTCCTCCTGAGGCAACAGGCTGATAGCTATATCGAATAGTTGAACACCCAAAACGTCCGATAGGTCTCGAGTATCATTAGCCACTACATAATCAAATGCTAGAGGAGCAAATTCAAATTCCTTGGCAATTTCTGTATTAAAGGTATCCATGCGTAAAGCAGCTTTTTTATCAAAGACATGATCCGGATGAACTATGTAATTAATATTCCCAACTTGCACATTTTCGCAAATCTATTTATAGTATTCTGTACTGCTATAAAATTCGTATTTGTCTATATTTTTTTTGGCGTATACTGAGGTTATGAAATTAATATTGATTAATTCGGAAGAATCTTTCTTTTCAGTAAATATTGACTTAACTAAATAGTATTCTTTTTTGACCGGCACAATCCCGACAACAGAACATTGTGTTTTTTGTCCATGGTTTGCTTTGTGCCTTAAATTCATCAACATTAATACGTATCCATAATCAGGATATCTATGCTCTTCTTGGTTCCAATGTTCTGATTCGGCTCTGACAAAGTGGTTAGAATTTAGATAAGTTTTCCAGTTATCATAAATTTCAATAAAATAGTCTGCATCACTATTTTTACATTTTCGTTGACATGAAACAGAATACTTGATTCCGAAGATGAGTTGTTTTGACAGAAGCCCAATTGAGCTGAAATAGCAAGGATAATAACTATTGATAGGAAGTTTTTCATGTGGTGATTCTAATATTTATTATTTGTAATGGATGATGATGGATAGTTTTATGTAATGTCTATAATGAAGCATGAGCAGATATGCATATCATTTTTAGTTTTTTTCATGCTTCAATTATGGATGATGATAAGTCGTCGTCTCCGACGTAGTAGGATATTCAATCTTATCTATTGTTAGCTTTAGTTTTTTGCAAATTCAATTAATGGAGTTATGTTTCCTTGGTCTGCCTCTTTCAATGTTTTTATATATTGTTTTCTAGTTTCATCAGCTTTGACCATGTTCGATTGATGCCAAGTATATATTTCTTCATTAAAAATTGAATTAATGATTATATCTGCCATCATTCGCGAATGCCTTCCATTCCCATTTGGGAAGCAGTGGATTGAGACAATTCTATGCTTAAACCTTATGGCAATTTCATCTGGTGAATAGGTGTTGTTTTTTACCCAATATTTTGCATCTTCTAGTAACTTCTTCAATTCTACTCCAATTTGAGTCCAAGAAATTCCAATATTTTTTTCTGAGGTTCTAAATTCACCAGCCCATTTCCATACATCACTATACATTCGCTTATGTAAGTTCTTTATAAATTTTTCTGTCATTATTTTATCAGTATTCAATTTAACTCTAATAGTCCATTCAACAGCTTTTTCAATATTTAACTGTTCAAATTCATCAAGTTCCCCTTGTGTTGTAATTGACTTAATTTTAAGGCCTTCTTTTTCATCTTCATCCAAAGGTGTTTGTCCTAGCTGATATTCTATCTCTAATCCCATAAAGATTTTCTTAGATCTCTTTTGATTTCATTTGCTAGGTCCTTAATTGTTTCTTTTAATTTTTCATCTCCAATTCCTTGATCTTCCAATTTCATATTATGGTTGGTTCTCATAACTATTTTTCTTGCTAACTTTTCAGATTTCTTATCAATTAGAATCTCTACAGATCCATCTCTAGGAACAAAACCATATATAAATTTCATATTTAATGCATTCCCTATATCCTTCAACTTATTGATTGTTATTTGGCCTTTAGCTTCTCTTTCTTCAATCTTTTGTATTGCTCCTTTAGACTTTCCAAGTTTGGTCCCTAATTGGTCCCGTGTCATATTTAATGTGGTCCTAATTGTATTTATCCATCCTTTAGCTGGGACCACGACCAATGCTGATTCTTGAAATTTCATTAATTTCTGGTCCAATTGTTTAATTAAGAGTTTTCTTTTAGATCTCATTTGTTTAATAAATTGCTAGGGTGTTGACTTAATATCACAAAAGTATACGTATATGTATTTATTTTCAACAATAAGCATACTTATATGTATAATTATTTTAAAAGAAACATACTTATATGTATTCTTTTAGAGGATTATCCTAAATTAAAGCTAACTAGCACTAATTGGTCTTCTTTACATACTGGGTCAAGATTACAATATGTTGATTATTGACCCTGCCTTCTATATGATTTGCGTTGTCTCGATCTAGCGATATCCTCCGTACAGCGGTTCCTCGCTTTGCCGTAAAATTGGCTCCTTTAACCTTTAAATCTTGGATCAGCACTACACTATCTCCAGCTTGCAGTACATTTCCATTAGCATCTTTATGGACAATTTCGGAAGATGTTTGACCAGCATTTGCCCATTCTAATGCATCTTCTTCCAAATACATCATACCTAATAAATCTTGAGCCCAGGATTCTGTATGTAAGGCATTAAGTATACGATGCGCCACCACTTTGACAGCTATAGACTCGGACCATATACTATCATTTAGACATCTCCAATGGTTTACATCTAGGTCCTTTTCACCGCTAATTTGGGCTTTACAATTTGCACAAATAGCAATGCAATGATCTGCATTTTCTTCTACTTTAGGAGGCACTAAAAATATACTCTGTTCCGAATCGCTGCTGCAAAGTTCACAAGCATTATTTGATCGATTAGCCAAATCATTCGATAGACTCATTGAATAGTTCTTTTTACTAAAGGTACTTCTAAAAAAGAAGTAAAAAAAAGCAGGATACATTGACTTTACAATGATCCCGCTTAACTGATTGACTTTTCGTTACTATTGGAAGTCACCCATAACAAATCACTCTATAATTAATCGTTGGTGAAAGCTAGATTCACCTTTATAGCTTACTAGGGAATAAATTCCTGGATTTATCTGAGAGATGTCAATCAGACTATAATTCTTTATATTTCTTATGGTTATTATCTCCCTTCCATCCATGGCGATAATCTTGATAAAATCGGGTGCTGATCCTGTAAACTGCACGTTTAGATAATCACTGGCTGGATTAGGATATATTTTAATGCTATGGTCCAATGTTGTTTCTTCTACATTAACCAAAAACTGACTGAAGGTGTAATCTTCTGCATTTAATACAAACTGTTCTACATCTGAATTGTCCAATGGATTTTTAGTGATGTAAACCACTAATTGCATGTGATCCACTACAAATTCTTCAGGTATTTGGTAGCTGTAGGTTTGCTCAAAATGGTCTCCTGCGACAACTGACATTGGCACAAACGAATCGTCTCCTAAACTTGGAGTCAGCACGTGTCTAACTACATGATCATGAGCATAATTTTCAATGGGGTTTCCTAGGTTATAAAGTGCTGGATATTCCATGGTTTCGTTATAAAAATTACTTTGAGGATAACCCACTACCCTATTTTCTGTGAGGTATGCATGGACTTTAAATACTCCTCTATCTTCATTGATAAAATCCACATTAAGATTTACATCGATGGCTCTTGTTTCCATGCTATAATCTATGTCTGCAGAGATATTTACTGAAGTCGGATGATCTAATGCTCTTGCTATATTTTCCATCCAAAACTCTGGAGCCATTGCCACTGTCCCAAGATTTATATTTTGTCTATACCTGTCGATGGAACCCGTAGGAAAAGCATTGACGAGGTTTGGAATAGCGTTTACCAAATCCGCAAAAACTGGAAGCTCTAGCTCGGTATCTCCTCCATGAAAGGTAGCCAGGGCCATGTTTTCTTCTCCTAAAGAATCTAAGACTTCCTGTAAAAACAAGGGAGCCCTTGTGCAGTAACCACACCAGTCGGCTGTAAATTCTTCAAGGACAACTTTCCGAGGAGCCGTCTCTTCCAAGACTACAACCTGTAGTGCTCGTCTATCATCACTCAAATTGGTTTCTGGGATTCCGTTAGGATTACTTGTCCATATTAAGATTTCATAAATTCCTGGTTCATCAAACGTTAATAGCTCTGGAATGGTGAAATAACAGCGCTCATTAACATTATTTACATAAGATGCTGTAACCGTTTCAATGGTTTCTCCTCCATCCATGGTATAGTTTACTGAAATAGAATTTATAGCTTCATCCAGATCGTTTATCACTTGCATTTCGACATCAAAAGTCCCTGGAAAAACATAAGGATAATCTATTCTAGATACAACGTTTGAGGAAGATGTTTCAGTAGATTGAGCATTTGATTCGATCATTAGATTATCTAGCCAAAATGAGCCAGCCTCCTCTTCATGATGCACAAGTGCTAAATGCACAGTTTGCCCCGCATACTCATCTAATGAAATATGAATTTTACCCAGCAGTCCAAAAAATGTATAACTAGCACTTAATGGCTCAAAATCATAGTAGTCTAAACCATTGGTGGAAATAAGTAATTTAAATTTTTCGGTTGATGAAGAAGAAGCTCTAAACTCACAGCTTAAAATGGATTCATTTCCGATTTCCAAATCAGGAATGATTAACCAGTGATTTACCGGACCTCGTTCTACCGAAGAGTTTAACCCAGAACTTGAAATGGCAAAATGTCCAGTCCCAGCGCCAATTTCCTTAATAAACCATCCAGCTGGTTCTAGCACATCAGTTGCTCCATCCAAATCAGATACTATGGCATTTGTCGGTAACTCATTAAAATCCCAAGCGTAGCTTACTTGAGTTTGTGCTACATAGCACAGCGTTATACCAAAAAAAAGAAGGGTCCATTTCCTCATTCAATCAGATTGATGGCTCATTTTTAAGAGCAGCTCAAATGTAATCTTACCCTTGATTTTTCGGAAAATTATTTAACCAACGAGCAAATATCTGTACGAACGGGAAGAAGTGTTAAGGTTTATTTGTTAGGTTTTCTTTGTAGAACAATTTATACGATGATAGTTCTCCACTTCCAACTAACACCTTAAAATTATAGGATGAAATAGGTACTAAATCTCTAAGCAACACAAGATCTGATTCGTTAGTGATTTGGTGAGCTACCTGACTTGCCTGATCAAAAGATGTAAAAGGCCTAATTCTAGTCAAACTGATCATTTTGTTGTTAGCTGTTTGAAATTGAATCGAAGCATCATTATTTATAGGCTTGTCGAGGTCTCTATTTAGTCTTTCTATGACTTGATTAATGAGTGCACCATGGAGCTCCTCATCATAAATAATATAATTAATGCTTGATTCAGTTTTAGTGTACTTAGTTCCAGCGCTATGTGAATCTTGTTTGGTTGTCTTCTGGCAACTTACAAATAAGCTTGAAAATAATAGAAGACGGAGATATTTCATTCTATACAATATAACTTTAAAGGTTAAGTGAATATAATAATGCTGGTGAAAAGATGTTAGAAAAACAACTTAACTTAACCAAACAGACAACAACTAACATTAATGAAGAGTTCTTGGAAGGTATGTGATTCGACTTCGATTAAATAATAATGAAATCATCACTAAAAAATTGATCAGAATAAAATAGCAACCAGAGATTTATGAGGATAACATCAATAGTTTTATTAAGCATTTTATGCTTTACTAATGTATCATCACAAAATAAAAGAGACTATATCTGGATCACTGGTAACAATTCTACCAGTGATCCTGGTATTGAAGGGATAGAGCTAAATTTTAATAACGATATTTTTCGAGTAAATACACCCTCATTAGTTTATGGTTATACATCTAACAATGCAAGCATTTGTGATACAGATGGTAATTTGTTGTTTTACTCGAATGGTTGCTCCGTCTCTAACCGAGAACATCAAGTAATGCCAAATGGAGAGGCAATAAATGAAGGGCAATTCTTTGAATTATTTTGGGAAGGGAATTGCAGATATGGATATCCTGGATTACATGATATTATAGCTTTGCCTGATCCTGGAAATGAAGATGGTTACTATTTAATTACCAAGCCAATAACCGTTGAAAATGACTTTGAAACCCTTGTAAATACTATCCAATTTTCTTACATAGATATGACCCTCAATGGTGGTCTGGGCGATGTGACATTGAAAAATGAAATAGTCTATGCAGAAGGTGAAATTCTTTCTTCTTTTCTCACTTCAGTCCAACATGAAAATGGAATTGATTGGTGGATTATTCAAGCAATATACGAGGATAATAAGTATTTAGTATTCAAACTTGATTCAAATGGAATTCACCTAGAAACCACACAAGAAATTGGTGATGATTATTTTTGGAATGCAAGTGCTGCAGGAAGCATGAAATTTTCTCCTGATGGGATTCAACTCGCTTCGTATAATAGCTATGATCAATTGTTCTTATTTGATTTTGATAGGAGCACTGGGATGTTGACTAATTATCAATATGTAGATGTTAAAGTAAAGGAAGGTTTTACTGATATTGAATACTCAGCGAGTGGCCAATTTTTGTACATTACAGCCATTGATTCGCTGTGGCAGGTAGATTTATTTGCCGATTCAATTGCACAAAGTGTTGTACTTGTTGATGTTTGGAATGGAGTCCAAGATCCATTCAATACAGATTTTATTTTGATGCAACGAGGACCTGACTGCAAAATATATATGTGTAGCACAAGTGGAGTGAAATCCTATCATGTTATCAATCAACCAGACCTGAAAGGACCAGATTGTGATTTTGTGCAACAAGGGATAAAATTGCCTTATTGGACAAGTTCAGGAAATATGCCGAATTTCCCCAATTTTAGGATTGATGAAGAAGATGTTTGTGACCCGACTATTCCTTTCATTTCTAGCCTATCATTCGAAATTGAAAAAGATTTAAAGGTCTTTCCAAATCCAGCTCAAGAATTAATAACGATTCAGTTTCCTAACGTAGTTTCTGGCAGTTTGGAAGTTAGGAATATATCAGGTTCTTTAACTAACAAGAGAGATATTTCTTCTATTTCAACTATGGACCTAGATATTTCAGCTTTGGAAGTTGGGATGTATTTAATCCAAGTTTCTGGATTAAATAAGGCTAGGTATCATGCTAAGTTTTTGAAAATGTAAGACGCGCTCTATAATATTTCAAAGCATTCAATAGATTAATTGAATTTAAAGCTATTTCCTTTTTAAGTTAATTTTACTTTCCGATACAAAAATTACTAAAGATAGAATCAAGCAAATCATCCGTAGAAATCTGCCCGCTAATCTCGCCCAAATACTGCAAAGCATGTCTAATATCCATTGCCACAAAGTCGGAAGAAATGCCTCCATCTAAGCCTTCTATAACTTTTGCTAAGGATAGACTTGCCTTATCTAATGCTTCATAATGCCTTAGGTTACTGACTATGGTTTGCGAAACAGCATTTTGTAATTCCACAGCTTTGACTAATTCTTTTTGCAATCGGTCCAAGTGTGTTTTTTCTTTAGCTGACATAGCGATGACTGGCATCCTATTTAGCAATGTACTAGTTGCTTCTTCCACATCATAACTATGACAAGCATGAAAAGTATCCGTCTTATTTAACACAATAACTCCTCGTTGATTATTAGTTACTCCTAGTGCTATATAGTCATTGATAATTGCTTGGTGATCTGCTTGGATTTCGCAAACATAAATGACTAATTTTGCTTTGGATAGTTGCTCTTTTGACCGAGCAATACCCATGCTTTCTATTTCGTCATTCGTCTCTCGTATACCTGCTGTATCTATAAATCTAAATAGCATACCATCCATCTGGATAGTGTCTTCTATGACATCCCGTGTTGTTCCAGGAATCGCACTAATAATCGCTTTATCCTCATTTAAAAGTGCATTTAATAAGGTAGATTTACCGACATTGGGCTTTCCAATAATTGCTACAGGAATACCTTCCTTGATAGCATTGCCATAATCAAACGACTGCTTTAGCTCGCTAATCGTGGTCAGTATTTTTTGTACTAATTGCTTCAACGAATCTCGATCAGCAAATTCGACATCTTCCTCTGAAAAATCATTTTCAAGCTCGATCAGACTAGCAAACTCTATAAGTTTTTCTCTCAATGCCGCAATCATCTTAGAAAAACCTCCGCGCATCTGATCGATAGCTAGAGCATGCTGACTCGCAGTATCCGAAGCGATCAAATCAGCCACTGCCTCGGCCTGACTTAAATCCATTTGTCCATTCAAATAGGCTCGCATGGTAAATTCACCTGGCTCAGCCAACCTAGCTCCATTCGACAAAAACAACTTGATGACCGACTTTAAAATATAAGAAGAACCATGGCATGCAAACTCGACCACATCCTCCTTTGTATACGATTTGGGTGCTTTAAAAACAGTCGCTAAACATTCGTCTAGCATCACTCCATCGTCATTTTTTAATTTGCCATAATGCACTGTGTTTCCCTCAGCCTTTACCAAATTCGAACCATAGAAATAAGTATCTGCTAAACTGATGGCATTCGGCCCGCTTAATCGGATTATCCCGATGGCTCCTTCTCCCTGTGGAGTAGCTATAGCGACAATGGTATCTTGAAGTATGGTTTGCATTTTACAAAGGTACGCTAGATATGACAAAAGAAAAGGCTCAATCTTGAACTTCGATTTAACCACTATTAGTAATGAATTTTATCTTTTTTAATTGCTTTTGGCAGCATTTTAGCTCAATTTTAGTTTTATATTATAGACATAGACACAAAACATTAGTATGCATCAAACCTCCAGCTTTAAAGCTTTCCTTATTCTAACCATATTTATAACTGCTTCTGTAAAGCATATTTACGGGCAAATCACCATTGATATTCTTCCCAATGATTTGATGCTTAATTGTTACAATACATCAGAAGTCCAAACTTGGATAGATGATTATATTTTACAAAATGGAGCATCAACTGGGTGCTCATCTGGTTCCGATATAAGTTGGACTCATGACTATGATTCCACACTTGATCCAGTTTTTGAATGGGGTGATTTTTGTTCGGGCGAATTTATAGTGCAATTCACTGCTACTGACGAATGTGGTGATTCAGATATGGTAACTGGTTCAGTATATCTTGAAGACATGGAAGCACCCCAATTTATTAGCTACCCATCAGATCTATTTGTTTCATGTGATGGATCGGATTTACAAGTTATCTTTGATGATTGGATTCAAGATAATTTAAATTTGGAGGTTTCTGATAATTGCATAGCTGAGGAGGATATTGATATTGCCTATAACTGTTATGCATGTCCATTGGAAGATGATTTTTTCTGTGAAACATTTATAGATGTCGAGTTTTCAATAACTGACAATTGTGGTAACTCAGAAATATTTTATGCTTTTTTTGAAATAGATATGATAGAGCCAGTTCTCGAACCGCCCTCTATCAGTTCACATACATTTGTTTGTGATGGTCAAGGTAATTCGGATGATATAAATGATTTAATCGCTAATGATTTTTATGTTACTATTCCTAGCTCGCCATGTGATGGATCTCCGACAACATTGATGATCTTTCCAGATCCAGAAGGATATAATTTCATTTGTGGTGAAACTCATTATTTTGATGTTTCAGTAGAAGATGTTTGTGGCTTCCAATCGGAATCTCATTCTGTTGAAATTACCATCTTCGAATCGAATATTAGTTTTTCAAGTTCTAACACATCCCTAGGTGAAGCAGCAGGTTCACTGAACGTTTGTCTAAGCATTGAAGGACCTCACCCTGATTTAGCTAGCTATGCTGAAGTCACTTTATTAGTAGGAACAAATACGGCTACTAATGGAGAAGATTTTGAAAATATTGCAGAGACACAAAGTCTTACTTTCCCAGCAGGTTCTACTGAAGATGTTTGTTTTGAACTCCAAATTATTGATGATATTCTGGTGGAATCATTAGAATCTGCCAGTTTCGAAATTACTAATGTTTCAGGTGGTTATGAGGGTATCGTAGGTGAAATTGGCACCCATGAAGTAAGCATAAATGATAATGATGATAATGATGGAGATGGTATTGAAAACTCCATAGATAATTGTCCAGAAGATTATAATCCACTCCAAGAAGATATCGATGATGATGGCATTGGAAATGTTTGTGATGATGACAATTATGTAGAACCTCTTTCGGTTGTCCAAGGGGATATTTATATAAACCAAGTGTATTCTGGGCTTATTGTAAGATCTCCCGATGGTGGATGTTGGATTATAACCGTGGGAAATGATGGCTCATTGCAGACAGTTTCTCTCGATTGTCCCGAATAAAAGAGAAATTGTTCTCTTAAAATTTTACATTAAAATATGAGAACAACCATCTATTCCTGCTACACAGCTCTAATATTCTTTTTGGTGTTTGCCAATGCCATCTCAGCACAAGACACCCTAAAAGTACATTACGAAAATGCAACCATTTCTGAAGTAATACTGGACGAATCAGAAACTGGTGCTATTACTGGTAAAGGTGAGGATACCTCCCAAGGCAAATACATGTATTTTGATACTTGGTCAAATCATTCACCTATAGGGATTTTAACGGCTATCCATATGGACTTAGAAGTGAGCAACTTTACTGAATTAGATTCTTTTATTGTATTTGCTGAAACAGAAAACAGCGATTATTGGGAGAAAGCGTTTGCTTTTTCAGATGTTGCAGCAGTATCAATGCCTATTTCGAGTGATGGAGTTGCTGCCTACAATTTGTATGCGGATTCCTCAGAAGGGAACATTACAGGTATCGGAGGGGTAGCTTTTACGCTTGGAATAAAATACGATTATAGCTCTGATGCAAAAATAGCCTTACGCGCTACAGGTCAAGGTGAATTTGATGAAGCAGCAAGTCGTTGTTTCACCATAAATGAAGATGGCAGTATTTCAGATTTTGTCACCGCATATGATGCTGAAGTAGGTTTAGCTATTTTTCCAGTAACCGAAGTATTGGGTGGGTTGGAAGAATTAGCTGATTTAGAATTGGAAGTAAACTCGGGTAATAATTTTTTAAGCATCAAATCAACAAATACTTCAGAATCCTTTAGTTTATCTCTATTTAGTCTCGATGGTCGTCTTTTGGCTAATGAACTATTACCATCAAGTGGTACAACAAAAATTTCTACACACAATTTGCCTTCTGGTAACTATATCTTAAGAGCTTCAAGCAAAAATAGAATAGGAAGCATTCAGGTATTTGTACCCTAGAAAACAAAAATAAAAAATGCTTTACAAGCATAAATTACTAGTATTTTATAATAGATTTTAGCTTAAGCAAGATTGGATTTATTAGTGAGGAAATGTAGCCATGATGGAATCATCATCGGAGCTTATAAACAAGTAAATGTGTCTTACAAATTGATCTAAACACACAATTTGAGATAAATTTTTTGAATTATAGTCGTAAATAACCGGAAAAACTTGTTGTGCTTAAAAAGTAGAAAGATTTTAAGAACTTACTAGTCAAGTAAATTCAGATAAAGCCATTCTGTTACTTTTTTCATTGATAAAAAAGTAACCAAAAAATCTAGGCTTTGAAACGCCACTGACCCACTAATTTTTCGACAGCTAAAAGAAATAAACTCGCTTTGACATTGAATTTAAATCTTGATGGTTTGGATTGTTTTGATCTATTTCTTTGCTTGATTATTGATTGAGCTCAAACAGTATTTCTTTCTACTGCGCTGTCTTCAAAAAGTGGGTACCCCAGAGTACTTTTCAAGGCCGGTTAAGAAGTTAAGATGATTGCTGGTTCATCATTAAAAGCTTATTAATCTTCATTTAAAGGCGTTGTTCAGTTTTCAAAGTGGCAATGCGAGCATTTTGAAATGCCTAATTTTAAGGGCATGTTGCACGCTGAACAATTTGATTTTAGCTCATTAGAAAAAGTGTTTTTAGAAATAGCATATTCATTCACTGGTTTCCCATCAACCTCTATGACCTTAACATCTATTGAGCGTACCCATTTTATATTGCCTTCACGATCACAAATAGAAACAACTCCAAGAGAGCCGCTTTCTACACGAGGAGAAACTTTTCCCCACCAAAGACTCGGCATTATGCCTGTAAAAGTGCCATAACCAGTGCCTAATAAAATGGCTCTTTCTTGGGAGAAGATATGCTGTACGATAATGGCCACCTAACCTATTTTTATTTGGCTATTTATTCAGCTCAACTTCTTCTTCCTTTGCATTTTGTCCACCTGCACCATCATTACAACCATCTATAAATGCTTCAAATTGAGCTCCTTGCTGCACCTCAAAACCAGCTTGCAAATCAATGACCGTCTCCGAATCGTAATCAACAATTGCCGAAGAACCAATCACCTGATCAGACTCTATCTTTGTATTGGTCTCATAGTCTGCGATTCCTAGCTCCGTACCTGTCAGCATATCCACACCAGCATAATTAGGAGTAACCATGTTAATGACATTCATCGTGGTGTCCAAGCAACCGGTTGTCGAACTGACCACAACACCTATAATATCTCCATTGGCTATAGTATTCGAACTGAAGGTATCTGAAGGACCACTTTGTAGTGTTTCTCCAGCATCAACTAATCCATTTGAATTCACATCTTCGAAAAACTCATAGTTGCTTTCTGCAGCTGGAGTGGCCACAAATGTCACTAAATCTCCTGGACACTTAGGTGTGTCATCTGAAATTCCAGCAATGAAAGTAGGTGAGCAATACAGCACATATTCAAACACAAAATCTCCATTTGATGTAGTTTGTGTAAAGGAATTCAAACCTAAATCTACCGTTTCTATGGAGATGGTCTGCTCATCATCCCAGGTCGAACTATAATCACAATCACTACCTGTGCCATCATCTTCATGAGTCTCAACATCGATGTCTACCGAAGCATCGCCACAATTGGTGGTTCCTAAATCAATACTTATTGGTGCAGAATCACAAATCGTCGGATCATTATAAATCACAGGATTGCCTGATGCTCCACCTTCTGGAACATTAAAATAATATGATTGTCCTTCGATAATAACCACCCATTCAGCTTCACTACCAAAACCATCATCTACCGGTGGAAAGGTAATGCTCGTTATTTCCATCGTTAAATCATTGCTTAGGGAGGCAGAGCACGGTAATGCAAAAGTAGAATCTACTGCATCACATGCATTGACTGCACCCCAACCAAAATCATCATCTTTGTTAGGATATAAACTTGCAGTTTGTATTAATCGATTAAGAATTTGATCTTTATCTAGACTAGGATTGTTTCCCCAAGCCATAGCTGCAATACCAGCCATACTCGCCGTAGCAGCCGATGAGCCACCCACATAACCTCGGTAGTAACTATTTACATCATCATTCGTGATGGTTAAAGCCTTATTGCCAGATCCACTTCGTTCCATGTACACAGTAAATTGAACCTCATTTCCAGTATGACATACATCACACTCATCAAAATTAGTCCCTTCGATTGCACCTGTAACAGCCACAGCTTCTGGCATATTTGCCGGAAAAATAACTCCGTACCAATTTAGAAAAGTGGTAGATGTTCCTGCCGCCGCAAAGATTAGTTTATCCATGTTATAGGCATCTATAATCCCATCTTCCACTGGGCCATGAGAAAAGACATCTCCAAGAGAAATACTGATGATATCTACTCTCGAATCATTTGCTGCATCCACTAATGCATCTCCTAGACCATTAATTTCGTCGGTAGCATTGATTACTACATCATTAGTTACCCGATTAGAAATTAGATTGGCTTTGTAAGCAATTCCTGCCGGAGTATCGTCATAACCCCTAGGGGCTGCTATAAGTCCTCCCATGGCTGATCCATGACCACATTCATCATTCCAGCCATCATTTTGGTAGTAACCATTTGTTTCTATGCTTCGCCCTCCAGAATCTCCTTCGTCAAATTCTGCATTAAATTTTGGATTAGTATCAGATACTCCAGTATCCATTAAGGAAACCCAAATGCCTTCTCCTTGATCACACTTTGTCCAAGCATCATCCACATCATGCTCAAAATGATGCCAAGATTGTATCGAAGCTGGCGTAATGCTCGTATAATCAGCTGCATCTATCACATCACTATAATCTGCACAACCCTCTGCGCTTCGTGTCTCACCCTCCAAGCCAGTATATCCAGCCGGTTCGAAATATCGTATTTGATCCATCTGACGTACTCCCTTAACTACATCAAACTCAAAAACTTTCATGTAGAAATATGGCAATTCAGCATTATCTGGAAACGCTAATAAATCTTCTTTTGTATAGTTTGTGCCCAGCTTTTCATTAGTCTGTTGGATGATAGCATTTTGTACTAATTCCTTTGCGGCTATCCACTCAGGAGTCCTCACATCGATTTCATGCATCTGAGCCCTAATGTCATTTAGGTGTCCAGGTTTGTAGCCAATAGCTGCAATGGAATCTCCTTGGACTAGTCCACTAAACACCATTAAATCAGTGGCATTATTCCAGTTAAAGACTGTATTTGTTGAATGCAAATGTTCACCCACACGAGCGTTAATTTGCTCTATTTGTAGTGCTTGTTGTCCAATGCCAAGGCTGGCAATAAACATAGATAAACTAATAAATAATAATCTCATTTTCTCTCAGGTTTGAACTAAAGCTTTGATGTCAGCTTAACATAAAGCGTAGGCAGTCAGCATATTGACGCTATTAAATGTACACAATTTGGATGAAATCCTAGTCATACTTGGCTGCAAAACTGTGTTGACTTTGTAAAAGCTTGCTAGCTCCTATTAGTTTGTTGGCCAATGTTGTTTCGTCTACAAAAACATGCGTATCGAAAAGCCAAATGCTTGAATTTTTTGACTCACGGTGAATCATAGCCTCACGAATACCCGATTGATAGTCTTCAGTATTGATGGTTTCTTGCTTAAATACAACTGGTTTTTTATGGTGTTTGGAATAATATTCAAAAGCAGGACGACCATATTTAGTCAAATAAATCACATCATTTTCCTTAATCTCTTTTTGCCATTGAATCATTAATTCCTTGGGTTGTTCGATCGTAAATTTATTCCAGAAAGAAGGAATAGCCGAACGATAAATAACATTGGGCAATACAAAAAATAACAGAAGCAATGAGTAAACAAGTACCTTACTTTTAAGTCTCTTTGCTAAGAAATCCCAACATTGGTCAAAACCAAAACCCATCAGAAGAAGTATCAATGGTATCCAAAAAAATAACACCCGGGGAATCATAGAATAATACTGAAATCCACTAACTAAGCAGGTGCTGACAAACACAGCAAGTACCGCATAAAAAGCCCACTTGTCTAGCTTCCACAAGCGAAAAAACCCCAAAAAAACCAGCAATAAAGAACTCACCACACTCACCGTCTTACTGCCTATCCACGCACCTAAAAAATGCTCAAACAATCGAAAATTGTGAAGCAATCCTTCTCCAGAAAAACGGCATTGAAAAAAATAAGCCTGATGAAAATCCTGTAAATGCTCCGAGCCCAAACTATAGCGCAAATTAAGCATATACAAAGCTCCAAATACTAAACACCAAGTAAAACCAATAAGCAACAAACTACTTATATGATGACGCAGCATGGGAAGACAATAAACAGCTACACCTATAAGCAAAAAGACCGCGGGCATACTGGACCAAATAGCTAACATTCCAACCAGTCCTAAATACAGATAAGCCTTTTTCGAACTGGTCTTAAAATGGAACAAAAAGTACACAAATAAAACGGAAACAAAGAGGTCCAAACTATACTGCTTCAATTCCGTCTGATAGCGGATGATAAACATTGAAAAACCTATGATAAAAAGAGGAAACCAAGGATGGCTAATCACCTTTCGGATGGCCACATAAAAAAGCCATAAGGATAGCAGTCCAGCTATCAGTGAAAGACTACGAAGACTGGTTTCGCTATTACCGAAAACACTGACTATTCCTTTAATAATCACTAAGGGCAAAGGAGGAAAATGCTGACCATAATCTAAATTTCCAAGGAGACTAAACCAAGACCGTTCACTAATATTGAGCGCAACATTGGCCTCATCCAAAAATAAATTACGATGGTCTACCATCCACTTAATACGCAGAATAGCCGCTGCAAGCAATATAATTATGCTTACTTTTCTACTTTGTTTAGCTGGTAACTTGATCAATGAAATAAGTACTATGACATTTGGTGAAAAACTAATTCGTTTCTACAAAAAACTTCCGCCTAAAGTTAATATTCCTAAAGCATTTGAATGGATTGACCCATTTACAAACCCAGAAACAATTCAATGTATGGAAAGTTTCTACACTAAATATTACAACTCTTCTAATCAGCGAACTGGAATTTTTGGCATTAATCCAGGTAGATTTGGAGCTGGTGTCACAGGCGTGTCTTTTACTGATCCAAAAATTTTAGAAGAACAATGTGATATTCCGAACACTTTCCACAAACGACACGAACTTTCTGCGATTTTCATCTATGATTGGATTAATAAATATGGGAGTATTCAGGCATTCTATGAACGATTTTTTATTAGTTCACTTTGTCCCTTAGGCTTCCTTACTAAGGGCATAAATTGCAATTATTATGATGACAAAAAACTCCAACAAAAGGTAAAACCATTCATTATAGAATGCATGTGGAAACAAATAGCCTTAGGACTTAACCGAGAGTTTGCTTACTCCTTGGGCAAAGGAAAAAACTTCCAGTTTTTTAAAAAGATTAATGAGGAGCAACAATTTTTTAAAGAAGTTATAGCGCTCCCGCATCCCCGATGGATCATGCAATACCGCAGAAAATCTAAAGATGAAATACTAGAAGATATGCTAGATAAATTAGCCCTATCGCAATAAGTAATACAAGCAAAACATCACCAAAAGACACAACAGCACACTTAATAAAACATAACTTATAGCCATTCCGTATTGTCCTCTTTCTAGCATGGAGAAAGTCTCTAAACTAAAGGTGCTGAAAGTACTCAAACCACCGCAAAACCCTGTGGCAAGCAATAGCTTAAGTCGATTATTCTCCACAGGTAATCCCCAAACAACAAGCGCGAGCACAAGACATGCTACTACATTAGCTATTAAGGTAGCTGTTGGAAATTGACCATCCGGTTTATTAAAATAAACACTAATTAAATAACGCAAAACAGCGCCAACTCCACCACCCATAAATACCCAAAGAGCACTCATATCTTAGATTGCTTTTTCCTTGCAAAAAAAGCTAAAACGCTGGATAAAACAATGGCCAAGACTAAGAGTGTAATTAAGAGATATAAAGATCCTATGCCTTGGAGACTATACACTAAGTAGATAAAAAGTAGATTGACTGAAACCAGGGTGGCCGTTCCTTGCATATGACTTAAACCTAAATCTATTAGTAGATGATGGATGTGATTTCGATCAGGAGAAAAAGGGGATTTGCCCTTAAGAATCCGAATAGTAAAAACGCGTAGTGTATCGAACAGCGGCAAGATTAAAACACCGATAGCAACTGCTGGAACCGCTTTAAATCTGAACGGAGAATCACCAATCACCTTGTGTAATTCTATAAACTGAATCGTAAGAATAGCACATACTAATCCTATAATGAGTGAGCCCGTGTCACCCATAAATATCTTGGCAGGCGTAAAATTGTACTTTAAAAAAGCAATAATAGAACCCGCTAATGAAAAAGCAACAATACTTAAATCCATTTTGTCAATTAGAAAAAACCAAGTACCAAAACTTAGGGTAATAATTAATCCTACACTCCCAGATAAACCATTAATGCCATCGATCAAATTAAAGGCGTTAATAATAAGGATAATCGTAAAAATGCTAAGCAAAATACTAGCTACGAAAGGTAAATGGGTAATCCCAAAAATACCGTACAACGAGGTTAATCGAATCTTGGCCACAAAGACAAGTAAAAAGGCAGCAAATAACTGCGCCCCAAATTTCTTATAGGGACTGATCGGATCGACATCGTCCCGAGCACCCACTAAAAACATAATCACAAAAGCGGTCAGGATATACTGTAAATCACCAAAATACTTGAAGGGAGTCCATAAAACTATGGAGAAAATAGTACCTGCAAAAATTCCAATACCACCTAAAGAAGGTGTGCTTACCTTATGCGCTTTACGATGATCAGGCTCATCAACTAAATTTTTCTTTTTAGCAACATGTATGATAGATGGTATGGCGTAAAACGTCAAACCAAAAGCAGTAATAAAAGCTAAAATGATATCATACATCGACTAAACTATTAATAGCTTAATCAAATATAGATTTTTATCATGGTAAGATTATTCTGGAAGGAGTTTTTCGTCTATCGGCTCCCACAATTCTATCTTATTTCCTTCTAAATCTAGAATATGGACAAATTTTCCATATGGAAATGTTTCGATCTCATCCAAGATAGTGACGCCTTCCTCTTTTAATTGGCCCACTAATCGTTCAAGATTTTCTACTCGATAGTTAACCATAAATTCCTTGGGAGAAGGTTTAAAATACTCAGTATCCTTAGTAAAAGGACTCCATTGTAAATAACCAGATTTAGTAGGATCTTCGACCTTTTTAAACTCAAAAGTGCAACCCCATTGGTCAGTATTAAAACCAAGGTGTTTCTTATACCAATCTTTTACCTGGCTAGGATCTTCACATTTAAAGAAAATACCGCCAATGCCTGTTACTCTCTTTTCCATGGTTAATTGTTTTAATTGCTGTTAGAGATTAAAATCTTGATCATCAAAAACTGCAGCCATCCATTCTTCAAAGCTTCGTGCTTTTTTGAATTGAAAATCCTGATAATAAGTGCTTTGGCACTTAACACGAAATCCTTTATCCTTAAAGCTGGTAAGCTCCAAGGTTATATTTCCAAATAGTTGCTCGGCCGGTGAACTCATCTGTAATCGTATGCTGGGCTTAAGATAATTTCTCAGATTATAGCTTTCACCAGGTTTTGATTCTTTCGTGTTCTTCAGCACGTATCCTATACTTCGATGTCGTTCCACTAAGTGGTGTATAAAGGATTTCCAATCCTCTAAAGAATCGGTGCCAAGCACATCAATGGCTAAACCTCTGATTCCTCGACTATCAATAATGTGAAAGGGTTTTGTAACCATCCCCGATTGTAGATATTCGATATAGCTCTGGTAAAAAGCAGCGCTTTGTATCTGATTAAAATTCTCCAAGCTCTATATCTTCTGTACCTGCCTTCTCGTTTACTTTATCCAATGTTAGAAGCATTTTATCCCAGAACTCTCTAAAAACTGGTTTTAGCTTTGTCACAGCATTTTCCGTTAATCGTGGTACCGGTTCTAACAAGCTGTAGGTGATGGATTCATCCATTGTTTCTTTTTTGATCAAGTTGTTTTCAGTCATGAAAAACATTGGATAGCTTATAATAATGGCAAATAAAAAAGCCATAACACTTCCTCCTACAATTTTATTTATGAAATTAAGATTTACGGCCTCAAATAATCCTTCTATCTTATCACCTATAAAACGAATAATAAACAAGGATATTAAAAAGGTAACTACTAAACCAGCAATAAAGGTGATGACAGGACTCACTTCAAAAGTGTTTTGGAAAAATCCTATCAAAATCGGAGATAGCTTTAGGGTTACCACAATGCCAATGATAATGGACAATGCTGCAAAAACAGTTTTTATAATACCTCGTGAAAAACCTATATAAAATCCAAATGCGATCATTAAAATCGCAACGACATCTAAAATCATAGTTTGTTATTGTTAATCAATCTTTAAAATGTAATGAACTGAAATTAAAATGCCCATCTTCAAGTTATAGTTCAAGAATAAACTTAAAATCGAAATTATTGTTGAATTATTTTTGGCATTCAAACAAATTAGTATTCTTTTGTACTGACACCATATGTTGATTATTAAACATACAACTTTACTACTTAGCTTAATGCTGTGCTTTTTTAGCATCAGCGCACAAGATAAGGAGGATTTAAATCTGCCGCCTGTTTTTATGATTGGTGAGTATGAGTTAGCCTATGAGTCTATGGTTGTTGAGTGTTCAGATCATCTTTTATCAGTTTGTGAGGAGTCCATGGATTCAGCCTATATCGAGTGGTTATTGATGCTAAAGGATATTGAAGATTATTCTAATGAGCAGTCCTTTGATATTCGTGGAATCAAAGTTTGGCTAAACATTTTTTGGAATCCTGATGGAACTATCCGTCATTTAGTTTTTTATCCAAAACCCAATTCTAGAAACATGGATTTCGAAGAATTGAGGCAATTTTTCCTCCAGTTTGTAGATCAATACACCTTTAAAAAGTCTAATGTCAATTGTTTTTCTCATTACGGAAGCGCTAAATTTCCATCCTTTGCAGAAATGTATATCCAGCAATGCAAACAGAATTAAGGCTTCTTTAATACTATTTTAATACTTCCTTTGTAATCCTTTCGTTAGCTTCATAGTTATATAATTTAAAGCCTACATTATGTGGAAAATTTTGACCATTTTTTGTTTTGTGCCAATGTTGATCACCGCTCAAAATGAATTTACCAGTCCTACAGACTCCGATCCTGAGGCACAACGTATTTTGGAGGCAATTAAAGAACAAGTGCATGCGGCTCAAGATATAAGTCTAGACTTTGACTTTAGCTTCGAAATGCCAGGTCAAGATAGTTTTACAACTTCAGGAACTATCAAAGAAAAAGCAGACCATCTTGCTGTTCTTTCTTCAGATATGGAAATGTACAGCAATAATGAAGGGAAATGGACGTACTCGAGAAGCACCAACGAAGTCAATATTGACAATGCCTCTGAAGAAAACAATAATGACTTTTTCAGCCCTAGAGAAATCGTAAAGTTTTACGAATCCGATCAATTTGTTTATGCCATTGAGGATATTGTTAAGGATGCAGGTGATGTGATTTACAAAATGGTTTTTAAGCCATTAGATGAATATATAGAATACAGTTTTATTAAGCTAGATGTACGAGAATCTAAGGGTTTTACCATGGAAAAAGTCTATGTATTATCCAAGGATGGTTCCACCATAAACCTTAGTCTAACTAATTATAAATGGAATACTGGCTTAACAGATGGCGACTTCTATTTCAATGAAACTTTATATCCTAATGTTCAAATCGAAGATCTTAGATTTTAAAAAATATTCAATCATTGCTTAGGAATTGATAAATCCAATCTAAAGCCTTACTTTTGCACCCGCTTTATGCATAGAAAACTACACATACTATTAATTCTAGGTCTTTTTATTTTCATAGCTTCTTGCAAGACTCCTTACGAGAAAATTAGAACTAGTGAAGATCCACAAGAAATACTTAAAGTAGCAAATGCTTATTTTGAGGATGAAGACTATGTAAAAGCTCAAGGTCTATATGACATTGTGATTCCATTTTATAGAGGTAAAAAAGAAGCAGAAGATTTATTTTATAAATACGCTTATACTTACTACCACTTAGAGGAGTACATTTTAGCTTCTCATTATTTCGGAAGTTATGCAACTACATTCTATGATAGCCCTAAACGGGAAGAACTAGAATTTATGGAGGCTTTTGCCCAATACAAATTATCGCCAAACTATAAATTAGATCAAAGTTATTCGCAAAAAGCCATCGAAGCTTTTCAGCGTTTCATTAATACTTATCCAAATAGCTCTCGGATTTCTGAGTGTAATGATTTGATTGACGAGATGCGAAAGAAAATGGAAATTAAGGCTTTTGATCAAGGCAAACTATATTATAAATTGGAGCGTTATCAGGCAGCAGTTGTTTCCTTGGAAAATATGATTAAAGATTTTCCAGAAACATCTAGAGGTGATGATATCAGACACTTAATCATCAAGTCTAATTACAACCTAGCCAGAAAGAGTATTTTCGCGAAACAAGAGGAGCGATACGATGAAACTATTCGTAAGGTTGGTCAGTTTAAAAAGAAGTATAAAAAATCAGCTCATTTAGCTGAGATCAATAAAATAGAAAAGAATTGTTTAACTGCACTTAAAGAAATTTCAGATGTCAGACTTAAGAAATAAAGTTCAAGGTATTAATCCTGATTTAAAAGCTCAGAACATTAAATCCTTCGCCGATAAATCTGCTAATATTTATGAAGCGATTAATATCATAGCTAAAAGAGCAAGATTACTTTCAACTGATTTAAAAATCGAATTGAATGGTAAACTTGAGGAGTTTGCAGTTAACTCTGATCGAATCGAAGAAATCTTAGAGAACAAGGAGCAAATCGAAATATCTAAATTTTATGAGCGTTTACCTAGTCCAAGTGTTATAGCAACCGACGAGTTTTTAAACGACCAACTCGAATTTAGATACCGAGATATGGATAATAAAGAAGACTAAAAACATCCATTTTGGGGAACTACCCAAATCTATCAACTAAAAAAATAATCCTTGCCGTAACTGGAAGTATTGCGGCTTATAAGAGCCTTTTACTTACTAGGCTATTAATTAAAGCTGGCGCAGAAGTGCAAGTCTTAATGACCCCTGCCGCCACAAAATTTGTGAGTGCTCTAAGCTTCGCTACCCTTTCAAGAAAAAAGGTGCATATCCACATAATGGACGATGATGCCTGGAATAATCATGTTGAACTTGGACTCTGGGCTGATGCAATGATTATTGCTCCTGCCACAGCAAACTCACTAGCAAAAATGGCGCATGGAATCACTGATACGATAGTTCATGCCGTTTATCTCTCGGCTAAATGTCCTGTATTTTTTGCCCCAGCTATGGATTTAGATATGTGGAAACACCCATCTACCAAAAATAATCTCCAACTTCTCCGATCTTATGGTAACATCGAACTTGAAGTCGGTGTAGGAGAATTGGCTTCAGGACTCGTCGGTGCAGGTAGAATGGCCGAACCAGAAGATATCTTACAACATTTAAACGAGCACTTTGATAACGATCAATCTCTTGCTGGTAAAAAAGTATTGATCACAGCTGGACCGACATTGGAAAGAATAGACCCCGTACGGTTTATTTCTAATCATAGTTCTGGTAAAATGGGCATCGCTCTGGCTAATGTTTTTGCAAAATCTGGTGCAGATGTAAATTTAGTTTTAGGACCCACCAAAATCAAATATCATCTTCATCCGAACGTGCAAATAACAAATGTAGAATCAGCTCAAAATATGTTTGATGCCTGCGTGGAAAAATGGGCAACTAGTGATATCGCCATAATGGCGGCAGCAGTAGCTGATTACAAACCAAGGGAAATCGCTGATAAAAAAATCAAAAAATCGGCAGACGATTTAAACCTCGAATTAGAAAGGACAAAAGATATAGCTAAACATCTGGGTCTCCATAAAAAGTCAAACCAATTACTAATTGGTTTTGCATTAGAAACCAATAACGGCGAAGCTAATGCAAAAGCCAAAATAGAAAAGAAAAACTTTGATCTAATCGTCCTAAATACGCTCGGAGATAAAGGGGCAGGATTTAAGCACGACACTAACAAGGTCAGCATCATTGCTAAATCAGGTAGTATAAATCATTACGAATTAAAACCTAAAACAGAGGTAGCAAAAGATATATTAGTTGAAGTTGAGAAAATCATGCCCTAAGGCACACTTTTATATTAAATTTGCGTTCTCTAAAAGGTGAATTGTTAGACCTATGAAATTGAAATACATATTAATATTAGTTAGTATCTGGATGAGCTTTAATCTAAACGCTCAAGAACTAAGAGTTACCGTGACAGTTAGTGCTCCACAATTAACAAATGCTAACCAAGGATCTATAGAAAATCTAGAAAGTACGATCTCTGATTTTTACAACAATACCGTTTGGACGAACGAAGAGTTTGAAGAACATGAGCGAATTGAAGTAGATTTAACAGTTTATATCACAGATGATCCTTCTCCAACCAATTTCACAGCAGATATTACTTTTCAATCTTTGAGACCTGTATATAAATCAAACTACAAATCGCCTATCTTAAATTTTGTAGACAAGGATGTAAGCTTTGTGTATCTCGATAATCAACCTATTCAGAACAACAGTAGCTCCTTTACCGATGATTTATCTTCTATGCTAACTTTTTATGCACATGCAATCATCGGTTACGATTACGATACATTTGCTCCGAATGGTGGCGAAGAATATTTTAGAAACTGTCAAGATATCCTGAGTCGAGTACCTGCGGGTGTTGTGGCTTCAAATAATGGATGGAGTAAAGAAGGTTCTCAATACAGTCGTTACTTTTTTGTGGAAAATATATTCAATCCTAAGATTAGAAACTTAAGAGAGTCATTTTACGAGTACCATCGTTTAGGCTTAGATATAATGAACAAAGATCAGGATAAGGCCCTTGCCATCATGACCAGTGCCATCACCACCATAGAAACCGTGAATAAAACATTCCCAAATTCTATGATATTACAAATGTTTACCGATTCTAAAATAGACGAACTGGTACAGGTTTTTAGAGGAGGAACTAAGGGGCAGAAGGATAAAATTTATAAGATTCTCGTAAGAGTCGATCCTGCGAGAACTGCACAGTATGACAAAATAAAACAGTTTTAATGAAGCCTCCCTTTAAGATTGGGATTCTAGCTTCGGGTTCAGGGAGCAATGCTGAACAAATTATTACATTTCTTAAGCCCTTTGAGCAAATACAAATAGCTTTTATCGCAAGTAATCGATCCAAAGCAAAAGTGTTGGAAAGAGCCGAAAATCATGGAATACCTCATTTCCATTTTAGCACAAAAAATTTAGCTGAAGAAAACATCCTCGATCGCTTCGAACCATATCAGGCAGATGCAGTAATCCTGGCAGGATTTTTAGCAAAAATCCCAGCCCATTTGATACAAAAATTTGACAACAAAATAGTCAATATTCATCCTGCGCTCTTACCTAAATTTGGTGGAAAAGGCATGTACGGTCATCATGTACATGAGGCTGTTTTTAATGCTAAAGAAACAACATCGGGCATGACCATACATTTAGTCAATGAAGAATACGACAAAGGAGCCATTTTGTTTCAAGCTAAAACCAACATTGAACCAAAAGACAATCCTACATCCATAGCAAGCAAAGTGCTTGCCCTAGAGCATTTTCACTACCCTAGAGTCATTAAAACTTGGATAGATAAACTGAGAGAACCATAGTTTACGCTAGCCTATCGGCACTTTGTCCTTAAACCGATAATTATATCCATCTACGCCTTGCAGACCTCCAGTGTGAAGAAATACGATAGGCTTGGTTTGATTCAGAGTCCTAGCTATCTGCTCCTCGAAAGTATACATCATTTTCCCGTTGTACAAAGGATCTAAGGGTATGGATGTTCGTTTAAAAAAAGAGTTAATATAGCTGGCAAGATTCTCATCCATTTTTCCAAAACGCCTGTAAGGATTAGCCATACGGACTAACTGAAGTTGTTTGTATCGCGTTAATTCGTCTTCAAGGGTTTTATCTTGTGTTGCCATAAAGCCAATAAAGGAAACATCTTTTGGTGCTGCGGATAATAAACCTTTGAGAGTGGTTCCTGTTCCAATAGCGCAACAAACAACAAAGTCACTGGACGGCAACTGAGCTAACATTTCTTCCATAGTCTCTTTCGCACCTTGCAGGCCAAGGGCATTATTCCCTCCCTCCGGAATCACAAAGCATTGCCGCTCATTAATGAGCGTCTCTACTCGTTGTGCTTTCGATTTTAGTTTATAATCCTCTCTGGAGATGCTTATAATTTCCATACCATGGCTACTACAAAAAGCTAAGGTGGGATTTGTCAAATCAACTTCCAAGCCCCTAACAATTCCAATACACTTGATATTAAATGCACGACAAGCCGCAGCAGTCGCATACAAATGATTGGAGAATGCTCCACCAAAGGTCAGGATAGATGTTTTTTTGCTTTGCTTAAAATGCTCAATATTATACTTGAGTTTGCGCCATTTATTACCTGAAATTTGAGGATGAATTAGGTCATCTCGTTTTATCCAAACTTCATGCTCACCAAGAGTTAGTTTTTGCAAGGGGGAAGGAAGATTGAGTTCCATTAATTAGCTTGATTAAGTGGAATATGAATGATATAAGAACAACCACCGGCTTCTCTGGAATCTAGACTTAATTCACCTTTAAGATAATTAGCTCTAGATTCTATGTTCCCCAGGCCTAATCCTGTACCCTTTCGTTCTTCAAGATCAAAACCAATTCCATCATCTTCATAGCTCAAAACTAAAACATCATCTTCTCTCCTAAGCTGAATAAAAATCTCCTTTGCTTTAGCGTGCTTTATCGTATTATTTAGCATTTCCTGGAGCATTCTATAAATCGATAAGGACATCATATTGTCTAGCTTCGGTACGTCATAATGCTGAAACTCCACCTCAGGATATCTTGGGCCATCCAAGCGATTAGCTAAATCATTAATAGCCACTACTAAACCAAGGTTTTTCAGAGCTGCAGGTTGCAAATTTTGTGAAATAGACCGTACTTCAGATACAGCAAAATCAAGCATTTTCTGAACCTCCAAATTTTTCTTTTTTTGTTCTTTGGTTTGTTCAATGCCGTTTAAACTATCCACTTGCAATTTAATGGTTGCAAGCAAACCACCCATGCTGTCATGTAAATCCTTGGAAATTCTTTCTCGCTCAGTTTCTTGTCCTTCGATCACAGAAACCATACTTTTTATTTTCAACTCATCTTCTAATTTCTCGATGCGCTGTTGGTTAAGTTCTTCTTTTTGCTCACCAATAATAGTGTTAGCTTGGATTCGCGTATTGAAAAATCGGATGATAAAGTAGAGTAAAACTAACAGCAATCCAGCTATTATGGCTAGTGTATACAAAGCCCTGTTTTTTTGTGCGTCACGAGCAATAGCAAACTCTTTTTCCTTCTCAAGTAAAATAACTTCTTTGCTTTTTTCTCTTGCCTGATATTTCATCGACAAGTTATTTATAGAAGCAACTCTATCTCTATTTAGAATGCTGTCTTTTAGTCGAGCATATTGTACCGAGTACATAAACGCCGAATCATATACTTCTCGCTTTTGGTAATTTTGATACAACTCCCGATAAAGGCCTAAACGTCTTTTATCCATCGGTTTTTTGCCCAAGACAGCAATACTATTCTGTAAATACTTTGTCGCCAAATCTTGATCTCCAAGCTTGCCATTAATGATTCCAACGTAATAAAGGCTAATACTGCTAAATTCAATATTTGCTAAGCTATCACTAAGAAAAAACGCACTAAAAGCGTGACCTAAGGCTTTATTATACTCTTTAAATTTTAAATATAAATCGGCCTGATGTAAGTCCAGTTGTATATTGATTGTAGGGTTGTTGAGTGGTACTCCTAAAGTTAGTGCTCTGCTTAAATAGGTCTTAGATTGTTCGAATTCTAGTTTTTCAACATTTAGTTCGCTCAGTGAGAGTAGACTAAGTACCTGATTAGTGGTATCGCCTTGATCTTGATAATAGTCTAGGAGCTCCTTATAGATGCCGTCTGCTTCAAAATAAAGTGAGGCTTCTTTATGACTTTTTGCCAGCTTTTCTTTGGCTAGAAAAATTTTTGCAGTGTCCTTTGTCAACTTGAAATAATCAATAGCTCTTGTATAATATTCAAAAGCTTTTTCCCGATTCGTCAGTTTTTCTTCTTCTATACCTAATAGATAATAGGTTTTTCCTAGCTCTTGATGATCTTGATTTTGACGTGCATCAGTTAGATGTTGCTCTAACATGTCATAACTGTACCGTTGATCGATTTTTATGGTATCAGTAAAGAGAAAAAGAAAAAGAAAGTATAGATAACTTTTCACAGTTCTAAATTTAGGAAAGAAATAGCAGCTCTCTATGTGGGAACGGGACAAAAAAAAAAGAAAAACGCTCATCGTTATGAGGGTTTTTCTTTAAGACTTATATGCAATAGTCAATCCCAATGAGTTTACATGCTGTTGGGGTCAATGTTTGACCCAAAGTTTAAGAGAAAAAAGAACCATGGAGAATCTTCTGTGAATAACTTTTTGGGGCGATTTGTATTTTTTAAAGGGCTATGTACAAAGCGTTGGAAAACAAAAAGAAACTCCAGGTTCTTTTTTTAAGAAGAGCTTTTGCGCTTCTTAAGAAAACTTACTTAACTTGAAAACCAATCTTAAACTTTTAAAACAAGGACATTTGCTTTCATCTGTCCGTTTTGTTTAATAACAAGGTGTGTGTAGTATGTTGCTTGTTATAATACAAATATGAGACAGAAATAAGCCTCATACATCAAGATTTACCCCCATTTTAATAATTCGGGGTTTCCCCTAGTTTTAAGAATATAATTGCCTATATCTTCGTAAATACATAATAAGCGTATAAATGATAAGACTTGCCATAGCGGATGACCACACGATGTTTGTAGATGGAATAGAATCTATCCTCCAAGAAGAATCTGATCTACAGGTCATGGGTAGATGCTTTGATGGGCAAGAAGTGATCGATTTTTTAAAGGATCATACTATTGATGTGTTACTCTTAGATGTTAATCTACCTAAACTAAACGGTATTGAAGTTTGTGAAAAAGTGGTGGCTACTTATCCAAACATTAAAATCTTAGCCATTTCCATGTTTAATGAAGAAAGTTACGTGACCGAAATTTTAAATAAGGGCGCATTAGGCTATATTCTGAAAAACACTGGAAGAAAAGAATTAGTAAAAGCAATCCATACAGTCCATGGTGGTCAGAGTTATTTCAGCAAAGAAGTAACCCAAACCATCATGAAAGGACTCATGAAGCAGCGATTACACCAAGAACAAAAAGCCAAGTTTTTTCCAAAAATTTCTAAAAGAGAAAAGCAGGTATTGCGATTAATTATTGAAGAGCATACCACCCAGGAAATAGCTGATAAACTTTTCATCTCCTTAAAAACAGTAGAATCTCATCGTAGCAGTCTTTTAGGGAAAATGAATGCTAGGAATACAGCTGGCCTTGTTAGGATAGCCCTGGAAAACAATATGTTAGACTAATCTGTCTAAATAATTACAGCTTATATATAGGAGAAACATAAATATGTGTTTGCTTTTCATTTAATTTGTAAAAAATAAACAATATGAAAGCACATGTAATAAGTATGATTAATGCTTATACCCTAATTGTGATGGGAGCTTGGGGTTATTGGGATGGATCATCTAAGACGGCCTTAATCCCTGTTATTTTCGGTGTTCTAATTCTTATTCTTAATAATGGAGTAAAGCATGATAATAAGGTTCAGGCACATATCGTAGTAGTACTAACCTTACTCGTTGCCATAGCACTACTTGCTAAACCTTTACCTGCAGCAATGGGACGCGAGGATACTATGTCGATCATTCGAATTGGATTAATGGTATTAACGAGTCTACTTGCTCTTTATGCCTTTATTAAATCCTTTATAGCAGCTAGAAAAAATAAATAATCATTAAGAAAGCAGCTTGATGTATTTCTTTAATCGAAATCTGATAGCTGCTTTTTCTGCGTATTCCTGCTGAGTAATAAATTCAGCTAAGACTTCTTCTTTTAGTGCTGGATATTTTACGGCAATTTTTGCCACTAAGGCAATCGAAAAGGCTCTAATAGCCACGGCATACTTTGTAGAAACCACATAGTTGAAGGCTTTTTCAAATATTTCTCCTTCGTAATCTTCAGGTATGTCCATTTCTTCCAAAACCCTTAGGGTATTTCTCACAATAGCGTCATGTTTAGGATTATCCAATCCATCTAGCATCGGCCGAACAAACGGAATTAGTAAATCAGAATGCTTTACTCCAAGTAAACCTACACTCCAGGATGAACGCTGGCAGATCCTTATATCTTCATCAAAAAAACAGGACATTAACTCCGCTAGTTTTTCTGGGTTTTTAGCTGAAATATCAGCAATTTGTTGTGCTAAAGTTTTACTATGCTCCTTGCTTAATGCTTCTCGAAAGTTCATATACTAAATATTAAAAAAAATTGTATACAATATATTCATATGTAAACGGATTACTATATCTTCGTTGCTTATTCTTTGGATGTGAGTGTATATAACAGGTTTCTGATTACTTCGGCCCTTCCCTACGCAAACGGACCATTGCACATTGGTCATTTAGCTGGCGCATATCTATCTGCAGATGTTTTTGCAAGATTTATGAGGCTAATGGATAAAGATGTAGCCTTTATTTGTGGATCAGATGAACATGGAGCCGCTATCACCATGAGAGCGATTAAAGAGGGGAAAACACCACAAGAAATTGTCGATAAATATCATTCTCTGTTTAAAGATACTTTCAAAAAAATGGGGATCTCATTCGATATTTATCATAGAACTTCAGATGCCCTACACCACGAAACTTCCCAAGAATTTTTCACAAACTTATATAACAAAGGAGTTTTTGAGGAAAAAACTACCGAGCAGTATTTTGACAAAGAAGCTAATCAGTTCCTGGCCGACCGATATATAAAAGGAACATGTCCAAAATGTGCTTATGAAGAAGCCTATGGTGATCAATGCGAAAACTGTGGTTCTTCACTTGCCCCTACTGAGCTGATTAATCCAGTGTCCATGCTGACACAATCCAAGCCAGAGCTAAAAAGTACTACTCATTGGTATTTGCCATTAAATAAAGATGAAGCTTGGCTTAAGTCATTTATTGAAGATGGAACATTGGATGGCAAGGAGCACCATTTTGCTGAGCAATGGAAAAATCATGTTATAGGTCAATGTAAATCTTGGATAGATGGAGGTTTAAATCCAAGAGCCATGACACGTGATTTAGATTGGGGAGTTGATGTTCCAAAACAAATAGCAGGTAGTGAAGGCAAAAAACTCTATGTTTGGTTAGATGCTCCCATTGGATATATATCAGCCACCAAAGCATGGGCGGAAAAGGAAGGAAAAGATTGGAAAACGTATTGGCAAAATGAGGAATCTGCTTTAGTCCACTTTATTGGAAAAGATAACATTGTTTTCCACTGCATCATTTTCCCATCTATCTTGAAAGCACATGGGGACTATAATCTCCCAGTAAATGTGCCTGCTAATCAGTTTATGAATTTGGAAGGTAGAAAAATATCCACTTCCAAAAATTGGGCAATTTGGGTGCATGAATATTTAGAAGATATGCCAGGTATGGAAGACGAACTTCGTTATTCCATGATAAAAAATATGCCTGAGCTTAAGGATAGCGAATTTACCTGGAAGTCATTCCAAGATGCAAACAATAACGAGCTGGTAAATAACCTGGCTAATTTTATCAATAGAGTCGTAGTCCTTTGTCATAAATTCTATGAAGGACTTATCCCGGAATATCATGAAGATCAGGTTTTTACAGGAGCCGATGGTGCAGAAGATCAGGGTTTCATGGATAGTGAAATGATCGACCTACATGACGATTTAGATCGAGTCAGAGAAGCGATACAAGCCTATGACTTTAGAGGGGGAATGAAAAAAATCATGGAAATTTCTTCCAAAGGAAATCAACTACTACAGTTCAACGAACCTTGGAAGACCATTAAAACTGATGAAGAACGTGTTAAAGCAGTCATGCACTTAGCTATACAGTATGTCGAAGCTATTAGAGTAGCTATCCACGCTTACCTTCCATTTTCGTCAGATAAAATAAGTAAACTTCTCAATAAGGAAATTATTACCGGTAAAGGAGAATGGAATGAAATGATGATGGAACTTGCTTTAGGCGAATCATTAATTCCAGCTGGTCAACAATTAAGTAAAGCATCACATCTTTTTTCAAGAATAGATGATAAAACTATTCAAGAGCAGATAGACAAGTTAGAAAAATCTCAAGCTAGCACAGTTGACACCTCTAAATTCGAAGCCATAAAATCAGAAATCAACTTTGATGATTTTACTAAAATGGATATCAGAACAGCTACTATCTTAGAAGCAGAGAAAGTAGCTAAAACAGATAAATTACTTAAGCTAACTTTAGATTTAGGATTCGAGCAACGCACCGTTGTTTCTGGTATAGCACTGGCTTATAATCCTGAGGAAATTATTGGTAAAAAAGTTAGTCTACTAGCTAATCTGGCTCCAAGAAAAATTCGAGGTATCATATCACAAGGTATGATACTTATGGCCTCTGGTGAGAAAGAGAAATTAAGCTTTGTAAGTCCAGAAGCAGACTGGGAAAACGGTCAAAGTATTCAATAAAAACAAGTCAAAGCTCATCTTTTTACCCCTTCTCAATACTACTTAACATTTTTCGGCTCAATTTATGATATACATATGTAAATTATTTTACATGCGTACTAAAGATGAAATTGTAAAAAATTGGTTGCCACGGTATACTGGAGTTCCTTTAGAAGACTTTGGGGAGTACATATTACTTGTAAACTTCCAAAACTATGTGGACCAATTTGCTGAAATGAACAATGTCGAAGTCATTGGGAGAAAACGAGCTATGCGTGTAGCCACATCAAATAATATTTCTATTATCAATTTTGGAATGGGAAGTCCTAATGCCGCAACCATTATGGATTTACTAAGTGCAATAATGCCTAAGGCTGTTTTGTTTCTTGGAAAATGTGGAGGATTAAAATCAAGTAATAAGGTTGGAGATTTAATTTTGCCTATTGCCTCCATACGAGGAGAAGGTACATCTAATGATTACTATCCCCCAGAGGTTCCAGCATTACCTGCCTTTGCCCTACAAAAAGCCATTTCCACAACCATTCGAGAATATAACCAAGATTATTGGACCGGAACTATTTATACAACCAATAGAAGAGTCTGGGAGTTTGATGATGAATTTAAAAAATACCTAAGAAAAATAAGAGCCATAGGTTTAGAAATGGAATCAGCCACCATTTTTACAGTAGGCTTTAAAAATAAAATACCAACTGGTGCATTACTGCTAATTTCAGATATGCCCATGGTACCCGATGGAGTGAAGACTGAAAAAAGTGATGAAAAGGTAACCCGAGATTTTGTCAATTACCACTTAAAAATTGGTATTGACTCGCTGAAACAATTAATTAATCAATCACTAACCGTAAAACATTTAAGATTTTAACTAATTTTTAGAAGCATTTTGTATTTCATTAAAAGTATCCTGATCAATTCCTATTGATATTTGAAATATAAAACCCAAATGAACTGTCATGCAATACTTTATTTTACTCTCCATTTTATTTAATTCCTTCTTTTTTAATGACACACATAATAAGCCAGTAATGCTGGACGAAGCCATATTAGGTACCGTTAAACTATCTGTTGGTAGCCAGGAAGGTATGGGACTCATCATATTAAATACTACAACTAATGAAATGCATTTGATTAGTTCGTTAAGCATTTTATTGTCTGAAAATGCAAGCTACTTAGATCCTCAAAAAAATTGGGTATCCGATCGAGTAATCGTGAAACCTTATTTCGAGGAATACACCGAAAACTTTATTAAAAGTTCTGTTAGCAATGCAAGTTCTTCAGAAACCTTTGAAATTGCACTAAACGTAGGTGTGCTGAGCAAAGAAGGCAGAATTGTTTTCCAACACGGCAAAGATATTTGTGCAATAGTCATGAGTGGTAAAATACCTAATGCATCTAATGGTGATGAAAGACCAGGTTTAGGTTTTTATAAAAACGCAAGTTTTATTGGTAGTTACCATTATGATCACCAACTTCCTGATCTAAGTAACGAAGCTGAAATAGCTCCGAGAGCCGTTTATTTTCCTTCTAACGATGAGTTAATAAATATTAATAAGAACACACTAAGAGATCTTGAATATGTAGAAAAAGATAGTACGTTGGCTATTATCAATGATCCTACACATAGTTCTATTTCGTATTGTAGACCCTTATTTAACTTGGTGGAACCTACTGAAAAAAGGCCTTTTGCATTGTTGCAATTTAAAGGGATAGAAAACCATCAAATGGAAATTTTTGATAAATCAATTATTGAAAAGCTTATTTATTAAGTAGACTAATTGAACAAAAACTCCACGATTTATCTTTTATACAAAAGAATTCTATGAGAATCTACCTTTTATTCGCCGTATTAAGTTTGCTGACCATTCAATCCACTTGTAGTCAGCAAGATGTTAGTGAATCTTCCAATCTACCTAAAGATGTTCAGAAGATTGATAATTACGACAATGGAATAGATCACACAGGACTTTCGACAGCTGTATTAGCAGGTGGATGTTTTTGGTGTACTGAAGCTGCATTTCATCGAATAGAAGGAGTTGTGGACGTGATTAGTGGCTATGCTGGAGGAGGAGAAAAAAAACAACCTGATTATAAGTGGGTTTGTAGTGGGACTACCGATTTTGCGGAGGCCATTTATATTTACTACGATCCAGCAGTAGTAAGTTATGAGACCCTACTAGATGTGCTTTATGTAGCTCATGATCCGACCACGCTGAATAGACAAGGAAATGACATTGGACCACAATATAGATCTGCTATTTTTTATCAAAATGATAAACAAAAACAACTTGCAGAAGCAAAAATTGAAGCGCTTAACCAATCGGGAATGTTTAGTGATCCTATTGTAACAACACTAGAAGCTTATGACCTTTTTTGGACAGCTGAAGGATATCATCAGGATTTTTACGAATTGAACCCTAACCAATCCTATGTTTCAGCAGTAAGCAGACCTAAGGTGGAGAAAGTAATGAAAACTTTCGCGAGTAAACTTAAACCTCAGTACAAAAAGAAGTAAGTCCTATTTCTTTTCATACAAACTAAACTCTACGGCACGCTTTGCAAAGGTAAAAATAGGCGTCCAGTGGGCACGAATCTCTGATAGCTGATCATCACTGATATCATTACAAATATTAGAATACAAGACATATTGCTGCTTGTCTAAATCCATCTTACTAAAAGAGGCTTGATTCTCATTTAAATATAAGATTTCTTGTGAAGCTAAAAATGGAAAATGAGTGCCAACAGCTGAAAGAGGAATGCCGTGCTTCCTTAAATATGTTTTGCTAAGTTCCATGCCTTCCATGTGATCCTTGTAAGCTAAACTCGCATCCCACCCCTGAGCCACGTCATTGGGGTATTTCCAAAAATGACCTGTTATAAAACTAAGAAAAACTAAAGCAAGCAAACCGTGTTTAAGAGACTTCAGTATACCTAATTGCGATACAAAACCCACAAATAACAATATTGAATAAAAATAGATAGGCATGAAGTATCGATGGGCTGTCAAGCCTTTATAGAAAACAGTAATCCCGACGATAATCGCTATTGATAAATAACATAAACGAAATAGCAATGGATACCACTGGGGCTTAATTTTTCTAAATAGCATAAACAAGGGAAGCAATAAAACTATTGGCCATCGACCGAAATCCATAAATCTCCAAGCAACAATGCCAAGGTTTTTACTAATGCCTTTAATACTAACCTTTTCGAAACTTTCTGCCCAAGGAGAAGAATCGTGATAAAAAACCCATCCTTCTTTTATAAAATGAAACCCATAGTAGCCTAGAAAAACGAGAGCTGCCGGAGCGAATAAGGTAAATAATTCCCAGAGCCCACGATAAGACTTCCAGGACTTTCTAAGCCATAGAAAAGTGAGCATTAAAATGGCTACCACCATAATTCCCCGCATACTGACTAAGGTCAAAAAGACCGCGGCAATACCAATTAATAAACGCTTATTAAGCAACAAACCATAGCTGGCCATAGCCAGAAAGGCCATTAATACTATATCAGGAGATACTAAACTTGACTGGGCAAGAAAGGTAGGTTCATAAATCAAAAATAAAAAAGCCACCCACTTCCAATGGTCATTAAATAAGTGCTCGCAGAGTTTAATTACATAAAATAGAAATACTAAAAGAAAGGGCAACATAGCCAAATGGCTCACCAACAAGCTCTTAGCAAATATTTTCCAGCAACTAGCTAAATACCATCCAAAAGCAGGAATGTGTCCACTATTTATAGATTCAGCCAATGTTGCATGTTGACCAATGGAGTCATAAAAAAAGTGCGCCTGCTTAGAAGCTAACTGTACAGTGTCCCAGAAAAATGGATCATCCAAGCTTAATCCATATAGAAATAGGAATGGTAAACTGAGACCTAGATAAATAAAATAGCTACTTGTTTTTTGATTGTGCACTGAATAAGATATGCTTTTTCTTCAAAGGCTAAGGTAAGGACATCATAGATTACTTAGCTTGACATTCGGTACATAAGTTAGTTTGCAAAACATTTTCTGTATTTAAATCGACTGTTAATGGACGAATTTATACTCAATTTCTATGATTTATCGAAGAAATCTGGCAGTTAATCCTAAAACACACTACTTTGCATTGCATAGTAACTTGCTTTGTTATATATTTGTTATAACAAACGAACTAAATTATAAACAAATGAAGTTAACAAACACTACAGCTCAGATGAGAAAAGGAATACTGGAACTATGTGTACTTAATATAGTCTCACATGGAGAAGTATATCCTTCAGACATCATGAAAGAGCTTAAAGATGTTAAGTTAATCATAGTGGAAGGGACGCTATATCCTTTGCTTAGCCGACTAAAAAACGCTGATTTGCTTAGCTACACTTGGAAAGAGTCTCAATCAGGACCTCCAAGGAAATATTTTACCATAACAGAAGCAGGAACCGCTTTTTTGGAAGAATTAAAAACAAATTGGGACTCTCTCAATAATGCAGTAAACAAAATTTTAAAATCAAAATAACTAACATGAACAAAATAGTAAATATCAATTTAGGTGGATACCCATTTACCATAGATGATGATGCTTATGAATCCTTATCTAGATACTTAAAAACCATAGATCGCCACTTCTCGAAATCTGAAGGACATGATGATATCATTTTCGATATCGAAAGTAGAATGGCAGAATTGCTGAAGGAGAACTTGCCATCTGGTGGCATAGTCACTCAAAAACATGTGGATGAAATAATTGCAATAATGGGTACACCTGAAAGTTTTGGCGCAGAAACTGATTTCGAAGAAAGTAGTTCAGCTCATCAGACAAGCGGAGCTACTCACAATAGAAAACGTCTATTTAGAAATCCAGAAGATAAATATTTAGGTGGAGTTTCAAGTGGTTTGGCTGCATTCTTTGGTGTAGAAAATCCAAATTGGGTGAGATTGTTGTTTGTCATCTTAGCAAGCATGGGTATGGGGGTTTTTGTATACATCCTTCTGTGGGTTTTTGTACCCACAGCTAAAACTTCTTCCGATTTTCTAAGCATGAGAGGTGAACCAATTAACATAACAACTATCAGCAAATCGGTAGAAAATGAACTATCTGATATAAAAAACAAAATATCGGATTTAGGCAACGAATTTAAAAACATGAAATTCCTATAATCAGACAAAATGACTTACAAACTAAATGACCATACAGTAATGATTGAATCAACCAATAGTTTTGCGTATGACTGGTTAGATGTAATCAAATCATTGTTAGACTTTGGTACCAATATATTTTGATTATTGTTCAATGTTAGCATGATTGAAGAAAGGCTGCCTCTTGTAGGTGGCCTTTCCTAGTTAAAGCTTCTACCCTATTATATTTTTTACGATCAATGGCATATGATCACTAAAAGCAATCCATTCTTCAAAATCTCCGATGGTTAAAGATGTTGATTTCCCAATACAAGAGAGACTGGCAAAGCAGTAATCTAAGTGATAGGTCTTATCCTGATGACGGTACATAAACCAGGTGGGTTTAGCTTCTTTTCCATGCTCATCTCCAGATTGTTTATGGTAGAGGCTGTAGATCTTGTAGTTTGCTAAAAACTCCACTACCTGACTGTGATTTCCTTCCTTTCTTTCCTTATCCCAGATAGCGTTACTATTAAAGTCTCCTATTAAGATTGAAGCTTCATTTAAACTCTTTTGATAGTAATTAATCGCCTTCCATATTTGCCCTACATAGCCTTCTTTCCTACGCTCTTTATTAGGCATTGCCCAAATCACAAACAATGATAACTTTTGACTAGCGAGGCTTAAAGTAAAGGGTAGAATAAATTTATAATCAGGTTCATAGTCTTGAAATAACTCCAGTTTAGCATTTATAAAAAGGATAACCGCGATGCCTTTATGTGGATGATCTCCAAACCATTGAATACTTTTTACGGGATACTCTTGCAGGGTTTTGGCCAATGTTGCTTTTCCTTCACACTCTATGAGAATTAAGATATCAGGAGAAAGCTCCATAATCTTATGGTATTTCTTTCGAAAAGCCATATTGCAGTTCCAAGCAATAATATTCATGCTTGTAAATGTAATGTCTTTGTGATTAGTTCGACATTGAACCATAAAAAAAGGGGCTACCTAAATGGTAACCCCTAATACTATGTTCGTAAGATTCTCGAATTAATCGATAATCATCATTCGTTTCGTAGCCGAGTGGTTTTCACTCTCTAAAGTATAGAACCACATACCTGCTGATGGAATATCATTCGCATCGATCGTTATGGTGTGCTTTCCTTTAGTGTACTCAGCATCTATCTGCTTAACAACTTGTCCTGTTATGCTGTAAATACTTAAACTTGCCTGACCTGCTTGTGGTAATACAAAGCTGATGTTTGTATTGTTCTTTGCTGGGTTAGGTACGTTTTGGAAAAGCGCAAATACCCCAGTGCTGCTTTCACCAAATACTAGCTCAAGATCATTCATTTCGTATGCATTCGAAGTGTAAGCTTCTGCTGCTGTAACATCTGAAGTAATGCTTAATAAAGAAGATAAACTAGCCGTTTCATTTGCAGTAAATGTTAGACTAAATAAGGTTCCTGAAGCATTCATTCTTTCTGTACTATTCCAGCTGAATGTAGTTAGGTTATCGCTAATTGAAGCATAATTGCCTTGATTTACATCTAGGTCATCTCCTTCAATCGCTACTAATGATAAACCATCATGCTGCAAAGTAAATTGCATACCTAATAGTTCTTCTATATCATCAGCATTCACCGCTACAGTTACTAATTCACCTGCATTAACCATTCGGTCATTTACTTGCAAACTAATCACTTCAGCTCCTCTTGTATCACTTTCATCCTTAGCGCTTAAAATAACGGTGTTATTTACATCACCAATTTTGACTGCAACAAAGTCTTCATCCATCATATCAGAAGCTAAACTTTCTACCATTAAGTGATCATCTAGTGGCCACGGTGATGGATAATTTAAGTTCTTATTAGCATCGACAAACATCCAACTTCCTGTATTAGGAAATTCAGTGATTACGCCTAAAACTAATTGTCTGATAGCTACTAAATCCTGTGCAGAAACTTTCTCATCACCATTTGCATCAGCTGCAAGGATTTTATAAGAAGAATCTAAGTTTCCTAAGCCTAAAATGTGCTTTTGTATTAGTACAATATCCACAGTACTAACTCCATTCTTGTAATCATCATTTTTAGTTCCTTGAATCATATAGTCTGAATTGACTGTGTTTTCATCAAAGGCATAATAACCATCAGCATCCGTCATATGTGTTAATGGATAATTAGGAGTGTTGTTATCAATCGTGATTTCAACATCCTCTAAAACATCTCCAGCTTCAGTAGCTACATGACCAGCGATCATTCTTGATACGCCGCTCGTAGGATCACAGAATCCAGTATTATCAACTAAGGTCAAGGTAACGGTACAGAAATCGTAATTTCCTTTCTCGTCCCATACATACATATCTACAGATACTAATCCACCATTATCTGAAGCAGCATTGAAATCATCACAATTAAATGTCATGGCAGCACACTTTAATGAAGCAATGTAATCTTCATCTTCTTCAGGTGGTGTGGAAGTAAATGTATATCTAAGATCTTCTTGAGCAGAACAGTTATCATAACTTCCCAAGTTGAAATCACAAGCCCAAAGAGCAACCTCTCCATTATCCATTAATGCTGAACTTAAGTTCACACAATAAGGTGTAGGCTTTAATTTATCAACAACCATAAGATCTTGTGTACATGTAGTTACGTTTCCACATCCATCACTGGCTTTCCAAATGATTCTATGGGTAATCATACTACCTGCAATATCTTCAGGAAGAGTAATCTTAACTTCTTCTCCTGGCTGAGTTGGAGCAACATAATTAGGGTGTAATGGACCATAATCTGTTCTAAATTCATGGTCAACTGTCCAGTCTCCCCAAAGGTCAACCTGTACAACCCACTTAATCCAGTTACTAGGACAAACGCCTTCATCGACCGCCTCCATGGTAAACATTGGATTTACATTTTCACAAATTACTCCGTCTCCATCTACATCATCTATATCATCTGCTTCAAGCATAAGCATCTCATCACAACCTGTAAGAACAGGTTTTTGGAAATCTTGAATTTTAATTACTTGGGTATGATGATCATATCCATCAGAAAATCCAGGAATATCGTCACTACCTGGTACATAATGACACCAGTTAATAACTGTCCAATGATTTAATACTTTATAACAAGCACCTTCTTCGAAATAGAAAGTATCTGTATCTAAGTTATATGCCATTTGATCACAAGCTCCAGCATCCCACCACGGTTGGTCGTCCACTACTTCATCAGTACAATCTATCTCTGCATCTTCAGGCCAGTATATGGTGATTTCTCCAGAGTTTGTACCAAGTTTTGTAATCATTTGTTGGCAAGTAATATCAGGTCTTGATACTACAAACCATTGTCTCAATACATATCCATCGCCGCAGCCATCAATATGTCTTTCGAGATCTTTGTAATCTGTTAACAGATCACTGCAACTAGCAAATGCTGTTGCTGTACCGACTAGATTAAGGTCATCGCAGTCTTCTTCACAACCGATTTCAATGTCTGGGGGACATGTTATTACTGGAGTTAGCTTATCTTCAAGTCTAACGTAAGACCATGTCTCATTGTAATTGTCACCTGCTGTGCCAAATACACCATCCATGTCTCCATCATCCCAGACTCTAAGCCATACCTTGATCATTGCGTAATCAAGATATCCATCGCCATTTTCATCTACACCATTATCTACTAGATCTTGGCAGCAGAATTTGACAAATTCTCCATCATCGTTGTCATCATTGTCATCAAACGGATGACCATCATTATCATAAGTTAAGTTATCATCTATTCCACAGAAGTCGTTTTCTCTTCTGATTTCTAAATGTACATCAGAACAACCATCAAATGATCCGTTGTCTACATTCCACTTAAATAACTTAGCGATTCCATTTCCTCCGGGGCCTGAAGTTAAAGAAATCACGATATCTTGTTTTGACACTGCCACAGGAGGGGTGTTATCCTGAACAGTTACTTCTACATCTACAGAAGTAGTGTTGCCACAACAATCTTTACCTACATAAGTAAAATGATGTACACCTTTTGGCAATTGCCAGACTACCCAACCGAGGTCAGCATCGTAGTCTACTTCTTGACCATAGTGATCATTTACTGACCATGTAGTGTAATCACCACATTTGTCATTTAAATGTTCTGGTGCTGGAAATACAACATTTCCCCAGCATTCCCATGGATCTACACTAACCGTAAGGTCATTTGCATCCATGTTGGGACCATCTTGGTCAGCATTAATGATGATTTGAGTAAAATCCTCAGAATCTCCACTACACCAATCATATACAGTCCAAGTTCTGATGTGTTTACCCATTCCTGGACAAGCATCTTCATCACAAATAGGTACAAAGACATCAGTGTAAACTGTGGCAGTGTTACATACATCGTGATTTAAAGGCTTGTAGAAGTTATGAAACCCATCATAAAAAGCATGCGGGTATGCAAACAAATCATCATAATAAGCCGCATAGGATTCTGCTTCAGCAATTTCTGCTGCAGTAGGATCTGGGCCATAAAATGCCAAGAAATATTCTAATAATAAATCATAAGCATGAGCACGTACTGACTCTGGATCAGTATCCGCTCCACAAGGCAAAAATATTTTGCCATCTCCATCACCAACTGGTGCTTCAGCGGATGGACCTTCAATGCTATACACATTGATTAGTGGTACTACATAATAGGCCGTAACTGTAGTTTCGTTACCACAGAGGTCTTCATAAGTAAAATCCACTTCAAGAGCTTTGTCATCACAATTTCCATCATTCAAAACAGAAACATGAACTGTTCTTGTCAGATCACTGTAAGCAGTACAATTGTCTACTACCGTTGGAACTGGAATTAATGAAGGATTTGCATCAAGAAATGCTAAAGACGATAAGTCTGAGATTTCTTCGCATGACACCCATAGATAACACGGATCATCCGGATCATCACAAGGATTTAAATCTAGTTGTGGATCTATTTTATCCTCAACTGTAATAGTACCCCAACAACTATTGGGATTCGGGACACCTGTCTCTCTGACCGAAGCAATATACTCACGTTTTTCAGAAAGTGTAATCGTACCGTTTGCATAGCCTGGTACTGAACCATCATTAACTGGGAAATCCTCTATTTCCAGTACATAATGATCCTCCAGAACTAAGGTAGGATCTTCACCTTCCAAAACCATCGCAAGTGTAATGTTGACTTCACAATTGGCATTAACTGATGCGTTAACACTATTGTTGCAGGCAAGAGAGCCAAGAGCCGTTGGGTTGTTTTCAGCATGAACGTCTGTTCCCATAAATAACATGCTGACAAACAGGGACAATACCCATACAGGTAAAGTCCCGATTTTTGTAAAATCGGTTCTTAACATGGGAAATAAGTTTTGGTTATTAAAAAAGTATTAAAAATTCCTCCTCGCATTCGAGGATGTTGTTCAGACCAAAGGGAATTAAATACTTAGAAGGGGATTAAGTTATTGTTCAGATAACCTCTGCTGCAAATATAGAAGAGGACTTCGTGCAGTGTATTTTTTCTTTGTGGTAATTATTAAATTAAAAAATCTCTAATGTTATTCTCCGAAATTTTTGGTAGAAAGAATCCTTATATACTTCATTTCTTTCTTTTATATCTTTTTATTAAAAAAAAATTCCATCCTCATTGCGAAGCAGTCTTGCTATATTCTTGATGTGATTTTCAGGACAAGGTCTTTCAAATTCCTTACACCGCTATTAAGATTCCATCAACCTTATAGGTTTTATAGTGGATAATATTTTAATATAAAAAGGCCTCGACACGCTAAACAATTGAGTGTCTTATAGCAAATAAACTACCCACTCAATAAAAAAGGTCAGAGGATAAATCCAATCGGAGTTTTGTACCCGTATATATAACTAAGAAGTGCAGTTAATAATTAGTCACATGATTTAACCAAAAAAATATTTGGTTTTGAATGCCGCTGCAGATTAAATTAAAGAATATAACTGCTGTGGCTTATCACTAGAACAGGATCTGAGTTCACTTAGATCCTTTTCTAAAATCACTAACCAACTATTAATTCGCATTTCCAACAAACTTTTTATCAATAAAAACTTATAAAATGATAAGCTACAAAAACATTCAAACCAAATTGAACCTTTACCTTTTTGCTCTCTTGACTATTACCTTAATATTTCCTTCTTGTACAGAAGACATGCCTTTAAAATCAATCAATTTTGACTACGCTATACATAATGGTCAAACGATCTCAACTTTGCCGTATGCAGGTTATCACGCAAATGATTTTTCAGCAAAAATGGACTTAGAAGAATTAGAAAACGGGAATACAATGATAACAATTACATTAAGTAATACAATTAATGGTGAGAGCTATCATATGCATGCCCACGATTCGGCAGACTCTAACATGACTCCCAATGGTACACCCTATAATGAATCCCCTAATTGCGATGTATTTATTCAGGTCGCCACAGGTAATGGAGGTACTGTTTCAGTTTCACAAGAATCAAAAATGTCTTACGATGAATTATTAAATGAATATTCAGGATTTTTTGTCATTCATGATCCTCTTCAAGCTGTAAGTACAACTGACATTACAAGTTATTTGGTGGTTGGTGGATTTGCTAGGACTCAGACAGATATAGCTAACTTAGCATCAAGCACTTCTAATTATGAATTTAATACAGGTCAAGTTGCCGAAGTATATGCATATGCAGGAACCCATCCATCAAATTTAGCTTCAAGTATTCAGGTAGATGAATTGGTTGACGGGAGATCAAGAGTCACTATTAGAATTATAAATACACTTGATGGAGAAATCTACCACACACATGCACATGATATGGCTGATCCTAGTACAACTCCAAATGGCACTCCATATGAAGAGTCGCCAAATGGTTCTCTATTCGCCATGCCTATTCAAGGAAACGGAGGTCTGGCCGCTGCCACTAATATCAGTGAGATGTCCTACAATGAAATAACAACAAATTATGATGGGTTTTTTGTTATCCATGATCCACTACAGAATGTTACAACAGTAGATCCCAGCACATATGTGATACTAGGAATTTTTGCACGATAATATATTCTAGAGCTATTTAAAAAGGGAAGTATCATACTTCCCTTTTTTTATACAATAAAAAGAGAAGTATGATAAATAGCTTTACCTTACCACCATGAATGTATGCAACATTTGAAAAAAGATGAATCCATCATATTACTAATAAGAAATGGAGACCCGCAAGGATTGTCTGATCTATATAATAAGTATGGGGATCCAATCTTTGGAATCATTCTGAGGACAGTACGAGATAAACAGATTGCAGAAGAAATAATGCAAGAAACTATGCTGAAAGTTTGGGATAAAATACACTTGTACGAGGAGTCAAAAAGCTCATTGTTTACTTGGTTAAACAGTGTTGCCCGAAATACAGCTCTAGATAAAATAAGACTTAAATCATTCCAAAAACAAAATCAATTGGATCATTTTGATCCTAAAAAACATGATAAAAATATAAATGAAAACCTCAATGCGGCCATTGATGTCAAAAGCTTAATTTCTAAACTCGAAGAAAAATACAGAATAATCCTTGATAAATTATTTCTTGAAGGTTATTCCCAAAGTGAAGTTGCCAGAGAACTAAATATCCCAATTGGCACTGTAAAAACGAGGCTTCGAACTGCCGTAAAAAAATTAAGAAAAGAGCTAAAGAACGAAAAAAATCTCTTTTTAGGTATGTTTATTCTAACTGGGACAATACTGATATTATGTCAATGACTATTAACGAAATACTAGAGTCTGGTTTACTTGAGCTTTATGTTTCTGGAGCAATCAGCGATAGCGATAGGCAAATAGTTGAAACAGCCTTGAATAAATATCCCAGTTTAAAAACAGAGTTAAAAGAAATTGAAGACACCTTTCTTAAATATGCAGAATTACATTCAGTTACTGCCCCAAAAAATCTTATAAAAAATTTAAACTTAACCGATCATTCCAGTATTTTTGGTTCTCAAAAAATACGGAATAAGCTAATAGTTGGATTTGCTAGCTTATTAATTTTTGCGCTGGGTTCTACTCTATTTTATCAACATTTAAAACATAGAGAAGCTTTTGAATCATTGACCAAACAATTGGATGATTGTAAAATTACTCAATCCATTTATGATGGCCAGATAGCAATCTACAATGATCTAAACCACCAAGATCATAAAATAATCCAAATCAGCTCAAGTGAAACGTATCCTTCTTCTGATATATATTTCCATACCAATTCTACTACTAACAAGAATTATCTCCAAATAAAATCAATCCCTAATTTAAACAATCACCAAAGGTTTCAATTGTGGGCATTAGTAGAAGACCTAGATCCAATACCCCTTAATGTTTTTGAAATGAAAGACCATCTAATTTTTGCTGTAGATTTTGTTGAATCCACCAAAGCATATGCAATTACAATAGAAGCATTGGGAGGAGCACAAAAACCATCTATGGAGCAGTTAATTGGTGTATTTAATTTGGAAGAAATTTAACAATGAGCTAATTGCAGCAAATCTCTGCTCATTAATTTTCAGTATATCGCATCCTACCGCGCTTACTATTAGCAGGCATAACCACTCCAAAATGCTGAACCCAATATTTACCTGATCTACCAATGCCCATATCTTTCATTCTTGGATCCATAATCATTTCGCAATGACTTTTACTTTTAATCCAATCTTCCAAAGCTTGTTTAAATGAGGTTTGACCGAGACCAATATTTTCTCCGCTATACTGCCAATAATAATTAGCTCGATCTAATCTTGTTCCCACATTATCTCCGTTTCTAGATACATGATCAAACCTTTTAGTCCGTGCCATCTCAGCAGCATAGGTAGCTGCAGAATATTCTAACTTGTCATTCCATTTAATAGGTCCCACAGGCGGCATTCGCTTTCTTCCACACTTACAACCATTGGTTCGAATGTAATTTACAGCTCTTACCATCTGCTCAGGAGAGACATCGGAATAGGATTGTGTATGGGCATCGCTTGGGATTACGAATAAACAACTCATGATGGCTAGAAGGACGATTATTGGATGCATATAATAAACTTAATGATAAAGAAACGATAATTAAAAGCTTTCAATATTTAATAGACATTAAATAAGGATTGTTTAACAAAATACTGTTAATACTATGCAAAGGTTACATCCCTAACAAAATAACGTAACATCAAAACGTATTTTCGCCCCAATAACGATTCAAATGAAAAATTGTGTACTTCTTTTATGTTTATTCCTTGTCCAGACTAGTTTGTATAGTCAGAGACCAGGAAAAAACTGGGAAGGGAAACCAAGTGATGGTCTCTCAGTAGTTAAAGGCATCATCCAAGATGAAGAAACTTCTCAAGCCTTAGAGTTTGCAACCATTTCCATATTTGACGAAAAAGAGGCTTTAATCGGTGGGAATGCTAGCGATGAAAATGGCCAGTTTGTGCTAAAAGTCCCTAAAGGAAAATATAAAGCTATTATAGAATATTTAGGTTATTCCACTCAAACAATTGATGTAGATATTTCTTCAGGTAAGCCTTTTTTAGATATCGGTATTATTTTTCTAAGCGCTGAAGGAGCCATGTTAGATGACATAGAAATTCGCGCTGAGAAAAGTGAAACCATTTTTAAACTAGATAAGAAGGTATTTAATGTAGGCAGTGACTTAGCCAACAAAGGAGGCACTGCCGAAGACATTTTAGACAATGTACCAAGTGTTTCAGTGGATATTGAAGGCAATATAAATCTAAGAGGCAGTGGTAATGTAAAAATCTTATTAAATGGACAACCATCAGCTATGTTAAATGATGCAGACGGAAATGCATTAAGACAAATTCAAGCTTCCAGTATCGAACGTATCGAAGTGATCACTAACCCATCAGCCAGATATGAAGCAGAAGGAACATCAGGCATTATAAATATCGTGCTCAAAAAAGAAAATAGAAAAGGATTTAATGGTTCTTTTACTGCAGGTGTCTCCTTCCCACTTGGCTATAATCTTGGAGGGCAAGTCAATTATAAATCTGGAAAAGTAAATTACTTCCTCAACTACTCTAATGGTTTACGAAGAAATATAGGAGGTGGTTTTCAAAATAGCTTTTTCATATTTGATGACTATTTACTTATTCAGAATTACGAAAATTTTAGAGATCGCAAAGGATTAAATCAAAACGTGGTAGCTGGCCTAGACCTAGAATTGGCTAAAAACCAAGTGCTTACTTTCTCGGGCTCATTTAGCATTTCAGATGAAGACAATTTAAGCGAGTACGAGTACGTGGATTCCATCTACACAGATATTTCTAGAGAGTACATTGAAACTACTTATCGAAGGGATGACGAATTCGAAGATGAATTAAATCAGGAGTATACCGTTCGATATACTAACGACTTTGGAAGAAAAGATAAATCCCTTACTGCTTTTATCACATACACAGAAAGTAATGAAGTAGAAGGTTCACAATTAAGTGAGTCTTACGAAATCAACAATACTAACACCCTTTCCCAGCGGAGTAATAATGATGAAGGCGAAGCAAGCATCATTGGACAAATAGATTTTACTTTTCCATTGAGCAAATCACTTAGTGTAGAAACTGGTTCTAGAGTTAGTTTGAGAGATATTGGAAATACCTTCTTGGTAGAGGAGCTGGTTGAGGACCAATGGACAACGCTTGATGCCTTTAATAACTCCTTTATTTACAATGAGGATGTGTTTGCACTCTATACCATCATTGGCAAAGAATGGGATAAATTTTCGGTACAATCAGGTCTAAGAGCTGAATACTCTTCTATAGAGACACAATTAATAGAAACGAATGAAGGAGAAGACTATAACTATTTGGATTTATTCCCATCTGTGTTTTTAAACTATAAAACTTCTCCAGCCAGTGCTTGGCAAATCAATTATAGCCGAAGAATTACAAGACCAAGATTTTGGTACTTAAACCCATTTTTTACCTTCTCTAACAATAGAACCATTTGGTCTGGAAATCCTACATTAAGACCAGAATACACACACTCAATCGAATTAAATCACTTAAGGTATTTAGAAAAAGGAACCATCTCTACAGGACTTTACTACAAGCATACGGATGCATTAATCCAGCGCCTACAAACGATTAATACGGATGGAACAACTAGTATTAAACCTTACAATATCGGGACACAGGACCAAATTGGTTTGGAGCTTTCTGCTAATTACAGCATAAACAGAGCCATTCGATTTGATGGAAATGCAAATATTTATCAATTCAGAACCCGAGCAAATACCGGTTTAGAATCTGGCGAGATTCAAGATTTTACCTGGCGAGGAAGAGTAGGAACAAAATTGAAAATAGCCAAGAAAACAGATTTTCAAGCTAGATATAATTTCCGTGGACCCACCAATACTTTACAAGGAAGAAGAAAGCTCATGCACTTTTTAAGCTTTGGAATTTCGCGTGATTTTTTAAACGACAACTTAACCATTTCTTTGAGTAGCAACGATCTATTTGGTAGTCGTAAACGACGATATATTTTTGATTTAGATGACTATTATGCAGAAGGAGAAGGACGATGGAGAGGCAGCTCGGTAAACCTTAGTGCAAACTATAGAATCAACCAAAAAAAGAAGCGACAAAAACAAGGAAACTTCGGAGGAGATGGTGGTGGTGAATTCTAAGCCTCCAAAAAGCCTTGAAGCTCTGTTACCATGCTCTTAGAACCAATGATAAGTGGACAACGTTGATGCAATTCGGTCGGTTGTATATCTAAGATATGCTCATTTCCTGTTATCGCAACACCGCCTGCCTGCTCCGCTAGATAAGCCATTGGGTTACACTCATATAAAAGGCGAAGCTTGCCGTCAGGTTTTAGACTGGTGGAGGGATAAAGATAAATTCCTCCTTTGATAAGATTCCTATGAAAATCCGAAACTAATGAGCCAATGTATCGACCAGTGTAAGGACGATTTGATGCTGGATCATGCTCCTTACAGTATCTCAAGTATTGCTTGATCTTCTCGTCAAAAAATGGAAAATTACCCTCATTTACTGAGTATATTTTTCCCTGTTCAGGGAATCTTAGGTTTTCATGAGACAAAAAGAAAACTCCAATAGAGGGATCAAAGGTATAACCGTGTACACCCTGTCCAGTCGACATAACAATCATTGTCGATGAACCATAAACTATGTAACCTGCGGCAACAATTTCTCTTCCTTTTTGTAAAAAATCTTCTAGGACAGCTGGACTTCCCTGAGGCGATTTTCTTTGATAAACACAAAATATAGTGCCTATCGAAACATTCACATCTATATTAGAAGACCCGTCTAAAGGATCGATCAGAATAACATAATTTCCATTTTGACAAACGCTGGATTCATAGGCTACAAAATCATCTTCCTCTTCGGAAGCTAATCCACAAATTACAGCTCTTGCACCCAAGGCTTCTTTGAAAATTCTATTAGCATAAACATCCAACTTCTGCTGCTCCTCACCCTGAATATTAGTGTTCCCTTGTTGGCCTATAATATCATCGACAAGCCCTGCTTTGTTAATCTCACTATTGACTACTTTTCCAGCTAGTTTTATACCACTTAATAAAGCAGTTAGTTCACCAGTTGCCATTGGAAATTTACCTTGATTCTGGACTATGTGCTCTCCTAATGTTATTAATTTTCCCAAGTATGTATTTTTTTTCTTTGTGAATAATTAAAGGTAACCCTGTGCATCACAAAAACGACAATCGGTTCTATATGCTCTAATCCCTTCTTCGGTATATCCCTTACCATGGCATTTTGGACATTTTCTTTTATCCTGGGCTATTCTTTTTAACGTTCTAGATAGGTATACAAAACCAATAATTAAAGCGAAAAAAACTAGTATTCTAGGCATGATTTAATCTTCTAGGACTTCAAGGTAATTAGCCCAAACCCATCCTTCATTACCCATGTATATAATCTTGCACCATTGACCAGTACGACCGTCTAACACGTAGGTGTTTTCATCATATTCTAGTATATTCACCTCTTTCCCAGCATTGATTTTAAAAGCTAGTGGAGCAGCAATAGATGCTGAGGTTCTAACATTTAGATGGCTCCCACTCACATTAACTTTGGCTTTCTTTAAACCATCAATACCTTCAATAACATCTAATCTATGTTGGAGAGAATCAATAATCTCTTGCTGTCTATCTATTGTTTTTTTAAGCGCAGTTTCTTGTTGGCTAATCTCTACTTTATCTTCTTTGGCAAAAGCTGTTTGGATTACTTCCATAGGGTTTTTGCCTTGAATAAGAGACAGGATTAACCAAAAAGCTAAGAGTACAAATAGTAGGATAAAGGCATAGTTAAACCATTTCCTGGGACCCTTTTCTCCGTACCGGCGCTTTCTGTTGAGCATGTTAATTACACCTTGGCTAATTCTCCTTTTAAATAATCGATAGCATCCACTTCTATGGAATCTACCTTATTTAATTCAGACAAATAATAACTTACATAGTCACCTAAATGTACAAAAAAGAGTGATTTTTCAATAAGCTTATTACCTCTAGACCACAATTCTACTATGTTATCCGTACATTTCTTAATAATGGTCTTATTAATTTCTATCCGCGTTTGATTACGTTTATAATCATCTTTATTCCTAAAATAAATGACGATTAAGTTTTGATCTTCCTTTCTCCAACCCACTAATTCATTGTGATTCATTTCGGGAATTACGTGGTGCCAGCAAAGTTGCTTTGCGTTTTCGTTGATTTGCTGTCTAAATCTAACCGCCACTGACTCCATTCGATCGGTGGTATAAATGACCGGAGTTTTACCATGCATTGCTTTGGCCAATGTCTTGGCAGTTTCTTTGATGGTCTCGCTATTAAACTTTAGTAAGTCTATACTAGTTCTTATATCCTCTAATTTTTCGTGAGAAATAAGTTTTAGTTTCTTAAGAATACATAGTTGCTGAACTAATGAATATCCCAGACATGCTCTTGGAGAAGGCCAATCATCAGGAATCTGTATATAATCTAAATCCAACTCCTTGGCAAATTTAATCAACTTCCCACCTGATGAAACTATGATAATCTTAGCCTCAGTCTTCTTAATTTTCTCGAAAGCCTCTAAGGTCTCTTCTGTATTACCAGAATAAGAAGAAATGATGGCCAGTGTATTTTTGCCAATGTAGTTTGGAATATCATAAGACTTACCGACTAAGTAAGGCACTTTGCATTCATCAGTAATAAATTCTGTGACAAAATCTCCACCGATTCCAGAACCGCCTAAACCTGCAACAAAGACATGCTGAATCTCCTCACTGTGTTGTCTAATTTTAGCATTTGTCCCAATGGTTAAAGCTTCAGCTAGTTGGTCTGGGAATCTTGCAATTAATGTATCCATCATAGTTGTTGTAATTTTCTACAAAACTCTTAAAAAATGGTTGATAACCATTAGTTTTTTCTAACTTTTGTCTAATATTCTCGATAATCATGCAAGAACACCTCCGAATTGGTAAATACGGTGAAGGATTAGCCTGTTTATTCCTAAAAGAAAAAGGCTTTACTATAATAGAAACGAATTGGAGATTTAGCCGAGCTGAAATAGATATAATAGCGCGCAAAGCTAATCTTATGGTGTTTTTCGAGGTTAAAACAAGATCATATACCTTTTATGGAGAGCCGGAAGAAGCGGTGGGTGAGAAAAAAGAACAAATGATGTTTAATGCGGCTGGTATGTATATGGAGCAGATGAACTTAAAAATCCCCATTAGATTTGACATCATTGCTGTTCATTTGAAGGGTTCTACAAATTATAAGATTACTCACTTTGAAGATGCCTTCTTTTAGCATGTAAAAAATGTTGCTTAATTTCAACTAAAGCATTACCTTTGCAGACCAAATTAAATTTCGAGAAATGAAAAAAGGTATTCATCCGGAAAACTACAGAACGGTTGTATTTAAAGACTTCTCTTGTGATGAGTCATTTATTACTAAATCGTGCGCACCTTCAAAGGAAACGATTACATGGGAAGATGGTAAGGAATATCCTTTGATTAAGCTTGAAATCTCATCAAGATCTCATCCATTTTTCACAGGTAAGATGAAATTTGTTGATACGGCAGGACGTATCGATAAGTTTAAGAAGAAATTCGCCAATTTTGGTAAGCCGGCTGCAAAAGCTGAAGCAACACCTGCGGCTGAAGAAGGAGCTGAGTAGATTGTTTGTATTTCCAAAGCTCTTTCAAATACTGATATAGATGTATCATGTAATATTTTTTGACGATGAGCATTGGTATTCTTTACTACCATTAAGTTTTACTAAACCTGCATGCGAATTACGCATTGGCATCAGGACTATCACCGAAAAATGGACATCTATTTTTCAGGGTTCGCATTCCTATATTACAAGGGAATATCTAAGTAAGAAGTATCCTATCAATATAAACCAGGAAAACCTAATCATCAATGGACGTTTATTGCCTAATGATCAAACAGTCCATCTAATTAAACAGCTAGAAATTAATCAGGCCCTCATTTTTAATGATGTTATGATTGCTGCAAGGTTAGATGATGACCAAATCAATCGATTAGGTGACGAAAATCAAGCAGATACTTTTAAAGCAATCGATGTAAGTAGCTTGGCAGCCAATTATGTCAAGATGATTACTAGGCCGTACGATTTATTTAGTCATAACAAAGAACAGATTGCCTACGATTTTAAGCAGATAACAAACAACAGAAGGAGCCTAACATTGGCAAAAAATAATAGAACACTAAATCCCGAACAAATTTTTGTGGAAGAAGGAGCCAATGTTAATTTCAGCATACTTAATGCGTCTGAAGGTCCGATCTACATTGGGAAAAATGCACAAGTTTTAGAAAATGCAATCATTAAGGGACCCTTTGCGCTCGGAGATTCTGGAGTAGTAAAAATGGGCGCCAAAATCTATTCAGGAGTGAGCACTGGGCCGCACTGTAAGATTGGCGGTGAAATAAGCAATACTGTTATCCAAGGCTACAGCAATAAAGGGCATGACGGATATTTAGGGGATTCTGTTTTAGGAGAATGGTGCAATTTAGGAGCTGACACCAATAACTCAAATCTGAAAAATAATTACGCGGAAGTAAAGGCTTGGAATTACAAAACCGAGCGTTTTGATAAATCAGGCTTACAATTTTGTGGTTTAACCATGGGTGATCACTCGAAATCAGCCATAAACACTATGTTTAATACTGGAACAGTAACAGGCGTAGCAGCCAATGTATTTGGTCATGGATTTCCACGGAATTTTATCCCTAGTTATTCTTGGGGAGGATATCAAAAATTGACTACTTTCACTTTTGACAAGTCTTTAGAGATGATGGATCTCATGATGAGCCGAAGGAATGTCACCTTAAGCGAAGAGGATATCCAAATCATGAAAACTATTTTTGACCATACTGCAAAGTATAGAAGCTGGGAAAAAACGTAATACATACTCCTCTTTGGAAAAAGTGGCTTAGCTATTTTAAAGATGTACCCTTAGAAGTTACTGATTCCGAATATCATCCTTATTTAGCCGTAGTACTATGCAAGGGCAGAAACCAACTGCTTTGCGAACGAGCCATCTATTCGTTTGATGATAAATATGACAATTTTCGTCTAGCTTTTGAATGCCTGAACTTTGAAGTTTGGAAACCTAAGAAAATCCTAGTTTTAGGATTAGGTCTGGCCTCAGTTCCCTATTTATTAGAGAACCAATTTAATACGGAAGCGCACTATGTGGCTGTCGAGATAGATGCTGAGGTGATTAGATTAGCCCAAAAATATACGATAGCTAAGCTTAATTCTAGTTTTGAAATCTTTAATGTCGATGCGGCAGATTTTATAAAGTTTAATAACGAAACCTTCGATCTTATAGCTGTCGATATCTTTGCAGAAGATGTGATTCCTAACAAATTTAAACGCCACCAATTTGTAAATGAATTAAAAGATAAACTAAATCCTGACGGATTGGTTATGTATAATCAGTTTGCTCTTACTGATGAAGATTTAAAGGGTAGTGAATCTTTTAAAGAGATATTTTTAGACGTGTTTAAAGAAGGTAGCCATAGGAAGGTTAAAAATAACATGATGCTTTTTAATCACTCCAAATATTTTAAAATTTCAAACTCGTAAGAAATTGTATTTTTGAATCAAATAAGAAAGCATGTTTACTATTAATATATACGTAAAATTTGCCCTAATAGCTGTGGGCTTTATTCTTGGAATTCTTTTAATTGCCATGTATGGCTTCTGGTATGGTTTCCCATTTTTATTGATGGGTATACTAATGCTTGCTAGTTACTTAATGCTAGGTACTATACAATCCGCTGGTAAATTTGTTGAGCTCGGAGATTTTGACGCGGCTGACCAGCGCTTAAATTTGACGGCAACACCTAAGTTGTTATATGTTACCAATAGAGCGGTTTATTACATCATGAAGGGCTCTATAGCCGCCGGGAAAAACGATTCGAAAGTAGCTGAAGAATATTTTCAGACGGCACTAAGCATCAAGCTCCCTTCAGATGATGAAAAGGCTATGGTACTTTTACAACTGGCCAACCTTAATGCCAACAAGCAAAAATGGACCCAAGCGCGTAATTACTATAAAGAAGCTAAAAAGCTTAAAGTTACCCAGCAACAAATTAAAGATCAGATTGCCATGTTTGATAGAGCCTTAGGGAATCAAGGACAAATGAAAGCAGCCAGATCGATGGGTAAAGGTGGTTATGGAATGATGCAACGAAGTGGAAAACGTAGAAGACCTAAAGGAAGATAGTCAACAACTAATAGTCCTATTTACTCAGCTCATTAATGAGCGACACCGCTGATTTTTTTCGGAATGAGTCCTTGCTGTTCTTTACAATCTCTAATTGTTGCTTAGCCTGTAAGTAATCACCTAATTTCATATAGCAAAGGGCAGAGTACCAGGCTTTCTGGTTAGTGTAACCAAGGTTTGTAATATCTAGGTTTTGCAATAAGCTTAAGGCTTTTTCATAGTCACTTAAGTGCATATAGCAAATAGCTCGATACAAATCTAGACCTTCTAAATCAAGGCTCGAAAAAGCATCCAATGCTGCTTGATATTTTTTCTCACCATAAAGAACAAAAGCTTTTTGTCCTTGCTCCTCTATACTTTCACCACGTTCGATAGATACTAATTCGTTTGGATAATCAGAAAAATATTTGCTAAACGGATCAGCGCTCGAGTTGTTTGTTTGCAGAAAGAAAAATCCTGCGACCAGTAAGATACTAGCCGCAATAGCTAATATAGGTCGCATAGCTATCACTTTGCTCTTTGGCTTTGTTGATGGTTTGTCTTGCTGTTTTGTGCTAAGTTCTTTTTCTAATGTTTGAAATTGACTTTTGATGTCCAATGCTGTTTCTTCCTTCCAAACAGCTTGAAGGTTTGCTTGAAAGGCTAATTCTTTTTGCAATGCACTATTTGTGGCAAGTTCTTTTTCGAAAGCTTCAAGCTCGAACTTAGTTAGTTCGTTTTTTAGATAAGCAGTAATTAGCTCAAAATATTTTGCTTCTGTACTCATAGGGCAGTGTTATATAAAAATCTTTTTCAACTCTTTCATACACTGATATTTTCTTGCTTTGACTACATCCGTGTTATCGTAACCTAATGTCTCCGCAATTGATTCGTTATTATATCTGTGATAATAATAGAGTTTAATAATCTCTCTACAATTTTCTTTTAATTTGCTTAGCGCCAAATTTATTCGATCTTTTACTTCTTGATTTTGGTGCTTTTGCGTTAAATCATCATCCATCATCCATGAGAAATTGTCAGAGAAATCATCGACATATTGCATCTTAGCATCTCGACTTGCTTTTTTAAGTAAGATGTTTCTAGCAATGCCAAAAAGATAAGCTTCTGGCGTGCTCTTTACATGATCTACCCTATTCTCTAGCACTGCATTGTACAGCGCTAAAATGGCATCTTGGTAGACATCAGCAGCGGTATTCTCATCCAACTGGAACTTTCTTTTTGACCAGCTAAAAAAGCTTTCTCGTTGGCTCACATAGAATGCATTTAATGCTTCCTGGTAATTCTGGAGAAACAACTTTTTCAACTCCTCAAAGGATATAGACTTTTCAATTCTCAAATACCTATAAGTTTCTTTACTCCAAGATATTTATTTTAAATCACTTTAGGAATTTGATTTACTTAATAGTGCTTCGAGGAACAAATAGGTAAATGAGGATTTAAAAAAATATTTTTTGCGACCTCATAGAAACATATTCACCATGAAAACATACAAACGAATGGTTGCTTACCAGCATCCAATAATAATTTATATCTTAAATTTATTAAAGACTAGCTGTTCTTATTTACTGATTAATTCTTCCACCATGGAAAATGCAAAATACCATTGTGGTATGTTCCTATTTCTTGTGGCTTTTTCAATGCCCATACTAGAACTACATGCCCAAACATTAGAAAAGGATTCTTTTTACCATAGAATAAATGAAGACTTTAAGTTGGTAAAAAAAGGAGAATATCAAGCCTTTTACGAAGCCACTAAAAAAACAATGGAAGACGCAACAGCAGTCTTAGGCCCTAACCACCCTACCACCATCGAAACAAGAAACAAGCATGGATGGGCGCTTTTTAGAAATAGCAAAATTCGAGAAGCTGAAGCAATATTGGACAGCAATCTGCAAGCTAGACTAACCTACGACCCAGAAAACTATTACTATCTAGCCAAATCATACGAAACGCTAAGTATGATGAAAATTCGATTAAATAAAACTAAAGAGGGTTTTTATCTCGGTAGAAAAGCCATAGAAGTTTATGATAATCATATAGATACCATGCCTTTAGATTATGCTATGCTGGTGGGAAACATCGCCGATAATTACGGTAAACAATGGATACTCGATACGGCCATTATGCTCACTAATAAATGCATTAAAATATATGAGGATAACCAATTAACAGATGATCCTTCCTATGGTTACTCCATAAATAACCAAGGAAATAATTATTTAATGCGCAGCAATTTCACGCTAGCACAAAGCTATTTTAAAAAGGCTCGAGAAATACTTATCGAAAAACTAGGACCTGACCACCCACAGATTTCTAATGTGGTTACTGGCTTAGGAAATTGTGCCCTGTATTCAGGTAAAATTGATGACGCTCTACAATACTTCGAAGAAAAACTCCGGATTAGATCTAAAACTTACGGACCAGAAAATTTGAAAGTCGCCTTCGCTTATCAAGAGTTTGTACAGGCATACTTAATGAAAGAAAACTACGAAAAAGCATTAGAATACCAATTTCAAGCTTTAGAAATCGTAGAAAACCACTACCCTTCTAACAAATCTTCACTCTGTGATTATTACAACACCTTGAGTGAAATCTATCTAAAAAAAGGAAATCCATCACTAGCACTAGAATACATTACTAAAGCAGAAAAAATAGCTGACGAAATTTACAAGCCTGGATCACATCCTCTTGGTTTGACCAAAATGTATAAAGTACTTTATGCTCAGGAAACCCAACAGTACGAACTATGCTTAGATGTCGTAGATCAAGCCATACATTGCTTACAACAAAGTGAAACATCCGAAAACGCTGATTTAGCAGAAGCACTCATCCAGCAATCAATCTGCCTTCAAAAAAAACAACAACTGGATGAAGCTTTAGCAAGCTTAGAAGCGGCAAAAAAGGCCATAACCTTCGAGTCTACTAATCCTAATGCTTATCAAGAAATTGTTTCTAACGTCACACTGCTAAAAAGTCTGAGCGAAGAAGCAAATATCTATCGTGCAAAGTACCAACTAGCCAAAGATCCTGTTTGGCTTAGTAAGGCCGATAAATCTTACAAAGATTCTCACGATTTTTTCAATTACGTGCTATCGAGTTTTATTGAAGGTGAAAGTGTTTCTAGCTTGAGTACAATCCAGTTAGCAAACATTGAAAAAGGGATCCTAAATAAAATAGAACTAGCTGCCGTGAGCAATGATAAAACACATTTAAAAGAAGCGCTCGAATGGGTAGACAGCCATAAATCAAGACTCAGTTTAAAAAACCTAAAAACTATAGACACCTATATCGATAATGAAGAGACCGCAACTCTTGCCTATGAATTGAAACTAAAGAAAGAAAATGCTCACTATTATAAAACAGAGATTCTCTATGTGGATTCTATTGCCGCGATTGACCTTCGCTCTAAATTGCTTTTAGCCCAAGAGGAAGTTGCGGCATACGAACAAATTATCGCTAGCAAAAATCAAGAGTACTATTCCCTTTTTATTAATGCGGGAAAACAAGATCTCCCAACATTGGACCAAAACACTCAAGTCTTGGCGTTCTTTGAAGGAGAAACTAATTGGATAGGATTTCGATATTCAAATAACCAGGTTTTTGCGAGCATTCTTGATTTGGATAATGTACAAATAAATGATCTTCTGGCAGATATTAAATCACAAAAGGAAGTATCCAAGGCTACACAAAACATCTATAACTCACTCATAGTTCCTCTAGATATAGATCCTAATCAAACTAATCTTATTGTCATTGCTGACGGTGATTTAACCAAATTACCTTTCGAAATCATACAAAACCCAACAGGAAATTACCTCTTTCAAGATTACACTATATCCTATGCAAGTTCTTTACAAATGCTTGCTTTTCAAAATAGCCAAGCCAGCCAGGCCAAAGAAGATTTACTTGCTTTTGCGCCAAGCTATCATAGTACAAACGAAAAATCGATTGATTATGGAACGGAGCAAACACGTTTTGAGCTTGGAAATTTACCAGGAGCTAAAGCAGAAGTAAGTAAAATTATGTCCTTATTTAATGGCCAAACATTTACGGATTTAGAAGCAACAGAAAGTCAGTTTTTTAACTACGCAAACACTGCAAAAATGTTGCATCTAGCCATGCACAGTTTGATAGATCCAAATGAACCATTACGTTCTAAATTGCTATTTACCAACGAAGAAACGAATGGCGAATATGACAACATTGTGTATGCACATGAATTATACAACCAAAAAATCGATGCTGATTTAGTGGTTTTGAGTGCGTGTAATACAGGTGTGGGAACCCTAAAAAGAGGAGAAGGATTATTGTCTCTTTCACACGCTTTTGCTTACTCCGGAACGCCTGCTTTAGTTTATTCACTATGGAAGGTTCCTGATCAAGCTACTGCTGTGATTATGGAAGCGTTTTATACTTTTATTAAAGAAGGTAATCCTAAGGATGAAGCATTGAGAAAAGCCAAATTAGCTTACCTACAAAATGATGCTATTCCAGCATCACAAAAAACACCTTACCACTGGGCAGGATTTATAGCCAGTGGGAATATGTCTCCTATAAGCTTTGCTGCTTTTAATAATCGCTTGCTTATTTGTGGGATAATATTACTTGCCCTCGGTTTTATCGGCTTTATTTGGCTTAGACGAAAAAATTGACAAAATAATTGTTGCCACAAACATCGATTTACGGCTAATCGATTTTCCTTTTATTCGGGCCTTTATAAGGTAGGCCTGGCTTCCTCTATTACACATAATGCTTCAGAAAGCTTAATGCTTCAAAGCAATGATTAGATCTTTTTTAAAAAAAGTAAGCTTCTCCATTTACCTCTTCAAGCTCCACGGTACATACTCTTGAATCAATTAATTATTTAATTAAAAACAACAGTATGAATATCAAGCGATCTCTTCCTATGACGATTCTTTTGCTGGCGTTTTCTATTTCATGCTTGAGAGCACAATCAATAGACAGAAATGTTGTGTCTACGCAAGGAGAAACTTTTAACAAGGCTGAAGTTGGAAGTGTCGAATGGACAATAGGAGAAGTGGTAACAGAAAACACCGATGACTGTTTTTTAACTCAAGGCTTTCATCAAAGCTTTTTAATCAGTGGATGTGGATTTAGTGCTGCAGAAGATGTGCCCATTAATCCCGAGTTAATGCTTTTCCCAAATCCCACAAGAGATAAAATCAACATCATTGCTCAAGAAGAAAACATCAAAAAAATCTATGTTTTTGATTGGCAAGGAAAATTGCTTTTACAACTAACAGGCAATCAATCAAATCAAAGCATAGTTAATGTCGCTGATCTACCAGCTGCCCAGTACATCATTAGGGTGCAAACTAGCCAATCCATACTAAATCAATCTTTCATTAAAATCGATTAATCAATTTCAAAAAACATTTATCATGAAAAATATCTTGACCTATATCTTTTTACTGAGCACCTTGTGTTTATTCACAAACGAATTATCAGCTCAAGCAAATGATGCCTTCAAATATCAAGCGGTGGCCAGAAATGCTGATGGCGAAATTATTCAAAATGGTGAAATAGCCTTGCGTTTTAGTATCCTCGAAAGTGGTGTAGAAGAAGTTTACCGCGAAGTACATAATCCTGTAGAAACAAATGCATCTGGTGTTTTTTCTGTCCAATTAGGTTATGGAAATGTAGTAGGAGGAACAGCTGCTAATTTAGCTGAGATAACATGGAATACAGCTGACTTTTCTGTTAGAGTGGAGCTTGACAATGATCTTTCGGATGGTGTAGACTATCAAGAGATGGGTATAGCACCTTTACTCAGTGTCCCTTACGCGATGCATGCGAGGACCGTAAGCAACGCAGATGATGCTGATGCTGATCCGACTAATGAATTACAAAAGCTAGACTATGACGCAGAAAACAAAGAAATCTCGATTTCTGATGGGAACTTCATTAATTTATCAAGCTTAATCGAAGAAGTAGGTACTGATGATCAAACCATATCCTTAGAAGGAACAACATTGAGCATAGAAAATGGAAATACCGTAAATCTGGCTGAAATCCAAGATGGTGTGACTGATCCAGATGCTGATCCAGCAAATGAAATACAGTTTTTGAGCTTCAATGAAACAACTAATGAATTAGAGATTTCTGAAGGGAATAAAATTTCATTACCCTTAGAAACGGTAGAAAATTTAGATAACGATCCACAAAACGAAATACAAGATTTATTTATTGACCCAGAGACGGGATTGCTTCATGCAACTTCATCAGATGCACCGGGAATTTCTGTAGCAGGCGGACCAGATGGAGATGCGGATCCTGAAAATGAACTACAAACGCTAAACTACAATGCAGCAAATTATACACTTAGTCTTTCTGATGGAGGTCAAGTAGATTTAAGTAATTTAAAAGATGCAGATTCAGGTATGACAGGTACAGATGATCAAGTACTTGGTTTTGATGGTAATGTTTTAAGCATAGAAGACGGTAACACCGTAGATTTATCGAGCTTAAGAGATGGTACCATCGATGCAGATGCAGATGCGACTAATGAAATACAAGTATTAAGTCAAACAGCCGAAACTATAGAGCTATCTAACGGAGGAGGATTTGTATTTGTAGATACAGATGCAAGCAATGAATTACAAGTGTTAAGTACTGAAGAGCATATGCTAAGTTTGTCCAATGGCGGAGGTACTGTTTTAGTTGACACAAATCCTGAAAACGAATTACAAAACTTTTTCTTAAATGAATATAATCAGTTAGAAGTATCTGCTCCAGGTCATGATGTGGTCCAATTAATTGACTTAAATGGTCTAGCAGGTGGAAGTTCTTTTTGGTCATTAGCTGATGAAGCTGGAATCATTTATGATCAGGATATATTTGTAGGTGATGAGTATGCAAATGCGGTACATGTTTCACCAGATGCTATCCATTTTCATAGTGACAATCCATTACAAGATGCCATTTTCGACAAGCAGTCGCTATCTATTTATGACGGAAATCAAAATTCGACCACTGGAGCCAATGGTCTTTCTACCTATGGAGAGTTTTTTGGCTCACCCTTAGAGTCTCACTTTCATCATGGTCAAATGAGATATCACATGAATGGCTTTGATCGAATGTCTATAACCCCAGTAAACTTGTTATTTTTTGGATCAGGTGATAATCCTGGAATAACGGCTCATTTAAATGGTCAAACTTATGGCTTGTTTGAATTATTTCAGCAAGATGGAAGCAAAAGTATATCCATGTATGCAGATTTCGAATCATCAGGCAGAGGTCGAATCATTACTGATGAATTAGAGATTTCTGGTGGGTCTGATTTAGCTGAATTCTTTGATGTAAAACCTATTGAAGCCATAAGTCCTACAGCCGGAATGGTGGTTTCTATTGACCCTGATCATCCAGGAAAACTTACCCTTTCTACTCATGCATACGATACTAAAGTAGCTGGAATTATCAGTGGAGCAAATGGCGTAAAAGTAGGTATGCACATGGGACAGAAAGGAAGCATTGCTGATGGTGCGTATCCAGTGGCCTTAACCGGCAGAGTCTATGTATATGCAGATGCATCTAATGGTGCGATCCAAGCCGGAGATATGCTCACCAGTTCAGACAAAGCTGGCTATGCTATGAAAGCCACAGACACAGAAAAGCGAATGGGATCAACTATCGGTAAAGCGATGACTTCATTAACGGAAGGCGAAGGCTTTGTTTTGGTACTAGTCAATCTTCAATAAACAACAAACCATGAAAACATTTATCATTTATACACTAATCATGTTGGCACCTTTCTTAGGAAAGTGTCAGCCTGGTGCGGAGATTAACGATGTCCCAGTAGAACAAACACCGGCAAACATTAGCTCAGCATTATATCAGTTGTCTAATGAAGCCAATACGCGTTCTTCCAAATCTCTGGAGCAGCAATGCATAGTAGATGCCGAAGGACGCATAGAATTGCAGATAAGGAGAGGTAATAACAACGATCTAGATCTGCTCATAGATAAGGAGAGCTTATCGAAAGAAATTGGTTTCGAGATAAGACAAAGCTATAAGAATGTTGCTTCTGTATGGGTTTTTATCAATGAAATCGAGACCTTAAGAACAAAACTTCCAGCGGGCTATTTCCTTTCTTTGGCTCAAAAACCAACGGTTAACAACGAAGGTCCACAGACGCTTAATTCGCACACCTATGCTGGCACCGAAGTAGGTGGAGAAGGTATTAAAATTGCCATCATAGATGCTGGATTTCAACAGTTGGATTCAGCGGCTTTTTATGGTCATGTTCCTCCAGTCGAAAGTATGGATTTAGTCGATTTTAGTAATAGTGGTTTTACTGGAAACACGATTCACGGTACTGGTTGTACCGAAACAGTTTACGATCATGCTCCCAATGCGGAATATGTATTAATTCGCGTGGGATCGGCCTTGAGTTTTGCTCTTGCCATGGATTACTGTCGCGAAAACGAGGTAGATATTGCTTCTATTTCTCTTGCTTATTTTAATCTTGGCTGGGATGACGATACTGGTGTAGTTTGTGATGCAGTCAATACTGCGGCTAATGAAGGCATGATTATTTTCAATGCTGCGGGCAACTATTTTGACCACCATTGGCAAGGAAATTTTAACGATGTTGATAATAATGGATTTCACGAATGGAGTGCTAATGATGAAAATAACAGGGTTACTATACCTGATGGTGCTAGTATTAGAGTAGTCATGGATTGGGATTCTGATTTTGAGGCCTACGACTTATTCCTTGTCGATCCGGCTACTGGATTTAATGTAGCCTTCTCTACGGGCATTACGAATTCAGAATCATTGAGTTATACAAATGATACTGGTGCATCTAAACAATACTTTATCAGAGTAAGTGGTGCAGGAAATGTAAATGTTTATCCAGCATTCCAATTGTTTACACTTAGTGCTGATTGTAATTGCTCATTAAGTTATACCGTACCTACAAGTTCTACAGCTACACCCTCAAATTCGACAAATCCACTGGTTGTTTCCGTTGCTGCTGCTGAATTTGCTGATTTCGAAAGCGAAAGCGGTGTCATTGCAAGTTACAGCAGCAGAGGACCTACTAATAATGGAAATTTAGCCATCCAACTTACGGGTCCTACTGCAACCACATCTTATGTCTACAATGGACCCTTCGAAGGTACTAGTTGTGCTACTCCTAATATTGCAGGAGCTGCAGCGGCTTTCTGGTCTGCTCACTCAGAATATATAGGATCTTCTGTAGTGGAAGTCATGTTTAGAAAAGCTGAAATAGTAAAGGACTGGGGTGATATTGGTACTGATAATACCTATGGACATGGTGGAGTTAATCTTTACGATTATCATCCTTTAAACGAATATGTTAATCAAGCAAGCAATAATGAATTTGCGGCCTTTGCGATTCCTTATCTAAATATTTGGCAAACGGATTGGTATGCTCCACTAGGTGCTCATTGTATTTTCCTTGGCGAAAATTATGAGCCATCTGGAGGTGGTGTTGTCCAGTGGGAAATGCTATATAAGTCATACGGGAAATCAACGATTATTAGGTAAGAAGTATGTTTTTATGGACTCAACTCCATAAGCCCTGACAGTCGATTTTTATCGTGCTGTCAGGGATTTTTTTCTTTAGCTCAATGCTGTTTTAAGTCTTACACACCTTCTTCTACATAGCTTTTTAATGCCTTATTCATGGCAATAAATCCATTTTTCGTTTCTCCCTCTAATTTGGATTTTAAGAGTCGGACCAAGAAGCCTTTAAACTTTTCTCCATGGATAAAATCGCAGCTTCCGTCACCACAATCCTCAATTAAAAAGTAGTGTTCACCATCGAAAACGCCTGTAAAGCCTAACTTACCTAACCATCTTAATTCCTTATTTTCTTCTACATTCAATAAGTAAGGTGTAAATTTCATGCCGCCTAACGCCACCTTTATTTGATTTCCTTTTACCATTTCACCGGCTAAAGATTGAATAAATGGGTTCCAAGTATGGTATTGCTTAGTATCTATTAAAGCCTTCCAGATTTCGCTTGGTGTTCCTTTAATGTTTATGCTTGTTCTAATTTCCAATTTCATAATGCTTGTATTTTATTTTACTCAAATATCAAGCAATTGAAATCACGAGCTCTTGACATTTATCAAGAAATCATTTTTTTACGTATTCTGCTTAACGTTTCCGGCGACATACCCATCATCGATGCTAAATATTGCAAAGGTACGTGGTTAAATAAATCTGGCTTGGTATTAAATAACTGTTGATATCGCTCTTCGGCGGATAAAGAAATGAAAGAAAAAACCCGGTCTTCTAAGCTTAAAAAGCATTTGGAGATAAAGAGCTTTTCCAGGATTTGCCACTCAGGAATAATCTGATGAATATTGCGATAGTCTGTATCTGAGATAGTGTACAGTTCACAATCTTCTATGGCTTGTATATTCCATCGGGCGGGCGTTTTAAATATGATGCTTGATAGGTCAGTGACAAATTCTCCTTGTGAAGAAATCCATTGCGTTATTTCTTTGCCATCTCTATATTCAAACACACGTATATAGCCAGATTTTATAAAACTAAGTTTATGACAATGTTTACCTACCTCAGTAAAATAATTGTTTTTTGCCAAGCTAGTTGGCTTAAATAAGTCCGCAATTTTGCCTACATAATCATTACCAATGCCAAAGTAAAGTGAAACATATTGTTCTAATTCTGTCATACCTAATTTTCAATAAATATAAGAAGCTTCTAGGCATCAAATGACTAAGTCTAAGCTTTGAGGATTTATCGAAAGTAACTCAAGTTGATATTTTGTAATTTTAAAGCGTAAACTTTGAAATATGCGCTATTGTAATTACTTAGTTATTCTTTGTGGCCTTATATTCTTGAGTTCGTGCGCACAATTTACACGATATCAAACAGGAAGAACCTTGGGTAAAGGGAATACTATGATTGGAGCAAAAGCTAGTCTTGCCGGTGTCGCTGTTAATCAACCGGGTTTAACGGCTTTTCCTGAACTTGGAGCGTATGTGCAATATGGAATTATAGATGACCTTGATATAGGTGTTTCCATTTCATCAAATACCAGTGTCATGGGCTTTACAAAGTATCAGTTCTTGGGTGATAAATATTCAAAATTTGCTGGTTCTATTGAATTAGATGTAGAATCTGTGCTCGGAGGAAATGAATTATATGATGGAACATACCCTTTGAGATTTGCCATCTCTGCACCTTTATCTATGCATCAAAACAATTTCGCCTACATATTGCAACCACAATACCTAAATCAGCAAATAGTTAATGATAATAATTCAAGCCATTTCCTGGGCTCTACTTTTGGGTATTACAAGGAGACACAAAAAAGATTTGATTTCTCCTTAGGCTTAACCTATATGTTTGTTTATAACCAAAATTTTGTAAAAACGAATGAAAATTTTTATCAAGCTGGACTAGTGTTTCACTTTAAAAGCAAAGGTATGAGACAGTCAGCGCCTGATGATTATTAATTTATGCTTTTAGCACAACGAAAACCGGTGTGACTAAAACCAGAATCCATAGTTGATTTCATTCTCCTAGCATTTCTGTAGCCTGAACAATAATCATCATTGCACAAAAAAGAACCTCCACGCATCACTCGCTTGGTGGCTTCAGGTTCTAATGGATCAAAGCTTTCGCTGGGTCCAAGAATATTAATTGCTCGGCTGTATGCTTCATGATGATAAAGGTCTGAACACCATTCCCAGACATTGCCGGCCATATCAAATAATCCGTAGTCATTTGCTGGAAATTTACCGACTGGTGCTGTCTTTTCATACCCATCCTTAAGTGTGTTTTTAAACGGAAATATTCCCTGCCAAAAGTTGGCTAAACTTGGATCGTTATTAATGTCATCATTTCCCCAGGGGTAGATTTTTCGTTCCTTTCCGCCTCTAGCAGCCCACTCCCATTCTGCTTCACTGGGCAATCTCTTACCTAACCACTCGGCGTAAGCAACTGCATCATCCCAGGCGATATGTACTACAGGATGATCCATTAAAGAATCTATACTACTTCCAGGTCCATATGGGTTTTTCCAATTAGCTCCTATTGTCCATGTCCACCATTGATCAGATCTATTTAAGTTTACTGGGGTTTGAGTTTTGCTAAACACTAGTGATCCTGCTTTTAATATTTCTTCAGGTGGTTTGCTGGTTTCTGGGGGCAGGGACTTTTTCATTTCGTACCAGTCTATGTCTTGCTCAGCGATGGTGAGATAGCCTGTTGCTTTTACAAATTGAGCAAAATCGCGGTTACTTACTTCATATTTATCCAAATAAAAAGCAGGTATTTCTAGCATTCTATTAGGAAATTCATCAGCTTCAGCTTGCTCATTATTACCACCCATAAATAATGTTCCACTGGGAATTAGCACCATTCCATCCAGCCCGTTTTGTATATTTTGTTGGTCAATGTTGTTTGACTCAACATTGGACTGACAACTAAATATACAGGCAAGTACATATGGGAATAGGATATATTTACCCATCATTATTTATTGTAGCCGCTATATATTGGAATAAGGCTAAATGCTTATCCCGTATTGATTTTCGGCCCTTTTTAAATTTGTAATCGCCGGATAATTTAGCAATTACCAAATCTGCATCTCTATTTATGTATATGTATTGACTGTAAATGCCATTGGCAAAAAAATCGTTGGCAGGATTTCTTGGTAACCACCATTGGTAGGCATAGCCATATGGATTGCTTGAGTATTTTAATTGGTTTGCTTCAAGATGTTTAGCATCGGGCGTTGTGGCATCTTGAATCCATTTTGGACTCACTATTTGATGACCATTTAGTTGTCCATCATGCAGGTAGATTAAGCCTAATTTACTAAAATCTCTCAAGGTAGCATTCAGGCCGCCAAGCACCACTTCCATGCCTGTATTGTCGATAATCCACGACGCATTATCTTCCATCCCTGCTGGTTCCCAAATGTATTTTTGTGTTAACTCCGTGACTGATTTTCCTGAGACTGCGGCTAAAATTAATCCTAAAACCTGGGTGTCAATGCTCACATAGTGATTATAGCTTCCTGGCAATTTATCTTTCCTCAAAGACAAGGCAAAACTTTCCAGTGAAGTACCCATAGCAAATGATCGTCCAAAGCGATTAATATCCGAATAAAAGTCTCCGTAATTCTCATTGAATGCGACGCCTGAACTCATGTTTAAAAGGTGCTTAACACTTACGTCTTCGTAGGCAGAACCTTTAAAGTTAGGTAAGTAATCAGGCACTTTTTTATCCAGTTCGATCTTTCCCTGCTCAACCATCACGCCGATTAAAGTAGCCACAAATGATTTAGAAACAGACCAAGAAATATGGGTCTCATCCTCATCTAGGCCTAAATCATAGCCTTCATACACGATCGTATCTTTATGGATAATTAGTAATCCTTCATTTTCAGTATCTTTTAAAAACTCTTCAGTGACTATAGATTCTCCAGAAAAATCAAACACTTCAGGTAAGGTGTAGTTAAGGTTTTCAGCCAGTATAAGTGGCTTACTTGAGGCACTTATTTCACTGACCGGAAAAATGCTTTCCATGTGCTGAAAATTATCTAAAATCACTTCTTGATCAAACAAGTGATTAACCTTATTTAGCCTAACTAATTTTGGATATAAATAAATTGCGCCTAAGACAAGACCGAGCAAAAGTGCTATGAATATTTTCTTTTTCAAATGATTGTTTGTCTGATAAATATAACCAGAAATTTAAGAAGCGAGGTTTACTTAAGCATCCACTTCATCCTTTTTAGGAACTGGATCATGTCCATGCCCACCCCACGGGTTGCAGCGAATGATTCTTTTAAGACCAAGATAAAAACCTTTAAAAAAGCCCCATTCTTGAATAGCTAGAATCATGTACTCTGAGCAAGTCGGATAATATCTGCATGAATCAGGTAATAATGGGGAAATGAACCATTGATAACAGCGGATAGGCAGTATTAATATGTATTTTAAGTACTTGATAATTACTTATCTAGGTTTATAATTTTACTGAGATTTCGCCTATCTAAAATGATGTATTCTTGCTTGTTTGCAGGACCTTTAAAATGTATGATACTTTGCTGATCATCATACTTTTCAAATAAAGTTGTTTGCTTAATTTCTATACTTTCTAAAGGCTCAAGATCTACGAGTTCTAAATAACAATAAACGGATGCTAAATCTGGGGATATTTCCTTGCCTATAAACTGCCAATACTTATCCTCTCCATTTACTCTGAAGCTGATGTGATCCGACAGATAATCAACAAGGACATGTTCTGCACTGTCCCTTTCTAATTTGGTGCATAGATGCTGTTTACCATAGCCTTGATCCTCGAAAGTATATTCTAAATCATCTAAAAATATACTGGTCATTACTTCTAAGGTCCGGGCTTCTTCATTGTATTCCACTTGGGTCATAGACAAGTGGATATCATGCATGCTAGCTGTAATAAGTAGATAAAAAAGTATACTCATTAGTGGATAATTAGCTGGATATATTTTGGCTTGAAGTTAAACTAAAAAGCCTACAACTAATGTTATAGGCTTTTTAAATATTCAAATTTATCTATTAATATCTGTAGTATTCTGGCTTGAAAGGTCCTTCTTTCTTAACGCCAATATACTCTGCTTGATCTTCTGTTAATTCATCTAGTTCTACACCTATTTTAGCTAAGTGCAATCTTGCAACTTTTTCGTCTAGGTGTTTAGGAAGCATGTATACTTTGTTTTCATACTTATCTGCATTGTGCCATAGTTCTAATTGGGCTAATACCTGATTTGTAAATGAGTTTGACATTACAAACGATGGGTGACCAGTTGCACAACCTAAGTTGACTAATCTTCCTTCAGCAAGTACAATAATGTCTTTACCATCGATGGTATACATATCCACTTGTGGCTTAACTTCCACCTTAGAATCTCCGTGGTTAGTGTTTAACCAAGCCATATCGATTTCATTATCAAAGTGCCCGATGTTACAAACTATCGTTTTATCTTTTAAAGATTTAAAGTGAGTATCCTTAATGATGTCTTTGTTTCCTGTTGCTGTTACAATGATATTTGCTTCTTTAACAGCATCAACCATTTTCTTTACTTCGAAGCCATCCATAGCAGCTTGAAGGGCACAAATTGGATCAATTTCTGAAACAATTACTCTACATCCTGCTCCTTTTAAAGAAGCTGCGCTACCCTTTCCTACATCACCATATCCTGCTACAACTGCTACTTTTCCAGCCATCATCACATCCGTCGCTCTTCTGATCGCGTCTACACAAGATTCTTTACATCCATATTTGTTATCAAATTTAGATTTAGTAACCGAATCGTTTATGTTAATGGCAGGCATTGGAAGCGTTCCATTGTTCATTCTTTCGTAAAGTCTATGAACACCTGTTGTTGTTTCTTCAGATAATCCTTTTATGTCTTTAACCAGTTCTGGATATCTGTCTAATACCATGTTAGTTAAATCACCTCCATCATCCAAGATCATGTTTAAAGGCTTACCATCTTCAAAAGCAAACAATGTTTGCTCTATGCACCAGTCAAATTCTTCCTCATTCATTCCTTTCCAGGCATATACCGGGATTCCAGCTTCTGCAATAGCTGCTGCTGCATGATCTTGAGTCGAAAATATATTACAAGAAGACCAAGTTACCTCAGCCCCTAATTCGATTAATGTTTCGATAAGTACTGCTGTTTGGATAGTCATGTGAAGACATCCAGCTATTCTTGCGCCAGCTAATGGTTTTGAGTCACCATATTCTTCTCTAAGTGACATTAATCCAGGCATTTCAGCTTCTGCTAAATGCATTTCTTTTCTTCCCCATGAAGCAAGAGATATATCTTTTACTTTATGTTTTAATGTTTGATCTGTACCTATCATTCTATTTGTTTTTAAATCGAGTGCAAAAGTATTGCATTCTCAGTCGATATTCAAGTTATTTAGACTATTGTCTGTATAACGCATCATGCAGAGAATAGTTGTTGTTTTATTAGTCTATCCCTTAAGAGTAAGTATCAATGTTAGCATACTTAGCATTCTCCTCGATAAATGCCCTTCTCGGAGGTACTTCATCTCCCATTAGTGTAGAGAAGGTTACGTCTGAGCTCATTGCATTTGTGATATTTACTTGTCTTAAGGTTCTGCCATCAGGATCCATAGTTGTTTCCCAAAGTTGTTCAGCGTTCATTTCACCGAGTCCCTTATATCTCTGCGTCTTTATACCTGTTGCTTCCGGATTTCCTTTAGAATAAAACTCGATCGCTTCTTGTCGCTCATCTTCTGACCAACAGTATCTGAAGCTATTTCCTTTTTTCACCATATATAGAGGAGGCGCAGCAATGTAGATATGTCCTGCTTCTACTAATTCGCGCATATATCTAAAGAAGAATGTGAGGATTAAGGTAACAATGTGACTACCATCGACATCGGCATCACACATGATGACTATTTTATGATATCTCAGTTTTTCAATGTTTAGGATTCTTTCTCCATCTACTTCTTCAATACTTACTCCTAAAGCGGTGAACATGTTTTTAATCTCTTCGTTCTCATAGATTTTGTGTTCCATCGCTTTTTCTACATTAAGAATTTTACCTCTTAATGGTAATATGGCTTGGAAATTTCTATCTCTACCTTGCTTAGCTGTTCCACCTGCCGAGTCTCCCTCAACTAGAAAAATCTCTGATTCTTCTGGTCTCTTAGAGCTACAGTCTGAAAGTTTTCCTGGCAATCCACTTCCGGTAAGTACATTCTTACGTTGGACCATTTCCCTAGCTTTTCTAGCAGCATGTCTTGCTGTAGCAGCTATGATCACTTTATCGATGATTCTTTTAGCTTCTTTAGGATTTTCTTCTAGATATTGTTTTAGTATATCACCCACACATCTAGATACAATTCCTGTTACTTCACTGTTACCTAACTCTCCTTTTGTTTGTCCTTTGAATTGTGGTTCGGGAACCTTTACGGATACAATGGCTGTCAGTCCTTCTCTAAAATCTTCACCTGAGATAGCAAATTTTAGTTTGCTAAACATATTGTTATCCTTGCCGTACTGGGTAAATACCCTATTTACTGCTCGTTTAAAACCGCTAACATGCGTACCACCTTCTCTTGTATTAATGTTATTTACAAAAGAATAGAGATTTTCCGAGTAGCTTGTGTTGTATTGCAGCGCTACTTCTACTTCTACATTATCTTCCTTGCCTGTTACGTGTATTGGTTGTTCGATGATGGGTGTTCTAGCTTCATCTAGAAAAAGAACAAACTCTTTTAATCCACCTTCAGAAGAAAATGTTTCCGTTTTAAATCCACCTTCAGCATCACTATCTTTTACCCTTTCGTCGGTAATCGTTAATATCAATCCTTTATTTAGGAAAGACATTTCACGCATACGGTTAGCAAGGATATCGTATTTGTACTCTAGTGTTTCAAAAATTTCAGGATCTGGTTTGTAAGTAATAATTGTACCTGTGATATCTGTTTTGCCAATTTCTTTTACCTCAGTAACGGGCTTTCCTTGAGAATACTCTTGCGTGTGGATACCTCCATCTCGATGCACTTCGGCTTTTAAATTTATGGATAGTGCATTTACACAAGAAACTCCTACCCCGTGCAATCCACCTGATACCTTATAGGTGTCTTTATCAAATTTACCACCGGCGTGAAGTACGGTCATGACCACCTCCAAGGCAGACTTTTTCAATTTTTTGTGCATACCTACAGGAATACCTCTACCGTCATCTGTTACGCGTATGCTTCCGTCGGGTAAAATAGCTAGATTGATTTTACTACAATGACCTGCTAAATGCTCATCTATGGAGTTATCAATTACCTCCCATACCAAGTGATGAAGACCTTTAGAGTCTGTACTTCCAATGTACATTCCTGGCCTTTTTCTTACCGCTTCTAATCCTTCCAATGCGGTTATATTACTCGCATCGTAATTACTTTTTTGATTACTCATATTTGTGCCTTAATTTGGTCTTAACTTAGGAGTGCGAAGATACACATTTAACGCTGTAATAACTAACAAATAAAGCGCTTAGAAGGTTTATTTTCAGCTATTTTTACATGTATAAATTAATTAATAGTTCTAGACTTGAATATTACTAAAAAGATTGAAACCATTGAGGCATGGGATGAGCTAGCAAGCTCTATTTTAGCTAAGTATAAAGACAGTCACATATTTCTTCAAGGTCAATTAGGAGCGGGTAAAACTAGCTTTGTAAAAGCTTATTGCCAAGCACTCAATATAAATGATGAGGTCTCAAGTCCAAGTTATTCTTTAGTTCAAGAATATGGGGATGACATTAAGGTATTTCATTTGGATTTATACCGTTTAGAGACTATTGATGAGTTACTGGGTATTGGTATTGAAGAATACATTTATGCTGATCAAGTTTGTTGTATCGAATGGCCAAATTTAGTGATCGATCATTTCCCAGATTTAGATTATCTTCTGATAGATATTAAAGTCAATGAAAATGGAGAACGGATAGTAAGCTTATCCAATTCATAAGCTTTGTAAGACTTTGCAATAGATTGTAATAAGTTCATTAACTTCAACATATGGATGAGAATAAAGGTAAAACTGGTTTTTCAAAATTCTTTACTGAAGGACAGTATGTCACTCAGGCAGAGAAACTAGCTGTAATGGAAACCAATCAAAGCGTGACCATAGGCATTCCAAAGGAAACAACTTTAAGTGAAAATAGAGTTGCGCTAGTACCTAATTCTATTCGTTCATTATTAGGATATGAGCATCGGGTTATTGTAGAAAATGGTGCAGGGATAAAATCGCATTATACAGATCATGATTTTTCGGAAGCAGGAGCGGAAATGGCCACTGATCGTGCAAAAGTTTTTGAGTCAGACATCATTGTAAAGATAACACCTCCAACCATGGAGGAGCTTGAATATTTTAAGCCAGGCCAAACCTTAATTGCACCGTTGCATCTCCCTTACATTACTGAAGAATATATCCGCACCTTATTAAAGAAAAAAGTTACGGCTATTGCTATGGAGTATCTTCAAGCTGATAATGGTGCTTATCCGATAGTGCGGGTTATGAGCGAACTAGCCGGCATGTGTGTTATCAATGTTGCTTCAGAATTACTTAGTTCGCCTAGTGGTGGTAGAGGCGTTTTATTAGGTGGTGTTTCTGGGGTTCCGCCGGCGAAAGTCGTTATTCTTGGTGCTGGAGTTGTGGGTGAATTTGCCACTAAGGCTGCCTTAGGGTTGGGAGCTAGTGTTCGGATATTTGACAATGATATTTCGAAGTTAATGCGTATTCAGTCCTTAGTAGGGCAGTCACTGCATACCTCAACTTTTAATCCTGTCTATTTAGGTTACCAACTCATGAGCGCTGATGTGGTCATTGGAGCGGTTCATAGTGACTTAGGTCGTACGCCGATATATGTCACGGAGAGTATGGTTGAAAATATGAAAGAAGGTTCAGTAATCATTGATGTAAGTATCGATCAGGGAGGATGTATAGAGACCTCAAAGATGACGACATTGGACAAACCAACCTTTAAAAAGCATGGAGTAGTCCATTATTGCGTTCCGAACATTCCTTCGAGAGTGCCTAGAACTGCTTCGGTTGCTATCTCGAATATTATTACTGGAATATTAGTGAAAATTTGTAATGCTAAATCTATCGGTGAACTTTTATACTATGATAAAGGTATAAGACATGGAGTTTACACCTTTAAGGGATGTTTGACTAATAAATACCTTGGAAAAAGATTTGCCATCCAGGATCGAGATATCAATTTACTACTGACTTCTAGTTTTTAGGCATTAGTTTTCCTCTATTTCTTCTGCTGGATTTATGTAATTCGTATCAATAATTGTTTGTATATCGTTCATGGCGTCCCCGGCATTGTCTGATGATAGAATAGTGGTAAGCACGTCCATTTTTGTTTTATAAATCTTGGTTTCTTTGATCTGGTCATTGAAAACAAAGAAAATAGTGAACCATAGTATTACAAAGATTAAGATTGCTCTTGTCCAAAATTTTGCACTTGATAATTTCATAGTTTATATTCTTTCTAGCATCCAATCAGTCATTTTCTTAATCACAGCTTCCTTTTCGTATGAACGCATTATTTCATGAGCTAAATTGTCCCACATTACGATTTCTTTATCGGTAGAAGCAGCTCCTTCATACAACATTTCTGAACTTTTTGGTTCTATGATGGTGTCGTCTTTTCCATGCATAACTAAAAATGGAAAATTCACCTCTCCGAAAGATTGTTGCATTTTCTTAGTGGCTTTTATGATAGCTGAGCCAGGTGCGGCACAAATTTTATCACTATATATGTATGGATCTTCTTTATACTTTGCTTGTTCTTCCGGCACCTTTGAAATGCCATCTACAGGCAGTGCTGCTGCTTTAAATCGCGGTGCAATAGCTGCAATTATGCTTGACATTTTCTGTAGAAGTGGTGAAAGGTCTTCAGATATTTTAAGGGCTGGACCTGTAAAAACACAGCCCCTAAATAAGTCTTCATTAATCTTGTTATTTAGCAAGTAAGTGATAGTTGTTAAAGCACCCACACTGTGTCCGTAAAAGTAAAATGGCTTATCAAAGGCAAGGTAGTTAAGCACCTTTCCTAAATCATCCAAATATTCTTGGAAATCAACCATGTAACAATCCTTCCCTTCGGATCTTCCATGGGCTTTGAAATCATACCCAAATACAGAGAAGCCTGCCTTATTAAACGAACTTGCTACTTCATCATAACGTTCGATATGTTCTCCATAGCCATGGACTATCAAAACATATCCTATGGGTTCATTATTCTGCCAATGAACATTGTATAATTGCTTACCATCAGTAGACTCTAAAAAGTATGTGCTTTTCATGAACTAGATTCTTCCTTGAATGTACTGATACATTTTTAAAACTTAAAGCAATATTGGCACTAAAGCTTAAAAAGCAGAAAGCCCACTCTATAAAGAGCGGGCTTTCAAATGTTCATGTTTTAATCACATGTATCTTATCCTCCGAAATCATCAAAGGCTATATTCTCTTCTGGTACACCTAAACTGTCGAGTGTTTTAATTACCGATTGATTCATCATAGGCGGTCCACAGAAATAATATTCTATTTCTTCAGGCTCAGGGTGATTCTTCAGGTATTCTTCATGACATACGCTCATGATATACCCTTTAAAGCCATCGCCTGGTGCATCTATGTTTTCCTTTACTTGCCAGTTATCCTCTTCTAATGGATTATCTAGGGCTACATAAAATTTAAAGTTAGGAAACTCTTGTTCGATTTTTCTAAATTCCTCAATGTAGAACAACTCACGTTTTGTCCGTCCACCATACCAGAAAGAAACTTTTCTATCGGTAGTTTTCAATGTGTGGAACAAATGGAATAAGTGTGATCTTAATGGTGCCATTCCAGCTCCACCACCTATATATACCATTTCCTTCTTTGTTTCCTTAATAAAGAACTCACCATAAGGCCCCGAAATAGTACACTTATCTCCAGGCTTCAAACCAAACACATAGGAAGAACATACCCCAGGATTAACATCCATCCAGTCATTTTTTGCTCTGTCCCACGGTGGAGTTGCAATACGTATATTTAGCTTAACAATGTTACCTTCAGCCGGGTGGTTAGCCATAGAGTAAGCTCTAAACTGCTCCTCATCATTCACCATTTTTAATGGCCATAGATTAAATTTATCCCATTCTGATTTAAACTTCAATGGATCATCGTGATGATCAGGGTGAGCATCGATATTCATTTCACTGAATGGAACAACCACCTCTGGAACATCTATTTGAATATATCCTCCAGATTCAAAATCTAGGGTTTCTCCTTCTGGTAATTTAACTACAAATTCTTTAATAAATGAAGCTACATTATAATTAGAAACCACTTCACACTCCCACTTCTTGATACCAAATATTTCTTCTGGAATTCTGATTTCCATATCGTTTCTAACCTTCACTTGACAAGCAAGTCTAAGACCTTCTTCAGCCTCTTTCTTTGTCATGTGATTCATTTCAGTAGGAAGTACATCTCCACCTCCTTCGTCGATATGACACTCGCACATAGCACAAGTACCACCACCTCCGCATGCTGAAGGCAAGAAGATACTTTTCTCTGATAAAGCAGATAAAAGTGTACTACCTGGACTTACCATCATTGGATTTTCTGTATCTCCATTGACAATAAGTTTTACTTCTCCTTGGGGAACCAACTGCTTTCTAGCATATATCAAAAGCATAGATAAAGCTAAAATAACTCCGCAAAACACAGCAAGTGCAGCGAAAATAGGTCCTATAGCTATTAAAAATAAGCTCATGTTTTTTGTGATTTCTAGTTAATCAAATTAAAATGCTGATGGATCAATTCCCATCAAACTCATAAAGGCCATTCCCATTAATCCAGTTAAGATAAATGCCATCCCTAATCCTCTTAATGGGCCAGGAACATCTGAATATCTTATCTTTTCTCGAATGGCAGCAATGGCTATAATCGCCAAAAACCATCCAAATCCACCACCTAATCCAAAAGCTACCGATTCTCCAAAATTGTATTCTTTCGAAACCATAAATAATGAACCACCTAAGATGGCACAGTTTACTGTGATTAGTGGTAAGAAAATACCCAGTGAGTTATACAATGAAGGTGACATCTTTTCGATCACCATTTCTACTAATTGTACCATTGAAGCAATAACTGCAATAAAAAGTATCAACCTTAAAAAGGTCAAATCCATACCAAATAAGCCATTCTCACTTAATAGTTGAGTGTTAATTAGCCAATTTATAGGCATGGTTATACCTAATACAAATATTACTGCTAAACCTAAACCAAAGGCCGTTTTAACTGACTTTGAAACGGCTAAGTATGAACACATTCCAAGAAAATACGCTAGTGCTAAATTTTCTATGAATGCTGATTTTATAAATATATTTACTAATTCCATGATCTGTTATTAAGAAATATCAATAAGTTTTCTATTCCACGCTCTGTGTCCCCAAATAAGTACCCCAATTACAAACATGGCTGAAGGGAATAATACCATTAAGTTATTTGGTTGATAACCTGGTATAGTTAGCATATAATCACTAGTCGGTCCTAACAACTTATAACCTAGTAATGATCCTTTACCAAAGAATTCTCTAATCATCGCAATGATGATTAATATGATTGCGTACCCAAGTCCATTACCGATACCATCCAATAAGGATCTCCAAGGATTATTAGCTGAAGCAAAGGCTTCCAAACGTCCCATGATGATACAATTAGTGATGATAAGACCTATAAATACTGAAAGCTCTTTGTAAATGTTATAATCTATTGCTTTTAGAGACAACTCTACCACCGTTACCAAAAAGGCAATAATGATAAGCTGTACAATCATCCTTACTTGTTTGGGAATGTACATTCTCAATAAGGAAGTAAATAGGTTTGCAAAAGCACATACAAATATTACTGCAATCGACATTACGATGGCTTTATCTAATAGTGTAGTTACTGCTAATGCAGAACAAATTCCAAGTACTTGTACAGTTACTGGATTGTTATCGTTTAAGGGGTCTACTAAAAGCTTCCGCTCCTTTTTCCCGAAACTTATTGCTGATTCTTTTTTTGCAATTTGTACATCTGCCATATTAATACATATTGTGAAGGCTTAGCCTTTCTTTACTGAGTTAATAAATGGTTCGTAATACTTTAATCCTCGCTTCATCATTTCAGCAACACCATCAGCTGTAATGGTTGCTCCTGAAATTCCATCTACTTCATACATTGGGTTTTTTGCTCCACCTTTTATAACACCTACGGATTTAAATGTTCCATCTTCACCATAAATCTTACGCCCGATAAACTGGCCTGCCCAATCTTTGTTATCTTTTATTTCTGCTCCTAGACCTGGTGTTTCTCCTTTATGATCGAAGGCAACACCTGCAATGGTATTTAGGTCTGACTCAAAAGCAATGTTTCCCCAAATTTCATCCCAAAGTCCCATACCTCTAACGTTGAAGATGTAAAACTTTTCACCACCATCTTTAGTGAATACATAGATCGGTAAAATGCGATCTTGTTCATCCTTTTTCTTTTCTTTAGCCATATCGAGGTGTTCTGCTTTTCCACCCTTATAGCCTGCAGCTCGAACATCTTCTTCTGAAAGAAAATCTCCTTTCATATTCATTACTTTCTGCTCGATTTGCTCATTAAAAATTCCATCTACTTGGTCATCTGATAATGCATCGAAATCACCTTTTAGTTGATCTTTCACGGCTGCTAAAACAGCTTTTTTGTTATAAACTGCTTCGTTTTTATCATGTATAGGTTTTAATCCTGTAGACATAAGCGACAGAACTAAAGCTACGATCGACGTCATGATTAAAACAAATATGATTGTTTGTCTTGTACTATGCACTGGCTAATCTTTTATTGATGTTTGATTCGATTACGTAGTGATCGATCAATGCTGAAAAAGTATTAAAAAACAAAATGGCCAACATCCATCCTTCTGGATATGCTGGGTTCATTACTCGTACGATCATTCCTATAAAACCAATTCCAAATCCATAAATCCATTTTCCTCGATTGGTTGATGTGGCTGTAACTGGATCGGTCGCCATAAATGCCATGGCGAAAAAGAAACTTCCCATCCAGAACTGATAATACCAAGGTACTGTCATAAATGGTGTTGCTCCCCATGCATTTAATAGTAATGACATAGCGACTGCTCCTAAAAACATACTGAGCATAATTCTCCAGCTTGCTATTCTAGTTACTATTAAAAATAATGCACCTAATATGATAAAAATCTTACTCGTCTCACCTATAGAACCTGGTATGGTACCCCACCACATCTGAGCGGTTGTGTAGTGTTCGGTAACTGCTTCCCAGCCTCCTACATAAGCAAGTGCTAGAGGGGTTGCACCGGTGTACCCATCAGCCACCACCGTTTTGGCGGCGTCGAAGGTATCTATATCCATCCATCCAAATAGATGGTTCATTAATCCATGCCACATACCGTAGTCAGCAGATGTTCCTGCAGCTAAATTTTCAAATCCACTCACCCATACTTGATCACCTGAAATAGTGGTTGGATAAGCAAAGAAAACAAAGACCCTGGCTAATAGAGCTACATTCCAGATGTTCATTCCCGTACCTCCAAAGGCTTCTTTACCTATTATCACAGCAAAAGCCACGGATACACAAAGTATCCATATAGGTAGATCTGGCGGCATAATCAATGGAATAAGTGCTCCTGAGACCAGAAATCCTTCCTCTACTGCGTGCCCTTTTTTGGCCGCAAAGAAAAATTCTATTCCAAGACCCACAACATTGGTCCAAATAAAAATCGGTAATAATTTAACTAATCCGTGACCTAACTTTAAGTGGAATCCTTCTAAAAATCCAAGGTATTGTCCAGCAGCAGTAAAATGTTGATGTCCAATGTTGTATGTTCCAAATAAGTAACATAATTGCATGGCAATCACTACATGGATCATGGTTCTTTTCAGATCCATTCCATCTCTAACATGGACGCCACCTTTTGTTACTGAATTAGGAGCATACATGAATGTGAAGAAGGCATCATATGCTGTATGCAGAAAAGGACTTTTTTTCTTATCCGGTTCTATCTTCTTCCAAAAATCGAGTAAACCCATTTGTTAATGTATATGGTTTTTTAATTGTTTTCTTATCTATTGTTGAGCTCTAATCATGTCCAATCCCTCTCGCAGAATGCTTTGCAAAGGTTGCTTAGAAGTACAAGCAAATTCACACAGAGCTACATCTTCTTCGCTCAGTTCGTGAATACCTAAACCCTCCATTCGCTCATAATCATTGGTTATGATTGCTTTAAACAAATGTTGTGGGTAAGTATTAACAGGTAACATATTTTCATATTCACCCGTCATCACAAAAGCTCTCTTTTCACCATGTGTATTGGTATTTGCTTGAAATTTGTGATTAGGGAATAGAAAGTTAGGGAATGTTCCAGAGACACTTGGTCTTGGTGATATGGGTAATAACCATCCAAAAAGCTCATGATCATTTCCTTCTTCAATGACTGTGATTTGGTCATCCTTAATATCAAGATACCCAGCCATTTCTTTTTGCTTTCCTGAAAGTACATCTCCAGAAATGATTCTGGTACCTTCTTTTTCTATTTGACCCGTTAGTAATTCACTTAAGTTAGCTCCTACATATGTTTTTACATACGATGGATATTTAACTTCAGATCCTGTAATGGCCACAACTCTTGACATATCTAAATGACCTTTGCTAAATAGTGTACCTATGGTCATCACATCTTGAACACCTAGTGTCCATACTACTTCCTTTAATTTTATCGGCGAAATGTGATGGATTTGTATACCTACATTCCCTGCTGGGTGTGGTCCCTTAAACCAATGCTTTTCTACATTTTCTATAGATGCTAACGGACTTGAGCTTTTGCTTCCATCTAGTGAAAGAATTACTTTTCCATCAGTTAGTTTGTTTAATACATCCACACCTGCTTGGAAATCTTTTGCTCTGTTACCAACAATAACATCCATTGAAGGTGCCAATGGAGCTGTGTCAAACCCGGAAATAAAAATATCTCGAGGGGTGACAGCTGGATCAGCAAGCGTATCAAATGGTCTCGAATTTATTAAAGTCCATGCGCCTGAAGACATTAATGTATTTATTACATTTTGTCTTGCATCATTTCCGTCAAGTGAAGGAATATCAAATGATTTATGAGTTTGTGTCTTATCAGCAAGAATCACCACTTCCGATATAGCTCTTTTTTCTCCTCTGTTAATTTCAACTACCTCACCACTTACTGGTGCCGTGAATTTAACATCTGGATTTCCTTTGTCGTAAAATAAGACATCTCCTGCTTTGACTTCATTCCCAAGTTCAACCACCATTTTGGGTATAGGAGCTATTCCTCTAAAGTTTGTAGGTTGGATTGCATATCTATTTACACCCACATGAGTTACACCCCCACTTGCCTCACCAGCAAGTTTGATGTTATGTCCCTTTTTAAGTAGGTGGAAATTTTCTTTCGCAAAAGAAGGTGCTTTGGCACTAGTAAAATCTGATACTCTTGGAAAGAGACTCATATTTTCTTTCTGGGTATCGATTCCAGATTTCTTTGCTTCAATTTGAATGAGGTTGTCGGTGATAGATAAAATAGATGCTAGAAGTAGCACAACACCAACAATGATTAATACTGTAGTAAGCATAATTATGTTTTCTCAGCTTTTCGTACGAATAATATCGACCTGAGTCGATTAGTTTTGGCCCTAAAATCAACGCAAATATATTAAACCATTGTAATGCAATAACATTTTAGGCTTAAAATCGAAATAGAATCTTTAAATCCTTAAAAATTGTATCAAGATTGGTTTGCAAAATGATTAATAAGGTTACTAAAATAAGGCTTTAATGAGCTCTTTAATGTAGGTAGTGTTAATCTTTTATGCTTATTTAGATTTGTTCAAAATAAACAAATCTAGAATATCAATTAGTCCTTTATGAAAACGTATTGATTCCCTAATATTTCTAGCAAGATTTTCCGTTTATTTCTTGATACTGGAATTCGTTCTAGATTTTGCATAATTAATTCCAAACCATCTGATTTGAATCGAATTGAGGGCATTAAATAAAAAATGAGGATTCATTTGAGATCTAATGGCTTCTAGTTTAGAAAGAATAAGATCCGTTTTTAATTGATTTCTTTCTAAGATTGTATGATTTCTGAAATACTCTCGCTGAATTATTTTTTTGATAAAAGCGTATAATAATATTAGCCCTGATATTATAGTTATGAAATAAAAGCACCATGTTTTCCACCATGGTTTTTTTATTTCTATAATAGGAGATTTCACTACTTATTGCTTTGAAATTAAAGTGATCAAACAAAATAAGGAGTAAGTAATTACGGGATAATTTTCATATTTATTAAATAAAAAAGGGGCTTCCAAAATAAATGGAAGCCCCTTTCTTAGGTTATCGCTTTACTTCAAATGTTGCGCAAAGAATCCCATCATAGATCTATACAGCTCAATTCTATTTCCTTCATGACCAAAGCCATGTCCTTCATCGTATTTTACCATATACGGTACATCTACACCACGATCTCTCAATTGTTGTACAATCTGATCTGACTCGTCAATATTTACTCTTGGATCGTTTGCTCCTTGAACCACGAAAAGTGGTTTGGTAATTTTATCAACGTTTAATGCAGGAGAAACTTCTTTCATAATAGCTTGATCTTCCTCTGAATTCTCATCATACCATTGCTCATAGACCTGAGCTAAATACGGCTTCCAATAGGGTGGAAAAGATTTGAAAAAAGTAAATAAATTAGATACACCGACATAGTCAATTCCACAAGTATATAAATCAGGTGTTTTTACTAAACTACCTAAGGTTGCTAATCCTCCATATGAAGCTCCATAAATGGCAATTTTATCTCCATCCACCCATGCTTCCTTTTTTAAATGTGCCACAGCGTCTTCCAGATCATTAAGCATGTTTCTTCCTATCTGCTTATTACCTGCCATCGAAAATGATTTTCCATATCCTCCCGAGCCTCTATAATTTACTTGTAGTGTTGCGTATCCTCGACTAGCAAATAACTGAGTCTCGGGATTAAAACCCCATTGGTCACGAGGACCATAAGGACCGCCATGGGGGTTTACAATCATAGGTACTTTATTGCCCTGCTTTGCCTCATTGGGAATGGTTACATAGCCGTGAATGGTTAAGCCATCTCTACTTTTAAATGAAATAGGACGCATTTCTGCCATATCCTCCTCATTTAGTTGAGGCATTAAATCTAGTAACTCCTTAAAAACATCCTTTTTTGCATTATACAGATAGTACTTTCCGTATAAACGATCGCTCTCCACATAAATCAAGTACTTATCTTCTGCCTTTGTTTTGCTTGTGATATAATACTGGTAGCCAGCAAACTGTTTCTTAAACTTCTCATCCAACATTTTAAAAGTCTCACTAACCGGTATGGTTGTGTATTTTTCACCCGTAAAGTAGTAGTAATCTACCTCATAATTCCGCTTTCTAGATCGGCTTACACCTCCTGCATCATAGGTATCATCTTTAAATATTTTTTTCAATATCTTGCCTTCTTTCAAATCATAAAGCAAGATTTCATCAGTATCCGAATCTAGATTGGATTTTACAAATGCTGCGTGAGGATTATCATTTGTATAATCAAAACCTAAGATTCCAAAGTTATCTTTCCAAGTGGTACGCATAATCTCTTCAAAATCTCCATCTTCAGACTTCTTATATTTTAGCACATATTCGGTACCATTTTGCTGCTGTGAATAGGCTCGAAGGTTTCCATCCTTATCAAAATCATAGCCAGATATGGGATTAGCAGCATCAGTATTTGTAAAAAGTTTTTCTAATTCGCCGTTTGTGATATTGATTTTGTAGGGTTCAAAGATTTGTGGGTTGTCCTTATTCATTTGGACAATCATATAATCGTCTTGATCTTCCAAAAACTCTTGAAGCTGGACGCGTACACCCTCAAAAGGTGTTAGTGCCATTTCTTTAGAACCATCAAGATTTACTGCATATAATTGGTAGTTTTCATCGCCACCTTGGTCTTTCAAGTACACTAATCGATTATCATTTGCCCATGCAAAACCTCTGATCAACTCTTCTTTTTCTTCAATCGCTCGTGCCACCTCATTAGTCTCGACATTCTTGACATATACATGATTTTTAGCATCGGCATCCTTTTCTCTATAGGCAAGATATTGGCCATTAGGAGAAAACCTGAAGGAAGATTGACTTGGTTTTTGGAAATAGTCTTCTACTGAATACTTGAATGTTCCCGTTTCTTTATTCGCCAGACTTTCAAGATCGGCCTTAGAGGAAGGTAAGGTCTGATCACCCGGTAGTTTTGTGTCAGTAACTTGTCCATCTACTAATGAGGACATACAAAGTATTAGCATAAGTGTTATTAGTTTTTGCATAATATCCGTTTTAATTTGAATCAAATGTAAAATTCAAATCGAAAGGAGCTTAAGTAATTAGATAGAATTAAGTATTCTTTAGATAAAAAAAGAAGGTTTTTGGAGCTCAATCAACTTCAGACAAGAAAACTCGCTGTACGGTAAAAGGTAAATAGCTAAATACCTCTATCGACTCTTGGACCTCTCCGTCTTCTTCCAACGGTGCTGACTTGGAAACAGATGTTGCTTCTTCTTTGGCTGAAGTGATTTCAAATTCGATGCCACCTTCCACTCTTTTCATTCTAGAACTGATGTAACTTCCTAAGACCGAAAAGCTGCTATAAAAAGTATTTGCCATTAATATTTGTTCGATTACGATGCCATCTCTTTCGTCTAAGTGGTATAAATAGTTATCCTCTTTACTAGGTTTTACTATTACATAATCCTTGATAATTTCTCCATATTTTTTACTGCTGTAGGTCATTATATAGGTCCAAACTGAATCAGCAATGAGCTCCTTTAATTCGAAATGTACTTCCGCAGTATCCATTCGCTGGACAGTAGGATAGTACATTATCATTGTGCCAGCATAATCACCAATCCAGTCTTCTGGAAAATCGTAAGATTGTGCTTGCAAACTAAAGCCAGCAAGCAGCAAAAAAAGCGTGCTCATTAAGTTATTCATACTTTACTTTTTAAGATAATCTAAGCCTTGATCGATTCCTTTTTCGATGGCTGGTACTCCTCTCAACATCCACCGTGGCATTGGTTCACCCTTTAAATAATAAGCAAAAAATTGCTCCATACGCTTATTAAAATCCAATCGATTTTGTCGCTTTAATGGCCAATGTGGCTCATCGTTATAATTCAAAAACCAAGCTTCTTTATTTAATCTTCGCAAGGCCATATAGTACTCAATACCCTGATACCATGGTACTGCTCCATCCTTATCATTGTGCAAGATTAGTACCGGAGTATTCATTTTATCCATGTCGAATAAGGGAGAGTTTTTTAAATACACTTCTTGATCCTCCCAAAGTGTAGCCCCTAATCTTGATTGTGTTTTTTCGTATTGGAACATTCTACTCATTCCACTTCCCCATCGTATTCCACCATATGCACTGGTCATATTTACCACTGGTGCACCAGATTCTGCACATTTAAATCGCTGCGTTTTATTTAATAAATAGGCTATTTGGTATCCACCCCAACTGTGACCTTGTAAACCCATATTCTTCTCATCTACAAAGCCCAGCGACAGGATATAATCGACACCTGACATTACGGCTTCCAAACAACTCTCTCCTGGTTCTCCTGTAGTGTAAGCAATATCAGGATTGAAGATTACATATCCTTTGTTTGCATAATAACTATAATTAATTGTGGACCTATGGGCAAAGGGCTCTCTGTGTCTATGTAGCCCTTGCGAACTCTTTTCATAGAAATTTACAATCATTGGATACTTCTTCCCTTCTTGAAAATTAGGTGGTTTTACTAACATCCCTTCGATTGTCCTTCCTTCAGCCGTTTGCCAAGAAACCAATTCAATGCTGCCCCATCCATAATCCTTTTGTTGTGGATTTATATCCGAAATAGTTTTAGATTCCTCAAAACTAAAATCGCTGTAAATAAGGTTAGGAAATGTTTCAAAGTTTTCCTTCGTATAAAATAAATCCTCGCTATTTTTCGCTTTCGTAATTTGAGAAGTATACCTATAAGGTCCTTCCATAATGGTGCGCACTTCACCAGATGCTAGATTTAACATGGCATAACCCCCAGATTTATCTTCATCTTTAAAAATACTAACTAAGACACTTGTGTCTGAAGGTAAACTTTCTAACTCATCGTCCATATTTACCCATCTGTATCTAGTTTTCGTCTCAAGCCCATTCGTTATTTTTCTTGGTTTTTTACGGGTAGTTGGAAATAATTCCCAGATGTCATATCGATCATAAACTAAAACGGATGCATCATCTTCAGTCCAAGACATAGTACCGTAATTCCATGGGTCAGAAGGTGTATCATGCAGTTCATTATAAAAAGTGCTGATTTTATTTGAGCTTATTTCGATAGCTTTTTCCTTAGCTAGATCATATAATTTATAAGCTTTGGCTTTTCGGTCATACCACTGAACATAGTTTCCGTCTGGAGACCAACTTGGAAAGCCATGCACAGTTTTTATGATTTCTTTTTTCTTTCCGGTCTCTGTATTAATTAAGGAGAGATTTCTAGGTATGTATCCTTCCCAGGTTATCAGTTTTTGATAAGGTTTAACATCGATACCTAAAGCCATAGTGTGGTCGCCCTTTTTCCCTAATCTTATTTCATCATATTGTTTACCGGCTAATTGATTTATTTTTCCTTGGTCAATGTTGTAGCACGCCATATAGCCACGTTTCTTCTCATTATCCAGTCTATTTTCTTGTTGGGTGTACAATAGCTTGTCCTCAGTGGTCCAGACCTCTACATCGACAATTTCATCATCTAGCAAGCTAGTGTCCTGTAGGAGAGGTTTTGGATTTGTATAGAAAAACAGCTTCTTTTCATTTTCTGAAAAATGAGGACTTTTATGGCTGTTCAATATCCAATCGCGACTCAAGAAAGGTGATTCGTTATTTGCGACTAAGCGATTATTTTTCTTGTTGCAATCGTAGATAAAAACTTCTGTAGGCGCTATCCTTGCTTCAGTTGTATCAAAATTTGCTGTATAACTAAGGAAATTACCCTTTTCAGAAAAAGAAAAATGATCATATTTACCCTCTAATTTGCTAACAATATCGGGGCCATCTTTAGCTAAATCTCTTAGATAAATGGTGGTAGCATTAGTTGAGTCTGAACCTGTGCTTTCGTAGAGAAACTGGTTTTCTTTATTCGAAAAAACAACTCGTTTACAAAAGGGTAAAGCCAGATCTATATCACCTTCTGAAATTCTAATGATATATCTGGTACCGTTATCCTCATTTTCTTTTTTAACTAGCGCTTTAAAGGCCACCGAGTCCTGTTCTTTCGTTATAGGTTCCTTCTTGTAAGCGAATACACCACCCCATTCTGTTGGGATTTTATACTCAGAAACATCTGGGATTTTAATGAGTCTTTTTTCGTCAAAGTAAAACACACCTAGCGTATCAGAAGGGTGTTTGTCCTTTTTTACTCTTCGTTTTTTTAGTTGGTATATAGTATCCGCGTGTGGTTTTATATTAAAAACAGCAAAGTTATTATCCGCATCTATTTGTGGCGATTCACCGCGATCAAACGTATAGCTTTTGTCAGATCTAGTATGATAAAAATGGATTTGTTTATCTCCTTTATGAGGTTTGCTGGTGTATACAATCCAATCTCCATTATTGCTAATTTTCGAATCTTCCACTCGTTTCCAATCATCATAAACTGATTCGTCCATTGTTTTTCCTTGAGCAAATAGTTGGAATCCAACACAGACCAAGGCAAGGTTTAAGATCATTCTTTTCATACTTTGTAAGGTAATGATAAGTTTTGATTTTTGCGACTAGTGATAGATTGTTCTATCCAAAAAACAGAAGGCCTAGTCCAATAGTATGCATCTCCTAAAATTTCAAGATATTTGACAATATGAAAATAAATTTAGCCTTGATTGCCCACGATGGCAAAAAACCAGAAATGGTTTCCTTCGTGATGAATAACCGTGAATTTCTAATGGAATCGAATATTTATGCTACTGGAACCACAGGTAGTAAAATAGAAGCGGAAGGTTTTGTCGTAAACAAATTACTTTCTGGCCCACTTGGTGGTGATGCCCAAATTGCGGCCCTACTTGCTACCGGAGCTTTAGACATGGTGATTTTCTTCCGAGATCCTATGGATAAGCATCCGCACGAACCAGATGTCCAAATGCTACTGAGGCTCTGTGATGTACATAATATACCACTAGCCACAAACCCAAAGTCCGCTTTTTATGTTTTAAGAGGCATTGCTACTGTTTTCAATAAAGATGACTAAAGAAGATTATCAGAAAATATCGCACACCATCCCTAAAAACCCGGGGATTTATAAGTTTCTCAATGAGGAAGAAACCATCCTATATGTAGGAAAGGCAAAGAATTTAAAAAATAGACTTAACTCATACTTTGTAAATGACAAACAAAAGTCATTTAAAACAAGAACTCTTGTAAAAAATGCTCATCATTTAGAATACCTAATTGTAGACACAGAACACGACGCTTTATTACTAGAAAACACCATGATTAAAAAATACCAACCAAGGTATAATATCATGCTAAAAGATGGAAAATCATACACCTATATATGTGTCAAAAAAGAGCGTTTCCCTAGAGTCTTTTTTACTCGAAATTTAATAAAAGATGGTTCGACTTACTACGGTCCTTACACCTCTAAATTCCGAGCAAAAATTATTTTCGATATCGTTAAAAAGTTATTTAAACTTCGAACTTGCACGCTCAACTTATCTCAGCGCAACATTGAACAAAATAAATTTTCCGTGTGCCTAGAATATCACATTAAAAACTGCCAAGGGCCTTGCGTCGGTGAAGAATCTGAGGAAGACTATAATGAAAAAATAAAGCAAGTAAAAAACGTTTTAAGAGGACATTTTAAGCCAGTAAAAGACTACATAAAAGAACAAATGGCCATGCATGTAGAAAAGCTAGAATTCGAACATGCACAAGACTTGAAAGAAAAACTCACTTCCTTTGAAGACTATCAATCTAAGTCGACTGTTGTTAGCCACACTATCGATGATGTTGATGTTTTCAGCATACTGATGGAAGAAGATAATGCGATAGTTAACTACATGAAAGTCATCAAAGGCTCTTTGCTCAATAGTGATACTGTCGAAATAAAACTCAATGCCGAAGAAGAACCAAAAGATATATTGCTACATGCCATTTTAAGGCTACGTGAAAAATTTAATAGCATCGCACCAGAGATCATTGTCCCGATCGAATTAGGGATGGATTTTCCCGAGTTTAGTGTTACAATCCCACAACGTGGTGACAAACATAAATTGCTAGAATTAGCTGAGAAAAACTTGACCTACTTTTCACTTCAGCGAAAAAAAGAAGCGCTAAATAAGATTAAGAAAGTAAGCCCGGCGGAACGCATACTCACCACGATGAAAAGTGATTTGCAAATGGACAAAATGCCATTACATATCGAATGTTTTGATAACTCTAACATCCAAGGGACCAATCCTGTTGCCAGTTGTGTAGTCTTCAAAAATGCTCGACCATCCAAGTCAGATTATCGAAAATTTAAGATTAAAACAGTGGTGGGTGCTGATGACTTTGCCTCGATGAAAGAAGTGGTAGGAAGACGGTATAAACGACTATTGGAGGAAGAAAAACCTTTACCTCAGTTAGTGATTATTGATGGAGGAAAAGGCCAATTAAGTTCGGCTATGGAGAGCATCGATGAACTAGGTTTACGGGATAAGATTGTAGTGATCGGAATTGCTAAACGTTTAGAAGAAATTTACTTTCCTGATGATTCTATCCCACTCTACATCAATAAAAAATCTGAGAGCTTAAAACTCATCCAACAGCTAAGAAATGAAGCACATAGATTTGCTATAAATTTCCATAGAGACCTGCGAAGTAAACATGCCTTTGGGACTGGATTAACTGATATTCCTGGCATCGGAAAAACAACAGCTGAAAAACTGTTGAAACAATTTAAATCTGTAAAACGCATAAAGGAAGCTGATAAGGAAGAAATTATTAACTTAATAGGAAAATCGGCCACCGAAAAACTCTTAAATTACTGGCATGGAGAATAACATTGAATTTCCAAATACTACATTGAGAGGCTATTTAGATGAAAACCATCGATTTACCAGGTTGCCCGGCAAACGCAAGAAAAAAGCATTGGACATGATGCTCGTGGTGCTAGCATCTAAATTTATCGCCGGTGTCAAATACTCTGAAATAGAGGTAAATGAAATCCTAAACCAGCACCATAGTTTTGGAGATCCTGCTACGCTACGCCGACTACTTTATGGAACTAATAAACTAGACCGCACGGCGGATGGTCGTTCTTATTGGTTAGTGGAAAGCTAGCCTTTAAAATTGATTTTTTACAGCCTTTAGCGCCTCATCAATTCCATCAAGCTTAGTTCCTCCAGCACTTGCAAAACTTGCTTGACCGCCACCGCCACCATTTATATGACTTGCAATTTGTTTAATGATATTTCCCGCATGAATATCCTTGTTTTCGGTCAATGATTTACTAGCCATTACCATCAAATTAGCTTTACCTTTCGCTTCGAAACCAGCCACAATAAGTACTTCACCTAACTCCTTTTCCAGATTAAATAGTAAAGTTTTTACCAATTTTGCGTCTGGTAAGTTAATGCGTTCAGCTATGTATTTAATGCCGTTTTGTTCTTTACATTTCTCTATTAACTCAGTTTTTAATTGCATTGCTTTTTCTACTTGGAATTTCTCTAATTCTTTTTGTAGATTTTTATTTTGCTCGTGCAATTGCGCTATTTGTGCAACGATATCTTTTTGGTTTTTAAATTGAGATCTGACAGCGTTTAGCGTGGAAATTTCTTCATTTACAAACGCTTCAGCTGCCTCTGATGTGATAGCTTCAATTCTTCTAACTCCTGCGGCTATGGCACTTTCTGACTTAATTTTAAACAGGCCTATATGACCCGTTGCTGGTACATGACAGCCTCCACAAAGTTCGATCGAAAAATCTTCATTGAAGGTGATCATACGTACTGTTTCTCCATATTTTTCTCCAAACAGCATCATCGCTCCAGCCGACTTTGCATCATCTATCGCAATGTTTCGGTCTTCTTTTAATACGATATTTTCTCGAATTCGCTGGTTTACGATGGTTTCTACTTGATGTATTTCCTCAGCCGTAAGCTTCTGGAAATGAGAAAAATCAAAACGAAGAGAGGCATCTTTTACCAAAGAACCTTTTTGCTGCACATGGTCACCTAAAACATCTCTCAAAGCAGCATGCATTAAATGGGTTGCAGAGTGGTTATTCTCGGTTAGTTTCCGCTTTTTTGCATCAACTTTTGCTAGGGCTGGAAGCGATAGATTCTCAGGGAATTTATTGACAAAATGGATGATTAGATCATTCTCCTTTTTGGTCGTTATTACCTTTATGGTTTCGTCCCCAAAACTTAATAAACCAGCGTCTCCTACTTGTCCACCTCCCTCAGCATAAAATGGAGTTTTATCAAGCACCAACTGATAGATTTCTTTGCCTTTTTCTTTTATTATTCGATGTTTAATGATTCTTACGCCTTCTTCAGTAAGGTGGTCATATCCTGTAAAATGAACTTCCTTCAAATCTAGGAGTTCTGTCCAATCGCCTGTTTCTCGCTGAGCATCCGCTCGTCCTCTACTTTTTTGCGCATTTAAGGCAGCTTGAAAACCTGGGATATCAACTTTCCATCCCTTTTCTTCTGCAATCAGCATGGTTAAATCGATCGGGAAACCATAGGTGTCATATAATTCGAAAGCTAAATTGCCATCTAACAAATCTTCTCTAACCTCTATTTGGTCTATTCTTTTAAGACCAACACTGAGTGTATTTAAAAATGACTTTTCTTCTTCTAGGATTACCTTTTTTACAAAGTCTTTTTGTTTGTCCAATTCTGGGAAAACTTTTGCAAAGCGCTCAGCTAACAAAGGAACTAATGAATGGATAAAAGGTTCTTTAATGTCAAGGAAAGAGTAGTAATATCGAACGGCTCTTCGCAAAATTCGACGAATCACATATCCTGCTCCTGTATTACTTGGTAATTCACCATCTGCAATAGTAAAAGAGACTGCTCTTACATGATCGACAATAACGCGCATGGCGATATCAGTCATAGAAGACTCGTCGTATTTTGATGTATATTTTATACCTGTTGTAGCTTCTATCTTCTCTATAAATGCACTAAAAACATCAGTATCATAATTCGATGTTTTTCCCTGCATTGCCATCACTAATCGCTCGAAGCCCATCCCTGTATCCACATGCTTTGAAGGTAGATTTTCAAGGGATCCATTGGCTTTTCTGTTAAATTGGATAAAAACAAGATTCCATATTTCTACTACTTGTGGATGATCCATATTTACTAAATCCTGAGCTGGTGTTTTAGCTCGTTCAATGTCGCTTCTAAGATCTACATGGATTTCACTACAAGGTCCACATGGACCTGTATCTCCCATTTCCCAAAAGTTATCTTTTCGATCGAAGTATAGAATTCTTTCTTTAGGAACGAATTCGTTCCAAATGTCTACCGACTCTTCATCAGCTTCGAGCTTTTCTTTTTCGTCACCTTCAAACACGGTTATATATAAACGTTCTGGGTCAAGACCGTACACCTCAATGAGTAGTTCCCACGCCCAAGCTATAGCCTCCTTTTTAAAATAATCACCAAAAGACCAGTTGCCGAGCATCTCGAACATCGTGTGATGATAAGAATCTCTACCCACTTCTTCTAAGTCATTATGCTTACCAGAAACTCTAAGGCATTTTTGCGTATCAGCGACGCGAACATTACTTGGTTCCGCATTTCCTAGAAAGAAATCTTTAAATTGATTCATTCCGGCATTGGTAAACATTAATGTCGGGTCATTTTTAACAACTATAGGCGCAGAAGGAACGATTTTGTGTCCTTTTCCTTCAAAAAATTCGAAAAATTTCTGTCTAATCTCACTTGATCTCATAGCTAAAAACTTGTTAGTATTCTATATATAAATATATGGCTAATATTTAAGATGTTGATTCATAATATGGTGCGATATCTATGTGTTCACCCAAAGAAATCAGCTCTAAACCAACAAATTATATATTTATTTAAAGTTTATGATAAAAAAAATAATATGTTAAAACATTCTTGGATAAGCACCATTCAAATGTTAATTTAGCGAACGCAGAAACCAACCCAATAGAACAATCCGTGAAAATTACTCTGCAAAGGTAATAAAAGGTAATGTTTATAAATACGACGGAGAATGAGTAAAAAGACATACGTTTACAATGAAAAAACGCTTCAATATGAAGTAGTTGTTGTAAGCAACAAAGTGAAATTCCTACGTTTCTTTTCTATAGCCACCCTGATTTGTTTGGTGTTCGGAACTAGTTATGCGATATATACAGGAGTTATAGCCTCACCTAATGAGCGAAGTTTGAAAAACGAACTAAGCCAGATGGACAGGCATTACAATGCATTAACTTCAGAGTTTGACAATATTGCCAAAGATTTAGATAATATTCAGGAGAAAGATGCGAACATCCACCGAATTATTTTTGGCCTAAACCCAATAGATTCAAATGTATGGGAAGGTGGTATTGGTGGACACGATAGATTTAAGTACATCACTAAATACGATTCTTCATCAGACCTAATTGAAGCTTCATTAGACAAGGTGGACCTACTCAAAAGAAAATTGGCTATTCAGAAAAAATCACTTGACACTATCTTTAACCTTGCCATGATTAGGGAAGAGAAATTAGCGTCCATCCCGTCTATAAAGCCCATTCAGGAAGATAAGCTAAAAAGATCTGTTCGATATATGTCAGGTTTTGGTTTTAGAATACATCCTGTACATAAGGTTAAAAAATTCCATAAAGGCATTGATTTTACTTGCCCAGTCGGTACACCTATTCAAGCTACAGGAAATGGTGTGATTAAAAAGATCCAAAATAAACGTATTGGTTATGGTAAGCACATTGTGGTCGATCATGGATTTGGATATGAAACACTATATGCTCACTTAAGTGAAATCCACGTAAAAGTGGGTCAAAAAATAATTAAAGGTCAAAAAATCGGAGAAGTTGGAAGCACAGGAACTTCTACAGCGCCACATCTTCATTATGAAGTAAGAGTTAAAGGTAAAGCAGTAAATCCTATTGACTATTGTTTAGACGGTCTCAGTGTTTCAGAATACCAAGAACTGGTAGAGCAGACTTCAATTGAAAATCAAAGCTTCGATTAAAAATACTTATCCCCTCGAACACACATTAATAGAAAAAGGCCATCACTCCTGCGAGTGACGGCCTTTTCAAAAAAGTACTAACTTTTAAACTTATTTGATATGGATCATCTTCTTAGTACTTGTGAAGTTATCTGTATCTAACTGGTAGTACAAAATTCCACTTGCTCCAAGGCTTGAACCATCAATAGTCATTGTATTTAATCCTTTGTTGAAATCTTGACTAGTTTGGTAAACTACTTTTCCATTCATATCGAAAATAGAAAGGGTAGCTGCCGCGCTATTCGGTAATACAAAAGATATCTCTGTGCTGTTCTCGAACGGGTTAGGAACGTTTTGCTTTAATTCAAAAGCTTCAACTAACTCACCATCATTAGTGTATCCTAAATTGATACCACCAACTTCAAGATTCGTATCATAACTTTCTGCACTTATAACTCTTGAGTTGATGTGTAAGGTGTTGGCTAGAGTTGAAGTTGATTTAGCAACTGCTTTTATTGTAAATAGCTCCTCGTCTTTGCTCATGTCGATTCCTTCTACATTATCCCAACTTAGGCTAATGTATCCATCGTTAACAAATTCAAATCCAAGGTTAGATTCACTAATATTTGCTGCTGCACCATCTATCGAAAGAACAGTAATCATGTCAGTGTCATATTCAAGCGTAAACTGCATACCTACTAGGTCTGTAGCCTCAGTAACTGTTACAGGAATTGTTAATTCTTGTCCTGCTGCGAAGTTAAGATTCTCGATACTCAATTCAAGATCGTTAGCTCCTCTAGTTTCTGAATCAGTAGAACCAAAGTTTACTTCTGCATTGTTAGTAACGTCACCAATCTTAATCGCCATGAAGTCTTGATTATACATGCTTGATGTCAAGCTTGAGATATCAATTAACTCCTCATACGGGAAAGGTGAGTTAGGGTTAGCAAACGTTTGCCCAGCTTCGATTAATCTCCAGTTTTTCTGACCATTAGGGAATTCAGTAATGATTCCTAAAATGGCTTGTCTGATAGATACTAAATCAGAAGCTGTTACTGTACCACTATCATTTGCATCCGCCGCAATCAATTTGTATGGAGAGTTTAAATTCTCAATACTCAAGATGTGTCGTTGGATCTTAACGATATCCAATGTAGATACACCATTTAAGATGTGTGAATCTTTATTAGCTTCGATAGAATATCCTAATCCTTGCGCTAATGAATCAAACCAGTACTGACCTGTTTGGTTAGTCATCATATTTGCAGGGAAATCTGGCTGGTTGCTAGATATAGTTACCATTGTGTTCTCTACCTTCTCATTTGTTTCAGAGAAAATATCACCTTGGATTCTAGATGCTCCTTCTTCACCATCACATACTCCATTGTTTTGAACAATTAGTGTTACTGTACAGTATGCACTGTTTCCAGATGCATCAAATACCCACATCTCTAATTCTTCAGTAAATGAAGCTTCTCCGTTAGGGAAGAATGAACAATCATAGTACTGTACTTGATCAACTCTATTAGGATCAAAGTAGTAGGTAAGATCATCATCACCATCACATCCTAAACATGGATCTTCACTCTTTTGGTTGAAATCTTCAGCCCAAATCTCAGCTACACCTGTATCTTCATTTAATGAGATTACTAACTCACCATAACAAATTGGGATAGGATCTGTACAATCTTCAACTGTAACAGTAATCGTCTTAGGAGTTACATTACCACACTTATCAATTAACTCAATATATACAGTATGTACACCAGGACTCCAGAAGTTGTTTATGTGAGATACATTCTCTCCATCACTATCTAAGTCAGGATCACCATCAGTATTTGTCTGACACTCATATACTTCCCATCTCCACTCTAACTGATCTTCAGGAGTACAATCATCCATACCTTCTAATGTAATTTTATGGAAAACATCACATCCGTCCATTGCATTCTCAGAATCAGCAAGGTAAGCACAATCTAATGTGATATCACCATTGTTAATGTCTGGATTGTTTATATCATGTAATTTAAATACCTGTGATCTTTGGTAGTAACCTGTTGTTGCATCAATATTATACTGACACCAGTCGATTACGGTCCAAGTTCTAATCACCTTAGTACATACATTGTCGTCATCTACGTCGTAGAAAAATTGATCATCATAACTTACTGCAGTTAATGTACAACTAAAGTCTCCATTTACAGTAGGTATGTCTACTGAACCATAAGTCTGACCTGCAGCAATTAAAGTTCTAATGTTTTCAGGTAATAGTCCTTCTCCTTCTCCACAATCATTGATATTGAATGGACCTGCACTTGGCCAGCTAATATCATTTTCTGTAATCTCCTCAGCATTACCAAAGCTAAATGTTTGAGTAAATCTATCTTCATTTCCACAAGCATCAACTACTACATAAGTAACTGATCTTGATGCACCATCACAACCACCGTCATGAGTAAATGACCAATTATTACTTACATCTGGATAAACATCTAAATCTGTACAAGTTAAGTTATCAGTTACTGTTAACTGGTCTGCATAACTTAATAGATCATCATAAGTAAAACCATCATCATCACAAGCTACATCTACATCGATAGAACCATTTGTAAATACTGGAGGCAACTTATCTTGTAATTCAAGAAGTACCATACAGTTATTGTAATTAGCACATGCATTTACATTTAATGTACCGTCACCATTCTGAGTTACATCATCAGCACCCATTAGATCATAGTCAAATACCATTAATTCGATCATGATTTCTTCACATGGCTGAGTTGTGCTGATATCATCACAACAGAATTGTAATTCTCTTGTAAATTCATCTCCACTGTTTGCTCTTCTGGCTAAAAAATCGTGTACGCCACAATTATCCCAACTTTCATTATCGAATGAGTATGCATAAACATTAGCACATCCATTTTCATCAAAACTTGCAATTGTGTGTTCTATACAAACAGGTGAAGGTTTTACTGAATCAACTACTCTTATTTCCGTTCTACACTCAGTAGAATTACCACATTCGTCAGTTACTGTATATCTAATCCACGCACAACCTTTAGGTACATCAACTAATGTATACATAGGTCTTCCATCTTCATCTACACCATTAGCTACGATATTTGTCGAAACGAAGTCAGTATCCTGAATATCATCCGGTGAAGGACAATCTTCATCACACTCTACAAATTGTGAAGCAAATACATAATCAACTGAATAAGTCCATGTCTCGATTCCACAATCAAATAAGATAACTGGTCCATCTAATGGGCTACCTAAAAACTTAGGTACAGCTAAATCAATATCTGCAGTACAAGTATAAGGATCTGTGTTATACTCTTTATTATCTACTTGACAAGTGATTTGTGGTCCTTCATCATCAATTACTTTGATTAATTGATCTACTACACCTGACTCACCTGTACACCAGTCAATCCAAGACCATTTTCTCAATACTTTGAATGAGAAGTCACAGTCTAATCTAAATTTAGTATCGTCATAGTTAAACTGCACATTACCACATCTGCTTAAGTCACCAAACTGTATTGTTGGATATCCTGTTAATGTTGGTAAAGGTACCGTATCTACTAAGCTAATAAACGTAGGATCAATCTCACCTGGAGATCCTCCCTGCTTGAATAATGCTCTACAAGACAATTCTGGATAATTTCCCGGTTGTCCATCATAGCTCTTTGGAAAAATAATATCATTAGGAGTTGTAAAACGCTGTGTTCTAAAGTTTTGTACACAAGTAGACACCGCACCATTTGGTGTTACAACTGTCCATGTTCTTGTAAATGTATTTAAGGTAAACTCTTCAGGTCCATTAGTTAAATCACCATCAAGATCGTAATCTTGACATTCAAAATCAGGATCTATTTCATCAACATATGTACCTGTATATGGACCACAATTTGCATTTGGACCAAAACTTAAAGTATATGTACCATCTCCATTATTAACCCACTCTGTATCATCAGTAGGATAAGGGATAGTCGCGTTATGAAAATGTACCATTACTGATGCATCCACAGTACCTGACTGAGACTCACCTGCATTCTTAATAATTAGGTTCCAAGTTCTTTCAGTACCATAATTATCACCATTAAAAGCACTTAATGCTTGCAATGGCTTGTAAGAACCACAAAATGCAGTGCTTATTCCTTGTCCACATGCAAGATCAGTTGTGAATGTTACATAACTGTTAGTTCCTCCATCTGAAAAAGTAACATCCATGTTAGACTGAGCGCAGTCTAAGCTCGTAAAGTCAAATAATTGAACACTTACTGGGCCTACAGCAGGATCTAATGGATCTGGATCTGGAGATTCTAAATAACCACTTAATAAATTAACTTCTGGAAAATCTATGTCCAAAGTTACTTCCACACCACTAACTGTATTATTATCATATAATGCAGAATAAGTAATAGGTATAATAGCACAGCTGTTTCCTAAAGGAAGACCATCTGCATCTAAATCCGTTGCTGGATCATAAGCATTTATCGCGCCTGTACCACTTTCTGATGGAGAAAACACCTGTAAAGGCTCTCCTGCATCATCACTTTGTGAACAGAAAACTCTAATAATATCATCTGAACAAGCTAAGAATAATGGTAATTTATCTTCAACAACAACTTCACCCCAACATCTTAAACCAAACGGCGATTCTACCATTGCAGTATATACACCCGGTGCATCTACAGCAACACCACCAATCGCATCATCGTGACTTAATATATTACCATCTGCATCTTCTAATTGCAATGAATATGCATTGTAGCAATAGTCCCCTTCTAATACCATATCAGGGGTAATTACTCCCTCACATGCAGCGTCTAATGTAACATTGATGCTGTTATTACAAGCAATTGAAGAAAAATCACCTTCCTTCACAGTAACCGAATAGGTACAATTATCTATAGGAACACCACCATCTGTAAGAACGAGCTGAAATTCATATTCACCTACATCTAGCATTGCTTCACCATAAGTTAGAGTAAAAATTTCTGTTACGCTTGTTCCACTAATCAAAGACATAGAAATATTCTTATCTGAACATTCATTTAAAATGCCTTCAGTCAAAAATCTTGTAACATCAGAATGATAAGTTGAAGTGACTCCATTAGAAACGCTATTATAACTAGCGATTTCTAAATTTGAAGAAGGATGCAACTGCATTGAATGAATGAAATTACACACTGATTGACCTCCGAAGACAGTATACTGCGATAGATCAACTTCTACGTCAAAGTCTGAACAGTCGGGTAATTCGCACTGCGCACTTAAAGTTCCTGAGGCGAAAAAGGTGAGACACAGGATGCTCAGGTATCCTATGCAGCGTCTCAGGTTGTACATTTTTGTTTCCATGTTAAATAATTTTGAGTTGTTAACTACTTTTTTGAAAAAATTTGTTTTACAATCGTTCATAATTTCTTTTTGTTTCAATCTGTATTCTTTAAATACTTCTTGTTGTTTAAAAGCATTTAATCTGCGGAAAACAGACTGAATTCAGAATTACAATAGGTAGGAGGCAAACATTATACCATTTTTGTATATGTAGCCTACCAAAAGGATTTAGTTATAGGAAACAATAGTTATATGATTTAAAGGATAGATAATAAATCTATGCGCAATAAGCTTTACATGTGAGTTTTACACTTTATGATTTTATTACATATGTTAAGTAACTAAAATCTTTAGAAGGGAAATATTTATTTTTGATTTGGGCTAAGCTCTATGATTTGCTCACAAAATTCAAAGTCTTTTTCATCATTAGAGGCTATAATTATAGTCTTTTTGCCCAGCTCCTGTTTTAATGAGTCCATCATCCAAGCTCGATTAACTTCATCTAAGTATGAAGAAGGTTCATCTAAGAGTAAAAGTGGTTTATTAGCGCTGAAAGCGATTTGTAGACCTAGTTTTTGTTTCATGCCAGAAGAGTACCGATCAACTGTTTTGTTTTTTGAAACAAATGATAGTTGTTCAGTGAAGTCTTTAGCGTTTGATTGTTTAAAGTCCGCAAAGTGTTTTAAGTGATTAAAGATTTCACTTGGATTTAATTCTTCATCCAATTCTATATAGGGTGCCGAAATGCTGATGTGTTTAAATAGTTCGGTAGGTTTAATGAGTTTATTTTGGTTGTAATAGTTAATTTCTCCTTTAGTGTATTGTAAATAACCACTTAGCATTTTTAGAAGCGTAGACTTACCACTTCCATTTCTGCCTTTAATTCCGTAGGTTTTATTCGAATCAAATTGAAAAGAGAAATCTTTAATGATCCACTGGTATTCGTATCGTTTAGAAAGCTTTGCGATTTCGATTCGCATATTTTGATTATTTAAAGCCTTTCATTAGGCCTCTATCTGATTGTTCGATAAAGCTTACTACTTTTTCTTTTACTTCTGAGGCTTCAAAATCCGATTCTATTTGTTTCAATGCAGAACTTATGTTTTTTGACTTTAAAAAGATTAGTCGATACATTTCTTGAATCTGATCTATATTAGTTTGTTTAAATCCTCTTCGCTGAAGACCAAGAGAATTTACGCCAACGTAGGATAATGGTTCTCTTGCAGCTTTCACATAGGGTGGAACATCTTTCCGTACTAGAGATCCACCTCCGACAAAACAATGCTCCCCTATCTTGACAAATTGATGCACAGCAGTCAGACCACCTAAGATAGCATGATCACCTATTTCTACATGTCCTGCTAAATTCACATTGTTCACTAAAATAACATGATCGCCGATTATGCAATCATGGGCGACATGGACATAAGCCATCACTAAACAATTACTTCCAATCTTTGTGGTGCCCGAAGCTTTAGTGCCACGGTTTATCGTGCAGTACTCTCTTATCGTGGTATTATCACCTATTTCTAATAAACTATCTTCACCTTCAAATTTTAAATCCTGTGGAGGGGCACCCAAAACAGCACCAGGGAAAATATGGCAATTGGCACCTAATCTTAGTCCATTACAAAGCACAGCATTGGACTGAATAACCGTTCCATCTCCAATTTGCACATCATCTTCAATAGTAACAAATGGCCCAATAGTTACATTGTCTCCAATGGTAGCTTTTGGACTGATATGACTTAAGTTATGATTTACCATATGATTGTATCCGTGAAGATATTAATCTCTTTTAAGAATTCTTGCAGTTAATTCGCCTTCTGATACAATTTTATTTCCAACGTAGGCTGTTCCTTGCATGTGTACGATTCCTCTCCTAATAGGAGTTAATAATTTCATTTTGTAGATCAATGTATCGCCAGGCTTAACTATGTGCTTAAACTTAACATTGTCCATTTTAAGAAAATAGGTGTCCCATTTTTCAGGTTCTTCAACTTGGGATAAAGCTAAAATGCCTCCTGTTTGAGCCAAACCTTCCATTTGCATTACACCAGGAAAAACAGGATTGCCTGGAAAATGTCCTAGAAAAAAATGTTCATTAACTGTAACACTCTTTATTCCTACCACTAACTCTTTTTCGAGATGTATTATTTTATCCACCATCAGAAAAGGAAATCGATGTGGCAATAAAGATTTAATGCCTTCTACATCAAGTATGGGTTCTACATTTTCATCATAAACTGGCTTCCCCTTCAACTTCTTAATACTTCTATAGCGTTTGACTAATTGCTCAGTAAATTTCACATTGGACTTATGTCCTGGTTTTGTAGCTATAATTTCACCCTTTATAGGACCTCCTGCTAGATATAAGTCACCAAGTAGATCTAAAAGCTTATGTCTTGCTGGTTCATTGTTAAATCGTAATCCACCCTTATTTATGATTTGGCCTTCTGTTAAATATTCTCCCCTGAATTTAAATTTTTCAGCTAAGTTATTCAATGCTTCAGCTGTGTACTCTTTTTCAGCAAAGACTACCGCATTTTCTATACTTCCGCCCTTAATTAAACCAGCTTGTTGCAAAAGTTCTAATTCCTTAACAAAAGCAAATGTTCTGGCCGGAGCTATTTCTGTTTGATAACCATCAAAATTTTCCAGCTTTGCAAACTGTTTTCCAATCGTTTTTCCTGGAAAATCAAGCAATGAATGTAACACCAATTTGTCAGACGGCATATACTGGTAAGTTGAACCCGTTTCTTCGTCTTCAAATTGGAAAGATTCATTAAAATAAATGTACTCTATTTCACTTTCTTGCTCTTCTACACCAGCCTCTTTAATGGCATCAAAATATGCCGAAGCACTACCATCAAATATGGGACATTCCGGACCATCTATTTCTACATCTACATTGTGAATTTTAAGTGCATGTAAGGCAGATAGTAAATGCTCAATCGTATGGATTTCATATCCATCTTTTTCAATATTGGTGCTTCGCTTGGTCGAAACGATATTTGAATAAGAGGCTTTAATTCTAATATTTTCTTCGGAATCAACACGTATAAAATGAACACCTGAATTAGGGCCTGCAGGTAGTAGAGTTAAAGTAACCATTTTACCTAGATGAAGACCAATTCCTTTTAGCGTAGCTGATTTAGCTATTGTTCTCTGATTTTCCATTAATTATTTTGCAGTTTCTTCAAGGTCATTCAAACGCTTTTTTAAGCTTCTTATTTCTTCTAAAGTGGAAGGTAAATTTTTGAAACTAGCGAATGAACGAAGATAGTTATTATAATCTATTGCAGGGTAACCATACCATTTGGTGTTTTCCTTTTTTACAGATTTAATCATACCACTTTGAGCCTGCATTTGGGTTTTAGCTGCAATTGTTAAATGGCCCACAATCCCTACCTGACCACCAACCATGCAGTTAGCGCCTAATTTTGTACTTCCAGCCACTCCTGCTTGAGCTGCCATGACTGTATTCTCCCCTATTTCTACGTTGTGAGCTAGATGGATTAAATTGTCCAATTTTGTCCCTTTTCTGATAATAGTAGAACCGATGCTAGCCCTATCGATTGCACAATTAGCTCCTAATTCTACATGGTCCTCAATAATCACATTCCCTACTTGAGGTATTTTGTCAAAACTACCTACCGCAGTAGGTGCAAAACCAAATCCATCAGAACCAATAACCGCATTTGAATGAATGATGCAATGGGTTCCAATATCACAGTTGTGATAAATTTTTACGCCAGCATTCAGCCGAGTATTGTGCCCCACTTTTACATTTTTCCCTATAAAAACTTGCCCAGCAATTTTAACTCCATTTCCAATAACAACTCCAGATTCTACTATAACATAGGGCCCGATATAAACATCATCCCCGATGCTAACATTTTCAGCAATAACGGCTGTATTATGGATGCCAACTAAAGGATTATTTGTTGGGTCAAAAAGGGCCAATAACTTAGGTAAACTAGCATAGACATTATCAACAAGGACATAATTTTTCCCTTCTTGAATGGCTGTTTTATTTGCTTTTGATAATATGATGGCTGAAGCTTCACATGTATCCAAATACTTAGCGTATTTATCATTTGAGTAAAAGCTTATGGTACCTACTTTAGCCTCTTCTATTTTTGCGGGAGCATGAATTTTTATAAAACCATCTCCAATTAAATCTCCACTTAATTTCTCTGCAATATCATTAAGTAAGTAGCTCATTTTTTTTGTGTTATTATGTGGATTAAACGCAAATTAAGCTTGGATTAGAGTTTAATTTAATAATCTACGCTCATAAAGACCTCTAAAATATTAAATGGTTCTTAGAGAAAGAAAAAAGTAAGTATTTCTAATACATTTGTCCTAATTCTTTCGACAAAGAAGCTAAATGAGCAAAGCAACACTAAATATTGGAAGATTTAATGGACCTTTAGCAAGTAATCGCTATGCTGGCTTTAAGTCTATTTACGAAAAAATAGACCCAGCAACCACTTTACAAGAAGTTATTATTAGTGACAGTAATCCTTCTGCCATCAGTGAAATTATAGATGGAAATATTGATGTATTGTTATTGCCTCTTAAGTCTTTGTCAACCAAAATAAAAGAAGAAATATCCATTGCAACTCTGAGCGTTAGAGAACGTGCCGCTTACAAGTTTTTTCTTGACAAAAAACATGGTTCAATAGCTGCTATTAACCAGCAAAAAGATTTAAAGATTGCAGTCCCTAATGAAGCAGTACTAGCTCAATTAAATGAACTATTTCCGCAGCATAATTATACACTAAATAAAGCAGCTTTTGAAGCCCTGAATTTAGAAGGTGATATTGATGGTTTTATATTTTCTGAGGATGAAATAGACCATTTGCAAGCTGCAGAAAAGCTTGTTTTTGATTTTAGCACAAGTGAACTTATTCCGTTAGCTGGCTCGGGTGTTTATGCAGGTTTATGCCTTAAAAACAATCGAGCGCTTAGGAAAAAATTATTGCTGCTAAACAATCGAAATACATCGCAATGCACTAATGTAGAGCGAAGTATTATGAAAGAAAAATTTGATTCGCTATCCGTTTTTTGCCAGAAAAATATGCTGGGAATTTTCGAATTAAAAGCGTGTTATACGCACAAAGAAAAAGGTTTTATTCGGCAACAATTAAGTCAAAACACCTACATTGGTTTGGCAGATAGAATGATAGAATTACTTAGATCGTAAGAAGAAAATATTATGAAGTATTTAGTTTTTGATTGTTCAGCTATTGGGAAACCAAAGGATTATAAAGCTCCCTTTAGTGATACTTTTAGTTGGCCAAGGATCATCCATCTCTCATGGATAGTCCTGGATGAAAATTTTAAACCTGTTAAAGATTTTGACTGCATTATTAAACCAGAAGGTTTTAGTATTACTCCTAGCATTGAAAAACTCAGCCAATTAAGCCTAGAAGAAATAGAGGAAAAAGGAGAACCTTTAGAGGATGTTTTAAAAGCATTTAATGAATCTGTAGAAGCGGTAGAATTTGTTTTTGCTCATAATTTAAATTTCAATCAGAATGTAGTTGCCGCAGAATTTATTCGGAAAGGAATCAAACAATCTATATTCCACACAGAGAGCTTTTGTTTGATGCAAGAAGCTACTTATTTCTGCAAATTACCAAGCAAAACTGGAGGCTACAAATGGCCTAGTTTATCGGAACTTCATGCCACCCTATTTAAACAAAGATACACGCCAGCCGGTAATGCCAGAGCTGATGTTATTGCAGCCTCAAGATGTTTTATTATGCTCATGAAAGTGCGTGCCTTAGAAGATCTGTTTGACGAAGAATAATCGATCAGCTTCAAGATTACATATATAAATTTTTAATGTATTTTTAGCTTAAGTAATTCTTAATCTCTCTTCATTATGGCAGCTAAAAAGTCTAAAAAACAGTCTAAAAATAAGGCTGCAATATCGACCAAAAAAAAGAAAAAACAGTTGCCAGGGCTGAGCAAAACCCATAAAATAGGATTGCTGATTATTCTTGCTGCAACGTTTATTTTTTTTAGTCCATCACTTCAGAACAGTTACGTAAACTGGGATGATGATCGCAATTTTTATGACAATGAACTCATCACAAGTCTTGGTTCAGGAAATTTTTGGGAGAATACCAAAGAAATATTCGTTACTCCGGTAATAGGAAATTACAACCCACTGAGTATTTGGACATTTGCCATCGAAGCCCAAATATTTGGAATTGATGAGACTTTTTTAGGCCAGTCTAGCATGTTTTTTTGGCATTTGGATAACGTTTTATTACACCTAATCTGTGTGCTTTTTGTATTTCTGATTGCTCTTAAAATGAAGCTTCCGCTGCCAGCCGTTCTGATTTTAACAAGCCTTTTTGCGGTGCATCCAATGCGGGTAGAATCAGTAACTTGGCTAACCGAACGTAAGGATGTTTTATTTGGAGCTTTTTACTTTATCGCATTATATCTATATATTTTATACACGCAGATTGATTCGAAAAAGCGGTATTTGGTGCTTATTTGGATCTGCTTCATTTTATCTCTTTTTTCTAAGATTCAGGCTGTTATTTTACCTATAAGTTTCATACTAATAGACTATTGGTTTGATGGGAAATTGAGTATACAAAAGATGCTGCGAAAAACACCTTATTTATTAGCCTCTTTATTGTTTGGTTTATTAGGCGTTTATTTTTTAAAAGATCAAGGATCATTAGCTTCTACAACAGAGTTCGAAGGCTTTGAGCGGATATTTATTGGTTCTTTTTCCTATTTGATTTATCTTATAAAGTCAATTATTCCTTATAGATTAAGTCCTTTATATCCCTATCCTTCTTCAATGCCAGGATATTTTTATCCGACCGTTATTTTGTTTTTATCCTTGCCAGTAGCTCTTTACTATTTTTATAAAAAACAATGGAAGGTCCTCTTTTTTGGGCTTGCATTTTTTACCGCTAACATCTTCTTTTTATTACAAATCCTAGGTGCTGGTCAAGGCTTCTTGGCTGATCGATTTAGTTACATTGCCTACTTTGGACTATTCTTGATGTATAGTGTCTTTTTAGCCCAATTAACTGAACGCTTAAAGTGGCAAAAGTGGAGTACTTATTTATTCCTTTTGCCTTTACTGGTCTATGGATTTATGACCTTTAATCAAACTAAAGTTTGGAAAAACAGTGCAACACTTTGGACACATGTCATTAAGTATTACAAGCAATCTACCTTGCCGTATGGTAACAGAGCCAATTATTTCCGAGATGAGGGTAATACGGCAGCAGCACTAAAAGATTACAGTGCCTCCATTCGATTGCTTTCGACAAATGAAGAAGTCTATAATTCGAGAGGTAAGCTATACTTTAATTTTGACCACCCAGATTCCTTAAAAAAAGCACTGGAAGATTATACCAAAGCAATCGAATTACAACCGGATACTGCGGAGTTTTACGTTAACCGGGGTGCTACCTTTTCAAAATTAAACATGCCCGAAAGGGCCATTCAAGATCTAAATGTTGCCGTAGAAAAAAATCCAAACGCCTTTAACGCTTATCTTAATCGTAGTGTAGTCTATCATGGTATGGGTAATCTTTCTAAGGCATTAGAAGATATAGACCATTATTTGAAATTTAAACCAAACAGCGCGGACATTTATTACCAAGGAGGATTAATTAATAATTCCTTACATAGGTACGCTAAATCTATTCCTTATTTCGATAAAGCCATAAGCATAAAGCCAAATAACGCAGCATTTTACTTTGAACGAGCCAAAGCAAAATATTCCACTAATGACAAAGCTGGAGCTAGAAAAGATATACAGCAATGCAAGCAAATGGGTGTCGAAGTACCACAGGACGTCTATCAGCGAATTATGTCAGACTAAGTATATCGTTTTGATAAGCATAATGGACTAATCCTACTGTATTTTTACAACCTACTTTCTTCAAGAGGTTTTTTCGGTGTGTTAATACAGTGTGTTCGCTAATAAAAAGATCTTGAGAAATTTCAGTAGAAGTTTTTTCTTCACAAATCATTCTCAATATTTCTCGCTCTCGTTTAGATAAAGAAATCGTTGAGATCATAGATTCATGCTTAGAAACCCATTGTTTTATTTCTTTTCTAGATTTTCTGCCAATGGTTTTATTACCCTTAAGGAAGTCATCCATTGCAGTATCTAAAAAGGATAATTCATGATCTTTGACTATGTAAGTATGGACTCTGTATTTAAGGGAATCTTTCAGCAATTCCACATTTTTTAGGGAAGAAAAAACGAATACTTCTGGACCTTGTTCTAAGTTTAGAATGTATCGTATAACTTCTGACGATTCTTGGTCTTGCATATCAATATCTACAAAGACTAAATCGATACTAGATAGATCATTAAACTCCTCAAGTGCTTGAAAATCTGCTAAGTAACTTGTCCTGGTATCTGGATAGCGATCCTTGACATAATTACTTACCAAATCCGACCACAAGGGTAGATTGGAAACAATTAATAATTGCATTTATTTGGGGTTTTGTACCAACAAATCTAGACAATTTCTTCCAAAAAAAGTAATTAGCCATAGCACAAGATTCCGCAAAACTAGAGGCTTAGCTTTCCAAAATAGCTGGACTCATCCCCATATTAGAAAAGCCACCATCATGAAATAGATTTTGCATTGTAACCATCCTTGTCAAATCAGAAAACATTGACACACAGTAATCTGCACAAGAATCTGCATCAGCATTTCCTAAAGGAGACATTTTATCTGCATAACTAAAAAACTCACTAAAACCTTTTACCCCACTTCCTGCAGTTGTAATAGTAGGTGATTGTGAAATAGTATTCACTCTCACTTTCTTTTTCAATGCGTAATGATATCCAAAACTTCTAGCAAATGATTCTAACAAGGCTTTTGATTCTGCCATTTCTGAATAATCTGGGAAAGTTCGTTGAGCAGCAATGTAACTTAATGCCAGTATTGAACCGCCTTCATTCATTGCATCCATATTGTAAGCCACTTGCATTAGCTTGTGGAAGGAAATAGCTGAAACATCAAAGGTCTTTTGCATCCAATCATGCTTTAAATCCGTATAAGCCTTCTTCTTTCTGACATTTACCGACATACCGATAGAGTGAAGCATAAAATCGATCTTACCTCCTAATACTTCCTGAGATTCAGTTAAAAGATTAGTTAGATCTTCTATTGAAGTAGCATCAGCAGCTATCAAGTTAGCATTTAGCTTTTCGGCTAATTGTTGAATTCCGCCAAATCTTAGCGCAACAGGTGCATTTGTTAGTGTGATTTTTGCCCCATGTTCTACGCATTTCTCAGCTACGTGCCAAGCAATAGATTGCTCATCTAAAGCGCCAAATATAATTCCTCTTTTCCCATCAAGTAAACCCATATTCTTCAGTTTTTCGTTTATTAATTTTCTTATTTACTTAGTAATTCTTTTGCATTTTCCATAGCTGCTTTGGATGGTGGATCTTCACTTAACATCGTTGCTATTTCTACAATTCTTTCATCACCACTTAACACTTTTATCGTGCTCATCACACCATCTTTTGTTTCTTCTTTTAACACATTAAAATGTTTGCTTCCTCTTGCCGCAACCTGCGCTAAGTGAGAAATGGTAATCACTTGATGATTTACAGCTATCATGGAAAGCATTTCTCCCATTTTCCCAGCAACCGAGCCAGATACACCAGTATCGATTTCATCAAAAATCAAACTTGGCAACTTCATGGCATCTGCAACCGCTGTTTTCATGCAAAGCATTAATCTAGATCGTTCTCCGCCAGAGGCAACCTGCTTTATACTTTGGAATGCACTGCCTTTATTTGCAGAAAATAAAATTTCTAAATGGTCTATCCCTTTGTCACTTATATTTTCTTGAACTTCATTGTTAACCTTAATCGCAGCATGCTTCATGGATAATTTATCCAGTAAACCATTAATTTCTTGTTCTATATTTGGAAATACCTTTTTACGTCTTCCAGATATGCTTAAAGCCTGTTTATTCAGGGTTTCTTTTTGTTTAGCGATGGTTTTTTCTAGCTGTTGGATATCCGCGCTCATTGTATCTGCCGAACTGAGATCCTCTCCCATTTGATCAAACACATTTAATAACTCTTCTTCGCTATTGACTCTATGCTTTTGGCATAATTTATTGATCGTGTCTAAACGTTCATTTACTTCTTCAATATTTTGACCACTATGATCACTTCCTTGAATATCAGAAACATTCGATGCTAAATCTCTAATTTCTTCTAAAACACTGACTAGCTGCTCATAAATGGTCTCATACTCTTTTCCAATGTCGGATAAACTTCGCCACTGCTGGACCAATGTCATTACCTGAGATTCAATGGATTGTTCGTTTTCAATGAGAATAGCTGCACTATTGGCTTGGGCTAAAACTACATCTTCACTCTTTTGCAGTAATTTCAAGGAAGTTTCTAAATCTTCCAGTTCTCCTTTATTTATTTGGGCAGTTTCGAGTTCATTATATTGAAATTGTAAAAACTCGCGTTGTTTTTGATCTTCATCAAATGCCTTTTGCAGCTTTAGCAATTGCTGCTGGTTGCTCATGTATTTTTTAAATTCCTTTACATAATCAGCCACCTCCGATTGATGACCAGCCAAAGCATCAATCATATCATAATGAAAATTAGTGTCTAATATTTCACTAATCTCATGCTGTCGATTTAGATCTATTAAATGTGAAGCTAAGTCCGATAAGATCGATAAAGAAACAGGTGTATCATTGACAAATGAGCGAGATTTACCAGCTTGATTAATTTCTCTTCGTAAAGTAAGATTAGCTTCTATATCTAGTTCTTCGGATGCTAACAAATCATTTACTACGTTAGGATACTCTACAAAAACTGCCTCTATAATGCATTTTTTATCACGATTTTGTAGTTTTTTTAAATCCGCTCGATTACCCAAAACCAAACCCAATGCACCCAACAATATTGACTTACCTGCGCCGGTTTCCCCTGTGATAATATTAAGCCCTTTGTCGAATTGTAACTCGACAGACTCAATTAGGGCAAAATTACTTATGGATAGAGAAGCTAACATGTTTAAAGGGAAGCTGTCATTAGTTTACCAATCTGGGTAGCCCAACTTAATTGTTCTTTTTCAGTAGAGTCCATGATATTAAAGGCCACCATGCAAACAAACTTGTCATCCACTCTCCAATAGTATTTTCCTAGTTCATGACTATAGGCTCCAGCCGATCCAAGATTTGGTAAGTTTTTATATTTAAACACCTCACCTGCACCAGAAAAATCAGTTTCGCCATTTTCTTTTTTCGAATCTATAAAAGAGGTAGCCCATCCAGCAAATTCATCAGGTACAGGATTTTTTTGAACCTGTAATAAAATCCCCGAGTTAGGTACTCCTTCGTGCTCCCATCTAAAAAAACATGATCTTGAAAATTTAGATTGCTTGCTAGAACCGTCCTTTTGCTGAACATCTAAAGCTTTAACACCTATAATAGATGATATCTTAGCTTTAGAAACTAAAGTACAAGCATTTGGTAAAATTACACTAGAATTAATTTCTGACTTATCCTGTGATTTTTGAACTTGTTGTTGTTGGAGTTTTCCAGCAGTATTTGCTCCTGCAGGCTGTTCTTGCACAGGAACATTTTTAGCGACTTGTTGTCTGCGTTCCGCTTCTGCTCTATTATCTTTAGCTTGAACAGGATTATCTTGTTTTTTAATTTCCTGAACTGGTTTTGTCTCCTTTGGAAGGCTGGTGGTTCCCTGAGTACTTGAGTTTGCATCAGGCTCACAGCTTTGAAAAATGGTTAAACTAGCAATGGAAAAAATTAAGGCTATTACTATTCTCATCATTAAAATTTTGCCAAAAATACGCTACATTAACTACAAACAATCAAACATATTTTAAAAACAAAAAAATTATGTTCAAAAAACTGCTTTTATTACCCTTTTTTATCATTAGCATTACCCTTATTAATGCCCAATCTGATGTAGAAATCATTCATGATGCTCATATCTCAAAATGGAATAATTCCAAAGCATTTATGCTAGAATGTATGGAGCTAATGCCCGCTGATAAATACAGTTATAAACCTTCTAAAGACGAAATGGAGTTTTCTAAACTCTGTATCCATATTATTCAAAACATGGTCTGGCTGAGTGGTGACTATCTTAATGGTGGTTCATTTACAAATCCCGACAAGGATGCTGAAATCGGGAAAGAAGAATTAATGACCTTAATGAGTAATGCGCTCGATTTTGCTGGAGCAGCATTGGAACAATACGAACCTCATTTGTGGAAAACCAAAGTAGATTTCTTTGCAGGTGAAATGCCGTCTATAAAAATCATCCATTTAATGCATGATCATATGACCCATCATAGAGGTCAAATCAGTGTTTATTTAAGGATGAACGATATCAAACCACCAAGGTACGTGGGATGGTAATTGAATTTTTTTAGTTAAGAATATGTTTAAATAGTATAATCAAAAAAACAATAAAGTATGGAAATGTTAAACCCATTTAGTATTGCTCTGATAGGTGTTGTCTTGATAATTGCGGCCAGCGGAATATTTACAGTTCGCCAACAAACAGCCGTTTTAATTGAAAGATTTGGGAAGTTTCAATCCGTAAGGAATGCTGGATTTCAAATAAAAGTACCGATAATCGATCGGATTGCAGGTAAAGTAAATCTAAGAATCCAACAGCTAGACGTAGTCATTGAAACCAAAACCTTCGATGATGTATTTGTCAAATTGAAGGTCTCGGTACAGTACCTGATATTGAAAGACAAAATCTATGAAGCATACTATAAACTTCAAGATCCTGATGATCAGATTACGGCCTACGTGTTCGATGTTGTAAGAGCTGAGGTACCCAAAATGAAATTAGATGATGTATTTGTTCGTAAAGATGATATTGCGATTGCCATCAGAAGCGAGTTGTCTGAAGCGATGAAAGAATATGGTTACAGCATTATTAAAGCACTAGTAACCGACATTGATCCAGATCAATTAGTAAAAATTTCAATGAATCGAATTAATGCCGCAGAAAGAGAAAAAATCGCTGCTGAATACGAAGGTGAATCTGAAAGAATTAAAATTGTGGCTAAAGCAACCGCAGAAGCTGAAAGTAAAAGATTGCAAGGTATGGGTATTGCTGATCAGCGAAGAGAAATAGCAAGAGGTTTGGAGGAGTCTGTAAATGTCCTGAACGAGGTAGGGATTAACTCCCAAGAAGCATCTGCGTTAATCGTGGTTACTCAGCATTATGACACCCTGCAAGCCATGGGAGAAAACGCAAATAGTAATTTGATAATGCTTCCTAATTCACCTACAGCCGGATCGGATATGCTAGGTCAAATGGTGGCTTCTTTTGCTGCTTCTCAACAATTAGGAGAAAGTATGAAAAAGGCAAAAGGCAAATAATTGTCTTAGCCGACTTTAATTAACTTGGAAGCGCGTAAAAAGACGCTATCTTTATATGAATAAATATCATATCATGAAGTCTTTTTATGCGCTTTGTTTTTTAATCATCACCCAAATAGCTACTGCCCAAGTGCAAGAAGCAAGTTTAGTAGGTCGATGGTTTAATGAGGAATTACCTGGGTCTTTTGCCTATGATAATGTCTATAACGAAATTTGGGGTTTATATGTAAACGATACAGAGTACGCCATTTTAGGTTCTACTGCTGGCACTCACTTTATAGATTTAAGTGACCCATTTAATCCAGAAGAGACCTTTTTTGTTGAAGGAGGAGCTATTGGTGGCCAAATTATCCACAGAGATTATCATGATCATAAAGGATACTTATATGCGGTTGCAGATGAAGGTTCGACTTCGACCTTACAAATAATAGATATTTCTAATTTGCCCGATGCTATAGAGGTAGTGTATGACGCTAATGATCTGGTAAGAAGAACACACAATCTGTTTATTGACCAAGAAACTGATAAATTATATACAGGCATCAGCCAAGGAACTACAAACCAATTTTCGCCTTTAAGAGTCTTTGATATTTCGAATCCTGTAGACCCAGTAGAAATTGGAAGTTATAACACCTTTGATAATTTTCCGATTGGTCAGGTGCATGATTTATTTGTTAGAAATGATACAGCTTATATGAACTGTGGACCTCAAGGGTTTGCAGTAGCTTATTTTGGTGATATGGACAATCCGATCACATTAGCCACCCTTGCTTCGACGGATTACGAACAATCCGGTTACAACCACTCGGGTTGGCTATCGGATGATGGAGACTATTATTATATGGCAGACGAAACTTGGGGTACCGATATTAAAGTTATGGATATGAGAAGTATGCCTGATATTTTCTTTACTGATTTTATAGATGCCGGAAATGACAATGAATATTCTATACCACACAATCAAATAGTATACGACAACAAACTTTACAGCTCGTATTATTACGATGGATTAGTTGTTTGGGATTTAGATGATCCTTCACAACCCAACTTAAGTTGGCATTACCCAACTACCGATTACGAACATCGTCAAAATTATGAAGGTGCTTGGGGTGTTTATCCATTTTTACCTTCTGGTTTGGTCTTAGTTTCGGACATGCAATATGGACTATTTGTGCTCAATCTTGGTGAACTCTCCAGTGTAGGTGACCATATTAAAACGCAATCAATAAGTGTTTCTCCGAATCCAAATAATGGAACATTCAGTTTTGAGATGGACGAGTTTATTGGGCAAGATGGTACTGTTTCTATTTACAACATACAAGGAGAACTTTTGCATAATGAGACTAAATTGCTAAGCACAAAAAATCAGCTTCAATTAAGTTTAATAAAAGGCAGTTACGTACTTAAAATAGAAACTAAAGATCGTACGTTCCAATCCATGATATTTATAATGGATTAAAAATACATTGGAACAGAATAAACTACACATATTTCTTGTCTTCTCTTTTTGCTTGCTAGGTACAATTCGTACACTAGCCCAAAGACCTATTCCAAACAACACCAATGCGCCAGTCGATACCGTAGCCTTTGTGGATGACAGTTTAAAAGTAGAATATGACACCACCATCTTAGATGTTTTCTACTTTCAAAACATTGATTCACTTGTACCCTACACAGATAGTTTATTAGACTATTTTCATTTTATCTCACCTCAAGAACAATGGGGAAATCCAGGACATAACTTAGGTAATCATGGTGGTTCAATGCTGCGATCACTGGTTAACCTACCGGATCAATTAATGATGGATTTAGGCTATAATCAGTACATGTATTTAGAAAAAACTCATGAAAACACACCACATTACTCATTAAATAGACCGTTTTCAAATCTTCAATTTACCCCTTATGGTGGGAATCAGGATAACTTTTTTGTGGATGCTATTTTCAGTAGAAAATTCCAAGAAAACATAAACTTCACCATTGATTTTGATAGAATTTCTATTCAAGACATTTATCAATCTCAAGCTGTAAAACACAGTTCGATTGCTTCCCATTTTCGGTACGATCATCCAAAAGGAAAGTACTCTTCAGCCTTTGGTTATTTTGGACATTTTGTGACTGAAAATCATAATGGAGGTGTGGAAGATATAGATGAGCGGTTTGTAACCACACTAGATATAGATGTAAAACTTTCCAACGCGCAATCACGATATCAAAAAACAGGCTACCACTTCGATCAGTGGTACAAGATGGTTAACGCAAAAGATTTAGGATTAATCTTACACCACCACAGTTATTACGAGACTGGTTTTTATAAGTATACAGACGAAACAAGAAATAACATTTATAGCAATTTTGATACAGCCTTTTATTCGGATCAATATCTTGTTGATATCCGAGGACTGAGGGTTTACAATTTTGAGCGATCATTAGGTCATGAACTTTCATTGAAGTTTCCATTTGCAGGATATGGTAGCTTATCCATCCAAGCTGGCCAAGAGACTAAAAACTTTGATTTGGATGGCGAAAAAAGCATTAGAAGAAATAACCTGTGGGGTGAAGTAAGAGCCACCGTTAGTCCATTTTCCTCCTTTAATGCCTATGGAGTGCTTATGGGTGGTTTAGCTGATGCAACAGGTACATTCAAATTTGACACAGGTGCTTCGCTTGATTTTAAGAAATACTTTACTCTATTTGGAGGATTCAAAGTGATTAATCGACAAGTTGATCTAAATTTCCAACAAGTTTACATTTCTAAACAATTAGTATTTGATAATGATTTTGATAATGAAATATGGACAGAAACTACATTGGGACTTGCTATACCCATCACCAAGACCAAGTTAAGTCTAGCAAACATCAGTGCTGCTTCTCTGGTTTATGTAAATGATGAGCAAACGATAGTTCAAGCTGAGGAAGGCATCAATGTCCAGCAAGTCAAACTATTTCAAGACTTTAGTTTGTGGAAGTTTAAAACCACCAATGTTATAGGCCTACAATTTTTCAATAACAATGTTTGGAAACGCCCAAGTTTAATTAGTCAACATCAACTTTACTTTGAAAGTGGCTTGTTTAAGCGAGCGCTTTATCTACAAACAGGCATATACCTTAGAAACACACAACAAGCCCAACACATGTCTTATAATGGCTTATATGGCTCATTTTATGGGACAACTAATGATCGTGTTTGGTATCCATATTCGGAATTGTTTGCCAACGTAAAAGTCCAAAACTTCAAGTTCTTTGTCAAATTAGAAAACGCCTACCAAGTTATGCAAGATTTGGACGTCAATGATAACTTAAACTTACTTAGTGATGACCATTATTATCAAACCTTTGAGTATCCTCAGTATGACTGGGCAGTAAGGTTTGGAATTAATTGGATATTGAAGGATTAACCCATTAAAAAAGCCCAACCAATGGTTTTACCACTCGTTGAGCTTCTATATTTTATAAGACCTTTCGTAAGTATTATAACTCGTAATTCGGCTTTAATTTTCCTGCCTCTTCATAGAAGTTATGAATAATCTTAACGATCTCGTCTGGTTCGTCTACAATCGGGATCAAATCTAAATCTTTCGGAGAAATATTTCCTTCTCTTTCCAACATAACCGAAACTATCCAATCCTTAAGCCCATTCCAAAATTCAGAACCAACTAGTATTACAGGCACTTCATCAATCTTTTTAGTTTGGATCAATGTTAGCACCTCAAATAACTCATCCAAGGTTCCAAATCCACCCGGCAGCACCACGAAGGCTTGAGCATACTTTACAAACATTACTTTTCTAACAAAAAAGTATCTGTGATCCAAGTTTTTGTCCGGATCAATGTAAGGGTTATGTGATTGCTCAAATGGCAAATCTATATTAAGTCCAACAGACAAACCATTGGCATTATAAGCACCTCTGTTTCCAGCCTCCATAATACCAGGTCCACCACCTGTAATGATACCAAAACCTTCTTGTACTAATCGCTCACCCACATCCACGGCAAGCTTATAATATTTATGATCTGGTTTAGTTCTCGCTGATCCAAAAATCGAAATACATGGATCTAGTTTATTTAATGTTTCAAAGCCATCAACGAACTCTGCCATTACTTTAAACATCGTCCATGAATTCTCACCTTTGAGTCCAGCCCATTGTCTGTTTATTGCTTTTGTTAATTTATTTTCTGACATCTTTATCTGTATTTATTACACAAAATTGCTCATTCTATAAAATAGAACGAGCAAGTAATTATTAATTTAATGACAAGTTATTAGGCTAACACCCCTTTGTACTTGTCGTATTCTTTTTGTAAATAGTTACTTAGCTTATCGAAGCTATTATATTTTTCAAATAAATCCTCTAATTCAGTTCGTTGATTACTACTAGGATTTACATAGTCTATTACGTCTTGCTTAGTAATGGATGTTTTACTTAAAATAATTAAACGTTCCACCACATTTCTTAGTTCTCTAATATTTCCTGTCCACTTTACGCTCTGCAACTCTTTTAGGGCTGCGCTTGCAATTTTCTTTTCAGGAATATTGTATTCTTTACAAATCATTTTAGTAAAGTACTCAACTAAAATAGGGATATCATCTATCCGCTCATTTAATGATGGTACTTTAACCACGATGACCGATAATCTATGATATAAATCTTCTCTGAAATTACCTTTAGCAATCTCTTTTCTTAAATCTTTATTGGTTGCCGCGATAACTCGAACATCTACACTGATGTCCTTATCACCACCCACTCTGGTTATTTTACTTTCTTGCAAAGCTCTTAAAACTTTAGCTTGTGCGCTTAAACTCATATCACCTATCTCATCTAGGAATAATGAGCCACCATTAGCTAATTCAAATTTTCCTAAACGTTGTTTATGAGCTGAAGTAAATGATCCTTTTTCGTGTCCAAACAACTCACTTTCTATCAGCTCAGAAGGAATGGCTGCACAATTTACTTCGATGATAGGTTTAGCTTTTCGGTTACTGTATTCATGGATCCATCGAGCTACTAATTCTTTACCCGTTCCATTTTCGCCGTTTACTAAAACCCTTGCCTCGGTAGGCGCTATTGTCTTAATCGTTTCCTTGATCTTTAAGATGCTTTCGGATTCTCCAATGATTTCTTGCGTAGACTTTTTACGAACTCTCTTTTGAAGGACTTTTTTCTCCGTAATTAAACTAGACTTATCCATTGCATTTCGCAAAGTGATAAGCAATCTGTTTAAATCTGGTGGCTTCTGAATAAAGTCAAAAGCACCTTTTTTAACGGCTTCAACAGCTGTATTAATATCACCATGTCCTGAAATCATAACCACAGGAGTATCAGGAGATAATACCTGTATTCGCTCAATAGCTTCCATCCCATCTAACTTAGGCATTTTGATGTCTAATATCACAACATCAAACTTTCCTTGCTTAAGTTTAACCATACACTCCAAGCCATCCGCAGCTTCTTCTACTTGATATTTTTCGAGCTCGAGTATATCTCTCAGCGTTCTTCTGATGCTTCTTTCGTCATCAACTACTAAAATCTTAGCCATATTCTATTTTCTTAAATCAAACTCTAAAATACATTAAATATTTTTATAATATGTAATGTGTGGGCAAAAAGATACTTAGCCTCGTAAAATTCATATTATCTTATTAATAGAATGTTTTTTCGCTAGCTTTTATTTTGCTCAATATTGCTTTTCTATCTTTAAACCTTAATCCTTACAAATGATTTGGAAAAACAATCCTACTCCAGAAGGAATCAATGGTTTTCATTCGAACACCTTAGTTAATCACCTCGACATTAAATTTATTGAGGTTGGTGATGACTTTCTTAGAGCAAGTATGCCCGTCGATCACCGCACTAAACAACCTTATGGTTTACTCCATGGAGGAGCTTCTGCAGCTCTTGCTGAAACAATGGGTTCCGTGGCTTCGGTCCTAATCCAAGATAATCCATTACAAACCCATTCTGTCGGCATAGAGATTAATGCAAACCATGTAAAATCGGCTAAAGGAGGTGAGGTAATCGGCACTGTACGTCCAATAAAAATCGGGAGAACCATCCAAGTGTGGAATATCGAAATACACAATGAAGCTGGCGAGCTATGCTGTGTTTCAAGACTCACAACATTGACCAAAAAAATGAAAATATAAGGTATAGTTAAAAGTCGCGCCATCTAATATGAAGCACTAAATATGTGGCCATGTCATTTGTTAGCTCAAACTTTTTGTTCGCTATTTTTTAAATTTTTTAAAGTTCGTCCCGTTGAATTTATATGCTCCATTTTCATGTGTGCCTAGCCAAAGGTCTCCGTTATTATCTTCGTATATGCTGAATAGAGTTATGTCCTTTGAGTCTTCCTGAATAGCATATTGTTCAATTTCTTTACCATCATATTTCCAAACACCATCACGATAAGTAACAAACCAAAGGTTATTAGTTTCATCTCTCACTATTGATAAATACTCGTCTAAATCACTTTCGATTTTTCCATCTAATCCGCCTATACTTTTGTGTCTACTATAGAACTTGTCGGGCTTCAATGAGATACTATCATATACGCTGTAACGATATTCAGTATTAAACCAAAAGTCACCCTGCTTATCTTCCGTAATCGAACGTACGCCATTTGCCCCTTCGTTTCTGAATTCTGTTACATCTTCTTCGCTTATCCAATCAAATGATTTTCCATCATATCTGCAAACTCCAACTGGGTTTGTACCAAACCATATATTTTCTCTACTATCCTTGTAGATACTGTAGATTTCAAAAGGATTTGTCAGGTTTGGAGGTTTTGGCAGTTGCAATTCATGCAAGGTCGTCCCGTCATAACGATATACTTTCTCTTCATAATAAGAATATCTAAACCACATGTCGTTGGGTTCAAGTTTCCAATCTTTTGTTGGTGAAGGTATCAATGTTGTAAACTTATGACCGTCAAATTTAACTATCGTAGAAGTAGGATGACAGCTTGTGAAGTATAGATTGCCGGCATCATCTTCGTTTATTCCATCAATTCTATTGTTAGCTAAACCGTGCTTTTTTGTGTAATTAGTCAATGTTGTTCCATCGTATTTATAAACTCCCGTTTCCCAACTCCCGAACCAATAGACATCGTTTTTATCTTGGTAAACTACCATAATACTATTACCAAGCTCGTCTACAGACTCACCTATAGACTCTTGTTGTTTTGTGGTTTGTCCTATACAAGATGTTATTAAAACCAAAGTAGTTAAGCATGTTAAAATGTTTGGATTTATTTTCATCTTACTGCAGTTTTTTCTCTGGTTGTGGTTATGGGTAATGGATGATGATAAGCGGCAGTATGAAGTATACTGTCATATCTATTTTTACAAGTTGCCTTTATTTAAAAGTATTCGTAGATTTTCTTTAATATGGTTGTCTTTATTTCGCCATGGTTAGTTACTCGATATTTTGATATAAGCTTTTCACTTACAGTAGTATCTCTATAAAACATAGTACAACCAGCGAAAGTGTCATTATATATTTTTTCAATTACAGAGTTGTCCATTTTTCCATTTTATTTTTATGAGTGACGTACGACGGATGATGGTATGCAGCGTATCTCGACGAAGGAGAGATATGCTGTCATCACCCATTGTTGAAAGCAGTTATCTTTTAATTAATTTGTATGTTGTCTGATTGGTATTATTTAGGATGGTCAAATAGTATATCCCAGAGTTTATTTCTGGTATTTTTATAGTTCTTAAACATTTTCCTTCAATAATATTTCGCCCTAAAAAG
>JAHDEC010000047.1 GCA_020629035.1 Saprospiraceae bacterium | reverse complement strand
GCCATTTTGTCTTCTAAGAAAATAGTACCCCAGCAGCTTGCACCATTACAAGCATCTGAAACTGAATATTCTAATTCTTTACCTAAATAGTCCTTCAAGTTGTCTTGATCCACCATTTCTCCGTTGTAGTGAAGATCAACCGTATAAAAAGCTTCGTTGAACTGATCTGCGTCGATCCCAAAATATTCCATTGGTTCTCCTTCTAGAACCATGCTTGCATTGAACCCTAATTGGCATAAAGAATCAACCGATACATTTAAATGATCGTTGCAATTCATTGTTATTCCCTGATTTACAACCACAAAAATTGGTTCTGTAATACCATCTATACTTTCTGGGTCATCAGAACTACAGCCTGCCTCATTGAAAGGTTCAACGACTGCTTGGAATATGTAAACTCCTTCTTGAGTATCCGCTGGGATTTCGAAAGTCGTACAAAACTCAGCTACAGGTAAGGCTTTTATTGATCCACATCCTGCAACATCTGTTGGCCATACATTTGGTCCTGCTGTTTGGAATCCCCATTGTACTGGTCCACCAGTAGCACCAATTGGCAGACTTACTGTGTAGACTCCAGGTCCTGTAATTGGAGTTAAAGCTTGAGCAATTGGAGGAAATGGAAATCCAGGCGCCCATTCTGTAATATATAAATTAGTAGTATGACCACAACTCATATCGTTAGCCGTAATTTCTACGGTAAAGTTCATGGTTGTATTAGCATACTGTCCACTTACATCTTCTTGATAAAAACTAGCCTCCATTATTTTATTTCCTGCAACACCAGGTCCTCCTGGATCTGTTGGAGGTCCACATGGCCCCTGATACCAGTAGCAATTTGGATCTGGCATCGGTGCTGCTTGTATACAAAGCTCATCTCCTACTAGGTTTGCTGTTAAATCAGGCGCTGCCCAACCTGGCACGCCAAACTGATAAGCACCTCCATTGGCTGGTAAATCAAAAACATTCATAAAAGTTAGCCATGTTGCAGCTGGATCTAATGTTAATGATATTGGAAGCGTGGCAATCGGAGTAAAGGCATCTCCTCCTTCTGAAACTTCCCAAATCACATCTCCACCACCAGGCAAATCTTCTCCATCAAAACAAAGTTCAATTATATCTCCCGCACAAACCCCTAATGGGCCTTCTTCACCATTCACTGTCGTCATGAAATTTTCCATTGGACATGATAAAGGAGCAACCATTGGATCAGATATTCCATCTTCATTTGGCGCAACACAACCTGGCATACACTGGTAAGGCGTCACTACAGCTCTAAACTGATATTCATCAACCATTCCACAAGCATCTTCTGGTATATCAAATGTTGCACATAAATCTGGTTCGCATCCTGCAATCTTAACTGATCCACAACCATCTACATCTGTAGGCCATACATTGGGTCCTGTCGTTCTAAATCCCCATTGTACAGGTCCTCCAGAAGCACCAATTGGCATAGTTACTGTAAATTTACCTAGTCCTGTCAGAGGAACAACTTGACTTGAAACTACAAAGGCAAAGCCTGGTGCAAACTCAGTTATAAATATATTAGATGTATGTCCACAGCTCATTGTGTTGGACGTTACTTCTACTGAATAGCTTATAGTTTTTGTAGCCATTGAACCGTCCACAACTTCTTGGTAATAATTTCCTTCCATATACTTATTACCTGGAACACCTGGTCCACCTGGGTCAACCGCTGCTGGAGGAACACAAGGTCCTTGGTACCAAAAACAATTTGGATCTGGCATTGGTGCAGCCTGAAGACATAATTCGTCTCCGACTTGGTTTGCTGTTAAATCAGCCGGAGCCCAGCCAAAAACACCAAAAATATATCCCATACCATTTGCAGGCAGTTCAAATACGTTCATAAAACTTAAATAGGGATCCGCCGGGTCATAAGTTAAGGATAAGGGTACCGAAGATATGCTTGTGAAAGATGCACCGCCATCATCAGATACTTCCCAGTCCATAGTTCCAGAAGGGGGAAGCGTATTACTTTCTAAACATAATTCGACTTGATCACCTTGACAAACAGCTGAGGCTGCGCCTCCGTCCATGGTTGTTACAAAGTCTTCAATAATACATTGGGCAACAATGTTATTTTCTGAAGTTCCAAAAAGCAACAGTAGGGTTACTAGGCTCGTAGCACGAGCTAGCCAATTGAGATTGAATTTCATGAGTGTATTGGTTATTTAAAACTTAAATATTAATTCGTCTTCTTTTATCTCACACAATGCTTGGTTTAAGAACATTTTGTGCTTCGATATGCAACAAAGATACAATAACAAAACAAAAAAAATAAATATGTACTACGACAAACCTACGACAGTTGCTATAAATCAACCAACTACACATATGATAAAATAAATTTATTGATTAGCTGTAAGCCCGATAAATATCAGGGATTCAGCTCAATCTAGAAATTTTAGTGATTAATTTGAAGAAAAAAATAGGGATACGACTTGTTAATAAATACTAAGAATTAAATTGAACAACATAATCAATCAAATTTTCGGAAGATTCTAGACCAATTCTTTTCTTTAAACGATACCTTCCTTTTTCAACCCCTCGAGTAGATATGTTTAAAATAGAAGCAATTTCATTAGTACTTAAGCCAATTCGTATGAGTGCAGAAAGTCTAACATCGTTTTTGGTTAATCCAGGATGTTTTGCTTTAATTTTGTTTACAAAGTCTCCATCCACTTGATTAAAATATACATTAAATTCTTTCCAGTAATCCTCACTTTGCAATTCACGATCAAGTCCTCTAACTATTGAACTTAGATTAATACCCAAATCTTTTTGCTTACTTTTTAACTCTTCTTTCATCGCTGAAAGGATTTCATTTTTATGCGCCATTTGAGCTGTTGAGAATAAAAGCTTTGAGTTTTGGGATTCTAGTTCGACTTGTAAGTTTTTATTTTCTAATTGTAAAATTTTACTTTCGGCCTCGCTGAGTTCTTTTTTGTGTCTCTCTTCTTTAATCTGATTACTATAGGCATATAGCAAGACCACACTAATAAGGAACAACCAACCTAGCACAATTTTAAACCAAGTTTTTCTCCAAAATGGAGCATCTATGGTGATTGCCAGTCGCTTTTCTTCTAGTCTGTTTTTAACCACAAATGTATAGTTGCCATGATCAAGGTTTGTATAACTGACCTTGCCTTTAGCTGCTAGTTTATTTACCCATTCTTTATCAAAGCCTTCTAAGCGGTAATTAAATTCTTGACTGGTGTTAATGGAAGGACTAAGGGATGCAAATTCTATTGAAAAAGAATTCTGGGTATAATCTAAATAAATATGGTCTTCAAGCTCGATAGGTTTATCCAAGGCTATCTTCTTGTTATATTTAATTCCTTGTCTAGCTATTTCATTGAAAATTGAAAACGAAGTAAATGTCAAATTAGAGCTTACTGAGTCCTCTTTAATCTGCGCTGGGTTTACGCCATATAAACCATCTATTCCGCCAAAATATAACAACCCATCTTTTGATTTCATTAGGGATAGAGGATTAAACTGAGTCCCAAATTCACCTTCATTGATGGAAAAATGCTTAAAAGAATTTCTCTTGGGATTATATCTTGATATTCCTGAAAAGTCAGAAAACCACAATAGACCTTTATCGTCTTCTATTATTCCTAGGACATCGTTTGAGTATAAACCATCATCAGTAGTTAACCTTTTAAACTTTCCATCGCCTAAGTATTTATTTAGACCTCCTCCTTCTGTCCCTATCCAGATTTCTCCTTGAGAATCTTCAAAAATGCAGGTAATTTCATTATTACTTAACGAGTGTTTATCATGCTCATCATATTGGTGATGAATAAACTCACTCAAGTTTTCATCCCATCTATCTAGGCCTGCATGTTTAGTACCAAGCCACACATTGTCTTTTGAATCAACAAGCATGCAGCTAACACGATCATCAATTAAAGATTTACTGTCATTCGGATCATGTTTATATCTTATAAAAGATTCCGTCCCATAGGGCAATACACTCAAGCCTTCACCAATGGTAGCAACCCATATGTCGTTGTTTTTGAGTTGTGCTATCCCCCAGATATTATTGCCTCCAATCCCTGATGGGTAATTAGGATCGTGAACAAACTGTTCGAGTTTTTTGGATTTAAAATTATATTTGGCTAGACCTGTCCCATATGTTCCTATCCATAGATTTCCCTGTCTATCCTCAAAAAATGATTTTATAACCTTACCAAATAATTTATTGTTTGAATCAAGTTTATATTCATCAAAAACCTGTGGGTAATTTTCTGTGAGCAATTTATTTAAACCGCCACCATCAGTCCCAATTAGCAAGCCTTCTTTTGTGTCTACCATTGCTAAAACAGAAGGATAGACAATTGGTTTTTTACTCTTTTTCAAAGGCTTGATATGTCTGAACCATTTACCATTAGGCAAAACCAAATTGACCCCTCCGTTAAACGAACCAATCCAGATAGTCTCGTTGCTATCTTTTAAAAGGCATAAGAGTGCGTTGCTGTTTAATGAATTATCTAAGTCCCCTGAATTAGTATATTTATGAATTTCACCATCTTTTTTTATAACATTGAGCCCTCCCCCATCTGTAGCTACTAAAAGATTTCCATTGCGGTCGATTAGCACATCCCTTACTAAATGAGAGCTTAGTTGCCTAGCTTCTGTATCATTTGAATAATGTTTTGACTGCTCCGTCTGGAGATTGATTTCATAGAGGCCAGTTCCTTCGGAGGCCACATAAAGTAGGTCACCATTTAATAGCAACTTCTTCCTAAATCCATCCATAGCAGGACTATTGGGCATATCATCAAATACTAGAGAGAATTTATCATCCTGTAGAACATTTAAACCTCTACCAGCTGTTGCTATCCAAACTTGACCCTTTACAAGTTCCATATCAAAAGCATAATCATTGCTGAGTCCACTATTCTTTTGAGTATACTGTGTGATTTTCTTTAGGTTTGGTTGGTATTTTAAAACTCCTTTACCTAGGGTTGTAATCCAAATATTTGAATTGTCATCTTCATTGATTGAGGTTATCTCAGCACCGCTTGCTACGCCAACTAGGGTATCCAAAGAAATATTTTCAAAGCCATCTTTATCATTCCACTTAACATTGACCCCATTATTAGCTGTTCCAACCCATAAGTTTCTTTGCTTGTCTTCAAAAAGGGAAACAATATGCTTGCCTTCAAAATAATCAGCTTGTGTTTTATCTGTCTGTGATTTGTATAGACTAAAATCTACTCCATCATATTTATTAAGACCATTCTGTGTACCAATCCAAATGTAACCATACTGATCTTCTAGTAATGATAAGACAGAGTTGTGAGCTAAACCATCCTTGATCGTTAGTTGGTCAAAGTTTAATTCATTAGCTTGACTAATCCCCATGAGAGAACAGAAAAATATAAATATGGAAATAAGATACTTCATAGAATTGCTAGACATAAAAAAAGCCATTTAGTTGCTTAACCAGCATGACTTAGCTATCAAATACAAGCCTTAAATATGTTCATTTTTAGAATAATACAAGTGCATTAAAATAATTGGTATTTATTAATTTATATTAGCAATATTCAAGCCTAATTATGAATCATTTTAAGTTTTTACCATCCCTCTGTTTAGTTATTTTCTTATTCATTTCTTGCCAAGCTAACAAGTCTGAGCTTAATAAAAGTGCCCGAAGCACATATTTATATGATCAAAGAGCCTACCCCACAGGTGCCATTGATCATCAATCATATATGACAGCAGTAAAGTTTAGAGAAAAGCTCACTAAAGAAGAAGGACTTACTAGAGGAAAGCCATGGACCAATTTAGGTCCTACCAATATTCAGGGCAGGATTGTCGATTTAGAAATGCCTAGTGATGATGTCAACATTATTTATGTGGTCTCCGCATCTGGAGGAATTTTCAAATCTTATGATCAAGGCGGTAGTTGGGAGGCTATTTTCGATGATGCCATGACTTTGAGCATGGGTGATATAGATATCTCATCCTCTAATCCTGAAATTATTTATGCAGGTACGGGTGAGTCAAATGCAGGAGGTGGTTCACTTGCCTATGATGGCGTCGGCGTTTATAAAAGTTTGGATGGTGGTGAAAGCTGGACGCATATCGGTTTGGAGAATGTTGGTTCTATTGGAAAAGTGAGCATAGATCCTCAAAATCCTGACATCGTTTATGTGGCTGCAATGGGAAGCTTATTTGGAAACAATGAGGATCGAGGCGTCTATAAAACAGTAGATGGTGGATTAAGTTGGGAAAAGATATTATACTTAAATGAAATGACCGGAGCTATTGATTTAGCCATAAATCCTAATAATCCTCAACTAGTTTATGCGTCTATGTGGCAACGAGTTAGAAGACCTGATTATAGAGATTATGGTGGCCAATATTGCGGGGTCTATCGAAGTCAAGACGGTGGTAATACATGGGAAGAACTAAGCAATGGTCTTCCGACTAATCCGGACAATAAAGGGAGAATAGGTATAGCTATTGCTGCTTCTAATCCAGCTGTTTTAATGTTAAACTATGCCGATCGTACAGGAAATCAAGAAGGCATTTTCAGAACTGAAGATGGAGGTGATTCTTGGGAAGCCAAAAGTCTTCAAAATCTGAATAGTGCGTCATTTATGTGGTGGTTTGGTAAGATAAATATCGATCCAAATAATGATGAAATTGTATATTATGTTGGATTTAATCCATCTAAAAGTATAAACGGTGGGGACTCTTGGGAAGACACATTTGTGGGTGTACATGTAGACCAACATAGTTATTTTATACACCCGTTAAATTCACAATTGGTACTAAATGGAAATGATGGTGGAGCTTATATTTCATTTGATGGTGGAGATAATTATAATTTAATGAGTGATATTCCCACAGCTCAGTTTTACACTTGTGAGTATGACCCCAATGATCCATCAAAAGTATATGGAGGGACTCGAGATAATGGAACCTTACGTACTTTTTTTGGACCTCAGAGTTGGTCAAGGATTTATTTTGGGGATGGGTTTGTGGTTCGAGTAGATCCTGACAACTCCAACACCATCTATGCTGAATACCAATATGGAAATATAGCAAAGTCGACCGATGGTGGCTTCAATTTTTCTAATGCAGACAATGGCCTGAGTGACTCAGATAGATACAACTGGAACAGCTCATATATAATTTCACCACACAACTCGTCTAGCCTATACTTTGGAAGCCAACGTCTTTACAAGAGTAATAATGGGGCCAATAGCTGGATCCCGATTAGTAATGACCTATCAAATGGTGGGTCGGTGACCAACCTAGTTTATGGCACCATCACTTCTATTGCTGAATCGCCCCTTGTTCCGGGTAAATTAATAGTGGGTACTGACGAAGGTAATGTTTGGACCAGTGAGGATGATGGAGCAAACTGGACTAAAGTTTCTGATCAACTGCCGGTTGCATGGGTCACTAGTGTTCATGCAGATCCCTTTGATGATAATACTATCTATGCGAGCCTATCAGGTTATCGATATGGAGATAATGATGGCAATATTTATCGTTCGCGGGATTTTGGCCAATCTTGGGAAAATATAAATTATAACCTCGTCACCGTTCCGGTTAATGATTTAGTCATTGACCCAGATGTGGAAGGTATTATCTATGCCGCCACTGATATTGGAGTATTTAGTTTAGAAGATGCTGAGTGGAATATTTTATCTGAAGATATGCCCAATGTCGTGATAACTGATCTCACCTTCCATCAACCAACTAGAAAATTGTTAGCAGCAAGTTATGGTCGATCCATGTTTGAAAGTGAGTTGGACCCTGTGGTATCAAACACAAACATAGAGGCAACGTCTATCGCCATGTACCCAAATCCTACTAGACAAATGCTGACTATCGACTTAGGTCAAGTAGAAGAATTATTTGCTTCTATCCGTTTATTTAATTCACAAGGACAGTTGATGGATAATCTAGCAACTGAAGATACTCCTAGCACCTTAGATTTGTCAAGTTACCAAGCAGGCATTTATTATTTGATCTTTGAAACTAAATCTGGAGATCGCCGGACAGAAAAAATAGTCAAGATTGATTAGGTTCTTAGTACAAAATCAATGGTGATAGTCCCACATTGTTCTTCACTATTATTTGGAGTGAATTTATATTTCTTAGCACCATCAATCGCTAGCTGGATTAAATGATTATCTGTGGTTGTAGAGCCTTTTTGAGTAAAGTTTGCAGAAATTACACTACCTGAGCCATCCACGCAAATTGCGACCATTACGATTCCTTGTTTATTCGAATCATCTTTAATCGATGGTCTAAAAATGATGCCTCGCCCATTTAATCCTTCACCAGCAGTGCCCGTCCCTGAGGATTGCTTTTGCAGATTTTCATTATCTGGCACTCCAAAAGGGTCACCTTGTTCTTCTGCCTCATTGGTATCACATTTAGAGATATTGCCAAATAAATTTCCAAACTTAGATTTAGCTTCTTTTAATTTGGCTTCCTCTTGAGCTTGGAGATCTGCTTTTTCTTCTACTTTATCTTCAATTTGTTCTTTTGTTTTTTCAAGTTGTTCAGTCGCCTCTTGCTGTTCAACTTTAGGTTTTTCGGCCACTAACTCTGCACTGTTTGTCTTTGTGTTACTTTCAATGATAGCCGGCTTGGTTTCTTTGTTTTTAGGTTTGGCTGGTTCAGCTTTAGTTTCCTTTATAGGCTTTGTTTCTTCTGCGGCTTTTGCTGCGCCTATTTTTTCTTTTATTTCAAACTCGGGTTCGCCAAGGTCTCCACCAAAGTTTACTAGAATACCGGCAAAGCTTTCTGTCTCTTGGATTTCTTTTGCCAAGGGCAAGAAAAACAGAAATAAAATGGCTAGATGGATAATTATACTCCAAATAAGGCCTTCTCTTTGTTCCTTTTCGTTTTTTATTTCATTTAAATAGGCAGACATACTACAAATATATTAATAATTTATTTAATATGTTATATCTTAATGATCAGTCTATTCTTATAAATATGTCCGAACATTGAAAAAAAAATTAAAAAAAAATCAAAAGTTTGTAACTTTTATAATAGTCCACCCGTAATAGCATTGAATATTAATCAAAACAATAAAGTTGACAATCTCCGACTACAATCAAACAGTTAAACTCTACTCAGATATACTTTACAGGTATTCGCTGAAGATGGTGAGAAACGAGATGGATGCAGACGACATCGTTCAGCAAACATTTGAGAAGGTTTGGTTAAGAATAGATAAAGTCGATTTTGACAGAGTAAAGTCTTTGTTATTTAAGATTGCCCATAACTGTGTAATCGATCAATATAGAAAAGCGAAAACAAGAAGAGAGCACGAGCAGCATTTTATGAGTGGCACTTCTTATGAAAGTAAAGGATTCGAAGCGGAGGATTTATTAAATCAAGCTTTCAACTCTTTACGAGCAGAATATAAATCGCTGATATTGCTCAAAGACTACGAAGGATATGCTTACGATGAAATTGCAGAAACAATGGATATGAGTTTAAGCAAGGTCAAAGTTTATCTTTTTAGAGCCCGAAAAGAAATGCAAGAAGCTTTAAAGGCATTAGAATTATCTCAAGCTTAATGAACGCTAAATTATGATGAAAGAAATTAACATATCAAACTACGAAGCTTATATCCTTGACTGGATAGAAGGAAATTTAGATAGTGAAACTTTAGGCAGTTTTGAGCAGTTTTTAACTGACCATCCAGCAATTAAAGCTGAGTTAGCGGAATTCCAAATCATGGAATTAGAAGCTCCTAAGTTGACTGAATATGCAGGTAAAGACGCATTGCTTAAAGAAGTACCAAGCGCAAAAATAGTTTCCATCAGTAGAACCAAATGGTATTTAGTAGCAGCTTCATTCCTTGTGTTAATTACAGCAGGATGGCTCTTAATCTTTAATAAGCAAGGTGCAAGTCTTATGCCTGAAGTATCCGATGTAGAGCCAGTCGAAGTGGAACAAAACCAAGAAAAAATTGAAGAAAAAATCCTACATGAGTTAGCTAAAGAGGAACCAGCCATCGTCGAAGAAAAAATTGAAATTGCACAATCTAAATCGGAAGCAGATCATAAAAGAGTAAATCAGGTTTCCTATGAAAAAATGGTCAATAAAATGGTAAACGACATTGAACCTCAGCCTGAAAAGCTAGCTGTTTTTGCACACAGTCCTGTTTCAAAAATAGAGGAAGTGTTGTTAGAAAAAGAAACAACATTGGACCACAAAAATAATGACCATCTTAATCAAATCAGAAACGAATATGCAGCAATTAATGCTGAAGAAATCAAAGTAGAACAAATAGAAGAAGTGTTTAAATTACCTGGACGGCAATTAACACTTCCTAAAAGAACGAATAATAACATCCCACAACTTTCTCCTATTTCGATGGAGGATATGAATCGAAGAGGGATTGCATTAATAAATGATAGATCTATTGAAAAATACGTTGGCAAGTTGGCCTTTGCTAACACGACAGTGGCTTTAGTGCCATCTTATTTAAAACAATATTTAAACAACAACAATTAAACGACACACTATGAAAAATACAATATTAATCCTGTTAATGGCCCTATTTACAGCCATGGGAACAAGCGCATTCAGTCAATCTAGCGAAAGTGAAACAAGCTCAGAGTCAAGCGAAGAATTTATAGAGGAAGCAAAAGAGGTAATTAAAGAAATTAAGGAAGCGATCAAGGAAGCAGAAGAGGAATTAGACGATGCAGCGGAAGAACTTGAAGATGCAGCAGAGGAGTTACAGGAAGCGGAAGAAGAATTAGAAGAGGCTGAAGAAGAGTTAGCAAAGAAGCGAATCGTCATGGATGAGAATGGCGTACGCGTAAACATCGGCGATTCTGATTGGGAAGAAGGTGATGATGAAGACGAAGAATACTGTGAGAAAGACAAAGAAGATCGTTTTAGAGTGTTGCTACTTGATTATGGGATATCAACTTATATGTATGATGGAAGTTTGAATATGCCTCAGCAATTGGATGATTTTTCTTTAAAATACGGTGGATCATTTACATTAAATCTACATCTATTCAGACATAGGTTACGCTTTGGATCATCTCCAGTAGCACTAGATTATGGAACATCTATTAATTGGAGAAGGTATAAATTCCAAAATGACTTTAGAATGGTACCTGGCAGTCAAACGGTAGAATTTGAAACTGATGGAGTGGATTATGATGTAAATAAACTTAGAGCGACCTATTTAGAGGTACCTGTAATGTTTACGGTTAATCCTTTAGGATCCAAGTTTACCATGTCAGCTGGAGCATTTGGAGCGATGAAAATCGGTTCTAGTCAAAAGTTGAAGAGTAGTGATAATGGTACAGAAAAAATTAAGGATGATTTTAATTTAAGACAATTCAATTATGGATTAGTAGGAAGATTAGGGTTCGGACCACTTGAGTTTTTTGCTCAATACTCGATAGACCCAATGTTTAACGATGGATTAAACCCTGAATTAAACCAGCTAACCTTTGGGATTGCCTTGCTATCCTTCTAGAACAATATAACTATGACTATCTTAGGCCATCCGATCACCCTCGGATGGCCTTTTTTATTACTCCTCGCTTAGGTTCTATTTTGTCATAGATTGTGCTTCTTAGTCAGTTTTTATAGCGCTTGGTTATAATTATTTAGTCCAAGTCCGTATTATTATGCTACGCAAGGCTGGCAGTGTTTTGTTCAGCTAATTCTAGGACTTATTAAATTAACCAAATGAAAAGAATATTTACACTCGTATTTTTTACCATTTCTGCATGTATGATTTTGAATGCTCAAAATGATACACTGGTATGGAATGACTTTCAAACCATGGATTTAGATCCACTTACATCTTCTGAAGTTTTCTTTTTTCCTGATTCTGGTGTTGAAGATTTATGGATTAATTGGAATGAAGATTTAATTGAAGATTCTAACGGCGATATCAGTGAATGGTATAATTCCTTAGACTTTTCTCAGGCTGCGGCTGACACCATAACTGTTGATTCTAACTTTATTGCGGCTGCGCAAAGTTGGTTGTTAAATTTAGACCCTTCAAGTTCTAATTGGCTTATCACACCGGCGATCCAGATAGGTGATGATCAGGCAACCTTGCACTGGAAGTCTGCGAGCTTACAAGGACCAAGGTATATGGATGGTTATGCAGTGAAAATTTTAGTTGATGCAAGTCACCCAGATGAAGCTACTAGCAATACTGCCGTTTTTAGGGCAGCAGAAATGGTTTCTTTCCCAGGTGATGGTCAAACGGTGGAACTGGATAGTTTTGAGTTTTCTGGTGGTTATTTACATGGTGATGGATGGAGTATCGAAGAATACAGAGAATTGTTTAATCCTGGAGATAGCACATTGTATCGAGGACGATTAGAGCCACACAGTATAAGCTTAGCTGATTTTGCAGGACAAAAGATTTTTGTTGCTTTTCACCATAACTCTTCAGATGATAATGTGATCGGCTTTGATGATATACTTGTTTTAGGTTCTATGGTCTCTAATACTGAGGATGTGGATATAGAAACGTTTAGAGTAGTTAGTTATCCTAACCCAGCAGATCATTTAGTCAATATTATGTATCGTCTTGAAGAACCTTCAGATGTGCAAGTAGCTATTTTTAATACTCAAGGTCAACTTATGAAAAATGTTGCTAATGATCAAGGAGTAAGTGGTGAACGATACCACAAGGTATTTATCGATGATATGCCAGCTGGAACGTATACATTCCAATTAACAATTAACGGAAAAATGATGGCTAAGCCATTTATTAAGCGATAAATAGTAACTTTAAAAATTTAAGGGCCAGTGCTGAACGATACTCAGTACTGGTTTTTTTTTGCAAACAGTAAATAACTTCCAGTATGAGATTATTCATATTAGTATTTTATTTAATATGTTTTTACCATTATTCTCAGGCACAAAAAGACCCTATTCGATTAATAGGACTGGTGGGATATGCAAAGGCCTATGAGGAGGGCGAAGGCTTTACTTTAGGCCTAAATGCTTCTCAAAGATTCCATAAGAAAACGTTTATCGAGGGCCAGGTTTCTTTTAGCCATGTTGTTCTCATTTCTTCGATACCCAGTGAGACAGAGCATACGCAATATGGTTTTGCACTCTTAGGAGGGAGGCACTATTTCATCGAAGAACCGCGGAACATCAGATTATATGCACATGTGCTTGGTGGCGGCGTAATCAGCCGGAGTTATAACGAATTCCAGTCTTTGCGGTCAAATTTTCTCCCTACTGCAAGTATCGGAGTATTTGTCGAAGTTTATCGATTTGTGTTTGGTGCTAGTGCTGAGTTATTTGGAAATCTGAATGTTAATGCTGGTTATATATTAAGTTTTTAGCTTGTTTTAATCTCCAATAAACGCCTTAACATCTGATACAAAGCGATCAGGATCCCAAACCATACTATTGTGTCCAGCATGTTCGTATATTTTAAGGCTTTTTACCTCAGATCCTAAATTATCGTACGCAAATGTGCCAAGGCTTGGTGGCACTTTAAAGTCATATTTACCCCAAATAAGTAAGGTCGGGACCGTAATCTTTGCTAGATCATCTGAGAGCGAAATGTTAAGTAAAACTTCTAAAAGATCTTCTTGAGCAAAGATGGAAAGCGCGTTCATTATCTCGGATATGCTACTGTTTATCTTATCTGATCCTGCTGCTACATTGCTTGAAGATGGGATTTTATAAAAATCTTCTAATAAGTTCATTCTTCGAACATCGCCTCCATAGCTATTTAAAGTTAGCACTTCATCTAAGCTTATTGAGTCAGGATCTAATCCATTAGCAAAGTCAAGCATCTCTTGCCAAATGTCCGCATTTCGGTTTGCATCAATCTCTATTTGACCATACTGGTTAAACATTGCTATAAGCGAATTATTCAGCATATTTATGTCATAGCCTCCGCTAATTTCTATAAAGCCCTTGATATTGTTTTGATAGTCTTTAGTTTGTAAATAGGCTGTTCCTACTGCTCCACCCCAACTGTGCCCCATTAGATAAAGATCAATGTTTTCCCCATATCGAAGCTTCATAGTGTTTACTAGCTGTTGTAGATCTTCGACAATAATATTCAGGTTAATATCTTCATTGTTAAGATGGCCATGACTATTGCCTTGTTTTCGCTGGTCCCAAAATGCCATTCCGTAATCTTGCATGAGAATTTGTGAACTCACATCATCCATATAATTTACGCTTGTATCTCCTGGTCCTCCGTGTAAAACAATGATGTACTTATTAGAGCTACCATTACCTCGAACAAAAACAGGCATATCGCTCCCATTGCTTCTGAGGTAAAATGTCTCTTCCATAGATTCACTAATCATCGGGTCTTTACCACAGCTTATTAGAAGACAAAAACTTAACATTATCCAGCAATATGGAATGTTTATTGGCTTAATCATTGGTTTGCATTTTATACTTAATCCCTATTTCTGCCAGGGGCAAAATCGAAAAGAAGCTGTTATAGTTTAATTTAAATCCAAGACTCGCTCTTGTATATATATCTAGTGTCTTGTTTAATTTGTGTGTGAAATCGTAAGCAAGGTTTGGTGTCAAATATGCCCTTGATGCCAGTTTGTTTTCTTGAAGGTTTCCTGAATCATCGATTATGTAAGTGATTCCTTCATTAAACTGGTTTACCATTCCTAAACCTAATGCCCAAGTATGCTTGAAGTTTCTCTTGTTATTTCGTGTTTGGTATCCTAGTTCTATGCTGCTAAGCAAGGCGCTATGATTTTGTTTATGGTTGTACCATCCGATTTGTGGGTTTAAAACTAGTTGTTTAGTCTTGATTTTAGTTTTACGTTTTATCTTTTCTTTTTCCCAATGTTTGATTGAATAAGTCAAACCTATTTTTACTCCGGGGTGTCGGATAGATCCTGCCATATAGGCAAGATTGATGGTTTCTAAACCTTTATGCTGGCTCTGAGCAACTAATTCAGTAAAACAAAGGATAATGCTAAGTAAGAGGATCTTTTTCATTTATTTAGTTTTGGAGTCGATTTGCAAATTTTTATGTGTTCTAAAATTATATGGCAATAAAGATGAGAAAAGGTTGCCTATCTAAATATGGTTTGCTTGATGACAACATAAGTTGCAAAGTGATTTTCACTTTTTGATGGGATTGCAAAGCTCAAGCACAATAAGTAGCTAACATACACCTTTAATAAGTAAAAGAGTTGTCATTCAGAAAACTTAAAGATGCCAAATTCGAATTTAATTATTGAAACTGAAAGACTATTAATTCGACCATTTACGGTAGAAGATATTGAGCCTTCGTATACCATGAATTTAGACGCAGAAGTCAGTAAATATACTGGAGATGGAGGTATTGTATCCAAAAAGGAAATCGAGCGAAGAATTGTAGAAAATGTATTAGCTGATTACACAAAACATGGATTTGGTCGCCTTGCCGTTGAAGTAAAAGGAGAAAATAAGTTTATTGGTTTTACAGGTTTAAAGTATTTAGAAGATATGGATGAAGTGGATCTTGGATATAGATTTATGAAAGAGTATTGGGGACGAGGGATAGCTACTGAATCCGGGAAAGCATGTGTAAACTTTGGCTTTGAGGAATTGGGACTGAAAAAAATAATTGCCATGGTTCTTCCGAAAAATACAGGCTCAATTAATGTGCTTAAAATCTACAATTTGAGTTTGAAAAAGAGATTTTAGAAGATAATCTTTTAGCAAAAGTATACTCATTAAATAAAGAGAAAAGCACCTAACAAGCTGCATAGTCTTAGCTATCCTGTAGAATAGTTGCTACATCCTGCACAAAAAATCCATACTAAGGCTAAGCAAAAAATAGTTTGAATGAAGATCACAAAAAATCAAAATATGTTTATGCGTTCACCAAAATCGATTGTCTACTATTTAATGCTTATCGTATGTTGTGTCAGTATTATTTCTTGTAGTAATAGTCCTTTCAATGCAGAGTATTTAGTGGGGGAATGGAAGGTCCAAACCTGGGTGGTAGAAAATACAGGAGAGACTCGTACGTCCAGAATGGATATGTCCTTTGAAGAGAAGAAGTATAGCATTGATTATGGTAGAGAGACAGAGCAAGGAGTCTACTGGCTAATGGGTGAGTTCTTACATACGATAGAAAAAGGGGCCCAGGAAAAAAAGGTTAAGTTAGTTGAGTTAAGTCAGGATACCATGATTATGCTCATGAACAGAGGTGGAGAGATAGAACGAGTTTTGTTAACTAAAGAGGAGTAGCCTAAAGTAGGATATGCGATATTCAGCTTTGTCTGGGCTATTTAGGATCTGTAATGATGGCGTTTAAATGAAACTGATAAGCAACATCTAAAATAGCAACGACTTTTTCGTTAGGCGCTTTATCATTGGGTGCAATAATAATACTTGCTTTAGGATCGCTTTTTTTCAATGCCCTCACTTCTTTAAAAACGCCAGATAAATTTGTAGGACTACCATTATATGTGTAGCTACCAGACCGATCTATTTTTATGATATTGGGCCTAGTTGTTGGTGGCGGTGTATTACTTGCTGATTTTCCTGGTAGACGAAGATTTAAAGCATTGGGCACAACCATAGAAGAAGTCAACATGAAGAAAATCAACAATAAGAAAATAATGTCTGTTAGTGAAGACATACTAAATTCCGGATTTACTTTTGCACGTTTCTTAAGTCCCATATTACTTTCTTGGTTCTGTAGCTATTATCGCTTTAATCTGTAATTTACTAGCCATTTTCATAACGGCATTTACTTTTTCCCAAGGCACTCCCACTTCGGCAATGATTGTAACCGTTGCATTTTCATTATTTGACTGACCAATGGCTTCTTTGTATATCTGCTTTTCTAGCGATGACATGCTTGACTTCTTGCCATTGAAAGTTACTTTACCATCTTTAGTCATCATCACCGCTAAATCGGTAGGAGCAACGGTTTTACTGTCAGATTTAGCTAGTGGTACATTAATCTGAACCATCGATGAAGTAAGCATAAAAAAGATTAATAGCAAAAAGATGATGTCGGTCAATGACGACATACTAAATTCTGCACTTACTTTATTTCGTTTCTTCATCGGGGTGTTACACTAAAATTAGTTAGAAGGCTCCTGTAAAAGATCCATAAAATCAGTAGCTGTTCTTTCCATTTGATAAATAACTTTATCCACGTTTGCCACCAAAATATTATAACCTACAAATGCTAGGATACCAATAAATAGACCGCCCGCTGTAGTAAATAAAGCCTGGTAAATACCACCAGCTAATACATCAGGAGTAACATTTTGCTCAGATGACATCTTATAAAAGGCTAAGATCATCCCTGTCACTGTACCAAAGAAACCAATCATGGGAGCAGCACCAGCAATATTGGCTAGTGAGGATAATCCTTTTTCCAGTTTGAAAACTTCCAGGTTACCAACATTCTCGATCGCCGCATCAATATCTCTAAGTGGTTTGCCTATACGTTGAAGTCCTTTTTCCACCATTCTTGCATAAGGTGAATTATTCGTTTTTGCGATTGCTTTTGCTCCTTCTATGTTTCCTGAAGCAACAGCCGCTCTGATATTATTGATAAATTGATTATCAATTTTACCAGCTTTTTTAATAGATAACCATCGTTCGATAAATAGATAAAGGGCTAAAAATGACAATAACAATAAAATGGTTACTATCACCAAGCCAAGGATATCACCAAAGCTTCCGTCTTTGTAGAGTAATTTCATTACACTCATTGTTTCGACCTCGGCTTCCTTCTGAAGGAAAAAGAATAAACTAATCATTAGTAAATTTTAATATGTGTCAAACGAAGCTGAACCAGCGTTCAGTATGTTAAAGGTGTGAAAATAGACATATTAGGATACATTACAAATTATTACTATGTGAAATTATTAAATTGTGGGTGGACCACGGAAAATCCGACACTGCAAGCAAAAGCAACATTGATCAATAAAAATATATAGATTTAAGCGCTAAGAAACTCATAAATAGTATTTTATATATTAAATATTATGATAATGTTATTTTATATTAAAAATTAATGAATGTATATAATATTTTAATTCATCATTTTATACATT
>JAHDEC010000046.1 GCA_020629035.1 Saprospiraceae bacterium | reverse complement strand
AATCTTCTGTATTAGGATCATCATTATAAGCCGCTACACTCCATGGATCCCAATCTGCTCCTGATGGTGGTCAATGCTCAGATAACGCAACATTGACCATACAAATAGAAGCTAATGTTCCTGTAAACTTTAGCATAACTAATGATTATTGTCTTAATGAAGCTCCAGATCCTCTACCTATGAATTCAGATGAAGGTATTGCAGGAACTTGGATGCCTAATATAATCAACACTGGAATGCTAGGCACCAGCTCTTACACTTTTACACCCGATGAAGAATGCTACGAGAGTTATGTTTTAGAAGTAACGATAAATGATTGTGGATGTGATAATCCAGCGACCATTAGCATTAATTCCATTCCAGAAATTTGTGAAGGTGAAACTATTGATTTGATGGGTATTCTTGGCGGTAGTGCTAGTAGTATCCAATGGACAACTAATGGGGATGGGAACTTTGATGATGCTTTTGCATTAAGTTCTATTTATACGCCTGGAATGGCTGATATAGTAGCGGGCAGTGTCGTTTTGACGGCTAGTACAGATGATCCAGATGGAGCAGGCCCATGTCAGGAGGCTGTTTCAGAAGTTAACTTGACCATCAAACCAATACCAGCATCTCCCATGATAGCTAATATGACGCTTTATCAAAATGATATTTCAGGAGACCTAGATCCAACTGGTGAAAATATCCTCTGGTACAACGAGGCGCAAGTATTACTAAGTGGCCCTCCAAATATCGACTCTTCATTCCCTGGAGTAAGTACCTTTTTTATAAGTCAAACAGTAGATGGATGTGAAAGTGAATTCACCACTTTTGAACTAGTTATAAATAACTTACCAACCATTAATGCTGGACAAGATACTAGCATAAACTGTGGGATGTCTTCTATTATTTTGAATGCAAAAAGTTCACTATCTGAAAGTACATCTTCGATTAACTGGTCAGGTCCTAGTATATTGAATGGACAAGGTACTTTTAATCCTGAGGTCAATGAAGAAGGGATATATTCCATTACGGTTATTAGTAACGAAACTAATTGTGAAGCTACCGATGAGGTGTTTGTGGGTGTAAATCCAGATGGTTTAAATGTATCATTATCCTTCAATGATCCTATATGCTTTGAGTTTAATACTGGAGATATTATCATCGAAAATATTACAGGTGGAACAGAACCTTATTCAATATTTTTAAACGGGATGGAAATTGATGAATCAGCATTGTTGAATTTGCCGATTGATAGTTATACTCTATTTATTGAGGACAATAATGGCTGTTCTTTTGAAACGGTAGGAATGATTACTGCAGCTCAAGAATGGAACATTAATTTAACGGCTTCCTCGAGTATAGTAAGTCCTAATTCAATGGTAAGCTTGAGTACTTCCACCGACATAAATGAGGATGATATAGCTGAGATTATTTGGAGTCCCAATGACGGTCTTAGTTGTACAGATTGTTTAAATCCAGCCGTAAATATTACTACCAGCACCACCTACGAAGTCACGGTTATTGATGAATTTGGATGTACCAGATCAGCTACAGTGAGTATTGAAGTAGAAGGAGGTTCTACTTTTTATTTTCCCAATATTATCAGCATTAACTCTGATAACAGTAACAATGGAACCTTCTTTGTCCAAACGAGTGATGATAGTAGTATCATAGTTTCTGAATTATCAATTTATGATCGTTGGGGAAACCAAGTTTTCCAGAACCTAGATTTTCCTCCAAACAATCCAAGCATGGGATGGGACGGCACGCTTAACGGAACTGATGTGGTTGCTGGTGTTTATGTGTACGTCGTGAGAATACTGGATGCCGCCGGGAATGTTAGCGACTTTTATGGAGATCTAACGGTAATTAGATAAGCCAGTGAGCAATTAACAAAATAGCTTCTCGCTAGTTTTGTAACTATTTATCAATATCATAAAAATTAAAACCTCTTTAAGCAAAAGACTTAAAGAGGTTTTTTGTGACCACGGAAGGATTCGAACCCTCAACCCTCAGAGCCGAAATCTGATATTCTATCCAGTTGAACTACGTAGCCAGTTATGCAAATATACAGAAGTAGTTTATCTACACTAAATCGGATTAGATTTTTTAGACGAAATTTTTATTCTTGACAAAGGACGCTCTATTAGTAAGTAAGTAGTGCTTGCAAATAAAATGGTGAAAATTATGAAGGCGTAAATTTTGAATCCATCAAGGAAATTCCAATGATTTCTTTTTATTGATAGCAAAATTGGGATATGAAATAAATAGACACTGAAACTAATCTTGCCTATAAATCTTAGCCATTTAATTTCGAATATTCTTCTTAAAATTCCTGAACCATATTTTGTGGCAATTAGAACGATGGTCCAACATAAACTCACACCTACAAAGTTATTAGCAGTATAAAAGTTTGTATTGATTCCGAATAAACCCTCACTGACTGCCGGAAAACTTAGGATTATTAATACAGAAGAAATCCAACCTAAGCCTTCAATCGATACCGACGCTTTTTCAGTATCTGCCTTTTCCAGATAAAATACTTCAACAATCGATAAGACTGTTCCCATCAGAAAAACAGGAAAGAATTTGATGGTAGATAAAGGAGTTAAAACCATGAAATAATTCAGAAAAAGGGCTACAAAAATTAACAGTGCAATCGTTAGCATCGTCTTTCGAAACTCCCAATTAAAAGCTTTGTGGATTATAAATAGAATAATGGGAGACATCAAATAATATTTAAATTCTACCGCAATAGACCAAAACACATTCTCACCCTTGACTAGAAAAAGGTGTTCTAATACATTGGGAAAAGTTCGAATTACGTTAGGTAAGCCAATGTGACTGCATATCAAATAGAACAATAAGGCAAATGCGAAAAGGGGGTAAATTCTAAGAAATCTTCTACTCAAATAATAATACCAATAATCAGCATTCGACTTATTATTTTTAAACACTAAAGCTATTTGTTTATCGAGCAAATAAGCTGAAAGAATAAAAAATAAAAAAACACCTGCCTTACCGACATTGGAAAAATCTAAGTATTCGTGAAACTTGATGCCGAAAATACTGCTATGAGAGAGCAAGACTAAAATCACAGCAATGCCTCTCAAACCATCTAAAGCTGGAAAATTCTTTGGATGATTATCATTTGGGAAAAAGTGCTTATTTATAAATGCTGTTACTCGCAATATTTTATACAGTTATAACTCACAATCGAGATCATGGAAAATAATTAAAGGACTTTACTGACAAGCTGTGTGCAAAACTATCATTTACCTTTAGCAATCTACCAATATTTAAAATAAATTAACCGTTGATATATCTAAGCTACTTTGATTTAAGGCCTATCTTCAATTTCCAATAATTAAGATCTAATAATTTCATGAGGGTTATTTTCATTCTTCTTTTTTCTAGTCTTTCGAATTTTTCTTTTGGTCAAACTTTAAACTTCTCTCCTCTTTATCACATGGAACAAATCGATTGTCCCGATAAAATGTTTTGCGAGCGTCGAATGCATAATAAACAACTATTTTTTCTCCAGGTATTTACTCGAGATGGGCAGCTGCATTCCGAATATTTACGGAGCTCAGATACTACCTTTGAGTTTACTTCTTTTCATCTAATGGATCATTTTAAGCTTATTTCAAAACCATCCTATTATGGTCAAAAGACCTCCGGAACTCTAGTTATTTCCGATCAAAACATTGGCCCAATAAAAGAAGGATTTTATGCAGACAACTATGAAAGCTACAACTATCATGACACCCTGTTAATTCCTGTGGGCAAATGGACTACGCGTGAATATGGTGGAAAAATTCAGGAAGTATTAACCTATAACGATCAAGGGCAAAAGGATGGATTCTGGGAAAGCAGCAACCAATTTGGGAAGACGATTAAACGAACCTATCAAGCGGACTCACTGATTAATACTGTATTTACAGATGAAATATCGAAACCAATCAATGAAAGGAATCCTCATCAAAAGTTGCAAGGAACCTGGAATGTTACTTCAAATTGGGACAATCAATATATGACTGAAAAGGCATTGGGCAAAAAAGAAAATAAAGCTTGTTATCAATGCAGTAGATATACTTTTTTAGGTGACGAGTTAACTATTCGAACTTATGAAAAAGGTAAACCTAAAAACAGGCCTGAAAAGTTTCATTGGTCCTTTGAAAACGAACTACTTATCTTAAAAAGGAAGGATAAGATCTCCCAACTAAAACTTTTGTATTTATCTACTGATAGAATCTATTTTATTTCAACAGATTAGCAGAATAGCAAAAAGGTATAGAACTCTAATTTATAGTTTATGTATATTGTTATAATTCTAGACAAGATTAAATATTTACATGGAAATACAAAGTGCTCAGCGGGCTAACATCTGGAAAGTAAATCATGAGCAATCAGTGGCCAAAGAGGATTATTTAGCCATAGAAGAGCCTTTGCAAATTAGTATATCCATTCCTAACCAGACCGTTCCAATCCTGGGTAAATCTATTTCAATTACCATGCGAACTCCTGGGAATGATAAAGCCTTAGGTATTGGTTTCTTATTTACAGAAGGCATGATTCACCATGAAGAACAGGTCATTGAAACTCTGGAAAGAGAAAATGAAATAAACATCCAATTACATGATATTTCAGCAGATTTATCAGCATTGGACAGACATTTCTACACTTCTAGTAGCTGTGGAGTATGTGGAAAATCAAGTATCGACGCTATCAAAACTAGCTGCAAAATAAACTTAAATGCCACTAGTTTTGAGATAAATAAATCATTGTTGTATACCCTACCAAATAAATTAAAAACTGCACAAACTATATTTAATCAAACAGGCGGATTACATGCCGCTGCCATCTTCAATTTAGAAGGTCATTTAATCGATCAACAAGAAGATGTGGGCAGGCATAATGCATTGGATAAGCTTATCGGTAATGCCTTTTTAGACAAACGACTGCCACTTTCTGAAAGCCTTTTGTTATTAAGTGGAAGAGTGAGTTTCGAGTTAGTGCAAAAAGCATATATGGCTGGAGTCAATTTTATCATGGCTGTTGGTGCACCATCTAGTTTAGCTGTCCAACTTGCCAAAGAGTTTGATATAACACTTGTTGGTTTTTTAAGTGAGCAGCGATTTAATATTTATAATGCTGTTCATCGCATAAAACTTGATTAATTTCCACCTAAGTTTCCTTTTTTATGGCAAAAAACAAGAACCAAGCAGAAAATCCGACTTCATTTACCGGTTTAAAAACTACTAAACCAGCTAAAGAAGCAGCTGGGCTAAAAGCTGTCAATAAGTCATTGAAGATACTGGCAAAGGAAGTTGGTTTAATAAAAGGCCTTTCTGTCTTAAATCAGTTAAATCAAAAGGGCGGTGTAGATTGTCCGGGTTGTGCTTGGCCAGATCCTGATGATGAGCGCTCTAAACTCGGGGAATATTGTGAAAATGGTGTGAAGGCAATTGCCGAGGAAATTAGTAGTAAATCACTGGATGCAAGCTTTTTTGCCCAGCACTCGGTACAAGAGTTATCTAATCTGACTGATTATGAAATAGGTAAAAAAGGGAGAATTGCCCAGCCCATGTACTTGGCTGAAAACGCCAGTCATTACGAAGCCATAAGTTGGGATAAGGCTTTTGAAAAAATAGCTTCAAAACTTAGTGATTTAGCTTCGCCTAATGAAGCCATATTTTACACCTCAGGTAGAACCAGCAACGAAGCAGCCTTTTTATATCAGTTGTTTGTTAGAGCTTATGGAACAAACAATCTCCCTGATTGTAGCAATATGTGTCATGAGAGCAGTGGTAAAGCCTTGTCCCAAACGCTGGGCATAGGAAAAGGATCGGTTACTTTACACGATTTCGAGAAAGCTGAAGTCATACTTATTCTAGGTCAAAACCCAGGCACGAACCACCCAAGAATGCTCAATGCACTTCAGAAAGCAAAGCGAAATGGAGCTATTATTATTACTGTTAATCCACTTAGGGAAGCAGGTTTAGTTGCCTATAATAACCCGCAGGAACTGGGCACTGTATTAGGAAGCAAAACTCAGCTTTCTGATCATTATTTACAGATTAGGATAAACAGTGATATGGCGTTGATTCAAGCCATAAATATTATTCTAAGTGAGCACGAAAAAGAATCACCTGGTCATGTTTTTGACCAAACTTTTATCGATGATAAAACCGAAGGATTTACTGCGTATTTAAAGCATCTCGAATCATTATCATTAGATAAACTAATCGATCAAACTGGGATTGCACGAGGAATCATTGAAACTATTGCGCAAATTTTGGCAAGCAAAAAACGGATAATTGCTTGTTGGGCCATGGGCTTGACTCAACATAAAAATTCCGTTGATACTATTAAAGAGGTAGTTAATCTACTCTTATTAAAAGGAAGTATCGGTAAAGAAGGTGCAGGAACTTGTCCAGTGCGTGGACATAGTAATGTCCAAGGTGATCGAACGATGGGAATCCACGAAGCGCCATCAGACAAATTATTAGATAGCATTCAAGAGGTATTTAATTTCGCTCCTCCAAGACATCATGGTTTTGATGTTGTGAATGCAATCAAGGCTATGCATGACCATCGGGCAAAGGTCTTCTTTGCTATGGGCGGTAATTTTCTTTCTGCAACGCCTGATACTTTATACACAGCAAAAGCATTAGCTGCCTGTGATTTGACCGTTCAAGTGTCTACAAAACTCAATCGCAGCCATTTAATACATGGTAAAGAAGCCATCATACTACCTTGCCTAGCCAGAACCGATAAAGATGTAAAACAAGGTGTCGAGCAATTTGTTAGCGTTGAAAACTCCATGGGAATCGTTCATTCGTCTAAGGGGAACTTACCACCTATCTCAGATGCATTAAAAAGTGAAGTGGACATAGTTTGTTCGTTGGCTCAGCGTTGCGATCTTGCAGTGGATATTCCTTGGACTGATTATGCAAACAACTATGATTTAGTTAGAGATAAGATAGAAGCGACCATAGCTGGTTTTGATAATTATAATGATCGAGTAAGGCAGCCTGCTGGATTTTATTTGCCCAATGGTGCGAGAAATAACGAGTATAATACGAGTTCTAAAAAAGCACAATTCTCAATATCCTTCTTTGAGGCAATCCCATTAAAAGGATCCGAATTTTTAATGATGACCATCCGTTCTCATGACCAATTTAATACCACTATTTATGGTTTAGACGATAGATACAGGGGAATTTACAATGAACGTAGAGTTATTATGATGAATCCTTCGGATATGAAAGCGGCAAATCTAAATCACATGGATGTTGTCGATTTATATAATTATACGGGAGGGCAAAAAAGAGTGGCTAAAAACTTTATGGTGGTAAGTTATGATATCCCATCTAGATGTGTGGCTACTTATTTTCCGGAGGCTAATGTATTAGTGCCGATCAGCAATGTGGCAAAAGTGAGTAATACTCCAGCCTCTAAGTCGGTGGTTATTGAAGTTAAACTCGCTTGATTGGTGATTCACCTTTCATTAATTGTTAGTGGCTATATTAAATCCGTGTTAATTTAATAAACCGTGATTCCTCCTTTTTTTTAATCACGGATTTAGAGGATTTAAGGTTTCCTCTGATGCATTAGTGGCGAGTACAAAATCCGCATTAATCCAATAATCCGTTAATCCGTGATTCCTCTCTCTTAATTACATAACAAGTCTTCTAAAATCAAGTGACTTACTACCGAAATTAATAAGAAGACCCACTTTCAAGTTATACACTTTCAAATAATTAAGCGCTTGAGCTAAATGAACATCATCTAGCTGAATAACTGCTTTAATTTCAACCAGTACTTTATCCTCAACAACAAAGTCAGCTCTTCGTTTCCCAATTGGCTTTATCAAGTTTTTATAATAAATATCTTGTTCAATTTCCCTTGCATAGTTCAATGATTTTTGAGAAAATTCCCATGCTAATGCTCTTTGATAAATAACTTCCTGAAAACCATTTCCGAGAAAAGAATGAACCTCAAACGAAGCTCCAATAATCCTTTGCGTAATATCCCTAAAGCGTAATTCCCCCATCCATTAAATCCGTGTAATTCTTTAATCAATATAAAATCGCGATATAAATTAATTTACCATCACATACATTATATTGTACACGCTATAAAAATTGTAAACAAAGCAAAAGAAAAGTCAACTAGCCCAACACTCCAATCTCCTTCTCAAAAGGCTGTCTATACAATCGTTTGCCAGTGGCCTTAAATATTGCATTAGCTATTGCTCCTCCGGCAGGAGGCAAGGTTGGTTCGCCTAAGCCAGTTGGGTCGTTAAGGCTTTCTACAAAATGAACGTCTATTTCGGGTACTTCATCAATCCTGATCATTCTATATTGATGGAAATTTTGTTGCCTGGCCCTACCCTTTTCAAAGGTTAAATCACCATACATCGCATGACCTATTCCATCGATAATTCCGCCTTCTATCTGGTTAATAGCACCCAAAGGATTAACCACTAATCCACAGTCTACGGCGCAGGTAACTTTCGTGATCTTGAGGGCCCCATTGACTTTTTGTGCTTCTGCTACTTCGGCCACATAGGTATTGTGTGAGTAGTAAACACTAAATCCTAAATGCTTACCCACAGCATTATCCCAACCAGATTTTAGTCGAGCCAGTTCTATAACACCAATCATCTTATCGATCTCATAATCTACCTCTCCGACTAGATTATCTTTTGCATTCCTAAGTAGTTCCAACCTTAAATCAATCGGATCCTTGGATAAGACTTCCGCCAGTTCATCAAAAAAAGCCTGCTCTGCGAAGGCTAAAAAATTGGTAATTGGAGCTCTCCAAGCACCCGTCGGTATATTACTTTTGACATTGTGACTATCCACCCGATAGTTTGCTAAAGTGCCTGCTGGGAAATTGTTTTCTCTACAAGCATTTGACATATTTACACCTGCTCCGGTTAGATGATAGGCAGTTATTTTTCCTTTGTTCAATGCGGCTTTAAAAGTATATGCTGATGCCGGTCTAAAAGGACCGCTCAACATCTCATCTTCACGAGAGTACATGATCTTAACAGGCTTACGTAATTTATCAGCGATTTGTGCAAGTTCTAGCACATAATTACCATAGAGTCGTCGACCAAATCCGCCTCCCATTCGTGTCATATCGATGCTAATTTCTTCTTCGGGTCGACCTAATAATTCTGCTACTCTATTTCTAGTCCAGGCTGGTGTCTGAATTGGACCAGATAAGCTAACTTTCTCATCTGTAATATGCGCATAGAAATTCATTGGCTCTAATGGATTGTGGGGCAAGAATGGAGCTTCGTATGTTTTTTCTACAATGCTTTCTGCCTCTGAAAAGGCTTGAGTGACATCCCCGTCATTTCGCTTTGCTTCCTTTGGCTTCTGACTTAACACTTCGAGTAATGATGATGAAATGTCCAGACTATCAGCTAATGCTTCATCAGAAATATAATTTGCCTCAAGTGCTTTTACTCCCTTCATGGCTGACCAGGTATTTTTAGCAATTACAGCAATCTTTTCTTCAAATTTAAAAACGTCTACAACACCATTTATTTCCCTCGTCTTTTGATCATCGAAGGAGGCTAATTTCATCCCAAAACCATCTGGTCTTTTCACCATTGCGACAAGTGCATCCATGGCTTGATCAATTCCAAAAAGTGGTTCACCGGTCACAATCTGATCCATATCCACATTCATTTTACCTTGACCTATGATGGTAAAATATTTAGGATCTTTTAATGTTATGTCTATGGGGATTTGCACGTTTTCTATCGTTGCAGCCAATTGACCATAGTGTAATGATTCGTGATTTGGATGCGATACTATACCCTTTTCTACTTTGCACTCTCCTACTGGAACTCCCCATTTTTTTGCTGCTGCCTCCAATAGTATTTGTTTAGCTGTTGCACCTGCCGTCCTCAATGCGGTCCAAGATTTTCTAATAGATTGACTCCCTCCAGCCACTTGCCGCTCAAACTTTGATTCATCAAATGGTGCTTGTTCGACAACTACATTTTTCCAATCCACTTCCAATTCTTCAGCCACAATCATGGGCATAGATGTTTTTACATTTTGACCTATTTCCGGATTAGGAGACATAATAGTCACTAAACCCGTATCACCTATTTTTAAATAGCCTGTTAAGTCATACCATTTATTAGGTTGGGCCAATGTTGTTTCTATAATTAAAGGATCACTCTCGCATCCCAGTAACCATGGAAAACCTAATATAAAGCCACCACCAGCGACAGCTGAAATCTTTAAAAAAGATCTTCTTTCTTCACTTACGTTTCTGGATTTCATAATCTATTTATTGATGGATAATATGGCTTGTTTTATTTTAGGATAGGAACCACATCTACAAAGATTTCCTCTCATATGTTGATCTACTTGTTCACTCGTTGGTCTTTTAGTTTCTTTGATTAGTGTTGCTGCAGTCATAATTTGACCAGCTTGGCAATATCCACATTGAGGAACATCATGCTTTCTCCAAGCCTCCTGCAGCGGGTGCTTACCTTCCTGATCTAATCCTTCAATCGTGGTAATTTTTTTATCCTTGATACTGGCAATAGGTATGGAGCAAGAGCGCACTGCCTGACCATCTAAGTGGACAGTGCAAGCACCACATTGGGCAATCCCACATCCAAATTTAGTTCCACAAAGTTGCAGCACATCGCGCAAAACCCATAGCAAGGGTGTATCCTCATCTACCTCTATTTCGCGAAGCTTTCCGTTTACTTGAAGTGTATATTTTTCCATAATATTACTTGTATTCTAAATATATCAATAATGTAGCTAAATTCATGTAGCTTTTTAGCTTTCATAACTAAGTAATCAATATTGCATCGTAAAATTGCTACCATATTATTAGCCGCAGGAACTTCTTCCAGACTAGGGGAAGCCAAACAATTAGTTCGCTACAAAGGAAAATCACTAATAAGGCATGCTATCGAACAAAGTCTTGCACTAGAAATTGAAAAAACGATTTGTGTTTTAGGACATAAACATTTGATCATTAAGGAGGAAATCAATGCTTATCCTATCACGACATTGATCAATGAAAAATACAATGATGGAATGGGTACTAGCATTGCTTTAGGCATAAATTATCTTCAGAAAAATCATCCAGAAATAAACCAAGTGCTGATTATGCTTGTTGATCAGCCATTGATTCCAAAGAATCATTATGTACAATTAATAGAGGAATCAGATGATGATACCAAACTTGTTGTTGGCACCAATTACGGGACAAAAAACGGAGTTCCAGCCGTTTTCAACCAAGCTTTATTTGAGCATCTAGACAAACTGGAAGGTCCCAATGGTGCAAAGGAAATCATCAATAATCTGCCTAAATCACAAATCAAAAGTGTTTATGTTAACGAAGCACAAATTGATATTGATACAAAAGATGATTTACAATTTATCAACTAAGCATAAAACCCTCTACCTCAAGATCTGGAATAGCTGAACCCATGATTCCTTTGTGTTTAAATCCTGCATTCTCAATAAATAAATACCATCTGAAAAATCTTCTACATCAATAGAGTTGACATTGCTCACATTAATCAACCGTTTACCGCTAATATCATAAATCGTAAGCAGGTAATCAAGCCTTGTATTTTGATAAATATAAAGCACATCATTTGCTGGGTTAGGATAGATAGAAAATGCATTAGAAAGTGACTTATCTGTCGAGCTTAGAAGATCTTCACCATCGCAATCTTCATCAATACCATTATTAGCTATTTCCTCTGCATCAGGATTTACATCAGGATTCATATCATCGCAATCATCATCTGAGTTATAGCCATCACCATCTTCGTCGATCACTATAATGATGCCATCACAATCCTCATCTACATCGTTATTAGGTATCTCACTCACTCCAGGATTCACATTGGGGTCAGAATCATTACAATCCTCATCTGAATTAAAACCATCCCCATCTTCATCAATGATAAGCGCTTCCCCATCACAATCTTCGTCAATATCGTTATTAGGAATTTCGCTTGCCTCCGAATTTACTTCGGGGTCAGCATCATCACAATCCTCATCTGAATTAAAACCATCCCCATCCTCATCTATAATCAGTACCTCACCATCACAATCCTCATCCACATTATTATTAGGGATCTCTGCTTGACCAGGATTTATTCCGGCGTCGGCATCATCACAATCCTCATCTGAATTAAAGCCATCTCCATCCTCATCTATTATCAATGCAACACCATCACAATCCTCATCCACATCGTTATTAGGTATCTCACTCACTCCAGGATTCACATTGGGGTTAGAATCATCACAATCCTCATCAGAGTTAAAGCCATCTCCATCTTCATCAATTACTAAGGCTTCCCCATCACAATCTTCGTCAATATCGTTATTAGGAATTTCGCTTGCCTCCGAATTTATATCGGGGTCAGAATCATCACAATCCTCATCAGAGTTAAAGCCATCTCCATCTTCATCAATTACTAAGGCTTCCCCATCACAATCTTCGTCAATATCGTTATTAGGAATTTCGCTTGCCTCCGAATTTACTTCGGGGTCAGAATCATCACAATCCTCATCCGAATTAAAACCATCCCCATCCTCATCTATGATAAGCGCTTCCCCATCACAATCTTCATCAATATCGTTATTAGGAATTTCGCTTGCCTCTGAATTTACTTCGGGGTCAGAATCATTACAATCCTCATCCGAATTAAAACCATCCCCATCCTCATCAATGATAAGCGCTTCCCCATCACAATCTTCGTCAATATCGTTATTAGGAATTTCGCTTGCCTCCGAATTTACTTCGGGGTCAGAATCATCACAATCTTCATCTGAATTAAAACCATCCCCATCCTCATCTATGATAAGCGCTTCTCCATCACAATCTTCGTCAATATCGTTATTAGGAATTTCACTTGCCTCCGAATTTACTTCGGGGTCAGCATCATCGCAATCTTCATCCGAATTAAAGCCATCTCCATCCTCATCTATTATCAGTACCTCACCATCACAATTTTCGTCAGTATCGTTATTAGGAATTTCGCTTGCCCCCGAATTTACTTCGGGGTCAGAATCATCACAATCTTCATCTGAATTAAAACCATCCCCATCCTCATCTATTATCAATGCAATACCATCACAATCCTCATCAACATCATTATTTGGAATCTCACTTGCCTCCGAATTTACTTCGGGGTCTAGGTCATCGCAATCTTCATTTGCTGTAAAACCATCACCATCTAAATCTTCATCAAAAGGATTACTAAAAATTTCCCATTCCCAAATAGAGTATCCATAAGGGCTGCCACGGGTTATTCCTTGCATTCTTAAATACCTGACTGTATCTTGGAGTCCATCAATAGAAGTAATAAAAGATTCGTTATTTTCAATTGATCTAATGAGCTTCCAATCTTCACCATCTAAAGATCCTTCTATATTAAAATCTCTACCTAAAGCAGTTTCCCAATTTATATGCATGCCACAGACAACTCTGAGTCTTCTTAAATCAAGACTTAGGTATTGATCATCACTGTACGAACTTGCCCATCTTGTATTTAGATTTCCATCAAAAGCATTTTCTGCTTCTAGTCCATTTGCCTCGATGCTCGATGCTTCAGCAAGCCCATCCATTCCAACAAGGTGACAACTACTTTCACAAATATTTTCCTCCGGATTCTGAATCACCATTTTTTCAATCCAAACTTCATCGGAGTTACCAAATTGATCTGTTATTTTTAAAGAGACATCAAATTCACCAGAATTGCCATAAACCACTTTAGGGTCAGAAATATTTGCATTACTTACATATGTAGCACCTGGAAATGACCACTCCCATATAGCATCTATTCTATTTAAATAAGATAAATCTTTAAAATAAAATGTATCAGTTTTACAATTTCCAATTAACTTATCAACTGCTGGTTTTATGACTGGAAGTGGAGCCTCATATAAATCTGCTTGATAAGCGCCCGTATATGTTCCTAATCTAATTTTGCCTTCAGCATAATAAGGATATAAATAACCACATCTAGAAATAATCGGGAGATTTTCATTAAATATTTCCCAGTCATCTAGTTGATTATTTCTATAAAAAACGCTATTACCTGTACCTACAAAAACACCTCCATCTGTTCCCTGAACGTGTGAAATATCTAATGTTGTTTCTTCAATTAAATTAGATCCTGTCCAGTCTTCCCAATTTTCACCCCCATCCATTGATTTATAAACTTTATTTCCACTCCCTCCTCCTGTTAGCAATACCCAAATCTGATTCGGATCTTTCTGGTCTATATCAAATAGTTTATTTCTCCAATTATTACCATTTGTTAGCTCATTAGAAGGTGAAACATCAAGCCATGTTTGCCCTTCATTTTCAGATTTCATTAATTTCACATTATCAGAATCATTCAAGATCACGTAAATCAAAGAAGGATTACTTGCTGGTATTCGTACTCGATAAATGTACCCAGTAACAAAATCGTATACTGCCTCCCATGACTCGCCATTATTTTCCGTTTTGTATAAGATTGAGTCTCTTGGCGAGTAGAATGTATGATAATAATTAGGATGCCATTCATAATTTCCAAATCTTCCTGCTTGCCCATTCATATTCGCGTTTTTAGAATTGTCAAAACTTTGCCAATTCCAGCCTTGAGTTCTGTTAATCACCTCAAACATTCCTCCTCCTTCAAACATAGTATTCCCATAGGCCGGATGATTATAGCCTTTAGTAGCATCTCCTGCTCCACCTGCAAACCAACCACCTTTTCCGTTTTTACCCTTCTGATAAACGTCTTTATAATGTAATAGTGTCCCATTATGATAGGTGCCACCCACCATTGCATCATGCAAATAGGAAGAGCTAAAACCCCAAAATTCAGTGCCCTGTATCCCATGCATTCTTGGCTCAACATTGTCACCTTGATTTAGGGATCTGTATAATCCTCCATCAGATGCAATCCACATACTCACTGTGTCTCCATTATCGAAAAATTTCACATCATGCACATCAGCATGGGTATATCTGTCCTTAGTATTTGGTCCCACCCAGGTTACCCAATGGGCGTTAGTTTCCCAATGCTTGCCACCGTCTTCGGATCTTATGACTGATATTCCCGCAGCAAATATTTTATTAGAGTCTGTTGGTGAAACAGCTAAAGCTAAATCATAATAATATTGCCCTCCAGCCCCGGTCAAATCGTATGACCAACCCATTAAATTTGGGTTTTCGGGTGATGGAATACCTCCAGGTCCATCTCCACAACATATGAATTCAAAACTCTCACCTTGATCAGTTGACTTATAAAACCCAAATAATCCAGAACCACCATTTGCGGCTCCTGTTGCTAATACATAGATACTATTAGGAGATGCTTTGGATACGGCAATTTCACATCTATTTTGCTCTTCTCCTACATCAAAATCTAACTCCGAGCAGCTCAAAACATTGTCGAACGTCTTTTCTAAACTTCCAATGATTTCGCCATCCAATGTTCCTCTTTCGTCCACAATAGCTTGCGCTTCGTTTGGTTTAAAGGAATAGTAGTGTCTCAAAGAACTGTAAGAAGGATGATCTTCACTAATACTTTGACATCTCCAATCATTAATTTCATTTAAATCCAAAGATTTGTCCCATACTCGAACCTCTGCAATTTGACCATTGAATGTTGATGAATAATTTCCGGTTCCATCTTGAGCAAAATGACTTAGTAAGTTTGAAACAAGCTCGCCGGATAGGACCTTATTTGAACTATCTTTTAACTCTCCATTGTGATATGTCCTTTTATCTCCATTTTGAGAATAGCTGACCGCGAGGTGATGCCAATCATTATCATTTATAAATCCACCATTTAAATCAATCCTATCCGTGCCATCGCCAATATTAAACTTCCAATTATTTCCATTACATGCAATTACCCAACCCTTATTGTAGCCATTATTCCAGTTTTTATTTGAATAGATGGCAGGATCTCCTGACCAATTATATGCTTTTACTCGTAATTCGATAGTGAAATCTGAATAATCATGTTCTCCTAAGTTTAAAGAACCTAATGCTCCATAGCTATTCTCAAAATCCTGTGCTACGAAATTGGTTAATTCTTGGGATGAGATAAAACCTGGCCAACCATTTAATTGCTTTTTAAATGAAACTCCACCATTTTCTGACTTCCAAAATTCAGTGTGGTTGTCAATTGATCGAATGGTGTAGATAATTTCAGGTTTTGTAGGATGAAATTCGATTTCTTGAAAATGCCCTCCTTGTAATAGCACCCACGATTCTCCCCCATTATCAGATCTATATAGACCATTAGTAGAAGCAACAAAAATCTTTTGCTCATTTTTTGGATCCATTCGGATATCTCGAATCCACGAAAAATATTGAATGGACTCAGAGGAATTCCAAGTCAAGCCTCCGTCAATAGTTTTCCATAAGAGCCCTCCGCCTTCTGCATAAACAATATCAGGATTAGTATGATCAATTTCAATGGAGTAAACACTATTGAAAGTGTACTTTGCATTCATTCTTGACCACGAATTCCCTTGGTCAATTGACTTCCATATTCCTGCATTTGCGGTTCCTGCCCAGATAATATTGGAGTTTGAAATAGATTCTTCGACTGTCCAAACATGAGCTGCCCCTGGCGATTGACTTGATAAAAACATAGTCGCATCATGATCATATTCCCATGGTCCTAATTCTTCCCAGCTGTTTGAGATTCGTTGTTTTCGATTACTTAATTCAAGATATTTTTTTTGCTGTTCTGAAAGTATATCTTCATTTGGAGGATTATAGAATCCTGAGGCATCTTGATAAACCCATTTATCTCGAATCCATCGCTTATAATATTGAGTATACTTGTTTTTTACAAATGGGTTAGCTTTATAAAAAGCCTCATATTCATTTTCAAGATCAATTAAATTTGGATTTTCAGAATACATTATCTGGACCCACCTCGGTAAATCTTTGGATTTTGAAGAATAGGGTGCATCATATTGAGCCCTCAATAGATGTACACAAAAAAGAAGGATAATTAGTACCCCAAACTTCATACTTCTCTCCATAAGCAGTTTTTAAATACAAAAAGTTCCATCTTAGCGATAAATCACTTAAGTATTACAATAGGTTTTATAATAAATAAAGACTCATCTCTTACTAATACATGAATATAATAGAGTCCATTCGGTAGAGATTCTAGATTTAAAAATCCAGCATTCATTGAAGATTTTATTAAGCTACCATTAGAATCATATAACTCTACAATAAACTCATCCTGGCCGATAATCTCTATGAACAGCAAATCCTTTGTCGGATTTGGATAAATTAAGAACTCTTTCTCCTCAATCTGGTTTGCACTACTTAACAAATCTTCTCCATCACAATCCTCATCGATCTCATTGTTTACAATCTCGATGCCTTCTGGATTAACGTCAGGGTCTGAATCATCACAATCATCGAAATTAAGCACTGTACCTTCTGGTTGATCACAATCAATCACCGAATTGGTTTCATCTCCATAACCATCTCCATCGGTATCATAATAATAAGTAGAAGTTGTAAGACCATCATCAACTAGACCGTTGCAATTATTATCAAGATCATCACATATCTCCATAGCTGTGGGATTTATATCGGGGTCAGAATCATCACAATCCTCATCCGAATTAAAACCATCGCCATCTTCATCAATTACTAAGGCTACCCCATCACAATCTTCGTCAATATCGTTATTGGGAATTTCGCTTGCCTCCGAATTTACTTCGGGGTCAGCATCATCACAATCCTCATCTGAATTAAAGCCATCCCCATCTTCATCAATTACTAAGGCTACTCCATCACAATCTTCGTCAATATCGTTATTAGGAATTTCGCTTGCCTCCGAATTTATATCGGGGTCAGAATCATCACAATCCTCATCAGAGTTAAAGCCATCTCCATCTTCATCAATTACTAAGGCTACTCCATCACAATCTTCGTCAATATCGTTATTGGGAATTTCGCTTGCCTCCGAATTTACTTCGGGGTCAGCATCATCACAATCCTCATCCGAATTAAAACCATCACCATCCTCATCAATGATAAGCGCTTCCCCATCACAATCTTCGTCAATATCGTTATTAGGAATTTCGCTTGCCTCCGAATTTACTTCGGGGTCAGCATCATCACAA
>JAHDEC010000062.1 GCA_020629035.1 Saprospiraceae bacterium | reverse complement strand
TGAGGGTCTTTATTCTTGTTCTTTCTTAGATTATATCTTACACTAGCCATAACAGTATTAATCGACAACAAAGTTACAAATATAAATATAAAACGTTGTCGATTTTGTTGTCGATATTTTGGGTCTAAATTAACCTAAGTAGGGGGTGAAAGAGGTTAAAACGATATAAAAGCCCTTATTTTGTTGATAAAATGGTCGAGTTAGATCAAGTTAGGACATAGGTTCTTGTCCTAGTGGGTCAACCAAAACCCTTGTAAGTAACTGACTTACAAGGGTTTGTTTTTTATGCTAAGTATAAAACAATTATAAAAGCTCACCACTAGTTTCACTTTTAAAACTTTGATCGCCTAGAAAAATATGTAATGTTTGGGCACGTATTCATGTCTTTTGACCTCTAGGGCGTAAATCAGTTAAATAATTTTCGCAAAGCCTTCTTCTAAATTTTAACTTTTAATAAAATGATTCTATTAACTGTAATTCTAAGATGTTTGTATATTACAAAATTTTATATATGAATTAACTTAAAAATTAAACATGAAGAAACTAATTTTATTTAGTGCGTTGTTCTTTGCAGGATTTGCATCTCTAACAGCCCAAGATCATACAATTACAGTTGCTGGTCAATTAGGCTGGTCTGTGCCTGGTGGTTCTGGAGTAAGTGATGAACCAGAAGATTTAAATTTAGATGGAGGAATTGAATATGGTATAGACATTTTATATCACATTAAGGAAAACATCGGTGTAGGTATTGTATTTAATAGATCGGTACTTGCTGGTACAGGTGGAGGAGACATTGATCTTTTCGGAGCTAGATTTATAGGAGCTAAAGGATTATGGTTTATGAAGCCTGAAGGATTTAGCCCATTTGCTGGTCTAAGTCTGGGTGTTTCTCAACTTTTAACTCCGGAATGGAGTATCATTGATTCAGAAGGTAATGTTCAAGTAATCGAAGAGCAAGTTGGAAATGGATTTGGAATTATGCCTGAAGCAGGGATAAGATTTGGAAAATTCTATCTTTCAGCTCAATATGTTGTTCCTGTAAGTTACACCGTTGAAAATGTTATTGAAGATAAAAGTATGGGTGTTTTAAACATCAATATTGGTTGGAGACAGCCATTTTCATTTTAGTCAGAAAATAGATAAAAAGGGTGAGCAAGATTGCTTGCCTTTTTTATTCTTTGTTCCAATTGTTTGTTTACTCCATACCACAAATCCACAATAGTTTTTATCCATTAAGCTAAAAAAGCAAGCTAAATCTTCTTTATTCCTATTCTTTGAATACCAATATTTATTTTTTTACCATTCGATAATTATTTTATGGATTTCATTTTCGATATTTTCTTAGAGTGGGTTCCCACATTGTTAACGATTCTATTTTTTTTATTGGTTTTTCAATTGGCAAAAAAACTACTTGAGAGGCAATCCAAGGGAAAAGCTGACAAAGCACTCATCAGATCCATCATACTTTTTAGTATCGGCTTTTTAGGCTTCGTGAGTATCATACTTGCCATTCCTATGGATCCAACACAAAAAGGACAAATAACCAGTCTCATCGGGATCGTGCTATCTGCCGTGTTAGGTTTAAGTTCTACCACCTTTATTGGAAATGCATTAGCTGGAATTGCCTTAAAACTTAGAGCAAGTTTTAAACCAGGCGATTTTATTACCGTTGATAACACCTTTGGTAGAGTCACCGAACAAGGCTTATTTCACACTGAAATTCAAAACGTTGATCGAGATTTAACTACTTTTCCAAACATGACCTTGGTAACTAATCCTGTAAAAGTTACTAGATCATCGGGTACTTTTATTAGCGTGGACTGTTCTTTGGGCTATGATGTACATCGCACTAAAATAGAAATCTGTTTAAAGCAAGCCGCACTAGATGCTGGTCTTTCAGATCCGTTTGTGCATATTATGTCCTTAGGAGATTTTTCTGTGGTTTACCGAGTACATGGCATGTTACAAGATGTAAAATCAATCATAAGTGCTAAATCTAGATTAACTGGAGCTATGCTTGATAATTTGCATGATGCAAATATTGAAATTGTCTCTCCTAATTTCATGAACCAAAAACAAGTAGGAGAAACAATCTTTATCCCTAAAAAACCACGAAAACAAATTGAAGAGGAACAACCATCTGCTGAAGAACTCATCTTTGACAAAGCAGAAGAGGCAGAAGGAATTGAAAAACGAAAAAAACTATTAGTCGAAGTCGAAGAAAAAATTAAAAAAGGCAAGGAGGCTGTCAAAACTGCTGAAAGCGAAGAAGCCAAACAAAAAGCAGAAGGAAGACTAGAAGCAAGTATTGCGCTTAAAGAAAAATTGATTGACAAAATTGACAAAAAAATGGATGAGCTGACTGGTGGCGAATAATGTACTCCATAACATACTAACTTGCTTCGCGTATCTTTAGCTTTTTAAAAGCCACAAAAAAACTATCATGCTCAAACGACTTATCATATTTTTAATACTTAACTTCCTAGCTCTTGGATTGGGCAGTTTTTTCACAACAGATGGCGTAGCTTCTGAATGGTATGCAACATTGAACAGAGCCCCTTGGGAACCACCAGGATGGGTATTTGGGGCAGCTTGGTTTACTATTATGATTTGCTTTTCGATTTATATGGCTTATGCTTGGGAAAGATTGGAAAATAAGAAAACTCTGATTACCCTTTTTGTCATACAATGGTTTTTAAATGTAGCTTGGAATCCCATGTTTTTCGAATTCCATCAGATAGGCGTCGCCCTGGTAATGATTACAAGTTTAAGCTTATTAATGATCAATATTGCCGTCCGATATTTACCCAAGCTTCATCAACAAACATGGTTATTAGCGCCCTATATTATTTGGCTAATAATTGCAACATCTTTAAACATTTACGCTTTAGTTTATAACTAGACCAGCGACTCTTTAAACAAAACGAATCGACATTGAACCAGAAAATCATAGGTATGCTAGCTCATAAGACTTTACTGTAAGCTA
>JAHDEC010000045.1 GCA_020629035.1 Saprospiraceae bacterium | reverse complement strand
CTGACTTATGATGTGCCATAAAAACTAATTTTATAATTGGGTCGCAAAAATAAACCTATTTAATTAATAATGCATGATTTATGGCATTATTTTGAACATTTTTTTTCCAATAATTTTAAATAAATTATTCAATAATAACCCCTATAATTGTACTGATTTTTACACCGCCTTTATTGAACATATTGAGTATAACAAATGAAAGATTTCTCCTACATTTTTAATGCAAACCCAAGCTATATAGATTCTATCTATTCAAAGTACATTCAAAACCCAACTGAAGTTGACCAAGAATGGAGGCTGTTTTTTGAAGGTTTTGAATTCGGCAATAAAAATGGAAGTGACTCAGGCACTGAGTCCATTAGTTCGACCAAAGAATTTGGTGTTTTGCATTTGATTAATGGATTTAGAACAAGAGGTCATTTACTTTCTGACACTAACCCTATCCAACAAAGAAGAGATCATAGACCTCATCTAGATTTGGCAGATTACGGCTTATCGAATGCGGATTTGTCAACTGTTTTTAGAGCAGCAGAGGTTGTAGGTTTAAAAAACGCAACCCTTCAGCAACTGATAGACCATCTTAAAACCATATATGCCGGAAGCATTGGATTTGAATATGCTCACATAGAAAATAAAGAACGAAGAGAGTGGTTGCAGGCACGCATAGAGAAACAAACATCTCAAGGTGGCTATGGATTAGAAAAAGAAACTAAAACAAGAATTCTACAAAAGTTAAATGGCGCAAGTATTTTCGAAAAATTCCTTCACACAAAATACATTGGACAAAAAAGATTTAGTCTTGAAGGTGGAGAAACAACCATTCCAGCACTAGATGCTATTATTAATAAAGGAGCCGAGCTTTCAGTTGATGAAGTAGTCATTGGGATGGCGCATAGAGGTCGATTAAATGTGTTGGCCAATATCATGGGAAAAACCTATGAGCAAATCTTCAATGAATTTGAGGGAAATTCCTTACCTGATCAAAGTTTTGGAGATGGTGACGTTAAATATCACCTTGGTTTTTCATCTGAAGTAACCACAACTAGTGGTAAAAAAGTCAACCTGAAACTAGCACCAAACCCTTCGCACTTGGAAGCTGTAAATACAGTGGTGCAAGGAATGGCTAGAGCAAGCGCTGATTTATTGTACGAAAGTGATTATGACAGAATATTGCCTATTCTAATACATGGGGACGCAGCCATTGCCGGACAAGGGATTGCTTACGAAACTGTGCAAATGAGTAAACTAGAAGGTTATTATACTGGTGGCACCATTCATTTTGTAATCAATAATCAAATTGGCTTTACCACTGATTTTGATGATGCTAGATCTTCAACTTATTGTACAGCAGCTGCTTCTTTAGTGCAAGCACCGGTCTTTCATGTAAATGGAGATGATCCTGAAGCTGTTATTTTTGCAGCTCAGATGGCCATAGAATATAGACAAGCATTTAATAATGATGTCTTTATAGATATGGTATGTTACAGAAGGCATGGACATAATGAAGGTGATGACCCTAAATTTACTCAGCCAAGAATGTACGATCTGATAAACAGTCATAAAAATCCAAGAGAGCTATACGTAGATAGATTAGTCAGTCGCGGAGATATAGATAAAGAGATAGGCGACAAACTAGAAAAAGACTTCTGGAGTGATCTTCAAGATCGTTTAAATAATGTAAAAGAAAAACCACTTCCGTATTTATATCAGGCTCCAGAAAAGGCGTGGCAAAATTTACGATTTACAAGTGATTTCAAAGATTTCGATTCGTCACCAAAGACAGGAGTTGCTAAAAAAACGATTGAAAAAATTCTCAAACATTTATCGGTAATTCCTGATTCATTTACTCCACTGTCCAAGGTCAATAGACTGCAAAAAGGAACTAAAAAGCTAATTGACGCCAAACAATTGGATTGGGCATTAGCAGAGTTAGCGGCTTATGGAACAATACTTTTAGAAAATAAAGACGTAAGAATAAGTGGACAAGATGTAAAGAGAGGTACATTCTCTCATAGACATGCTGTGTTCAATGACGCTAAAACTTTTGAAGAATATAACCGCTTAAATAACATAGATAAAAAGCAAGGGAGTTTTAGAATATTTAATTCCCTGCTCTCAGAATTTGGTGTCCTTGGATTTGAATATGGATATTCACTTATGAGTCCAGACAACTTGGTGTTGTGGGAAGCTCAATTTGGGGATTTTTATAATGGAGCACAAACAATCGTTGATCAATTTATTTCTGCAGCAGAAAGTAAATGGCAACGAATGAGTGGTTTAGTTATGCTATTACCTCACGGTATGGAAGGCCAAGGACCAGAGCACTCAAGTTCAAGACTTGAGCGATTCTTACAACTTTGTGCTGAATGTAATATGACAGTAGCAAACATTACCACACCAGCCAACTTCTTCCATGCATTGCGTAGACAAATTGCTAGACCCTTTAGAAAGCCTCTAGTAGTCATGTCACCGAAATCATTATTGAGACATCCAAGATGTCTTTCAAGCATCGATGACTTTACCACCAAACATGGATTTCAAGAAGTTATTAAAGATGAGACCGTAACTGCTAGTAAAGTAACAAGGCATCTTCTGTGCTCTGGAAAAATCTACTACGACTTATTAAAGTACAGAGAAGAAAATCCAAAATTTGAGCACGTTGCCATCACCAGGATAGAGCAACTTTATCCACTCCCAGAAAAGCAATTAAATGCCATCTTTAAAGCCTATAAAAATGTTCCAACTTACTGGGTGCAAGAGGAAAACATCAACATGGGAAGCTGGACTTATTTATTACCTTATTGGAGGAAAACAGATATTGAACCTATAGCTCGTGATGCTGCAGCTTCACCGGCTACCGGATTTAAAAAAGTGCACGAAAAACAACAGGCTGATCTAGTAAAAAGAGCATTTACGCAAAAATAATCTATCGAATTATCATACTAAATGCTATCACTTTTTGCAGAAAAAATTGCTAATAAAACCGGTCTATCTAAGCATCGTGTAAGCAATGCCTTAGAGTTGTTTAATGAAGGTTGCACACTTCCTTTCATCGCGAGATACAGAAAAGAGAAAACAGATTCACTAACAGAAACTGAACTCTGGGAAATTGAAAAACTCTTAAAGCAGTTTCAAGAAATTGCAAAACGCCAGAGCTTTATTAAAGCAAAACTTGAAAGCCTTGGGATAACCGATGCTAAACTCATTCATAAAATCTCTAACTGTTGGGATCTAAACACCCTTGAAGACCTCTACCTTCCCTACAAAGAGAAAAAGTCTACCAAAGCTTCAGCCGCCAAAAAACTAGGCCTAGAACCACTTGCCAAATCTATCTTTAGAGATCGAACAAGATTCCCCTCTCGAGAAGCAAAAAAATATCTTAATAGCAAAGTGCCAACTATAGATAAAGCCATCGAAGGAGCTAAACATATAATGGCTGAGTGGATCAGTGAACATGCAACTGTTAGGGATATAGCAAGGCAATGTTTTCAAAAATCTTCAGGGATACAAGCTAAAGTCAAACCTAAGAAGAAAGCAGAAGCTAGTAAATTTAAAGACTACTTTGACTTTGCTGAATCTATTCATCGAATTCCTTCACATAGGCTTTTAGCCATCTTTAGGGCCGAAAAAGAAGGCTTTCTAAAAGTCAACATACAGACTGATCAAGATTATCTATTTAACTCCATAGCAAGGTACTATCGACTTAATAATGATGAAGCATCTATCTTAATCGAAGAAGCTATAGACGATTCGTTGAAGCGTCTACTCCTACCTAGTATGGAGAATGAAACTAGAAAATTAGCTAAAGAAAAAGCGGATAAGGAAGCAATCCAGGTGTTTAATAATAACCTAGCTGAACTGCTTTTGGCAGCTCCAATCGGTGAAAAGGCAACCATGGCGATAGATCCAGGATTTAGAACCGGATGCAAATTAGTTTGCTTAGACAAAAATGGGAAGTTGCTACACAATACAACCATCTACCCTCACCCGCCTCAAAATCAAAGTCGAGAAAGTAAGCAAACCATAAAACAACTAGCTTTTGAATATTCTATTGAAGCCATCGCCGTCGGAAATGGGACTGCAGGTAAAGAGAGCTATCACTTATTAAAATCGATAAACTTTACAGATCCCGTAGATGTGTATTTCGTAAACGAAAGTGGTGCATCTATTTACTCTGCCTCGCCGCTGGCTGTTCAGGAATTCCCAGATAAAGATGTTACAGTACGGGGTGCTGTTTCCATTGGTAGAAGACTTATGGATCCTCTAGCAGAATTGGTAAAAATCGATGCTAAATCCATTGGTGTCGGCCAATACCAGCATGATGTCAACCAAAAACAATTAAGAGAAAACCTTGACACAACCGTACAATCTTGTGTAAATAAAGTAGGTGTAAATTTAAATACTGGTAGCTCTTCACTACTAGCACAAATTTCTGGACTTGGACCAACATTGGCCAATAACATCATAGATTATAGAAATAAAAACGGCTCCTTTAAAGAGCGTAAAGAACTATTAAAAGTACCAAGACTCGGTGCCAAAGCATACGAACAAGCAGCTGGTTTTCTTCGAATTCGAAATGGTAAAAACCCACTTGATAATACCGGTGTACATCCAGAAAGCTATTCGATAGTAAGGCAAATACTGAAAGATCTAAATATGGATGTAAAGCGTTTAACAGGAAAAGAAAGCCAATTAGATAAGATTCAGTTAAGCAATTATGTTAGCCCAACAATAGGTATCCCAACATTGAAAGACATTATCAAAGAATTAAAACAACCTGGTTTAGATATACGTGGTCAGGCAAAAGTGGTTGAGTTTAATGAAGGTCTTCAAAGCATTAATGATCTGGCCATCGATATGAAGGTTAAAGGTGTGATAAATAACCTGACAAAATTTGGCGCTTTTGTGGATATAGGCATTAAGGCCTCAGGACTGATTCACATCTCACAAATAACCAATCGATTTATTAAAGATCCTGCAGAAGTTTTGAAAATTAACCAAGAGGTCGAAGCCCGAGTTATTGATATCGATATAGAACGAGGTAGAATATCCCTAAGCCTAAAAGAATAATATGTCTACCATCAAAGAGCATTTTAATAAAATGCTGGAAAATATCGAAGCCGAAAGAGCCCATGAAGAGAAATTCTATGACGAATTACAGTCAAAAAAATCGCTCCAAGACCGGATAGATGCAGGCGTTCTATGGCACCCAGCATTGATAAGCAAAATCAATTACACCTTAGGCGAACTGATCGAAATCCAACTAGAAAAAGTAAAACATTTTGATACCAGCCATAAATTTAAATCAGGTGCAGGAGTAAGAATTTTCACTGGCAAAGATGAGTCATTTGAGTATTTAGGGAATGTATCATTCGTAAGAAATCGTCGGATGAGTATCATACTTTCTAGTAAAACTATTAGTAAAAGCAACCTACTCCATCTAAAATATTTAAGCGTAGAACTCAGATACGATGAACGCCCATTTAAGGTGATGAAGGAGACTGTAAAACAAGTCCTTAGTACTCAGTCACCCTACATAAAAGAACTACAACGGGGTATCATACTTAATGAGCCATTGGACAATCCAATAAGCAACGAGGCCATTAAAGAAACGCATGTGTATTCAAGGCTAAACCCTACACAAAAAGAAGCCATAAGCTTTGCTTTGGAAAGAGATAATTTAGCTATCATCCATGGACCTCCTGGTACGGGTAAAACCACTAGTCTAATTGCACTTATCGAACAATTGTGTATCCAGCAAAAGAAAATTCTAGTTTGTGCCCCTAGCAATAACGCTGTGGATCTTTTAGCAAAACGGACAGATGAACTAGGCATAGATGTAGTTCGTACCGGAAATGTAACTAGAATCTCTGATGATTTGGGACATGTGACTCTAGCTGAAAAAGCAAGATCGCACAAAGATTGGCAACATATTAAAAAAGTCAGAATAGAAGCTGAGGAAGCCCGAAGACAAGCGGAAAAATATAAACGGAGTTTTGGTAGAGATGAGAGAGCGGAGCGCAAAATGATGAAGAAAGAATTCCGGGCATTGCTTGATTGGGCAAAAGAATTGGAAGCCAGACTTATAGATGATATAATGACCAAGGCGCAAGTGGTAGCAACCACACTCGTGGGATCTGCTCACTATAGTCTTAAAGAGTACAACTTTGACGTCCTGATTATTGACGAAGGTTCACAGGCACTAGAACCAGAATGTTGGGTGCCCATTCTGAAAGCCAATAAGCTTATAATCGCTGGAGATCATAAACAATTACCGCCAACGGTTTTATCTGAAAAAGCTCGCCAAAATGACTTCAATATTACACTGTTAGATCGATTAAGTAAACAAGCCGATTTAAGCCATTTATTGAACATTCAATATCGAATGCACCCTGATATTCTGGCCTTTTCAAACCATATGTTTTATGAGGCTGCTTTAACAACTGATACAAGTGTTTTAGAAAGAAAATATCGACTAACGGAAGAACCATTGGTGTTTATTGATACGGCAGGATCAGGCTTTGAGGAAAATCTAAACCGGCATCATCGGAGCTTTTATAATGAGGGAGAATACTTTATCATTCAAGAGTATTTGCTTCAATCCATAGAAAGATTAGCAGGATATCAAATAGGACTTATAGCTCCCTATGCACAACAAGTAAGGCACATACAAGCTAAAGTAAAGGAAGCAGAAGAATTACGATCTCTAGATATTGAAGTTAATAGTATAGACGGATTTCAGGGTCAGGAAAAAGATCTGATCATCATCAGTTTAGTGAGGTCAAATCCTGATGGAAATATCGGTTTCGTCTCAGATGAACGAAGATTAAACGTGGCCATGACTCGGGCTAAAAGAGAATTAGTAATGATCGGAGATTCTGCTACACTCTGCCAAAATAGACTTTTTAATGAGCTCTATAACCATATCGAAAAATATGGTGACATGCAATCTGCCTGGAGCTATATGAGTTTCTAATTACTTCTTTTTGGGTATAGGGGAACCGTGTGGATCAGCTTCGGGATAACCTAATTTACGTTCTACTTCCCCAAGTATTTCATCATCTAAGTGATGCTCTTGTTTATCTGCTTCCCAATGCACTAAATCAGGATCAATACCCATCGTATTGTGCTGGTAAGTTTCCCATAATCGGTGGGCCCGTTGCAAGTTATTAGCTTTGATAATACCCAAATCTGACAAAGCAATATCTGAGCCTACCTTGCTTAACAACTTAGCTTTTATTAATTTATTTAAAACACTTTTAAGTCTATAATTGGGAACAGAAATACTGTCAAAAACCGACTTACTGGTAACAACATCACCTGGAGATTTGTCGATAAATCGTATAATATCTTCAGCTAATATCCGTCTCGACTCTATACGTCTAACCCAGAATTTACTTATCAAGCCTGTACCTGGCGCAAATAAGGCGACTAGAAAATAAAAACAGGTGGCTACAATACACATAGCAGGACCAGGAGTAGTTCCAAAGGCAAAGGCAACTAGAAAACCTAAAAAAGCAGAAAGCATTCCTATCAATCCTGATAAAACTAAAACGTGCTTTAATTTAGGAGAGAGTAATAGAGCCGTGGCTGCTGGGGTAATCAACATGGCTACCACCAAAATTACACCTACCGTTCGTAGTGAGGCAACTACTACAAAGGATAAAAGCAACATTAAATAATAGTGAATAGTCTTCACAGAAATCCCCATTGCCTGAGCAATTTTAGGCTGAAAGGTTGTAATAAATAAATATCGATACAGTAAAGTGACTGATAGCAGTGTGTATACCAACACAAAACCAGATAATATTAAGTCTTCGTTTGAAACACCAAGTACATTTCCAAACAAAAAATCCTTTAAATCTAGATGGGCTCCTTTTGATTGATTTAACCAAGAAATCCCCATGACCCCTAAGGAAAACATAGCAGTAAAGATGATACCAATAGCTGCATCGTTCTTTGTTTGTACATTTTGTTGTATCCAAGAAATAATCAGTGCCGCAACCAGACCTGCGAGTGCAGAACCTAGAAAAAACGCAATGGTACTATAGCCAAAAAATACAAAGGCAACAAAGATACCGGGTAATATGGCATGAGAGAGGGCATCACCTAAAAGGGACATATTTCTCAGCACAATGAAGCAGCCTAAAACGCCACACATTAAGCCAACCATTATTGAGGCGGCTAATGCTCTGAGAGCCCATTCTGTGCTTAATATTTCCATCATAGTAGAATGAAATTAGCTCTTTTTTAGTTAATAAAAAATAATTTTTAGATTAATCTAAATTCATAGCTTCAGCAAGAGCGCCTTCTTTCATAGCATAAGGAGAAATGAAGGCCTTTTTGATAGTTAAACGACTACAAACAAATAAAACTAAATGCAAGGCAACCACTATGTATTTGGCTCTTTCTTTAGCGATTAATCCCGATGATGTTCTTTCCTCAAGATTCATGCTTAACAGTGTTTCGTATAAACTGCTTACCTGAGTTTGCTCGATTTGCACTAATTCATTACCCGAGGTCTTTGTGCTGATTAAAACTTCAAAAGTTCCAGACGCACCAATTAAAGAAGGCTCCACTCCTTCCAAATGATTCCACAATGATTGAAGAGAAAGATCTAAAAAGGCATCCAGTTTATTCAAATCATCGGGAGAAATGGGTTCTGATGTTTGAAATGAATTATATAACACAGAAATACCAATTTTAAAACTTTGGGCCCATTGGACTTTTTTATTCTTTAAATGAATAAATTCGACACTTCCACCTCCAATGTCCATGACTAGATGATCGCCTTTTGGCAAATCCAGCAGTGAAACGCCTTTCGCAATTAAAGCGGCTTCCTGTAAACCATCGATAATCTCAATATTAATACTTGTTTTACTTAAAACTTCAGCACAAAATGCAGGACCATTGCTAGTTTTTCTAAGGGCCTCTGTTCCTAAAGCAATAATTTTATCTACTCGATACTTCGAGATTAACTGCGAGAAATGTATAAGCGTATCAATTCCTTTGAGGTAGCTATCATGGTCTATCTTTTCCTTATTTCCTTTCCCAAGGAAGACATACTCTCTTTCCCTATAAACTACTTCCTGGGTAGCTAAAAAAGATGATGCATCTACAATTAATATATGAAATGTGTTTGTGCCAAGATCAATAATGGCTATCCTATCCACCAAAATTATTTTTAGCCGTTTTCATCGCTTGAAGGATCATATTATTGAAAAACTTATCACCAGTTTCTGACATTAAATTCGCATACTTAGGCTTCTCATTTTCCATCAGGATAAAATACTTACACCCTTCTGTATAGTACAAATCTACATCATGAGCTACATCTCCATTAATTTGGAAAAAGGCTCTACCAATAGGTTTGCAATTTGCCGGGATAGAGGGTACTTCTTTATTTTCAAAGTAACTCAAATTTGATCTGATTGCACCTTGATCAGTTTGAGACATACTAAAAGGTAAATGGTGGAAGATGTAGTCGATACCAGTACAATTATCCCATAAATTTTTCATAATCTCCATAGGTATTTTAGGCAAAGTCGTCGCACTAGTTTGAGCAGCTGGTTGTACTTTTTCTTTGGTTTTAGTAGCTGTGCTATCTCCACATGCCGTAAGACATAAAACACAAATAAGCACAAAAAAACTGTTTCTTAAATTTCTAAGCATCATGTTGGTAGATTATTGTATCGACTCCAAAAGTACTAAAAACTATAATCAATCCTGACGGTCCAATTGTAATTCAGTAAGCCCCCAGTGTTTACATTAATACTTTTGTAGAATCGAGTTAGAGACCGGTAATACCGAGTACTGACCCCTAGCTTTTTATTTATACGATAGGTTGCACCAAATAATATAGCTAATTCATAGTTTTTAAATTCTTCAGCTGGGATTAATTCTAAAAAGTTGTTTGTAATACTACTCGTACCTTGAAAAAGATAGGAATTATTTAAACCAATGTGGCCTGACAATTTATAATAGTCACCATTCTTGATATACCATTCATTCATCTGGAATATGATAGGCATTTCGAAGTATTGCAAATGTGTTCTTTGAATACTATCGGGAACATCGAAAATTAAATTATCCCGACTTCCTTTTTCAGTATAACTTATCTCGATTCCAAGATCAAACAACTCTGTTATTGGATAATATACACCAATGCCTCCAGTCCAACCTACTTTATCAAAACCTGCTAAACGGTCTCCTTGGATTTGAGCTAAACTCATGCCCACATTGGCCTGTGCTTTAAATACACCTTGCGTAATTGCTTGACTTGTAAGTCCCAAAATAAATAAGCAAAAGAAATATCGTAATAACATAAGTAAAAATGACTATATGGTATATTTTCATATATATTTGACGCAAAAGTAGCGTATTAAGTCGAAACGATAATTTTACTTAGATAATATTACATCAGCGATTGATTATTGTCCAATGTCATTTTGAAGATAAGCATGAGATTAAATAAAACACTATTAACCAAGGCCGAAGAAATGCTAAAAGCCTTAGATTATAAGATTCGCTATGAGAAAGGCAACTTTAGATCAGGTAGTTGCGTGGTTTGGAATAAAAAAATGATTGTCATCAGTAAATTTTACTCCGTTGAAGAAAAAATAAAAGCAATCATAGAGGTACTAAACAATAAGCAATTAGACACCAGTTCTTTAAGTCCAGACCAGCAAGCCATTCTGGTCAAAGCTAATCAGTCTTCACTTTTTAATTAACTAAGCATTGAATCTTACCATTTTAGGAACAGGGACTTCCATAGGCGTGCCAATGATTGCTTGCAATTGTGAGGTCTGTCTTTCCGATAATCCTAAAGATAAAAGACTCAGAAGTTCAGCTCTCCTATCGATAAAGCATAAAAATATACTGATTGACTGTGGACCCGACATACGAAAACAATTACTATCAAATAACATATTAGACATCGACTTTGTCCTTTTAACGCATGAACATAATGATCACGTCATTGGTCTAGATGATCTAAGGCCTATCTGTTATTTAAATAATAAGTGCATCCCTATTCTTGCTGAACAAAGAGTCATAGACAGTGTCATACAGCGTTTTCCATATTTATTCAAAAAGAATAGATTTGGTAGCCAAGCATTTGAAGCGGTTCCTATTGCACCCGGTAAACATCATTATAATAGCATTCATTTCGAAGCTATCCGAGTTGATCATGGAGGCCTCGAGATCTTGAGTTTCAGATTTGATAAATTAGCTTACATAACCGATGCAAAAAGGATTAGTCCTGAAAATTTAGCGAGAATGTTAGATCTTGAAATTCTCATTATTAATTCATTACAGATTGACGAGCATTACAAGCATTTTAATTTAAGGGAAACCTTGGCAGTAATTAATCAATTAAAACCAACTCAAACATATCTGACTCATATAAGTCACAGGCTGGGACTTCATGAGGAAATTAAATTAAAGCTGCCTCCAAATATTTTGTTAGCGCATGACAACTTGAACCTATCCTTGTAATATTTAGTTGATTAATTATCTAATTGGACTTACATTTATAGTAATGAAGATTTGTATAACTGTTTTGTGTTTTTTCTTTTTATTCAATGCTGCTGCACAACAAACTCCAGCTTATACTTTAGATATACTTAACCTGAATAAACTGTCTCCAGCCTTTGCAGGAATAAGTGATCAATTAAATGTATTTGGCATTTATAAATCACAATGGCAATCACATGTTGGAGCACCCAAACAATATACAGTAAACGCCAGTCTTCCATTTTACAAACTAAATGGAGGTCTAGGAGTGGATATTGCATCAACCAGTCAGGGTGCTTCGAGCCAAACAGAATTCAATCTTTCTTATAGCTACCATACTAATTGGTTGCCAGATATTTTTTCGATTGGTATAACCGCAGGACTGGGACAAGTAGGTATTAATGCTAATCAATTAATAACTCCTGAAGGCACTTACAGCGCTGGAACTAATCATAACGATCCGATCTTAGATGTTAATCCGGTGAATCGATTATATCCCACCTACGGGGTGAGTATGTTTTACGGAGCTCAAGATTTTGACGCTGGATTATTTTTAAAAAATGTGGCAGGACAAAAAATTAATATAAATCAAAATATCAATTTTGGCATCAGCCGAGAATTAGGTGGTTTTTTCATGTATTATTTGACTTTGCCAAATCAGTGGATTTATCAACCATCAATACATTTTTCTAGCAATTTCAACCAATTTCAAATGGAAATAACTAACTTGCTTAAATATGGCAATGTTTTTGGTGGAATAGGCTTAAGAGGATATGATTCTAAAAGTATTGAATCAATTTCCTTGCTCGGAGGAATAAAGTTTAATGAAGCGTATACTATTTCTTATAACTTTGACGTTAGTGTTAATAAATTAAGAAAAACTTCCGAAGGTTCTCATGAGATTATGCTGAGATATGATCTCAATAGAGAAATAAATACTGGTCGACCCCCTAACACGATCTATAACCCTAGAAATCTCTAGTCTTACATTTTAAAGATTAGTTCCAAATTGAACCAAATATTTTGAACATCCTTGTCCAGAAGGTACTATGATGTTGGATTTTTAATTAAATAGGAAATTTAATTTTTAATAATTGAATAACAAAATTATATTTACGTCCGCTTTAGGAAAAATGCTTTTGGTTAAACACATTTTTGAAATGAAGAAAACAGTAAACCTTTTCGCAGCTCTGGCTGTATTATCAGTTTTGTTAACATCTTGTGGTGGAGAAGCTGGTGGAGAACTTGTCGGTGCAACAGACAGACCTTCTTGGAATGGAATTAATCCATATGGGATGGTATATGTACCCTCAGGAACATTGACTATTGGAGCCAGCGATCAAGAGGTGTTTAGCACCTACACGCAAGCACCAAAATCGATTTCAATTCAGGGATTTTTTATGGACGACACAGAAATCACAAATAATGAATATCGTCAATTTGTTCAATATGTACGAGATTCAATCGCTCATGGAATAATGGGAGATTTTACCGAGGATAACTACGGAAATGAAATCTTGGATTGGGAATACGAATTAGATTACTCAGACGAGACATTAGATGAAATGTATTACTCTGGTGATATGATGATAAATAATAAGCGTGAAATGGACACTCGTAATTTTGTTTATGCCTATGATTGGGTGGATAGCAAAAGAGCCGCTCATTCAGGTAATGATGTTGTTAGATCTACATTGATTGAAAAAGACGAAGTAGCTATTTTCCCAGATACAATGGCTTGGATAAGAGATTTCTCCTACTCATATAATGAGCCTATGACAAGAAATTACTTTTGGCACCCAGCATTTGATGATTATCCTGTAGTGGGAGTTAACTGGAAGCAAGCAAAAGCATTTTGTCACTGGAGAACTAAATTGTGGAATGAAGGTAAAGGTGACGAGCCTAACACTGAGCAATTCAGATTGCCTACAGAATCAGAGTGGGAATATGCAGCAAGAGGTGGAAGAGATTTAGCTCCATACCCATGGGGTGGATATTACATAAGAAATGCAAAAGGTTGTTTATTAGCAAACTTTAAGCCTGGTAGAGGAAACTATCCAGAGGATGGAGGATTCTATACAGTTAGAGCTGATGCATACTTCGCTAACGACTATGGTCTTTATAACATGGCTGGAAACGTTTCAGAATGGACTGAAACAGCTTACCATCCAAATGCTTACGCTGCAGTACATGATTTAAATCCAGATTTAAAATATGATGCGCAAGAAGGAGATCATATCTCTCTTAAGAGAAAGGTAATAAGAGGCGGATCTTGGAAAGATATCGCATATTACTGTCAAACAGGCACAAGACATTGGGAATATCAGGACACTTCAAAATCGTATATAGGTTTTAGATGTGCACTTACTTTCTTAGGTCGATCAATGAATGATTTTTAATATCATTTGATAATTCCTATACCTAACCTTACCAAACCAAATAAAAATTAATTCTCTAATCAGAATACTAAAATTGTATTGAGCAATTTATTATTAAACATTAAACTAAAAACAAAATGAGTTTTATTAAGTCTAAAGGTTTCAAGTATTTCAAAAATTTTGTAATTGGTGTTGGTGCGGCAGTCGTGATGCTTGGTGCCTTAGCTAAGATTACAAGTCACCCCCTTGGAAACATTTTGATTACTGTTGGTCTTTTAACAGAAGCATTTCTATTCTTAATGCTAGGTTTATTACCACCAGAAAAAGATTACTACTGGGAAAAACTTTATCCGGGATTAGATTCTTACAATGCAGGTGTAACACCATTATCTGCAAGTGGAGGAGCTCCAAGATCATTAGATGCTGACGTTGTAGAAGGAAGATTAGGAGGAATGTTAGATGAGCTACAAGGAATGTCTAAATCTATGGGTTCATTAAAAGCTTTACAAGAAGTTGATTTTTCTCAAACTTCAGAGCAAATAAAAGGTATGGGTAATTTCTATACTAAATTAAACGAAGCTATGTCATCATTAAATGATACCATTGATGATACTAAGTTATATAAAGAAAATGTTGCTTCATTAAATCAGAATTTATCTTCGTTAAATGGAGTTTACGGAAACGTACTTTCTGCATTTAAAGGGTAATTAGGAATTGTTAATTAATTATTTAACCATTAAAAAAAACAAATAAATGGCTATTCCTAAGGAACCCAGGCAACTCATGATTAACATCATGTACCTTGTATTAACCGCTCTACTTGCACTAAATGTATCTGCTGAGGTATTTAATGCATTTAAGATGGTTGATAAAGGTTTAATAAAATCGAATGCTACTCTAGACCAATCGAATGGCACCCTACCGGGAGCTATCCGTGAAGGAGCAAAAAAGAAAGCTTCATTAGCTAAATACGCTGATCTTATAGATCCAGGAAGAGAGTTATCTGCAAACATGAATGACTACATCCAAAGTATTATTGATACTATGGTAAATGATAAAGGTTATGTTGCTGATAGAGAAACAGGTGAGATTACGGACGAATTAAAAGCAAAAAAAGATTATGACATTACCACAAGATATCTTGTCGACGGCCCTAAAGGGGATGGTAATGGAAAAGGCGCTGAACTTAAACAAAAATTAATTGAATACAAGGAAGCATTGTTAGCACTAGTTGAAGATGATCCTGCTACAACAGATGTAAATGAAAAAGAAAAGTTTGAGAAAGAAATTAGTGTAAAAATTGATGATGAGTCATGGAAGAAAAAAGGTAAACCTTCGTGGTCGCATTTTAATTTCAGCCACATGCCTTTACAAGCAGTATTACCGATTTTTAGTAAATTTCAAAACGATGTTAAATCAACAGAAGCAGCTTTCTTAAATTATTTAGCTGGAAAAGTGGGAACAACCAAAGATTTAGTATTGGATAAATTTACTGTTGTATCTGCTCCTGAAAAATCATACATCATTAAAGGTGAAAAGTATAAGGCAGATTTATTCTTAAGTGCTTTTGCTGGTGCGGATTCAAAGACTGGAATTTCTATTTCAGTAAATGGAAGAAAAGTACCAACTGATAAAGATGGTAAAGCTACATTTGAAGAAACAGCATCTTCTGTAGGAGTTAAAAAATATTCAGCTTCAGCATCAATTACGAATCCTGTGACTGGAAAAACAGATACTTACAAAAAAGAATTTTCATACGAAGTAGGTGAAAGATCAGTTGCTATTTCTGCTGCAAAGATGAATGTATTCTACATTGGTGTTGACAACCCTGTTGAGGTTTCAGCAGCTGGTGTACCTTCTAACCAGATCAAGGTTAGTATGGGCGGTGGCGGTGGAGCTACCATTAACAAAAATGGCGACGGGACTTTTACAGTAAGAGCTACTAAACCTACCTTAAAAGGTCAGGATGCTAAAGTAAATGTATCTGCTCCAGGTATGAATGCTAGCAAAGACTTTAGAGTAAAAAGAATTCCTGATCCAGTGCCAAAACTATCTAAGTCTAGAGGTGGAGGAATGGGTTCTGGTGAATTTAAAGTTCAGCCAGGTGTATTCCCTGTATTGGAAAACTTTGATTTTGATGCAAAATGTAATGTTGTAGGATTTAGACTTGTAAGAGTTGCCAAAAGACAAGATCCTCAGTTTGCTGTTAACAAAGGTGGAAAGTACGGCGGAGAAGCACAGTCTTTAGTTAAAAAGGCTACTCCGGGTGATAAATATTTCTATGAAGATATTAAGTGTAAGTGTCCTGGTGATGCTGCAGCTAGAGATATTGGACAAATGGTATTCAACATCAGATAATAAAAACAGATTCTAAAAAAGATATTATTATGACTACTAAAAACCTATTTTTCTGTTTTCTTCTAATGATCTCAAGTGCTTCTATATTTGCACAAATCGAGATAGAAGATAAAGATAATATGACTGAATCAAGCGAAGTGTTTGATCAATCACAATACCTTGATGATATAGTTCAACGAGAACTAGTAGAACAAGGAATGGTCTTGGAATATGAGCCAATCAGAGAAGCTGATATTGCATGGGAAAAGAAGATTTGGAGAGTTATAGATACTCGAGAAAAAATGAATCTTCCTTTTAGGTATCCAAACGAACCTTTCTTCAATATTTTGAAAGGAATCGCTGAAACAGGAGACATATCTATTTTCAGAGATGAGCAATTTACTGAGCCGTTAACTATGGAAGAAGTAAATTCTCAACTTAATAAAATTGATACAGTTGTAACTTTTGATTATGATACTTACGAAGAGAAAATTCAAATCGTAGAGAATATCTTAAACTGGGAAGATATTAATCAGTTTAGAGTGAAGGAAATGTGGTTCTTCGATGAAGAATCATCAAGAATGGATGTTAGAATTTTAGGTATCGCTCCAATCAAAGATGAGATTGATCCTGATACTGGGGAATTAAAATATTCAGGTCCTCTGTTCTGGTTATATTATCCTGAACTAAGAGAGCCTTTAGCAAAAGTTAGAGTATACAATGAGAATAATGACATAGCACCTATGTCGTGGTATGATTTATTCGAACAACGATTTTTCAGTAGCTACATAACCAAACGCTCAAACTCGCTTGATTTAAGAATCAAGGATATGTACGAAGGTTATGAAAGAGCTGGAATTGATAGACTTTTAGAATCTGAAAAAATAAAAATGGAACTGTTCAATTTCGAACATGATCTGTGGACATACTAATGTTCTATTTAACTAATAAAAAAGCCTTGTTACTTTGTAGCAAGGCTTTTTTATTTAGTAGCCTAGTGAATCGATATTGAACAAAAACTAAAATGCCAGCTATGTCTAAAGAAGAATTACTTAGGAACTTTATAACTAAAGTTTGGAATCAAAAGCGTAAAGACCTAGTACCTCAATTTGTAGCTAAAGAATACTTCATCCGTCTTGATCCGGGTGATCCTTGGGAAGGCCAAATTTTAGATCACCAAATATTTATTGAGCGATTGGACTTTTCATTTAATTCGTTTCCCGACATAAACTTTGAAATTACCTATGCTATCGAAAATGAAAACCATGTAGCTCTTAGCTGGATTCTTAGCGGCAAAAACCTTGGAATGATAGGAGAAATCCCAGCCACAAAAAAGAAAATAAAAACCAATGGGATAAGCATTTACCATTTTAAAGAGCAGCTAATTTCGGGTCACTCACAAGTATTAGATCGAAACTCGGTGATTAAACAATTGGGGTTTTAGTAGTGCACTCTATTAAGTAAATGAATCAACTAGCTCTACACCACCAACAACATTACCATTAATGAATGACAGGTTAATACCAAACTGTGTTTGATAAGCATCCTTGACGCTATTGAAAATACGCTCAGCACTACCCTCTTTAATCAATTGTAAAGTGCAACCACCGAAACCACCTCCTACCATCCGTGAACCATACACATCAGGATTATCAACTAAGGCCTCAACCAGATAATCTAATTCATAACAAGAAACTCGGTATTTACTCGATAAACCAGCATGTCCTTCAGTAAGTAATTTTCCAATCAGATTATAGTCTGCCGCTTTTAAAGCATCTTTCATATTCTGTACCCTCTTATTCTCACTCCACAAATATTGTACGAAATCAAGTTCCTCTCCCCCTAAAGATTTTTCTAAGACATCAAAAGATACCTGATTAATAGCTTGATAATTTTCTAGCTCTAAGGTGCTCAATAATTTATCTAAGCCATTATGACAAACTATTTTACGATCATTATAACTCGAATCGCTCAATGTATGTGATACGTTTGTATTTAATAATAACCATTCTGTACTTTCTAAATGGCAATCTATATACTCATGTTCTAATAATAAGCAGTCCAAATAAATGGCGCTGTCCTTTTTTCCAAAAAGCATTGCATATTGATCCATGATACCACCCTTTACTCCTGAGTGCCATTCAGACTTCTGAGCAATAATGGCCATTTCTTTTTTGCTAAGTTTTAATTGGAAATATTCGTTTAGGCCGTATAGAAACGCAACGGTGATAGCAGAAGATGAAGATAAACCGGCTCCTATAGGAATAGTGCTTTTAAATTGAATGTCCATAGGCTCGAGCCTTGCACCGATTGCCTTTAGTTCGGTTAGAACACCTATAAAATATATTAGCCATTGGCAATGAGTGTCATCTAAACTGGCTACTTGCTCTACGTCTAAGGCATGTAATCTCCAATCATTTGAAGGTGTCATTTCCATCATCACATATTTATTTATGCAGGCTGGAAGCACGTAACCTTGGCTGTAGTCCGTATGCTCACCAATTATATTTATACGTCCGGGACATT
>JAHDEC010000002.1:70345-266568 GCA_020629035.1 Saprospiraceae bacterium | reverse complement strand
TACGTGTGATGATTTTGATGATGCAGTAGATGGAATCATAGAAGTCGATGTATATTGCGATTCATTAAGATATTTAATAAGATGATGGGAGGTTGATTTTTTTAAGCAGAAATTCTACTTAAAACAATACCAATAAAAGCATTTCATGGAGTTTTCTTCCTAGTTCTTCTATTTATTTCAAATGCTATCCAAGCTCAAGGATGTGAAGAAGATGGAGGTTGCTCCCACCACAGCTGGCACAAACTATACCTGAGTGTAAATGGAAATACCATTGGGACAGGTACATCACAAACTATCAACTTTGCTACAACTGGAACTACGAGTATTACAGTCACAGGGAATGGATCAGGTTGCTCTGTATCAGATAGCTATTTAGTTACGGTTAATTGTTTATCTGGGGCAGGTGTTTCGGCCCATGGCTTCGATCCATGTAATTTCACAACACCACAAACCATTACATTAAATGCCTTTGGAGGGACTTCTTATAATTGGACATTTTCACCTGGTTTGATGCCTTCGGGCACCACGGGTTCTAATGTCATGGTAACGATTCAAGCAGGCGCTGCAAGCCGATTCGCTACCGTTAATGTAACTTCTGGAGGTTTAACTTGTCCTAAATCAGTTTCGCTAACTACAAGAGATTGTACACCTCCACGACCTTCGGGGTTCGCAGCTGTGGGAATCTTTCCTTACGCATCAATCATATTTTCTAGTGGAAATTCAATTAGATGCATTTAATACTGGAGGCTGTGTGGCCAAAGAAGGTGTTCAAATCGAGGTGGTTGATTGTAACTGCCTATATCCAGATCCTAGTGTTTCAGTAATGACCGGTTGTAATCCACAGGCAAAATTGTCAAACCTGGCGGCTTTACCAAGTACGGCTTTATATTCTTGGTATTTTTATAATACCACAACAGGAGTATTAGAAGCTTCTTTTCTGGGTCCAGGTCCATATCCTTTAGGAGAGCAATGTGTGATTCCGATAATTTGACTTATTCTATTAGTGTTACAAGCTATGATGCTGATGGATTGTCGAGCGATAGTGGAACTGTAACAGGCATGACTCCAAATTTTACAGTAAATGTAATAGTGTTAGAACAAGTGCAAATTTGACACTGACTAATTCATTTACAAATTGTGAAATTATGGAAACAGTAAATAGCCCGATGTGTGCTTGTCCAGCCAATAATCCGACGGTTACTGGCGGCGAACATTGTGGTGAAGGTGAAGTAGAATTGGCTGCTAGCAGTGGAGCAAATTGTGACGAAATTCGATGGTATGACAGCCCATCAGGAAGTACAGTGATTAATACAGGGATCACTTATGTTCCGACAATAAATTCAACAAAAAGTTTCTATGTAACTTGCTACAATACTGCTTTAGATTGCGAAAGTAGTCCACGAATTGAGGTAGTGGTAATGGTGAATCCTTTACCACCAGAAAGTGGAATTAGGTGCAACGTGCTGGTTAATTTGTTCAGGATTTATCCATTCTACATTGCAAGCAGGGCTGTCATCAGACCCTATAGTTTGCAAGCCATCAGGACATGTTCCTTCAAAAATCGCAAATACGGGATTCCAGCCACAGGATGTAGAAACATTTAGATATAACGAGACAGCGTCTTCATCGGTTTCTATTGCGATCCATGCCATGGGTATTATGCCTTCAAAACAACCAGTGTCTATAGTCATAGAACAATCAGAAAGTATACCTTCATAGCAATCAAACTGAAAACTGCCATTCAAACTTGTAGATGGATTTACTACTATTAAAGGATTTGAGCAGGAGGAAGAATCGACTCCGAAAGGAGCATCATCTAAGGTATGGCTTGCAAATATTGTAGATAGAATGAAAGTATAATTACTATCGAGCATAGTATTCTGGTCATAATGATTAGGTTTAATTTATGTTAGGTCTCCTTAAATTATTAATTATAATCGATAAAGAGAAGTGAATATGGATAATTTATATCTATATAAAGGACAATAAATGTCTTTAGGTCCTGGCTAATTCGAAGACTAAATTGATCTGATTCGAACATTATAAAAACAATATTTAATCTTTGATCAGTCAGATTATATAATGAATGAGAGTATAATAAGTAAGGTAGGAAGTCATTAAATAAATACGAAGAAAATAATCTCTTTATCGCATCATAAAATAATAAACATCTGTATTATTCCGCTGGATATTTCTGACTTCAAAGGCCCCATATTGAGAATCACATTCCTCTACAAAATCAAACAGTGTGCAGGATTTAGGTAATCCCGAAAAGATAAGCGAAAAGAAGCGCTGGCCACCTGCCTCGATATCCTGCCATTTTGGATAGAGCGTAATATTTTCATGATGGACTAATTCGCTAACGTGATCCGAATTTAGGTCGTATAGATAGGAGCTCGGCCAAATTCTAATTTTTGTTCCTTCCGAGAAGACAGGAACATTAAATAAAAAGTGCAAAATTACCTGACCAAGCTCTTCTGTTTGAGTACTCAATTTGGACAATAAGTCAGGATCGATTTGGATTTTAGGTTTTGTGATCTCTATTACACTCATGTACTAAAATTTAGTGGATTACCCCTATTTATAAGTATTTAAGCCCTTTAAGACTTACTTTATTTATACTTGATGAAATTTGACAAGCATTCTTCTGTATTAATGTATATATTCGCACTATCATTTTCTCATATTATAGGGTGTTAGCTATTGGCAGCTTTGTTTAAAGCTGCCATTTTTTATGTCCGATTCTCTGCTACCAAGCCTACTAACACATCAGGATAATCGGTAATAATCCCATCGACTCCCATTTGTATTAATCTTTTCATTTCTTGTTTTTTGTTTACTGTCCATGGAACAATTTTAATATCTCTTTGGTGCAGATTATTAATCATCTTAGGTGTTACCAGTTTGTAGTATGGATTATAATAACTGGGTAAAAAGCCTAAATCTGAAATGCATTTTTTCGCTGTTTTTAATTGGTCATTTAGTAATCCGATTTGTATATCAGGCTGTTTTTTATTGATAATTCTAAGTATTTCCTGATCAAATGATTGAATTAAACATTTAGGTTCATAGTTATTTAGTTGAAGAACTTCTAAGATTTTTTCAGCAAAAATCTCTCTTGATACTCTCGATTTATGCTGGTCGTCATATTCAATTTTTACCTCGATATTTAGTGAAATTTCCTTTTCCAATGCAAGCCCATCTATCATGTCAATCAACATTTGAAGCGTTGGTTTAAAGCTAGGTTTTGCTAATTGTTGAGTAAAGGCAGGATTAGCTTTTGATCCGCAATCGTAGGTTCTTATTTCATTATAATCTAAATCATACAACCATATTTTTTCATTTGGTTCAATGTCGCTACCATCAGGTCTTAAACAAAAATTAGGGTGAAAGTATCCTTCGTGAGAAATTACTACTTGATCATCTTTAGACAATACAATGTCTAATTCCAGGGCAGTTATACCTATTTCTATCGCCTTGGTAAAACCTATTAATGTGTTTTCTGGCAACAAGCCTCTGCATCCCCTGTGGCCGTGTATTTCAAATGCGTTTCCTAACATTGAACCAAATAAAATTCAGTGATTAGCTAGTTAATTTTAAAAAAAGACTCCTGCACTTATTACGAAGCTATTAATGGAACCAACAATTATTTTAGGTTCCAAATACATATCTAATCGTGAAGACAATGGGAAATATGAAAACAAACCAAGGTTAATACCTATATCAATATCCTTATTGTTTTGTTTTAAAAAATTGAGTCCACCTAAGGGATAGATAAAAACTACATCATTAACATCTAAAATACGCCAATTTACATCTACATTAACATCAAAATTAGTTGCGTTGCTTAAGTAATACGTTGCTGATCCGTTAAGCATAATTTTGTCATTCACCCCGATTGCGGTCTTCGCATGAACTCCGATTTGATTCGTCCTTTCAATATAGTTTAGGCCGGCTCCAAATTTAAATTGTCCAACGACGGCTGACGGAATAAGAAAAGCAAAAAGTATAAAGAGGTTTTTCATTTAATATATTTTAGGCTTTGTTACATAAAACAATCGGACTGATAGCGTCGATTAAAATATTTCCTTCATGACCTTTGGATTTCACATCATCATGGTAAACTTCAATTAAGAGATACTGCATGCTTTTTTCTGGAGTGAATTTAAATTTGTATGTTTCCCAATCTTCGTGCTCTATGATGGGTGATTCGTAAATGAGCTGTTCTTTCTTTTTCTTTTTTGATGACAAATACACCTTTAATTTAGTAGGAGAGGAATAGCCTGCATAGGTATCTGAATGGGCCAAATCAATGCTCATCATGTAACAAGATTCTTTTTGCAGTGCTACTGAAAGTTTTTGGCCTATGCATTCCCATGTTCTATTGGGTCTTGTTATCAGTCCAAGGTAGCTGTTTCCATCACTTGATTCGTTATAAACACCCCAGAATCCTGGCAATATATCTGGAGTTGTTTCTCGATCAATTTTCCACCAACCAGAAGGTAGAGTGGCATCAGCTGGTTCGTCCTCAAAGGAGGGATTTACTAATTCGATTTGTCCGAATGCGAAAGTTGCCGAAAATAGAAATATCAAGGTTATATTTGCAAAATACATATATGTCGTATTGAAAGAACGAAAAAAAAATACAGGTCTCTTTACAAGTATACTCACTCTGAGTATCGTGGTAAGTATAATCTTTTTTTATGTTCTAGTTTTGTTTCACTCGCAAAATATAACGAAATACTTTAAAGAAAAAATCAACTTCACGGTCGAATTAACAAATGATTTTGATATGGATTCTAAAACTAAATTAGTTTCCATACTAAATGAAAATGAAGGAGTGATCCAAGAATCCATTGATTTTATTCCTAAAGAAGATGCTTTATCTTTTATGGCTGAACAATTAGGAGAAACCATGTTGGATGGGCAAAACCCTTTTAATGATATTATTTTGTTCAATGTCGCTGAATCTTATTTTGAAACTGATTATTTAGATAATCTCGAGCAGAGCATAGAAGGGCAAAAAGGGGTGAGGCAATTTTACAATCAGTCAAGTAATTTTGGCGAAATTAAAAGTAAATTATTGTTCTTTCAGCTTGGTTTGCTGGTCTTAGCCTTGGTGTTTATACTATTGGGGATGATTATCCTTCAGAATACTATAAAATCATTAATTGACAGTGACAAAATATTAATTAAAAACATGGAATTTGTTGGGGCTAAAACAAGCTTCATAAAGCGTCCATTTTTGAGACGTACGCAATGGGTTCTTTATAGATCATATGTGTTGGGTTTGGTGATGGTTTTGATTTCGATATTTCTTCTATATCAGTTATTCCCGAGCATTTTTGAATTTATGAAATTAGAATGGATTTTAAGTTCTGCTGCCATTGCCATTTTGTTAACCATGTTGGTCACAAGATTGTCCACACACATCCAAATGAATAAGTATTTGTCGAAAAACTTATACGATCTGTATTATTGAGAAAAAAAAAGTCCATTTTTACATTAAATATTACCGATAACTATGAGTAGTGATAAAAAAAAGAAGGTTGCAAATTTTACAAAGGATCAAGAGACAAAAGTAAAAGCTACAACCCAAAAGCGAAGAACTACTGGAGCAGTTGCTAAGGAACCCCTACTTTTTAATCAAACTTCTTACAAGTGGGTTTTACTGGGCATAGCACTTATAGTCATCGGTATGTTTTTAATGATGGGTGGTAATATGCCCAACAAAGATGTTTGGGATGAATCTCTGATCTACAGTTGGAGAAGAACCTTATTAGCTCCTGTCGTCATTCTCGCAGGTTTAATTATTGAAGTTTACGCTATTCTTAAAAAGTAATCATGTATTCTTGGTTAGAGCCATTAATTCTTGGAATTGTCCAAGGAGTAACTGAATTTTTGCCCGTAAGTAGTTCAGGACATCTTGAATTGGCAAAATACTTTTTAGGCGAAGATCGACTCTCAGATCAGAGCGTTTACATGAGTGTTGTTTTACATTTTGCCACAGCTATTAGTACCATTGTTTATTTTAGGAAAGAAGTGCTTTCACTCCTAGATGTAAGATTGCTCGAAAATAGGAGATACATTGCTTACATTCTGATTTCGATGATTCCAGCAGCTATTGTTGGTTTGTTTTTTGACGAACTAATAGAAAGTTTATTTACCAATTCTATTGTTCTGGTGGCGTGTATGTTGATGATTACGGGTCTTCTATTATGGTTTGCAGATAGAGAGCGAAAAGCCTTTAAATCGGTAGGTCCCAAAGAAGCAATAATAATCGGTTTGGCCCAAATGATAGCTTTAATCCCTGGAATTTCTAGGTCTGGATCGACGATTTCTGCATCCATTATTTTAGGGGTGAAACGAGAAAATGCGGCTAAATTTTCTTTCTTAATGGTTGTACCTTTGATCATAGGAAAAATGCTTAAGGATTTATTGGATGGGACTAGTGAAGAAATGCTTACTGGAAATTTTAGTCAATACCTTGTAGGATTTGTAGCAGCATTTATCACGGGATTATTAGCTTGTGGCCTAATGGTAAATATTGTTAAAAAAGCGAAGCTGAAATATTTCACCATATACTGTTTTGCTATTGCTATCTTCACCATTATATTTTATTATTTAAAGGGCTGAGTGAACCATGGATGATATTATAATAATAAAAAACACTACGGATTATAAAGATGTAGACTTCCATAAGGGAGCTACCATTTTAGTGGACAAACCTAAGAATTGGACCTCTTTTGACGTGGTCAATAAAGTGCGAAACCGCTTAAGGAAAATTTATAACATTAAAAATTTTAAAGTTGGTCATGCTGGGACACTTGATCCTTTAGCGACTGGTTTGCTTGTATTATGCACAGGCAAAAATACCAAGTTGATTAGTGGGTTTCAAAATGATACTAAGCATTACTCGGCTGTAGTTAAGCTTGGAGCTACCACTGAAAGTTATGACAGAGAATATCCTGAAGAGAATATTAAAGAAACTAAACATCTCAAAGATGCTGATGTAAAAAAAGCCGTTAAAAGCTTTAAAGGGGTTCAAGAACAAATGCCACCTATGTTTTCTGCCATTAAGAAGAATGGTGTTCCTCTATACAAGCTAGCAAGAAAGGGTCAGAAAATTAAAGTAGATCCCAGAGAGATTAATATAAAATCGATAAAGGTCAATAAAATTGATGGGTCGCTAGTGTATATAGATATGCATTGCTCTAAGGGGACTTATGTTCGATCTATTGCAAACGATCTTGGACAAAAATTAGGTGTTGGAGCATATTTATATGATTTAGTTAGAACTTCTTCAGGACAACTAAGTTTAAATGATGCTGTTTCTCTGGATTCTTTGATAGAAAATTTAGAGATTCGGATGAATCAAAATAATAGTGTCAGTAATAGTAAATAATATTAGCAAAATATATGGTGCTCAACGTGCTGTAGACAATCTCTCTTTTGAAGTCAATTCAGGAGAGGTACTTGGCTTTTTGGGGCCAAATGGAGCCGGGAAGACGACTACCATGAAAATTCTTGCATGTTTTTTACCACAGTCGGAAGGTGAAGCCATAGTTCACGGTTTCGATGTGAGCAAAGATCCTTTGGAGGTCAGAAAATTGTTAGGCTACTTACCCGAACATAATCCTCTATACCTTGATATGTATGTTGTTGAGTATCTGAAGATGGTGGCGAGTATTCATAAAATTGCAAAGCCAAAACAAAAAATTGAGGAGTTACTTGAAACTACAGGTCTCAGCTTAGAATCAAAGAAGAAAATAGGAAGCCTCTCTAAAGGATATAGACAACGTGTAGGTTTAGCGCAGGCCATTATACACGATCCAAAAGTCTTAATCTTAGATGAACCGACCTCTGGTTTAGATCCAAATCAATTGATTGAAATCAGATCATTAATTAAGACGCTAGGTCAAGACAAGACCGTTATTTTTTCTTCCCATATTATGCAAGAAGTCGAAGCTCTATGTGATCGAGTAATTATATTAAATCAAGGTAAGTTAGTTGCTGACGACCCAATTGCCTCTTTAAGCAGTCGTATAAAGGGCCATACCATGTTGCGGGTTGCATTTGAAAAGTCGTTTGATAAATCTAAATTAGAACGCTTATCAGGAGTGGAAAAGGTAGAACTCGAAAATGAAATCTATAAGATATCAAGTAATCGAGATATTGATTTAAGAGCTCCTGTTTTTGATTTAGCAGTGCAATCTCAAAACCGTATTGTAATGATGCAACTGGAGGAAGCAAGTGTTGAGAAAGTTTTCCAGACATTGACCAAAAACAATAAGGCCAATGCGTAGTATATACCTTAAAGAACTCCGGTCTTTTTTCAGTTCACTTATAGGCTACTTAGTGATTGGAGTCTTCCTTTTATTTGTAGGACTATTTATGTGGGTATTCAATGATACTAGTATACTGGACTATAGATATGCTAGTATGGATTCGTTATTTAGTATCGCGCCTTTGTTATTTATGCTCATCATTCCTGCCTTAACCATGCGGACCTTTGCCGAGGAAAAGCAAAAGGGAACCTTGGAATTTTTATTTACTAAGCCGCTTAAAGATTATCAGATAGTTTTAGCTAAATATTTTGCTTCTTTTACTTTGGTGTTGCTTGCACTTTTGCCAACGATTATTTATTACTATAGTATATACCAATTGGGTTTTCCTAAAGGTAATATCGATGGTGGAGCAGTTGTTGGCTCTTATATAGGGCTTTGTTGCTTGTCTTTGGTTTTCATAGCCATTGGAATTTTTGCCTCTTGCATTACTAGCAACCAAATTTCTGCTTTTATTCTTGGGGCTTTTTTGTGCTTTATATTTTATCTGAGTTTCAGCTATCTGAGTAGTCTGTCCATTTTCTTCGGCAGCTTGGATCATCTGGTAGAAAAGATTGGTTTAGAGTATCATTATCAATCGATTTCAAGAGGGAAGATTGAGTTCAGAGATTTATTCTATTTTTTAAGCTTAGCCAGCTTTTTTGTTTGGTTAAGTTTAGTAGCCATTTCAAAACGCAAATGGTCATGAAGAAACGAATAGAAGCTATAGTGACAACCTGTATCGTGGCAGGATTATTAATCATTAGCAATGCACTCATTGATAAATGGACTGGATATGTAGATTTAACAGATGATCAGCGATTTACGCTTAGTGAATCTACGCGGGACTTAATAGCTAATGTAGATGAAACCATTTATATCAAGGTTTTACTTGGAGGTGAATTGCCTTCAGGATTTCAGCGACTGGAAGAGGCCACCATAGACATGTTAAGGCAATTCCGATCTATAAATTCTAATATAGAGTTTGTATTTGAAAATCCAACAGAGGGTTCAGTTAAGGAAGTAAATGATAGGGTAGAGTATCTCCGAAAGCAAGGCATTTTGCCCACCAACTTGAGAGTCATGGATCAAGGTGAACGCAGTGAAAAATTGATTTATCCTTATGCTTTATTTTCATACGGAACCCGCCAGACTGCCGCTAATCTGTTAGAGGAGCAAAATCTTAAACTTGGAGAGGAAGAAGTGCTTAATCGTTCAATCAATTTACTAGAATATAAGTTAGCCAACGCGGTACAAAAGCTAGTGCAAAGAGCAAGAAAAAACATTGTGTTCCTAGAAGGACACACCGAGTTTTTGCCAATGCAGACCGCGAGATTGGAGCAGGAATTGGCCTTGAATTACGAGGTAGCTAGAATATCCCTTGATTCAGCTTATCAAATCACCCAAGAGGTGGATTTAATGATTGTACCCAGACCTAAAACAGCATTTTCAGAGAAGGATTTATTTAAGATAGATCAATATGTGATGAATGGTGGCAAGATTATTTGGCTTGTTGAGAAATACGATGTTGCCTTGGATAGCATTGCCAAGTATGGAGAATATGTCCCTAGGGAGCATGCACATGGTTTAGAGAATCTGTTTTTTGACTATGGAATAAGGTACAAATCTAATTTAGTACTTGATGCAGAAGCTAGTAAAATACCTCAAGTAATAGGTTACTCAGGTGATAAACCTCAAACTTCTCTATTTAAGTGGTATTATCACCCAGTGGTTAAAGGAAATGAAAGCCATCCCATATCTAAGAATATAGGGCTTGTAAACCTTACCTTTCCAACCACCATTGATACATTGAAAACCTCAAATAAAATGAAGCGAACTATTCTTGCTTCAACTTCTAACTATTCAAGATTTCAAGTTTATCCAATGAGAATTGGCTTTGATATATTGAAGTTGACCGAAGATTTATCTAAGTTCAACAAAGGTCCTCAATCAATTGCTGTCTTAGCTGAAGGAACTTTTAATTCTCATTTTAAGAACCGAGTTTCCCAAAGTATGCTTGATGGATTAGCGAGTATTAATATGGAATTTAAGGAGTCTAGTGTAGAGACCAAACAAATCTTTATATCAGATGCCGATTTTATAAAAAACCTCTATGATCCAGAGAATAATAGGATTAGCGATATTGGTTATAATAAATGGGAAGATTACGCTTATCCTGGTAACAAACAATTAATCAAAAACTCTATTGAGTTTTTACTTGACGACTACGGCCTTCTTGAATCAAGATCAAAAGATGTTAAATTGAGACTATTGGACCAATCCAAAATTCAAGAGGAGCGAACTAAATGGCAGTTCTTAAATGTGGCTTTACCCATTCTCTTATTAGTTCTATTTGGTTTTGTTTATAACTTTTTGCGCCGCAGAAAATACGAATGATCAAGTTTGAATTTTTAAAGGAATCTATTTTGGATTCTGAGAATTTTTAAACTAAGTATAATTATGAAAAAAATATTAATATTATTAGGGATACTCATTGCTTTAGGTGTTTTATACAATTTCTTAGTTAAAGCTGAGTCTTCAAATCTTAAGGAGGTTAGTGGTGTAGATCTTAGCGATCGTTTATTTGCAGTGGAGGATGTAGACGAAATCCACAAAATTGTAATTGAAACCACAACACACCCAAAGTATACTATAGTCAAAAAGGATAAAGATACTTGGATGTTTAATGAGTATTTTAAGACAGATCGCCATATTATGATGCGACTCTTAGAAACTCTCACAAATATGGAAATTAAGTTTATCCCTCCGGCACCTAGTCAGAAGACTATTGCTAATAGTATGGATAAAACTGGAATAAAGGTTCAAGTCTATAATAAAGCGGGAACAAAAATTAGAGATTATATAGTAGGGCCTAATGCTAATGATGAGCGTTCTACTTATTTCAAAGTAAAAGGAAAAGAGAAAGCATATGCCATGTATTTTCCATATTCTGAGGGTGGCTTAAGAAAGCGATTTATTTATGATTTGATGGATTTACGGGACAAATACATTTTGGAAGAAGATGTAGAAAAAATAGTTTCCATCAGTGTGGATTATCCAAAACAAAGAAAGCACTCATTTGTCATGAATAAAACTGATAATATTTGGAGTGTTGAGCCAGTTCACCCTGACGTTGAACCCATAAAAAAGAATCTAAATCAACAGTCAATCGAAGACTTTTTGAGTGTGTTTAAATCTTTGCCCTCAGAAAATATTGAAACATATAATCCAAGAATAGATTCAATCAATTCAGTTACTCCGTTTATCAGCATTGAAATTGTCAATGATGAAAATGTAGCCAAGCTATTGCGCTTAAGACCAATGGATGATTTCTATGATAAGGATCAGGACACAAAAAGTGTAGATGAGGTACATGTGGTAGAACGATTTTTTGTGGAGACCAACTGGAGAGATAGTTATTTATTACAAAAAAGACATATTTTAGGAGCATTAAGACCTTATAGTTATTTTTATAACGATTAATGAATAATGAATCGAATTGTCTTTGTCATATTTATTGGAATAATCTTAACATCATTCAGTACGCCTGATTGGGGGTTTTATGGACATCGGACTATTAATAGGAAAGCAGTATTTACTCTTCCTCCACCGCTTATCTCTTTTTACAAAACCAATTTAGAATACGTAACCGAACATGCAGTAGATCCGGATAAAAGAAGGTATGCAACCAAGCATGAAGCGGTTAGACATTATATAGATGTGGATCATTGGGGAGTTGCTCCTTTTGATAATGTACCTCGTCTGTGGCATGATGTCATTCTGAAATACGGTAGGTTTATTGTTCCTTCCGCAAAAGACACGTTTCAGATTAATTGCTGGGAAGAAATGCCATATTCACACCCTTCATTTATCGTGGATTGTGATAGTATGTATCAATTATTTTATGATGTAATCCAGCCTATTTACTATGAAGATGAAAAAATAATAGATCTATCAAGACTTAATGGTTTATTAGATCATCCAATAAAAGCAGAAGATGGTGTTGAAGTGATCTTTGAAGATACATTTAGTGAGTATGGGATTTTACCTTATCATTTGGAACAATACTATCAAAAACTCGTAAACGCTTTTTCAGCTAAAGATGAGGAAGCTATTTTGAGACTTTCAGCGGAAATTGGTCATTACATTGGAGATGCTCACGTGCCATTGCACACTACTGAAAATTATAATGGTCAATTAACCGATCAAATAGGAATACATGGTTTCTGGGAAAGTAGATTGCCAGAGCTTTTTGCAGACGAAACCTATGATTTTTTTGTAGGTAAGGCGGAGTACATTGAGAATACAAAAGCTTATTTTTGGGATGTAGTGCTAACGAGTCACAGTCATTTAGATGAGGTATTAGCCTTTGAAAAATCTTTAAGTCAAGATTTCCCCGAAGATCAACAATACTGTTTTGAAGAGCGATTGGAGCGAACTGTGCAAACACAATGTGAACCTTACGCAACAGCATATCACACCATGCTGGATGGAATGGTAGAAACTAGAATGAGGGATGCTATATTGAGTATAGGGAGTGTTTGGCATTCAGCTTGGGTAGATGCCGGACAGCCTGATTTAAGCACCGAAGATCAAATATCTATGTCTGAAAAAGAACTTGAAGCACAAAAAAAACTTAATTTGAATTTCAAAGCGGGAGAGATTAAAGGTCGTAACCATGATCAATAAACATGAATAGTATATCCCTTATATTAAAAGGTATGGCCATGGGTATAGCGGAAGTTATACCTGGTGTTTCCGGCGGTACTATTGCCTTTATTACGGGTATATATGAACGCTTGTTATCTTCTATTAGAAATATAGATGGCAGTTTATTTAAACATATTTTCACTGGGCAATTTAGTCAAGCATTTAATAAAGTAGATGGTGCGTTTTTAATTCGTTTAATGCTGGGCATGCTATTGGGGATTGTGGTTGGCATCTTTGGCGTGACCTATTTGCTTGATCATTTTCCGACTGTGCTATGGTCTTTCTTTTTTGGGTTGATTTTAATGTCTGTATTTTATATCCTCTCTAAACGCAAGCAAGGAAATGTTTTTCAAATTTTAATCTTTATACTGGGTGTAATTGTGGCCTTGGGTATCTGTATCTTGAATCCAATTGATGGTAGTGCTAATCCTTTGTATTTAGTTTTAGCAGGTTCAATAGCAATATCAGCATTAATATTACCAGGCATCTCTGGGAGTTTTATGCTACTTATATTAGGTATGTATAGTTTAGTTATCCCTGCTCTAAAAAATCTTTTAGTATTTGACTTTTCGATGGGTTCTATCAAGATTGTTGGATTTTTTGCTGTTGGATGTATAATAGGTTTAGCTCTTTTTAGTCGAGTGCTAAGTTGGACATTCAAGCATTACCATGATCAAACCTTGGCTCTACTTAGTGGCTTTATGCTAGGATCTTTGTATAAAATATGGCCATGGCGTCATCCATCTGAAGTACTTGATAAGTTAACTGGAAAGACAACATCCATAAGTGCTGAAACATTAGATTTATCTATTTTACATAATGAGCAGTATAAAGTTTTAAGTGAAAAATTGGTAGGTCCCATGAGTTATATTGGTGACAGCTTGCTTGTATTTTGCATACTTGCAAGTATAGCAGGAGTGGCTGTGGTTTTTTTATTATGGAACTTTGATTCTTCAGATTCAAAAAAATAAATTCATATTTTTTATATTATAAATACTTTATATATAAAAATTTATATATATATTTGTTGAATATTACCAACAAGATTGATATTAGAATAATTTATTATATAAAGTAAAATTATTCAAAAATGAATTTAAGGCTGTTACGAATTACCATCTTTGCACTTGTTTTATGTGCATTACATTATCCCATTCAAAGCCAGACTTTGTATACGAAAGCTCAAAAGCAATTTGATTTAAAAGCTTATGATCTTTCTATAGATAATTTCAAAAAGGAGCTCGAGACGAATCCTGATTGTAACGAGTGTAAGTATATGATTGCTGAGGCTTATCGCCATCAAAACAATAGTATTGATGCAGCGATATGGTTTAGTCAATTAGAAAATGCAAAAAATGTACCTCAAGAGTTCTATTATAATTATGGCCAAGTTCTTAAGAAGATGGGTCAATATGATAAGGCTCAAGAGAATTTTGCGATGTATCAGCAGTTTAACCCTGAAAGAGGTGAACACTTTAGTTTAAGTTGTGATTATGCAAAAGTATTATTAGCTGAAGATGAGAAATTTAGATTGTCACTTTACAAGCCTAGTTCAGATCAAGCAGATTACGGAGTAGGTTTCTTTAATGATGAAATAGTTTTTGCTTCTTTCAGAAATGATTTTGTGAGAGATTACAATAGAAATGATCAGAGCAAAATCAATAAAAATGGCAGCCAGTTATTTAAAGCTAAAAAAGGGAGAATCGGTAAGACTGCTAACACCGATTACTTATTACCCGATAATGCTGAAAAATATAATATTGGAGCTATATCATACGCCAAATCAGGTAAGACATGTGCCTACACTAAGAATAATTATACACATGCTGGAATGGAGATTTTTGCAGATGATCAAGACATGCATATATACATTGCTGAGGTTGATCAGACTGGAAGAATGATATTTGAACAAGCATTTGAATATAATGAAATAGGGTACTCAACAGGTTTCCCGAGTTTAAATTATGAAGGTAAAGCCATGTATTTTGCTAGTAACAGACCTGGTGGATTTGGTGGATATGATTTATATGTCAGCTATTTAAAAGATGGAATTTGGACATATCCAGAAAACTTAGGTGATCGTATTAATACAGAGGGCAATGAGATAACACCATTCCTTCAGGAAAGTAATTTATACTTTGCTACTGATTACCATCATGGAATGGGAGGTTTTGATATTTTTACTTCTAAAGTGATCGATGGGGAATGGGATTATCCATCGAATATGGGTAATGGTGTAAATTCTCCAGAAGACGACTTTTATCCTGCATTTGATGAGGAGGCAAACACCTTATATTTAACATCAAATAGATTGGGAGGTAGGGGAGAACATGATATTTACATGGCGATCAAAGTTGTGGAACATGAGGTTATAGTTATAAACCCATCATTTGAGACTGAAGATGTTGCAGATGCTGAGATACCAGCTGCCATTAGTTTAGAGGATTTTATGGAAGCTCCTCAAGCTGAAGCTATCCCTCAGGAGTCTAATGTTACCTTGGTTAATAATACGACAACTGTTGAAAATGTTAACTTAGATGAGCAAGCAATTTCCAACGGAACAACATCAAATCAAGCTGAACAAGTAATTGAAGTAGAACAATCAAGTGTTCCACCACCTGCAGTTTCTTTAGAAGAAATGAGTAGAACAAATAAGGCCTTTGGAACATCTGTCACAACAGCTTTAGAGTCTTTGTCAGGAATACGTAAGGTTGCTTATGGTGAAGTAATTACAAACCCAAGCAAAGTGTATTTTATTCAACTTGCAGCGCTGTACAAGTCTCAAGGGAATATTCTACCGTTTAAAAAATTAGTTCAATACGGAAATATTTATAAGACTAATCAACAAAGTGTTACTAAAATAAAATTAGGCTACTTTTCTGATTCGAATCAGGCATCTCAAATATTGGCTCAGATAAAAAATATGGGTTTCACGGATGCATTTATTACTCATGAACCGATGAGTAGTTCAGAGTTAGAACTAATGGTATCTAATGGACAAAACAATGTCGATTTTGGGTCAAATTATTCAGGAGGATATACAACAGGTAATCAGTACAAAGTAAGATTAGCTGCCTATGAAGACCCGATTTGGTTCGATGTAAATAAAGTAAAAGATTTAGGGATGATTGAACAGTGGTCAAAAAGAGATTGGACAATATTTGTATTGAGTGGGTATAACTCATTTGAAGATGCAAATAATGCTAAGATAAGAGCGCTCAACAGAGGATTTTCCGATGCTGAGGTTGTGCTCGATAGAAATGGTATTTTAGAGACTATTAATTCCCATTAATAGCAAAAGATTCATGAGATTGGTTTATATGGGCGGCCTTTGAGACGGGCCCCCTTTTTTATTTTTAGTAACTGGTATCACCCATTTTAACAGCAACAAATTCTACTATTGTTGTTGTTCCTGGTTGAGGATCAATTTCATGCATTTCAGGAACAAACTTATAAGATGGACTATTTGGGAATTCATCTATTATCCCCAGGATCAACTGTCTTGTTTGTACAAGATCAAAAGCCGTCACTTTATCATCACTATTTACATCTGCGGCCAATACATTGAATGCTGAATCAAAATGTTTAATACCTAAGATATGCCAAAGTGTCAAAGTAATATCTTGTGTTGTAATTCCTGATGAAGAATTATCCAGTTTAGAAGGTACAATCAAGTGGTTTGAAAAATTTCCAAATTGTGCTTCAAAATCCTCAAAAGAAATTTGATTGTTTTCATCAAGCGTTAGTGGAAAATTAGGAGATCCTATATCATCAGAGGTTAAATTAATATCCACCATTTCGATTTCATTTCCATATTTATCTATAATGTGTATTTCTATGATGGCTGGCTCAGGGTCACTAGTTGAGCTAGTCGCCTCGAGAAGAGCTGCATTTATATTAGCAGGGTTTGTGCCGACATTATAATTTACAGAGCCATCGGGCGAAATAACAGCAATGGAAGGTGTTCCCCAAAATTGGCCAAACTCACCATTTACATATGGTCTAGTTGCATCATATCCACCTCCATCATTACCTGCTGAAGGAAATGTAATTCCAAAATTGTTATCAAAACCAGCAACTGAAGCATTCGAATCACTTTGTCTTGTGCTAAAGCTAAAGAATTGTACATCTTCTTCTCCTTCTCCCCATTCTTCATAAAGGTCTTGAAGGGTAGGAGCAAATGATTGGCAAGGAGGACAACTCACAAAGAAAAAATCGATGAGTACTGTTTTTCCTTGATCTAAATAGTCTTCGTATAAGTTATGTTCTTGATTATGAGTATCAGTAATTATAAAGTTGGGAGCATTTTGTGCTTTTAAATTTAAGGATGCACAGATTATTAAAGCTAAGAGAAAAGTAATCCTTTTCATAATGTGTTGGTTTTAATTATATTAAGCATTTTAGTGCTTTATTCCAGTAGATGAACGAAAATTAGCTACATTTCGATGCAAAACACCACTAATTACGTACAAATTCACACCATTCGCAAGGTAGACTACCAGAATGTTTGGGATTTTCAAGGACATTTAGTGCAAAAATTAATCCAATCAAAGCGAAAATTAGCTGAATATCCATTTGTGCATCATCTTATTTTTTGCGAACATAATCCAGTATATACTATTGGGAAAAGTGGTAGCATTGAAAATTTGCTTTATAGTGAAAAGACATTGAAAGAAAAAGGAATAGATCTTTATAAAATTAATAGAGGTGGAGATATTACTTACCATGGACCAGGACAATGGACTATATATCCAATCTTGAATTTAGAGCGACTCTTTCGAGATTTACATAAGTATATACGGCTATTAGAAGAATGTGTCATTAAGTTATTAAAATTATATAAGCTTGAGGGATTAAGAATTAAGGAGTATACAGGCGTGTGGATAAAGGATGGTTTAAGGTATAAAAAGATTTGCGCAATAGGGGTCCATATGTCTAGGTGGGTGAGTATGCACGGACTGGCATTAAATATTAATACTGATCTCGATTTTTTTAAAGGCATTGTGCCTTGCGGTATTAATGATAAGGATAAAGAAGTATGTTCTTTGGGGAGTATATTGTCAGAAGAAGTAAATATGATGGATGTCCAACAAAAACTGCAAGAAATTTTCTGTCAGACTTTTAATTTAATTCAAGTAGAAAACTATGAATGAAAAACTAGTAAGTGAGTCTATCTCGTTTAGTTCTGAATTAATAATGCCCAATGATACGAATCCACTTGGCAATTTAATGGGTGGAAATTTGATGCGATGGATGGATATTATTGGAGGCATTTGTGCAGGAAAGCATTGCGAAGCCAATGTCGTTACGGCTAGTGTAGATCATGTCACTTTTCAAAGCCCAATCTATTTGGGAGATGTTATTACATTAAAGGCTGTGGTGACTAAAGCTTTTACGACATCAGTCGAGGTATATGTTGAGGTAGATGCATGTAGCACAGATGGATCCAATAATAGAAAAACTAATCATGCTTATTTAACTTTTGTTGCTCTAGATAAAGAGAGCATGAAACCTAAGAAAGTACCCAAGGTTAAACCATCAAGTAAGGAGGAATTAGCATTGTTTGAGTCTGCCCCTAGACGTCGAGAATTACGTTTGATACTTGCTGGAAGATTAGAAGCAAAAGATGCTGTTTTAATTAAGGACTATTTCGGTAGTCTATAAAAAAAGCCTGCCCAGACAAATCTAGACAGGCGACTCCCGTTTACGAATAAAAATACTTCTTTATAACATTCCTAGAATGTCTAATATTTCTTCTTTGCTTCTTTTTTGTAGAATAATGTTAAAGCTTTCTTGCTCTCCTGCAATGACCTCTTTCATACCAAGGTAATAATTCTCATCAGCTAAGGCACTTATGCTTATTATGGTAACCTCTTCATTAAGTGGTGTTAGTCCTAAATTTTCGCAAAATAGCGAATTATCAGAATTAAATTTTAACTCTTGAACCGAATTTAAATTTTTGTAGATTATAAAGGCTTTTGTATTAGCACTACCTATTTCATCTGGAATTTCAACACATATATTGGTATTTTCTAATGCATCATTTCCGTAATAGCTAGAAATACTGATCCAACCCAATCTATCTACTGTAAATTGATAGCCAAAATCACTCCAATTTTGTCCGCTTATATCCTCATAAACCCAATCTGTATAATTAATCAAATCAGCATCGATATTGCCGCCGTTATAATTTCCATCTAAATCCCAACTAAGTACTTCATTTGTGTTATTTCCATAAAAACGGTAATGATCTGCTGGAACATCATCGAAGGGAACTCTGAATATTACCTTAGCATTAGGTTCTAGAACTAAATCATTTCCGTTCTGAGTAAATTTTAGGTGATAATTGAAGTTAGATTCTAATAACTTATCTTCTGATTCTGTTTCAAGATGGTAAACCGCCATTAAGGACTTATCTAAAATTTCAATATACTCAACCTCGACAATTCCTGAAACTTCTGTTCCTGACCCATCAATCAAGATACCTCCAGGAATGGAAATTATAGTTCTATTTTCTGTAACAATATCAAAAGGTTGAGTTGCATCGAATGTTGTTGATTCTTGAAAATCTTGAATTTCATCAAACAGCTTAGTCAAACTCTCCTGATTTATATTAGGCTCAAAATTCTCTGAATCTTTACTACAAGCTGATATCAAAATGAGCAAAAAAAGCGTAATTATTATATTTAATTTATTCGTCATTGGTCACTTAATTTGGATATGGGTTTTATAGGATCGAGTATTTAACTCCGATAGTTAGTGATGGATTTAAATACGTTTGTCGGATGACATAATCATCCAATGTTATAGATTTTGGTATAAATTTAATCTGTGGTGAAAAATATAAGCTGATTAGATCACCAAAATGATAAGTTGCCTGAAGTCCGGTCATAAAACTCATTCCTATTTTATCTGGAAATGCTAATGCACGTCCTGGAGTGTTTGATGAAAACCAAACAGGATTATTGTCTTCGTCTACAAATCTACCTTTTTGCCTAAAACTAAAATTAAGGATAGCTCCAGCTTTAACTCCAAGACTAAAATTGGTATTGAGGGCATGATCATAACCGAGCATGATTGGGAAATTGAAAAACTTATATTTATTATGAGTAACAATGGTAACTGCACCTGGAATATCAATATATGATGTATCAGAATTAGTGATAATCTGACCATTCATAAATAGCGTGTCTAGGGTAATAATTTGCGTCTTTTTTACAGTTTCAGGATCGGTAAACGAAAACTTTTCTTGTATTTGCGAATATTGTAAACCAATTTCACCATAGACACCATATGGTGTCATAAGTCCGAAACCTGCGCCAAAATCAAATGAATATTCAGGCATTTCATATTGATTGCGTAAATCTAGGTAGTCTGAATAACTTTCCTCACTTGAAAGAGTTCGTTGAGGAAAGATGCTTCCGTATTCTGCCCACATATATGGTACCCAAACATTTTTATAAAAACTAGGACATTCTTGAGCTTTTCTTTTTATTTCAAAAGGTTCAATTTTAAGGGGGCTAATTGCATTAGTTGGAAGATCAACTTCATTCCTCAAATGATTTCTAGTACCAATTGATACATATGAGTTTTTATGTTCTTTGTTTAATATTAGGTTTCCAAAAAGGTTTAATGACTCATCTTTTTCATCGCTTGTCAGCGGTGTTATACTTTTCGAAATTGATTTTGTATTTGTCTGTTGCTTATTAGGACTTTGAGTTGTAAAACTTGATTGACTTGATTTCTTTACAGATTTTTTAATCTTAGTTGAATTAGCAGACAGTGCTGAGTCTAAGACTTGTTCTGAAGTCTTTAAGTTACTTTTTATATACTTTTCAGGTGCCGTCTCTCGGTCTATTGCGTTTAACGCCTGACTGTCTTTGATTTCATGGTTAACTGCAGCTGAGCTGTGAGATTTTTCATTGTTTTGAGCTATTATTATTGATTCTTCGCTGGATGACTGTTGTTCTGTTGTTGATTCATGATTATTATTCAATAATAAATATCCAATGAGAGAAATTGAACCTAAAACTATGAGACTGGTTAATAACTTGCTAGTAAAACCAAAGCTCCATATAGGAGTTTTGTCAACTTGATTGATTTCTCCGCTTATATTTTCCCAAATATTAGGATTCACTTCACTCTCGTGATGTTCAAGTGACTGCTTGAAAATATCATCTATATTCATCCTACGAGCTTTTGAAGTTTAGCTAAATTATTCTGTAACATTTTTCTTGCTTTTACAAGTTGTGATCTAGAGGTACTTGCTTTGATTCCAAGGAGGTCAGCAATTTCAGTATGGCTATATCCCTCAATTGCATACATATTGAAGACTGTTCGATAACCAATTGGAAGAGCTTGAATTAGTTTTAATAAATCCTCAGCAGATAAATTTGAAAAAGCTAAGGCCTTTTCCACTTGCTCATTTTCTTGAGTAAACTCGACTAATTCTTGACGATTAATTTTCTTGGTTACGTACTTAATACATGAGTGTACAATAATACGCCTAATCCATCCTTCTAAAGAACCTTGGAACTTGAATTGATGCAAATTTTTAAAAACTCTAATGAAGCCTTCTTGGAGTAAGTCTTCAGCTTCAATCATTTTACCCGTGTATCTCTTACAGACACTAAGCATTTTCATAGAGAATCTATCAAATAGCTGTTTCTGAGCAAAATGATCTTTTGCAAGACATTGCTTTATTAGCTCTTTTTCTGATAGACCATGCATATGCAAAGGAGACACAGGATTAAATTTGTTTTCAGTTATATAGATACAGGAAGTTCCAAAAAAGCTGCCTGATATTTGATTATTCTTCTTCGCTGATTATTGCATCATCGATCAGTTCATTACCATCACCATCATGATCCAAAAATCCAGCGGCTGGACTAACGTCCTGCTTCGGTAATTCTTTGATTGTTTCATCTACTACTATTTTACCTTCAGACATTGCGTCGTAATCTCCATCGGCGAATTTAGAAGCCTTGCTGAAGAAGTCATCAGTTCCCTCTAACAGACTTCCTGAAGCATCTAAAGTGTCATCTGCAAATTCCTTTTTAGGGTTTAGTTTTTCTTCTGCAGCCATAGCTTCGGCTTTTTCCATAGTTTGATCAAACTTTTCTTTCATTTGACCGCCTACTTCCTTTGCTTTTTCAACCATTTTCTCTTTGGCATCTAAAACAGTTGAACCCACTTTTTCACTTAAGTCTCCTCCTTTGTCAATGATTTCACTGCCAACCTTTTCCGAAAGATTTCCAAATTTCTCAAGTGTTTCACCTCCTTTTTCTTTAATTATTCCACCTAGATCTTCGGCAGTGCTACTAAGTTTATCGAGTCCTTCACTACCTTTTTCCATAAGAGTCTTTCCAATGTCTTCCATGGAATTAAGCCCTTTATTCAATGTTTCGTTATTGGTAACAGAATCTATTCCCTTATCCAGTATACCTTTACCACTTTCTAAGACACTGCCTGATCCATCTAAAATAGCATCCTTCAAGCCGGATGTTTTATCCATAACGGTGCTACCAATTGATTCTGATAGATCTTTTCCTTTTGTTAGTAATTCTGCACCTTGATCCACAATCATATCTCCAGCCTTTTCTGATGCTGATTTAACAACTGATTCTCCTGCAAAAAATAATTTTTTTAATCCGCTTAAAAGCCCCATTTATATATAATTTTAATTTTATTCTAAGATAGATATATTTTTAAGGACTTGCATAGTCAAAAATAGTGTATATGAAAAAACTGTCACCGGTATTAGAAAGGCTAAGAGAAGTAACACTTGGCATTGATAACTTAAAACATGTGAGTTCACATTTAAAAGTAGTTAAAGAAACGTTGAAAGAGCATTATGAGGTTTTGTCAATGTTGGGTGATTCTGTCAAGGAAGGGGAAAAAGGTATAGACAAATTAGAGAATCGGACATTAACCTCAATGTTTCGTAATATTCTAGGCGACAAAGAAAAGCAACTTGACATTAAACGTCAAGAATATTTAGAAGCAAGTCTTAAATATAATGAAAGCAGTAGCGCTGCTGAACTCCTGGAATTTGAAAAAGACATTCTTGAGAAGAAATTACTTGAATTGCCAAGTTTAAAAAAAGAACTTGATCAATTAAAGAAAAAACGTGAAGTGGAAATAATGAATCTTGGTTCAGCGAAATTGAAAAATCAAATGAATGGAGTGGTTAAATCACTTGAGAATAATATCCTCCATAGAAATGAATACACCCAAGCTCTAGATGCAGCAAAAAAGTCCCTGAGCGAATTAAACTACATCATACATCATTTAAAAAAGGCACAAGATTGGGGTCAGTGGGATATGATGCAAAATAGAGGAAGCAGTGGAAAATACGCAAAGTATCAAGCAATAGACCGCGCAAAAAGCCATGTGCCAACAGCACAACACCGAATTAACATTTTTAGACAGGAAATTTTGGATGTAGGAATTGATGGAAATCAATTAACCATAAATTTAGATCAGTTAAAAAGCTTTTCTAATGTGTTTTTTGATAATATAATTTCTGATTGGCTAGTTCAGCAGAAAATTGTCAATTCGCTTAAATCGGTGCAAATAATCAGAAATAACATCCAAGAAATAAAGGAATACTTGGGAAAGAAATATGGAGAGTTACAAATTGAATATGACAGTTTAATCATCCATAAGGATGAACTATTATATGCAGAATAAAAAAAGGGATGCAATCTGCATCCCTTTTTTATTACTTTAGAACATCTAAAGAATTATTGAATTATAATTCTTTTTGATATTGTGCCTTCATCGGTAGCTATATTAGCAAAGTAAACTCCAGATGATAAGTTTTCTACATTTATAGATATTACTCCATTTTGAAGATTTTCTCTATTTTCTCTAATTACTTCTTTTCCTTGAATATCAAGAATAGTTATATTAACTTTTTCAGAAATACTTTCCAAAGCTAGTTCTATAGAAACATCAGTATCCGCAGGATTCGGATAAACAGATACATTTAAGTTGTTGTTTATATCATCAGCATCTGAGAATATAGCAATTTCTAAAGGTATATACCATGTTGCTTGAGTAGTAATACCTGAAGTTAATGTTCTGTTTAAGTTGTCAGAAGGTGTCCCATCTACACCATCTGGAGCCCACATCGAACCATATCTTCTTACTTGTGTACCTGAATTTTCAAATGCAAATTGCATTGGTCCATAAGAGAAATCTCTGTTGGTGTCAACAAACATTCCTAATTGTCTAATTGGATCATTGAAATCACCAGGTGTTAATGGATTAACGTGCACCGTTGCAATGTATTGAGAGTTTGGAGCTAACTCAAGAGTTTCAGCACCATCTGGTGTTAATTCAATATCAATATTTCTTAGTTCAAAGAAATTAACTTCGTCTGGGTCCATAAAATACTCACCACTAGCAACCAAGAATTTTTCATTGGTAGCTGCTGCTATTCCATCTCCATCGTCTATCCATAGATAAAGATGAGCAATAATTGTAGCAGGCTGTATAGTTGCGTTACTTGTAAACTCAAATCCAGTACTAATGGTAGTAGCTTGGAAGCCTTCACCATTAGGAATATAGTATGCATTTGCATATGAGTTATAAACATTTCCACCACCTGGTGCAAGACCTACTAAATAGTTAGCTCCCGCTTCTGATTCAGGAATTACCTTATTAAACGTATTACCACCCACTACAAAATTTGCTGAAACGCTATTATTAGATGGTTCTGCATCTTCGCTATCAGAAACTAATTCATAACTTATCGTGTAAGTACCTTCTTCATCTGACATGGTATAAAACTCATCCCAAACTACATTCCAATAATTAGTTGTCGGTTCAAGATTTCCATATTCTAAACTTCCTTCAAATTCCAATCCGGAAGGACCTTGAATAGTTGCATTCAAAATAGCATTCTCCACGCCAACATTTCCTCTACTTTCTACGTCAGCCATAAGTGGTACTAAGTCAACTTGTGAAGCTGGAGTTCTCCAGTTTGGAGCAGTGGTGAACCAACCTTCAGGCACCACACCATCTGAAATTGTTTCATTTACAACTTGTACATCATCTATCATCCACGCATAAAAGTCTGCTAAAACTACACTAAAGCCAATGGTAGCGTTTGCTTTATTTGCAAGAAAATCAATTGGTAATGATATATCTTCAGTATTAATAACATCCCCATTTGTTTCGTTAACAATAGCTAATCTCATGGTATCACCCCAGGTTGCGCCACCATCATCACTAAGTAGAACAAAGTAACCTCCATTTGCATCTCCATTTAAATCATCAAGGAGTTGGCTATACTTTAGGACTGGTGTAGCTGAACTTGATAAATCCATCACGGGTGATGCTAAGATTGCTGTATGTTGAGGGTATGGTGGAGGACCTGCATTTGCACAATCAATAATTGCGCAAGTTAATCCAGCTAAATCAATGTGTGCACAGCCATTTGCTGCTGATGGTGATTGAATCATAGCCTGTCTAAAATTTGCTGTAGCATCTGCTTCCCACACCCATACATCCGCGCTATCTGCAGCGATGGTATACCAGTCACCAAGACCGCCATCAAATTCTCCTTCTCCATTTGCACCCCAAACAACTTGAGCATTGGCTCCAGTTATTGCAAAACAGACAAATAAAGAAAGACTTAATAAAGTGGTAAATGTTCTTTTCATAGTCAAATTAATTATAAGTGATTTTGATAATTTTTAATTGAACTCCTAAATTAATAAAGTTTTAGTTCCAACATTGAACTTAGCTGACATTCTAGTTTAATTATTTTTTAAGTCTAAATTTATTTTTTGGTTTATTTCTTGAATGGAAATACTGTAAACACCTACATTTTTACATACAAGAGCTCCTGAATAGTTAGCTAGCTTACCTAATTCATTCGGGTTTAATGAAATGGTGATCCCTAAAGATAAAAAGGCTATTACTGCATCTCCAGCTCCACAGACATCTGCAACTTCAATATATTCGCTTTTAAAATGTTTAGACTCCAACTGATTATCTACATAGAGTATTCCAGCACTCCCAAGCGTTACCCATAATTGTTCAAAATGGTTGTTTATTACTAATTTTTTGCATTCTACTATAATTTGTTCTATTTGCGTTTTGTGGAAATTTGAATTTAGACTACTATTTAGCTCTTTTAAATTGGGTTTAAAGAGAGTTGCTCCGCTGTAGATGGATGCATTTTTGAATTTTGGATCAATGCAAATTGGAATTTTCAAAGAGTTTGAATAGCTAATTATTTGTTCGATTAATTTGGGGGTTAGTAATCCTTTATCGTAGTCCTCTAATATTATTGTGGTTATTTTATTATCGTTTATAATGGTCTTAATTCGCTCAAACAACAAAATTGATTGCTCTGTAGAAATGTCAATTTTATGTTCTTTATCGACTCTTAGTAGGTGTGTTTTATCCGAAATAAACCTTGTTTTTACCGTGGTATAGCGATCTTTTATTTTTGCAAGGAAATGAGTTGTGATTAAAGGGTCTTCAGTTAATAATTTATCGATTTGACTACCTTCGAAATCTTCTCCAACTATTCCAACCAAATGAACTTTGCTTCCCAAAGCCCCTGCATTAAGAGCCACATTAGCTGCTCCACCCAGTTTTGTTTCTGAGTTTTCGAAATCTAGAATAGGTATTGGTGCCTCCGGAGATTTTCGGGTGCTTTGCCCATAAACATATTTATCAAGCATAATATCTCCGACCACTAAAACACTACATTGAGAAAAGTCCAATTTATTTTCCAACAATAATTGATTCAATTTTATTAATTAGTAATTCAATTTCATTTTCGAAATCATAATGGTAATCATTTGGAAAGACCTTGAAATCCTTATCCTTAAGAACATTAAAAGTAGATGCTAATTCAGAATAATTCGAAATTGAGTAGACAATTTTATCATTTATTAAATTTTCGGCTTCTGGGTCATTACCATAATTAGGGCCTATGATTACATTTTTTTTGAAAACTAAAGGTTCAATAATATTATGAAGGCCGTTTGAAAAGCCGCCACCCACATAGCATAGATTGCCATATTTGTATAGATATTTTAATTGACCAATGGAATCAATAATGATCACATTATGCATCTCAGTATTTACTAGTTGACTATAAGTGATAGTATGCTGGTCTTTAAAAATATTCTCAATTCGACTGATGTTCTCAGTTGAAACATCATGGGGTGCAATTACATGTAAAATCTCAGAATGGTTCTTGACAAAGGGTTCAATTATTCTTTCATCTTCAGGCCAGGTACTCCCATATATGACACAGAGCCTGTTTGTTTGTAATGGTATTCCAGTAAATTTAAACTGAGCATTAACTCCAGCTTGTACATATCTTAAATCTTTTTGAAATCCTACATTTTTATAGTTTCTTTCTAACAATTTAGATCTATCATCTTTGTCCCTGACAGAAATATATGTTGCTTCCTTGATAAGTTTCTCAAAAGATTTAAAAATGGGATTGAAAAACCAAGTTTTTTTTCTAAACCGAACATTGATAAATAGGTAAGGAATATTTTTTTGATATAAATATTTGAGTGAATTAAACCAATATTCATAGGCTACAAATATTACCAGGGAAGGATTTATTCGTTCAAAAAAGGAACGTACCTTTTTAGGTTTGTCAAATGGAAAATACAATTTTTTGATATTTGGATAAGTCGATAAATCTGCATTATTATAACCAGAATCAGAATAAAAACTTATTACGACTGGTTTGCCAAGCTTCTGTAATTGTGGCAAAATAGGGCTAATCATTTCAAATTCGCCCAATGAGGAGCAGTGAATCAAAATGCTATGCTTGGCGCTGATTTTTTCGTTTAATTGTTTTTGACTATTTCTTTCTTTTAAGAATTGTGATGTTCTAGCATGAAATGGCGCCAAGATTCTGATAAAGGAATAATATAGAAATATAGAAAGGGTATATAGCTTTTGTAGCATATTTTAATGAAAATTAGTAGAATATATCTTCACTTGGCACCCTTGTCTTTAAGGGTAAGTAATAGGCTAATTTTATGGCAAAATCTACATCAAATCGTCTCTCATTATCAACTTGTAATGAATTAAAATCAAGCGCTTGTGTGGGCCTAGTAAAACCTTCTGTAACTTCTAACAAAAGAGAAACATTGGCATTGGTTTTAATAGACCTCCATCTAAAACCCGCTATTTGTTTTAGTGATGGGCCAACTGAGTTTCGGTCATAGCCTTTTACAGCATCACCCAACAGAAGAGGAACATTATTTGTTTCAACCTGAATTCTGACTTTATGTTGCATTAAACCTACACCTATTCCAAGCTCGATTCCACTTGATCTGTTTTTCTTGAAAAGTCCAAAAGTTTTTGTGCATACAGCATCAATTAAGAAGCCTCTCTGTCTCAATAGAACATTTGCGAAATTATTATCAACGCCTAACAATACTTGATTTTCATTTCTAAGTGATGAAATCACATCTTCTTTAATTTTTATACCAAACATATAATTAGCACTGATACCGTATCTTAAATTTAATGGAGCATTATACCAATACAAACCAGTTCCAGCCAGCGAATGATTACCAAATCGTAGTGCTAAATCTTGAGATGGAATAGCATAACCATATTCTAAACTAATAGTTATGTTGCTATTAATTTTAAATTCGTCTTGACTGCAGATACTGAAGGTACAGCAGATAAATAAAATAGATAGTCCAAAAGAATTGATATAATTATTCATGCAGCTAAAATAAACATTAAAAATTTGCAGTTCTTTGCAGTGAACACAAACTTATGGGAAATATCGTGAAGGAGATAAGAATGGTAGATTTGAAAGGTCAATACCTTTCACTACAAGAAGAAATAGATAGTGCTATTGCTGAAGTAATTGAATCAACGCAGTTTATAAACGGGCCGATTGTTAAATCACTTGGAAAAGAGTTAGAGGAATATTTGTCATGCAAGCATGTTATTCCCTGCGCAAATGGGACTGATGCTTTGATGATTGCTTTAATGGCCTTAGACCTAAAAGAAGGAGATGAAGTGATAACTACACCTTTCACGTTTGTAGCAACTGCCGAAACAATCGTTATTTTAGGGCTTAAACCAGTTTTTGTAGATGTTGAGCAAGATACATTTAACATTGATGCAGAAAAATTGAAAGATAAAATCAATGAGAAAACAAAAGTTATATTGCCAGTTCATTTGTTTGGGCAAAGCTCCAATATGGATGTAATCATGGAGATTGCTCAAGAGCATTCACTCTATGTCATAGAAGATAATGCTCAATCAATTGGAGCTATGCTTGAACAAAAAACGGGCAAACTTAAAAGAACCGGTACTATTGGCAACATAGGAACATTGTCGTTTTTTCCTTCAAAGAATTTAGGTTGTTATGGTGATGGAGGAGCTATTACCACAGATGATGAATACCTTGCTGAAAGAATGAGGATGATTTGTAAGCATGGGTCTAAAGTGAAGTACTATCACGAAATTGTTGGGGTCAATAGCAGACTAGATGCCATTCAAGCGGCTGTTTTAAGAGTCAAATTGAAGCACCTTGATACATTTAATGCTCACCGTTTAGGCGCAGCTAACTATTATGATGCTGAATTAAGTGAAATTGCAGAGTTAAAAACTCCAAATAGAAAATATGGGACCCATGTATTCCATCAATATACAATTCAGTGTAAAAGAAGAGATGAATTAAAGAACTATCTTAAGGAGCGAGGAATACCGTCTATGATTTATTATCCTGTTCCTCTTCACCTCCAAGGCGCTTTTGCATACCTTGGAAACAGGGAAGGTGATTATCCAATTAGTGAGCATTTATCAAAACAAGTTCTATCTCTCCCTATGCACTCCGAAATTACAAAAGAAGAGCAATCCTACATTTGTTCAGAAATAAAGAAGTTTTACACAAGTAATTGAATATCTACTAATTACACATATAAAACCCCAATATTCTGCAAGATTTCAAAATATGGTTTTAAATTTGATGTTTATAAGCTTAAATAGATCATTAAATGCATAATCTTAAACCCTTCATAATTAAAGCTGGTAGGTTTAAATCGCTAAGGAGATGGACTTCATTTAAGTTTATTGCATTTTTTTTAATATGCTCAAGTATCGCAACAAACCTGAGCTCACAGAACACTTCAGGTATATCTAAGGCAGATGTGACAAGAGAACTACAAAAAAGAGGAATCACAGAATCAGAGTTCAACCAAATCCTAGCTGAAAACAACCTAAATATTGATAGTGTCGAATACTATTCACCTCAAAAAATTAATCAATTTCAGTCAATCATATTAGAACTTGAAAGAGATAAGCTGGTCACAACAAATGACACAATACCTCCTGAGATAATTGATGAAACAATAGAGCCATTAGAAGAATTAGATGTAGAAATTGATTCCGTAGAAATTCAGAATGAATTAGAAGAAGAAATCGAGTACGAGCGCTACGGAAGAATGATACTTCAAGGAGGAGCTATAAGTTCATCTACTGATCCTTATAAAATTAAAGCACCTCCAAATTACATCTTGGGAGTGGGAGATGAGTTAGCAATCTCTGTTTGGGGAGCTTCTAAAGTGGACGATTTACATGAGATAAATAATGACGGTTTCATTAAAATTCTTAATGGATCAGTAAGAGTTTTTCTAAAGGGCTTGACTATTGCTAAAGCAAAAGAAAAATTGCGGGACGCATATTCAAAATTTTACAAATTTAATTCTGGTGAATTTGATGTAACCCTTAGCTACGCGCGAACTGTTCAAGTAAAAGTATACGGTGAAGTAGAGACGCCTGGAATCCAAAGCGTTCCTGCAGTGAATCATGTTTTTTCTATTGTTGCAGAAGCTGGTGGAGTAACAAAAATTGGAACGGTAAGGGAGATTGAAATTATACGCTCAGATGGAACAAGAAACTCTGCTGACCTGTACAAATACATTAACAATCCATCATCAGAAAATGAAATTTATCTCCAAGATAATGACGTGATATTTGTTAGTCCTGTAAAGTCATTAATTGAGATTGAAGGAGGTATTAACAGGCCTTATAAATATGAACTGATACCATCAGAAACAATAGAGGATCTAATAAACTTTGCTGGAGGATTTGATATAAACGCACAGTCAAATATTTTAAAGGTCACCAGAAATTCATTGGATAGTAAAAAAATAATTGATGTTAATTGGCCTGCTGAAAAACAGTTTAAACTTGAAAATGGAGACCTCGTAAGGGTAAACAGCATTGAAAGAAATCTAGAAAATTATGTTTTTGTAAGTGGGGCGGTTAGTCAAGAGGGATATTACGAACTCACTGAAAGGTTAAAGGTATCAGACTTGATTAAAAAGTCTGGCATCAAAGAAGAAGCAAGACTTGATGTTGCATTTATAAAGAGGGTAGGCCTAGATAGCAGCATTTCATATGTACCAATAAACTTAAAACAAGTTTTATCCAATCCTGGAAGTAGTGAAAATATTTATCTTAAAAATCAAGATGAATTAACGGTTTGGTATTTAAATCGATTTGCAGATAACTCAAGTTTTGTTATTGACGGAGCTATTAGAGAATCAGGAGCTTTTGAGTTTGGTGCAATAGACAATCTCAAAATAACTGATGCAATTATGCTTGGTGGTGGATTGAGAAGAGATGCTTCTTCAGTACTCATCATTCATCGACAAGATCCTTTAAATGATAAGCTAAAACGTTATTATACAGTCAATGATTTAGAAAACTTAATAGAGAATCCAAGCTCTGAAAAAAATATATTCGTTGAGCCTTTTGATTCAATATTTATATATTCTCAAAATGAGTTTCTTGAGGATGCATTTGTAACCATAAGAGGTGCCGTCAATAATCCAGGTCAATTTCAATTTGGTTTGGACATGAAAATTGAGGATATATTTACCTTGGCGGGAGGTTTCAAGATTAGTGCTGCAACTGATAGAATCGAAATTTCAAGAGTTATAATTACCAATAATAAACCAACAACAGTTGTAGTTTCGAATTTAGAAATGGACAGGGACTTTAACATCATTCAAGGTGAAAGTGATTTTACACTAGAACCAAATGATGTAATAACAGTTCGCTATGTGCCTGAATTTGAGGTTCAAAAAACGGTTTACGTTTTAGGTGAGGTAAAATATCCGGGACCTTACACTATTCTGGATGATAATGAAAAGATATCCAATATTCTTAGACGAACAGGAAACTTGACTTCAGAAGCCTTCCCTGCAGGAGCAACATTGAATCGAAAAGATGAAAATCTAGGTGCAGTAGTCATTAAATTAGATGAGATTTTCGAGGATGAAAATTCTGAATTTAACTTTGTAGTGAAAGATGGTGATAGAATCGTTATTCCTAAACAGCAAGAATTTGTAACTATTGAAGGTGCAACTCGCGCGAAAACAATGTTGTCTGACGATGCAATAAATTTGAATAATCGTATCCATGTACCTTTCCAGTCAAATAAAAGAGCTATGTTCTATATTGACGAATATGCAGGTGGCTTAGGAGAAAATGCTGATCGAAAAAGTATATTTGTTGAATACCCAAATGGTGAAATAAAGAAATCGAAAGCATTCCTATTCTTTATAAACACACCCAAAATAAGAAAGGGTTCTACCATTAAAGTGCGCAAAAAAGTTTCTGAAGCTGAAGAAGACAAAGAAATAACGACTGATTGGAGTAAGGTGTTACAAGATACAGTATCACAAGCGGTAACAGTGATAACCTTGATTCTGGCTATTCAAAGTCTAAACTAAATGACTGATATTCTGCTTATTATACATTATAAATAGTGGTTAGCTAACAATTTTGTGTCTTCTTAGTATATTATAAGAGAAAACCAGATTTAAACATTTAAGCCCAATTCCTGAGATTTGAAATTTTCATTTCCTATATTTTTTATTTTATTAACTATTTCAGAAATAGATGCCCAATCTTATTTTATTGATTTAGTCTATCCAAACCAGTGTAATAATACATCACAGATAAACTCAGTTTTTGAAGATGGAGATAATATCTGGTTTTTCACTCCTGATGAATTATTTAAACAAGAAGAGAATAATTGTATTGCTCAAGGTTTAAGTTTAAATGAGCAAATTAATCAATATTCAAAATCCAATGCAGCTGGTAACTTTCATTGGTATAGAACTGTAAACAAGCAATCAAAATTTATAAAAGAAGGAAAAATCTATGACGAAAGAGATGTGCAGATTCAGCCCGACATAGATTATACTTTCATTTTTAATGATTTAAAAGAAAATACTCTTTTAGTAGTCGAGGAAGGAATTCTAGATGTTAAGTCGGGTAATGTTTTGCCTGTAAATTGGAAAAGCTACAACAAAAAAGATATTTGGTCATATGATATTGAAAGTAATGGACGGATTTGGTTAATTAATAGTAGTGGAGGGATCTATATAATTGATAAAAATTTATCCTCCATCAGGTATAGATCCATTTATGAAAGCAAATACGCTCATGCTTTATTTATTGATGATGAAGATGTAATTTGGATTAGCTTCGATAATTTAATACTGGGTGTCCAAAATGATTCCATTAAGCATAGGATACCCACAAAAAATCTGGATAAAGTAACAAAGATACTAAAGGATAAGAATAATGTTCTTTGGTTAAAAAGTAGAACCCTGAGTTTTGTTCATCCAACTACTTTTGAAATAAAGTCAATTTTCAACAATAAGGATTTTACTAATCTGGTAGTAAATGATTTTACAATAGCTAGTGATGACAAAATTTGGATTGCCTCAAATCAGGGTTTGTATTCACATCCAGGTCCAGCAATTTCTTTCTACAGTTTAGATGGGGCACCGAACAAAAAATTTAGAAAGCAATTCTTTTGTTTAAATGATGACAAATTTCTTTCGCAGAAAAAGGAAGTTTATCTATTTAACGTAGATAAAGACATTCAATTAAAAAAACAAGCAGTTGGAAAAGCTCCCTATTTAAAAAAGTATCTATATAATAAAGAAGAGATCAAAGTATATTCTAAAGGTAAGGAAAGTTCATATGAGTTAAATTCTCATAATTTATCTAAAAATCTAGCAATTCAAGAACAATATGTTGTTGATTACTTACATATTCCAAATTCTGAGAAAGCCATAGTTTTAGATCACGAAAAATTAAAAATTAGTGGCAATGAGTCATCTTCTCTCTATTATAAAGATATAAGTCTTTCGGATAATTCGATAGTCACACAACTTGTACCTTATGGTTTAAACCTGTTTAATAATCAAATTATACTACATAGTAATGCAGGTATTTTTGAGGTGAACTATGAACTTGAGGGGAATCTTAAGCTGGATTTAATTGAAGGCACTGAGCAAAATTTAGCCTCGATACCAACACAAGCTATTTCATATTATGAGTGTCTAATAATAGCCTATGACAAAGGTGTTCAAGTCTTGAATAATCATCCAAAAGACGGTTTAAAAGTAAAGGCCTTGAATGTACTCAATGGATTGCATAATGTATTGGATATCTCTCAGTTTAAGGATCAGTTATGGGTTGGCACCAATAAAAACTTGGTAGGATACAACCTTGACTCACTGTGTTTTGTCGATAAATTTGAATCAAATTATGTAATTGATTTCCCTGAGTATCAAAAAGAGCTGAGAGTTGATCATGATAAAAATGGAATACTTTGGCTGTATAATGGTAAAAAGTTACTCAAATTTGATAACAAGCTATTGACTGAAAAAAGTAGACTTGAGAATAATTCAGTATTAGCTTCTTTCAATATCTTGGAAAATTCAAATAAAGATAGCTCTAAATCGTCTCAACCATTCAAAACTCTAAGTAAAACAAGTAAAGATGTCACTATAGAACTCGATCCTTTAAAGTTTGAAAAGGGTTTAGGAATAAGCTATCAATATCGAGTTAAAAGTATATCTGATGAATGGGTTACAGTTCCGGAAGATGGTAAAATCATTATTGACAGAATGCCTTTTGGAAATAATGAATTCGAAATTCGTGTTTGTAATATTGATGGGAATTGTAGCATAACTGATGTAAATGTTATTAAAGTTCGGAGACCCCTTATCTACAACCCGTGGTTTTATCTTTTATTAGTTGGTCTAGCTGCTCTTCTTATCCATTTATATTTTAAAAGATATCGGAAAAAAGTTCAAAATAAACTGGAAAGAGAATCAGAGCTTATTTCCATTGCTATGACTGCTGAAGAAGAAGAGAAGAAGAGAATAAGCAGTGAAATTCATGATGGTTTGGGTCAAAGTCTTATACTTTTGAAAAATAAAGCGCTTCTAAGAAATGATAACGAGTATGTTAACATGGTTGACCAGGCAATTGTAGAAATGAGGAGCCTCCTTAATGATTTACGACCAGCTGATATTGATAAAATTGGTATTAAAAAAGCCTTAGAAAGACTAACCGAAAAATTGGATGCAAACACCTCTATTTTATTTTCTCACGATCTGGTAGAGATTGATCATTTATTTACTAATACGCAGAAGCATCATATTTACAGAATAATACAGGAATGTTATAACAACATATTAAAGCATTCTAAAGCAAAATCAGGGAGATTAACCGCCATGAAATATGACAATGAAATAATTTTCACCGTTCAAGATAATGGAATCGGCTTAAAGGACGAATCCACAAATGATTCAAGTGGAAATGGTCTAAATTCAATTCAAAATCGGACCTCCCATCTTGGTGGAAAAGTTAATCTTGTTTCAAGATACCCTAAAGGAACAAAAGTAGAAATCCACATACCTATATAAGACAGGTATATATTAATTAAATGTTAATATGTTGTACCCATGTAGTTTTTCCTCTGCAAAAATCGTCTTATAGTTAAATGACCATATGAATTATAGGACCTCATCGTTAATCATTAATGGCCTTTACATTGATAAAAAGACCATCGTAGCAAGTGAAGAATCTTTTAGTTATAATCAACTTCAACTGAAAGAGTTACTTCATATTCACAAAAACAGCATCGAACTTAAAATGATAGATGATTTGTATTTAGAATTAAATACTCTTCATGTGATTGATTATAAAGGCAAAAGCTATGTGATTACGAAAACGATGGAAATGTGAGTAAGATGCTATTGCTAAGCTAATAGAACAATAAAAGAATTAAGTTCATATTCCTTAATTATTCAAGAAGAATTTGTAAGAAGCTGTTTCATCTGAATTAGATACACTCACAAAATACAACCCCGTAGTTAATCGGTCTAAGGCTTGATTTACATCAATAGTATTAAGACTGAAAATACTTGGATTATCTACGTATGAATAAATAACTCGTCCAAGCACATCACTAAATATTACACGATGATTTTCTGATTTGTCAGTAGAATAAGCGAAAGATAAATTCGTAATACCTATGGCGTTGCCACTTTCACTAATGATATCAAGCTCATTGACAGAAGAATTACATAAGGTATTTTCATCAGGATTTGACTGGCCTGCAGCAAGGGCATTCATCGCTTTAAACACATTTAGTCGACCTCCAGATACAGATAGATCAGTTAAAAACGGGAATTTATCAACATTGTCCATAATTAATGACTTGATCTCTAGGGCAGTTTCTCTAGGCCTTTCTGTAAAATTGTTCGCCATTTCCTCGCAATTCATACTACATATAAGGGCAATAGCTGATGCAACATAAGGACATGATGCAGAAGTTCCACTAAAATACCTATACTCATCATTTGGCTTCAAAGTATAAATATCTTCACCTGGTGCTCCTAGATCAACAACCGTGGATCCAAAACCTGCTTGATCCACTTTAAAATCTGCGCTATTTGTATTCGTAGCCATTATAGTAAAGTCAGAAGGACAATCACTTGGCATATCCAATGATATTTCAAGATCAACGTTAGCGTTAGGAACTGCTCCTGCATTTAACACACCTACATCTCCTAATGCATCATAAACATCACACCAAGCTGGAAAAGAATCGGGTCCTACATCCGGTATACCTCCAGAAAAATTAGTGGCAACTACTAATGCGCCCTCTGCACCATTTGTGTCATTAAATAATTTTCGCTGTTCATAAACATATTCATATCCTTTAATGATCTTACTTACTTGTGTTCCCTCACTTAGAAACATAATTTTTATATTCCAGTTGGCCCCTGCTATTCCTAGACCGTTATCAGCCTTAGCTCCAATAACTCCTGCAACGGCTGTTCCATGGGAATTAAGTGATGGATGATTATCAGTGTTGGTTGCTAGATTTAGACCAAAATAGTCATCAATATATCCGTTGTTATCATCATCTAGGCCATTATCTGGGATTTCGGCATCGTTTGTCCAAACTTGCCCATCAAAGTCCTCATGATTAATCTGAAACGCATCATCGATAACAGCAACCACAATTTCTCTCCCTAGGGCATCTATACCTCCAACTGTTTCATCCCAAACATCAAACAATCCAATTTTGGGCAATGCCCATTGTAAACCAATTTCTGGATCATTAGGAACAGTCTCTCTTTGTTGAATTTCTTTGTCTCGATAAAAAACTAAGCCATCATTAAATCTATCTAACTGTTGTTTATTTAAGGGCTTATCAAACGAAACTGAGTAGAGATTAATTCTTCTAGACAATGATTCGGCCGTGATGATTTTTGCTTCTGCGTATTCTTCTAAATTGTTCCAATCCCTATCGGTCATCGAAATGGCTGATTCCAATATCCAATCACTTTTCTGACTAAATAATGGTTGAATTAACAAGAAACAAATACAAACTGCAAAAATATTCTTCATGCTTAAAAGTTCAATCAAATAAACGAATTTCTGAAGACTTTAAATGTCTTGTTCTACAACTAAGAGCTTATTTTTTCGGATTACTATCCGAGTAATATTTTTCAGACCATACTCACTTAAATCAACATATTCTCTCCAACCAATATTGTTACTAATATTCAATTTATATAGCTTGCCATTTTCAGACATGACAATTTCGTTTGATGATAAATATTCAAAATCTTCACTATCGCCTAAAGTAGGATGGACAACGCTTGCTTTTTGAGTATTAGGATTATAATTTTTGATTACCATTTTATCACCGATCTTATGTACAAACAAAAGACTATTGTATTTATCGGTTTTTAATGTTCTTCCAATATTATCAAAAAGTACTTTCGACTGCTTGGTGTCTTTGTCTATGAATGCTAGTTTGTGGGGTTCATCTACTAAAAATGCATAGGTGTTTCCAAAGTGATCTATACAATGATAACCTACATTATCAATATCTGGAAAAAGGGTTTTTCCTTTATCAGATAAATCCATAGGATATCTATGTATGTTTTGGTCAATGCCATTTTTATCTACTCTAACAACAGTGAAATTATTGAAATCATGTGATAGAGTAGGAGAGTATTCGTTTTCGGGGGTTTTTGTAATTCTATAAATTATGTTTTCGTAGTAATCTAATTTCAGAATCTCATTATTACCTTCAAAGTAATTACTTGTTATTAAAACTGCATTATCATCTACAAAGCAAGGTTGATTATTATAACCAGATTTATTGAAGCCGGTAAGTAATTTGCCTTCTTTGATTTTTAGTCGCTCTGCATCCTTGATGAAAGAAAATAGATAAACATTAGTTTTTGGTAAATCCTGCGAAAAACCAACGTTGCCAATTAGCATAAATACTATAAATAACTTCCAATTCAGCATAGATATATTTTTTTACATCTTATTAGGATTACGAAAGATACGATTCCAATTTATACCATTAGAAATACTCGCATTTTTAGTTGAGAACCAAATTATTTTAGGTTTACCGACTATGTGGTCATGTGGTACATAACCCCATGCTCTAGAATCTTCCGAATTGTGCCGATTATCTCCCATTGCCCAATAATAATCTTGTTTAAATGTGTAACTATCACTCTTTACACCATTGATAAAAGCAACGCCATTTTTAACTTCTAAATCATTTGACTCATAGACAGAGATAACTCGATCGTAAGTCTTTAGATTGTCTTTGGTAAGTTTGATAGTCGCTCCCTTTTTAGGTACCCAAATAGGCCCATAGTTATCAACTGTCCAATTATAAGATATTGATTTCGAATGAGGGAACAACTTTATATCTTCAGATTTATAATCTCTTGGTGTTAATACTATAGAAGGATAGTACTCTTTAAGCTTAGTTAATTGTTCTTGATCAATGAAAAAAGAAATATTTCGTTGACTATCTGCAAATCCTAAATCAGTTTCAAGAATTCCTATTTTGTCTAATTTTTTAAGATTTAGTTGATCTATTTTAAAATTAGAATTGTACGAATATTGTAAATGTTCTGGGTTCTTTGCGGGACTTCCATTTACATATAATTGTCGGTCTCTAATTTCAAGACTATCTCCTGCAATTGCTACACATCTTTTAATATAATGGTCTTTTTTATCTATAGGACGGACAATGTAGTCTTCATTGTCAACCATCTTCTTCAGTGACAAACGATTATTTTTTCTATATCTGTCCTCATATGGATTTCCTTTTAGCATTTCAGGATTACGTCGTATCTGTCCCACCGCCCAGGTTCGATCAGGAGCTACATATATACTATCACCCACTGGCCAGTTAAATACAATTAAATCATTTCTATCAATTTTTTCAAAACCTGGAAGACGATGATAGTCTAGACTTGGTTTCTTTAAGTATGATTCACCACCAACCACGGGTATTCTGTTATGAAGTAATGGTATCATAGCAATGGTCATAGGTGTTCTTATACCATACGAGGCCTTTGAAACAAAAAGGTAATCTCCAACTAACAGAGATCCCTCCATGGAAGGAGTGGGGATTACATAAGCCTCTACCAGAAACATTCTAATAAAAGCCGCTGCAAATACAGCGAAAATAATCGACTCTGACCACTCTCTTAAAATTGATTTTTTATAAGGATTTTCCTTTACTAATCTTTTATAAAGACGATCATTCTTCGTGTCTACAGCCTCTTTAATCTTCTCCTTGTATTCCGATTCTAACACAAAATTCTTCCCGAGATATTTATCCTTTGGATTCTTTGCAATTAGATATAGAATTACAGGTGGGAATACTACAGCTAGAAAACTATCAAACCATGAATACCTGCCAAAGGAGCGAACTAAATGTATCATTAAACCGGCATAGACAAAAATACCAACTATCGGAATAAGCAGTAACCAAGCTCTCCATTTAGGTCTACCTATAATGTCATTGACTTCTGCGAAATTTAACCCGGGAATTAATCCTAGCTTGGCATCTTTATTTGCCTTAGGAAAAAGCATATATAATGTTATTGAAATACCTAATAACATTACTAATAAGAATATCATTACAACCACTATCTAAAAATTATTTAGGTCAAATATACAAAGCCCGCAGCATAGAAAAGAGTAAATAAGATAGCAGGCTTATTTAGTGCCATGAAATTGGGAACATACTATACTAATAACTTAAATCAGTATGATAGGTTAAGATTAATTCGAACCCTGGCCCAGCATTAACTAATTCTTTAGTCACATTAAGATTACCAGCCACTCCAATTTTCATATACGAATTATTATTTCCAATGTCACGAACATAAAATCCAGATTGGAAGAATAAATCATTCACGGTCGAATAGGAGAGACCTGCCCAAAATGAATCGTTATAGTCATAATTTGCTGTTAATATAATATCAAGTAATTGAGGGGCAGTATAGTTTACAGAAGCTGATAATTCCCAAAAGCTTGCTCTATTGTAAAGTTTGGTTCCTATATGTCCAAACAGATGGAGCTGTCTAGCAAAATCATTATTCTGTATCAATAGATTAGTTGAAACTGCCTGCATGAAGGCTAAACCGGCAAAAAATGAATTCCCCTGATATTCTCGTTGATTAGAAATATAAGAAAACCCAGCACCGGCAGCTGGATAAAACTTTGAATTTCTATTTACCAGGAGCAATGGATCACCACCTTCTCTATAAATCTCTTCCGTCGCATTAAAACTAAATTGAGTTCCTCTTGCTTTTATTCCGATACTTAATTGATCATATCTGAAGAGTAGCGATTTTAATTTGTAGCTATAATTAATAACTACACTGTTGTTCGTTATGGGGCCTGCTTTATCTGAATATAAAGCGCCTCCTAAACTCATATTTTGTTTTCTAAATGGATACTGTATGCTAGCGAACATTAACCTAGGCGCTTTTTTTGTTCCTATGCCTAACCATTGTTGTCTAAAGTATACACTCCCTATCATTTCATCTCCTGTAGCAGTGAACGCAGGGTTCCAAATGTGTTTAGTATCCGTAAATGCACTGGCATAAGGAAATTGCTGGGCTTTAACGGTATTTGCTATCACTAAAAGAAAGCAAACATGAATCATTATTTTGATCGTTTTCATATTATTTACTTTTATGATAGGTCTAATTATTTCTGGTTATAGTAATGGTGTTTTTTATCGAATACTCTCCAAATTCTAAAATATAATAGTAAACATCCGCCGGTAGAGTTACTCCACCATTTGCTCCATCCCATAATTCTCCATCTAGCTGATATCTATCTTGTTGATAAACTATATTTCCCCATCTGTTAAATATGACAAGTTTACTATCTGAAAAGGCTTCCAAACCATCAAAAATGAGTTGGTCATTAATCCCATCTTCATTGGGTGTAATAATAGATATAGCCTTTACTAAGTCTTCTGGATTAATAAATACATTTACACGGATAGAGTCATTGTATTCACAACCATTCTCATCAATTATTAACACACCAAAGGTCGTAGAATCAGTGACTTCCGCTGTCGGCTGAGCTATTTCATTGGAGCCTTGAATAAGTGCTATATGATCCCAGAAATATTCTACACCTCCAAAAGCTCTCAGAGTAAATGGAACCCCAGACACGACGGTTGTATCGGGCATAACTCCAAATTCCACAGGTTGGAAGACAGTAATAGTTATCTCAGTACTTGCTTCATTGTTAGGGCAATCATCTGAAACAGTTACACCGTAAGTGGTAGTTTCTGTAGGATGAGCAATCACATTTGCAATACTATCAGAACTTAATGTACTGGCATTGCTCCAACTGAAATCTGGACCACCTACTGCTTGTAACAATAGCGAGTCACCAAAGCATATTTCCGTTTGACTTGGGAAAATTTCAGCTTCCGTAATTGGCGTTGAAAAGAATGCAAGAATTGTATCCTTTGTGATGCATCCATCATTTTTAACTTGTAATACAAATTCGACCTCTCCTTCATAAATCCCACCCGTCTCGAGGGTTATAGTTGGATCAAGTGAGCTGTTTGGAAACCATAGGTATTCTTCATAATTTCCTGATCCATCTATGACAACAGGATCTCCTGGACAAATTAAAACATCATCTCCTAGATCAAGCGGGTCGACCATACCTTCATCCACAAAAGCCACTAAAGTATCAGCACAAATTTGGTTAGAAACTATGACGGTATATTCGCCACCTACTTCAGCTAAATAAGAATCATCTTCAGCTCCATCTATTAGATTATCGTCTAAAAACCACTGATAACTGTAATTTTGAAAATCTGCAAAGGCAATTAATTCTAGAGACTCTCCACTACAAATGGCAAGTGAATCAACCCATCCGAGTGTTTCGGGCGTATCCGCAATAAATATAGTTTTCGTATCGAAAGTAAAACAGTCTTCATCCCCTTGGTAAATCTTTACCGTTATATCAATGAAATTGATTGACTCATCTGTCGTATATGAAATTGTGTTGCCATTTTCACCCACGAGTATCTCTGAACCCACGGTCCATTCATGTGTAAACCCTTCGATGCCTGTGGTCAATTCTACTACATTTCCTCCACAAACAGTTGTATCAATTCCTAAATCTACCATCGGTGGATCGCTAAATACCACTGTGATACTATCGGAATAGAAACAGTTGGCAACTGGCTCATAACCTTCCATATAGTATACTCCAGGCGTTGTTACATTTACGCTCACTGCATCAACTTCAAATGGCTCTGTCTCGCCTACTTTATACCAAGATATATTGTTAGGGAATCCCTCGCCATCACATTGAGAATATATGATAGTTATGCCATTACCACTCGATAGACAACCAAAAAGCGTATCAATATCATCATTTAAGCAGAACTTAAAATCCACAAAATCTAGTGTAACTTCTGTGCTTACCTCACAATTACCATCATTTGCAATTAAGCCATAATTGCCATCTTCAGTAGCAGTATATTCATTGGTTTCTTCTCCAGGAATAGGATTGTTAGGGTCACTTTGATACCAAGAGTAAGTCACCCCATCCTCGGGATCTTCGCCGGTCGACAGAATATAGTCTTCACCTTCACAAGCTCTTTGGAATTGATCACCTAAATCAACGTTTGGAGCCGGCGTTATTATAACTTCTATGGTATCTCTAAAAAAGCAGTCATTGATATTCGGGTGGGCTGTTTCTCCAATATAAAAACCAGCTTCCGAAACGATTAAATCCTTTAAATCTGAGTAAGAACCCACTTCAAACGGCCCATTTGAACAAGGTAATGTTTCGCAATAAAACCAAGCTATATTACTGGCGGATACGGATGTGGTTATTATGGTGTCACTTGTTCCTGCACATATTTCTAAAATATTATCAGTTTCAAAAGAAGGTGCTAACAAGAAATTCAATGCAACAGAATCCGTAGCAGTACAACCCGTTGTAGGATTAATAACATCGACAGTATATGTTCCGGACTCAAACACATCAATTGAGTTTGTTTCGTCAAAAAGATTAGGGCCAATCCATTCATATTGGACACCGACTTCTGCAGTGTTAGCAGTTAAGGTCACTAAATCGCCTTCACACAAATCCTGATTCGGGTCGGTGCTTGTTTGTAATAGAAAATTTGGTGGGTCTACTTCATTGATGCAAATTGTATCTTTTCCTACACAGCCATTACTTTCTATAAAGGCTATTAGTTTACCAGCTTCAGTTACATCTACTGGGCCTAAAACTGGGAGAGTATCAAGACCGTCTACACCATTATCAAATAACCAACCCACATTGATAGAAACATCGGTATCTGCTTCTATAATTAACGATGAACCAATACAAACACTGGTATCTAATCCACCGTCTATAACTACTTCAATAGATTCTTGAAAATCTACATTTATTACTTCTTGAGCAGAACATTGATTTTGATCAATGACGGTTAAGGTATATAAACCATTATCGAAAATTGAAGCTTCTAAAGCTGAAGAAATTTCATTATTTACAGAGTCAGTCCAACTAATATCTTCGAGGGGAAGCGCAGAACTTGATTCAGCGGTGATGCTTATAAAATCAATGCCACAAACTGTTGTATCATTTGTAGGAACAAGTAACTCAGGAGATGGAGTGACGATGACTTCTATTGTATCAGAAGAAGTACAACCCACATTTCCGACTGTGACGATATAAGTTCCAGTTATTTCTACTTCCACAAAGGTATTTAGTGGACTTGCATCTATAAAAGTTGTATCACTTTGATCAAAATTTATTATCTGCCATTCATAAAATAAAGCACCGGTTTGATCAGGCATGAGTTCGTAAACTGGTGATGAACAAACCATAAATGGTTCTTCTTCCGTAAAGTTAACCGTGGGTGCCGGAGTTAAAACAACTTCGGCTGCCGCCATATCAGAACATCCAACATCATCACAAACCGTTAAAAAGTATGTACCACTTTCAGTTGGGGTGATTGGATTACCTTCATAAGTGGTAGCACTACCTAAGACAGTCCATTTAAAGCTGGTGGCTAATTCACTGGTAGCCATAATTTGTTGACCTTCACAGATATTGAACACACCAGGCATTGAAACTTCTATACCTGTGCTCATGCTAGCATTTGTGTAACTAAATGTATTCATACATTCAGGCACGTTCTCTACCTCAACATCAATATTCATGGTCGAACCATCTGCAGGTAAATTTAGCAAGGTTATAAACGTTTGGGAACCAGAGGCAGGAAAGGTCATTCCATTAACGATGATATTTGATTGATCATTCGGAAAATCTGAATAATAGACGATGAAATTTTGATTGTATGTTTCTGTATTTAAGCAGGAGGATTCTGGAAATGGAACTATGGAATCAATAGAACAGGCCATAATCTCATTAATTATTAACAACTTGAATTCATCTGATGGTAAGATACAAGATCCATTATCAAGAATGGTTTGTAAATCACTACCGACTAACGTTGCTAAATCAATATTTGCAGGTGGTTCAGCACCCGAAGATTTATAAGTAATTGCGTGTACATTAAATTCACCGGCAGGTAGTGTGGTAAAATCTGCCGTTACATTTGCTTCTTCTATAAGTCCTGTGACATTATTTATGGCTATATAACCCGTGCTATATTCAGGGGCGTGATTCGTGAGTGTATATAACTGTCCACCATCATTAGGGATGATATTCATGGTGAAATTAGTTCCTTGTTGAGCTCCTGCAGTGGCTATGACATAAGTTTCGCAATGATCTAATTCAACCTCTAAATCCGATGAAAGGTAGTATCCGCCTGTAGACAATAAACTTAAATTTGTCGCAATAAGGTTAGGACAAGCATTTACGAAATCTAAACCAGACAAAGTAAAAATACTCATAAATTCATCTGATTGTGATCTGCTAAAAGTATATAAACCGTCTTGTGTTACTTGAAATGTATCTAACTCAGTTCTCCTACTTATCCAAACTCCACAATCATCATTCTCATTGATGCCATAAAAATCAATAATTGGATCGTTGGTATCAATATTAATGTCTAACTCAAACGAGACATCTGCAACTATTCCAATCGGATCCAGTGCAAAAACAGGATCACCCGCATCACCTATGACTGTCTCCGTATCACAAACCACCATATCAGTAGCTACACATGATGAATTAATCGTAAAAAAACCATCACTTACATTATAGAATTGTATGCAGTCATTGTCCGTACATTTCACCATGATTTTTGCCTTATCAGTCGGAGGAACAGATAATGGGAGTGTACCGAAATAGGTTTCATTTATATAATTTACGCCTGAGGCTAACACATAGTCAAAACTAAAACCTCCATTGGTAGAAAGTAAGATATCTACTTCATCACAAAGCAGAGACGATCCATTCATATCCCAATTTGCCTTCGCCTCACCACCTACATCCCATACTTCCACACCGGTAGGGAAAGTAACTAATAGAGGTCCATCATCATCAATAGTAACATCAATGCTGTCCGTAGAAATGGCCGCTCCATCTCTTACTGTATAATGGAAATCTAATTCTCTTGGAACATTTGAAAGAATATCGAAATCATTAGGGATATTATTTACCACTTCATACAACTTTGGAAAATATCTAGCGGAACTTGTTGTAGGAGGATAACTTCTGAAAATGGGTGAGAAAAAATTATTCGCAGCATTGGTAGAAATAAATCCTTGTGGACCTCCATTATCGAATTGCTCCCAACAATGTCTTAAGGCATCCCCATCAGCATCAGTTGCTTCACCGGTTAGGATAAATGGTGTGGACCTTGGTAATCTAATATTGTTAACTCCACATGGGTTTGCATCGACTTCAGGGATAGTATTACCACTTAGTTGGTCATTTGAACAATCGGGAATACTGCTTTCCACAAAATCGATCATTTGCATTAGGCTAGCCGAGTGAAAATAGTCATCAGCTTCAGTAGTACTTGGTATATTTTGAGAAGCCTCACAAATGCCTCGGTACGACATAATGGTTGTACCTGAACCAATTTCGTAGGCTGTTTCGGCCGTATATGCGCCATCGCATGAACTTCCAGATCCTTTAAATGTGTGAGTCGCACCAAACATGTGACCAAATTCATGGCTTGCAAGACGGATAAATCTATTTAGTGAGTTAGCCGCGAAATTTCCACTCCAACCTGCGGCTTTATTTATTCCCACAATACCATCATCAGGAGATTCATTGGAAGCATAGGTTTGCTCACTACAGACTGATTGCAGTAAGGCAACTCCACCTCCAGACCAACCTTCAGCCGCTGGATCTGAATAAAGATGAAAAACATGTCCAATGTCGAAAGAGTTATTATCAAATAATGAAGCCACTACTTCTGAAGCTTGATTAGGTCGATTATCACCTCCAAGATTATCGGGAGTAAATGGATCAGCAACATTGGTATACACAAAAGGCATAGCTGCTGGCACAAGATTAATGGACATTTCTTGACTAAAAATCAATGATATTCCATCTAAGATGGCTAATGCATAAGCTTCTGATTGTGCACCTTGATAGGTAAAAAATTCATAGGTACATGCTATAGCAACTCGGTAGGTACGTATAATATCCCCATTTTCTGTCGAGGATTTCTTACTGTTGTTTAAAAGATGAGCATTTGCTTTTAAGATGGCTTGATCTTGTTCTGCAGAGTTCCCACATGTCGCATGGTGATGCACACCCTGAGCATCCTGTCCATTTCCAAACTGATAAATCCCTTCCTTAGTCGGATGAGGGGCAAAACTGATTAGTCCATGCTCAGTGTAAATGGAATAAAAAATACCCGCAGGAGTTATGATGCAACGACCTGAAGAAAATTGGTCATTTATTCTTGAAATGTCATATGATGTATAGCCCAGCTCATGATATTCACTAGATAGAAAATCATTGGCAATAAGTACTAAATCTAATGGTTTTTGGTCAATGTCTGGCACCGTAATTTTGACCTCCTCTCCAATTCCTTCATTTGAAAAAATTGCAGCATCATTAAAGGTGATTTCTTGATTATACTGATGATATCCATTGTGCGACAAATACTGTTGGGCATACATACTACTCGGTATAAGTATACACCAAGTGCAGATGGCCAATATTGAGTGAATGCTTAACTTCATTTAACGTTTAGTTGCCTAGGTATAGAATAATAACAAATATTAAAAAATTATATATTTAAAGCACTAAGAAACCCAGTTTTTAATTGAGAAATAGCTTTATCTATTTGCCAATTATTGCGGTTCCTTGGTTCCACATAGTTTGAAATAGCCCTTAACTGAATACAGTCTATATGCATCATTTTACTAAAGTACAAGAGCGAAAAGCCTTCCATTGATTCTACTTGAGCTTCTGGGTACTTACTTTTTAGTCGTTCAATGCTTTCCGTACAACCTGAAACTTTGTTCACGCTAATACCGACACACTTCGGTAATCCTAGCTTTGCATCAAAATCATTAGAAAGCCATCCGCCCTGATAGGGAAACATATTTCCATCAGTTAATTCCAAATCAAAAGCACTTGTAAAAGAACCATCAGCCTCTTCTACTCCTAAATCGGCATTAGTATCTTTAACCAGCTCTACCAGTGAACCTAAGGGAATATTTTTATCAAGGCTACCACCAATTCCAAGATGTAGTAAAAGATCTATTTTTTCAATGTGAGGATATCTACAAAGCGCAAACATCGTGGATACCATCCCAACGCCTGAAATAAGAATATCAATTTCATATTCACCAAGACTGAAACGACTGTAGGCCAGTTTCTGTCCATTCTCTTCTAAATGTTTTATAATAGGGGAAATCTCATAAGGCGTGGCCGAAACCAATAAAATCCTTTTCATGTGTGTGTTTTGATAAAATAGTTCTTAATCTGCAAAGAACATTAGTTGGGGAAACTAGTACAATAACCCTTTTGAGAGGAAAATATTGTTCTTTTATTATTCAGTTAACTTAGGTGGACGCCTATAAATAACACTAATCACAGGTGTAATACCCAAAGATTCATGCACCACAAAAGCCATATCAATATCGAATATTTCTTTCCATTTATATCCAGCACCAAAGCTATACGCACCTTCATTTACTGAAGTATTATAACCCACCCTCAAATGTAAATTTTGTAAAATGGCGTAATTTACTCCAGCTCTAAAACTAGGTCTTTGGTCAATAAATTGATCCAATTCAGCCGTGATACCAACTTTCTCAGAAGGTGCATACCTTAAGCCTAATCGAAAGCGAGTCAATATATTCTCATCATCTGTAATAGAAATTTGAGCAGGAGAAAATATATGAAATCCTAAATGTAAATTTTCGATTAAACTTGAGGTGAGACCTGCTTCAAATGTAGCTACTGCAGCACTACCAAAACCGGTAATACTATGATTTAGTAGATTTAGCTGCGCCCCAATATTGGTCTTTTTTGCCAATTTTCGCCCATAAGCTAGACCAACTTTTTGTTCACTGTAAAAATCACTACCATAATTGGAGAGTACAACTCCAAATGAACCCAAACGCTTTGTGGGTAAGCCCACAGCTATTGCAACACCGGTTAGCTCTGGTAAATTAAATTTCCTTTCCGAAGCAAGAATGAATGAGGTCTGCTCGATATCAGCTAAACTAGCTTGATTGAATAACATACCGTTTATACTATTATCGGCAACTCCTGTTCCTCCTAAGCCTAAACTTTTAGCTCCTAAAGTATGAGAAGATCCTTTTTGACCATATAAATGCACACAAAGACCAAAACAAATACCGATAAAAACAGCAGTTTTTCTAAACATAAATGAGAATTAATTAAGTTTAAACTTAAGGAATTTTGCTCAAAATGATATTACTTAATATATCTTTCAAGTATATATTAATCAATAAACATTAAGCCTTGGCTAAACTACGACAGAACCATAACAGAACGAGAGGATTTGGGAAAAATGCAGTGCGAATAGTTATCATTTTAGTTATACTGGCTGCTCTGCTGGTCTTTCTGCCATTTTTCTTAGCTAATAACAGCACTTCTGAAGTTAGCGACTCGCCCTTAGATACTGCTAAAGAACCTAGTGAAAGGTTCTATTTGCCAAATGGTTCCAAAGGACAAATTATTCATCATGCACATTATTCATTAGCCTATAATGAAGATAGAGAGCAGGCGGATTGGGTTGCTTATCCGTTAACACGTAAAGAATTAGCCGAAAAAAATGTAAAAAGAACCGATTGGTTTGAGCAGGATAAAAAGGTGATAGGAAAATCTGCACATCATGGGGATTACAAGGGGAGTGGTTATACTCGAGGCCATATGGCGCCTGCTGGGGATATGGCTTTTAGTCTAACAGCGATGGAGCAATCTTTCTTAATGAGCAATATGTCACCGCAGATAAGAACCTTTAATAATGGTATTTGGCGAGAACTGGAAGAAAATGTTCGAGATTGGGCCTATAAAGCTGGTGAGGTTTATTTGGTTAGCGGGCCAATTTTTGACAAAAACCCAAAGGAAATCGGTAGATCTAGAGTCGATGTGCCTAGCCATTTTTATAAAATAATCTTAGATATAGAATCAAAGCAACAAAAGGCAGTTGCTTTTTTAATTCCGCATGAAACAAGCGACAAACATCTGAGAGATTATTCAGTGAGTATCGATGAAATTGAATCACTGACAGGCTTTGATTTTTTCCATAATCTACTAAGTGAAGAGGAAGAAGCAAGCTTAGAAGCCATGAATAATCCTAGCGCATGGAAAGTAGATGAATCTAAATTTCAGCAAAGGCTAAAACATTGGAACAATCAATAGTTATTTTTTAGTAGCCAAGGTTTCTTCCACTTGACCGATTGTGTATCCTACTTTTTCTACCACTTTACCAGTAGCAGATTTCACACCTTCTAATGCTCTAAAAATGTATTCTTTTTCAATCAGAGTATCCGTAGCCTTCGAGCTACGTTCTAGTGTTTTTGCAAGAATAGATGTTGCTTTTGAAATAGCATATAGTGTCTTAATAAGCATAATCTTGTTTTATATGATAACATATATAGTCCAATCTTAGTTTCATTTTTATTTCGATTCTAAAAATGCCAGATCTGTTTTCTCAAATACTTTCTGTCCTCTCATGGTACGTTTAGTGTTCCACATTTTAACGACTTCTTGATGACTTAGAGATGGAAATTCCTTTTTACAGGCCTTCATGTAAGCATTAAATTCAAATTGTGGTGCTATAGTTTTAGGACCTTTAGCAAGTTTTTTACAATGGTAGGCATCAATGGCATCTTGCAATGTTTTACCTGTATTTTCTTTAATCCAGTTCATCCAGCCCACATTAAATTTAAAACTCGAACCAATGTGTTTTTTGAAAAAGGCTCTTACGTTTTCGCTGTTTTTATAAGAATCAGTAATAATGGTTTCTAAGCTAAGGTCCTCTGTTTGCCAATTAAAAGTCGATAGAGCTTTTGTCCTTTTTTTTGTTTGGATTTTTCCTGTTAATAGATATTCTTCAATGCTTTTGGCTAATTCTATTTTGGCTCCGGTGGATGGGATTTTATGCTTTTTACAAAATTCTTGCAACTCAGATTTTAACCAATAAAAATCTTTGAAATCAGTTATCGATATATATTTATTTAAGGCTGGTCTTTTATCCATTTTATCCAAGCACATCATGTAGGTAGTTGTAAGCTACTTCTGAGAATTTTTGCCAATGTTGAGATTGCTCAAAAGGTACTTGAACCCATTCTTTCATAGCTCTTCCTTTTTTAGAAGGATCAAACAGTTCTGCATTACTTAACGACAGGGCTTCATGATGATTTTGATCCCGTAATTTAAAGACCATCGAGTCTTCAAAGAAACAACAAAAGGCTTTCTTTTGATATTTAAAACAAGGTTTGCCAAACATTTGTGAAAGGCTTGATCCTGGATGGCTACTTCCAATCTGCTCAAATAGTTCAAGTGGTGTCATGTTGATATAGCTTGCATAAAAAAAGCCTCCCAGGTAGGAGGCTTTTAATTATATGTTTTAGTATCTAAATGGATCGCTAAACTTAGTATCTGTTAAGACTGATTCATCTGTTAGTGTCATTAAGAATGCTTCTAAGGCAACCTTTTCGATTGGATCTAGATTTAATCTCTTTGGCTCGCCTGTATCTACATCTTTAAGTCTGAAATCTAATTCTTCATGAGCCACAACACCAGAGTTATAATGTTCAATAACTTCTTGTAGTGAGTTAAATCTTCCATCATGCATATATGGTGCAGTAAATGCTAAATTCCTTAGTGACGGAACCTTAAACATGCCATTACCCATTCCTTGATCATCATATACTAATTGCAATCCTATGTTAGAACCTTCTAATCCGGTTCCTCCATAACCCGTGTCGTCTTCTTCGAAAAATACTTCTCCGTCTAATTCACTAGCTCTTGTTACCGTATGACAATTGTTACAACCTGATTCTAAAAATACAGTCATACCTTGCTGCTGTAGTGGGTCAAACCCTTCAAAATCATTTGCTTTCTCTCTATCAAAAGTAGAATCAAAGCTATTTATAGATCTTACAAACTGGGCTAGTGCTTTAGAAATTTTATCAGGATTTACTTCAGGACTTCCGAATGCATTTTCAAAAAGTTCAGGATAGTAATCAACATTTGAAAGTTTAGTTGCTAAATAATCCATGTCTTCCATACCCATTTCTATATGATTCTGAATGGGCAGTATTACTTGTTCTTCTAAACTACTAGAAGACATATCCCAAAAGAATTTATTAGAAAATCGCATATTTAGTACTGCTGGAGAATTTCTAGTAGTAACGGCTTCTTCAAACCCTAGACTCTTGTCAAATTCGTCAGCAAAGCTCAGTGATTGTTTGTGACAAGTTCCACATGATATTTGATTATTTATAGACAGGTTATTGTCGTAAAACAATACTCTTCCCAAAGTTGCTCCATGATCAGTAACCTGATTATTTGCTGGAGAATTATCAAATGGTAAATCAATGGTTAAATCATCTAATACCTTGCTGTACTCATAAGCCACTGTTGGAAGCTCTAATGATTTTACACTTGTATTAGGCTGATCTTTTATACAGGAATTGAGTAAGAGCATAATCCCAAATAAAGCCGTACAAAGGAGAAATTTTTTCATGATTTATAATTTTAAGAAGTTGTTTATGCTGAACACACCTTTAATTTATAATATTTGCATCTTATTTTCAAACGCAAGTTCTATTTTCATATTTTCTTAACGCTCTTATAATTTAGATTTTTGGAAGCATATTCACTTTTTGAATTAAATCAATATATAAAAAGAGTTATGGCCCTCAACTTTGAGGATGCCGTATGGATAGAGTGTGAGATTAGTCAAATAAATGAAGTTAGAGGCAATGTCTACATTGAACTCATCCAAAAATCAGAAGAAACGCAAGAGATCATAGCTAAATCTTCGGCGAGCATTTGGATGCGTAATAAGCTTTTTATTAAGAATAAATTGGGAGCTGTCTATCATTCAATTTTAAACCAAGGCATCAAAATTAAATGCAAAGTGCTGGTTGAATTTTCTGAACGTTATGGCTTCAACTTAAACATACAAGATGTAGACCCAACTTACACTTTAGGGCAATTGGAAATCGATAAGCAAAAGATTATTGAACGACTGAAGAGTGATGGGCTGTTTGATGTTAATAAAACAAGTCACTTGCCATCCGTATTGCAAAATGTCGCAGTTATTAGTTCTGAAACTGCCGCTGGTTTAGCTGATTTTACCAAACAATTAGTTGATAACCCTTTTGGATACGATATTAGATTTCAATTGTTTAATGCCTCTATGCAAGGTGCAAATACTGAGCGAGATGTAGTTGCTGCTTTTAAAGAAATAGGGGAGGTGAGCGATTATTACGATGCTGTTATTGTCATTAGGGGAGGTGGTTCCAAAATTGATTTATCTTTTTTTGACAACTACAATATTGCAGCACAAATAGCTAAATGCAAATTGCCAGTTATCGTAGGAATTGGTCATGAAATCGATCAAACTATTGCTGACCAAGTTTCAAAACTAAGTGTCAAAACACCTACGGCTGCTGCAGAGTTTATCATTAACCGAAACATGAATTTTGAAGGGGAACTGATAAATACACATGAGGCCATTTTGCAATTAGCGAAGCAGTCTTTATCTCATCATCAATTAATTTTGGCCGAAACAGGCCCTAAACTGCAAGCCTCGTTTAGTGAAAAAATTGTAAGTCAGTTTAACCAATTAGACATCTTTATGGATCGATTGGAAAATCTGGTGATTTATCAATTTAAGGAGCAGCATAAATACCTAGAGCAACAAGAGAAAATCTTGGATTTAGTAAATCCTCAAAACCTACTCAAAAAGGGATATTCTATGGTGCATCAAGGGAAAAAATTAGTAAAATCAAAATCCAAACTAAGCAAAGAAGCCTTTGACATTACCTTTGCTGATGGGAAAATAACCATAAAACAATGAGTGAAATAACATACGACCAAGCATTTGCTGAACTACAACAAATACTCCAAGAAATAGAACAAGACGCAAGTATTGACCAGTTAGCAGAGCGTATTAAACGTTCCAATTATCTTGTCAATTATTGTAAAGAAAAGCTCAGAAATGTAGAGGCGGAAGTAAAATCTATGATGGACAAATCAAGTTCTTAAACTAGATAATCCCAATTTTGCAAATAGGTTCAAAACAAAGATTTGACCATACTCTATCTCGTAAATATTTCCAGTTTTAGCTAGCGCTCCAAAGGCCACATTTAGAGCACTTTTAGTCTTTAAGGTGTATTCAATGCCAGCATTTGCCCAAATTGTGTTGTATAGCAAGCCGTCTAAATAAATATCTTCCTTAATAATAATTCCGTGTGAAGGACCTCCGATAAGTGAAAAATTGAAATCATTAAACGGATAGAACTTAAACAACGCCTGGGTTTCAAGGAGAGACCAATTTGCCGCAATACTTGGTGATTGAAATTCTACAGTCCTTGGAATATTTAATAACCAGTAAGACATGCCTGCTGAGAAGCCGAATCTCTTGTTAATTCTGTGGTCGAGACTGAGGCCATATTGACCTCCAATGGTCGACCCATTGCTTGCAAGACTTGTGGTCAAGCCCGCGTTAAAGACTAAATTTATACTTGTTTCAGGAATCGTCTTTTCTTGAGAAAACAACATTGAACAAGCAAACAGTAATGCTGTACAACTTAAGCCTATTTCTCTGGATATTTTTCTCGCCATGATTCTACCATATTAATGAAAGCACTATAATTTTTCAAGCCATCTTGCACACCATTAGATTTTAAATACCAATCATAAAATAGGTCTCTAAAGGGGCCAAGTAGCGGCTTATATATTCTTTGTTTGTCTCTAATGGCTAATAAATCGTCTTTAATTTCTTTTGAAACTGTTGCGTAAAAAGTGGTATATCTCTCTTTATTCAATCTTCTACAATTAGAAGCTAAATATCTCCAATAAGCCATTTGAGCTGAATATTTTAACGCAATAGAATTACTTCTATTGCAAGCAAGATAAGCAAAGAAATTACAATCAGATTCTTGACCATACCCATATCCATGAAGCATTTCATGTGCAGCAGTAAATGGCTTTTGTATAGGATGTAAGCCTTTATCATAATGTCCTTCAAAGGCATAGGGAAAATAAATGCCTGAAGTTTCTAGCCTTAATAAAAGACCAGATTGCACTTCTCTGATTTTTACCATTGGAAAGGTTTGTAAATTCAGGTCTTGCAGAAAATGGTTGATGGCTAATCGGACAGTATCTTCTAATTCTGAAGGCGATAAATAATTAGAATTAATGTGAAACATGTTGTTGAGTGAATCAAGCACAAAAGTCTCACTTTCCAATCTTGTAAAAATAGACTCTTCATTTACTTCTTGGAGTTCTAAATTAAATTGCTGACTAATCGTCTGATTGTTATAAATAAATCCCCAGGAGACAAAGAATAGCATGTATAAACCAAAGATGTAGGCTGCTAAATACTTGAGTTCTTTCCAAGTGCGAAGTTTGATCAGCCTAACTATTAATAATAGAAGAAAACTCACCATGACAGGAAGAATCAAGTAAATTACCGGAAAAGGAACCCAATGTAAAAATAGTCTGCTGAGCTTCCTAATGGCCACAAAGAAGTATTGCATATAGAATTGCATAAAACTCTCAGTCGAGAGTAGTTTCCATATTACCATAAAGCTATAACACCCAAGCAAAAGATAAAAAGGATATTTAAGTTTGGACAAATTCAAAATGTAGTTAATATGACAATTGTTAAAAGATACATGAACTAATTATTACTTTTAAGGTTTGTACAATTGAAGATTTAAGAACAATTAATAAATAAACTTAATAATATTATGGCTTTTGAATTCACAGATACGAATTTCCAAGAAACAGCATTGGATTCTTCGGGATTAAAAGTAGTTGATTTTTGGGCGGAATGGTGCGGTCCATGTAAACTTGTTTCTCCTGTAATAGATGCCTTATCGGCAGAATATGAAGGTAAAGCAGTTATCGGAAAAGTAAATGTAGACCACAATCCGGAAACTTCAATGAAATATGGAGTACGAAGTATTCCTACAATCTTGTTTATAAAAGATGGTGAAGTAGTTGATAAGCATGTAGGCGTTGCTACTAAAGCATCATTGGAACAAAAAATTGCTTCTTATTTATAAATAAGAACGTTTAAAGTATATTAAAGCTCTTTTACATACGTTTGTAGAAGAGCTTTTTTAATTTAGAGTATGAGTTATTTAGAACAGTTTGATTTACGTCAAATTCAAAACCTCGAGCTCCTTGCTAAGCAAGTAGTGGAAGGATTTATTATTGGTTTACATAAAAGTCCTTTTCATGGTTTCAGTGTAGAGTTTGCAGAACATCGAATTTACAATCCTGGTGAATCCACTAAAAACATCGATTGGAAGGTTTATGGCAGGACGGACAAGCTGTTTGTCAAAAGGTATGAAGAGGAAACTAACTTAAGATGTCAAATAATTATTGACACTTCTTCATCAATGTATTTCCCTAAAGATATAAAGGGAAAAAGCATGAATAAACTTCAGTTTTCCGCTATTGCTGCTGCATCCCTAATGAATTTACTTAAGAAGCAGCGAGATGCTTACGGAATAAGTTTATTTGATAGCAGCCTTCACATACATACGGGCGCAAAATCTTCCACCAAGCATTATCGACTTTTACTTAGCTATCTAGATAAGTTAATCGCAGAAGATGATTTAGAAAAAACAACTTCTGCAACGGATGCCTTGCATCAAGTGGCAGACCAAATCCACAAACGCTCCTTGGTTGTGATATTTAGTGACATGTTTGAGCACGACAATGCAGACCAATTATTTTCGGCACTGCAACACTTAAAGTATAATAAGCATGAGGTAGTTTTATTCCACGTCGTTGATAAGTCGCTAGAAATGGAATTCGAATTTGAAAACCGTCCTCATGAGTTTATCGACATGGAAACAGGAGAAAAAATCCGCTTACAATCAAATCAAATAAAAGAACACTATCTACCTAAAATCAAAGAATATAAAGATGCTTTGATTCAAAAATGTTTACAATATAAAATCGACTTTGTTGAGGCCGATATTAATGAGGGTTTCCATCCAATCTTAGAACGATATTTAGTGAAACGAAAAAAAATGATGATATAGATGATTAAGTTAAATGAGGTGTCAACTACCGCTCCGAAGAGCGTTGTTAAAGATGATATAAAAAAAGAAACGAAAGAACTGAAGTTACAGATCATGGATCAGGTAACTCGGTTATATGCGAATAAAAAATACAGTTTTCTCATTGTTTTTCAGGGAATGGATGCAAGTGGAAAGGATGGAGTCACCAGAAGAGTTTTTTCGGAGGTTAGTCCTACGATGCTAAATGCTTTTTCTTTTAAGAAACCAACCGAAGAAGAATTTGCCCACGATTTCCTTTGGAGGGTTAATAAGCGTACACCGCAAAAAGGGCATGTACACATCTTTAATCGGTCCCATTATGAAGATATACTGATTCAGAGGGTTCATAAGTGGATAGATATGAAGAAAGTCGAATCTAGAATGACTGCCATAAATAACTTCGAACAATTACTGAATCATCATAATGAGACTATAGTCCTGAAATTTTATATGCATATTTCTCCAGAGCGACAGTTAGAAAAACTAACTGAGCGTAAAGAAGTGTTGCGTAAACACTATAAGCATAATGATGGAGATTGGGAAGAAAGAAAACATTGGGATAGCTACCGTGAAGCTTACGAATATGCAATCAATAATTCTGAAATTCCATGGCATATTGTTCCGGCCGATCAACGATGGTATCGTGATTATTTTGTCGCAAAAACAGTCTTAAAATCATTCTCCTATTTAGATCTCAAATATCCAGACTTAGTAAGCGAAAATGACTGATATTGCTAAAATGCGGGTTGACCGCTGGTTGTGGTGTGTTAGAATTTTTAAATCTAGAAGTTTAGCAACCAAGGTTTGTAAAGCGGGAAAGGTAAAGCTTGGAGAAAAAATACTCAAGCCTTCTGCTTTGGTGACTGTTGGAGATGAACTATTCGTTCATAAAAATGGATATAATTTAATTTTTAAAGTTGACGGCTTATTAAAGTCTAGGGTTTCAGCCACGATTGCTGCAGAAAATTATACCGATTTGACACCTGAGGAAGAACTAAATAAATATAAGTCTTGGTTTATCGGCAAAGGAGCTGCAGAACGCCGAGAAAAAGGAGCAGGTCGACCGACTAAAAAAGAGCGTAGAACCATCGATGAGTTTAAGGCTGACCAATGGTGGGAACAACTAGAAGATGAAAGCTAAGCCTTAATAAACTTACTAGTGTAAATATTTTTTCCGTGTGTTATTTGGAGTAAATATTTACCTGGCGGTAAATGTTGAACATCTAGCTTATTATCCCAAATATCTATCCACTCTTTACTACCATTTTGGTGAATAATAAGACTTTGTAGGATTTCATTTGACATTGGCACACCGCTAATATGTAGTGTGTTTTTGCATGGGTTTGGGTAGGCAGTAATTGCCGTTTTTATGTGCTTAATGTTAGATGAAATTTGATCTTTATGGAAAGTGATTTGGATGGTTTTATCGCTGACCAATTGTTTCTCTTCCATGCCTCCAGCTACTATAAAAGTTGTATCATTAATCGCAGCGATTCCTCTGAGGTCCATAGGTAGATTTAAATCATCGTAGCTGATCAGATCATTAAACACATCGGAAGCATTAGCACTTAGAATCTGTTTATTGGGAGCTACACCACCTGTGCCATTATAGGCAATACCATCAAAGTTGTAAGTGGTATTAGATCCGCCAATCCAATGTATTTGATTTTCGGTAGCTATGCTTGCCATACGGTAACCAACTTCCGAATAAAAAGCGTGAGACCAATCAAGGCTAGTTGGGTTTTCAGAATTAAGTGGAGATTTTCTTACTACATTTTGGATAGGGAAGGAACCTGCAAAAGAAGCCCCTCCAAAATAATATAAAGTATCGCCTAGAATAGCACCTGAGGCTCCAAAGGATTTATAGACATTATTATCAGGTACGGGAGTCCCTGATAACCATGTATCGGTCTTTGTATCATAAATTTGGACATCCGGAACATTTGTGGTGTTGCTCCAACCCGTCACGATATAGATATATCTATTTAAGTATATAGATTGTACATGATCATCTATGGGTACTGGTATATCCATACCGTCTGCTAAGAAAAGGTTTTGTGAAATACTATATCTATGTACTTTATTAGAGGATAATTCACTTCCATTAGGGAAAACGTGATAGCCACCTATGATATAAATAGTATCACCAATAGTACTGGCACCGGCTGCAATTTTCCCCATATCGTCAGGCAATGGATCGATGGATTCCCAAATTTGATTTTCAAGATCTAGCCTAAAGCTTTTAAGGTGTATGCCGCCATGTTCTTTTGTTTGGTCAATGCCGCCAAAGGAAAAAACGTATGGCTTGTCATTTAAAAACCCTTCTACTACCGCATTATTAGCAACTCCTTCCGGAAGTGCTATTTGTAAATCTTCGATCTCCCAAACTTGACTAAAAGTCATATTGGAATACATAAAAAGTAAGCAACACAAAATTATTTTTAAGCTAGATTTCATCCGCTAAAAATACATAATGTAATGCACAAAAAAAGAGGTCGCCTTGTCTGCGGGCGACCTCTTCATAAGGAAATGTTCAAATAAACTTGGCACTAGCGCACTATTTGTAGTTTGCCAGCCATTATACTGTTTTCGAAATGTAGCATATATGAATATACGCCTGGAGATAAATGACCGATCCGAATTGATTCAGTGGTCGAGCTTTCCAATACCTTTTCTCCAATCACATTGAACAATTCTATTTGTAGTATTTTTTCATGCTGCTGTTCCAGTTCGAAAGTAATAAACTCACTCGCGGGATTAGGGTAAAGCTTTACCCCTGAGTTGTCAACTAAATCTTTATTACTTGAAGGAATAACATTTTCCATGTTTGTACCGAGTGCTAATAATGTGTATTCCTCATCTAAGATGTACGAATTCCGGGTATCAGTTTCAGCAAAAACCTCATTTAAAGTTGTATTCTGGTTTGCAAATAGGCTTAAAGTAAATATTGCTTCACCATCTTCTATTGTCACTTTATTATAATCAAGATTGGTAGCAACCATGGTTAACTCATTTGAGTCATTAACGAAAAAATTCATTATTGGATCATTAAATACCGGTGCAGTGACATCTACTATAGTTACTAAGTCTTTATCCATGAAGTATGAAGCCTGGAAACCAGATGTAATTACTGATTGATCTACTGTAATATCTATTTCATAGGTTTGACCAGCATTTAAAACAATATCCGTCATACTGATTTCCATCACGGGATCCTCCTTCTCAAATTCGACTAAGTAAGCATCATCATCCAAATCACCAGGTTTAATACCTAAATACTGAATTGAGTTGGTTCCATCATTTATTATTCCTGATGATATTTCACTAAATATCCATTCAGTACTATAGATTTCTTCAACACCGGTTAGTGCTTTTCTCATTAAGACTAGATCAAAGGATGACAGCTCGGTATCACCCGATATATCTGCTGCAAGTTCTTGCGCCGAACTAAGACCTGCATTACCAAGTATATGATTTCCAAGAAGTACAATATCCTTTACAGTAATACCATTGTGAGATACATCTTCCTTCACAGGATTATAAGTTGTTGTCTCATCGAATTGTGCCAATCCAAATTCGTCTGTCGATATATTTTCAGCTAATTCTACATTAGGTATTGGTCTTAAACCTATCGTTTGGGTACTTACCACTGGGGCAAACTGTGTTAAGTCTATGGTTATTTGTTGCTCATATTCCCACTCTAAACCAGGAAAGTCCATACGAGATGCAGTCCATTGCCTAAGGATAACTAAGGCATCAGGCGATATTGTCCCCAATAAATCTACATAGCTTGCAACATACTGCTCAGAAGTATTGTAAAAAGAAGGCTCAGCATCCAGCGGATCAACATCAGAAAATTCTATTAATTCGCTCGGAGTAATACGGTGATCTAGAATGTCCAGATCATTTGGCCATTCGACGTCATCTGCAAGTGTGTGTCCAAAATCACAATCAATAACATCTGCGGATCTAGGAAGAAAATCACAAATGAAATCAAATTCATTGTAGTTCTTAATTATTTGAGAATATTCGTAGGTCTCAGCTTCAAGCCAATTTAATATCACCCAAGTTCTCAATATTTTATAGGCTCCATTTCCAATTTCAAATACTATGTCAGAATAGGTAGAAAACATATTAGTCTCCCAACACTCTGTATAGGTCGGTTCAACCTCAGCGAGGGTAAATCCATGATTTTCCATTAATTGCTCTGGTGTCAAACTATCAGGTGAGACACCCAAGGCTGTAATTTCTATTAATTCTAATGGGAAAAACACATCTTCTTCCCAAGAAAAATCAAGACAATCACCAATGGTTATGTGCACCTGTGCAACACAATAGTCATAGTTTCCATTTTCATCCCATACGTAGATATCTAAATTTACCGTAATAGTTTCAACTCCTGCACCAGGATATTCTATCACTATAGATGAAGTTCTTTCGGTATTTATGTACAAAGAATCTTCTGCTGGTGGAGTGTCTGTAAACGTAAATCTTAAATTCTCACTAGCCGTACAATTATCATAGCTTCCAAAGTTAAAATCGATGGCATAAAGCGTTAGATCTACATTACCTTCTTCATCCTCCTGCATTATAGCTGTCGAATTGTTTATGCAGAATGGAATTGGATCTATATCATCATCAAGATCTCCTTGAATGGTAAACATATTAGAATCAGAAACAAGATTTCCGCAGAAATCAAAAACTTTCCAAATCACTTGATGTTGTTCATCTCCAGTTGTAATCGGAGCATCATCTGGAAGGGTTATAGTATAAAGAAAATCATTAGGAACTGTATTGCTGCTAGCATTATCTACACCACCAATATTTCCAACACTTACATCAGGAATACCATTTCCGTCATCATCATCCCATAATGGACTAGAAGCAACACCTAGGTCTACTGGTGACCATGAACTCCACTCTAAGTCAATGCTATTATCTGAAAAATAATCTACAAATATTTCAAGCCGATAATCTGCATTTACACAAGCTTCCGCGTCAGGAAGGATGTACATGCCTAATGAACTTTGTCCATCACAGACTAGTGAAATTTCAGCATCTTCTACTTGAACCGCAGGATCGCTTGTATCAGTGAAATTGGCAACCACTTGGTAAGTCCAAACTCCAGCACCCGTTGCTTCATTGTATTCACACCAATTAATTACTGTATAGGTATTGGTGATTTGTGCACAAAATTCCACTCCAAAAAGTAAAGTGTCTGATGCAATATTATAACCAATTAGTTCGCAATCTTGCTCCAGCCAAACTGGTAATTCACAAATGTCATCGATGCAATCTATATTTACCATGGCTTGGTTTTCATCCACACTCACAATGCTTACTGAAGATGAACCACCTGGTGTATTGCAAGAAATTTGACCATCATTTTGATCTATATCAATAAAATAATCTTCTGAATAAGGCCAATCAATCATTGAATCACCATCAAAAAGATCATCTGAAGCTTTTACATAAATTAATTGAGTACAGCCTAAACCATTACTAGAAATCCATTGACGAGCTATCGTTCCATATCCACATTCCAGTTTATAGTTCTCAGAAATTGTCGTTCCATCTATGATAAAACTATCTTCTAAATCTCCATCATTATTTTGATCAAAACCATTTACATTTTGATAAGAATAAGCAACACAAACTTGATCATTATCAAAGCTAGGGTTCCCTAAAAGGTTGTTTATAATATTCTCATCATCCAAATTGATTCCGCAATCAACTACAATGTCAGCAGGACAAGTAATTTCAGTAACGCTGCCGTCATTAGCTTCCACTATTACACTAAGGGTCGTACTAGCACTATTGCCGCTTTCGTCAGTTACAGTTAAGCTAATCGTCTGAGTACCTACATCTGAGCAATTAAACTCATAAAAATCAGGTTCAAAAAGTAAATCTTCCTGAGCCGTACAGTTGTCAAATGAACCATTATCAATTTGCTCAGCATAAATTCTACCCATAGGAGCTTCACCGTTTTGGCCTTCAACAAGCATGAGTACAACATTATTATTCACGATAACAATAGGAGCCAATTTATCTTCTACAAATAAGGTTCCCCAGCAAGAAGTCTCATTGACTGTATCTGTGACAGTATATGTAATTTCTTCACCAATATTGCTACAATCTAAAAAACTCGGAGTGATGGTCATTAGATCATAATCATAAGGTCCTCCCTCTAAACCAACATCAGGAGTTAAATGCACTTCGCCTGCATTATCTACAGACACATTAATATGATCATTACATGCTAAGCTGGTGCTTCCATTCACAACTTTCACGTTTGTCCAAGTGGAGTTGCAATTATTGTATTCATCGCAAACATTGAGAAATACAGTATTATCTCCTAAATGAGATATATTAAATGTGTATTGAGATAATGTAAAACTCAGATCAAAACCTGAACATCCATCATAACTATTATTATTTAAATCTTCCGCAAAAAGGCTAGCCTCTCCATTTTGTCCAAGTACTAAAGTATTGTTTTGGTGGGCAATGGGTATGGGTGGTGTTTTATCTTCGACAGTTAATAGAGAAGTGCACGTAACGGACTCATTTCCAAGCATCCCACTTACCTCAATACTTAGTGGACTATTTTCAATGTCGTCACAATTCGCCGTGAAGAGGTTAAGACTTAAATCTTGAACATCTTGATTTCCCTCAAGAAACATATCTGGTGATAAAATAGACTCACCTAAAGGATCTAATGAAATCGTTACCGATTCATTACAAAAAAGGGCCGGTGTATTTGTGTTAGTAATCGCTTGTTCAAACATCCTTGTTTCTTCAATAACCCAGTTGACTACAGTAAATTTTCTTTCGATGAGATATGAACCATTCGTTAGATAAGTAACACTATCAACCCAAGAAACAGACAAATCATTGGGAAAACAAACAGAAGATGCTGGGTAGACTTCATTATATTGAAAATCAGTTTCAGCAGCCAGATAATCAGGACTCAAATCATTAGCTGCTACATTAAATTCTGACACAGTGATAGATTCCAATGGAGTAGAAACATCTATATCCCAATTAAAATCCTCACAAGGACCTAATACTATATTAATATCTACTATACAAGCGTTCCAATTCCCACTTTCATCCCAGATATATGCTTGTACTGTTTCTTGAAAATATTTTCCATCTTCCTCATTATAAACTAGAAGTTGTGATGATGAATTTATAGCTGTATCAAAATTGGGATCATTAGCTGGGTTTTCAGTCGTAAATGTATATCGTAAAGCCCCATTTGCTGTGCAGTTATCCCAACTATCAGATGCTAAATCAATGGCCATTAGATTTAGTGAATACATGCCAGTCTCTTCTTCAGGTAATTCTATGATTGAGTTTTGTTCACAAATAGCAACAGGAGGTAGTTTATCTTCGATATTTACAGTTGCCCAACACGAAATATCAGCTTCAGTATCGGTAACGCTAACTGTGTGTGATCCTATATCAGCGCAAGTAAATTGGCTAGGAACGACTTCCATAACTTCATAATCATAAGGACCTCCGAATAAAATCATTTCGGGCAGGACTTCCAATTCACCATTTTCATCAAGTGAGATATAGGTGTCGTTAACACACGCAATGGTTTGAGCATGAATATTTACTCCATACATGAATGAGCAAATTATGAGCATGCAGTTGGTAAAAATTTTCATAATTTTAGTTTTAAGATTTTGACGCTCCCGGCTTGGTTTCCACACAACTTAGTTGTTCCAAGTTGGGAGTTTTAAAAAAAGTTGTTGTTTAATATTAAATATTGATTGGCTATGTTTTCGCCTACTATTAATAGAATGCAGCCATAATTATATACGCTGCAACATTCTTCATATTTATTTGCCAAAATTATATCTCGCCGAAGCCTGAACTCCTAATTGTGAATTTCTAAGACTATAGAAGTGCTGGCTGTTTGTTAGAGAATTTAGGTGATATCTGAAAGAAGGGTAGAGACCTAGGTCTATCTTCCCTAGCTTATATTCCACATAAGTCCCAATTTGAGCGCTAGATAATCCATTTACTCGATAGGGATTTTCTTCATTATTAATGATTTTTGAAAACGACTCAACGGCATCATTAAAGTAATAACCTTTAGATGTAGAAGCAATGGTAAAAATATAACCAGCTTCAAGACCAATGCGCCAATTATTTTGATGCAAAAGATCTTTACCGATTAAGCATTCAAGATTAATGTTTTGATGGTTTCTATGCCACTGGATATCATAATTATTAGTCGTTGTCTGTTCTGCCTTTGATAGAATTTCAGTTGCGTTACCTACATTGTCATACTCGATATCCACAATATCTACTTCTTCTACAATGGTGACTTGTTCCTGGTTTGTGTAACGCACTGTCTGATTATTGAAACCGATCCCAGCGGTTATTTTCCAAGCATCGTTTAAGTACCTTCCAAGTTGAACATTGAAATCATAACCTACTAAACCCTCTTCTTTAGTAAATTCCTTTGCATTAAAATATTCTACATCTCTAGTTAAATTAGGATCAGTGAAGCTGATATTAGCCCCTGATTTTATAGCTATAAAAAATTGAGGAATTAGCGATTTTTTGAGCGCTGCAAGCTTAACATCTATTGGATCAATATGATCATTTGACAAAAGAAAAACATGATCATCTAAACTAAGAGGTCTTAAATGTAATCTATTAAGCTTGTTCAATGTGGTGACCAAATCATTTGCGGAATTAAGCGTATTTGTAAAACTGTTGTTATGCGTTTTGAGGCTGTTTGCTTTTTCAGTTTTTTCTGATATTGTTGTTAAATTTTTACTTAAGTTATCTCTATGTATAGTAGTTAAATTAAGTGTATTGTATGCTTGATTTAAAGTAGATTGATTTGTTGCTGCTTTTTTATTTACATTTTTTGTAGGTACTAATTTAGGCTTATTTACATGTTTATCTAACGTTTCGTTGGTATCAGTTTTATACACTATTGCTTCAGATGAATTAGCCGTGATCACCGGTTTTTCTGCCGCTGTTATATGCTCATTTGTTGCTAGTTTAGCAGCCACTTGATCTTGCGGGACATTATGGCTCTTAAACCAGTAAGTGGCAAGAAATCCACCAACAAGGAAGACCCCTGTTAATAGACTTAGCCATAGAAAACCAAATCGTCTCTTAGGTTTTTCTACTCGAGATTCGATAGAATCCCAAAGTAAAGAGGTATCAATATCCATTTCTAGATTTTCTAGAATGTGTTTGAGTTTCTCTTCTTGATGGTTAAGATTATTAGCCATAATATTTAATTTAATCTTGTTAATCCTGTCTCATTGCGCATTCGCTTTTTATGGACAAGTTTTAAGTTTTCTTTTTCAAAATTGGTCTTTATCATATTTCTTGCGCGAGATACTAAAGACCGTGAACTACTTTCTGTTATTCCTAACTGTACACCGATTTCTTTGTGGCTGTAACCTTCCACTAAATACATGTTTACAGCTATTCTATAATTATCTGGAAGTGCTTCGATGTAGCGCATAACATCTTCCTTTTCTAATCTGTAACTACTAGTTTCTCCTATGGACGGTTCGTGTAATTGATCCATATCCGTAAAGCGATGTTTTTTCTCTTTTCTTATGATTTCTAAGCACTTATTGGCTGCTACCATTCCGATCCAAGATTTAAACCTTCCTTGATCTTTATATTTATCAATGTTGTTTAAAATATGGACTAAACTCTCTTGTAAACAATCTTTAGCAAAATCACTATTACCCGCATATCTATAGCATACACCCAGCAGATATCTACTGTATGTGTCCACAAAAGCTCGTTGGCCTAGTGGGTCTTTTCGTTGGCAGGCTTGTATGATAAGTGCTTCAGTCAAAAGCTTCTTTTACGTTAGGTTTACTTGGTTAAGATGATTCCTTCTACTTCAAAATTTCCTACACTCGCAGGATTAATGGTTTGCATCCATAAATTACCTGCAAATCGTATTCGACTCCATCCATCTTCTCCAGTTCCATCATGACTTAAATAGCAAGTTTCGATATTGCATCCAAACGCAGAATCTGCACAATCGATAGCATAGCCCTGCTCACCGAAATTTGGGTCATCGATCACTATATGCACATCTTCATTAAGATAATCACCTCTACTTGTTCCATCAATCACTAAACCAATTGTATTATTGGTCTCTCTAAAAAATATTTTTCCATCCTCTATCTCCACAATAAATGGATCGAGAACCTTTATGTCATCTCGTATTTTTATATAGGTATAGCCTTGTTTATGATCAGCGCAACTTGACAAATTAGCGATTTCCTCATTCCAAGCTTTATTCCATGCTATGGTCGGACCTGGCTCTGAACTATTTAAATCTAAGGCTTGGATTTTAAAATCTTCAGCACAGGAGGAAATGACTACATCAATGTCTTTATCAATAAAATATCGTAAAGATTGGCTCTCGTCCTCTTGTATTACATTTATTAATGCTTGTTCGGTAATATTCCCATTACAATCGATTATTTGCGCGTCTATTTCGGTGTAGGCTTCATCATTTAGTAGCTCAATGTTGTTATAACTTAAATACTCACTCCCAGCAGTTATGATTATTTGCTGTGTCACTTCATTACAAGGATTTTTAAGTTCTAATTCTGATACTTTATCAAGGGGCGAAATCGCAAGATATTTTCCCTTGGAGGTACTTGAAGCTTGATAATTGCAATGCTCATATTTGATATTGAATGGTTCGAACGCTACGAATTTTCCTTTAGCTTTCATAGTTCCTTCTATAAAAGTCCCATCTGATTTTTTAGCAAGGAGAAAGAATCCAAACTTATTTACTGATTCGTTAGCTGCATTAATTTCTTGCCATTGTCCACTAGACTGATCTAAATAAAATAAGGTCTGCTCTTCTGTGATATTTGTATTGATATGCAGTTCACCAGATTTTATTGACAAAAATTCACCACTCTGCGACTTGGCTTGGAGATAGATTAATTCAATAGGGATTAGAAACTGTAGCTTACCTAATCTATCATAACCATGCTTACCTGTTTGGTTTAATATATCTGGGTCTGAAATCAACTTAGTTTCAATGACTGCCTCACTATTGGTATTGTCATTTTTGTCGACAAGATTAAGATTGTTTAGTTCAATGTTGGTTAATGTTGAAAGTTGGTGCAAGCCCGATATTTCAGGGATAAGTTCACTATTTGGAAATGGTAAAAAACTAACTAAATTCACATCAAATTCGAGCAGAAATGGTTTTGCAAAAGAAATGATGTCGTTGGCTTTTTTAATGATAACTAGAGGGTTATACTTTGATACGTTTTCTAGCCTTAGAATGGTTTGATCCTCGGTAATTTCTGCTGTGTTTTCTCCAACTTGTAAAGAAAATTCTCCACCATTTAAATCCATATCCGAGGTATTAGCTATCAACCAAGTATCACTATCTACTTCAGGGTAGCTTGTGGTAACTTCAGTTTCTGTATTATCCTGATCAGTATAACAGGCGCTAAAAATGCAGGAAAAACCGACTAGTACTAAGCATATATATTTATTCATAATTGCCATTTTACATAAGGTAAATGCTTAGCAAATTAAAAGTGCTGCAATCATTTACCAATATTTTAAAAATAAGCATAAAAAAAGCCAGTCAAGGACTCTTGACTGGCCAATATATTTATTTCTGACTTTTGACTAGAGGTGAATTACTTCACCATAAGCCGCAGCCGTTGCTTCCATCACAGCCTCACTCATAGTTGGATGAGGATGAATTGCTTTCAAGATTTCATGACCTGTTGTTTCCAATGCTCTTGCAGCTACCATTTCTGCAATCATCTCTGTTACATTACTTCCGATCATGTGAGCTCCTAGTAATTCTCCATATTTAGCATCATAAATGACTTTAACAAAACCTTCTTTAGCACCAGCGGCACTGGCTTTACCTGATGCTGAAAACGGAAATTTACCCACTTTAATTTCATATCCAGCTTCTTTAGCAGCAGCTTCTGTGTAGCCTACACTGCTCACCTCAGGCACACAATATGTACAAGAAGGTACATTGTTGTAATCAATCGGAGTAGGGTGGTGTCCACAAATCTTTTCTACGCATATGATGGCTTCTGCAGTAGCAACGTGCGCTAAAGCTGGACCCGGAACAATATCACCTATTGCATAAATACCGTTTACATTAGTTTTGTAAAATTCATCAACTTCTACCAAACCTCTATTGGTTTTAATCCCTAGCAACTCTAATCCAATGTTTTCAGTATTAGGACTCACTCCTGCGGCACTAAGAACTACATCACACTCTATGACACTATTTTCACCTGACTTGTTGTTATTTATGTGGACCTTACAAGTTTTACCCTTCGTTTCTACTTTTTCTACAGCAGAACCAGCTAAGACATCAACACCTGCTTTCTTAAATACTTTGTTTAGTTCTTGGGAAACATCCTTATCTTCTCTAGGTAAAAGCCCTTGATCTAAATATTCCACCACAGTTACATGAGTGCCCATCGAAGAATACACATAAGCAAATTCCGTCCCGATAGCTCCAGCTCCGACTACCACCATGCTCTTAGGTTGTTTTGGAAGTGTCATTGCTTCTCGATAGCCAATAATCTTTTTACCATCAATCGGTAACATTGGAAGTTCTTTAGCTCTTCCTCCAGTTGCTAAAATGATACTATCTGCGGTATACTCTGCTTTTTCACCTGCATTATTGGTAACCACCACTTTTTTCCCTCTAGCTAATTTTCCTTCCCCCTCGATTACAGTGATTTTGTTCTTTTTCATTAAAAAACTAATCCCTTTACTCATGCCTTCTGCCACATTACGACTTCGACCAATAACGCCTTTGAAATCAACTTTAGAGTTTCCTACTGAAATTCCATAATCATCTGCATGTTGTATATAATTAAATACTTGAGCACTTTTAATAAGTGCCTTTGTAGGGATACAGCCCCAGTTTAAGCAGATGCCACCTAGTTTTTCTCTTTCTACGATTGCTACTTTTTTACCTAATTGGCTTGCTCGAATAGCTGCTGGATATCCACCGGGTCCACTACCTATAATTATTATATCAAAATTCATATCTATTTATTACTTGGATTAATTCATTTTAAGAGGCGCAAATATACACAGCTTTCTATATAAATTATGATTTAGGATAGTCTTGAAATCTGGCTAGACCGTTATGAAAATCCTTAATCTCTGGAAATACTAAATTCTTCATTAATTTTCCTGATTTATTTAGAAACATTACACCATCAGGCGTGGCTATTCTTGCGTAACCGTTTTTAAAATCAAAGGCAATTGGTAAATCAAATGGAAGGAGCTCCTGTCCTTCAGCATTTATATAATTCCAGTTTGATTTATCCTTCATTACCACTGCGATGCTGTCTTGAAATTGCTGAATCATTGGATATGTTGGAGTGAGGATTTCTTTAGCCTGGTTATTATAGACACCAAATAAGTTATCCTTTTTTACCAACCAAAAACCATCCGAAGCATTCATTATTTTTGACCCCTCAATCTTAGTAACTGGTGCATTGGCTCTGCTTAAAAACCAACTATCATCTTTTTTATAAGCAAATGTACTTTCTTGAGAGCTAGTGATTTTATCATAAGCAAGTGGATCCAGCCTTTTTCCACTTTCATTAATTAGTACGTATTGCTTTCCTACTTTTCCTATAAATCTACCAGCCTCTGTATCATGAGTTATTTTATCATATTTAAATTCCAGGACTGCATCACCAGACTTGTTTATTACACCATAATTTTCATGGTTTTTAACAATACATAATCCGTTTTTAAAATCATTGACTTTAAAAAAGGCCTGATCAATGGAATCATTGGTTGCGGCATTGATAAATTGCCATCCTTTGATACTCTTTACGGCAAACATGTCTTCTTGAACCTGAGTAAAGCTTTGACCTTTTACTTCATGGATGACCTTGTCAGATTGGTTAATTAATTTCCAGGAATTATCAAACAATTGCACAAAAGCATAATTGTCTGAGAAGTTCTTAACTGTCTTATAACTAAATGGGATAATAGTTTTTCCATCTTTATTAATAAAACCCCATTTCCCCTTAAGATTTGCTGCTATTAATTGATCGTTGATGGGATCTAACAAATCATCGTAAACATTATCAACAATGATATGATTATTAGCATCGACCAATCCCCATTTCATAGCATCTGGTTCATAATCATTAAAATAATCTGCTTCTGAAGGGGGAAGGTTAGTAGAATCTTCTTGACAAGCAAAAAGAAGGATGCTAAAAAAACAAAGTTGCAATAATCTGGTTAGCTTCATAGTTATAAACGAAGATATATAATATGCCGCTTTTATTACTAGCAATATTTTCAATTTGGAGCCAAGATGTTTGGAACCATTATGACATTGGCAAATATTGTTCTTTTGAATGCCCTCAGGTTATGGAACTAAGTATTGATGAAGCCTTGACTTCAGTAGGTGAGTTAACCATTGCAACGTATAGATCTTCTGCTAAAGACCTAGGTATTGAGTATTCCTTCAGTCATTATACATACCCATCTGAAGTCTTGGATGTGTTAGATGAGTTTCCAGATTTGGTAGACTCATTATTACTTTCTATTCCCGATAATATAGCTATTCAGAATGGAACCTCAGTGGAATATGCAAGTATTGAAACCTTTGGGGGTATTCCCAGTGTAGCATTTAGAATTAAATTAAATGATGCCTATTTTCAAAAAGGCAGGGCTATATTGCTTGTTGACAAAATGATCATTCAGCAGGTGAGTGCAGATGCTAGACAACTCTTATCTCAAGCTGCTAAGAAGTATTTTAAAAGTTTACATTTAAAAGAACTCTAAATCATCCATTTTTAAATTGAGTACACTTACCTTTATCGTATTAATTTAGGTACATAAGTGAATACAAATCAACAAAAAATTGCTGTCTTCCCAGGGTCATTCGATCCAATTACAAAGGGACATGTTGACTTGGTTAATAGAGCATCCCAAGTATTTGATAAAATTTATGTTGCCATTGGCATTAACTCACAGAAGAAATACCTTTTTTCTCTTGAAGAAAGACTTAACTGGTTACAGGATGTTTTTGCAAATAATGAAAAGGTAGCGATAGGACATTTTGAAGGTCTTACCGTAAACTATTGTAAAGAAGTCAATGCCCATTTTCTCCTTCGAGGTTTAAGAAATGCAAGTGATTTTGACTATGAAAAAACCATAAGTCAGTTAAACTCTATTATTGGTGATAATGTGGAGACTGTATTTCTTATTAGTAAACCAGCATATAGTCACATTAGTAGTACTATAGTCAGAGAAATTATAAAAGGAAATGGAGATGTTAGTGCTTTTGTTCCTAGCACTATATCCGAAGAACTTAATACTAAACCATCATAAAAATTTAACCATATATGTCTAACTCATTTTTAACTGTTCCAGTTGCAAAAAATGAAGCAATCTACGCTTATTTAAAAGGTAGTTCTGAACGTAAAGGAATCACGGCTGCCATTCAGGAAGCTAAGTCCAAACAAGTGGATATTCCATTGACCATCGGAGGTAAGAAGATTCATACTGATAATAAATCAACTATGAGACCTCCACATGAATTAAACCATGTCCTAGGTACATTTAGTAATGGGGATTCATCTCATTTTCAGATGGCTATTGATGCTGCTTTAGCTGCAAAACCAGCTTGGGAGGCAATGCCTTGGCAAGATAGAGCCGCTATATTTTTAAAAGCTGCAGATTTGTTATGTGGCCCTTACAGAGATAAAATGAATGCGGCAACTATGCTTTGTCAATCAAAGAATGTTTATCAATCTGCGGTGGATGCGATTGCCGAATTTGCGGACTTTCTGAGATTTAATGTTCAGTACATGACTGAGATATATAAAGACCAGCCAATTAATACACCCGGTGTTTGGAATAAGATAGAATATCGCCCACTAGAGGGGTTTATTTTTGCGATTACTCCATTTAATTTTACAGCGATTGCAGGTAATTTATCTAGTGCACCAGCCATGCTAGGAAATACCATCGTATGGAAGCCAGCAGACTCACAAGTGTATTCAGCAGCAGTTATCATGGAAATTTTTGAAGAGGCAGGTTTACCAGATGGAGTCATTAATATGGTTATGGGAGATGGCCCCGCTATGGGAGATGTTGTGTTTAAACACCGAGATTTAGCTGGATTACACTTTACAGGAAGTACTGGAGTATTCAAGCATTTATGGAAGACAATAGGCGAAAATATACATACTTATCGTGCTTATCCAAGAATAGTAGGGGAGACTGGGGGAAAAGACTTTGTAGTAGCCCACCATTCAGCTAATGCAAAAATGGTTGCCACGGCATTAACAAGAGCTTCATTTGAATATCAAGGTCAAAAATGTTCTGCGGCTTCTAGAGCTTATATTCCTGCTTCGATGTGGGATGAAGTTTGGAGTTACCTTAAAGCTGATATAGAGAGTTTTAAAATGGGAACCACAGAAGATTTTGGAAACTATATAAATGCCGTAATTGATGAAAAATCATTCGATAATATAGCCTCATACTTAGACCATGCAAAATCAAGTAATGATGCTGATATTTTAATTGGAGGAGGCTATGACAAGTCAGAAGGATACTTCATAGACCCAACTGTTATTAAGGTTAAGGATCCTATGTTTAAAACTATGTGTGAAGAAATATTTGGACCTGTTTTAAGTATTTATGTGTATGAAGACGATAAGTTTGACGAAATGCTTGACATCGTGGATAATACTTCTGATTATGCACTAACAGGTTCTATATTTGCTAAGCACAGAGACGTCATTGCTCATGCAAGCCAAAAATTAAGGCATGCAACAGGAAATTTCTACATTAATGATAAGCCTACAGGATCAGTAGTTGCCCAACAACCATTTGGTGGAGCCAGAGGGTCTGGAACCAATGATAAAGCAGGAAGTAAGCTTAATCTTTATCGATGGATTTCTCCTCAAACCATAAAAGAGAGTTTCGTTGCCGCTAAGGATTATAGATATCCTTGGCTAGAAAGTGAATAAATATTTACTAGAATTTAAAGGGAGTTTTTTGACTCCCTTTTTTTTATGTCTGTTCTTATATAGTCTTGCTCTTTAGATATCGAAAAGACCTTAACTGATTCTTTATTATATTTTTTTATATTGCTAAAAACCTGATAATCTATCCTTTATGTTCTTTTTTAAAGAGAATGTTTTTTCTTTTGCAACAAAACTGGAAAAAAGAATACCTTGATTCTAAGCGCTAAATTTTATCCTCGGGGAAAAAGATTTAAACATTCAAAATTAGAATCAATGAAAACAATATCACTGACTTTATTACTGTGTATACTTTTATGCCCTTCGATGATAGCTCAGGAAATAAGCCAAAATATTAGAGGTAAAATTATAGACCAAGTTTCCTTGACTACTTTGCCAGGTGCAAACATCATCATCCATACAACAGATCCTAAAATGGGTATTTCTTCGGGTTTAGATGGAGATTTTAAATTTTCTAATGTGCCAGTGGGTCGACATGACATAGAGGTAAGCTATTTAGGCTACGAATCTCGATTTCTTAATGGCATTAATTTAAGTGCCGGTAAAGAATTAGTCTTAGAAATTGGTTTGGTGGAATCTTTGGAAATGCTTGAAGAAGTAACCATCATAGCGAGTGAACAAATAGATAAAAGGAAAGCTTTGAATGAATTTGCTTCAGTAAGTGCTCGAACGTTTAGTGTGGAAGAAACTTCACGTTATGCGGCAGCAGCTTATGATCCAGCTAGAATGGCACTTAATTATGCGGGTGTTTCGGTAGGTGCGACTGATGATCTGAGTAATCAAATCGTGGTTCGAGGTAATTCACCGGCAGGTGTATTGTGGAGACTTGAAGGAATTGAAATACCTAGTCCTAATCATTTTGGGGAATTAGGGAATTCTGGAGGGGGAATTAGTATGCTAAGTAGTAGTACTTTGAGTAATTCTGATTTTTACACTGGAGCTTTTCCTGCGGAATTTGGAAATGCCAATGCAGCTGTCTTTGATTTAAATCTAAGGACCGGAAATAATCAACAGCGTGAATATGCTTTTATGGCTGGCGTTATGGGAATTGAAGCAGCGGCGGAAGGTCCATTTAAAAAAGGTGGTAAAGCATCTTATTTGTTAAATTACAGGTATGCGACATTGGGAATCTTGCAAAAAATAGGTCTTAGTCCCACAGGTGATGTCCTTCCGAGCTATAGCGACTTATCCTTTAAACTAAATTTTCCAAGTCAGAAATTTGGAAACTTTGCAGTGTTTGGCCTTGGAGGGTCCAATCTTGCGACTGGAGATATTGTTCCAGACACTTCAGAATGGGAGTCAGAAGACGATAATGAAGGTTTCAGTCAATATACAGCAATGCAAACCGTGGGAATTTCCCATAAGATACTACTTGATGACAAAAGCTATTTAAGGACTGTGGTGCTTGGTGCAAGACAGAATTATGATGTCGAAGCATATTATCTTGACACCCTAAATAACTACCAGCGTATAGATGCATTTAAAGATTTATCAAAGCAGCATACAATCAGAAGTTCAATGACCTATAGCCGAAAGATCAATGCTAAAAACAATTTTAGAGCGGGTATGGTCTATGGTGTAGAAGACTTTTCGTTCAGTAGTATTGAAAGAATAGATAGCCTTAATTCGCTTTTTACCTTTTATGATAATAAGGCAACAGGTGGTTTATTTCAATCATTTTTCCAGTTGAATCATAGAGTCAATGAAAGATTTAGTTTTAATAGTGGCTTACATTACTCTCAACTAATTTTTAATACTAAAAACAGCATTGAACCAAGAGCATCAGCACAATATCAAATGACCCCAAAAAGTAGTTTAACCTTTTCTACAGGCTTGCATAGTAAGATGGAACATATGGGATTCTATTTTTTTGAGGGACTATCTTACGGCGGGAATCCTGTTGACAACAAAGATCAATTAGGATTAAGAAAGTCTTGGCATAATGTGCTGGCATATGATGTATTTATCAATCCCAAAATGCGGATTAAAACAGAACTCTATTACCAATATTTATACAATATTGCAGAAGCATCTGACGAGAGTTCCACTTTTTCAATGTTGAACGCCGGAACCATCTGGGACTATATTGGACTTGAAAATGCTCAAGAAACTGGCAAAGGTTATAACGTAGGAATTGATCTAACTTTTGAAAAATTTCTATCTAATGGCAACTATTATATGTTAACTGGTTCACTCTATGATTCTAAATTTGTCGCCCCTAATGGGACTAAATACAACACTATATATAATGGCAATTTCACTTTAAATACAGTAGCTGGTAAAGAATGGCAACTAAGAGGAACAAAAGATAGAACCCTTGGTGTGAATGGAAGATTTGTTGTAGCTGGAGGAAGAAGGTACACACCTTTAGATTTAGAAAGATCTCTTTTAGAAGGGGAAGCAAAGAAAGACCCAGATCAATTATACGCTGAAAAGGCAATGCCTTATGGAAGACTCGATTTAGGTATTAATTTGACTACTAACCGTGAAAAAACAACTCATTCGATACGATTGGATGTTCAGAATGCCACTAATCGACAAAACGTATTCGGTTTCGATTATAATGACGAAACGCTTGACAAAGAAATTATAAGCCAAACTGGTCTGTTTCCATTTATAAATTATCGAATTGAATTTTAAAATTGATCTATTGATTTAAGAGAGTGACAAGTGATAGGGGAGCAGTGCTCCCCTTTTTTAATGAGTATTGTTTATCTAATCAGTTTCGAAGCCTTACCAGGTCTCTATGGTACATCAATGATAAATTTCGATGTGCTGGACGAAACATTATTCCTAAATTCAGGCAAAGCTTTATATGTAAAGCAATCCGTCCAGGATGAGTGGGAGCGAATCGAATTTCCAAATAATGATGCTTATTTTCTCACTCAGCTTGGTGAAGATGGTGAACAAATTATTTCTACGACAGTATACGAGGCTATGGAATCAAGCATTCGGACTGAACATTTAGTAGAAGGAACATATCTAATTAAGATAGAGAGTGAAGGAAAAATATATTCAAAGAAAATAATAAGACTTTAGGATATAGAGTTTTTAAAAATTGTTGTGAGTTTAAAGACTTGGCTTATTGTCAAGTCTTTTTTTTGTTATTGGTTCTAGATCCAATTCCCCTACAATGACCCTATAATTAATATTATGTTAAATAAGACTTTGCGAAATAGACCCTATTATATAAGTTATACAAGAAAATGTATTCACTCTTCCTTAATTCTGTTTCTATAGTTGATTGTATAAATCATTAATCTTCTTTTCTTTGCGCATCAATTATCTCTATGGAAAAGCCCAAAATATTTTATCAAAAGGAACTGGAGAAATATACCCAAGAAAGTAAGTTGATTGGTAAGCGATTAGCTCAGATTAGTTTATTTAGGGTTCTTATTGTTTTTACGGCCATTCTAGGGATTTATTTTGCATTGGGCAATTCACGTATAATTCTCTTAATTGTTATACTTGGCCTTTTTGTTTTCTTTCTATTTGTTTCAAAATATTTAAAACTATCACGCGCAAAAGAATTAGCCGAGGCAAAAATATTTTTAAATAAAGAAGAACTGCGAATAGCCAAGCGTGATTTTCATCACAGAGCTACTGGAGATACATTTCAAGACGCTCATCATTTTTATTCTTTAGATATTGATTTATTTGGTATTGGAAGTTTTTATCAATATATAAATAGAACAGCTACTAAGGAAGGTTCTGCACTGTTAGCTTCATTGTTAAAAGCTAATGAGATTAAACATATACCTGCTAGACAAGCCTCGATTAAGGAACTGGCGTCTAAAGTTAGATGGCGGCAGCATTTCCATGCCACAGCTACCCTAGTCAAGGTGGAGACACCAGCAACAGCCATTATAGATTGGTTAGACCGTTATACTTCTTTTATTCCTGCCATGATGTCATGGCTGCCCAAGATATTCACTGGTTTGTCATCGATTGTAGTGTGTATGTATTTGTTAGGGTTTATTCCAGGTTCTGTGATTGGTTTATGGCTGATTATTGGCTTATTTATTACAGGTATTTACGTTAATAAAATCAACAATCTTTCTAGTTATTCAGACAAGCTGAAATATACTTTTCGGCAATATGGCCAACTTCTAGAACAGATAGAAAAGGAATCATTTTCCTCTCCCCTGCTAGTATCTAAGCAAAAATCCATTGAATCAGAACAGCTAAAAGCTTCAGCAATATTCAAACAATTTTCTAAACATCTTGATGCACTTGACAACCGAAATAACCTGCTCATGGCGCTTATCATAAATGGACTTGCATTATCAGATATAGCTCAGAGTTATAAAATAGAAAAGTGGATTTCAAAGTATCATAATAAAGTAAATGAGTGGTTTTTAGCCGTTAATTATTTCGATGCCTACAACTCTTTAGGCAATTACTATTTCAACCATCCTGACTACGTGTTTCCTAGTATTGAAGAAGAACATAGTACTACACAAATCAATCAACTAGGACATCCTTTACTTGATCCAATAAAGAGAGTGGATAGTGATATAAGTATTCATAATCAGGAGTTTTTCATTGTTACTGGTGCTAATATGGCTGGGAAAAGCACTTTTTTAAGAACTATTTCCTTGCATATTGTAATGGCCAATGTTGGTCTACCTGTGTGTGCACATTCCAGTAAATACTCCCCTGTTAAGTTAATCACCAGCATGAGAACTTCAGATTCATTAACTGATGACTCATCGTACTTCTTTTCAGAGCTTAAGCGCTTAAAATTCATTGTTGATGCTATAGAAACCGAGGCTTACTTTATTGTCTTAGATGAGATTCTAAAGGGCACAAACAGCACGGACAAAGCTATCGGGTCGAAAAAATTTGTTGAAAAACTCGTGGCTTCTGATGCCACAGGTATTATTGCTACTCACGATTTGAGTCTGTGTGAGATCGCCGGCAGTCTTCCTGAGGTGAAAAATTACTATTTCGATGCCTCTATAATTGATGATGAGTTGCATTTTGACTACACCTTCAAACAAGGGGTCTGCCAAAACATGAATGCTTCCTTTCTACTAAAAAAGATGAATATCGTTTAAACCAATATTGAACAAAAAAAAGAGGCTACAGACAACTGTAACCTCCTATCATTTACTATTTAGTCTATTTTATAGCTTCGTAAATTTCTGGCTATATTTTATGCCTGTTTCAAGATCCTCAAGTTTTAAAATGTATAGACCTTGTGCTAAAGCTGAAACATTTATTTCATTTGTCTCTGCTAATAAGTTTTCACTGTGTATCAGCTGACCTTGCCCAGAAAATATACTAAGCTTATGTTCTTTTGACCATTCGCTTAAGATGCTTACTTGCATAATTTCATTTACTGGATTAGGCGATATCATGACCTCAAGAGCTAATATATCGTCTTCGACATTTACAATCGCGTTATCAATAATATGAGTGGTTACATTTGTGATTACAGGATCATTAAAATCAAAAAAGATAGCTCCCTGATTTTCTATCACATCGCCATCCACCAAATCTTGAATTTGTTCAATAGTATAATTTACAAAGCCATTACTTCCTAACTCGTTGGTGGTACTATCTACTAAATTGATATCATTGAACGTAAATTTCACTAATCTATCTTCTAGAATTTCTACATCTACATCATGACTAGCTACACCAGGTCTTAGCGTTGATAGATCCAAATTTTCTGAAATTACATCATCTATAACAACGGTAAAGGCTGTATCTGTACCTACGTTTTGAAACCTAATTTGATAGTGAATTGGCGTATTTGACTTAATTCTATATTCATCTGAACCAGATAAAGGAAAAGCTCTCTTATCATTAGGATCATAAGAACCAATAACCTCTTGGCATTCGTACTGTAATCCATAAGAATCGTTACTGCAAGGATCAGTTGGGTAAATATTAACGCTATAACATTGCTCCGTCCCTAGCTCTATTTCACAATCAGGTAAGACTGTTATTTTAATTTTACCACATTCCCAAACGTCTAAATCTCCTATATTAAAGTACAAAGTCTGTCCGTCTATTTGATCTGGAGTGACATTACTAGAAACATACTCAAGGAATTCATCTAGGGTAACTTCAATTACAGTACCTTCTGTTGGAACTGTTCCTTCGTTGCAATAATCGACGTATATATTAGAATCAAAACATCTTCTTAGTAAGTTAGATGAAATAGCAGCCACTGGACTTAAGCAATCTTCCACCGGTTGTAGACCAAAATCCAAATTAACGGTTTCATTAGTTCCTGTAAATGTAGCTGTTTGGTTACCATCACAGGCTTCCCATAATTCATTTGGTGCCACAATATCAACGGTATATTCTCCTGATGTTGCTAAAAATCTAAATTCACCATTATCATCCGAAATTCTTACAAAATCTCCATTAGGACCTGATATTTCAGCGGTAACAAATGGAACTCTTGCCTCAGCATCATCTTCGCAGTTATCATTTAAATCTTGATAAACGTGAGCTTCGCATTGATCCACTTCGAATGCTGTTCCGCAAATATCAATCATAAAATCAACGACATGATCAGATGAAACTAGGTTAGCATACACTAAACGCTCATCTCCGTTTTCTAATTGACCACCTAAATCATCTGTTGTAACAGAACCATCAGGACAGATTAATCTTGAGGTAGGAAAATAGGTGATGTCAAAATCTTCCCATATTTGATTACTAGGAGCATTGATTATTGGGAAAGGGTTATCTCCTATCATGTCATAACCACTATTAGAATTAGGACCTGTCCCATATAGATCATCCAGTGTTGTAAACTCATCTGCTTCAATAAATAGAAATACTGCTTCTCCAGCCTCAGCATATAGATTATGGAATTCTTGCATAACTCCAGTTTCCATCCATAACTCATCAAAAGGACTCCAAGCAACACCAAAAATGATGAATACAGTTTTACCTTGATCAAGGTAATCAGCATATAAATTATGGACTTCCCCATTAATATCTTCCAGCGAAAAATCAGGGGCTACCAATTGAGCTTTAGCCGTGCTTGAAAGGCCAAAAGTGAAAAGTAAAAAAAGAATGAAAGTGTAAATGTTTTTCATAGTTGTTTATTTGTTCTATTATTAGTATCAAAATATTGCCCAAAACGTTGCGTCAAACTTTTACTATTTTTGACTTAGCTTAAATTAAATGGGAATATAGGCATAATAGCCCCATTTAATCTTATCACTATTGCCATTTAACTACTTTAACAAATTAAGAAACTCATGAGATATTTCCTTTGCATTGTTGGCTTTTCTTTATGTTTTTTATCCATGGGATGCAATAAAAAATCAAAGGATAGTATCGCAAGTTTAGAAGAAATAAGCATCATAGACCAACTACAAGGCACCTGGAAATTAATCGAATTAGATAACCGAAATGTTTTCCAATTTGAGGCCACTCTCCAGTTTCAGGATACTTTAGCTACCGCTTACTCAGGATGCAACACCATGAGTCAAATGATAGCCAAATCCATCACCGATGACCAAAATCTAATTTTTGATTTATCTGCATCTAACACTACCCTAATTGGGTGTCCAGTAAAACACATCGAACAGCAATACTTCGATCTCTTACAAAATAATTATCATGTAATAATCAAGGGTAAAGTCATCGTGCTGAGCACTATAACCGGAATCGAAATGTTATTTACCAAGAAAAATCTTTAGGCTTACTGATAACCTATTTTGTATTTACACACTTATGATTAGAAGCTATTGATAACGATCAATCTTTGTTTTTAGAATACAACATAACTAATGGACATAGTGACATGATATCAGCATAACACTATTTCCGTAATGAATCTCTTAAGTTAGGCAAGAGAAATGACCCAGTTCGTTTCTCTTTTTTTTGTTATACCGATAGAATTAGGGATAAGATGTTTAGTTTAGTTGATCAATTAGTACCTATGACTCAGCTACAAAAACTAAGCACCTTAATCTGCATACTTGCCATAACATTTTCTTGTACTCAAAGTGAATATCCCGAGCTTGTGATTGTTAATGCAAATGTTTATACAGCCACAGCACAAATACCTGAGACTCGATCTGAATTTGGGATAGCCATAAACGATGGAATAATTACCAATATTGATGAGTCTGATATCATAAAAAATATGGCAGGAGAAAACACCAAAGTGTTAGATGCTGATGGTCAATTTCTCATGCCTGGGTTTATAGAAGCGCATGGTCATTTTATGGGAATAGGCCAACAACTCATTAATGTAAATTTGATGCAAACTAACAATTGGGATGAAGTAGTTGCCTTAGTTGATGAGAAAGTAAAAACTACAGAAAAAGGTGCGTGGATCGTTGGCAGAGGCTGGCATCAGGAAAAATGGAATCGACAACCTGAAGAATCCCATTACGGCTACCCTACTCATCATTCAATAAGCAATATTACCAAGGAACATCCAGTACTTTTAAAACATGCAAGTGGACACTCTTTATTTGCTAATGCCATGGCCATGAAACTAGCTGGCATAGATTTAGAAACTCCCAATCCTGTTGGAGGCCAAATTATTCGTACATCCCAGGGTGAAGCCATTGGTGTTTTTGAGGAAAGAGCTATGGAATCGATTGAACATGCCTATGAGACTTACCGCAATAGTTTAAGCGAAAAAGAACTAAAAGATGAATGGTTAGCAATCATGGCATTAGCGCAAAAAGAATGCATAGAAAAAGGCATAACTAGTTTCCAAGATGCTGGCACTGAAATTCGATATTTAGATGATATGGAGCAATATGCAAAGGATGATTCTTTGCGTCTTAGATTATGGGTCATGGGAAGAGATAGTCTGAAAAATTTGCAAAAATCCATTAGTAAGCATCGAGTTGTAGGATTAGGAGACCATCACTATACTTGTCGTGCTATTAAATCAGAAGTGGATGGTGCATTAGGAGCCTTCGGAGCATGGTTACTAAAACCGTATCATGATAAAACAGACTTTAAAGGACAGAACACTACAGATATAAAAGAAGTGGCTGCGATTGCCGATCTCGCGCTAAAGAATAATATGCAATTGTGTGTCCATGCTATTGGTGATCGAGCCAATAGAGTCGTCTTAGATATATTCGAAGCCAAGTTAGCAGATATTGATTCTAATGTTGTGAATCCAAGGTGGAGAATCGAACATGCACAACATCTTAATACTGCAGATATTCCGCGATTTAAAGAGATGGGAGCTATAGCTTCTATGCAAGGTATACACTGTACCTCAGACGCTCCGTTTGTAGAGAAAAGACTAGGAACACAAAGGGCTAAAGAAGGTGCCTATGCCTGGAGATCCTTATTGGATGCTGGAGTATTAATCGCAAACGGAACCGATGCTCCTGTAGAGGATGTAGATCCCATTAAAAACTTTTACGCAACGGTCACTCGAAAAAGAGCGGACAATGGAATGAGTTTTTTCCCAGAACAAGCAATGAGCAGAAATGAAGCTTTAAAATCATACACTATCTGGAATGCTTATGCTGCTTTTGAAGAAGATTTAAAAGGTAGTATTGAAGTTGGAAAGTTGGCTGATTTTGTGATTCTAAACAAAGATTTACTTAGCTGCCATGATGATGAAATTTTAAATACTGAAATTCTTTACACTATTATTGATGGTGAAATTCAGTATGAAAAATGATGAAGCCTTTTTGTTCTTTCGCTATCCCCTATTTATTTGTTAGTGAAGATTGATATTAATAGAGAAGCTTTTGCTTGTGGATTTGTTGTTAATTAATGGCCTGCGAGCTTTCCCTTTATATCTGCGGGAGAATAATTAACGGACTTTAAAACTTTCCCATCATAATCACGGTAAACTAGAAATTCATCACCTTGTTGTTTAATATATCCGTTAGTGTCTTTTGCTGATTTGTAATGCTCTAATGTTGCTTCAGCTTCTTCCATCGATTTGCACGTTTTACTCATATTCGAACGCTGAACTTCGTCAAATAATTCTTTGAATTTATCAGCTAGTCCGAATTCCAATATTGCCCCGGAAAGGACGTATTGGATGTCGCAAAAAGCATCGGCCACTTCGACTAAATCATTGTTTTCTATGGCTTCTTTAAGCTCCCTTAATTCCTCCTCAATCAGATTAATACGCAGTTCACAACGTTCTTTTGCAGGAATCACAGGCGTTTCTAACACCGGGAGATTAAATGTATTGTGAAATTTAGCCACATCATTTAAGCCTTGTGGTTCTTGAAAAGATTTCTGCTTTTTATCCATTGTTTGCCGCGTTTTCTGATTTAATAATTTCGTCCATAACCTCTGGGAGTTGCTCCCCTCCTATCCCTTTAATTAGAATCTTTTTGTCTTTATCGAGGATAAATATTTTAGGTGTTGTACGAATATCGTATTTCGTTTTAAATGAAGATTTGTGGTACTGATCTGCTGCATTTGTAAAACCTAGCATTTCTTTTTCTTCAATGGATTCCCAGCAAGTTGATACCTTATCCATATGCTTTGTACAAATAGCAAATACCTCTACGCCTTTAGATTTATATTCTTTTCCAAACTCTACAATGTTTGGCATTACCTTTTTGCAATGACCGCAGTCTGGAGCCCAAAATAATAGTACTAAATATTCGTAATCTATCGAGTCTAGAGAAACCGGACTACCATCTTCTTTGTAGACAGTAATGTCCTGTGCTATATTTCCCATAAGTGTTGGCCTTATTTTATTTGCATTATCTGCAATTTTAGCCATATTTTCCGCATCCATCCAAGGTGCAAGACCTTTGATATAATAGTTATCTACAAGATGTACGATAACGGCGTCCATGCCTACCACTTTTGACTTTGCATATTGGTTGTATAATGAACCTAAATAGTACTTAAAGAGACTAGATTCTGTTCCCATCATACTAAATAACTTATCGATAGTTGGGTTAATCGAATCAGGTAGTTGTACAGTTAATTTTTCTAAGTAGTATTTAACACGCTCATCTATAAATGGAGAATATAAAGTAATCGAATCTGTAAGGTCAATGTGATCAAAGTAATGTTCTTTATAGTGTTGGTATCGTTTTACTTTTCGTTCGTCCTCTGGTATATCTAGAAATTCTGGAACATGAATTTCTTGATTTGCCTTTAAAAGCATAGTAGTTAGACTCGCTGGATGTTGTTCGATAATAGCTGATTGTTTGGCTTTTACCTCCGCATCTATTTTTTTCATTTTGTCCTCAAAGGTCTTTTTCAAGGCACCTTCTGTACCTTCCATTTTGGTTTTAATCTGCTCGATTATTGGTCTTTTTACTGCTAAAAAATCAACATACTCGCTAAATAATTCATTATCAGCTGAACCTGAGTAGTGCAAGTCAGAGAAATCTTCTTTACTACTTAAGACTTCAAACTCTTGGTCGTCTCTAGGCATTAGAAACTGATAAAAACCATTTTCTGGATGAGTCAAAAAGATATAGACGCCGGGATGCAACAAAGAATCTCCCTTAAGGCTAAAATGACCAACTGTATTCTCTGAATATAAAGTGTCTAAGACTAATTGCCGTTCGCCAAAATAATAGCCAACAATTAGCGTGTCGTTTTGATAATTATCAAACTTAAACTGAATATCATGCTTGTCTTGAGTAAATCCAACATTGGACAAAAGCAAAAAAATACTTGCTATAAATATATTTCTGAACATAAAATATAACTTTCTATGAGTGTTTTAAACCTCGTTTATTGGCTAATAAATAAAGAACAGCCATTCTCACAGCTACTCCATTTTCTACTTGTTGTAAGATGATAGAATGATCGGAATCAGCCACTTCAGTTGTAATCTCGACTCCACGATTAATAGGGCCTGGATGCATAATAACGATTTCCTTATCTAAACGGTTCAAACGTTCTGAATTGATACCAAAGTATAGAGCATACTCTCTTAATGAAGGAATAAATTTAATATCCTGTCTTTCTAGTTGGATTCTTAAGACATTGGCAATGTCACACCAAGCTAGAGCTTTGTCTATATTGTACTCAACATCGATTCCTAACTGCTGAATATTTTTGGGAATAAGTGTTGGTGGACCGCACACTTTTATTTGAGCTCCTAATTTCTTAAGGCAAAAAATATTACTTAAAGCTACCCGAGAGTGCATGATATCACCAATGATCACAATCTTTTTTCCTTTGAGATCACCAACTTTTTCCATCATTGAAAATGCATCTAATAATGCTTGTGTTGGGTGCTCATGGGTGCCATCTCCTGCATTAATAATGTTTGCATCGATATGCTTAGATAGGAAAAAATGGGCTCCTGGACTTGGATGCCTCATCACGACCATATCGACTTTCATCGATAGAATATTATTTACAGTATCTAATAAAGTCTCCCCTTTTTTTACTGAACTACTTGCTGCTGAAAAATTGATTACATCAGCACTTAGTCTTTTCTCGGCAAGCTCAAAAGATAGTTTGGTTCTTGTTGAGTTTTCAAAAAAGAGATTAGCAATGGTGATATCTCTAAGAGAAGGGACTTTCTTAATCGGGCGATTTATAACCTGTTTAAACTCCTTAGTGGTTCTAAAAATTAAATCTAAATCATCTCTTGTAAGATATTTAATACCCAGTAAATGCTTCGTCGACAAAAATCCTTCAGTACTTGGACTCATTTAATCTTCGTTTTTTCCGGAGAATAATATAATCTGATCAGTCCCTTCGATATTGTCCCATTGGACACGTACATAAGACTCATCTATAGAGTCTACTTTAATACCTGAATAATCAGTTTGTATCGGTAAATGTCGGTTGTATCTCCGATCTACCATGCAAAGTAATTCCACTTTAGCTGGTCTTCCAAAATCCTGCAAGGCACTCATAGCTGCATGTATAGTTCTCCCTGTATAAACCACATCGTCCACAAGAATTACTCGCTTAGCATCCACCAAAAAATCAACCTCAGTAGCACTTGCTTTTAATGGAAGATTGCGCGTTCTAAAATCATCTCTGTAAAAAGTAATATCCAGTTTTCCATACTCGATGTTGAGTTTTGGATGAGTCTTTTTGATAATAGAAATTAAGCGCTCGGCTAAGATCACGCCTTTCTCCTGAATACCTACAATGCAGGTATTTTCAAAGGATTCACAATTTTCAATTAATTGGTGAGCCAGTCGAGCTAAGGTGATGCCGAAGATGTGGCTATCTAATATGACTCTGCCTTTTTGCATGTTGCAAAAATATATAATATATGTTTAATGTGAATGTTTAAGTGTAATATTGTTTAGATCATTTCAAGCTTAATAAATTTAGTTGAAAATTTATGTTCCATATAGAGATCTGATAAATGAACTTCTATATTGAGATACACACCAATGAATCAAAATTTATCAAGAACTAGGTAGCTCCTGCCATAAAGTTTTTGTTAATTAAATATCAATTTTACAATTCAAATAGTGATAAATCCACCATAACTTGTCTTATCTTTAAAATAATCGCCAAAAGAGTAGACAAAATGGTCAAACGATTCGTTTAAACATTGATTATCATCCCCAAAAATCAATGGCAATCAGGACTTAATTGAAAATATTAACAAACAAAGTCTTGCAATAGTAAATATTGCCACATAAAAATGGAGTTGAAAAAAATTATATATCTCTTATTATTTTGTCTAGCGAGCAACTCGCTAATAGCCAACCTTTCTCCGGAAACCAATGATAACAACAGCGTTTTTACAGCGAGTTCAGTTGATACCATAATTCCTCAAATATTAACTAAACATGATTTTTGTTTGGTTGATTCGCTAGCTATTGCTGTAGATACTAGTTATGCTGCTATACTTTGGTCTACCGAAGAAACTGACTCACTTATTTATGTATACACGCCTGGAATTTACAAGGTGACTGTTTTTGATGAGGAAGGAAATTCAGGTGAAACTTTCCAAGAAGTAAAAGATTTTGTCGTTACAGGGCCTGCAATCCAAGGAAACCCATTAATGTGTGATGAAAACACTCAAATACTAAGAGTTGACGAAACACTATATGCAAGGTACCAGTGGTTTAGACCTGATGAAACAACACCGAATGAAAAAGATTCAACAGCTCAATTAGAAATTGCAAAAAAAGGAACCTATACAATCCGCGTATTGGATTCATTAGGCTGTTCTGCCTATGATAGTTTGGATATTGGCTATTATGATAGCTTAGGTTTATCTATCCAGGGAGATACTATTTTTTGCCCCGGATCATCAAACGAAATAAACATCGACACCCTTGATCTAATTTCTTTTATTTGGAGTACAGGAGATAGTATCAATATTAATCAAAATATAGAAGAAGAAGGGATTTATACCGTCCGCGGAATCAATAAGTATGGTTGTCATGTGGATGGTGAGATAAAAGTTAGTTTGTTTGAAACAGCACCAATTCTGGTCAGCAGTGATTCATTATTCTGCGAAGGGAGCACAATCACCATAAAAGCTGAAACTTCAAGTATATCAGATATAAAGTGGAATAATGGTTCTGTAACTGATTCTATCATTGTTGATTTGCCTGGTATTTATGAGATTAGCGGTGTTGATACAAACCAGTGTCAAGTTAATGGCAGCACCGAGGTTGCTTATTTTGACACCGAAGAAATTATTATACTCGGAGGAAGCCAATTTTGTCAAGGTCAGTCTATTGAACTTTTTATCAATGACACGGCTCTCAAAGAAATATTATGGAGTAATGGATCTATCGAGTCTTCAATAACGGTAGATGAAATTGGCGAAATATCAGTTAGTGCGACCGATGCTAATGGATGCCGAATCAGCGGGAGTACTATACTCGAATACTACTCTACCAGTGCGGTAAATATCCTCGGAGATCAAACTTTATGTCCTAATCAAATAGGTGTACTCTACATAGATCCCACACTCTACGATAATATAGAATGGGATTCAGGAGTCAAAAGTGATTCCTTATTTATTGTTTCTACGGGTGAGTATGGTATTACTGCCACGGATATCAATGGCTGTGAAGTGGAAGGCAGTATTATAGTTGACGAAGCTTTACCATTTAGTCCGGAAATAGAAGGTGATCAGTCTATTTGCTTTAACCAAGTAAGCACGCTGATGGTTGCACCTGGTTACACACTAGTTGAGTGGAGTAATGGGAAATCTACTCGAGTGATACAAGTTACTGAACCTGGCCTTTACTCGGTCACTGTGACAGATGAAGATGGTTGCATAGGTATAAATGCTATTGAGGTGGAAGTCGCCCAATTTACACCTCCTGTTATTCAAGGGGAAGAATTTATATGCCTTGGAGGTCAGACAAGCTTAAGCATTGCAGGACAAGGCTACACAGATATCATATGGAATAACTTTGAGGAAAATGACCAAATCACCGTAAATGAAGCGGGAACGTATACGGTAAATGCAACAGATGAAAAAGGATGTATCGGTAGTAGCACTTTTATAGTATTTGAATATCCTTCAGTCGAACTTGAAATAGAAGGTGATACACGGATTTGTTCGGACGGCAATGGAATTCTTGAAGTTAACAATAACAATGTCAGTGCTTTGACCTGGAACGATGGAAGCACGGAAAACACACTCGCGATTAATGAGTGTGATAGAAATTATAATTTATCATATACTGATCTAAATAACTGCGAGTATTATACTGAGTTGTTTGTTCAATGTCATGATAGCATTGAAATAAACTTACTAAATACACTCGATATATCTTGTCATGGTGGTTCTAATGGTTTGCTAGCCGTAGAAGCTGAAGTCAATAATGAAGATGGCCAATTTATGTATGAGTGGTCAACTGGCTCTTCTAATCAACTTATCAATAACTTAGCTGCTGGCCAGTATGACATTACTGTCACTGATGCCTTTGGCTGTACCAATGTAGCAAGCTATCAGACCGTAGAACCAGAACCTATAACTTTCGAGGTAAATACCCTGATTAATAGATCTTGTTTTTATACCCACGATAATTTTGTGGATTTCGAAGCGGCAGGAGGAGTAGGTAACTTTAGATATACTTGGCTTGATACCGAAATACAAGCTGAGCTAGAAGATCAGTTTTTACCAGGCGATTCAGTACATGCTATCCCAGATGGCAGTTATCAAATTCAGGTAATGGATCAGCATGAATGTCTCGATACTTTTTCAATCATCTTCCAAGGACCTGATACTATAAAAGTGGCAGATGTGAGTATTAAAAATGTTATTTGTTTTGGTGAAGCATCTGGTTCAATTGATTTAGTCGCACAAGGTGGCACAGGAGCACTTGATTATGAATGGTCAAATGAGGCTAGTGGTAGCAACATTGGGCAACTTCCTGCTGGAGAATACAATGTAGAAATACGTGATGAAAATACATGTCTTATTGAAGAAGCATTTACGATTCAACAAAACTCCGAGATTACTGTCCAAGATATGATCACTAATGAGACCATTACTGGTGCAATGGATGGCAGTATAACGATAAATATATTTGGCGGTGTAGGTTCAGACTATACTATTGAATGGAGCAATGGCAATAATACCTCTACAATAAGCGGATTATCTCCGGGTGAATTTACAGTAACTATTCAAGATGAAGCTAATTGTGCCAAGGAACTCAGTTATATTGTTGGTGCTGGAGATTGCATGATGGATGTTACATTTGAGACTAGAGCCATAAGCTGTCATGCGTTTGCTGATGGTGGCATCGATGTGAGCCTAAGCAATCTGGTTATGCCATATAGAGTATTTATAAATGGTACGGCCTATTCAGACCCTATGGGAACAACTGCCTTTAATAATCCTGTATTCTTTATTGACGATTTGGCTGAGGGCGATTATTCATTAGAGTTTCTAGATGCGGCTAATTGTAATCGAACGATAGACTTTAACTTATTAGAGCCTGAGGCCTTAGAGCTAGATCTCTTTATTGGCAATTTTGCTAGTTGTGAGGATAGTGAAGATGGTAATATTATATCCAATGTTGGCAACCAAACCATTGAATCTTATGTGTGGAGTAACGGGAGCATGGAATCGGATTTAAGCAATGTTTTACCAGGGATTTATGAACTAACTATTACAGATGAAAATCAATGCACAAGCGTAAGTTCCATTGAGTTAGGTTTTGAGGATTTAGAGCTTCCTACCCTAGTGCTTAGAGATAGAGAGGTATACTTAGATTCAGATGGACTCTTTGAGTGGCCTAGCGCAGGTGAATTTGATAATGGTTCTTCCGATAATTGTTCGTCAGTGAACTTTAATTACGAAATACCTACAGATTTCGATTGTAGCTTGAAGGATTCGGTGGCACTCGTTATTGCTGGCAGAGATATAAATAGTAATGTAGCTCTAGGTAATGTGCATATTATTGTAAAAGATAGTTTGTCTCCAGAAATCCTAATGGATACTATTCGAATCTCAACTTGTGATTCGGTAGCATTACACTTAGTGGATACAGACTTTAGAGATAATTGCCAAGTGGTTAATTTTACTTGGGAAGATAGCGAGGCAGCAAAAGGTCCATTTGCCGAAGGCACAAGTTCCTTAATGGTCATGGCAGAAGACAATTTTGGTAATATAAGCACCAAAGAAATCATCATTCTTAATGAGGTTATTTTGGATGTTGACTATACCCTATTCGAACCCAGTTGTTTTGGATTTAACGATGGTGAAATTGTATTTGAGACAGATGGAACAAACGAACCATTTAAAGTCAACTATGACGATGATATAGACATAGAAGCACTAACAGAAGGAGTTTATACTTTTACGATTAATGATAAAACGGGTTGTGAACGAATTGTAGAAATTGAAGTCGTGGAACCACCATTATTGGAGTTTACGGTGGTAGATTTTAATGATCAACCTGATGTAGGTTTTATAGAAATAGATTTATTTGGTGGAACCTCACCTTATGGATTCCAATGGCTTAAAGATGGCTTGTTATATTCGAATGATAAGGACATATATAATCTCCCAGCAGGACTCTACCAATTAAGCATGTTGGACTCTAAAGGTTGTACGATAGTCACAGATGGTTTTTACGTGGGTATATCATCTAATGAGGATATCGAGGAGACTTATTCTATCAATGTTTATCCGAATCCTACCACAGGTCTTATTAATGTAGATATTCACGACATTGACCTAAGCTATAAAATGGCAATTAGAATTTATGATCTACAAGGTAATTTAGTCCAGGAGCAAATGACTTTCCCATCGAATCAATTAACAATCGATTTGCAGGGACTTCCAGCTGAAATGTATTTACTACAGATTCAATCCCAAGAAATCAACTATCTGCATAAGGTGCTGAAGACCGATTATTAGATTATCCTTTTACGACTTCTCCATACAAATCAAAATCTTCTGCATCAGTAATCTTAATCGTACTAAAATCTCCAAGTCGTAAGTAGAACTTACTTGCATCAACTAAGACTTCATTATCTACTTCAGGAGAGTCATATTCTGTTCTACCCACAAAATATCCACCTTCTTTCCTATCAAATAGTACTTTAAGGGTCTTCCCTATCATAGATTCGTTTTTCTCTGCTGCAATTTCGCGTTGGATTTCCATAAGATCATTCGCTCGCTGCACTTTAGTTTCTGCGGGAACATCATCTTCCATTTGGTGCGCTGATGTATCTTCTTCATGACTATATTGAAAAACACCTAGACGATCAAATCTCATCTCTTTTATGAAGTTGCAAAGGATTTCAAAATCCTCATTTGTTTCCCCAGGAAAACCTATAAGCATCGTAGTCCTTATGGTGATTTCTGGAACCACTTTTCGCGCATAAGCCACTAAATCCATGGTTTCTTCCATGGTGATTTGACGGCGCATCTTAGCCAGTACTTGATTGCTTGCATGCTGTAGAGGCATGTCTAGATAATTACAAATTTTCTCCTGTCTAGCCATCACATCGAATATTTCTCTTGGAAACTTCGATGGATAAGCATAATGTAAGCGTATCCATTCCAAGCCATCCACTTCACAAAGGGCATCAAGCAATGCCGGTAGTTTACGTTCTTTGTAAATATCTAGCCCATAGTAAGTCAATTCTTGAGCGATGAGCATAATCTCTTTAACTCCGTATTTGACCAATTCTTTTACCTCATCAACTAAAGCTTCTATTGGTTTAGAGATATGTTTTCCACGCATTAGAGGTATTGCACAAAAGGAGCATGTACGGTTACAGCCTTCTGAAATTTTCACATAGGCGTAATGAGCAGGTGTTGTAATTTTACGCTCGCCAAGTAATTCGTGCTTGTAATCTATATCAAATTTAGCTAAGATCGCTGGTAGCTCCATCGTACCGAAGTAGGCATCAACTTCTGGTATTTCAACTTCCAGATCCGATTTATAGCGTTCCGATAAGCAACCTGTCACGTAGAGTTTTTCTAATTCCTTTTCGCGCTTTAGTGCCGCATATTGAAGTATTGTGTTTACGGATTCTTCTTTGGCCACATCAATAAAACCACAGGTATTAATGATGACTACGTCTGATTTTTCATTAGAATCATGCACTACTTCAATCTCATTAGCTGCTAACTGGGTTATGAGATTTTCTGAATCCACTAAGTTTTTAGAGCATCCGAGCGTAATTACATTTACCTTTTCCTTATCGATTCTTTTCGTTTTCACTTGAACTTTTTTTATTTGACGCGGTATATAACTTAGAGTATTATATTTACGTTAAGCTATAAAGGTAATCATATGCGATTTTGTTTTGTGTTCTTATCCATGGTATTCTTTGCGTTTAGTGCAAATGGCCAATTTTCAGTTCAGTATAAATATGGAATAACTTCTAGTAATGCGCAAGATGAACATAGTTTGCTTGTCGATGATAATCAAGTAATGCAGCTTGCTCATGAAATTGGTTTGGCCTATTGGATGAAGTTAAAAGAACGTCGAGTGGAATTTCATCCATCCATTGTTTACTCTACTAATCAAGATGCTATTACCACCATTGATGGCCCATCAAAAGATTACAACTGGCAAAGTTTTTATCTAGAAGTACCTGTGCATATCTATCCATTGGACTTTGATGGTGATTGCAATTGTCCGACTTTTTCTAAAGATGGAAATGTATTTGAGAAAGGTGTTTTTGTGTACGCTGCACCTGCCGTAGGCTACCACCTTTTTGATAACACTTATGAGTCTGGAAGTTTTATTGGCACAGATGCATTTACTGTGGAAACCAATAACAGTGCTATTAATTTTCGAGGTACAGTAGGTGTAGGAATAGACATAGGTTTAGGAGACTTACTTACGATAACTCCTTCTGTAGGCTTTGCTTATGCTACGGCTGTCCAATTGGATTTATTAGATGGTTTAGATGCACAAGTAACATCGGTTATGGAAATTGAGTCTAGCAACAGCTATACTCAGTTTATGCCTGCTCTAAGATTGACATTTAGACCTGATTATTTAAAGGAGAGACGAGGCATGTTTAGATAAACATCCGTTAATCTGTTCTTAATGTAAAGAGCAACACTAGCTAATCCTTCTCCAGAATTAAGGCCAAACCGAAGGTAATACAGTATTTAAAAAAGCTCCATTTCCTAGGAAAATGCCAAATGAGTGAAAGACCTTCAACAAGCAATATTTTGATAAGCTTTAGATATAGAGCAAAGTTTGGCTTTAGGCTTATTTGTTTTGCTCTATAATCACTTCTAGCATCAACAATTAAATCGGCCACACCCATCAAGGTGCATAATTTTGTGAAGAAGATACCAAAGTCATGATCTTCAGGGATATTCATAACTGAGAGAGGCAGTTCACCTGTTGCCTGGCCTTCCTTAAGGACTAAACTGATTAGGGTATTTTTATTATCGACGTGTCTTTTTTCTTCAGTGAAATTAAAAATGTTAGTTGCGGCTTGCAAAAATCGTTTCTCTATATTCAGCTCCTTAACTATTAGTTTTAGTGTCTGAACTTTTAATTTGAGTGCATGATTTGCATCACTATATAACCAAGAAGATTGATCATTTTGCAGAAAGTTAATGATGGAATTTGTGATACTATCTCTAGCTGCTTTTGTGGGTAAATTATCGATGGTTTGGTCAATATCATCAATACCTAGGATTAAGTGATCAAGCATTAACTTCGTTCGCTCATCGAGAACAATACTATAAGCTCCCGTTAGCATATGAAATTCTTCACTAAGTTTTTTATAAATGGCCCTTGTCGTTGACCAATCTATCTTGTATAAATATGCCTGATTTTGTGGAGTATGGCTCAAATGAAGTAATTGATAAAAATGAATACTGGTACTTTCCTAAGGTAAGTAATCTAAATCAATTAAGATCTAAGGATTGTCGCAAAGTGATGTAAGACAATCCCTGCACAAACCGCAACATTTAAAGAATGTTTAGTTCCGTACTGTTTTAGTTCGATAGCATTTGACAATAATGGTAAAATGGCTGGGCTTAGACCATCCACTTCATTGCCCATAATAACCACTAGTTTTTCGGTCTTTTCTTTATACTCTGTCAAGGGAATGGATTCGTTAGTTTGTTCAATGCCGAGTATCGTGTATTGTTCCTGTTGTAGTTTTAGCACAGCCTTTTTAATGTCTTCCACATATTCCCAATCCACCGAATGAGTTGCTCCAATGGCAGACTTATTAATCTCCTTATGAGGTGGTTGTGGTGATAATCCGCAAAGTATGATTTTTTCAATGGCAAATGCATCGGCTGTCCTAAAAAATGCGCCAACATTTAAGCCAGATCTGATACTATCAGCGATGAGTACGATGGGTATCTTTTTAGAAGCTTTATAGCCTTCTACATCTAGTCGTTGTAGTTCTTCAAGTTTAAGTTTTTTCAAGATTGGTTTTGTCTATATTTTAAGGCTGCGGAAATAAACGAAATGAATAATGGATGTGGATTTTCCACCGTACTTTTTAATTCGGGATGAAATTGAACACCCACAAAATATGGATGACCCTTAAGCTCCATAAGTTCAACTAATTTAGTTTCCGGGTTGATCCCAACAGGTATTAGCCCAGCTTCTTTCATATCATCAACATAGACGTTGTTTATCTCATATCGATGCCTATGACGTTCCGAAATATCCGTAGATCCATAAGCCTTAGCTGAGTGTGAATTCTTCTTTAGTTTACAATTAAATGCACCTAAACGCATGGTTCCACCTTTCTTTTTTATTGTTGCTTGCTCTGGGATAAAGTGTACAACCTTATGTTTTGCTCTTTCGCTGATTTCTTCTGAAGTAGCATTTTTTAATTGAAGGACATTTCTACTAAATTCAATAACTGCACATTGAAGACCTAGGCATATCCCGAAAAAGGGAATGTTGTTTTCTCGAACATATTGTATCGCATTCAATTTACCTTCTATACCTCGCTCACCAAAACCTGGGGCAATGAGCACTCCATCCAAGTTCTCGAGTTTACTCAATTGGTGTGAGTCCTCTAAGCTTTGTGCATGAATTGAGACTACATTTACTTTACATTCGTTGTGAGCACCTGCATGAACAAAGGCTTCATGAATAGACTTATATGCGTCTTGCAATTCATTATACTTGCCAATGAGACCGATATTAACCTCGTTGGTCGGATTTTTTAATTTACCTAGAAATGTTTTCCAAGGTATCATTTCTGGTTCATCCCCAACCTTTAGTTTTAGTTTTCTTAGCGTAATTACATCAAGCTTTTCTTTTAACATTAACAGAGGAACATCATAGATCGTTTCAGCATCAAGTGCTTCGATTACCGAATTCTTATTAACGTTACAGAACCTACTGATTTTTGTACGTATCTCATCCGTCAATGGATGTTCAGTTCGACAAACAAGAATATCAGGTTGCACACCTGTTTGAAGTAGTTCCTTAACTGAATGCTGAGTTGGTTTTGTTTTTAGTTCTTTGGCTGCGCTTAGATATGGTATGAGCGTTAAGTGAATACAGAGAAGGTTAGTAGACCCTATTTCTTGGCGCAACTGCCTTAAGGCTTCTAGGTAAGGTAATGATTCGATGTCCCCTACCGTACCTCCTATTTCAGTGATAATAAGATCATAGTTATTTGTTTCTTCCAGCAGGCGTGCCCGTCGTTTTATCTCGTCGGTGATGTGTGGTATTACTTGAACTGTTTTTCCGAGATAATCTCCTTGTCTTTCTTTATTAATGACTGTTTGGTAGATTCTTCCGGTGGTGACATTATTAGCTTGTGATGTGGGTTTATTGAGGAAACGTTCATAGTGTCCCAAGTCCAAATCCGTTTCTGCTCCATCTTCGGTTACGTAACATTCTCCATGTTCGTAAGGATTTAAAGTACCTGGATCAACATTTATATAGGGATCAAATTTCTGAATAGTTACTGAGAAACCTCTGGCTTGCAATAGTTTTGCTAATGATGCTGCAATGATTCCTTTTCCGAGGGATGATGTAACGCCGCCTGTAACGAAGATATGTTTAGCCATAAAGAAAATTAGATGTATTCATTATGGGATTCAAAAGTACATAATCGAGTTTTAGGAATAAGAAATAATTACAAACAAATGTGGATAAAGCACCGATAAAAATCAGAAGCTCAATAAAAATGGGGCTTAAAAAGGAGGTGAATAAAAGTATGTTTTTTACTCAAATACTTAATGTAGATTGAGAATTATAAAAAAGTGAAAATATTCTTTACTAAAAAGGTATGAATACTTTGTTAAGATAAAATGCTTTGTATATTTGCAGTCGATTTTAAAGGAGATCGCTTAGCTCAGTTGGTAGAGCAACGCCCTTTTAAGGCGTGGGCCCAGGGTTCGAGCCCCTGAGCGATCACTTATAGCTCTTGCATTTATTTGCAGGAGCTTTTTTTATTTATTCAGTATTGTAGAGTAGAAATAAGGGGCGAGAAGCCTGTCTTTGATTGCCAGAGGCACATCAAGGAGCCCCTGAGCGATCACTTATAAGCTCTTGCATTTATTTGCAAGGGCTTTTTTTATTTATTCAGTATTGTAGAGTAGAAATAAGGGGCGAGAAGCCAGTCTTTGATTGCCATAGGCACATCATGAAGCCCCTGAGCGATCACTTATAAGCTCTTGCATTTATTTGCAGGGGCTTTTTTTATTTATTGATTAATGTAGTCTAAAAATTAGGGCGATAACTCAGTCCCAAGCTAAGCATTACTGGTGTCATAGAGCAAATAAAAATAGCCACAAAAAGTGGCTTTCATATTTAGATAAAGCAAATGCTTTTATATCGGATCCTGCCCATCAATAGAAAAGGCAAAAGCACAATTCACACTCAAAAGCTCTATCTCCTGAGCTTCTGAGATAGCTTCTTGTAAATCTGTGCGTACCCAAGATTTAGGAGGGTCTTCTGCTTCTTCTTCGCCATCGGCGTCTATCCCATCAAAGTCCTGCTTAAATTGCAGTTCGAGTTCGTCATCACTAAACAGTCCGGTTTCACTGTTCATATTCACAATGATGATTCCTTCTCCCCCAAAACTCACTTGCGTTTCAGGGAATGATTCATCAGCAAGTAGGTCTTGTAATAAATCTACTGGAACATCTGCTAATGAAATAATTTCAGTTCTAGCTCCTAAGTCCGCATCATTTTCTTTAGTACACGAAACAACCAGCATCATAATGCAAAAGCCATAAAATAACTGTTTAAACATATTAAAATTATTAAGGGTTGAAAAATGGTTGGAAGATCTGTACTAGTTGATTACAGGATAAATTACATAAAATTGATTGAATCCTATAGGGTTTTAACAGCTTACTTATCTACAAGCTCACTGTGAGGAAAAGCATTTATCCAAGCAAACCAAAAAACCTTGTGCGCCGGAAGTCGCTCTAACTTCAACCCATCTGTAGATATAAGGTAATCTTCTGTGATTTCCCAAGCCCTATTTTCTTGATCATAGAGTTTATCCTTCTTTAGGATAAATGAAGATTTGTCTCGATGGTAAGCTCTTACAGCTCCAGATTTATCAGCTATTAATACCACTTCGACACCACCGATTAGCTCATTTAATAATTTCTTTTTTTGCAGAAACTTGACATCAAAAACTTTTGGTGTGAGTTCATTCTCTGGAATACGAATAGCAAATACTTCTGCTTTATTCGCTAATGATTTATCATTAAGCGGAACAGGAAACATGAGTTCATCAGTAGCATAATAATTACTATATGCAACGCCTTCATCATAATTACGTTTATGGCCTGTCTCTAAGGATAAGACTTCAGTATCCGGATGCAAAGCTTTCCATTCACCCCAGGTTGTGGTTACTGAGGGATATGTATTTAACTCAATGCCTTGGTTAACTAAAGGGCCAATAACTGGTTTTCCTTCTAATGTGCTCCATAATGATTGGCTAGCCTGATCATACATAAGTTTATTAGAACGATACAAAAAGCCACTAGTACCAAGATCATGAAATACATTATCAAAGGTCATATCATACAAAATGACTGTGCCACATAAGGTGCAGTAGACTCCTGCTATTTTTAGGTCCTCAAATCTATCCACAAAGAATTCATGCCATGCTAAAATCCGTTTAGGATAAGCTCGATTTAGTCCATTAATAGATACTCCAAAGACCACATCTTCATCATCTAAATAATCAGCTTCTTTTGCACTAATCATGTTTGGATACCTTAAGGGCGGAATTCCATCCTGCACTACTCCACCCCAAAGTACTTCATCAAAGCGAATGCTGCTTTGTGCTTCTCGATCTTTAAAATACTTGTAAAATTTGGCATCTATATGCTGATAAACTTCTGCTTTAAAATTAGGATAGTAGCTATCATAGGCAATTTCCTGGTTCCAGAGATATCGCAAACCTTCATAAAAATTTGGAATACTATTTCTTGGTGTTTGTTTCTGTAGGAGATTATTTATTGAGCTAATTAATGACTGATCACTGCTCATTCTGACTAACTCTAATAATGGAGCTATATACGATGTTTTCCAATGTTGGTCCAAATACTTAAGCACTTCGACTTTGCTCGATTCATCTCCATAAAGCAATTCAGATAACAGTTCAAAGTCATCAATATTCGATGATGATTCTGCTTTCCAATCAGTCCCATAATCCCATGGTAGTAAATGGGCTATTCTTAAGTTTGCCCATTCACCATATTCTTTTAAACCATCTGCATCGATAACATGACCGTATGCATCTATTCGAAGTTTACTTTTGGTGCTATATAGATAAGACTTGGCATAAGTTCTTTTGCTGTATGAGGAATTACCTTGCGAGTTAGCATATAAGGTCGCCTCTCTTCCTGAAGAAACTCCTAAAGATTGACTGCTCTCTGTGTTTCTTTGCTTTGTGTCTGTTATGGCCAGGAATTCATTAAACCCAAGCAGATAGACATCTTGAATAGAATCATAAGTCACCAAAGAACTGAGCTTGGGCTTACCTATATCTACAAAATTCTGATCTTGATAAGCGGCTAAACTAACTTTATAGCCGTTGGCCATAACAGCATCTGAAACTAAGGCTTTGAAAAAATGCCTAGGGCTTTGCAGATGGCTAGCTTCTCGCTTTTTTTCTGCTAATGTTTTATCGCTGGCAATATCTTCAAAATATGCATAACCTTTATATTCACTAGAACCATCATTTTTCAACTCGAAGTGATTAAGATTAAAACGTACTTGATAAAATAGATGATTGTTTTCTATTAAAATAGGTTCCTCAGCAATAGCTATAAATCCCTTATCCTTGCTTATGAAATGTAGTACTTCAGGATTAAGAATACTGCATTTTTTTGCTTCTTGGTTGTCCCCTAAAAACGCTCTTTCGAATTTTTTGTAGTTTTTCTTCCATTGCTTTAGAGAGGGCGACGAAATAGTTAGTGCTGGAAGTGTATTAGAATTCCTTGTCAGTTTTATGGGCTGATCACTCCTTGCTAAGTCTTTTGCTTGGACAATCTGTAATTCGTAAGCTAGATGGCTTATGACTAGTTCACTATGTTGCTCATCTGGAATTAATAGCTCAGCTTCTCCACTTGCATCTGTAAAAACACCTATGGAAGAATTACTTAAAAATATATGGACATCTTCAATGGCTTCTGAACTCTCCTCATCTACAATTTTGAAAGAATACAAAAGTTCTTGAGTATATGCAGCATGAAAGCATAACATGCTGAGCATAACTAAACTCAAATGCTTTGTATAGCGAATTAAAAGATTAAATGTCTTTGCGGCCATAGTTCAAGGTAAAAAATTCACCTTAATAATGCTAAATTGCTTAATAGAATTGCTAAACAAAGACAATAAAACCAATTATAGTTTATACCTTATTTCTTGTTTAATTTTCTGTGGAAGTGCCTCTAGTTTTTTAAGCTGGATAAAATACTTTACTGGCACAACTAGTAATCCAACTTTAATGGCATAATAGATCCATGGAAATACCTCATTCACAATGGTGATAATATTTACCATTTGTTTATCTCCGAATCTTCCTAAATTAGGAATTAAAACATTGGGAAGACCTAAGGAGAATAATTCTAACAATATAAAAATTACTAAGCCAATCATTAAATACAATGCTCTATTGCTAAATTTAATATCAGCCAGCTTAAGAATAGCAAACATTCCTATTCCAGTGACTAGACAAAATACAGCATGATAATAATTATGTCCTTCGAATAACAATGAAAGGACTAAAAGCAATAAGCCCAGCATTAAAAACCCTAAACTCACAACACTTAAATTACCAAAGCTTGTCTCAGCTTCCTTTTTTAGATATTGAGCATTCACCACTTCACGCTTAAAGATAATTTCAGACTGATCTTTGGGCGTATTTGTAAGCTTGGCTTTATTAAAGACCTGACTAGATATCCATGCCCGATCTTCTTCTGTATCAGCTTTTTCTTTTATCCACTTATAGATATCGCCGGGACTCCATCCATTCTTTAATAATTCTTTAGCTGAAGCCAGTAGTTTTTCCTTGGTTTGATTCATTGGAAATGGATTAGATTTAACTGAGGGCACATCAAATAATCTTTATAAGATAAACTGGTCGATACTCTTAAGGTGGATATCGACCAGTTTTCAATATAATTTCTATTTTAATCTACTCATTTTGAATAATTAATGATTCTATAAATGATTGTTGTCCAGCTTTTATTAAGCATTGATAAACACCTGGAGCAACATCCAGTTTAAGGGATATTTTTTGTTTACCCGCTCTAAAGGTTTCTTGAACTTGAATAAGCTGAACTAAGCTTCCTGTGTTATCTATGATTTCTACATTAATGTTTGTTACATCTACTTTAGTTTCGAAAGCTAAAATGACTACACCATCTGATGGATTCGGATAAATAATCATCTCTGCCAAGGTGCCTACTGGTGTTTTTGCATTCACTATGTCTGTATAACTAAATGTGCCATCCAGTTTAAGACACTTTACTCGATAATAGTACGTTTTATCCATCAGTACCTCTCCATCTTTGTAATGGTATTCTTTTAATTCGGTGACGTCCATACTGGATAAACTAGTAAAGTTAATTCCATCGAGGCTGCGCTCTACATAGTAGTTCACAATGCCTAATTGGTTCGTCATCATCCATCTTATATCTATAGCCTCATTGTTATATTCTGCCTCTATTGACTGCCATGCAGTCGAAACAACAATATTTAATAAGCCTATATCGACATTGGACACTAAACCTCCAGACTCTAAAGTGAAACTATTAGAAGTATTTTCTCCATAGCTCTGATCTATGTCACTATCGGTATCTTCTAATCCTTGATTGGGTCCAGTAAGCATATATCCTGCTGGCGGGAATACCTTAATGTATACTTCTCTGCATCGCTGATTATCAAAGCTGTATTTGCCATCTTCATCGGTATCCAAGCTGGCTAACCAAGTACCATCTACATCGTATAATTCTATACCTACATCACTTAAGCATGGCTCGTCTATTTCTCTGATACCATTCAGATTTTCATCGAGCCAGACCTTGCCTTCTATTCTCGCCTCTTCGAAGAATCCTGCATCTATGCTCAGATCCGTTTGACCGCTAGTAACAGTATATGTTTGTGTGGTATTTTGACCATTGAATTCGTCGATATCAGAATCTAATTCGTCATTACCAAAATGGTCTTTTACGGCAACCATACCATCTGGGATTGCACTATATTGAACATAAAAATCTCCAGGAGGAATACAGAGTGTCCAATGACCATCTTTCCCGGTCTCAGGATTTACATCAGAAAAGGTATCGGCCCAAAGACTGAAGACACCATCTTTCCAATAATAAACTTCAACTTTTACATTATTTATTCCACTTTCAATGGCTTCCAACAAACTATTCCCGTTTTGATCGTACCAAACTTGATCACCAATTTCCACACACTCATAAAATCCTGCATCCCATGATAAATCTGTATAACCGACAACCACTTGAGTTATTGCTGTTGTGCCAATGCCGTTAGCATCATCAACATCACTATCCAGTTCATCATCACCAGCCTCGTTAGGGAAAGTTAGCTCATAATTAGAAGGATAAAATTTCAGGTAATAACCAGCCGGATATAGATCTTCAAACAAATAAGCTCCAAACGCATCTGAGTACTCAGTTCCAATAAACATCGATTGATCATCATATAATTCTATACGGATTCCTTCAATGGCGGGTTCTGATCCATCTTGTACTCCATTAGCATTCATATCTTCCCAAACATTGCCTCCCAGTGCTCCTAAATCTATTAAACCAGCATCAATATCTAATCTATTTTCTTGTTCAATGGCAAAACAAGAGGTCCATCCAGTTCCTGATACATCGCTATCAATCGCTGTATCTATTCCCTGATTATTATAGGTGAAACCTACATTTGGCAAGGCAAATTCGAATTGTAATTTGTATAAAGCAGGAGCCAAATCATCAAAGCTAAAATTTCCATTGGTATCTGTAAAAGTAGATGATAAATAACCTAAGGTACAGTCATGCAGATGTACCTCTACTCCCTCGACAGGTTGCTCGCCTGGGTCCTGAACTCCATTAGCGTTGTCATCTTTCCACACTAAATCACCAATCGAATAATTACAAAAATCACTTTCTATACAACAATCAATGAATTCGACCATCGCCATGCTTTCGCAATCATTAGAATCCCAGACTTTTAGTACGTAATTACCTGCGGCTACCTCTTCTAAATCTTTCTCAACCGAAGTAAAGCCATTAGGTCCTTCCCAAGCATATTCATAAGGCGTTAAACCTCCTGAAATATCTACTTTTAAATCAATCAGATCGATACCCACACAAGTTTGGGCTACTGATAAACTTGGACCTTCTGCATCCGAAATCAATATCATATCTCTTTCTTCACAGCCATTTCCATCTCGAACCACAATATCATAAGTACCTACACTCAAGTTGCTAAATAGCGGACTTGCACTAAAATTTAAACCACCATCTATACTGTATGATAAGGTGTTTACATCATTCCCATTATTAGGCGTTGCCAGAATGTTTATGCTTCCATTATCTTCATTACAAACTGATGGGTTTACTTCGATATCATCAATGGTCAATCCAGCAGCTGGGTCCATAATAAGCGTGCAAACAGAAAAGCATCCATCCGAATCAGAGACTGTCACATTGTATTCTCCAGCATCTAAATCACTAACTGATGAAGAGGTGATGGCATTATCGTGACTCCAAGCATATCCATAAGGAGCGGTACCACCCTCTGGGCTAAAACTAATGCTTCCTAAGCCACCATCGCAATCTGGCTGAATCAGGCTCACTGTACAGAAGTTAGCAGGATCACAACAATCATCTTTGTTTATACTGCTCATCGCCAAGCAACCATTATTATCTGTCACTTGAAGCATATAAAGACCTGCTACTACGTTCGATAAATCTTCAGTATTAAAGGTTGTCCCATCAGGTCCAGTCCATTCATATTGATAAGGAGTTTCTCCATTGCTAAGGCTTGCGTTTATCTCGATTAATCCACCTGCTAAACAATTAGCATCAAGACTAATTACCGGGCCATCTTCATTGGACACACTAACCATTTCTGTAACTTGACAAGCATCACTATCTCTAACGATTATGTTGTATGAACCTTGAGCAACATTGGCAAACATCCCACTTAGCTGAAAGTTTACGCCGTTATCAATACTATAAGTCAGCATACTATTTATATCACTGTCTTTTGGTGTGGCTTGGATCGATATACTTCCATTCGAAGCACCACAACTTGATGATGTTGTATTTATTTGTTCAATGTTGATTGTCGATATGGAGTTTATACTCGCTGAACAAACGCTCATGCAACCCATGTTATCAGTAATGCTAATGGTATAATTACCTGCTGATAGATTGGTAGCGGATGCTTGTGTAAAACTTCCATCATGGCTCCAATCATAACTATATGGAGCTTCTCCACCTGCTGGATTAAGACTGATAGCCCCAAAATCACTTAAACATGTTGGCTGAATAACTGAAAGCATACAGAAATTACTAGGGTTGCAACAATCATCTTTAGTTATACTTGTCATCGCCTGGCAATCATTAGCATCTACGACTTTAAGTACATAATTTCCTGCAGGGACAGCTACTAAATCTTCAGTACTATAGACCGTATTATCTGGTCCCATCCATTCAATGTCGTAAGGTCCAACTCCTCCTACTATTGCTGCATCAATATCAATATTAGCTCCATTGCATGCTGAACTTAAGGTAATCGACGGTCCGGCAGCATCTGAAATCATCACTGTTTTAGCTAAACTACATCCATCCGAATCTAGAATAACCACCGAATAATTTCCAGCTGATAGATTTTCAAACAATGGGCTTGGCTGAAAACTGAGTCCAGCATCAATGCTATAGCTTAAAGTACTTGTGCCATCTTTAGGTATCGCAACAATAGTAAGACTACCATTTGATTCTCCACAAGAAGACTCTGTAATGATAGGATCTTCCACATTGATCTTTGCAACAGGCTCAATTGTCGCCATACAGGCTTCCATACAACCCTTGTTATCAGTGATCGTAAAGTGATAATTTCCAGCCACTAAATTACTTGCTATCATGTCATTTAAGCCTGGATCATGATCCCAACTATAATCGAAAGGCGCTGCACCACCAAGTGGTGAAAGGCTTATGCTTCCAGGGTCAGTAAAACAAACAGGCTGAGTTACTATCATATTACAGAAATTACTAGTCTCACAGCAATTATCTTGTATGATAAATTCAGTTGCCTGACAATTATTAGCGTCTTTTACCGTAATCATGTACGCTCCGACAGGGACATCCATTAAATCTTCGGAACTATAAGTTGCTCCATTAGGACCTGACCACTCGATTTGATAAGGCATCGTTCCTCCCGTTATTTCTAAATCAATATCTATGTTAGTCCCATTACAAGTTGAATTCATTTGAAGTATGGGTCCATCTTCATTCGAAATTAATACCATTTCTGTAGCCGAACATCCATCCATATCTTGAACTACAATGGTATATGAACCAGCTGCAACATTGGCAAACATATTACTAGATTGAAAGCTTAAGCCGTTGTCTATACTGTATGATAATAGGCTATTAGGATTAGCATCTTTCGGAGTAGCTTCGATAGTGATGCTAGCATTAGAAGCACCACAAGTAGCTGCAGTATTATTTATTTGTTCAATGCTGATGTCAGCTCCGTTGTTTATGCTAAACATGCAAATAGACATACATCCGCTTTCATCACTGATGGTTACTGTGTAATCACCTGATGCTAAATTATCAGCCCAAGAACTTGTGAATGTAGCATCATGACTCCAATCATAGGTATATGGGCTAGTTCCACCTTCAGGATTAAAGCTAGCATAGCCTAGATCAGATGCACAAGTCGGCTGCGTAATATCTAACTCGCAAAACTTACTTGGATCACAACAATCATCTTTAATAATCGAGGCACTAGCTTGACAACCATTTGCATCTTTAACCATCAACATATATTCACCTGGCGGCACATTCATCAGATCTTTAGTACTGTAGCTTGCCCCTCCTGGTCCAGTCCATTCGAAACTATACGGTTCGATACCGCCAGATAGCGTTGCATCTATAATGATTCCCATACCATCACACTTAGCTTGCAGATCTATGGATGGGCCATCTTCATCAGAAAGCATCACCATTTGAGAAGTCATGCAAGCATCTGAATCTTGAATCATGATGGTGTAGTTTCCAGACGCTAAATCTTCAAATAAGTTAGTCGTTGAGAAACTCAAACCTCCATCGATACTATAAGATAATGTACTACTTGGGTTTAAGTCTTTTGGACTTGCATTAATTAATAGGCTACCATTTGTTTGTCCACATGAGGCATTCGTTACAACAAGTTCATCTATAGTTATTGGGTTTACGCTTAGAATAGAAGCGCTGCATTCTGCTACACATCCATTAGCATCAGTCATCGTGACAAAATAATTGCCAGGTGGTAAATCGAGAGCTGTGTCACCATTTAAATCAGGATCATGACTCCATTCGTAATAGAAAGGATAGACGCCTCCTACAGGTCCATAAATGATCGTACCGGTATCATCAGAGCATGTTAATTGGCCCACCGCTTTATTACAATAATTTATGATTCCACAACAATTTTCTCTTGTTACCATCGCTGTTGTTTGACAACCATTAGCATCCTTTAAGCTTAGCATATAAGTACCTTCTGGGACACCATCTAGTTTTTCCGAATCATACATGGCTCCATCAGGGCCTAGCCATTCAAAAACATAAGGTGCAGTTCCTCCAGAAACAATAGATACAATATCGATCATGGCTGTACCATTACAGGCTGCTGCTAACTGAACAGTCGGGCTTTCTTCATCATTAATCATGAGCATATCTGTCAGCGAACATCCATCTAAATCTCTGATTACAAGATTGTAACTTCCAGCAGGTAAATCTTCAAATAAGCCGTCTGCCTGGAAATTAGTTCCTCCATCGATACTATATTGAAGTGCACTACTTGGGTTTCCATTTTTAGGAAGCGCTGAAATTCTAATAGCTCCATTACTTGCCTGACAAGTAGAAGCAGTAATTTGGATTTCATCTATAGTAATGGCTTCACCAGGTTCTACTGTTACTTCGCAAATGGCCTGACATTCGTTGTCATCTACAACGGTTATTGTATAATTCCCTGGCATAAGATTCGTAGCAATCGGGCCTTCAAAGCTCATATCATGACTCCAAGTAAAATCATAAGGTGGTAAGCCACCATAAGATGTTAAACTGATCACTCCTAAATCATCTTCACACACAGGATCAATGCTTGCTACATTACAAAAATTAGCCGTTAAGCAACAATCTTCTAAGTTTACCACATCCATAGTCACACAGTCGTTTGCATCAGTTACTTGCAACATATACATTCCCTCAGGTACATCCATCAAATTCTCTGTGGTATACATAAGTCCAGTTGGTCCTTCCCATAGAACTTCATAAGGCTCAGTACCTCCAGAAATAGTTAAAAGAATATCTATAGTAGCTGTGCCATTACAGGCTGCTGCAATGCTCGTAGTTGTGCCGCTTTCATCCGAAATTTGTGTCATGGCTTTTGCTCCACAACCATCTGCATCTTGCACTACGACTTGATAAGTACCGGCTGATAGATCAGTAAACATTGAACTAGCATGAAAGCTTGTACCATTATCTATGCTATAGCTTAAGACGCTATTGGGGTTTCCGTCCTTGGGTTCTGCAATAATGCTAAGCGTCCCATTGTTTTGACCACAAGTGGCATTATCCACTAAAATATTTCCAATTTCTACTTGCTCCGTTGGTAAGATCTCAAACGTACAGCTAGTAGTTAAACCTGTTGCATCTTCGATTTCTACCTCATAAGTCCCCGGCGATAAATCGCTTAGGTTTGACTGATTAACTAAGGCATCGTGTGACCAATTATATGAAAATGGGGCTGTACCAGCTGATACATCCACCATAATGGTCCCGTCATTGGACATAAAACAACTAGGATTTGTGATTTCTCCTGAGCAGCTGATGTCATCTTTTACTTTCCCGATAGGTATCAATACAGGTACAGGTCTAAACCTGAATGTTTCGCTTCCTGCATCGTAGACTTCAGTAATATCTGCGATTGGAAAAAGGTCCGTGACATTAGCGCCTGCATCAGTCGTGATATTGTTATCTAAATAATACCAATCATTGCTAAGATCTACTTCATAGTTATTCCCATTAAAATTTAGGTTAAGACTAATGTTAGACTTTATAATCCCATCGATGGTCGTCCAATCTAATGTATTTACGTTTCGTGCTAACCAGCCAACAAGGTAAACAGGAGTCCCGCTAGCATCTTCTAATGCATAAGCATATTCGTCCTGAGCTGTTTCTACTAGTGAGTAATTAAATTTTAGATTTCCGGTGAGCTCGATAAATTTATGAACGGTTTCTTTACTTTGTTTTTGCGCAACCGAACCGTCATTTAATCGATCCCATAAGCCACTACTATGGTAGGCAAAATCACATGGACTTGCATAATTATCAATAGCTTCATAGGCTTCAGCACGGTGGACACCATTCCGTGCAGCCATTAAGGTCGCCCTTACTATGTATAATCCCTGAGCTTCCTCTCCTACTCCAGTAACATTGAGTCCATCACAAACTGGCACTTCAGAATCCCAGCCAAACTCGGAGACATATAGATGTTGAGAACCTACTGGCATATTCTCTTCACTCCACTTCCAAGCATTTTTTACATAGAGGTATTTTGATTCACCCACATTTGCAGCACTGGTTTTTTCTGGTTGAGCAATCAGTCTTTGATTATAAAACCCAGTTCCTTCGTCTGCTAAATCATTAGAATATGGATGTAAGTTGGTACCATGTAAGTAGCATTTTTTATCTAGTGGAATTCTAGTTCCTTGATAATCTTTCCAGTCTAAATAGTTAAAGCTGACTGGGTTGTTGTTTTCTTCATGATTGGCTTGATAAGCTGCCGGAATAAGTAATAATTTATTCGTTGGATCAGCAGCATAATATTCTTCGATTCCTTGAATCATCCCATCTATTACAGCATGATATACATCTTGGTCATAAGCCCAAGGTTCGTTTCCGACCTCTAGTACTTCTACCAGCTTTATGCAAGTGGCACAATCGCTGGCTTTAGGAGCATACGTACGAGCAAACATCATGGCATAAGCACGTCCTGCCTCAAATCGCTGAGCATAATCTACACCCCAATCCGAAGCTGTCCACCATTGGGAAGGAAAACCATAATCAGACTGGATATCTTGCGGAAAGTTAGCTGGAACTACCGTTAATGAAATATGCGAAGGATTTTGAAACTCGTTATATACTGATACTGCATGATGGTAATTCTGATTTAAGTAATTTGTATATACATTATAGACTGATAGCAAGGGTTCTTCCATCATTTGATTCGTCAGTGAATCATAGTAAACCATTCTATCTCCTGGTTGCACTCCATTTCTTACGAGTGGCACACCATTTACATCTACTGCCAATTTAAGTCTATTTCTATCTTTATACGGGGTAAATATCCGGTAAGAAGACGGATCTCCTGAATGTGGTTCGCCTACCCCATCATCCCAATAATCTTTGTTTTGAAACTGGAATAAACGAGCATGAGAAAACATATCCGTTAAGTTTTCCATCTGATGGAAACTATTTTCATTTCCTTTTAAGAGGTTAACTCCAAGCATTTCATGGATGGTAGGTACTACCCTTCCGTTGGAGTAGACATCGGCCTGATCTTGTGGTGCCGTTATATTATTGGGTTCACCTATTACCTCTAAAGTTACATCAGCTGGTGCAGGCACACAAGGTGCTTGTTGGCCAATGCCGTTTATGGATATAAAAAGTAATGCTAAGCTAATTAGCGATGTTAATCCATTATTGTATTTAATCATGATTGCTTATTTCATTTTTAATCTAGCTAGGTTACTATGATCATCTCAAATGAAATATGGGCAGGTCTTAGTTTACGAAGGTAAGGAATGTTTTACATATATAAAAATGTTTAATGTGTTTGTTTTGGGTTATTAATAGTTAATTTGTTTTCAGTAATATTTTATTACGCACTTAGCGGTTTGGAGTCGCGATGTAGAATTGCTAAGTATTAGTTGTATTCAATTTTCTTTTGCCTTGATCAAAAGAAACAAAAATCATTGTTTAGACTTACGATATAAATTGCGAATTATTTGCTATGTATCATCGAAGCGCTCCGCATCAAACAGTAAATTGTCATCAACCGCCACTTATTTTTAATGCTGCTCCAGTTGCTCCCATAAGTTAATAAATTAAAAGAACATTGCATAAGACACCCGTTAACTATCAAAACAAAAAAAAGAGCACCAGACATAGCCTAGCACTCTTAAAATATCTTATCATTAAATAAATTCTACTCCACAATCACCAGTTTAAAATTCGATGATTTACTATCTGATTGCAACTCCAAAGTATACATACCTGGCGTTAAACCATAAGGTTCTAAATGTATGCTTTCAGTATGATCACCTGCCGCTTTAAAACCACTAACGCTTCTAAACTGTGCAATGTTTCTTCCACTTAAATCATTCAAACTGAAATTTACATGGCTTCCTGTTACCAAACTATAATCAACATTGACAAAATCATTAGCAGGAGAAGGATAAACTTTTCCAGGAATGGAGTTTTTAAGATTTTGTACATCTGAAGGTGTACCAAACACAGCAATCAGCGTATCTGGCTGGTTAACATGGATAATAGCTGATTTTGAAAATTTACTTGGGAAAATCTCATTGCCTGATTTGCTTTCCCAATGCAAAAACTCAAGATCAGTGTCTTTTCCGTTTGCTTCAATAAGGTTATCCATATTTCCAAAGTAAGAACCCGTCCAAGGGAATTCCTCGATATCTAAAGTATTAATGTCAATCTCTCCTACTCCTTCTGGCTCCATCAACAAAGTGATCTCATAAGGTCCTTCTACATCAAAACAATCCACCATCCCATCATCTAATAAGGTACAACGTTCTTCAATGAAACCTCTTAATCTTGCCACGTTAGATTCCCATTCTTCCATAGAACCACCCCATCGCTCAATTTGTCTTGGCATTTCTGGCGCTATAACCCCAATCATACGATCTAAAGTACCTAACATGTTCTCACAGGTATAAACAGTGTTCATTAAATCAGCCTGTCTTGAATAATATAATTGTCTAAACTCATCGTTTTCTTCCTGCAGCTTTAAAAATATTTTTTCATGTAACCCTACATCTCCATCGCCCCACCAGCCATTAAAGAACTCATCCATAAATTCTGAAATATCATCGATATCACAAGGTACAGCATCAGGATCTGTATTGGGTACCCCTGAATAGTTAATATAATAATCAAAGGTCGCATCATTATCCCATAGGATATAACCCCACTTTTTGTGATCTCCATCTGGATCTATTCCTCGCCACCATCCAGTGTTATAGTTTAACCAGTCAGATGCTACAGAATTTAAGTTGGCAATCATATAGTCTATCAAGCTCAAAGTCTGCAAATTATCTTTTACATATTCGTAATTTTCGGCAATACCCATATCATTATTCATGATAAAGTCTCTTAACTCTCCCCAGTCTTCAAAGGCCTGTTCACCACCGTATTCTGCCCAAGTATTTCCCCAAGTAGCTAAATATTGTAAGTTGAACTTATCTTGATCATAGAAATATTTAGTGTAATCATGATCGACAGGACGCTCTCTCAATCCATAGACACCCCAATAAATGCCATCAATAAAAACAATGATTCTTTCTACTGCACGAACATCTAATTTCATACCTCCTTCTAAAGCCAAGGTGTGCACATATTCATCTCTCACATGGCAAGATCCCTCATGCTGCTGCATATCGGTTGCTGGATAATTATCATCTCCGGAAGCTCGAAGCATCAATCGCTGGTGCTCATCACGATCAGAGTAAGAAAATAAACGTTCCTTGATGGCCTTAGAATATCCCATCTCGTCGCGACAAACAACATCCAAGCTACGATGATCATTGACCCATGAATCCTGTCCGTGTTTATTCATTTTACCGTATGAAGTGGCGGTTCTTAATTTATCAACATTGAAATATTCTACCGAAGCTGTAGGTCTAAGTGTATTGTTACCATTTGCCAATGTTTGAACTTGATTACCAGCTACTGAAACCACAGGTAAGGAAAAGTCTTCGTTTATAAAATAGGTTCCAAATACCATTTTACCAACAGCCACTTCTGGGTCATCGACAAAAGACATAGCTTTTATGACAGTTGTGCTATTAATGGTAATTGGACCGGTGTACTCTTCAGATTCTTCCGTCGGCAACAAACCATCAAGTGTATATCTAAGCGTGCCTTCAGGTTCTGGGTTAGTGATTGTTACCACTACCTCATCTGTAAAAAATCCAGCTGTAACATCCACTGATGGAGTTTCTGCATATCGTGTAAAAAATTCTCCATTATTCGGATTGTTAGGTGTAGGTGTCGAACAAATCCTCCATTCATCTGATCCGTCTTCTAATCTAGCCCTAGAGTGACCTTCTAAGGTAAGTGCTAAAGGATGACTATCCAAGATATTTTTGTCAGGGTCAGAGATCACGACATAGTCTTCACCTTCCGTTTGCGTAAGTTTAAAGCTTGTATGTTTACCTTCTGCTCTTCCAGAACACCAAAATCGCATTACATCATTTCCAGCAATCACAGTTCCTTCTGGAATCGGATATTTGTCCACATTATCTATTTTATCAGACAGAAAATAACCTGAAATATCTATAGCTTCTGAGCTAGCATTATAAATCTCTATCCAATCTTCGAATTTTGCATGTTCGTCAATAAACTGATCTAAATTGGATGCAGAATATTCGTTAATCATTAATTGTCCAAAAAGTTGCGCTTGGCAAAAAATAAATAAGAAGAGTAAAATTTGCTTCATCGTTGTGTTTTTTAGTTGTCTATTGAGCTCTGCAGCTCATGCAAATAATTAATGCTTGAATCATTAAAAATAGCACCGGTAGTTTCGAGTAATTCTAAGTGCAATTTGTGCATTTCATGTTCGACTGAAAGTAATTCCTCTTGACGCTCGATTTGCTTCTTTTTGATTTTCAAAATATCAGATGGATTTTGAAGCAAACCTTTAGTGCTATCAAGTAATTGTTCTTCTAAGTCATTATTTTCAATGCGCTCTATGAGCCAAGTTCTTTCATCGTCTAAAATAGACAACTTATTCATTATACTAAGGATATCATTGTTAATAAGCACGACAATTTCTTCCAATTCAATCTCATTTTCCAGCATATCTCGCTCAATACGATTAAATCGCTCCCTGTTTTTATTTTTTGTTGGGATGATAAAGCCAGCTCCAATGCTAAAGGTTTCAGCAGTTGTCAGATTATTTCGTGGCCCGTTATATTTTAATTGCAAGAAATCGACTAACTGATCTTGGCTTGCTTTTTCTAATTGTAGCTTAATCTCATTGGCTTGTAACTGGTTTTCTTCAAAAGCTAGATCTGGATGTGATTTTATAGCTTCCTGCATAGTTTGCATTCTAGCCATTAAACTTGGAATGCAAATAAAGTTTGACCAATTTATTTCTTCTATTTCATCTACGAAAAGACCTTTTTTCAATTGTTGCAATACTAATGCTTGTCTGTTTAATTTAAACGTTTCTTCATTAATTTCTTCTTCTAAATCGTATAGCTCCATGACTTTTCCTGCTGGGTCAGTTACGATTTCTTTATCTAGCACAATCTTTTCATCAGATAATATTGACAAGATCTCCTCTTGGAGCTTTTGTTTTTCACTTAGAAAGTATAGATCTATGATAGACTCATAGCATGCTAAGTAATTTTCGGTAATCCTTTCTTTAGCTTTTATGTTGTATTCTTCTCCTTGATTATTGGATAGTTGTCGGGAAATCCGTCTTTGTGCTGGGTTAATAAAACTTGACCTAAAGGTATACTCCTGTCGGTCTAAATCAAATTCGTCCGTTTCAGTTCTAAATTCTAATTTATCGATGATAGAAATATCACCATAATCGACTTGAGAAGCATCTAAATATCTGTCTGCAATTGGGTCTTCAGCCGCATTATTAAGGAGTTGAGTCCAATTAACTGATTGACTGGCACCAGCAAACCCAATGAATAAAAATACTATGCAAAAGAGGCTATTTCTCATTGCATATTTTTAATCTGCTTGGAGATTGTTTTTTCTCTTTTTGCTGCTTTGTATCCAGCTAAAGATTCTTTATCACTTTGTGCAACTACCCCAAGGTTAAGCAAGACTTTTTCTTTTTGGAGAAGAGGATTATTAGATGGAATCGAAATCAATACCTCTCTTCCGTAAGTCTTAAAATCAGCCATTTTTCTTAATCTTTCGGGGATTTCTACGATTCTAGTTCCTAGTCCAATAACATGACCTTCTATGATATGATTTGGTTGATTTATCGATGAAACTTGGAGACTGTCTCCAACTTGAACCTCCAAAATCATGGATTCGTGGACATAACCTTTTACTGCCGTAGGATTTTTATCATAAAAGCTAATTAAGGTATTAAATGAGGAAATGTTTTCTCCCACTCTCACCTGGATATTCCCTACGATTCCATCTGATGGAGCTTTTATCGATAAGCTTTTCTCCTCTGCTTCTAATTGATCAAGTTCAGCGTTGACTTTCTTCTTGACTAAATACTCACTTTTACCGATCTGGTTCTTTTTGGTTTCTAGACTTTCCTTCCTAATAGAATGTTCCTTACGCTCTAGTTCTTTTTGGTTTAATAAAGCGGTGATTTCGGCTCTTTCTTCTGCTCCTACCTCATCTACTCGACTTGCATCTACGTGAGTCAGCCCTTTGAAAACGGATTGTTTCGACTTAATTTGTTCTTGCAGTTGTTTTATATCGGCATCATACTTTGCTTGACTTGTTACAAAACTTGTCTCTAGTAGCTGTATTTCTTGCGAAATGTTTTCTTTATCTATTGCCTGTTCTACTTGAAGTTTGTCGATATCTAGTTGCCCCGTTATTTTTTGTAGTTCAATGTCGTTTCGTTCTACGATCATAATGACATCTCCCTGTTTCACCGTTTGTCCAGGTGTCACCAATATTTCTTTTATGACGACATCTTCTGTGTGACTAAGCTCAGTTTCTTTGTTCTCAGCAAAACCGTAAAAAAAGGCAGATTCACCTCCAACATTTTGTGTCAAAACATACAAGCCATAAATCAATGGTATAAGGAGCAGATATATGAATTTAAATTTACGCATGCTTATATTTCATCAAAATCTGAGTGATTAAAACTAACCGTAGACATATCGATTTCTTCAGATAAACCTTTTATGGCATTAACCAGTGCATTTCCATCTTTCACATCGTCGAGTTTTATCCGATATTGATACTCAACATAATTATGCTTCTTTAAACTTGTATATACTTTATAACCTATCAGGGTGTGCCTAGGTGCATGTTTCTTAATTAGTTTTTCAATGTCTTTTTGACCTTGAAAATGAATGGGCACTTCGTAAGTTAGCTTGCCTTGCAAATTATGGGCTGGGCTAAAGTGAGAAAATCGAAGCAAGAAAGCTGTTAAGCAAAAAACAGTAACGCCTACAAAAGCACTTGTAAGACCAAATACTCCAGCTGAAATACCTGCCCCCAATGCGCCAAACATAAAAACGATATTTCGAGCATTTCGAATGGTCGTTCTAAATCGAATGATGGAAAGTGCACCTAGCATACCTAAACCTCTAGCCACACTATCTCCAATAGCTTGCATAATGGTTGCTGCTACAACTGTAACTAAAATCATAGCCTGAATAAAACTATCAGGTCGGTTTACATCACGCGACGTTTTTTCATAAGTAAATGCTATCATGAAGCCCAGTAGCAAAGCCGTAAGCATGGTGATGCCTACATAGACTAAAGAAGGGTTTTCGGAATTATATTGAATCGATGAAAAATCGAACATTTATAGCTACTGTATTAAGTGAAAGTTAAGTGTCTGTAAATTTAATATTAATAATCTAATCATTAACGTTGCAAGAATCGGGTCAAATTGTGTTTAAATGGTCATTTATGCGTAAAGAAGAGAGTGGTAAAGCTTAGATTTCGATGAATGTAACGCCATCACCAAATCGCTCAACATCCTGATATACTTTTTTAATTCCTTTATATTCTCTAAGTTGGGCCAACAATGTTTTTCTCAATATACCTGAGCCTACTCCATGTATAACTCGGATAACATTTGCCTGACCTAAAAAAGCATTGTCTAAAAATTCAGTAATAAATAGTTCTGCTTCAGCCTTGCGGTAACCTCTTATATCTAACTCACTTTCTAAGGCATAAATATTTTTATCTAAATCAAAACTTATAGATTTCTTCGACTTTCTTTCGATAGGTTCGTCAGCAGGGACAATGTCATGGGCGGCTACTTTCATCCTTAAAAGGCCCACAGCAACCTCTATTTTATTTTTCTTGATTTCCAGAATCTCTGCTGTATTTCCGCCTTTTTTAAGTTTTACAAAATCACCCACATTGAAACTGCCAATGTCATAGTTTTTAGAATAGTAAACGACTTCTTCCAAATCCTTAATAGTATCTACTAGGTTTTCCTTTTCTTCTTTGAGCTTACGTTGTAGAGCTTCTGCTTTTGCCAATGCTTTTTCTTCTTTCAACTCCTTAATTACCTCCTTTAATTCGCGTTCGGAATCAGCCATCACCTTAAACTTTTGCTCTTTCGATTCCATTTTAAACTTCTTCTTTTTGAAGTTTAGATCGCTGTTAAGCTCCTCATATTTTCGAATCAATTTGGCTAATTGGTGTTTCTCGTCATTCGCCTTTGAGAGTTCTTTTTCTAGGGCTAATTTTTCGTTTTGCAGATCTACTAATAGCTCATCTACAGCTTTTGTCGCTTTCCCAGTTTTTTTCTTCGCTAATTGGATAAGTTTCTGGTTTAAGCCTATTTTTTGTGCTATTTCGAAAGCAAAAGAGCTACCAGGTTTTCCGACTTCTAGCCGGTATGTAGGCGAAAGATGTTCTTGATCAAACAGCATAGCACCATTAATGAGTCCCTTAGCTTGATGAGCATACATTTTTATATTCGAATAGTGGGTGGTCACTACCCCAAAAGCTTTCTTTTTATTCAGTTCGCTTAGAATCGATTCTGCTAAAGCACCTCCTATCTTAGGATCTGTACCAGAACCAAATTCATCCATGAGCATTAATGTTTTATGCCCGGACTTTGCCAGGAAATATTGCATGTTTTTTAACCGCGAACTGTAAGTACTAAGATCATCCTCAATGGATTGTTGGTCTCCTATATCGGCCAAGAGTTTATTAAAAACACCTAAGCGAGAATCAGGATTTACAGGCACTAACATCCCTGACTGCAACATCAGTTGGATTAAACCTACTGCCTTCATCGTTACTGACTTTCCACCAGCATTTGGCCCACTGATTACTAAAATTCGGTGTTCCACATCCAGTTGCAAATCAAACGGAATAGTTTCTTTATCTACCTCATTATTTACCATTAATAGGTAGGGATGATATGCTTCTTTTACCTGTATTATTTGATCATGAGACAGTTGAGGTTTACTGGCTTTCATGGCCACCGCAAGCTTAGCTTTTGCTGCAATAAAATCTAGTCTAATGATAATCTTTTGCCATAGTTCAAAATCGTCTTTGTGCGCTCTTAATTCTGCAGAAAACACTTGAAGTATTTTATAAATTTCTTGGCGTTTATCTGATTCGAATTCGTACAATTCGTTTTGTAGTGATACCACTTCATTAGGCTCTATAAAAACCGTTTTTCCTGTACTTGACTCATCATGGATTATGCCTGGAATACTTCGCTTTTTCTCGGCATTCACCGTAAGTACTCTCCTTCCACTCCGGTAGCTTTCTACGGTATCACTCAACAGTCCTTTGCTCTTGAATGTATTGGCAATTTGGTCAAAGACCCTAGTAACTTGCCGTTCTTTTGCTCTTATTTTTTTGTATATCGCGCTTAAAGCTGGTGAAGCACTAGGTTTTATTTTTTTCTCTTCGTCAAATATTCGGGTGTATGATTTTAATAGGTTAGGAGCCCAAATTATTTGTGTCGCTATTTCGTAAAGAATTGAATACTGTTGTTGGTTGTTTTTCGAAGCGAAGAAATCCACTACCCCCTTAATGATATGTACTTGATCGAATATTCTAACGATTGATTCTATCTCAAGAACGTAGTTGTTTTTGGAGAGATAGTAAAGATCCTCCGTTATATTTTCATAAGGTAACAGCGGTAGTTTATCTCCTTGCAATATGGCTAGCTGACATTCGTCGACTTCATCAAGTAAAGAACTAATTCGTTCTACTTGATTAAATTGACGCAGTGAAAAACAGCGCTGTTTAGCCTGTTCACCAAAGCAATAATTTGCAAGCAACTCTTTGACTCGGTCAAATTCTAATCGTTCTTCAATATCCTCAGGATATAAATGCATGGCACAAAAGTACACTATTGCATAAAAGACAACAAGGTAAATATTTAATGATTTGCATTAATTATTAAAACATAATGTGCTTATGGTCCAATTTAATTTTCTTTGCAATATGGGCGGAAATACATTTGGAAAACTCTTTAGCATCACCACTTTCGGTGAGTCACATGGAGAAGGAATAGGTGTGGTGATTGACGGCTGTCCTGCCGGTCTCGACATTGATCCTCAAAAAATAGAACAAGACTTGCAAAGAAGGAGACCTGGACAATCTAAGGTGACTACTTCCAGAAACGAGCCAGATAGTTGTAGTATTCTATCTGGAACCCTTAATAATAAGACTACTGGCGCTCCAATCGCCTTATGGATTGCAAATACTAACCAGCAATCAAAAGACTATAAGCATTTAGAACATTCCTTCAGGCCAAGCCATGCAGACTATAGTTATTACGCAAAATATGGTATCAGAGACCATAAAGGCGGTGGTCGATCATCAGCAAGAGAGACGGCCGCTCGGGTAGCTGCAGGAGCAATTGCCAAAATGTTACTAGACCACTATAAGGTAACTATTCAGGCATATGTATATGCCGTAGGCAGCATTTCTCTAAATGAAACATCAGCAATAGATTATACCGAAATAGAGCAAAATATTGTCAGATGTCCTAATAAGGATATTGCAACATCTATGATAAGCGCCATTGGACAAATTAAAAAAGCAGGAAATACCGTCGGAGGAATTGTAAAATGTGAGATAACTGGAGTTCCTGTGGGATTGGGAGAACCTGTTTTTGATCGATTAAATGCTGATTTAGCTAAGGCTATGATGAGTATCAATGCCGTAAAAGGTTTTGAATTAGGTTCAGGTTTTGAAGCCACTCGAATGATGGGTTCTGAACATAATGATGTATTCGAAATGAATGAGGGTAAGATAGTCACTAAGACTAATTATTCAGGAGGAATCCAAGGAGGCATCAGCAATGGAATGCCCATATATTTTAAGGTAGCTTTTAAACCCGTATCAACTATTATGCAATCACAATCCTCCATAAATACTGAAGGAGAAAATGTGCAATTAGAAGCAAAAGGGAGACATGATCCATGTGTGGTTCCAAGAGCAGTACCCATTGTAGAAGCGATGGCTGCATTAACCCTTGCTGACCACTTATTAAGAGCAAGGGCAAGTAAAATTTAATTTAAGGCTTTAAGGTCTCTTCTCAAGTCCAACATATTGCCAAACTCTCTCCTATAAGTAAGTCCTAGACCATACTTCTGGACTCGTTGAGGGTTCGTAGGATCTTCAAATGCATCGAGGTCATATTTACCGTAGATTCGCAATTTTAGTCTTCGATCATCGGTGATATAATAATCTACCGTAAAATCGCCCACCACATAACCATCTGTATTAAAATATTGGGAATTACGAACATAATTAACTCCACCATCTATTCCCCATTTACCTCCTTGAAACTGTGGATTTACATGAACCTCCACTTCATCAGGTAAAATCGAGACTCCACCATTTTGGACATTATCATTGAAACCAACCTGAAAGTCTATACCTGAAATGTATGAATCTTCTGCCAAAATATCATTTAAGAAGCCTGAAACATAATAAGATAATTGTCCAGATAAAAAATCACTCAGGGAGTTAATCCCTGTTTGTGCTAAATTAACTGGATTAATATGCTGCGTCAAGTTCTCCTCAGGAACAAAGCCCTGAAACAACAAAAGAGCAGCTACCTGATTATTTAGATCGGCCTCATTTTCTTCTAATGCTCTGAGTCTGGTAGAAACATAATTTGTTAGTTCGCCAGTAACTTCAGGGAAGCTCAAACCGAAAGTAACTTCTGGGTTGTATAAAGTTCCTGTCAATTGCATCCCTAAATCTACATCTGTTGACTTACTGGCTTCAGCTCGAATATCCTCTCCTGCTACTGAAATATAATCTCCTAGAAAGATGGTTAAGGGCGTTCTTAAACCAGCCAGATTTGCCTTGATATTTAAGTCTGCATTAATGGGATCTCCAGTCCATGAAATTAAACTACCGGGCTCCACAACAAAGGGTTTAGATACAGCACCTCCAAGTGCCGTAAATAGGTAATTCCCTCGATTAATTTCATAACCACCAAATATGTCAAATTCTCCTGTTCGCCGAATGGTTATAGCTAAATCACCTCTCCCATTAGCTTTTATGACATCATTTAATTCCTGATCGAAAATGATGTTTACATTGGCTTCAGGTGTTAGACTTAGATTCATGGTTAGGTTAATTCCCTCCAGTTCAAAGCTTGATGGAACATTCAACTGTTTAGGCCCTCGGATCAGATCTTCTTTTTCTATAAAAGTTATAAAACTCTCTTCGTAATTAGATGTCGAAGCATCAACTGGAATATTAAGTTCAGATCCAGAAGCAGTCGTAGCTTCAATGTTCATATTAATCCGCTCAAAAGGCCCTTGAATATCAACATCAAATTTTCCAATTGCAAAACCGTAATAGTCAGGATTATCTTGGATGGTTGTATTTAAACCAATAAATCGATCGGAAGTTAATCGAACGTCTGCTTCAAACTCTTTGAAAAATTTATGCTTTAATCCACCTTGGATTAGCGCCACATTACCCTGAGCATCTATAATTTCGGCATTATTTAAGTTTACTTGATTCTCGGTGATGTAAGCCGTTTGATTTTTTATGACAATGGCATTATTTAGGTAGATAACCTTGGTCCCTCCATTGGGTACATTAACGGTGCCATTAATACTTAGATCATCAAAACTACCAGAGAAAGAACCCTCAATATTGCATAATCCCCACGTATCCTCAATACCCTCCTTGATGATAAATTCCAAGAAATTTAAATCAAAATCATTAGCCTTTACATAGGCATCAACCCATTTTTTCTCAATATCTACATCGAAATTACCCACCACTTCTAAGCCATCTTCACTACGCTCATTTATAATATTACCATTAAAAGTATTAAAGTCATCAGTGGCTGTATTTAAGATTAAATTTCCATAATAAAAGTCATTTAGATATAGACTTTCTGTTTCAATCTCTAGCCAGGTTCTTTTTTCTGTAAATACATCATTTACTCGAGCTGTCACATCTATTTCACCTGAAAAATCAAACTCATTCAAATCTAAGATTGGATTCACCAATGCTAGATCAACATTTTTTACAGAAAGGGCTAAGCCTTTATTGTTTATGTCATTTAAGCTTATGTTTCGGTATCCATCTGAAAGGTTGAAATTCTCTACATCTATAAACTCATTACTAACTACTATTTCATTTCCACTATTAAAGAACCAATCTGCATCCAGCATGCTCCAATTGTTTTCTTCAATATTAAACTTAATGGAGTCGTTTTCTGCGATAGCTAGAATTTCAAAATCAATTTTTCCTGGGTCATCCAACACATTAGCTGTTTTTACTCGCAGATTGACCATTTCATCTTCGGTTCGAATAAAGGCATCCAAAGTAGGAAATTCGTTCTCTCCCAGGATGTATTTATCTAATCGAAGCGATGACTTAAGTCTGCCATTTAGGTAATTAGTTGTAAAGTCAATACCTTCAGCTTTGAAGTTATTGCACTCGATTATATCAAAATAATTTTCCGAAAACAATTCATCCTGTTCAGAAATAAAGGTTCCAGTGGAAGTAAAGCCTTCAATGTGCAAACATGGAATTTCAAATAAGTCTAAAAACTCTTCCGAATCGTTAATTTCCAATTTATAACTGAAGTCTTGCTTAGCTTTTGCTGGAGTTTGATTAGGCAGTTGCAGAATATCTACCCATGATGGAAAATTCTTTCTCACTATGTAGTTTATCTGTTGAGGTAGATCATTGAAATTAATTTTTCCTTCTAGTATAAAATTGGCAATATCAGAACTAAAAAAGATAGATCTTCTTCCGTCTAATCCTGGTGATGAACTTAGAAATAAACTGTCTGTTTTGTACTCCTTATCTTTATATAGAAAGTAGAGATTATCCACATCAGCTGTCCCCACAATATTTAATATATTATTTCCTTCCACTTCCAAATCAAAGGCACCTTTCAGGACGATGGGTTCTTTTGAAAAGTTGAGTCTTCTCAAGTCAATCTCCTTGACTTGAGCATTTAAGTCGGTTACAAAATTTAAACTATCAGTTACTAAAAATTGGCCATCGAAATCCATTGAAATAGCTTCATTATCAATGTTGAAAACCCCATTAAAAGCACGCTTCTCAAAAATCCCGTTTAAAGATACATCTTGATAAACGTAGTCATTAAAATCAAGACTAAGGATATTGGCTTCAAGATCAGACCTCAGCAAATCCAAGGTTAAGCCTTGGCCATTCTTAATGGATGAATTCATCGTTAATTTGCCAAAGCGTTTATCTCCAGTCCATCGTTTCATATCGAAATCAAACAAATCCATTCTTCCGCTATATTTCGCATTGTTTCTTCCACCTTTAGTATCTAACCTTAAATCTAGATCGGCATAGCCAAGTTCGGTTTCAAGCTGACCAAACGAAACGAAATCATAAATAAACCCACTAAACCTTCCAGTATAATCTAAGCTGCCTAACTTGTCAAATTCAGGAGGCAGCACAAAGCCTGGAATCAATTCTTTGAGTTCAGAAATGCTTGTCTTACCTTCGTTTATATTAAGTACTAGGAAAGCATTATCTATATCTGTAATATTCTTAATGGACACATCGCTACTCAAGGTGATTTTAGATCCTAATGCTAGTTGTAAATCACTTACATTAAAGCTTTCAATCCTTCCTTTGAAATTACCGGCAATGTTTATTTTTTCGGTTTGGTTATCACTAAAGAATGATTTTTCTGCTAGGCTGGGAATAAAGTAAATTAAGTCAGACAAATCTATCACGGAAGGACTTATATCTGCTTTAATGTTTACGTATTTTGTAAATTCTTTGAAATCTGCCAAGCCATAATATTTAAGACTAACATCTTGCTTAATCTTACTTTTTGTGGTTTCTATATCTAATGCTTCCACAGCTAATATCCGATCATTAAAAGTGGATGATTCGCCCTTAATACTATAGGGCTTTTGCTGGTTATTTAATATAAATTTAGTATCAAAACTACTGGTTGAATGAGCTAATTTAAAATTAGTTTTAACTGAATCCAGTGTGATATCCACGGAAGATAAATTGAAGTTATTTGGATCAAAATAAATAGGATTATGTTTTTGACTTGGGTTTAAAACAATGTTAGATAACATCCCATTTTCTATGGCCAATTTGGCGATGCTAATTTCCCAGTCGTTTTCCTGACTTGCCACCTCAGTTTCGGTAGTCGTACTTTCGTCAGCTATATCTTTTTCAATGTTGTTTTTACTATTTAAGAATTTAGAAATAAAGACTTCAGGGTGTTCAATAAATACATCGGACAATCTTAGTGATTTGGTTTCAATATCGAAGGACTCAATATTAGCTTTAGCATCTGCTAGCATTATGTGCTGCTTAGTTCCTTGGTTTTTATCCTCAATGATTACCTCCGATTCAGTGAGTTTTAGTCTTTCGATGGTTAAATCAAATACTTCTGAAGAGTCCTGACTTATCACAACTTCCTGTTCTTTTTTAGTGACTAAAGAATTTAGAAGTTGGTTTAGATTGTTAGAGCTTTCATCTTTATATGTAACGATGTTTAGTTTTGCCTGATCTACATTTAACTTATTGAGAAATAGTTTTTTGGAAAACAGAGATTTTAGTCCTTGTGCAAAGCCGGTAGTGAAGGATTCAATGTAGAGCAGTGTATCCACTTTATGATCTTTGACAAGCAAGCCATTAAATTCAATGCCTGAAAACACATTGAAGTCCACCTTTTCTACGGAAAATTCGCCCTCGATCCGATCATTTATACGATTAAATGCTAGGTCAACAGCTTTTTGTTGTAATGGAGGAAATGTGAATAAGAACAAGAAGAAAAGCGCAACCAATAATAAAAAGATCATCAAAAGCCAATACAAGCTTGATCTTGATTTTTTCTCCTTTGTATTATTTGTTTTTTCCTTAGGCATTAATTCAATCCACTACTTTAACTAACACACAAATTTAACGAATGATTCTCTGGCTTAATTATCTAAATACTTATTATATATTTCTATTGTTTCTTTTGCTTGCTTGACATCATGTACGCGTAGGACATTTGCTCCATTTAACAGGCATAACATATGGGCAGCAGTGCTAGCATTTAATGCTTCTTCTGGTGTCGTTTTTAGTAATTTGTACAACATTGATTTTCTACTTAAGCCTGCTAATAAAGGAACATTCAAAAACCCAAAAGATTTCATTCCACGTAGTATCTGATAATTATGATCAATGGATTTTCCGAAGCCAAAACCAGGATCAATGATAACTTGATCGAATCCCACTTCCTTGAGTTTTTTTATTTGATTCGAAAGACCTTTAATAATGTCTGCCGTTACTTGTTTGTAATTAGGATTCAATTGCATAGTTTCTGGAGTGCCTTGGGTATGCATTAAAATATAAGCACATTGATAACGACTAATTACTGCTGACATTTTCCTATCACTTAACAGGCTAATGTCATTAATGATCTGGACTCCAGCACTGAGTGTTTTCTCAGCAATGCTTGATCTACTAGTATCTATGGAAAAAATAGCATTAGGAAAGGCTAATTGAAGCTGTTGTAGAGGTTCCTTCAATCTTTTCCACTCTTCTGCTTCATCAATTTTTGGAGCAAACGGTTTAGAAGAAACAGCTCCAAGATCTAAAATATCCGCGCCATCTCGTACATGTTTATCAGCTAGATTTAACAACGAGTCAATGCTACTTGATACCTGCTGATTATAGAATGACTCAGCACTTAGGTTCAGAATTCCCATTATTTTGGTCTCCTTAAAATTGACAATTTTACCTTGAAGATTATACAACATAGGGGCATTTGTTTATGCTTCTCAAAGGTAGGTTTTCTGCTATTAATTGTATGATTATTAATGTAATACGTTAAAAGCATGTTATTAATAATATCGAGAGCCTATTCTTTTATTATTCCCAATGCTTTTTATTAAATTTGGCAATCATTGAACAATATCCGAACGTTTTTGCAAATTAACGTCAACCTGTTTAATAATGAGTTTAGAGAGTCCCGAACTGCTCAAGAGAGAGAAGAAAAGCATTGAATTTTTATTGATTATTGCTTTTTCGATTTGTGCATTTTTTGTTATATCATCATTTCTGACTTTTGATAAAAGTAAGAAACCAGCTGAGGATACGAGAGAACAAAAAGAAGCAGAAAAATTAGTTTTTGGTTTGAGTCCAAGCCAATTTCACTTCCACACACATACCATAAAACCTAATCAGTTTATGGGTGAGATTTTAAATCTTAATGAGATCAATTTCGATCAAACCCTCACCTTCGTAAAAAATACCGCTGACATTTTTAATGTAAGATCTTTTAGAGCAGGAAAGGATTTAACCTTTGTAAGAACGGAAGAATGTGATGCTCCTTGTTACATGTTTTATGAATTAGGAAAAAAGGAATACTTAAAATATACTTTTTGTGAAGATAAAGATGTCCAAGTTGAAACAGTTGAACGACCTTTTGAGGTTTGTGAATCTGAAGCCCACGGAGTCATTACTTCAAGTCTTTCTCAAGCAATGGAATCTGCAGGTTTAGGTTATGAACTGATTTCGAAAATGGAAGATGCTTTAGCCTCATCCGTTGATTTTTATCACATTCAGAAGGGAGATGAATTTAAACTGATCTATCAGGAAATACACATCGAAGATAAAGAGCCAATGTTTGGTGAAGTATTGGGAGCTTATTTCAAAAATAGTCAAGGTGAGCATTATGCTGTTTACTTTGAGAATGATCGTTATGATGGATTTTATGATTTAGAAGGCCGTCCAACGAAAGGTGCTTTTTTAAGAGCTCCAGTTAAGTTTTCTAGAATATCATCTAGATATAACAGAAACAGAATTCATCCCATTAAGAAACGAAAGATACCTCATCTAGGTACTGACTATGCTGCTTCACGAGGAACACCTATTTTCTCGGTTGCTAATGGTGTTGTCACTAAAGTGTCTTACACTAGGAATAACGGAAAGTATGTTAAAATCCGACATGATAAGACCTATGAAACGCAATATCTACACATGAGTGGTTTTGCAAAAGGAATTAAAACAGGTACTAGAGTTAATCAGGGACAAACCATTGGATATGTCGGTTCTACAGGATTAGCAACCGGTCCGCACGTATGTTTTAGATTCTGGAAAAATGGAGTACAGATTAATCACCTAAGGGAGAATTTTCCTCCTGCTGATCCGCTGCCTGAATCAGATATGGAAAGTTTTAATCAAAAAGCTAAGCTGCTGACTGAAAGATTAAATTCTATCGATCCAATTATTATTGCTGAAGATTAGGATTAGCTTGAGTTCTATTTGCTTTTATCTAAGGTAAATCCAAAGGTAGATCCAATATCAAGTGTACTTCTAACATTTATGGTTTGTCCATGGGATTCTATAATGTGCTTGACGATAGAGAGACCTAATCCACTACCTCCTGATTGTCTAGATCTACCTTTATCTACCCTATAGAACCTATCAAAAAGATGTTTCATATGGTCTTCTTTGATACCAATTCCATTATCAGAAACTTCAATTAATATTTCTTCTGATAGGTCATAAGCGCCTATTTCCGTAATCCCACCATGCTTTCCATATTTGATGGAGTTTACGATTAAATTGATTAATACTTGGCGAATCGATTCTTTATCAGCGTTTACCTGGAACTGGTCAGAAGCATTTTCTTTCCATCTTATGGTGATATTATTTTCCTTGGAATGAGACTCCAAGTCTGAAATCACTTCATTAACTAAGTCCTTAATGTCAAAAGTGGTAATATGAAAAATAGACTCGTCGGACTCAAGCTTATTTATCAACTCTAGGTCTTCAACAATCGTTTGCAAACGAGTTGCGTTTGCGGCAGCTTTTTCTAAAAATTTGATATTAATCTTATCATCATTTATTCCCCCATCTAATAAGGTATGAATATAACCTTGAATAGAAAAAATAGGTGTTTTCAATTCATGCGAGATATTCCCAACAAAATTCTGTCTGTAGGTTTCTAAGGATTTCAAAGTACTAATTTCTCGTTGAGCAGATTCTGCCCAATTAACTACCTCATCATTAACCGTAGCCATTGATTTGTTAAGTGATTTATTGTCTACATGTTCTTTAGCTTTAGGCGAAAGTTTAGAATCCCTGATGATTTTATAAATTGGCCTTATTCTCTTTAAAACCACTTGCTCTAAAAATATCTTGAGCAATATATAGGAACCCACAAATGAAATTATCAAAAAAATGAGATAGGCAACAAGGGAGAGTTTAAGCTGCAAACCAGCTGAAATAGCAACTAATAATACGGTGTTAAGAATAGCAATAAAACATGCTAAGTAATTAGAGAAATTCTTAATCGAAACTTGCTGAAACATTAAAAATCGAATTTATATCCTACGCCTTTAATTGTTTGAATATAAGCACTTCCTATTTTTTCTCTTAATTTTCTGATGTGAACATCTATAGTCCTATCACCCACAATCACTTCTTGCCCCCAAACTTTTTTAAGAATTTCTGCTCGCTTAAAGACTTTACCCGGCTTTGAAACTAGCAGTGATAACAACTCAAATTCTTTCTTAGCTAAATTGATGGACTTGCCTTCTTTGGTAACATTATATTGATCAAAATTAATAATGAGCTTATCAAGTTCTAATATCTCATTTTTCTGCTCCTGCATGAGTGATGGATGCCTCCGTAAAATGGCTTTTATTCTACTTTTAAAAACACTCGGTTTGACGGGTTTAGAGATAAAATCGTCGCCTCCTGAATCTAGAGCAGAAACATGGGTAAATGACTCTGATCTTGCCGTTAGGAAAGCAATCAGTATGTCATCCCACTGCTTATTTTGTCTAAGCTTTTCACAAACCTCAATCCCATTAAGTCCGGGCATCATAATATCGAGCACCATTAAATGAGGATTAAATTTTTCCAACTTCTCAAGAGCTAAATTTCCATTAATGGCTGTTTCAACTACATAGCCCTCATTGACTAGATTATATTCCAAGAATTCTAGAATATCTTCTTCATCATCAACCAACATGATTTTAACTTCCTGAGTCATTTTACATATTTATTATCACAAAGAAATGCTAATTGCGATTTTCAAAGGGTCGATTGAGATTAAATTAATATTAAGTTTTACTTTTTTTGTTTTACAAGTTCTTTTTCTCGACTCTTTAATAAATCAAATGCATCCTCTACTAAGGCTTTATATCTTTCTGGATCCAGTTGAATCTTCTTTATATCACTTTCGTATTTAATTAATGAAATGTCATGAATCTCCTCTATTTGAGCTCGATACAAAGAATCAAGACTATCCTTTGTTGTACCACTTGACTTCTTGGTGAGCTGCCCTTGTACTGTTAGGTCTGCCAATACTGCAACGTATTTCTCTCGATCAAATTCAAAATCATCCTTTGTTGCACATGAAGTAAACATGGATAAGGCAGCTATATAGATTAAAAAATGATACTTCATGGTTTTAAATGTTTCATAGGATAATCTTGAGCAATATTAAAGTCCTTCCAATCGTGACCTAGTTCGACAATAATGGTTTCACCACATCTTAAATGTGAGATTCGCTCTTCACTCCTATCCAAATCATAAACTAATTCAGTGATAGATGGATTGTGTAAAGCGTAAAGAACAATATTATTCTTTGGATTTAACATATGTATGCTATCAATAATTTGATGTTTAAAAGCATCATATAATTCATCTTCTATCGCAATCTCGCATGGCTTTGAAAGTTGTGAATTAATATATCTAGCAGTCTCTAAAGTCCTTAGGGATGGGCTACTTATCACGATATCTGGCACAATACCAAGCCCCTTTAGTTGTAATCCGATAGATAAAGCTTGATGAACACCTTTAGCTCGAATCGGTCTTTCTATATCCTTGGTAACAAAATCACGCTCCCTTGCTTTAGCATGTCTAGTAAGAATTAAAATTTTGCTTGCCACAAATGTAAGTTTGTAACAAGATAAAAACTATCTTTAAAGATTATAACTTTTGACTAAACTACAAACTGACAATTGTCTCAAAACTAGCCAATGCTATCATACTTATCTGTATTCGAAAATCAAATTCCAGAATCGCTATATCTTGAAGGGGAAAGCCTCTATGATAGCATTGCTGCTCCCACTATTGTCAAGGAAAAGGCGAATCTGTACTTAATAAATCTGGTCGATGGAAAAGACACCTTAGATATTGAGGTTCAATTTATAAACAAAAAATCCATCAAATCAAATTGCGTTTGTAAAGCACATAAGAAGGATAAAAACTGTAAGCATGTAGTGGCCTCACTATTTGCTATTCGCAAAATGCTTGCAGCAAAACCTAAACCTGCTCCAAAACCAAGAGCAACAAAATCAAAAGCAACCGATTTCCAACGTATTATTCAAGAAATATCTAAGAGTGATCTTGAAAACTTCATAAAATTATACGCTCGAAAAAATTTAAATTTTAAACTTGAACTTGAAGCTCATTTTGCATCCAAAGTGGATTTTGAAGACAACGAAACGAAATATAAGAGTGTACTTAATCGAGTGGTGAAAGCGAAAAGTAGTTCTCATCCAAAACTCTCTGGTTCGAGCTTAACAACTTTCAAAAAGATTATGTCTGATTTTTGGGCACAATCCAATGACATGTTTAGCTTAGATAGGTTTGATGAAGTGTTTTACGCTTGTCGATTTTCTCTTGAAAAACTATACTACAGCAAGAATATTTACCTACTAGAACACGATTTCATTGATGAATACATTAATAATTTTGTGTCATTAATGGGTAAACTTCTTACTAAAGAACTCGCTCCAGAATTTAGGGATAAAATCAAAACAAACTATTTAGACTTTGCTACTTATTCTTTTGTAATTCCTATGGAAGAGAATCATGTTCATGATTTAATTTTCCAAAGTATGGATTTAACTCAAGAAGAAACTAATGTTCTTTTAGATGATATTAAAATCAAGTTGCTAAAACTTGAAGACTACAGAGGAAATCAAATCTTAGCTAAAGTAATTGCGGGTTATGCAAACAATGACTCAAAATACGAATGGATAAATGCGCATTATTCAGTTACGCGAATTATCAAAGCTATGAGCAACATTGGCAAAGCTGACATAAATAATTATTTCGAAATTTTAAATAAACTAGAAGCGGAATACACAAACATTCCGGAGATTAGCTTTATCAAGATTAGAGACCTCATTCGTAATGAGTGGTTTGATATTGCCCTTAAGGAGTTTTTAAATGTATGTAAAGAACAAAAACAAATACAGAGATTGATTCCTTTCTTTAGCCTAGTTCCAACTGATTTATTAAATAAATCTACCAAAAAGTTTGCTAAAGCATTAGCTAAGTATCCAAGTAGCCTACAAGTCAAATTCTTTTCACAATATAATGAGCATGAACAAATCATACGTGTCATAAAAGAACATAATGACATGACATTAATGATGGAACAAGATCATGACTTAATCGATATCTACGAAGAAGAAATAAATGATTTTTATGTTCAATGGACGCAGCAATATCTTAAAGAGCACATTGGTTCAAAAAGTAAAGAGCGTATCCAAGAAATTCAGAATCATTTGAAAACAATTGGCGCTAAGAAAATTGTCAGTAATGTCAAAAAAGCCATTGATCTAAATTTCACTCACAGAAAAAACGTTATCCTCATTGACTAATTCTTATTGTTTATGAAAATATCCAATATTCTTTCACTCAGTTTATGCTGTTTCTTTTTCCTGATTTCTTGTAAAAACGACACTCAACCAAAGGCTGTAACTAAAGCACCACAGCAAGAAAAAACAATGCTTTTTCCTCCTGAACCAACAAAAAATGGGATCCATTATGGTTGGTTAAAAAATGCTAACGTCTATCAGCTAAATACTAGACAATACTCTCAAGAAGGCAACTTCACTGGGGTGTTACAGCACTTGAAGCGATTAAGAAATATGGGTATTGACATCATCAGTCTTACACCTATATTCCCAATCAGTCAAACAAACAAGCAAGGAACACTTGGAAATCCATATGCAGTTTCAGACTTTAAAGCAGTTAATCCAGCTTTGGGAACTAAGCGAGATTTCAAAATATTGGTCGATTCCATCCATAGCTTACGCATGAAGGTTTTGTTAGATTTTCCTGTGGCAAGTACAGGTCGTGATTGTAAATGGCTAAGCGATCATGCCGATTGGTTTAGCCCTAGAGAGTACGGTAATGATTCAGATATAGTTGCTTTAAATTACAAGAATAAAGATTTGAATAGTGAGATGATGAGTTGCATGGAATACTGGGTAGACCAATTTAAAATTGATGGTTATACAATGCATGAGGCAGGAAAAGTCCCTAATGACTTTTGGGCTCAGGCTTCTTCCCAATTACTTAGCAAAAAGCAAAATGTACTGTTGATTTCAGATGCTGAGACCTCTGATCATGTTAATAACAATTATTTTCATGCAAGCTACAACGCAGGTTTTTATCAGTTGAGCAATGCCATTGCAAAAGGAAATAAACGTGCAAAGGACATAGAAGCTTGGTATGCAAAAAATCAAAAGCAATACAAGAATGGCTGGCCAATCAACTATACGTCCAATTACGATAAAAATACAACTGAAGGATCCGTTTTTGACAATTTAGGAGATGCAAGTAAATGTATGGCCGCCCTTGCCATGACCTTTGATGGTATGCCTCTGATTTACGGGGGTCAAGAAGAGCCATTAAGAAAGGGCTTAAAACCAAATGAAAAAGACCCTATTCCATTTAACTCCTATAAGTACGAAGATTTTTATACAAGAATGCTACAAGTAAAGCATATAAATACAGCGCTCTGGAATGGTCGATACGGTGTTGCTCCAACTATCTTACATGCAGACAATCAAATTTTTGCGTTTGAGAAAAACAATAAGGGCAATGAAGTTTTCTGTCTATTTAACCTTTCCGATAAGGCTGCTGAATACGAAATGCATAAAGATTACATGCAGTGGGAAAGTGTTGCAGCCGCAAGAAGATTTGATGTAGTAAAAGGACAAAAAATAAATCTTGCCCCATGGAGTTTTAGAGTTGTAACCAATCGATAGATGGATATCCAACTTTGGGTGATAGGCAAAACTTCCATGCCATTTGTGGTAAAAGGTGTTGATGAATTTTCAAAAAGAATAAATAGATATTATTCATTCAAACAACACGTTTTAAAACCAGGTAAATCGAAAGAATCCGCCCAAGTTAAAAAACAGGAAGCTACAAGTATCTTACAAAAAATACCGGATCATTCTATACTAGTTCTATTTGATGAAAATGGCAAATCGTACGGAAGTATATCATTTGCAAATAAGCTAGAGCAGTTATTAAACCAGTCAAAAAAGCATTTGATTTTTATCGTTGGTGGAGCCTTTGGCTTTGATGCTAGTATTAAGGACCGTGCCGATTTAAGCATTTCTTTGTCAGATATGACCTTCTCACACCAATTAATACGACTAATTTTTTGCGAACAATTGTATAGAGCCTGTACTATCATTCGTGGCGAAAAATATCACAATGTGTAATATTTCCCTAATTTTACTACATGTCGATTAGCATAACTATTATTCTTGTTGCGGTAACGGGTTTGATCTCTTATCAGGCGTTTAGTAACCGACAATTATTTGATACTTTAAAGCACTACCCTTATATAGAACATAGGGAAAAACAATATTATCGTTTGTTGTCTTCAGGTTTTGTGCATGGTGATATGAATCACCTCTTGATTAACATGTTTGTTCTATGGCAATTCGGTACCGTGGTGGAGCATCTTTTCATAAATCAATATGGTAATATGGGAAGACTCTTTTATCTACTTTTTTATCTACTACTTCTAGCATTATCAGATTTACCAACCCATATTAATAAGAAAAACGATCCTACATATGCCGCTATTGGTGCATCAGGTGCAACTTCTGGAATTGTGTTTATCTATGTCATGAATGATCCCTGGCAATGGTTCATTTTTCCACCATTACCTGGTATTCTAATGGGCGTTGGATATTTAATTTATAGTAGTTGGGCTAATAACAATCGCAATGATGGCATTGGACACAGTGCACACTTTTGGGGTGCTTTAGCAGGAGTCGGACTTGGCCTCTTTTTATTACCAGATCTTGGATCGATTTTCTTATCAAAAATTTTATCACCCATTCCACCACCATTCTTTTAATATGGATTTTGGAGAGTTTAGAACATATTGTCTATCTAAAAAAGGAGTTACCGAAGATTATCCTTTTGAAGGCACACATGCTTGGATGAAAGTAGTGGGAAAGTTGTTTGCTATTTCAAATTTAGATGCAGTGGAATTTAAAGGCGAACTTATGCCTTCTTTCTACTTTATCAATCTGAAATGTGACCCTGAAAAAGCGGTGGAATTAAGAGAAGAATACAGTTTTGTTAAACCTGGTTATCATATGAATAAAAAGCATTGGAACAGTGTTTATACAGAGGGTGTAGAAGAAACTTTTCTAAAAGAAATGATAGACCAGTCCTATGATTTAGTGGTCAAAAAACTAACAAAGAAGGATCGAGATTTATTAGCTAATTCGGAATAAAATGCTTGTAATTACATCTATTTGCTTGGGTTTCTCTGCCCTATTTTACCTTGTTTTTCGCTATTTCAAAAAAAGAAACTGGTAACATTTATCAGCGTTTTTCTGCTTTTAAAGCAAAAACCATGGGCAGTAATCCTTCCTTACCTTTTATTTGATATTTGCCTGGAGAAACTTCGATAGTATTGTTACCGAAACAATCATATGGAGAATAATCATATTCGCTTAAATGAGTAATCGTTAAGCCATGATTAATGAGTGATTGGATAGTATCAGAAAGTCCATGGTTCCAAAAAACAAAATCGATACTTTCTGTTGATTCTTTATCGGCATAACTACCCTCTTCTGTTTCCTCTAGAGCTTCCCCATCTCTATACCTATATTTGACAAAATCCACATCATCATCAAACATCCACATAACAGGATGGAATTCGACGAGTACTAACTCTCCACCCTTATTTAATGATGCGGCAACCACTTCAGCCCACTTATCTAAATCGGGCAACCAACCTAAAACTCCATAACTTGTAAACACTTTATCAAAAGTTTCTTCGATAACTTGTCTGGTGCTGAATACATCTGAGCAAACAAATTTTGCGTCAAGATTTAAGGCTTTATTTAATTTTTCTGCTTCTAGTATTGCCTTATCTGATAAATCTAAGCCTGTAACTTTTGCTCCCATCCTTGCAAGAGATAGTGTATCTTGCCCAAAATGACATTGGAGATGTAAGATAGATTGACCCTGAATCGAATCCAACAAAGCTAATTCAATATCCATCAAACTATTCCTACCTTTCTTGAACCCTTCAATATCATAAAAGGCCGTGTTTACGTGCATTTCTGTACGTTTATTCCAACCCTCTTTGTTTACAGCTAAATAATTTTTGTTGTCACTCATGTACTTGGTATTAGATCAAAAATAAATCCATCGTATCCTTTTAATGTATTTTCAAATACAGTTTTTGCTTCCTGTATAAATTCATCCACATATTTATACCTCGGCGAATAATGGCCAGTGATCAAGGTCTTTGCCCTAGCTAATTTAGCCATCTTAGCTGCTTGCTCTGCCGTACTATGCCCCCGTTCTTTCGCTTTATCTTCCAAATCTTTTAAGTAGGTAGTTTCATGATATAGCAGCTGCACATCTTGTATGTCTTTAACTATTGACTCATCATACGAGGTATCACTGCAATAGGCAAATGATCTAGGTTTTTCTTTTTTATAGACCAATGTTGTGTTGTCTATCGTTTCACCTCCTCTTACAATATGCTGACCCTTTTTAATAGACTTAATTTCGTTGATACTTAATTGTAGTTCTTCAATAACATTTTTCCGAATATTGTATTCAGGAACTAGTTCATTAAAGCGGTAACCACAAGTTTCTATTCTGTGATTTAGTGGAAATGTAAGCACATTTAAAGACTGGTTTGAAATGATAGTTTCCCTATTTGAAGGATCTATTTCAATAATGTTCAAATCATAAAAGAGATGGGCCTGAGAGATTCGCATGACCGTTTCCACATATTCTTTGATTCCTCTAGGTCCAATAAGCAATAATTCTTTTGTACGATTATGCATACTAAACGAATTGATCAAACCTGGCAGTCCAAAAATATGATCGCCGTGTAGATGGCTTATCAAAATTGCTTTAATTTTTTGTATGGGTATCTTGTATTCTTGTATACGGAGCTGAACAGCCTCGCAAGCATCTATAATATAATAGTCATTATTAAATTGAACACACATGGAACTAGTTAGTCGTCCATGGGCAGGAAAAGCGGCATTGGAACCTAGAATCGTTAGCCTAAAAGGCTTCATTCTTGCTCAGATCCTAACATTCCTCGGGCAATCTCTTCGTTAAATACGAAATTAATAGCCTCCTCCATATTTGATTTGATGTTTAAAATGCTATCTAACCTGGATATATCTATTAGCTTTTGCACATGTGGTGATGTAATACCAGTAAGAATAAATGAACCATATCCTTTCCAAAGCCTATTAGCGGTCAAGATAGAAGACAAGCCTGAAGAATCAACATAATCGACTCTTGCCAAGTCTAAAATCAAATTTTTTACACCTTCGTTTCTTAAGAATACAAACTCTGATTTTAAGTCTGGTGCAATCAATGAATTTAAGTTAGGTTCATCTAATTGCAATAAGGCATACTTCTCTTGTTTATCAACACTATATTTCATCGCATACAATTGTAGAACTGCAAAGTTATTTTTTTTTGTGATTATGAGCTTTATGTGGTTAAAGAAATTATAATAGTTGCGATCTTAAAAACAAAAATGTCATAATATCATTAATATTATCGTTTAATATCAGAATGGATGTGATGACACATTGAATTCGGTAATTGATACATTATTTTATATATTTGAATAGTATATAAATTAGAATAAAGTTTAATATATGAATCGACGTTTTTCTCCTCAGGTAAAAAGAATCATTTCGCTTAGCAAAGATGAGGCTGTGAGGTTAGGTAATGATTTTATAGGAACCGAGCATTTTTTGCTAGGTATACTGCAAGATAAAGAGAATATCGCGCTCAAGGTGTTTGATGGTTTAGAGATTGATTTAGAAGAACTTCAATTTGAAATTGAAAAAATATCTAAACAAAATAAAACTTCCAAGACGAATGTAAGTGTAGGTAACATTCCGTTAAATAAGCATGCAGAAAAAGTACTAAAGGTTACTTTTCTTGAAGCCAAGTTATTTAAGAATGAAGAAATATACCCAGAGCATTTAGTTTTGTCAATTTTGAAGCATGCTGATAACGAAGCTTCTAGAATTTTAAACGAGTACGACATTGATTATGACATTTTCAAGAGCGAGCTTGAATTTGTAAAACAAGAAGAGGGAGAATCTTTTGGCGATACATTCAGTGCATCTGCTGGAGACTCAGACATTCCTATTGAGGATGAGCCATCAGAATTTAGTAAAAAACCAGGAAATACAAAATCTAGAACTCCTGTTCTTGACAATTTTGGTCGTGATATAACTAAGCTAGCTGAAGAAGGCAAATTAGACCCTATCATAGGTCGTGCAACGGAAATAGAGCGAGTATCTCAGATATTAAGTAGGAGAAAGAAAAACAATCCGATATTAATTGGAGAACCAGGTGTAGGTAAAACAGCTATAGTAGAAGGTCTAGCTTTGAGAATCCAACAAAAGAAGGTTTCAAGAACCTTGTTTAATAAAAGGATAGTGATGTTAGATTTAGCAGCTTTAGTAGCAGGTACTAAATATAGAGGACAGTTTGAGGAGCGAATGAAGGCAATAATGAATGAGCTTCAAAAGACCAGGGATGTAATTTTATTTATTGATGAAATTCATACTATTGTTGGTGCAGGTGGAGCAACAGGTAGCTTAGATGCAAGTAACATCTTTAAGCCGGCTCTAGCGAGAGGTGAATTACAAACGATTGGTGCATCAACCTTAGACGAATATCGACAATACATAGAAAAAGATGGAGCTTTAGATAGACGATTTCAGAAAGTTGTGGTGGAGCCACCGACAGCCGAAGAAGCTGTACATATCTTGCAAAATATAAAACCTAAATACGAAGAATTTCATCAGGTATCCTATTCAGATGATGCAATAAAAGCGTGCGTTAAAATGAGCGATAGGTACATCACTGATCGGTTTTTACCAGATAAAGCTATTGATGTTATGGATGAGGTTGGAGCTAGAACCCACCTTAAAAACATCCATGTTCCTAAATACATTGAAGATTTAGAAAAAGAAATTGAAAGTGTTAGGAATTTAAAAAATGCGGCTGTTAAAAATCAGCAATACGAAAAAGCTGCAGATCTTAGAGATCACGAGTCTAAACTGGTTAAAAAAATTGACCAGGCAAAGTTAGATTGGGAAGAAGAAGCGAAGAAAACAAGATATCCAGTTAATGAAGATGATATAGCAGAAGTTGTTTCAATGATGACGGGTATACCAGTAACAAAGGTTGCTCAAAAAGAGAGTAAAAAGTTAGTAGGCATGGTCGACACCATGAAAGAACACATCATTGGACAAGATGATGCTGTTTCAAAGATTACTAAAGCTATCCAGCGTAATAGAATAGGTCTGAAGGATCCTAATAAACCAATAGGTACTTTTATCTTTCTTGGCCCCACAGGTGTTGGTAAAACTGAGTTGGCTAAGTCTTTAGCTCGTTATGTTTTTGATTCAGATGACGCATTAATTCGTGTCGATATGTCTGAGTACATGGAGAAATTTTCTCTTTCAAGACTAATAGGAGCTCCTCCAGGCTACGTGGGCTATGAAGAAGGTGGGCAACTGACAGAAAAAGTTAGAAGGAAACCATACTCTGTTATACTTCTTGATGAAATCGAAAAAGCTCATCCAGATATTTACAATATTCTTTTGCAAGTCTTAGATGATGGCATGTTGACTGATGGATTAGGTCGGAAAGTAGATTTTAAAAATACTATGATCATTATGACATCAAATATCGGTGTTAGACAATTGAAAGATTTTGGGACAGGTGTGGGTTTTGCAACTGAAGCAAGGCAAAAGTCAAATGATGATGATGGGAAAGCTATTATTCAAAAAGCTTTGAAGAAGACCTTCTCACCGGAGTTTTTAAATAGAATAGATGATATCATTATTTTCAATTCACTTGAAAAAGAACACATTTTTGAGATCATTGATATTACGCTTAAGGAACTGTTTGGTCGCTTAGAAAATATGGGCTTAGATCTTACTTTAAGTAAAGAAGTTAAAAAGTTTGTTGCTGAGAAGGGATTTGATCCTCAGTTTGGTGCACGTCCATTAAATAGAGCTATTCAGAAGCATCTAGAAGAACCTCTAGCAGATTTTATTTTACATAATAATCCAAAAGAAGGAAGTAAGATTAAGGCAATAATGAACGAAAAAGAAGAAAATGTGATTATTGTTGCTGTAGAAGATGAAATAACTGAGGATATTAAATAAGCTAACAAAATTTTATATTAGCTTTAATATGATAAAAGATTAATAATTAACAAACAAACATTTGGCAAGACGAGTAAAACGGAGAATTCCACAAAGAGACACTAAATTTAATTTTAGAATTAATGAATACATCAGAGTTCCAAAAATCAGACTGGTAGGTGATGATTTAGATAAAGTTTCTGAGGAAGTGGGACAAACAATTGAAGTAGGTGTATATAATACTTCACAAGTACTAAACTGGGCAAATTCTGCAGGATTAGATTTAGTAGAAATAAGTCCAAAGGCAGACCCACCAGTTTGCAAAATAATAGACTACAACAAATTCCTTTATCTCAAGAAAAAGAAAGAAAAAGAGATGAAGGCTAACACTTCTAAAACTGTAGTTAAAGAAATCCGATTCGGCCCTAATACCGATGATCATGACTTTGATTTCAAGCTTCGACACGCCAAAAAATTCCTAGAGGATGGAGCTAAGGTAAAAGCATATGTTCACTTTAGAGGACGAACTATTGTCTATAAAGACCGAGGTGAGCTTTTACTTCTTAGATTTATTGCAGAGCTAGAAGGTTTAGGTGCTGCTGAAAACTTACCTAAGTTGGAAGGGAGAAGAATGATTACAATTATTTCTCCTGTTAAAAAGAAAAAGTAATTCCATTGCTTATTTCTTTAATATACTTATCTTTGCGGTCTTAAAAATTATTTAGATGCCGAAGGTAAAGACAAATTCTAGTGCAAAGAAAAGATTTAGAGTAAGAAGCTCGGGGAAAGTTAAGCGTTTCCAAGCTGGTACTTCACACCTTTTGCGCAAGAAAACAAAAAAAGCAAAATTAAGGTTAGCTGGATCAACGAATGTTGCTAAAGCCGATGAAAAAAGAATTAAAGCATTGTTAGGAATAAACTAACAAGCAATAAACCAAAGTTGAGGATAAAGTGTCAATACTGACCTCTTAACTTTACAAACTAATAATTATGCCTAGATCAGTTAATTCTGTGGCTTCTCGAAGGAGAAGAAAAAAAATACTTAAACAAACAAAAGGATACTTCGGAGCAAGAAGTAACGTTTTTACTGTTGCAAAAAATGCCCTTGAAAAAGCATGGCAATATGCATACAGAGATAGAAGAAACAAAAAAAGAGCTTTCAGAAGATTGTGGATTACAAGGATAAATGCAGCAGCAAGAATGGAAGGTATGTCTTATTCAGTATTCATGCATAAATTAAAAGAAAACAATATTGATTTAAACAGAAAGGTATTAGCTGACTTAGCTATGAATCATCCTGAAAGCTTTAAATCAATAGTAAATAAAGTAAAATAGCGATACATTATTTATTGCATCAAAAAAAGCCTTTATTGATTTTCAATAAGGGCTTTTTTTATAAGTTCATCTCGGGTATATCTCCTTCAACCACTAATCTTCCCTCAGTAGCTTCTTGAATCTGTTCTACTGTAACACCTGGTGCACGTTCAATTAATTTAAATCCATTTGGAGTAACGTCTAAGACTGCTAAATTAGTGACAACCCTCTTTACACAGCCAACACCAGTTAAAGGAAGTGAGCATTGCCTTAATAGTTTTGATTTACCTCGCTTGTTTGTGTGCATCATCGCTACTATAATATTGTCCGCTGAAGCTACTAAATCCATAGCTCCTCCCATTCCCTTTACCATTCTTCCTGGAATCTTCCAATTAGCAATATTTCCATTATCAGCCACCTCCATGGCTCCTAGTACTGTTAATTGTATATGTTGACCTCTAATCATAGCAAAACTTGTTGCAGAGTCAAATATAGCCGCTCCTGGTAAGGCTGTTATGGTTTGCTTACCGGCATTTATAAGATCTGCATCTTCTTCTCCTTCAAAAGGAAATGGCCCCATCCCCAGAATACCATTTTCACTTTGAAAAGTTACTTCGATATCATCAGGAACATGGTTTGCTATCAATGTAGGAATACCTATTCCTAAATTTACGTACCATTTATCTTGAAGCTCTTGAGCGATTCGTCTTGCAATTCCGTTTTTATCTAGCATCGTTTTCGTTTATGATAATTTAGCTTGAACTGTACGCTGTTCAATTCTCTTTTCATAGTTAACCCCTTGGAAAATTCGTTGAACAAAAATCCCTGGTGTATGGATTGCATTTGGATCCAGTTCTCCTGGGGCGACTAATATTTCTACTTCTGCGATAGTAATCTTCCCAGCCATAGCCATAGCAGGATTGAAATTCCTTGCGGTACCTTTGTAAATCAAATTTCCATCCCAATCTCCTTTCCAAGCCTTTACAATTGCATAGTCTGCTTCTAAGGCATGCTCAAGCAAATGTGGTTTACCATTGAAATATCTGATTTCTTTGCCTTCTGCAACTTCAGTCCCGTATCCTGCTGGGGTAAAGAATGCGGGTATCCCAGCTCCTCCTGCATAACATCTAGCTGCTAAAGAACCTTGGGGAATCAAATCCACTTCTAGCTCACCGCTTAACATTTGTCTTTCGAACTCATCATTTTCACCTACGTAAGATGAAATCATTTTTCTGATTTGTTTCTTTTGCAATAACAAGCCGAGTCCAAAATCATCAACTCCTGCATTATTAGAAATACATGTCAAGCCGTTTATATTAGCTTCTACCAAGGCAGAAATGCAATTCTCTGGAATGCCACACAAACCAAAACCGCCTAGCATGAGGGTCATGTTATTTTCAATTCCTGAAATCGCATCCTTAACTGAATTTACTCTTTTATCCATCTGCTTAATTATATGCTAAATATATATTATTAAATAGAATTAACGGCATAAAAAAAGAGCTGATGCATTGCATCAGCTCTTTATAACTACACTTATGAGTATTATTATTTATTGATTACCACTGTCTGTGATAATTGTTCTTTTTCAGTAGCAATTTGTAAGAAGTATGATCCATTTGCAAAGGTTCTTGTATCTATAACATGATACGGAGCACTTTGCACGTTATCAACTGATTTAGAGTAAACAATTTGTCCTATCCCATTGTAAAGATTAATTGTTGCAAACTGCGCATCAATTATATCCATCTCTATATTTAACGTAGAAGATGCAGGATTAGGGAATACATTTAATTCTTTTATTTCAGTTAAGTTCTCAGTATTACTAGTAACTGGAATTTCCATATAGAACATTTGGTTTGCTTCAGGTCCATCAGGAGTTTCTGTTGCTTGCACAGATGTTCCTGGTTGTAAATCAGCCTGTACTAACACATGAAGGTACTCATCTACTTTTTTAGCCATTTTAGCAAAGTAGAATTCATATCCAAATTCTGCAAAAGGAGCTGTTTCTTCACACTCTCCAGTTAAATCTCTAATTTCTTCGCTCCATGTTTCTCCACCATCTGTAGAGTGAACCATATAGACATTATACGATGCGGATCCTGCCTCATTAACATGTAGCTCGTTAATTGAACAGTAAGTTACGTATAGTACACCCTCTGCATCCATTCCAATTGATGATTGTGTTGATAGAGCTTCAAAATAAGTTGCAGGTAAAGTAATTAGCTCATTTAAAACACCATCTCCATCCATGTCCTGTGCAAACGCAATAGCAATTCGTTCATTATCTTCCATATCTTCGTTCCAATAATAAACCCCATCTGAGCTAAAGTAAAGACTTGTTAAACCATCCAGTAAATCGGTATCTTGAACATACATTTCAGAATAAGTTAAATGCACTTTTTCGTCACCATCAACAAACACCATTCCTGTTCCATCATTAGAACGAATAGCTAGAGAATCAGGTCTATTAGGATTTGTATCTTCAGATAATTGTTCATAGGTGTAACCAGAATCAGTAACATATTTTTTTAGTGGAAAATCAATAACAGTTCTTTTTTCCCATGTGTCTCCATTGTCTCTCGAAATGAAAACATTCAAATCATTCCACGCAGTAAATACACTCACAGCAACAGTATTACCATTTGAAGAAATTGAGTATGCATCATTTGTTATATCCACATATCTTGAAGAATCTAATCCAGGTATGATAAAATCTTGTACATCCCAAGTAGCTCCTTCGTCTTGTGATCTCCAGTATAAAAGGTGACCATCAATACCTTCATGCACAACTCCTTCAAATGCTACAGGTGTTGTAACCGCTATAGCATGTACAGAGTTCCCATCAGGACCTCCAGTTGCTGATCTTGGCCATAAAGCTCCAACAGGAGTGTCTGTTGGTAAAAAGTTAACATCCCAATCTCCTCCTGACAAAGGTCTTGTAGAGAAAACTAAATCATAGTCAACAGAGTGAGCTAAGTTTGTGATAGTTCCTCCTGCTGTTACGTTTGTTGAAGGCCAACCAGTTCTCACAGGCTCGATTCTAGCAGTAGGCTCAGGCGACCAATCACCACCACCATTTCTCATACGAAAAGCAGTACCTCTTTCAGGCACACCGGCTAAAGGAGGTGTATTACCATACGTCCATGATAAAAGAATGTTTCCATCATGATTAACTACTCTACTTGGCATTGAAGAGTTACTTTGTAAATCGTAGGTAGTTTCTCCAACTTCAGTAGCATTTCTCATAATGATATTGTCTGAAACAGGAATAGATGCACCAGGTCCGTTCATTGTTTCCATTGCTGGTTTCATTGGCTGTGCATCAAAGTTTTTAATTTTCATTCGTTGCTGTCCAAAAGCAGAAAAGCAAACAAAAAGGCTAAAGCTTAAAAGTAGAATTTTTTTCATATACTATTATTTTGGTATAGAAGATTAAGATTATTACAATTTTAAAATGGGAAATTAAAGAAAATTTTAGTGTCTGCATATAAACTAGGCGACAAAGTCTTGCTCTTTTATTTTAACTTATGACTTATAAGCGACTTTTTAACTCTTCAATGGATTGTTCAAGGTTCTTTTTCCTAGATAGGCCATCAGCTAATTTTTTCTTTTCATTGGCGACAACAGCTTCTGGAGCATTCTGAACAAAACGTTCATTAGCTAATTTCTTTTGGACACCAATAATAAATCCTTCTTGATATTTTAGTTCTTTTTCTTTTTCTGCAAGGGCTTCTTCAATATTTATCTCTTGTTTTAACTGAATAAAAAATTTGCTTTTACCTGCAATAAAACTCACAGCATTTTCAAGTTCACTATCAACTATCTCAAACTCATCAAGGAATGACAACTTAGTTAGCATTGCTTTTTTCTTTGGATCCTGTACTAGTTCATTAGTAATATTATCCTCTATGCCGAACAAAGTCAATTTTTCTTTAGGTTTAATCTGGTGCTTATTTCTTAAATCTCGCACACCCGAAACTATTGATTTTATGATATCTGTTTCTGTGATAATCTGAGGATCTACCACATCTAGAATTGGGTACTGGCTAAGAATACAATCAGTACTTATTGTTTCATTCTTTAGGTGAGACCAAACCTCCTCTGTGATAAAAGGCATATATGGGTGCAATAAAGTACAAATACATCTAAAAAGTTCGACTGTTTTTTCCTTTGTATAAATATCGATAGCCTCCCCATATGGTGGTTTTACCATCTCTAGATACCACGAACAAAAGTCTGTCCATACATAACTGTATAAATCTATTAAGGCTTCAGATAAACGATATTCTTCAAACTTTTTATCCAGACTTTCAATGATGCTATTGCTCAATGAAGTAAACCAATCTATGGCAAGTTCATTTTCAATAGGCTGTGTTTTGTTGGACTCAACTTCCCAACCCTGAACAAGCCTTAAGGCATTCCAAATTTTATTAGTAAAATTCCTTCCCTGCTCACACAATTTTTCATCAAAAAGCAAATCACCACCAGCAGGAGAACAAGAAAGCATTCCAAACCTAACCCCATCAGCACCAAACTTTTCAATTAGCGCTAGAGCGTCAGGAGAATTACCTAAGGATTTACTCATTTTACGCCTCTTTTGATCTCGAACCATCCCAGTAAAGTAAACCTGCTTAAATGGAAATGTACCCTTCCATTCATAACCCGCAATAATCATTCGTGCTACCCAAAGAAAAATGATGTCCCAACCAGTAACTAATACACTGGTTGGATAGTAGTATTCAATATCTTTAGAATTGTTGAAGCCATCGAATACTGATATTGGCCATAACCAAGAAGAAAACCATGTATCTAATACATCTTCATCTTGCTTTAGGTCTTCTTGCTTTAAATCTGGATATTTTTGTTGAGCTTTTGTTAATGCTCCCTCAGGGCTCTCTGAAACAAATACATCATCTTTGTAATAATAGGCTGGAACTCTCTGTCCCCACCATAATTGTCTTGATATACACCAGTCACGGATATTTACCATCCAGTGTCTGTAAGTATTTTTCATGTTTTTAGGAAAAAATTCTACGGTATCTGACTCTACTGCCTCTAATGCAGGGTCAACCAGCATTTTCATATTTACATACCACTGTAGTGATAATTTAGGTTCCACTACCGCATTAGTTCTTTCTGATCGACCAACATTATGTCGATATGGCTCTACTTCCACAAGAAGTTCATCTTCTTCTAATTGAGCTTTTACCAGCTTTCTCGCCTTAAATCTGTCCTCACCTACAAAGAATTGTCCAGCTTCGCTAATCGAACCATCATCATTAAAAATCTCAATTACTTCAAGATTATGTTTCTTACCTAAATCATAATCATTTATGTCATGGGCTGGGGTTACCTTTAAAGCACCTGTACCAAATTCAATATCAACGTAATCATCCACAATGATGGGTACACTCCTATTCACAATAGGCACAATGACACGTTTACCGTGAAAGTGTTTAAATCTTTCGTCGTCTGGATGTATCGCTACCGCTGAATCGCCTAATAATGTTTCGGGTCTGGTTGTAGCAATGGTCAAGAAATCTGAACCATCCTCAAGCATATATTTTATATGGTACAAATTCCCTTGCACTTCCTTATATAGTACCTCTTCATTAGATAAAACAGTTTGTGCTTGTGGATCCCAGTTAACCATTCTTTTTCCTCGATATAGGACGTCTTTGTTATACAAATCCACAAAAGCCTTAATTACGCCTTCAGATCTTGTGTCATCCATAGTAAACGCTGTCCTTTCCCAATCACAAGATGCTCCTAGTTTCTTTAACTGCTCAAGGATAATTCCACCATATTTATCTTTCCAACCCCAAGCATGGTTTAAAAATTCGTCTCTGGTCAAGTCGGACTTTTTAACCCCTTCTTCACGTAACATTTTTACAACCTTCGCTTCAGTAGCAATCGAAGCATGGTCTGTACCAGGCACCCAACAAGCATTTAAACCTTTTTGTCTTGCTCTCCTAATTAGGATATCTTGAATGGTGTTATTAAGCATATGACCCATATGGAGAACACCTGTTACATTGGGTGGAGGAATCACAATACTAAAAGGACTCCGCTCATCTGGCTCAGAATGAAAGTACCCATTATCCATCCAATGTTGATACCATTTTGACTCTATTTCACTTGCAATATATTGGCTTGATATTTCCATTTACGCTTTTATCTTTTTACACAAAATTGAACCACAAATATATTCACTTTATTAAGCATACTTGCTGAAATTCAACTAAATTGAATCTATATACACCAAAACTTAAGAATCTTACATCTTAAAGCAAAAGACATAGATTTTGAATAATCTTAAAGCCATCATATCACAATGTAAAAAGGGCGAGCGAATAGCTCAGCGAAAGCTTTATGATTATTACTCACCCTTATTCTTCACTATTTGTATGAGATATGTGAAAGAGCCGATGGAAGCAGAGGATGTTCTTGTTCAAGGTTTTTTTAAAATATTTAAAAAAATAGATCAATATCAAGATAAGGGAAGTTTTGAAGGGTGGATGAAAAAAATCATGGTCAACGAATCACTCATGTTTTTAAGGCAAAGGAAAAACTTCCACTTGTCCTTACAACAAGATGAAATAGATATCCCAGAGCAAGAGAAAATTCAGACTGATATCCAGTACAAAGAACTCATTTCACTATTAGATCAATTACCCGTTGGCTATCGAACAGTCTTCAATCTTAACGTTATCGAGGGATATAAGCATCGAGAAATTGCTGAAAAGCTTGATATTAGCATCAATACAAGTAAATCGCAATTAATACAGGCTAAGAAAAAGCTACAAAGCATTATTAAAAAAAAACACGGCTATAAATCCGGAACCAATGGAAAATAATATTTGGGAAAACATAAAAGAAAATAGTCTATCTGCCAAAGAAACTCCTTCGCCAAGGGCGTGGAATAAATTAAATGATTTACTAGAAAATGAAGATTCGCACACGTTAAAGTATCTTCCTAAAAAATGGTATTGGCTCGGAGGAATTGCTGCAAGCTTCTTACTATTTGCAGTTCTTAAACCGCAAAAAACCACCATCTCTACTGAAAATATCTATGCATATTCAATGGAACATTTGAACAAAGACCAAATTGATAATTCGCCGCTTTACGATAAACACAAAATCAAAGGACTCTACAAAGCCTACGAGCTGCCAAGTATTCAATAATCATTCTTTTAAATAAGAAATTTAAATTTCTCAGTATCAACAGAGAAACAACTAAATGGTGAGACAAACTTAGTTAGCCTTTTTAAAAGGACTTCTAGGAACCCACTTTTCTTTGGGTGCAACTGTTTCTAATATTTTTTTCAGCGAGGCGTTAATGAGCTTATTTCTTGACTTAAGATATACATTCATATCGTGACCTTGAGCCCCGATTGAGCTTTTTATTTCCATTGCAGTTCTAGATAAACATAACTGAGCTTTACCCAAATAAATCGTTTTTTGAACCAACTTTAATAGGATATTTAGATATAACTGGTGTTGTTGGTTTTCATTTCTATTGTATCCTAAAAAATGCGCATCTAGAACATCTTCTTCTTCAATAGTAGTATAAAAAGCGATTAATTTGTCAGCTTTAAAAACCGCATGCAATTGAAAGCGATTAGGGAATTTCTTAGCAAAATTTAGAAAGTAATTTCTATCTAACAAAAACAAATTAAAGCTGGCATTATCCGATGTTGATTTATATAAACTATAAATTTCATCATTGTATTCTTCAATCTCATCAGTACTCAATGTCCTGAAGGATAAGTTTTCTGATTTCTTAAGGGCTCTTTTTAATCTTGTTCTACTCTTTGCTTTCATTGCAGCCAAATAATCTTCAAAACTCGTCCAGTTAGGATTCAATTCAAAAATCATATTGGGTTGAACCTCTAAAGGCGTATATAGGTCATGGTGAAATTGAATCTTTGATTTGATATTATTCTTGTAAAAATCTTTAACCAGAATACTTCGAATATTATGACCACGTCTCTTCTCATCTTCAATTACAAAATCAATACAATTATTGACTAAAGCATTAGATTCATTTTCAGTTAGTTTTTCAATAAATCTGAAGGCGTTATCACCAGTCACAAGGGTATTTCCACAAATCAATACTTTATGATTAATTAAGCCGTATAGGGAATGTCTTACTTTCTTCATAAATTCAAACAAACCAGACTTTTCTCGATCTATACGCATGGCTTTACCAAGATTTAGATCCTTGATTTGAAAGTATAAAATACCTACTAATTGATTGTTTTTATAGACTGAAACAAACCTGCTGGAAATATCACTGGGAGGGTTTTCAACCACAAAATTTAAGAATTTACTAGATAGGTAAATATTGTTTTTTGCAATGCTATCCCAGCAAACTACATTCTCTATGGTATCAGCAACACTAATTTCATAACCATCTTCCAAGACAGCAGATTTTATAGGTGATTTAGTTTTTAATCCAAATAATGGACAGATAATTTCTGACAAACGGTTATTTTTTAGATAGTAGTTCTTGTATTTTCAATCTGGCTTTGAAATCATTTTGCCATTTTACATTCTTACAACTGTTTTCTGGACAATTTGTTTTAATCCACGATTCTATTAGGTGTTTAATATTTGGATGATCTAAGGAAAAATCGTTGAAATTTTCGGATAAAACTATCTTGTGCTTTTCGTTTTTAGGTGATGCTATAAGTACTTGATGAAGGCTATCATTTTGCTCAAAGATCAACAATCCTAACTCGATGATTTCCGCATTATCTCCCGCAGTAATTCCTTTTGCCAGTAAAAAAGTAAAAAGTTCGCCATTAAACTTTCCGGAAGGAAAAAAACTAGGCACTGTCGCATTAAATAATTCGAAGCTAATATTTTCACCAGGGTTGTGATCAATATTTAATACATGTCCATTTAATTGTGGATACTCATTGATCGCCTGACCACTTTCATTGCAAGCTGTAAAAGCTAAACAAGTAATGAGTATTAAAAAAATGTTGTTTAAATTACAAATCATGCTTGCAAAGTTAACGATTCTTTCGTTCATGAATAATTAGAATGTAACAGTCCATTATTATCATTCAATTTGTCTATGATTAATTAAAAGTCCCTAATTTGTCCAATATTGGCAAAACTAATACTATTATTTATCGTTTGTAATTTGTTCACTTAAGTTTATTTCCTCTATGTCAGATAAAAACTCGTACTTCAATCCTGAAGACTTAAAGAAATTTAGCAGTATTACCGATTTTCAAAAGGAAATGGGTGACAAGTTTTTTGATTGGTACTCAACTGTATTTAAGGAAAGTGCGTTAACGGCTAGGGAGAAAGCCTTAATTGCATTAGCTGTTGCTCATACAGTTCAGTGTCCCTATTGTATTGATGCTTATTCTTCGACTTGTTTAAGCAAAGGAGCGGATGAGGAACAAATGATGGAAGCAGTGCATGTTGCAGCGGCCATTAAAAGTGGAGCAGCATTGGTAAATAGTGTTCAAATGATGAATCACGTTAAAAAATTGACAATGTAATTATGGGCGTTAAACAACGATCAAAATCTTTAAAATCAAGGCAATCAGACTTATCAAATACACTAATACAAATAGATGTATTAAATAAAATATTCCCTGAAATTAACGTTGATTCATTTGAAGAAAAATTAGCAAATCATGGATATGCTGATGGGATTCATGCTACGGATTTAGACATATTTCAACTCAACATTGGTAAATTATGCAACCAAACATGTGCACATTGCCATGTAGATGCAGGCCCAGACCGAAAAGAAGAAAATATGTCTGGGGAAACACTTGAAATTTGTCTCGACATTATACAGAAACACCAAATTAAAACTGTAGATATTACAGGAGGAGCACCTGAAATGAACCCGCATTTTAGATGGTTTGTGGAAGCATGTAGAGCTGCTGGCAGTGAGGTGATTGATCGATGCAATTTAACGATAATACAAGCTAATCCAAAGTATAAAGATTTACCAGCCTTTTTTGCTAAAAATAAAGTTCAGATCGTCTCTTCACTACCCTATTTCAGCAAGTCTAGGACGGACAGTCAGCGAGGTGATGGAGTTTTTGAAGATTCTATCCAAAGTCTAAAAGATCTAAATGCTGTTGGTTATGGTAAAGAAGGTTCAGGCTTAAAGTTAGACTTAGTTTATAACCCTTCTGGTGCGTTCCTTCCAGGAGATCAAGCATCCCTGCAAGCTGAATTTAAAAGACAACTAAAAAGAAAGTACGATATAGTATTTAATGATTTATATGCCATCACCAATCTGCCCGTAAGTAGGTTTTTAGATTATCTAATTGAATCTGGCAATTACGAGCAATACATGACTTCTCTAGTCGAAGCATTTAATCCCACTACAATTCCCGGTCTAATGTGCAGAAATACTGTTTCTGTTTCCTGGGATGGTTTTATATATGATTGCGATTTTAATCAAATGTTAGAGCTATCCCCTAATGTCGAAGCAAAACATATCTCAGATTTTGATTTAGATGCCTTTAAAAAGCGAACTATAGTTACAAATCAACATTGTTTTGGATGTACGGCAGGTTCAGGAAGCAGCTGTGGAGGAACTGTTGTTTAGAAAAATGCATTATAGCTTAAGGAATTGTATTTTTGATCTATAATTTGTGAAATGAAGTATATTACAATAGTTGCAGCGCTACTTATGATTTTTTCTTGTAAGACCAATAAAGAAATTGGTACTGATAAATCGTTTAATGAAGATGAGTTGATTATGTATTTGGCTAAAGGCATTTGCTTTGGTAGATGTCCGACTTACCAACTCAGTATCTATGGAAATGGGATGGCCCAATTTAATGGCGAGCGATTTACCGACAAATTAGGTAAATATGAAAAGCAGCTCGATAAACAAACATTCTCAAATCTTAAACAAGCATTTGCTACTAGTAATTTTGAGACATTCGAACGAGAAATCCCAAGTCGCTTACCAGATTTACCTTTAATTACTCTTGGATATAAAGTTGCAGATACCTTACAATTAAGTTCAGGAAAAGAACGAAGACCTGAAAGTCATGTAGCTTTAGAGGAACTTCTAAATGAAGTTGCCGAAAGCGATGGCTGGATACTACTCGAAGCTGCAAATGTGGACGGTATGGAAGAAGGAGAACAATCAAACGTCCAAATAGACAAATCTAGAATAGTTATCTCCATTGATGGCGTAGTGAAATTACCTACTTGGTTTAAAACCATGAGAGATAATTATGGAGTCAGAATTTTAGAACGGATGGATGACGAGAAAAAACTCTGGCTAATAACCTATGATCAAGATATGGTCTCTGGTGATATGCTTTTAAAAGAGCTTAGAAAAGATAGCAATATTGGCCTAGCAGAATACGAAGCTAAATTTAAAAACCAATAATTAATTCTTAGTTTTTCTATAGAAACAGGCGATTCCTGTGAATGCAAAGAAAAAGGCAATCACAATGTTTGATAATGAAAGTATCTGCCAAGCAGCATAATCAAAGGTAGAAACTCCAAGGGTCTGAGCCATAAAAATTCCAGAAGGAGTCCAAGGAAGTAAATTCTCCATCATCGTACCAGCATCTTCAATGGAACGAGAAAGAACCTTTCGTTTAACTTTTAATTCGTCAAACTTCTCTTTAAAGGCAGCACCAATTATAAAACTTGTTGCATATTGGTTAGATGTTGTCAAATTAGTAAGTAATGTAGCTGCTAATGAAGAAGCAACTAATGAGCTTCTCCGCCTTAAATTTCTAAACAAATGCTCTATGGAGTATTGAATCGCTTGGACTAATTCTAAGGTGCCAATAAAAGCAAAAATTAGGATCGAGACAACAATGCCTTCAATGAGGTTATATAATCCACCTCTGTTTAGAATATTTAAAACCTCCACCCCTTCGGGCAACTCAAAATCTATGAAACTAGCATCAAAACCCGATTTACAAGACAAAATGGCTTCCTGTAAATTAAAATCTTGAAACATAACTGCTAGGATGACCGCTAGCCATGCGGAACCCAATAAGGTTAAAACTATCGGCTTTCTAGTCATGGAACCATAGAGGACTAATACCAGCGGCAAAAGCAATACTATATTGAAGTTGAAAATCTGGTTTAAAGTCGAAAGGGTTAAGTCGACTTGATCAACTTGTGCAAGATTTGATCCGCCGATATCAGACGTAAAACACAAAATTCCATAAAAAGCAACTGCAATCAATGCTGCCGGTCCGGTGGTATACATCATTGATTTAATGTGATCAAAGATATGTACTTGGGTGGCTAGTGATGCAATATTTGTTGTGTCTGACAGGGGTGACATTTTATCTCCAAAAAAAGATCCACCGACTACGGCAGAAGCTGTTATTGCCAAATTTGCATCGTAGACTTCTGAAATACCCATCATAACCACCCCGATAGTCCCAGCTGAACCCCAGGAGGTACCTGTGAGCAAGGAAAATAAAATACAAATTATGAAAGCGAAGAGATATATCCATTGCGGAGAAACCATAGAAATCCCATAGTAAATAAGCATTGGAATAGTTCCTGAGACAATCCAGCTTCCAATCAAAACTCCTATAGAAAATAAGATCAACACAATAGGAATAGATTCACCAACTTTTTTAGTGATTGCCTGTTCTATCGATTTCCAGCTAAACCCCTTAAACATTAAGTAAATACTAGAAAAACTGATTGCAATTAAAATGAGGACTTCTAAAGAAAGCATGGGCCCCTTAAACAACATAGGCTGTAAAAACAGACCATAGACTAGTAATGCAAAAAAAACAAACAAAGGAACTGTTCGTTCCATTAAGGATAATTGTTTGTCGATATTAGGCATAAAAAAGTCTCAATTTTATTCAAATTAAGACTTAATTATGATTTTATATAATCTTAGAAAAATTAGATGACTAATTACAAGGTACCTCTTAATTCTTGTTCTCTCTCAATGGCTTCAAAGAGGGCCTTAAAATTTCCTTTCCCAAAAGAGGTTGCACCTTTACGTTGTATAATTTCAAAAAACATGGTAGGTCGAGGATTCATCGGTTTTGTAAAAATTTGAAGTAAGTAACCTTCATCATCTCTATCCACTAAAATTCCTAATTCTTTTAATGCTAATATCTCTTCATCAATTGTTCCTACTCTATCAAGTACAGCATCATAGTAGGTGTCAGGTACTCTGAGGAACTCTACTCCTCTATCTCTAAGTTCAGTAACCGTTTTTATTATATTATCCGTTGCGACAGCTATATGCTGAACTCCTTCACCTTCATAGAATTCCAAATATTCTTCTACTTGTGATTTCTTTTTGCCGGCTGCAGGCTCATTAATTGGGAATTTTATTCTACCATTCCCACTACTCATAACCTTACTCATCAAAGCTGTGTATTCTGTAGAAATATCCTTATCATCAAATGACATAATTTGGGTGAAGCCCATAACCTTCTCATAAAACTCAACCCACTTGTTCATTCCACCAAGCTCAACATTTCCTACCATATGGTCTACAAATTTAAGCCCTACAGGACCGGGATTGTAAGTTGTCTCCCATGCTTGGTATCCAGGTAAGAAATCTCCTCTATAATCTTTACGTTCGACAAAAACATGTACTGTTTCACCATAAGTATAGATTCCAGATTGAACAACTTTTCCATGTTTATCCTCAGTAGTTGTAGGTTCCATATACGATTTAGCACCTCTTTCCATAGCTGTTTCGTATGACTTAGTTGCATCATCTACCCATAGAGCTACGACTTTAACTCCATCACCATGCTTATCAATGTGTTTCCCCACAATTGAGTTACTTCTAAGAGGAGAAGTGAAAACTAATTTAATTTTATCCTGGACAACTACATATGACTCATTTTGCTTATTCCCAGTTTGCAAACCAGAATAGGCATGTGATTTAAAACCAAATGCAGATTTATAAAAGTGCGCAGCTTGCTTTGCATTACTAACATAAAACTCCACATAATCAGTACCATTTATTGGCATAAAATCTTCTGCTTCGTTGTATATTTTTGGTATTTCTTGAGTTTGTAGATTCATATTTAATATCGCTTATTTTTTACAATGTTTTTCATCACAAATATACGTTTATTGATTGGTTATTATGATTAGCATTGTTATTGGAAATTTTCCAATTATGGATTCTATCTAATTTCATTAAGTATGTACTGAAAGTGCTTTCAAAATATGAAAAGCAGCAGGGCAATATTTTATATTTGTTTTGAAGAGATTTAAGTTTTCGAAAAGCTCATGACCCTCAGTATGTGGGAATTGTCGGCAAGCCTTAGGTCTAACTTCATAAATGAAACATTTGTTATCATCTCCTAAAAAGTGACATGGGGATTGATTAAATACCTCGTCACCATCTTCGTCAAGTGTAATGTATTGTTGCTCAAAATCTTTAAGTTTCAGATTTAAGTGTTTGGCAATTCGCTTTTTGTCAGTATTAGTTATTAAGGGAGGTATGCTACTGCAGCAGTTTGCGCAATCTAAACAATCTATTTTATCAAAAACTTCTTTGTGAGCTTGTTCGGCATGAATAATACTTTGCCTAGACTTCTTCAGATAGTTAGCCTTTTTTAATTCCTTTTTCAACTGTGACCTATTAGATTTCACCTGATTCCACAAACGAATCATTGCTAAACTTTCCGACATATAGTTAAGAATCTAAACTTGTAGTTAAGGCTTGATGTGATGTAGCGTTTGGTTGTAGGCACCAAATATTCCGAGTCCATTCTTAATATTTGAGTGTATTTCGAGTGGAACAGAAATACTAGAACCAGGACCCTGATGAGAATTATATTTTTCGATCGATTTATAATATTGGAAAAGATCACCAGAGACAGATTGCACATTCATCGCATATCTTTTACCATCAAAGCCACCCTCTCCTTCTTCATCTTCTCTTGCAGGTGTTGTAATAGTATTATTGTACTCACCTCCACTAAAATCATCTTTATCTATGAACTCTAAGTTAAATCCATCGCTCCCATTTCTAAAAGTAACTTCTGAATCATAATCAAATGGTGTGCTTCCTCCGTTACTACCTCCGTTTCCTAATGTGTCAACGATTATTTCGCCTTGATCATTTAGCTCTACAAGGTTCATTAAATAGTAGTTTTCATCCTCCTCTTTTGATTTTAATTTAAAATCAATCTCATAGTATTGCATTCCAGCATCATTTAAATATTCGGTTACTTCGACAATGGTTTCCGGTACACTTGGAACTTTTCCTAGTGATTCTGCAAAAACTATTTCATCATTTAGCTGGGCTACAACAGAAATCCTATATGTGTTTCCAGGAATGGCTTTACTTTTTACTCGGTAAACACCTTTTCCTAAATTTTCAAGATTGACATTATAATTAGGACTTGCAGATATATTCTTTATACTGACCTCTACGTTCGGAATAGTCAAATCATCTGAATCTTCAAACCTACATTTCGATTGATTGATTAAAACATTCCAAGTGGAATCAGGGGAGAATACAGAAAAAATAACAACCTCGGCCTCAAAATCATTGCAAGGAATTTCCACTGAAGAAACACAACTTCCTAAAATAGCTGCAAATGCAACAATTAAAAATGGATATTTTAAATAACGATTTTGCAAACTGTTAGGTTAAATTTTTTTGGCTTCTTTAAATATACGTTAAAACTTCGTAAAAAGTATCAATTACCACTTATAAATAGCATTAAAATTGGGGATTATCGGAAATATTGAAATAATTCTAACATCCTCTTCACTATCATCCAAATTATCGCTCTCGAAGGCATAAAAAGGATTTTTATTATTATATAAATTATAAACACCAATATTAAATTCTAGAATACCTTTTTTGCCAATACTCCTTCTGGTATTGTAGTTAATATCAAGATGATGAAATGGAGGCAGATTTACATTATTTCTACTTGAAGGCTCCCTAATAGTTTGACTACCCAAGGAGTATTCTACATCTGCAATGGTATATTTATATCCACTGCCTATCACCCAATTTACATTCAAGGTTTGATTTGCTTTGATTTTATACGTTAATCCTGTATTCAGGTCATGTCTCCGATCGTACCTAAACGGAAATTCCTCACCGCCATCAATGGCATCAAATTGGCGATTAGAAAAATTTAATTTATAATTTATAACCCAATTTATGGAGGTTGATTCGTGATTTAAACTAAGTTCAAAACCTCTGGAATCACCTGTGCCGACAACAATTTTATCTTCCAAATTTAAAACAGTACTAGTATCTGGAGGCACACCATTTACTATGTTATAAAATAGGTCTGTTGGGTTCTCGTACTCGATTAAATTTTCATATAATTTATTGTAAATGTTTAGTCTGACTGTTTGCTTATCTGACAATTTAAAGTTCGTGGAAAAGGAAATTTCCATAGCACGCTCTGGTCTTAAAAACTCATTACTAGGAAACCATAAATCTGAAGGTAAGCCAACACCTGGATTGAGTAATAGATGTACATTTTGGTGCATGATCGACGCCATAGCTTCAACCCATAAATTATCTCCTAAATAGGAAATAGAAATCCTAGGCTCCAAAAATTGATAATCAAAATTTCTACCGTAGTTCCTCGCATATCTCAGCCCAGATTTAAAGGTTATAATCTTTAGGAGGTGCTTCTTAATCTCGACATACGAAGCAAAAGTATTCGAGATGTATGAGAGGCTTTGAATATCTCTAGGATCCAAATCTAGAAATTTATTACTCTGCCCAATTACAGGAGAAAATAATTGATAATTATATTCCGCACCAAAAAGCAATTCTCCAAACCGTTGAGTTGGGTATTTAAACTTCAATTTTGTTGTGTAATCTTCATTCTTTGACCTACTAAAAATATCATAAGCAAATACTGGCTGCTCATTAGGCATAATTAATTTCCTTTCAAATGAGCCTCTAGAAGCAAATTGATATTGGCTATAATTTGCATAAACATCCATATGAAGATTTCGAATCATTTGATGGTAATTCAGGCCAATTAGCTTGTTGCCCCATTTAATGTCATTAAAATTCTGCTCACTTAAGATCGTATCTTGATTACCCATTTGAATCCGATCTGTGGATATGAGTTTAATATCATCATTTCCTATATATGCTGTAGCTGAAATTTTAGAAAATGGATTGAAATAGTGGGTAATTTTACCATAGGCATCGTAATACCCTATCGAGTTATCATCAAAATCAAGCAAGTTTGAGATTAAGGGTTTTGTCAAAAGATCTAGTGTTGAAATTCTTCCTGAAAATAGAAAGCTAGTTTTTCCTTTATTGATAGGACCTTCTAACACAGTGCTCAGGCCATCTAATCCCATACCAAAACTGCCTCCAAATTTTTGTTTATTACCTTCTTTCAAGTTAATGTCTATGACAGAGGAAAGTTTTCCCCCATATTCAGCCGAAAAACCACTACTCGAAAAATTAGCATTCTGGACTACATCGGGTAAAAAAATTGAGCTAATACCACCGACATGACTAAATTCATATACAGCAATATTGTCTACAAGTATTAGGTTTTGATCTGCGCTACCTCCTCTTACAAATAAACCATGCGTACCCTCTCCGCCAGAATCCACACTGGGCAAACTTCTAGTACAATCGATAATATCCGTTCTTCCTGTGATGCCTGGATTATTCGAAATCTCGTCTACATCAATGAGTGTTCCTGTAGGTAAAAAGAGAGGAAATATTCTTGGATTAGGGAGCGGTTTGATAACTATGGTATCGAGAAGATTAGAATGTTTTAAGGATACAGTTATAACATTAGATTGAGGATTGATGAGATAGTTCTGATCTTCATAACCGATTAGGGAGCAAAAAAGGCTGCTGACCATTTCGTCTTTTTCAGTAAATCTAAAGGCAAAATAACCATGTTCGTCTGTATAATCAATGTATTGTCCAGCCATAACCAGCACGCTAGATATAGGCTCTTCCGTTTCTTCATCAATGACTTTTCCGAAGAATTTGAAGTTTCTATTTATTGGAGAAGTATCCTTAAATAGTAGAACCTTTTTATTCCGCTTTACTAAAAAATTGATATTGTAAAATGGGAGAATATCATTCAAAAAATCTTCAATCGTTGCCTCACTATTCTCTATAAAAACTTCTTGATCAAGATTAGTTAAATTGGACGAAAAACTAAATTGAATATCACTCTGCTCTTCGATGGTGCGAAGACAATCTTCAAGTAAATTAATATCAGCTGGGAAGGATATTGTTTTATTTAAAAAGTCCTGACCACTGAGTATTGTACTCGTGAGAAGCACACAAATTCCAGTGACTAGGCGAATAAACATTTATGCTATTTACTTACAATGTACAGAATTTACAGAATAGTTATTGCCGGAAATGCTATATTCTAAACCAGCTATTAATTTGAGTTCTTCGAATACCTCCTCGATGCTTTCGTCAGTGATGTTTGTGGTTATTTTACAATTCGAAACATTTACACTTTGCTCAATTGTAATGTTGATGCCATAAGCACTTGCAATATTTTCCAACACTGTTTTTAGAGGTACATTATCAAAATTAAACTTAGTGCCAACCCATTCTATTATTTCTTTAGCAGGCTTTTTAGAAACCACATAATCTCCATTTCCTTTAATTAACCAGTCATTAGGATTTAGTTCAATGTTGCGTTTCCCAGTATTCACGGCCACCTTTCCACTTTTTACAAACACTTCAAATCTATCGTTTTCATTAATTACTGAAAACTCTGTACCTAGAACGGTGATTGTTTCATTTCCTGACTTTACCACAAACTTCCTTGATGGATCATGACTTACATCAAAAAATGCTTGCCCATCTAAAGACACCACTCGCTCACTCTCAAAAGTAGAAACTTGCTTTAATTGACTGTTTTTAGAAAGCCAGATTTGTGAATTATCTGCCAGTTTGTGTGATTTATTATGAAGTGGAGCATCATATACTGTAGCTGTATCATTGTTTGAATGGCTACCCGATTCCATAATATATGGCTTAATCAAAAATCCTGCAGCGAATAGGACTAAAGCAACTGCCGCAATCTTTAATAAAGACCGAAGTGTAAATGTTTTAGTCTCGCCCATTTGATTATTAATTTCATCCCAACTTTTTGTGGAATCAAAAGTTCTATAATCATGTATCCCTTCTGATGCTTCCCATACATCGGTATATGACTGAAGATGCTTGATGTTCTCCTCAGACTCTTTTAACCAAAGATCAATTTGATCAGCTTCGGCTTGATCCGAAGGGTTCTTTAAAGCCCTAGCAATAAGTGATTTAATATTTTCTTTTAGATTACTCACTAATTAATTTTTTAGGTTTTTTCTTAAAAAATCCAATGCCTTCATCACGTGGTTTTCGACGGTTTTTTTTGAAATACCCAGATCATATGCAATCTCGTCGTAAGTTAAGCCATTTTTACGGCTCATGAGAAATACTTTCTGGCATTTCGGCGGTAATTGTCGTATTGAACAATTAATCCGTTCTTTAAGTCTGTATTGCTCTGATATTCTGTCAAAATCTTGTTGTTCTACTCGCTCCTGTTCTAAAAGCATCAAATTTTCTTTCGCCAAACGTTGCTGAAGCTTCTTAACTCGTATTTTCTCGATCGTTTTGTGGTAAGTTGATTTGAATAAATACGATTTAACATCAGAACTAATGTTGAGTTTTTCTCTTTTTTCCCAGAGGTGCAAAAAGACTTCTTGAACAATATCTTTAGCTAACACATGATTATGCACAAGGCTATAAGCATAATTGCACAATGGATTAAACCACTGATCAAATAGCTTCTTGAAATCGTCCTTATGTTTAAATACAGACATAATCATTTTCTCTAATGCAATAATAAATAAAATGTAATCGAGAGAAGCTTAAAATTTAAATTCTAAATGGGAAATGTCTCTGATGCGAGTCCAATAGCGTTAATAAACGCTTGGTTGTTAATCTGGAAGACTTTTGGGTGTTTATCAAAATAATACATAAGGTTTTCCATTGGCATATTTCCTACTAATTCATCTTTTGCCATAGGACAGCCTCCATATCCTTTAATGGTGCCATCAAATCTAAAACAACCATTATCAAAAGCAGCTTGGACTTTGCCTTTCCAATCATCAGGTCGTGTGTGCAAATGGGCTCCAAACTCAATGCTAGGAAATGCTGGAATTAAAGATGAAAACAAATAACTTATGCTCGCAGGTGTGGCAACACCGATCGTATCGGACAAAGAAAATATTTTGATATTTAACTCAGCTAACTTTTCCACCCACTCAATACAAATATCAGTATTCCATGGATCACCATAAGGATTACCAAATCCCATCGAGATATATACCACTAGCTCTTTGCCCGTATCTTCACAAAGTAGTTGAATATCCTGCACACGCTCTAAAGACTCTTCTATGGTTGCATTGGTATTTCGAACTTGAAAGGTTTCTGAAATGGAAAATGGATAACCTAAACAATCGATAGCATCATACTTAGTTGCTTGCAATGCACCTCGAAAATTAGCAACAATTGACAGGAGTTTGGTGTCCGTTTTTGTGTTAATTGATTGTATTACCTCATTAGTATCTCTCATTTGAGGTATGGCTTTGGGTGAAACAAAACTTCCAAAATCTAGGGTATCAAAGCCAACTTCAAGCAGCTGATTAATATATTTGATCTTTGTTTCTGTGTCAATAAACTCATGAATACCCTGCATGGCATCGCGTGGACATTCAATAAGTTTTATTTTATCTAGTGACATTGTGAACAAAGGTAAGCTAAGTATGTATAATATTGCAAAGAAATACTTTGACCAAACAAGTGAAAATGACAAATACTTTATTGACAATTACCGGCTTTGTACTTTTTCTTATTGGATTTATAGCTTTAGTACTCAGTATTGTAGGCTTGAACTTAGCTATACTAAATTTTTCAAATAACTGGCCAGGAGTGATAAGTTTCCTATTTAAGCTGGCACTAATGTTTGGAGGTATCTCTATGTTCTATATTGCAAGGACTAAAGATACAGGCAAGAAAAAAGGGTGAATCTTCCGACTCACCCCTATGTTTAATTATCTTTTACCGTATTGATAATATTCGCAGCTACTTTATAAGGATCTGCGTTTGAAGCCGGACGTCGATCTTCTAACCATCCTTTCCATCCATTTTCTACTGTTGCTATTGGAATTCGAATTGAAGCTCCTCTGTCTGAAACTCCATAAGAGAATTTATCAATCCTTTGGGTCTCATGTAATCCAGTTAATCGCTGTTCATTATGAGCACCATAAACACTCATTGCATCAGCAATCCTATTCGATGCACCAAACTTGGCGCATATTTCGTCATAGACTTCTTTTTTACCAGACTCTCTAAGTGCAGTATTTGAGAAATTTGCGTGCATGCCTGATCCATTCCAATCACCATGTACTGGTTTTGGGTGAAGATTGATTCTTACTCCATATGCCTCTCCTACTTTCTCCATTAGGAATCTAGCCATCCATACCTGATCACCAGCCTCTTTTGCTCCCTTGGCAAATACTTGATATTCCCATTGACCTTTCATCACTTCGGCATTTACGCCTTCTATATTGATTCCTGCTTCGATACAAACATCCATATGATCCTCCACTATCTCTCTGCCTACTGCATATTCAGCACCAACTGAACAATAGTATGGACCTTGAGGTGGCGGAAAATATCCTTTAGCCGGAAATCCCATTGGTGTATGGTGATCTAAGTCCCATAACGTATATTCTTGTTCAAAACCAAACCAAAAGTCTTGATCATCATCATCTATGGTTGCTCGTCCATTTGAATGATGTGGCGTCCCATCAGCATTCATTACTTCGCACATAACGAGGTAACCATTAGTTCTGGTAGGATCTGGTAATATTCTAACAGGCTTTAATAAGCAATCAGATGAATTACCTTCTGCTTGATTAGTTGAAGATCCATCAAATGACCACATTGGGCAATCTTCAAGATTTCCTTTAAACTTAGATTCATCTAAAATTTTCGTTTTACTTCTCATCATTTGGGTTGGGACTGAGCCATCAAGCCAAATGTATTCGAGTTTAAATTTTTCCATGTTTTTCAGTTGGTATTTTGAACATTTAAAAACTAAGGTGCAAAAATGAAATATACATTAGAAAAAATAGCAATATAATTAAATTACTTTTCCACATCTTTCCACAATTTCAAAAAAGCAAATAAGTAAAATTGAATTAATTGCTTCTTTCAATCAGTTTTAATTAATTTTCCAGAACATTAGCAATAGCAAACAACCAGGAATTACTTAATTATTAATCCAATATTGAGCAAACTGAGAATACATATACTTTCATTTATCTGCAGTATTTTTTTTTCCAATGCAGCCTTTGCTCAAGATATACCTGTCGAAATTAGAGCCCAACTAGAGGCTTTTATCGAAAACACTGAATTAGAAAATTTAGATTTAGATCAGATTATAGATGTGATTTCTAATTATATAGAAAAACCATTCGACATTAATAAGGTATCGGATGAAGACCTTTTCGAGTTGGGTATTTTAAGTAGTCTTCAAGTCCAGTCCTTCATTGATTATAGAGAATATTATGGCCCTTTGCTAGCTGAGGAGGAAATTCAAACGATACCCAACATTGACCTAGAAACTGCTAATCTTATTGCGACCCTTGGCAATATTAAAGGGGAAGGAAGCTTTAATGTTCCTCTCCACAAAATGGCATATAAAGGCAAAAACGAATTATATACGAAATGGACAAGGGTACTAGAACCCTCAGTCGGATATGATGGAGATGAAACAAAAAATCGATATCTGGGCGATCCTAACAAACTGACCTTGCGATATAAATATTCTTATGATAATCGATTAAGGTATGGTGTCATTATGGAAAAAGATCAGGGGGAGGAGTTTTTCACTGGATCTAATGCTCACGGGTTTGATTACAACTCAGCTTATATTTATTTAAAAGACTATACCCCATTCCTCAAGGATATTGCCGTTGGAGATTATACGGTATCTATGGGGCAGGGATTGATTTCTCACAATGATTTTGGTGCAGGAAAAAGCTCTTGGGTGACCAATATCAAAAAAGGAGGAAGAGTTATAAGACCATATAGTTCAGTCAATGAGAATCTCTTTAATCGGGGTGCAGCAATCACAGTGAGAGCAACAAAAAAACTAGAAATAACAGGCTTTGGCAGTTATGCTAAAAAGGATGGAACCATACTAGCTATTGATACGACAACTAGTGATTTAATAGATTTGTCCTTTAGTTCTTTTTTCAATAGCGGTTACCATAGGACTGCCCTCGACCTTCAGAAAGAAGGAACACTTGAAGAAACAAAATATGGTGGTGTCATAAAATACAAAGCCAAGCATTTAAAGCTTGGATTAAACTATCAGCATCAATCTTATAACAGCGAATTTACGCCCGCTGACCAATTGTACAATGCCTTTAGGTTTCGAGGGAATAGTTTGGACAATCTAAGTCTAGATTATAGTTTCCGACATAAAAACTTTTTCTTCTTTGGAGAAGCTGCTCACTCAGTGGGTAGTGGTTTTGCTAATGTGCATGGCTTATTAATGGGCTTGGATAGGAAAACATCTTTAGCTCTACTTTATCGAAATTATGATAGAGATTATCACGCAATTAACCCTAATGCATTTAGTGAACAAACCAATATTGCCAATGAAGAAGGTTTATATATTGGATTAGATGTTAAAATTAACAAACATTGGAGGTTTAGAAGTTATGCAGATTTATGGAAACATCCTTGGCTGAAGTTTAAAACAGATTCGCCTACTACAGGTAAAGAATACCTATTTAGGCTCGATTACCGAATCAAACGAAAATTATCAGCCTATGCTCTTTACTTCAATGAAAGGAAATTTGACAACATAAATCTTGGGGAGACTATTAATCCGGTAACTTCTCAAACAAGAAGTAGGCTTAGATTTCATTTAACTTATAATTTATCGAAAGCTGTGACTCTTCGGTCAAGATTTGAACTGGCTTGGTTTAATCAATTACCTGAAGAATCTAATGGGTATCTAGCTTTCCAAGACATACTATACAAGCCAATAGATTTCCCTATTGAATTTTCCACCCGCTTTGCTATTTTCAATACAGATGGGTATAATAGCAGAATCTATGCTTACGAAAATGACCTTTTGTATGAATTTTATATCCCTGCCTACTTTTACAAAGGATCAAGGTATTATATTAACCTACGTTACCGTGGAATCCGCAATGTACTGGCCGAATTCAGATATGGCTATGTATATTTCTTAAATCAAGATAGCATTGGGTCTGGACTAAATGAAATAGAAGGTAATACACGAACAGAGCTTAAAGCCCAATTAAAATTCAAGTTTTAATGAAGTCGTGAACGACTTGTATATCGCCTTCCTTAATTAATCTATAAGCTTTGACGAGTTTCAAAAAGTAAAATTTCCACTATTTGTAATGCAAGTACTTATCTCGTATACTTAGATATTTTTGAATGCCTTCCTGCCATCCTGCCTCTATTTCCTCAAGTGAATCTCCTTCATCAATTTGTTGCTTTAAGTTAGAGTTTCCTGCTAATTTGTCAAAGAAATTATTCTCAATGAAAAAGGCCTTTCCCTTAGCACTCATAGCCTGCTGATAATTAAGTAGGTATGACAAATCGAACCCTTGGTCCGCAATTGCTTTCTTCGACAGGGAAGATAAATCATGACCAAAACAAAAAGTGTTATTATGTTTGGGTTTGCTGGCACCTTCGACGGATTTAGGCGTAAAATGATAATCAAAATCAGCCAGCGCTGGATGTCCAATTTGCTGGAATGGTTTGTCAGTCCCTCTTCCCACTGAGATATTAGTCCCTTCGAATAAGCATAAAGATGGGTACAACAAAATCGATTGTAGATTAGGCAAATTAGGTGATGGTTTTATGGGCAGCTCAAAACTCATATTACGCTCATAATTAGCACAATAAACCACTTCTAAATCTAAATCATCTGCTTGATTAATCCACCGCTCACCCTTCACCATAGTGGCATACTCTCCAATGCTCAGCCCATAAACAATGGGTATATTATGCATCCCCACAAAGCTCTTTAATGGATCTTCCAATATTGGCCCACCCACATAAAAACCATTAGGATTAGGACGATCAAGCACAATCATGGGAAGATTACTTTCAGCACATGCTTCCATAACATAGCTCATGGTAGATATATAGGTATAAAACCGACAGCCCACGTCTTGTATATCAAACACAATCAAATCTACATCAGTTAACATTTCAGGACTGGGTTTTTTATTTTTCCCATAGAGAGAAATTAATGCTAAACCAGTTTTTTCATCCATCTGATCATTAATCTTTGCTCCAGCATCAGCCTTACCTCTAAATCCGTGCTCGGGAGCAAAAACCTTCACAATATCAATTCCTTTCTCAAGCAATATATCCACTAAATGACTATCTCCTATCGTGCTCGTCTGATTAACCACTAGGGCCACTTTCTTGCCTTTTAACTTAGCTATATATTGATCCATTTGGCTTGCTCCAGGATCTGGATAATCCGTGAGTACAAAGGATGCAGAAGCTGTTGACACTTTTTCATTTATTTGTGCTTGACAAGCCACTAAGAATAACAATGGAATGATTACTTTCAATGTTCGATACATGTAATTAACATTTAATATGTCACAAAGATATGCAGTTGTAGACATAGAAACTACTGGTGGCGATCCTAGACGTGATAAAATCACCGAAATAGGCATCGTAATACTTGAACACAACGAGATTGTAAAGAAGTATAGTACATTAGTAAACCCAGAAAGATCCATTCCTGAGTTTATCACTCGACTCACGGGAATCACAAATGCTATGGTAGAAGATGCTCCCAAATTCTATGAAGTTGCTAAGGAAGTGGTAGAGATGACCAATGAAGCCATATTTGTAGCCCATAATGTACGCTTTGATTACCAATTCCTTCAGCATGAATTTAAGCAACTTGGTTACACATTTAGTAAAAGAAAATTGTGTACAGTTCGTTTGAGTAGACAGACTTTTCCCGGTCTAGATGGATATGGCCTAGGCAAACTTATTAAGTATTTTGATATCAAAGTTGATTCAAGACATAGAGCCCTAGATGATGCTTATGCTGCCGCCATTGTACTTTCTAAAGCACTAGCTCAGGGAAAGACAAAAAAATCCATTAAACAAATGATTTCGGAAGGTATAAAGCTTACGCGCTTACCCCAGCATTTAGAGCCAAAAGATATACTCTCACTCCCCGAGGATTGTGGTGTTTACTATTTTAAAAATCCAGACGGACATATCGTTTACATTGGAAAATCTACCAATATCCAAAAACGAGCAAAGCAACATTTTAGCAAGGAAAGTCGAAAGGCAAACCGAATGTTTAGAGAGGTAGCTGAAATCGACTACGTTTTAACTGGTAGTGAATTGCATTCTCTGTTGTTAGAATCAACCGAAATAAAAAAACATATTCCTCCCATTAATGTAGCGCAAAAACAAAGCAAGTATCCTTTTCAAATTTTAAGTTATCAAGATGAAAATGATTACCGAAGATTTGAAATCTGTAAAAAGGGAATCATGCTTGGTAAGGATCAGTTGGTCTTTGGACAATTTTCAAAAAAGGCTCATGCAAAACATCGATTAAAATCGATTTGCGAGCAATTCCAATTGTGTTATGATTTTACTGACATTGAAAAACCAAAAGAAGGAGGATGCTTTTTATATGAGGTAGAAAAGTGTTTTGGTGCTTGCCTAAAACTCGAAGAAGTTGAAGCCTATAACGAAAGAGCAGCCTTAGCATTAGCCGTTTTTAATCAGTTTTTAGATGAACGATTTATCATCATTGAAGAAACACATAACATAGATGAACTTATCTGTTTTATAGTTAAAGAAAACACTTATCAAGGCTATTGTGTAATCGATAATAATCATGCGTATAATTACTATGAAATAGAGGAACAATTATCGCATGTTGCGGAAGAAAACCCTGAGCATCAAAGTATCATATTACAATACTTATCGACAAACCCAAAAGTGAAAATCTTATATCCCTGAGGTACTTAAAATTTCTACCATTCTCTGTTGAACGCTTAAGGCTGATGCCCTAGCCGCTTCAGCAAAATCTAACCCATCAGAAGCAAATATTATCCCTCGAGAAGAGTTTACAATTAAACCAACATCCTTAGTTAATCCATATTTACAAACTTCTTCCAAGCTTCCTCCTTGCGCTCCTATTCCAGGAACAAGTAGAAAGTGTTCAGGTATAATCTCCCGAATGCTTTGAAAAAATTCAGGTTTTGTTGCTCCTACAACATACATTAGCTGACTTGTGGATCCCCACTTTGAAGAGGTGGAAAGTATATGCTTATACAATTCTTTTCCATCTTGATCCTTGATTAATTGAAAATCAAACGCGCCTTGATTGGAGGTTAAAGCTAATAAAATGCTCCATTTATTTTCATACTCTAAAAACGGTCCGATAGAGTCACTCCCCATATATGGTGCTAGTGTTATCGAATCGCAGGGGTAGGTTTTGAAAAAAGTTTCTGCATATTGTTTGGAGGTATTTCCTATATCTCCTCGCTTAGCATCTGCGATGGTAAAGAGTTCTTCAGGGATGTGTTTGAGCGTTTCTTCCAGAGCCTTCCATCCATCGATTCCTTGACTCTCATAAAAAGCAATATTCATTTTATAGCTAATGCATAGATCTTGAGTTGCATCGATGATGGACTTATTAAAGTAGCTGATTGGGTTCTTTTTTGTTTCAAGGATGTGTTTAGGTATCCTTGTAATATCGCTATCTAAGCCGATGGCTAAAAAACTTTGTTTTGACTTAATTTGCTGCGTTAGAAACGACTTGTCCTTCGAAAAATTAGACTCCATTGATTGCTTCTACTGATTTAATTTGCGGCATTTTTTGCTTGAGTGTTTGTTCCACTCCAGCTTTCATGGTCATAACTGACATGGAACAAGTTTGACAATTGCCTAACCACTTCACCTTAACCTCCCAATCGTCAGTAATTTCTACCAGTTCGATGTTTCCTCCATCGACGGCAAGATGTGGTCTTAAATCGTCTAATGCTTTATCTAAAGTTGCAAGAATTTCTGCCTTCTCAGTTATTGACATATTCAAAAATACTAATTAATATCTTCTTAAGTTACAGAGACTATATTTGTCTCACCTATTTGTTTATTTCTTTTGTTCAATGATTTGCTAAGTTCCAAGACCATTTTATCAAAATACTCCTTAGCCGGGTGATCAGTCTTCTCCATAAATGGAATACCTTCATCACCTGCCTCACGCACACTTTGTACTAAAGGTAGATTCCCTAGTAGGCTTGTTTCTCCCAACTTAGCTAATTTCTCACCGCCCCCTTGGCCAAATAGATAGTACTTATTATCCGGCAATTCAGCTGGGGTAAACCAACTCATATTTTCCACAACTCCAAGAATCGGAACATTTACATTTGGCAATAAAAACATATTCATTGCTTTTAATGCATCGGCAACGGCCACATCTTGTGGTGTGGTGACCATAAGCGCTGCAGTTAATGGAATGGTTTGCACAAGGGTTAGTTGTATGTCGCCTGTTCCAGGTGGTAAATCGATAATGAGGTAGTCCAATGCCGGCCATACACAATCAAACACAAACTGCTTTATAATACCTCCTAATCTTGGACCTCTTAAAACAACAGCTTGCTCAGCTTCCAATAAATATCCAAGTGAAATAGAATGAATGCCATATTTTTCAATGGGAATCATTTTGGGTTTTCCTTCTACTGTTTGGATTTTAGGTTTAATGTCCTGTAAGCCTAGCATCGTAGGCATAGACGGGCCATAAAGATCAGCATCCATTAAACCTACTTTTGCTCCTGTATTTTTTAACGCCAAGGCTAGATTTAAGGAGACAGTAGATTTGCCGACACCACCTTTTCCTGATGCTACAGCAATAATATTTTTGATTTGTGGTAAAGGGTTAGCAAAATCATTTTTAGCTTCCTTTATAAAATTGATGAGCACCTTCCCATCTGGGTAAATTTTTTGGACAGCTTCAGTGCATGCTGTGGTCAAAAAAAGTTTCAAATTATCCTCTTGGGGCCTTAGTTTTATATCAAAGGTTAATTGATTATCATTAATCCTTAAGTTATGCACCATTTTAGACTGGATAATATCCTCACCATGATTTGGGTGCTTTATCGTTCTTAGGGTTTGTAAAATCTTATTATTGTCCATCATATTGTCCATCTAACAAACATAAAATAGTTAAGGTTCAAAGTGCAAAGTATATTAAGTTTCTTAGTTTTGTGTTTCTTTTAAATTAAATTATCCATGCACCTTTTATGAATGTATTTACATCCATAAATGATTTGCCAAAGTTAGAAAAACATGTAGTAAGCTTTGGCTCATTTGATGGTCTCCATTTAGGGCACAAAAAACTACTACGTAGAATAAAGCAAATTGCTAAAGAATTCAATTGCCAGACTACTGTAGTAAGTTACCATCCCCACCCTCGAAATGTGCTTGACGCTAAAAATAGCAACATCAAATTATTAACAAGTTTAGACGAAAAAGTTGCCTTGTTAGAAGATTTTGGCATTGATAATTTAATCATTGTTACATTTACATTGGAGTTTTCGCAGCAACACCCACGAGAATACATAGAAAAGTTTGTCTTGGCCAAGCTAAATCCATCAGCTATTGTGATTGGCTACGATCATAGATTTGGACTGAATAGACAGGGAGATTTTAATTTGATGAAAGAATATGAATCTTCTTTTGAACATGGCATTTTTCAGATACACAAAGAAGAAATAAATGAAATAGCTATCAGTTCATCTACCATACGAAGTGCCTTAAATGATGGAGATGTAGAAAGAGCTAATCATTTCCTAGGATACAAGTATCAGATGAATGGCAAAGTAGTCAAGGGTGACGGCATTGGAAAAACGCTAGGATATCCAACGGCTAACTTAAGTATCACGGGTGAACAGAAGCTGATACCTAGAGATGGTATTTATGCTTGTAAGGTGCACTTTGATGATAGTGAGTATCAGGCAATGCTCTACATTGGTCACAGACCTAGTATAAAGAATAATGACTCCAAAAAAGTTGAAGTCAATATCTTCGATTTCAATCAGGATATTTATGAAAAACAGATCGACATTGAATTTGTAAGTTTCATTAGAGATGATGAAAAATTCGATTCTTTGGATGCTTTAAAAAATCAACTTGCATTGGACAAAATAAATACCAAAGCATATTTTGATCGAACCACTATTTACAAAGCAAAACATAAAACAACCATTGCAGTACTAAATTATAATGGTGAAGAATTCTTAGAAGCTTATTTGCCAGCACTAGCAGACAGCAGTACTACAGATTTTAAAATTGTCATTATCGATAATAAAAGCACTGATGATTCTGTAAAATTTACGAGGGACTGGTTTCCAGAAATTGAGATAGTCGAACTCAGTCAAAATTATGGGTTTGCCGAAGGATACAACAAAGGATTAGAAAACGTAGATTCAAGCTTTACTGTACTCTTAAATTCAGATGTCCTCGTTACCAAGGGTTGGTTAGATCCTATCTTAGCCATGATGGAGAAAGATCCCACAATAGGTGCAGCTATGCCAAAGGTACTGTCTTTAGAAGAGAAAAACATGTTTGAGTATTCGGGTGCTTGTGGAGGTTTAATAGATCCTTTAGGTTATCCAATTTGTCGAGGGAGAATGTTCCAAACATGTGAAGAAGATACTGGCCAATACGATAATATGTTAGAGGTTTTTTGGGCAAGTGGTGCAGCATTAGTGGTGCGCTCTGAAGTCTTTAAAAAATTTGGTGGTTTTGATGGTGACTATTTTGCACACCAAGAAGAAATAGACTTTTGCTGGAGACTTAAAAATGCAGGTTATAAAATAATGGTAGTTCCTGAATCTTCTATTTACCATTTAGGTGGTGGAACTTTAAGCTATGAAAACCCACATAAAGTATTTCTTAATTTCAGGAACAATCTCACAACCATTTTAAAAAATGAAAAAGGAATGAATCTATTTTGGATTATTCCTTTACGTCTGATTTTAGACGGCATTGCAGGACTTTTCTTCTTGCTAAAAGGAAAGTGGAAAAGTACCGTAAATATTATTTCAGCCCATTTAAACATTTATGTCTCCTTACCGAAAATCTGGGCCAAAAGAAAAAAGAACTTCAAGCTGATAGAGCAACATAAAATATCCTATCCAAATTATAATGGTCGCATAAAACAATGGGCGATTTTCCAATATTTTGCCTTTGGTAAGAAGAAATTTAGTGACCTTTAGCCTATGGGAAAAGAACGGTTACCTATTGTCTTTGAAAATGAAGCACTCATTGTTGTCAATAAACCTGCAGGACTTTTAAGCATTCCGGATAGGTACTATGGGCATCTGCCCAGTGCAAAGCAAATGCTTAGGGATAAATACGGTGAAATATTTGTAGTCCATCGATTAGATAAAGATACTTCAGGCCTTATCCTTTTTGCCAAAGATGCTGAAACTCATAAAGAGCTTTCAAGTCAGTTCGAAGAACACACAGTTATAAAGGAATACCTTGCAGTAGTGGAAGGTCAAGTCAATGATGAAGACGGAAGTATCTTGGAACCCATCAGTTTCAATAAACAAAAACAAGCTGTAGAACTTAAAAAAACGGGCAAAAACTCTATAACTCACTATGAAGTCTTAGAGCGTTTTCAAGACTACAGCTATTTAAAATTACGAATAGAAACAGGCCGGATGCATCAAATACGTGTGCATCTAAAGTCGATTGGTCATCCGCTCATGGTCGATTCCAAATATGGTCATCGTGATGCTTTTTTCTTATCAGAAATCAAACGAAAAAAGTATCATTTAGCAAAGGATACCGAAGAGAGACCTTTATTACATAGACACCCGCTACACTGCTTCAAATTAGGCTTCACTTTAAATGGTAAACCCATAGAATTAAATATTATGGAACAACTACCAAAGGATATAAAAGCGATATTGAACCAGTTGAGAAAGCATAATCCAGTTCGTGAGTCATTTTAATAACCTACCAATCGCTAATTTGACTTCTGGCCATGAATTTCTACAATTTCCTCTCTAAGATTAGCATATAAACAATACACTTTTGGTTTTGCGATAGATAAATATACGCAAGTCTAAACTTACTCTCGCATCAGTATTTCACGCGAGTTTAGCCTAGAATATCACAAATCCTTTCCCATTCGGTGGTCTTTTCTACCAACAAGTCTTCATTAGATTTATGTTCGACTAATTGCTGACTAGCATCAGCTTGTTCGTAGAAAGATGGTTCAGCCATCTTTTGCTGAAATGCTTCAATACTAGCTTCAAGCTTTTCAATATCACGCTCTAAATAGGTAAGTTGTCTGTTTAGTTTTTTGCGCTCATCAAAACTTATTTTCGGCTTTTCTTCCTTTATTACTGCCTTGTTTTTAGTGTTAGTATTCTGATGAGCATAGTCTCTTAGGTCATCGCTTGAACGCTTATTCAATACATATTCTATGTCGCCGAGATGTTCTATCACCTTGCCATCTGTAAATTCAAAAGTCTTAGAACTCAGTCCTCTTAAAAAATCTCTATCGTGTGAAACCACTAACAAATTTCCTTCAAATGAGGCTAAAGCATTTTTTAATACTTTTTTAGCATAAATGTCTAGGTGATTTGTGGGCTCATCCAGAATTATCAAGTTAGCTGGATGCATAATCATACAAGCTAATGCCAGTCTAGCTTTTTCTCCTCCACTTAAGACACTCACTTTTTTATCAACTTCTTCTCCTGAAAACATAAAAGCTCCTAGCGTGGATCTAATCTCAGAAGTCGTTTTGTGGTAACCTGCTTGAGTAGCTGTTTCTAATATACTTAATTTGCCATCTAGTGCTTCACTTTGATCTTGATCATAATACCCAGTAACTACATTGTAACCTTGGATGGCTTCTCCCTTAGTTGGCTCCAAAATTTGCTGAATGATCTTAGTTAGTGTGGATTTACCCATACCATTTTGACCAATGAAAGCTACTTTATCTCCTCTCAAAAACTTTAAAGAGACATCTTCGAAAACTTTATTGTCTCCATAACTTTTTGCTAAATTTTTTCCTTCAAAAACCACCTCTCCGCAGCGTCCTTCGAATGGAAAACGAAGATTCATGTTGGATTCTGTTGGTTCATCATACTCTACCCTTTCCATTTTGGCGAGTTGCTTTTCCATGGATTGAGCCATGCTTGTTTTAGTCGCCTTAGCTTTAAATCTGGTTATAGTTCTTTCCTTTTCTTTGATGACCTTTTGCTGGTTAGTAAATTGGGATTTTAATATTTCTCTCCTGCTTTCTTTCTCTACTAAAAACTTCCTATATGGCAGTCTATAATCTTCTATCTTACCATTTTGTATTTCAATGATGCGATTGGTTGTGTTCGCAAGAAAATCCTCGTCATGCGAAACTAAAATAACAGCACCAGGGTATTTCTTTATGTAGGATTCAAACCAAATTATAGACTCTATATCCAAATGGTTTGTCGGCTCATCCAGCAGTAACAATGCAGGTTGTTTTAATAGCAATTTCGCTAGTTCAATTCTCATCTGCCAACCACCACTTAATGTTGCAATAGGATCATCCATTTGATGATCTTTAAAGCCAAGACCTTTTAAAAGCTTTATGGCTTCAATCTTTGGATTTTTAAATGGGAACGATTGCTGTTGGATTTGTTTTGATTCTAACTCTTCAAGGATTTTTGTTAGTTCCGACTCAGATAGGTCGTTAGTCATTCTTCCTTCTAAGGCGCTTATTTCTTGTTCCAATATCATATAATGTTCGAAAGCCTTGCAGGTTTCGTCTATGATACTGATATCTTTTTCTGTTGGAAGAAACTGCCTTAAATAACCTACTTCTAAATTCTTAGGTATATCAATGGATCCCTTGTCACAAGCTATATCTCCAGCAATCACTTTTAAAAGTGTGGATTTACCTGTTCCGTTACGACCGATTAGCCCCACGATATCTTTCTCCGTAAACATGGAGCTTACCTGATCGAGAATTTTTCTATCTCCGAAGTTTAAGGATATATTGTTGAGATAGAACATATAGTTTAATTTAAGCTAATAAAATCAGGCATTTGGGCAATTACCTTATAGTTGTCTCCTTTGTTTTCTAAAATGGTTTTCCACAGTTTCATTCTGTCGGACTTAAAAGCATAATTGGCATCCATGTCTGAAATAATCCACGAACCGTGCTTTAATTCTTCTTTCAGTTGTCCATCGACCCACCCTGAGTACCCAAGAAAGAATCGTATGTCATTAGATTTGACTAATTCGCTTTCAATGAGGAATTTTAGTTTTTCAAAATCACCTCCCCAATAAACGCCTGGAACAATTTCTAAGCTATCTTCAAGTAAATCACCTTTTGTATGAATGTACTGTAATGAATTAGTTGCTACTGGCCCACCGTAGAATATCTTAGCATCGAAATCTGGAAATTCATCAAATAGACTTTGAATTTCAATATCTACTGGTTTATTTAGTATAAAGCCTAAGCTCCCTTGCTCATTATGCTCACATAATAAAACAGCAGACCGAGAAAAGTGCTGATCTAGCATAAACGGCTGAGCTAAGAGTACTATTCCTTTTTCAATTTGCATTAATTAAAGAATATTAGCTTCTAATGATCGATCAAATTTTCTAATAAAACCAGACAAAACCTTTGCACCCACCTCATTATGAGAGGTCATGCCATCATTTACAAATGATTGCATAGTCTTAGTCCATCTAACAGGTGATGTTAATTGGTCTATCAAGTTTTGCTTGATTTGAGCAGGATCTGAACAGGCCTCTCCGATTACATTCTGATAAATAGGACAAGTAGGTGATGCAAATGTTGTATTGCTAATAGCTGATGCTAAACGTTCCTTTGCGGGTAGCATGAGTGGTGAATGAAAAGCTCCGCCAACTGGTAAAATAATGGCTCTTCTTGCGCCTGCTTCCGTACATTGTTCGACAGCTGCCTCTATGCCTTTTCTAGAACCAGAAATTACTAATTGACCTGGGCAATTATAATTAGCTGCTACGACTACTTCGCTAATATTATTACAAATCGTTTCCACATCTTTATCTTCCATACCTAATATAGCTGCCATGGTGCCGTCTTCTTGCTCAGTTGCATCTTGCATGGCTAAAGCCCGCTCTGAAACAAGCTTTAAGGCATCTTCAAAACTTAAGACTTTATTTGCCACAAGCGCACTAAACTCTCCTAACGAGTGTCCGGCTACACCCTGTTGATCATTAATATCTAAGGTTATAAATTTTACCACAGAATTAACAAAAACAGCCGGTTGAGTAACTTTAGTTTCCTTTAGATCCTCAGCTGTTCCATTAAACATAATATCACTTAAACTAAAGCCTAAGATATCATTTGCTTGATGAAAGAGTTCTTTTGCCTTATCAGAGGATTCATATAACTCTTTGCCCATTCCAGGACTTTGGGATCCTTGACCAGGAAACACATATACCTTCATAATAGTCAACTTGATTTAAGCTGCAAAAATAACTTGATGCTTGAATTTATGTTTGTTTTAATGAGATTATTTGAGGTCTGATGCAATTAGTCCCATAAACTCTGCTCTTGTTTGTGGTTTTTCAAATTCACCTGTGAATGCTGAGGTGGTTGTTACTGAATTCTGTTTTTGGACGCCACGCATCATCATACACATATGTGCGGCTTCAATGACAATAGCAACACCTAATGGTTTGAGTGAATCTTGAATGCAATTTAGTATCTCATTAGTAAGTCTCTCTTGGACTTGAAGTCTTCTTGCAAAAACATCTACAACCCGTGGGATTTTACTTAATCCGACAACATAGCCATTCGGTATATAAGCAATGTGTGCTTTCCCGTAAAAGGGTAAAATATGGTGCTCACATAAAGAATATAATTCAATATTTTTAACGATGACCATATTCTGATAATCTTCCTTAAAGAGTGCGGATTGTAGGATAGCCTTTGGGTCTTCTTGATACCCTTTCGTTAGAAATTGCATCGCTTTTGAGGCTCTTTCAGGAGTTTTTAATAATCCTTCGCGATTTGTGTCTTCGCCTAGTGCATCTAGAATAGAATGATATCTTTCTTTAATTTCATTCGTCGTCTTTTCGTCGTATTCGTGCTTCTCCTTAAAAGTCATAAAATCATGTTTATAGCTTGATAATGCTAATAGAGTACTTATGGTTCAACCATTTCAGATGTAAAATAGAAAATTGTTTTGGTCTAATAATCAAGTTAGGATTAAAAGTGATGCTTATTTTTGTAATCGATGACACTAAGTATTCGAAAAATAGCTAAAACTTACTTTGAAAAAACATGGTTTAACCATTTAATATTTTGGTTATTTCTTCTAGTATTCTTGCTGATTTTTGACCGAGCAGATGAGCCTTTAGGATTTGTTTTACTTAAAGAATTTGTAAACATTGGATTCTTTGCTCCACTAATATATTTCAATTTGTATTTCTTGGTTCCCAGCTATCTAGAAAAAGGGAAATTTGTTCAATACTTTATTTTTATTGCAGGCTTGGTATTGTTGTTTACTCCTATTAAGGTAGCGGTTAGTTATTTAATCCATTTTCAATATCCGGATCAACAAAACTACCTGCTTAACAACCAATATCTAATCAGTATTCAGTTGGTTTTTGTATCGATTGCCTCTATGATTTTTGCTTTGATTAGCAATATTTTCAAACATCAATTAGAGAAAAAAGAACTCCAAGAAAAGAATCTAACTTCCGAATTAAAATTCTTAAAGTCACAGATTGATCCTCATTTCTTCTTTAATACGCTCAACAGTTTATATGCCTTAACCTTAAAAAAATCAGATTATGCGCCGGCAACTGTTTTGAAGCTGTCTGACATAATGAGATACATGTTGTATGAATGCAATGAGAAAACAGTCTTATTATCTAAGGAGGTACAATATATTCAAAACTATATTGATTTAGAGAAAATCAGATATGGTCAGGACCTGACCATTAGTCTAGAAATCAGAGGATATTTGGAAGAAAAAAGGATTATGCCCTTGGTTTTTTCGCCGTTCATCGAAAATTGCTTTAAGCATGGCGTAAAAAACAACATTGATGGAGGATATATATCTATATTGTTAGAACTAAATGAAAATCAATTATACTTTCAAGTTGAGAATAGTAAGCATACATCTGAAACATCTACTGAAACAGATATCGGTGGTATTGGATTAAGTAATGTGAAGCGAAGACTCAAGTTAGAGTATCCAAAGGATCACGAATTGAGAATCATTGAAAATGAAGATGTATATAAAATCGAATTACATATTAAATTAAATAATAATGGCGTATAAAACATTAGTTGTTGATGATGAACCACTTGCTAGAGAGGTTATAGAAAGTTATTTATCACAGATGGGTGATTTTGAACTAGTTGCTTCTTGTAAAAATGCGATTGAAGCTAATGAAGTTTTAAACAGGGAGAATATTGACTTAATGTTTCTTGATATAAATATGCCACAGGTTTCTGGTATTGAGTTTTTAGAGTCTTTAAAGAATCCTCCTTCCATTATTTTTACCACAGCACATTCGGAGCATGCAGTAAAAGCTTATGAGCTAGATGTGATTGACTATTTAATGAAACCGGTCCCCTTAGATCGGTTTATGAAGGCAACAAACAAGTTTATAGAACGTCAAGGTCCGATCCAGGATTCGGAAGAAGACTTTTTCTTTGTTAAAGCTGATAAGAAGTTAGTAAAGGTTCACTTTGATGAAATTCTATACATAGAAGGACTTAAAGATTATGTGATTATACGAAAGGATATAAAGCGTATTATCACCTTGCAGACAATGAAGAGTCTGGAGCAAAAACTACCATCTCAAATCTTTATGCGGATCCACAGATCTTATATCGTCAATATTAGTAAGATTAAAGCCGTGGTTGGCAACTCAGTAGAAATAATTGAGAAGGGTCAGACCAAGCACCTTCCTGTAGGTAAAAACTATAAAGACGATTTACACCAAATTATTAATGCACGTCGACTATAAGACTTAGTAAGCAAAAGGTAATTTTAGATTTATTTGTTAGACCTATGCTAATTAAGATAAGCAAAGCTTTATAGACATATACATTAGAGCATAGCATGCATCTACATTAACTAGTTAGCTAATAAACTTCATTATTTAATAAAGGCTTTATCTTTTGCCTTCCTATGGTAACATGGAGACTTTGAAGACTTTGGCTAACAAGGTTCTTAACAGAATAAATAAATAAGTGTGTTACTGAGTTACCTAACTGGTCTTAGACTAGATTTTCACAAACTTTCGAGTCGTTTGCTTACTATCTGAAACAATTTTAATTATGTATGTTCCAGCCGGTAAATTTGCTAAGCTGCAATCTACAGAAAACTGATTATCATAAGTTAATGAGCTTACACTAATACCATCAACCGAGTAGATCTCTATGTTATTTATTTCAAATTTATCAGATCTAACAGTTAAATAATCGCTAGCCGGATTTGGTGAGATGCTTAAGTATTGATCAATGTCTTCTTTGTTATCCCCGAGATTTAAATCTACAGATGTTTCAAAATATGGAAGAGAGAATTTACGACCAGTCTCATTTAATACCACTGCATCGGTAATACTCATATTCATTTTAAAGATAAGCTCTTCTAATTTGAATCCAACTAAGTCATCTTCAACAATAAATTCAATCGCCGCTATTGGTCCTTGTCCAGTGGCACCTTTACTTCCAACTCTAGAAAAACCGACTTGAATATTTCCAGCGGTAGGTTGGGCAAAATGGTTAATTTCAGGTGCTCCATAATTTAACCAAGATTGTTCTTGGAAATTTACGCTCACTGAAGAAGAATCTATTACATCAGGAGATATGTTATAGCTAAAACTTAATCCTTGAACATCAAACATTGGCTTATCTTCGGTCCCAAGAATAACATCTAGTACCAGTAATTCTCCAGAATCAACTTCACTTTGTTGAGCTTCAAGGATTATTGGAGCTTCAAGTAACTCATATGATATTTGAGGTAATAAATCATGACTCGCACCATAATAAGTTTTTATAGGTTCAATATCTTCCTGGTTGATAATTCCGTTACCATCTGCATCCGCATAACTCAAATCTTCTTCAAGGTAATCCTGAGTATAAATCCATGCATCGCCTGTTTGAGGCACCCAAGCTTCTACGTTTTCTCTCGAACTTCCTTTTTCTCCTATGCTATTACCTAGTGCAACAATATCATCTACATCTACTTTCCCATCATTGTTTATATCTCCACTATAAATACAATCTTCAACACATAAGCAATCTTCAAAATTCTGATCGATATTATTAAAATCAATTTTGACTATCTCACAATAACCAGAATTGGTGCAGTATTCAATTTCTAATAAATCATCACCATCTTCTTCTGCGGTATATATTATTTTGTTTACGCCACTTATAGTTTCACACTCAAGTACTTCATTTCCTTGTTCATCTAAAATTACCACTGTACCATTCTGAGGAGCAGACACTACACTAAATGAATATTCATTCATTGGAGTATTGTGTTTAATAACCATAGGTTGGTCAACATATGCATTAAATAAGTAGTCTACAGAGCTACTAGGTGCAAAGTCATCAACATGGATTATTATATCAGCTGTTACAAAAGAAAATCCATTGAATATTGTGTAATAAAATATTTCATCTCCCACAAAATCAGTCTGGGCTGTAAAGGTAAATTCACCATTCCCCAAGAATGTCAATTCACTTGAGTAATCAACTACTGGCAGATAATTAAGCAAATCATTATCTAGCACGTTAAATGTGCTGGAACCATTTATGGCAGTATATACTTCATCATCATGGGTGAATTGTAACGTATTGGGGCTTTCGTATACCGTTATGTCAAAGGATACCGTCTCGCCTTGGTCATTGGAAAAGGCTATATTTTCTGTGCCACTAAAGTCATCATTAGGTGTGTACTCCCAGCAGAAATTATTGAGTGAAGTCAAAACACCATTTGCTGGCTCAAGAGAAACATTATAATCTTGATCAACAATTAAATTTATGGCTGAAAGATTATTTGTCTGTAAAGCCTGTTGGTCTCCAGAGATATTTGAAGACTGGAGCATTATACTTGCATGAGAACTTACTCCTGTTTGGTCTTCCGCCACATAATGAACATAGGCTGGTAAATCCTGATTAATGATTTGGATACTTAATCCATCATTATCAACTATTTCCGCCTCACAATTTTGCATGAATACAACTTCAGTCAAACTTAAATCAGTATCCGAAGAATAATCATTATCAATTGGATAAACAATGTCAGTCGACCCATTTATAACATATGCATCTACAACACTCGTTACTTCAGTTGGCTCAACTCTCAATTTAAATGTGGAGTAATAAGGATATACTAAGCCAGGAATGTCACCATAGTCCCAATACTCAAGACCAAAATGCAAATCCTCTGCTACCCCGTCTTTCACATGAATTATTAGCTTCCACAGATTATCTCCAATATTCTTAACGTAGAGTGTATCATAACTGAGCTCGTCGAAATCAATGGGTGTTGCTGTATATTCTATAGAATTTATTTCTAACTCGTATATTTGACCTGCCTTGATATTTAATTTCTGATGGCTGGGATTAAGTTGAGCCATAGCCACAAAAGACCAGCAAAGTGCTAGTATAACTAATAGGGTTGGATTTAATTTGTGGTGTCTCATAAATCAATAACAAAAATAGAACAAATAATCGAGAAAATATACATATTAATAAAAATTTAATATTTGCAATTTAAATATATAAAATTAAGGTATTGAATAATATAAACGACATTGACACAAAACAACATACACATATAGCTACTTTTAATATGACCTAAATCGTATGCAAGAAACTCGACTATATAAAACCCTAGATCACCTCGAAATACCTCAATTGTCTAGGTTTGTTAAGTTTATGCAATCACCCTATTTCAATGTCAATAAAAACCAACTCAAAATTCTTGAATTCTTAAGCCAATTTTTAAAAAATAAAGAAGCTCCACCAAGTAAAGAATCCTGTTGGTATACATACAACGATCAAAACAGCCCTTTTGATGATTTAAAGTTTAGAAAAATTTGTAGTGATCTATTATCCAAGTTCGAAACCTTCTTAATCCATGAGTATATCAAAACTGATGGTTTACTAGAAAAAAATATTTTGCTCGAACAAATACAAACCAATGGTTTTGAATTTATGCTAAACAAGGCAATGGACAAGGCTGATAAATATTTTGTCCGATTTCCTGAAAAATCCTCAAACTTTCACTTAAGAAAATATGAAAAAGGAAAAATAGAATATGAAATAGATACCCAGTTTGATAAACAGAAAAATAAAAAAACAAGAGACCAATTACTAAAAATCGACAATCTCTCGGAGAGTCTTGATAAATACTACGTCATCGAGAAATTAAAAATGGCTTGCAGCTTAGCCACTTGGCAGAAAAAATTTAAAACCTTAAATAGACCCTTTGAAGTAGAAATCATATTGAGGCTTTTAGCAAGAAATAAGTTATTAGAAACGCCGGCGATTGCGATATACAGGAACATGTACCTGATGTTGACTGAAAAACCGTCACTCCCATATTTTCAAGAGTTGAAACTTTTAGTTAAGGACTTTTTTGAAATTTTTGACTCGGAGGAGCAAAGGGATATTTTTGATGCTATGATAAGCTATTGCGTTGGTGAGATGAATACTGGGAAAAGTGAATTTTTAGAAGAAACCCTAAATCTATACGATATAGCCATATCAAACAGTATAATATTAACTAATGGTGAGTTATCTCCTATCACATTTAGAAACTATATTCTTCTCTGTCTAAGAAGTGCACAATACGAAAAAGCCGAGCTGTTTATAAAGAACAATGCTCCCCTTCTTAATAATAAATTAAGAGAGAATGCAATGAATTTCAATATGGCAAGAATTGCATTCTATCGTAAAGAATGGGATAACAGCATAGAATATTTATCCAAAGTTGATTACGAAGATTTTCTTTATGATTTTAATTCGAGAGCACTTTCTCTTGCCGTTTATTATGAGTTAAAGGAGTATGATGTACTAGAATCTCAAATTGAAAGTTTTTCAACTTTTCTGAGTAGAAAGAAAAATATTAGTGAAAGTAAAACAGTAGTCTTTAAAAATTTCAATCGATTTTTGAAAAGAATGATCACCTTGAATCGGAATGAAAAAGAAAAGTTAGTACAATTGAAGGCTCAAATAATCGAAGAAAAAGCGGTTATTAACAAGGCTTGGCTACTAGAAAAAATAGATGAATTAATTTAATCCTTCTTTATAGGTTTTCAAACATCGCTCCCGAGCCATTTTGTGATCTACCATCGGAGCTACATAATGTTCAGTTCCATACTCAGGTACCCATTTCTTCACATATTTTAATTCCTTATCAAACCTAGTTAGTTGAGATGTAGGGTTAAAGATTCTAAAATAAGGTGCTGCATCTGTCCCACTGCCACTCGCCCATTGCCATCCTCCGTTATTCGATGCTAAGTCAAAATCCAATAATTTATCAGCGAAGTATTGCTCTCCCCATCTCCAATCAATTAATAAGTGTTTAGTCAAAAAACTTGCTACCACCATTCGGACTCTATTATGCATATGTCCGGTCGCATTTAATTCGCGCATACCAGCATCAACCAGCGGATAACCGGTCTTGCCTTCACACCAGCTTTTAAATTCTTCTTCGTTATTCCTCCATTCGATTTTTTCATACTTAGCTCTAAAGGCAGATTTTTCCACGTGCGGAAAATGCTGCAAAATCTGGCTGTAAAAATCTCGCCAAACCAATTCACTTAAATAAGTATCATTAATACGAGAAGCTTTTCGCGCTTTTTCTCGTATACTAATAGTACCGAATCTAAAGTGTAAACCCAATTTAGACGTGCCATCTATCGCTGGAAAATCCCGCTGCTTATCATATTGCTTAATTACCGACTGCTTTGTTTCTTTACTTGGAAAAGGAATTTGTGAAGTTTCAAAATTCATATCGGTTAAAGACACCATTCTTTCCTTGGATGTTTTAGCAAAGTTTTGGCTATAGTCCAATGTTGGGTAAGATTTAAAATAATATGATTTGCTGATGTCTGCTTCACTTTTTAAAGCTGTTAACCATTTTCTCTTATACGGTGTAAATACCGTATAAGGTGTACCGTCTCCTTTTAAAACTTCTGATTTACTAAAAATGACATGATCTTTAAAAGCTTTAAAAGTAACATTAGAATTTTTACATAGAGCCGCTACTTTGGCATCACGCTCAATTGCATAATTTTCGTAATCCTCATTTGTGAAAACATTTCCAGGCTTGGTCTTAAGCAATGATTGCCATATTTCTTCGGGATAGCCGTAATAGACATTTAGGCAAGACTTGTATGATTTTAAATCATCATCGATTCGGTTTATTTGTTCGTGTATAAACTGTACTCTTGGATCAGACCTATTCTCTAATTTATCCAATATATTCCGATCGAAAATAAATATACATTGTACTGGTTCATTGGCCTTTAAGGCATGATACAAGCCAGCATTATCTTCTAATCGTAAATCTCTCCTAAACCAAAAATAATTCATAAACTAATTGTCAATTATGTTATCAAGTTAGCTTTAAAAACACTAATCAAGCGAAAAGGTTGGATAAATGACTTGTCAATCCTAATTTTGTGCAACAAGTAATAATTATGAGAAACATAGCCATCTTATTTATTCTTTTGACATCATTCTTGTTTTTTCAATGTCAATCGTCGAGCTCAAATGCGCCAGCTGATAATACAAAAGCTGAATACGAAGCTAACCCTTCGAAGGAAACAGCTGACAAGTATTTATCTTCGCTAGCACTCACAATCCATAAGGAGGAAGATCAATCTCAGCGTGAAACACTGCTAGAAAGTGGTTTAAAGGTAGCTAGTGATCAGAATATGCCTAATCGGATAGTCAGTTTTTTAGTGCCACTAGTTAAAGATTTTCCTCAAGGCAAAAATTTTGCTAGCCATTTATTTGGATTAGGCAATTTCATGCACAATATTAAAAAGCATGATGCTTCTAACATCCTTTTTAAATCTTTTATGACTTCTTTCCCAAATCATGAAAGTGTAGCCATGGCAAAAAGTAAATTGACACAAGAGATCGACAACATAGATGTTTATGTAGATACCTTAGCAGCAAGAATTTTCCAAAACCCAAATAAGTTTGGGATAAACGAAAAAAATGCAAGATCATTTGTAGATGCTAGTGAAGCTTATGCGATGGGCAACCCCACAAACCCTAAGGCTGCCGCAAATTTATTTAAGGCAGCGGAAATAGCTAAGAGTCTAAAGAGCTACGCAAAATCGATGAATTTGTATGATTGGATAATAGATAAATATCCAAACTATGAAAAAGCACCTACCGCTTTATTTTTAAAAGGCTTTTTAATCGAAAATGAAATGGGCCAAATTGAAGAATCTCGTGGAATCTATAATCAGTTTTTAGAGAAGTATCCAGACCATGATTTGGCCGATGACGTTCAGTTTCTAATTGAGAATTTAGGAAAGAGTGATGAAGAGATTCTAAAAATGATAGAAGCAAAAAAGAAATAAAAAAAAGCCCTGAAGTTCAGGGCTTTTTTTCGTAGAATTCTTATCCATTTTCTTTGAGCGTACTTTCTAATTCCTTCAGCTTTGACTCGGCTTTTTCAATTTTCCCCATCTTCTCTTTGTACTCTTTATCGTTAATTTTTCCTTCTTTCTTTTCTTTTGCTACTTTATCCTTTGCTTGCTTAATTTTCTCTTTCCCCTCCTTTGCCTTACTCTTTCCGTTTTCGGATTCCTTTTTTAGTTTCTTTGATTTCTCCTCTTTGTTCCTCTTTGCTTCAGCTGCTCTTTGCTGACCAAACTCCTTACCTTTAAGTTCTCCTTTATTTTTTCCATAGGCTTTGCCATTATTATCTTCCTTGGCCTTCTTTACTTTATCTTTGCTTTGATTTGATTCCTCAGATTTACTGGCTCTATCTGGTTTGCCTTTGCCTTCAGGCCTTTTACCTTTTTCTTCTGCATTAGATTTTCCTTTACCATCAGGTCTTTGAGCATTTTCTACTTCAGGTTTTCCTTTTCCTTCTGGACGTTTATCATTCTGTTCGAGCTCTTCCTTTCCATTTTCTCTAATCCCGTCTTTCCCTTTCTCTAAAGACTTTTCATTTCGTTTTAAGGCTTTCTCAGCTTCTTTTACTTTTCCATTCTTTTTAGATTTTGCTTCTTCACTCATTTCTTTTCCTTTACCCTTTCCTTGACTATATGCTGGGTTAATGAGACAAAAACTTAGAGCGAATATTCCGACAAGTAAAAAACTGATTTTTTTTGTGATTTTCATAATATTAAAATTTGGTGTTAGCCTTTAGACGCATTTTTCTATATGTCGTCCAATGAATTTAATGCTTCATCCAATTCTCTAGTGGCTTTCTCTATTTTTTTTGTTTTTAATTCTAATCTATTCGAGATAGAATCTAATTGTTTTACTTCTTCCAAAACCTCTGTAGAAGCCTGTTTATCAGACATTTGCGATGATTTATCAGATTTGCAAGAAACTAAACTTGATCCTATTAAAACTACAAAAACAATAAATTTTTTCATGATTTAATTTTTTGTTAAACTTATATAAATTTATCTTACTAATGTAACATCACCTGCTTTTGTGTGCTCTTTTCCTCCAAGATCATGGAACTTTACAACATAAACAAATACCTGTGATCCACAAGGAACATCTTTATATGTTCCGTCCCAACCAGTTGACCGGTCGTTTGTAGGAAAATCGGAATTATAAAACATTAGTTCTCCCCATCTGTCATATATCCACAATTCATCAATTCTTTCTACATTCGAATCAGATTGAATAAAGAATGTTCCATTATCTGTTCCTTCATTCGGGCCAAATATATTTGGAATATATACATCTCCTTCAATATCCAATTCTATACGAATGTAAGTTGTGTCTGAACAACCATTTTCATCTATCATGGTCACAATATAGCTAATACTTTCATCAGCATACAGGCTTGGATCAAGGCAATTATCACATGTTAAATCAATTTCTGGAGACCAAATGATGGTATCATAATCTGTTTGATTCGTGATTAGCTGGATATCTATATCATCTGCTTGATTTAATTCAAAAAGATGATTTTCCGCATCAAGAATTACTTGATCAAACTCAACGATATTTATTATTGTATCATGGGCACAACCATTGGCATCTATCATACTAACTTCATAGTCACCTGGCGCAAGATTTTCCATTAAAAACCCATTATGCTCTTCACCATTCAAGTAAAATTGGTACGGTTCTGTAGCAAACTCCACGTCAAATACGGCTATAGATCCTTGCTCTTCTCCAAAGCATCCACTTTCTGCACTGACATCAAAGTCTGGTGAAGCAGCAGCATTGACCAAAACAGAATCTATAATACTACATCCATTCAATATATTAGTAGCTTCAAAATAATACCATCCTTCTCCAACTATCATTGGATCTAATGCTGAAGGATCACTTATTGTATTATTCATATCATTAGTCCACCAAGAATAATCATAGTTACCATTCGTGATAGCCAACAGTTGCCCTTCATCTTGGTTACATGGTAGTGTAATATCAGCTCCGGCATTTGCCTCAGGTAATAGAATATTCTCACCTACAAATACAGTATCTTGATTCGTACAACCATTTTCTGAATCTAGAGACTCAAGTATAAAAAATCCACTCATATCTACTAATAATTCTAGATCAGTTGCGCCTTGGATCGGATTTCCATCAATATCATACCATTGATGAGTGATACCTAAGCCATTCTGAGAATTTAGCGCAGAAATTAAGACATCATCATTAGTACAGCTTAACTCAGCTGGCTCTTCTATATCTATTAATGGATAGGCTAAGCCCGATTCTATTAATATTGTATCGTTAGCAAAGCAACCTGTTATGGTATCTAAAGCTATTAAGATTATCTCGCCTGATTCATCAACTGTAATAGTAAATCCTTCCAAAACAGTTTCTTCATCTATAATCCAGGAGTAGGTTACATTTTCTTCATTTTCTCCTGAGCTAAGCTCGATAGTAAGTAATTCACAATCAATAATGTTTCCAGGATCCGCTAGAATGATAGCTGTTGGTTCATTTGATTCATCGGTTACGAGAACTTGATCTTCGGCACTACAACTAAATTGTTGATCAAATACTGTCAATGTATAAGTGCCTTCAGTATCTGCTAAAAACGCTGGATCAGTGCTTACAACATTATCATTTTGATCTGTCCATTCATAACTATATTCCGAACCTGTCGATGTATTAGTTCCTCCAAGTAACACTTGGTCAATCTCACAATTAATCACACCTGGCAATCCTGCATCTGCTATAGCTGGACATTCACATTCTGGTGGTCCTATTGTTAACATTTCTGTACAATTTGTTCCTGAGAATCCTGCTGTAATCGTAATTGAATTCAACAAATTAATATTAGAAATAGTATATGTACCATCCATATTATTTATGACCGGAAGAGCCAGATCATTATTTACAAGATCTGCATTCGTCGTAACAATAACTTCATATGTTCCATCCTCTAAACAATTGGCTGTGGCCTCAAGCATAACATTTTCACTTCCTTCTACTTCAGCATTTATAAAGGCTTCACAGCCATTGGCATCCGTTAAAGTAAGTGAATAGGCACCCTGCCCAAGATTTATAAATACATGAGGTGAAGTTACATTTGAGTCAGTCAAATCGCCTGAAATATCGAAAGGTCCTGTTCCTTCTGACCATGAAATATTTATCGATCCATTATCAAGACCACATGATGCATTAGTAACATTAAAACCTACCTCTGGTCCTTCAGAATCTTCAATAGTAGCACTTGCTACAGATGTACAACCAGAACCATCCGTTACCGTCACATTGTATGTGCCTGCACTTAAATCTGTAAAAATAGCTGGAGAAGATGCATCTTGTGATGCTAAATCTCCAGTGATATCATAAGGTCCCACTCCGCCATTCCAAAATACACTTACCGTTCCATTATCATTCCCACATGTAGCTTCTAATCCATTTGCTGATGCAGTAGGACCATCGTCATTACTTATGGTAGCAGAAATATTGTCGCTACATCCAAAGGCATCTATTATATTTAAAGAATATGTTCCACTGGATAAATTATCAAAAGTAAACGGTGAACTAACATCTGTTCCAGATAAATCGCCTGAAATATCGAAAGGTCCTGTTCCTCCACTCCAACTTATAGTAATACTTCCAACAGATTCACCACAACTTGTATTTACGGTTGTACTAGAAGCAAATACTTCTTCGGATTCTCCGATGAAAAAACTCGATCCTGACATACATCCATTAGCATCTGTCAATTGGATGGTATAGTTCCCTGCTGGTAAATCAGTAAACAGCTGTGGACTAGTAGCTCCTGTTAAATTTAAATCACCAGAAATATTATATGGTCCAGTACCATTAATCCAATCTAGACTAACTTGACCATTTTGATTGCCACATGTTGTAGCTATCGGATCGGCCATTAAGTCTGGTCCTACGATATCACCAACTGTCACATTAAGCATAAGTGTGCAACCATTAACATCGGTAACTATAATCGAATAATCACCTGCAGGTACACCATCAAATAAGGCTGGACTTACTGCATCCGTTGCATTTAAATCTCCGCTAATGGAATAAGGTCCATTACCTCCCATCCAACTAACAGTAATAGTACCATCACTATTCCCACAATTGGCTGCAGTCGCTTGTATTCCACCTGTTTGTCCATCCTCGTTACCTACCGTGATACTTATTTCGTCAGAACAACCATTTTGATCAGTGACAATAATAGTATAATCTCCGGCTGATAAAGCCGTAAATGTTTGTGGAGAACTAGCTCCAACTAAATTCAGATCACCAGAAATATCGAAAGGTCCATTCCCTTCAATCCAAGATATAGTAATCGTCCCATTTGTTTGATTGCAAGATGCGTTGGTATTTTCTGCACTAACAATTGGACTATCTTGTTCATCTACTTCTATACTCATAGGAAATTCACATCCATTTGCATCTGACAAGGTTACATTATATGTGCCAGAGGCAACATTTAATTCTGTATATGGACTAGTAACTGTAGATTGATTTATATCTCCAGTTAAATCAAATGGTGCGGTTCCTTCAGACCATGAAATAGTAAAACTTCCAGAAGGTTGCCCACAAGCCGCATCGGCTGTACTGAAACTTGCATCAGGTCCTGTAAGATCATCCACTATTACAGAGGCTATCGAACTACAACCACTTGCATCAGTTACAATAATATTATAACTACCCGCACCTTGATTGTCAAAGCTAGTAGGACTAGTTGCATCTAGTGCAGAAAGATCTCCACTTATGTCATACGGACCTGATCCTCCATTCCAGAAAACTGTGATACTTCCATTTTCTTCTCCACATGTTGAAGGAGATGAACTAGTAGAAGCAGTTGGCCCATCTTCATTGGTAACTGAACTAGTTACCTCATCAGTACAACCATTTGTGTCTGTCACTGTAATTGTGTATGTGCCTGAACCTAAATTACTAAAAACATGTGGTGAGCTAACATTATTATCGGCCAAATCACCTGTTATATTAAAGGTTCCAGAACCTCCGCTCCAACTTATTGTTACGGTCCCATCATTTTGCCCACAGGATGTACCTGAAGAAGATCCACTTGCTGAGACTGAAGGACTATCACCTAACACGATTATATCACTAGAACTGCATCCATTATTATCTGTAACGACTACTGTGTAATTCCCACTTGGTAAATCATCAAATACTTCAGGAGAATTTGCATTCGGCAAAAACAAAGATCCGCCACTAATTTCGAATGGTCCTGCACCGCCAGTCCAACTGACTGTAATTTCACCATTTTCTTCACCACAAGTTGCATCGACACCCTCCAAACTTATTTGGGGTCCTGCAATGTCATCAATAATAAACATTATAACAGTTTCACAACCATCATTATCTGTTAAAATCAAGGAATAATTTCCGCTAAATAAACTAGTAAATTGATGTGGGGATGTAACACTAGTTTCATTTAAATCTCCACTGATATCAAAAGGTCCTACTCCGCCACTCCAGCTTATGGTTACCGATCCATCATCCATCCCACAATTAGCATCAAGTATTTCAAAACTTGCCACTGCTGGTGTAGTATCATCGATAGTTAAACTCAATTCATCTTCGCATCCCTCTGAATCCGTTATGGTGACATTATAAACACCACTTGCTAAATTATTAAATGATTGGGGTGATGTTGCATTAGATAAATTCAAATCTCCTGAAATCTCATAATTTGGTGTACCTCCACCCCAACTTAGTGTTATTTGACCATTTAATTGTCCACAAGAAGCTGATTCGCTTGAACCACTTAAAGATGGTCCTACTTCATTATTTACAGTTGCTGTTATAAGATCAACACAACCATTTGCATCTGTTATTGTGATAGAATAATCTCCCGGACTTAAATCACTAAATAGTTCAGGGCTTGATGCTCCAGTTTGATTTAAGTCACCAGTAATATCGAAAGGTGCTGTACCATCTGACCAACTTATGATAATCACACCATCATTCATATCACAATTTGCGTTTGAGATATCAACCGAGGCATCAGGTCCATCAGTATTGTTGACCATTGATGATGCTACGGATGTACATCCATTCGCATCTGTAACTGTTACCGTGTAAGTTCCTTCACTTAAGTTCGTAAAGGTTTCTGGGCTAGTTGCATCAATTTCGTTTAGATCACCAAAAATTGAGTAAGGTCCTACTCCGCCGTTCCAGGCAACTGTTACACTACCATTAGCGTCTCCGCAAGTTGATGGCGATGAATTTGCATTTGCGGTAGGTCCATCCTCATTAGTAACACTTGCAGTAATCACATCTGTACATCCGTTCATATCGGTAACTGTAGCAGTATAACTTCCACTTGATAAGTCAGTAAATGTATGCGGATTTGTTGCATTTGTTTGATTCAAATCTCCACTTATATCAAATGGCCCTTCGCCTCCATTCCAATTAACCGTAATTTCTCCATCTGATTGACCACAAGTGGTCCCAACTGAAGTAAAACTTGCATTAACAGCTGGCGAATCATCAACTATTATTGACGAAACATCAGAACAACCATTTGCATCTGTTACTGTTACTGTATAATTACCACTAGACAAATTATCAAAGATTGTCGGATTTGGAGCAGATGTTTGAGTCAAGTCTCCACTAATATCAACTGGCGAAGAACCACCTGTCCAACTAACTGTTATTTCTCCATTAGAAAAACCACAACTTGCTGAAAGAGCCATCAAATCAATCTCTAGTGACGGACTGTCTGCTATCATAATCGTAAGCATACTTTCGCAACCATTAGCATCTGTCAGTGTAAGCATATAATCACCGGCAGCAAGTCCATTAAATTGGGATGGGCTGCTGGCATCCGTCTGGTTTAGATCTCCACTTATATCGTAAGGTCCGACTCCACCAGTCCAGTTAAGCGTAATTGACCCATCGCTTAATCCACAATTGGCATCTAAATTTGTATAATCCAATGCTGGTCCTGGAGTATCTGTTATGGTAATAGTCACCATATCTGTACAACCATTAGCATCTGTAATAGTCATCGTGTAGTCTCCAGCAGACAAATTCGTAAATGTTTGAGGAGAAGTAGCATTCGAGAGGTTTAAATCTCCTGTTATATCAAATGGCGCTGTTCCATTTGTCCAACTAAGGGAAATGCTTCCATTCATTAATTCGCATGTAGCTGCTATAAAAGAGCCATTTATATCTGGGCCTGGTGTATCGGAAATTGTAAAGTTTACTATTTCTTCGCAACCATTAGCATCCGTTATTGTCACAGAATAATCACCTATGGCAAGGTCATCAAATGTTTGAGGACTTGTTGCTCCAAGCTGACTTAAATCTCCTGTTATATCAAATGGTGCTGTTCCATTTGTCCAACTAATAACAACCGAACCATCTGATTGACCACATGTTGCATCAGTTACTATTGAACCTCCATCCGGACCTGGTGTATCGTTTATTGTTGCTGACGCTACCGAAGTACAACCATTCGCATCTGTTACAGTCACGTTATATGTCCCTGCTAATAAGTCAGTAAATGTTGAAGGACTCATTGCATCATTTTCATTAAGATCACCACTTATTGTGTATGGTGACGAACCTCCATTCCATGCTACAGTTACTGTACCATCAGCATTACCACATGTGGAAGGGGAACTGTTTGCATTCGCTGTAGGACCATCTTCATTACCTACTGTCACCATGACCTCATCTGTACATCCATTAATATCTGTGACTGTTACTGTATAACTTCCAGAACTTACATCAGCAAAGACATGAGGACTAGTAGCTCCTGATTGATTTAAATCTCCGCTGATATCGTAAGGTGCTTCTCCTCCTGACCAACTAATAGTTACTTCTCCATCATTTTGTCCGCAGGTTGTATTTGTGGAAGTACCATTCGCTGAGACAGGATCTGTGTCTGAAAGGCTTATACTTGCTTCATCGGTACAACCATTTGCATCCGTTACAGTAACTGTATAATTACCGCTGGACAAATCTGTAAAATTGGTTGGACTCGTTGCATTTGTCATAGAGAGGTCACCTGTAATATCAAATGGGCCTGTTCCATCCGTCCAACTTACACTAACACTTCCATTGGCTAAGCCACAACTTGCATCCACCCCGCTAATCATAACATCGACGCTCGGAGTATCTCCTACAGTGACTAAAACTTCATCAGTACATCCATTTGCATCTGTTACAGTTAGACTATAATCTCCAGAAGATAAATTATCAAACTGGCTAGGACTTGAAGCGTCTATTTGGTTTAAATCGCCGCTAATATCAAAGGTTGGGGTTCCGCCTGTCCAACTTATCGTGATGGAACCATCACTCATACCACAATTAGCGTCAGTTGTTACTCCAGATGCATCTGGCCCTGCTATATCATCCACAGTGACTGTTGCTTCATCTGTACATCCATTGGCATCTGTCACGGTAATCGTATAATCGCCAGCACCTAATCCTGTAAATGTTTGCGGTGAACTTGCACTACTTTGACTGAAGTCTCCACTTATATCTATCGGTTCTGTTCCACCTGTCCAACTAAATGTTATACTTCCATTCTCTGCTCCACAGGTTGCATCGACATTGGAAAAACTCAAATCAGGACCAGGTGTATCAACTACATTTGTAGACACTTCATCGGTACATCCATTCGCATCCGTTATTGTAATCGTATAAGTGCCTACACTTAAATCTGTATAACTTGTTGGACTTGTCGCCCCAGTTTCTGTGAAATCTCCAGTTATATCAAATGGTGCTGTACCATCTGTCCATGAAATCACTATCTCTCCATTTGCATCTCCACAGGTCGCAGCTGTTGGATCCATAACTACATCTGGCCCTGGTGTGTCATTTATCGTTCCACTTGCAACTGATGTACATCCATTACCATCCGTTACTGTTACGTTATATGTTCCTGCTGATAAGTCCGTAAAGGTAGTTGGACTTGTTGCTCCTGTTTCATTTAAATCTCCACTAATGTTATATGGCGCATTTCCGCCAGTCCAGGCGATGGTTACACTTCCATTTGCCGCACCACATGTTGATGGTGAGGTACTTGCATTGGCAACCGGTCCATCTTCACTTCCTATGGTTGCCGTAGCTGAAGCAGTACATCCATTTGTATCCGTTATGGTTACCGTATAGGTTCCTGATCCTAAATCAGTGAAGGTTGTCGGACTTGTCGCGCCTGTTTGTCCAAGGTCGCCCGTAATATCAAATGGTGCTTCTCCTCCTGACCAACTTACCGTATATTCTCCATTGTTTTGCCCACAAGTTGTACTTGTTGCAGTGGCATTTGCTGATACGTCTGGTGAGTCACCAACTGTTACAGTAACTACATCTGTACAACCATTGAAATCTGTGACAGTTACTGTATAATCTCCACTAGTTAAATCTGTATAAGTACTTGGGCTGGTCGCATTTGTTTCGGTAAAATCTCCACTTATATCATAAGGTGATGTGCCGCCTGTCCAACTTATTTCTACTTCTCCATTTGCATCTCCACAAGTAGCATCAAGGGCTACTCCCGAAACATCAGGTCCTGGTGACTCTCCTACTGTTACTGTCACTTCATCCATACAGCCATTTGCATCCGTAACTGTGATCGTATAATCTCCACTGGCTAAATCTGTGAATTGGTAAGGGCTTGTTGCTCCTGTCTGATTTAAATCGCCACTTATGTCATATGGCGCTGTACCGCCTGTCCAGCTGAAGGTCGCTGTACCATCACTCATACCACAATTAGCGTCAGTTGTTACTCCAGATGCATCTGGCCCT
>JAHDEC010000002.1:0-70245 GCA_020629035.1 Saprospiraceae bacterium | reverse complement strand
TTATACTTCCATTCTCTGCTCCACAGGTTGCATCGACATTGGAAAAACTCAAATCGGGTCCTGGTGTATCATCAATCGTAATACTCGCAATACCAGTACATCCATTGCCATCGGTCACCGTAATATCATAGGTTCCTACCGCTAAGTCTGTGAAATTTGTTGGATTTGTTGCATTAACTTGGTTCAAGTCTCCATTTATATCAAAGGTGGATGTCCCTCCTGTCCAACTCACTTCGATAGAGCCATTATCTGCTCCACATGTTGCATCTGTTGGTGTTCCAGTTACCTCTGGACCAGGTATATCATTTATTGTTGCTGAAGCCACCGAAGTACATCCATTACCATCTGTGACTGTTACGTTGTAGGTTCCTGCTGATAAGTCTGTAAAAGTGGTTGGACTTGTTGCTCCAGTTTGGTTTAAATCTCCACTTATATTATAGGGTGAATTTCCTCCTGACCAACTAACTTCTACTTCGCCATTAGGATTTCCACATGTCGAAGCTGTAGCCGTAGCTGTAGCTGTTGGTCCATCTTCACTTTCCACAGTGACACTCGTTATATCTGTACAACCATTATCATCTGTAACAGTCACAGTATATGTACCACTTGATAGATCTGTAAAAGTGGTTGGACTACTTGCATTACTCTGGTTTAAATCACCTGAAATAGTTATGGGGGCCGTTCCTCCTGTCCAACTTATTGCTACTTCTCCATTATTCTGTCCACATGTGGTGCTCACCGATGTAGAACTTGCTATTATTTCTGGAGAATCGCCAATGGTTACTGTCGTTTCATCTGTACATCCATTTGCGTCTGTTACAGTTACGGTATAATCACCAGCAGCCAAATCTGTAAATGTTGTAGGACTAGTTGCACTGTTTTGAGATAAGTCTCCACTTAAATCATAAGGGGCTGTACCACCAGTCCAACTGACTTCTAGTTCCCCATTTGCTAATCCACAAGTGGCATCGACTCCGGTTCCAGTTATTTCTGGACCTGGTGTATCATTAAGAATGACTGTTGCTTCATCTGTACATCCATTTGCGTCTGTCACCGTAATGGTGTAACTACCTGCGGCTAAATCTGTAAATTGGGTAGGTGAACTAGCACCTGTTACTGCAAAATCGCCACTGATGTCGTAAGGAGCAGTACCTCCAGACCAATTATACGTTACCGAACCATTACTCATACTACAATCTGGATCCACACCCACTCCTGACAAATCAGGACCTGCAACATCAGTAAGCACAACTGTTTCCGTGTCTGTACAACCATTTGCATCTGTTACAGTAATCGTATAACTACCTGCACCTAAATCATTAAACGTCTGTGGAGATGAAGCACTAGATAAACTAAAATCTCCACTTATATCTATTGGTTCTGTTCCTCCAGTCCAACTAAAAGTTATACTTCCATTATCTAAACCACAAGTAGGGTCTTCTGAAGAATAGCTCAGATCAGGTCCTGGTGTGTCATTAATTGTAACACTTGTAATACCAGTACATCCATTTCCATCTGTGACAGTTACATCGTAAGTACCCACAGCTAAATCTGTAAAATTTGTAGGACTTGTTGCTCCTGCTTGATTAAGATCACCAGTTATATCAAAGGTAGGTGTTCCATCAGTCCAACTAATCTCAATTGATCCGTTATCTAATCCACAAGTAGCATCAGTAGGTGTTCCACTAACCTCTGGTCCCGGAATATCATTTATAGTTGCCGAAGCGACCGAGGTACATCCATTTCCATCTGTGACAGTTACATTGTAAGTTCCTGCTGATAAATCAGTAAATGTTGTTGGACTTGTTGCTCCAGTTTGGTTTAAATCACCACTTATATTATAAGGTGAACTTCCTCCTGACCAACTTACTTCAACTTCTCCATTAGGGTCTCCGCAGGTAGAAGCAGTGGCTGTGGCAGTGGCAGTAGGTCCATCTTCACTTTCCACGGTGACACTCGTAACATCCGTACATCCATTGTCATCAGTAACCGTAACCGTATAAGTACCACTCGATAGATCTGTAAATGTAGTAGGATTACTAGCATTGCTTTGATTGAGGTCTCCAGATATTGTTATTGGAGCGGTTCCTCCCGTCCAACTTACTTCGACCTCTCCATTATTTTGTCCACATGTTGTACTTACGGCTGTGGAGCTTGCTGTAATATCTGGTGAGTCATCAATTGTAAGTGTTATTTCATCTGTACAATCATTAGCATCTGTGACTGTTACGGTATAATCTCCTGCAGCTAAATCTGTAAATGTTGTAGGACTAGTTGCATTTGTTTGGGATAAATCTCCGCTTAAATCAAACGGCGCAGTTCCTCCAGTCCATGTAATCTCTATTTCACCATTTGCTAATCCACAAGTAGCATCGACTGAAGTACCATCTATTACTGGACCTGCTGTATCCGATAGGATAATGGTAGTTTCATCAGTACAACCATTATCATCAGTTACTGTAATCGTGTAACTTCCTGCGGCTAAGTCCGTAAATTGAGTTGGTGAGCTTGCACCAGTTGCAGAAAAGTCTCCACTTATATCATATGGAGCGGTACCGCCTGTCCAATTATAGGTTATCGATCCATCACTTAATCCACAATTAGGGTCTACCCCGACTCCCGTTAGGTCAATGGCTACTCCTACATTTATAGTAACTGATGTGGTTTCCATGCATCCATTATCGTCAGTGACTGTTACCATGTATGTTCCTTCATTTAGCCCTGTTTGATCTTCTGGATCCGAAGAGCCACCAATATTATCCCAATCGATAACATAAGGACTAGTTCCTCCAGTAATCGTTAAATCTATTTCTCCATCCCCTAATCCAGGACAAGACTCATCCGTTGGTTGAGCATTTAAAATTATTGTAATCATAGTTGCACTAACTTCTACAAGTTCTGATAAACAACCTCCCAAATCACACAAAACCCAATAACTAACATCTCCAGTAAGCGGTGGTGTATCAAAGGTTGCTCCAGTTCCCACTTGCATGGTTCCTGCAGCATCACTGTACCAAATTAATGTTCCTCCATCACAGCCTGAAGCACCCAAAGTAGCTACTGCTCCTTCACAAACACTATCTCCAGTACCGACAGGGTCATCCACTGTAACCAATGATCCTCCTCCACAAACAACACATACATTCCCTTCACAATCCAATGTTTCTATTTCTCCAGTTGTGCATGGATCTCCATCATCACATGCGGTCGGTGTAGGAGCTAAAATGGTATAGGTTCTGCTCACTGAACCTACATTATCACACATATCTGTATATGTCCAAGTAAATGTTTGAGAACCTCCTGCGCAAATATCTATTGCTCCTGAAGCTGTATTTCCTACTGATCCTGTGCCATCGCAGTTATCTGTCCAATCTAAAGTTGCAGGTGGATTTATATCTGCTAAACAGCTTACTGTTACATCTGTCTGTGCGGGAAAAGTAGGGGCTTCATCATCTCCAACTGTTATCATTTGTTCTTCTGTAACGCTTAAATTACAGCCATCTGTGTATGTCCAAGTTCTCGTGATTATTTCTGGACAAGTTGCTCCATTGCTCATATCAGCGCCTGTAACATTCCCTGTGCCATCACAATCATCTGCCCAATTTAATGTAATCATTGCAGGCACCGAGCCCACACAAACAGTTACATCAGCAGGCGCACTATCCATTGTCGGAGCTTGAGTATCTCCAATGACAATTGTCTGAGTCTCTTCCACTACATTATCACAGTTATCTGTGTAGGTCCAAGTTCGGCTAATCGTTTCTGGACATGATAAAGCATTTGACTCGTCTGATCCACTAACTGCTCCTGTACCATCACAATTGTCCGACCAATTTAAATCAGGAATGGCTGGTAAATCACTACTATCACAGATAGTTATATCTACTGGTATTGGATCTGTAAATACTGGAGCTTCCGTATCATCAGCTGTAACTGTAAATACAACAGAAAGATCACAGCAAGGTGATGTTCCATCGCATCCTACATAGTCACTTACTGCATCAGCATCGGTTGGAATGGTAACTCCTGCATCATTTGTATCATAATTGAAAGTATAAATATCATAGGTCTCCCCACAAATTAAACTTGTAGAGAAAACCCCAGTTGTATTTACTTCTACAATATCATCACCATCAGCTAGGATAAATAATGTTTCATATCCCGTAGATGTTTCATTTAAAGAAACCATTGCCTCAATGTTGTCTCCTGGACAGATAGGAGTTGTTGCGGATACCTCTCCAGCATCTGCAAGACAGGCAACACATAAACATTCTAATGTCCCTGAAAAAGCCTGCTCACAAGGAGATCCTGTGCTATAAGTTTGATCATAAGGTACCATGGCATCATCACCCGGATCAGGGCAACTTGCAGTAGCTGTAAAACAAATGGTTCCATCTATGGATGTAATTTCGACCACAGCATCTCCGCAATCTGCCGGATTGTTTGTTACTGTTTCTGTAAGTACCGGATAAGCTGTTATCTCAATTGGATCTCCTTCAACATCACAAGCATCACAGCCAGTCAAAAAGGTAGGAGTAAAAGTAATGCTCACAGGCATACATCCGGGTGCACTTATCTCTGTACCTGGCGTATAATCAGGACCTGAGCTTGCCACCCAAGTCAGTGATCCACCACCAGCCCAAGTAGTATTTGTCCCAAAAATTTCTACATCTGCAGTTAAACCAGGATCAAAAGATCCACAATTCTCTGTAGATGTAGCAGATATATTTACAATCTCTGGTGTCCAAACTTCAAATGTTTCTGTTATAGGGCCATCATAGCAGTTATTTTCTCCAACTGTATGTGTTAATGAGGAATTCCCAATATTATCACAATAAGAAAACATAGCAGGAATATCTCCTGGTGCATCTACCGTCCCATTTGACCATTCTGATCCACTATCATAACCAGCAGAAACATTATCAAGATTAAAATCAGCTGCTGTACAATAATTATCAGGTGGATCTTCAAATATTGCATCTGGTCCGCAAGCATCTAAAATGGTTACATCAAAACTATTCGAATAATCACACCCAGCATCAATACACCAACAACCAGACTCACCATCTGCACTTGTTGTAAAAGTGATAGATTCCGTAAAATCTGCTGGCGAAGAGTTTGTTGGACAATACGTTAATTCAAAGAAAAATGACGGACAGTCTGTAGTGCAATTCACACCCCAGTTATTGCTTGGATCCCCATCATTGGCGCCAAAGCCATTTGGCCATCCGCCAGCTGTGTTTAGACTAGTATAAATATCACAAAGTTGATCGCCATCATTTTGACAATCTCCTGAAATTTGTTCAAATAAACATTCATCGCCAAGGCAAATTGCGTCGCAAGCCTGAGCACCTACATTTTCATATGTCGCTGTACACATCCCGGGACCAACAAAAGAAATGGTTATTTCTTCTGGTGCACTGGTTAAATCTGTACCATCATAAAAATATCCAGCCCCATAATCAAGGCCACTACAGCAACCGGTTACTCCATTTGGCATATAAATCCAATCTGCGGGTGGAGTTTCCTCGAAAGAGGTCCAATTACCTCCTGCAGTGAAAGAAATTCCATGAATCCAATTAGCGCCAGCACCTTGAACCCAATCAAACGAGTATTCCACGGTTAGGGTAACCGGTCCACAACCATCAGCTTGAACTGTTAAAGAAGGATCACCAGCTATATCTCCAACTGCTGAATCATCTGTCGCCACACAATTTGAACAAGTAGTTATTGTTCCTAAAGTATTTTCTTGAGTACAATCTCCTCCTCCTCCTCCTCCTGGTCCACCCATAGAAAAGCCAATCATTGGAACACAAAAAATGGATAGGTATAAAAATAAATCTCTCATAATTCAGGTTGATTAGATGCTAATAATGCTACTTAATGGTTAGTCACTTAATAATTTGTTACTTAATGATTTCTATTTCCTCAGCAGAATAATTGGTTACCTGCTGGATATATATGAGGATGGTCTCATCACTATCATCAACAATTGGAATGATCAGACAGTCTTCTTCCCAAAACCCTCCTTGTATAACTAAAGTCTGGCTTGATGACTTTGCTTTGCTTTTATCAAAAACTTGAGATCCTCCTTCAGGCAGTCGCAAATTGTGTACATATTGATCTACAGAGATACATGATTTAATAGCCATACCTTTTTCAAGTTGAATAATCTGGAAAGGTATTTTTTCAACTGAAAAAGTTGAATTTAGATTTATAAATCCAATAAATAGCAGACTAATAATTCCAACGATTTGATATCTCATGCGTTTCATTTTTTACTTTGGATGTAAGAATTGTGTTCTTAATATTTTTGTTCTTTCATAATTTAATTGCTCCATTTCTGGACAATCATCAGTAAAGCTTTCGAACATTTTACTCGTCTTCTGATATGACATGCTGAAGAGATCTTTTTTTATTGCGGTATTAAATCTTGTGCTGATACAACAAGGATTTAAGTCATTAATATCTTCTTCAATTTGAGTAAAATCTCCCTTACTGCCTATAATTATCTTTTCTTGAGCATAATGCTCCATACGATCGGGGCCTATATTAGAGGGATAAATATTTTTTAATAATAAGGTAGTTAAGCCTGCTTCAAACATGCCATCTCCAACTCTTGAAACAACTACCGCATCGTTCATGTCAGTTAGATCCACCACATTGACAATGATAATTCCAGTTGGTATCAATTTAGAAGCATACAATTCAAAAGCCTCTTTAGTATATAGATGATATGGTTGGTCTTCTCCTGATGAAACATCAAGGATTATTACATCAAACAATTCATTTGTAGTATTAAAGAAATGTCTACCATCATCATTTACAAAGGTGTATTTTTCGGGATTAAGACCGAAATACTTTTCAGCCACATATTGGGTTCTATTATCAATATCGACTCCAAATATTTTTGAGTATCCTAATTCGATAAGTTCTTGAATCAAAGAACCTGCAGCAACGCCAATTACGACTGCGTTTTTTCTATTCTTCTTTAAATTAAGACTAGCTAATGTTCCTATGACATGAGAATAAGGCATTCCAGAAATATGGTTTTCTTTAATGACGAAACTTTGGAGAATGTCATTATTGATTAACATAGTAAACCCATTATTGGACTCCTTGACAAGTAATTTGCCTAATAAGCCATCACTTTCATAAAGCAATGTATTTCCTTGAGCAATTTGGTCTGTTTTAAAAGATATTAATGTTCCACACGATACTAAAAACAGAATAACTGATAATACCGACTGTTTTATGAATCTATCTTTAATCAAGCTTATAATTGAAGGAAGTATAGTAATCAAACCAAATAATATGCATGATTTCTTTACACCAAAAGCTGGAATACAAATTAAACCTATAGTAAATACAGCTAATACTCCACCTAAGGTTGAAATGGCATAAATATTCCCGGATGCTTTTCCAGCATTTACATCAGTTTTATTTAAGAAATGGATTAATTGAGGTGAAATAGCTCCTAGTAAAATTAAGGCTGGACCTAATAGTATAAAACATGAAAAAAGCACCCCCCCAATTAAGCCTAATTGTAAGCTCAATTGCAAACAAAGTTTAGCTATTATTGGAGACAGAATAAGTAGCAGCGAAGCTATTATTTGAAAGATCAGTATCCTTTTTAATGTAGAACCATTATCGGAAAGTCTTCCCCCAAGAAAATATCCGAATAAAAGGGCTAACATCGTCACTCCTAATACAGCAGTAATAACATATAAAGAACCACCAAAGAATGGTGCAAGAAGTCGAGAAACAACTACTTCAAAGCCAAGGACTGTCATTCCTTCTGCAAAAGCTAATATGTATAATAATAGCCTCATTTGGTGTATAGTTGTTTTGTATAATACTCATTATAACTCAGCTTCCAACTCAGGGAAGGTTTAGCATATAATTGAGCTAATTTTGGATTTTCATCTGTCAAAATTTCAGCATCTTCTAAATTCAACAAGCGCTTTGGAATTACAAGATTTTGTAAATCTGTGATCGGTTCTTGTCCTATTTCAGAATAATTAGCTTTAGATAGGTCAATATCTTTTTCAGAAGCAAAAAACAGCAAGTTTCTATTTTCTTCTTTTCCTGATGTTGCTATTATATTTGCCTCCCAATCCAAGACACTCATAGTTTTTAATACAGATCGAGCGGCATAACCTAATTGACCTGTAGTAAAGCCATAAAAATTCGTAATAAGCAAGCCGTCCTTATTTAATGTTTCTTTTATTTCTTTAAAAGACTCGATAGTTAGAAGATGCTCTGGAGCTGATTCGCTTAAGAAAGTGTCAAATATGATGATGTCATATTTGTTTTTTGATGTTCTAATAAAGTGTCTTGCATCATCGATATGAACTTCTTTATTTTTTGAGAAGCCGAAATATTCTTTTGCCAATTCAGCAACTCGTTTATCAATTTCGACTACATCGTAATCCATATTCAAATTATCCAACTGTTTAGCGATCGTTCCAGCTCCTAAACCACATAACAAGACCTTGGAATTTTCAGGATAAACAGAAAGCACTGAAGGAATGATGGCAGACCACGCCCATATACTCGAACTTTCTGGATTGTTAGTATCCATAAAACTTTGCATAGTATTATTTACCATAATACCTCTTCCAGTTTTTCCTTTTTGCCCAAACCAACTGGCTTCGTGCTCTACCACCTTGATATTACCAAGCAGACCATCTGACTCATGTAACACATTAAAATGATCATTTATTTCCGGATGAAAGCTGAAAGAAACAAAGCTTGCCATTGAAAAAACAACAAGAAATAAAACATTAGTCTTGTACAATTTAATACCTAATATTATTAGGGTAGCAATGGCTAATAAGCATCCAAAAAACAACAGTGTAAATTTTATCCCCAGTTCTGGAATAAAGTAAAAGCCTGCGAAAAAAGTACCAATAATTCCGCCAATGGTGGAAATGCCATACACCCTACCGGCATGTTTACCTGCAGTATTTGAATGTTGAGATAAGCCTTGAATAATTAGTGGAGAAGTTGCACCTAAGCCTATTAGCACTGGCAATAGAAACAAGCATAATGATAATGTTGCTCCTAAACCTATGCTAAATCGTAAAGTAAATTCAAGAATGTGATGAGCATGAAATGGCATTAAAACGCATAGCAGACTTGCAATAAGTAACACTGTTCTAATGCATACTATATTTTTTCTTTCTTGGGTAGTACTTAGATAAGAACCTAAAAAATAACCTACCGTCAATCCACCTAGAGTCACACCTAAAGTAGCTGCCCAAATCTGTATAGATGTGCCAAAGTATGGAGCTAGCAGTTTTGCTGCAGATAATTCTACCACCATGACTATAGCCCCCTCAATTACGGCTAGTAGATATAAACTAATATTACTTATTTTCATTTCTCACATTAATCTGTAGAGAACTGGGGTGGGTTTCTACAGGTTGATTATCATTATATTAGGTCGATGTCAGCTAAACATCTTTTAAGATTCCAGATTATTTACAAATCTGATGAGTAATTATACGTATTATTTACGTAATTAGAAACAAAAGAAGATAATTTTGTATCAATTAATGATTAAATAATCAATAATTCAAAATAATCAAAATAATATTTGCCGTTTTGAAACTGACACTCAATATTTATTTTTGCCTTCATCCAAATAAATCTCAAAAAAAAAGCGAAGAGAATCAGTTCCCTTCGCTTTTTTTTAAGTAACGCTAATAGTTAGTTGCACAATTCGATAAACTCACTATCCAAGTACAAACAATCCAAATTGCTCGACATGAAACAGATATGATAATAGTCCATATTATTTAAATGTATTAGCACAGATTTCGGATGTATTGCTGCATCAGGATAATTGTTAAGTAAGAAATCATCTATTGCAACAGTATCATCTAATTTGTTAATCTTTTCTACGTACCCTACTTCTTCTAAATCAAGATTTAAAAGAATAGTTGATTCTTTGTCATTAACTTCATCTTCCAATTCTACTAGGTATAATTTTGTGTCTACAAAACAATATTGAATACCCTCAACTTCTTCTACCTCATAGTTAGCATATAACGAATCTATTTGATTCAGAATATCCATTGATACTTCGTCTTCATCATCTTCATCTTCTTCTTCATCGTCATCTTCGTCTTCATCATCTTCATCATCATCTTCATCGTCCTCATCGTCTTCATCGTCTTCATCGTCACCATGACCTAATAAGAATAAGACTGGCTTTAACTTAAATTCTCCATTTCCTGTTTCATGTATAGAGAGTCCTGCATCAAAATCTATCGTTAGTGAAATAGAATCTAATTGGTCCAACAGTATATCTGTTTTGATCTTCAATCCTGACTGACTTCCAGATGGTATGCTTAAGTCATGCGTTATCCCATCAACAACTATCGTGTTGTTTTCTCCTAGTATAAGTCTTATTTCTGTTAAGTGAACTCCTTCAATAACTTCTGATCCGAGCAAGGTATCTATTCCATCCTGATATTCTAGTAAGTCATAAATTCCTGTAGTTATCTCAGGTGAAATTTTATTGTCATCGATAGTAAGTTGAACTTCTAATATTTCAACATTCACTTCTTCTGCTTCTATTGGTCCATCTGTTAATTGGATGTTTACCCTAGTTTCGTTTGCTGTCTCTATGACTTCATTGGTTTGGTCTGGGTTTTGATTAGCGGAATCATCTACTAAATCCATTTTATCATTGCATGAAATCAAAAGGAGACATAAAGCTGAAAGCTGTAATAATTTTCTCATAATAAGTTTATCATTTTCTTAAAAACGAAAGATAATACGTATTTGTACGTACAAATGCAAACTTTAACAATTATCAAGCTAGTTTAGAAGAGCAATTAATTGTACTGTTTTATTAACATTATATTTTTTCATAATATTCTGCCTATGCTTTTCTACCGTTCGTTTGCTTATTTGGAGTTTTTCTCCGATGTCCTTATCTGTTAAACCATCCAACACAAATGTTAGCACTTCATTTTCCCGTTTTGATAAATCAGGATTGTTAATCTTTCGTTTACTAGTTTGATTCAACAAACTAATCAGCATTGTATCACTTACTTCTTTAGCGTAGTATAATTCTCCATTAGTTACATCCTTAATCGCTTTAATCAACTCACTTTCTTCACTTGTTTTAAGTGCGTACCCTTTAGCTCCAGACTTAAACATATCAATAATATTACTTTTATCATGAAACATAGATAAGGCAAGAACTGGAAGTCGTGGATGCAATTTGTTTATAATGCGAGTAGCTTCTATACCATTCATATCAGGCATTTTAACATCCATCAAAACTAGATCTACTTTTACTTTATCTAAATAATCGATAGCTTTTTGGGCGGATTCAAATTGATTTAATATTCGAATACCTTCTTTATTATGAAGCATTGAGCTAAGCTCCTCTCTAACTAATTTGTGATTATCTACTATTATTGCTTTGATCATATAAAAGCCTTTAGTGGTACTTTAATACTAATTTTGACACCATTACCTGGACTACTTTCTAGTTGAATACTACCAGAAAAAGATTCTATTCGATCGAATACATTTCTTAATCCTGAACTTCCTTGATAGAAATTTCCGTCCCAATCAAATCCACAGCCCTCATCTGAGTAGCTAATTACGTAATGCTCATTCTTAACCAAGGTTTTCAATGTTATTTCTTGGGTTTTGCTGTGTTTTATTGAATTATTAAAAAGTTCCCTTAAAACTGCTTTCAAAGCTTTTGCGTTTTTGAGATTGACAAAATCAATACTTTGATCTATGTCCACTTTTACTTTTATATCACTTAATAGCTCAATGTCATATATAAGGTCTTCTAATTTATTAGTAAAACTAAAATTTCCTGGATTTTTAGAATTTAAGTCATGAGTTATAGCACGCAGTTCTGAAATAGATTGATCTATTAATTCGACTAATTTTTCACCAGCTTCTTTTTGTTGATTTGTTCTAGCATCTGCAGCAAAACTCTTATTATTTTTTATTTGTAAAATATGAATCGCTCCTAAGAGTTGACCTAAATTATCATGTAGATTTGCAGCAATTGTATTTCGTTCTTTTTCGTTTGATCTTAGAATTTCTCTAAGGTGTTTTTTCTCTTGTTTGATTTTTTCAGTGATATCTGAGCCAATACTCATATAGCCGGTAATTTCATCATTGTCATCTTTTAACGGTACTACTTCCAGATCTTGCCAAAATTTTTCATTATTCTTATTGTAGTTAAGAATTTGAATATTATATGGTTTATCATCTCTTATCTGCCTGTGTTTATATTGGACTACTTTAGTATCTGTGTTTGGTCCTATTAACATTTTAGAAATGTCTTTTCCTTTAATTTCTTCTAAAAGGTAACCAGTCACTTTTTCAAATGAAGGATTAACATAAATAATTTTCATTTCTTTATCACAAACAGTTATCAGATTTTTCGTGAACCTTCCCATATAGAGCACTTTATCAAATGTTCTTTGAAGCTTTTTGGATTCTGTTACATTTGCGATTACTAATTGAAAATAAATACCAAATACTTCATGCTCAAGTCTAGAAAATATTAAATCGAAATACTGATCATTTTCTTTATCAGTCGTTTCCAAAAATGGTCTTTGGTTTGATAATTCGCCTTTAATTATAAGTTTATATTTCTCTAACAATTTAGGAGGCAAGCATTCGATTAAATTCATTCCATTTACTAGCTGTTTTCCCTTGGTATTGACGAAGAAACGATCAGCCGATTTATTAAACAAGAAAATTTCACCACTAGGTTTAAAGAGACAGAGTCCACTTTTTGCATTGTGGAAGTTTGAAATAATTAGTTGATTAATGTCCATACCTAGGTTTCAAATAGTAATTGATTCAAGATATTACTTTCTAAAAAAAATTATGCTCGAATTAGTTGTCCATTTTAAAACGATCCAAAGTCTCTTTGTGTTATGGACAGTACAACAAATGGTATTAACTTCTTAGCTTACAAATTTATAGTGCCAAGAATCTTTTAATGGCTTGATCCAATCAGTCAAAAAACGATGCTTAGTATCTACTAAGTTGTTAAATATCAGAGACTCATCTGTAATCTTGCCTTGGACATAAGCTTCTTTAAAATCTATGTGATGTATCGTAGATATTTCTTCATCTTCACTCATTATCGCATAGTTCATTCTGTCAAAGAAATCGATATTAAGTTCTTTGGATGCCCATTTTACAAAATGTACGCTTCCATCAATTGAGCAACCGCTTACTTCCAAGGCTGATTCATCAGCCACAAGCACTAAAAACCGTTTGTGAAAAATATTACCATAAGCCTCAACAGCTTGACCATGGGAAGCCCATTGGTCGACATATTCATATATTTTTGGACGGATAAAATCTATCTGATCATAACTAAGTTCTTTATCACCTTGATATATCCAAACTTTGCTTGTTTCTGGCAGTGCTATTAAGTCCCTTATCATTTGATAGATTGTAAAATTAGTTCTGAAATATCAAATACGTTTACCTTCTCTTGTTGCTCTTTTTCTTTGATTCCATCACCCAGCATAGTTAAACAAAATGGGCAATTAGCAGCGACGGCTGTAGCACCTGTTTCTAGTGCTTCCTCTACCCTTTCAATATTTATTCGTTTGTCACCTGGTTCATCCTCTTTAAACATTTGTGCACCTCCTGCTCCACAGCACAAACCATTGGACTTACATCTTTTCATTTCTACTAGTTCAACATCTAGTTGTTCCAATAGTTTTCTAGGTATTTCGTAGATACCATTAACTCTACCAAGATAGCAGGAATCATGATAGGTAATCTTCTGTCCTTTAAAATTACCTCCTTCTACTCGTAATTTACCCGCTTCAAATAACTGGTGTAACAGCGTCGTGTGATGTATCACTTCATAGTTACCTCCAAGGGCTGGATATTCGTTTTTAAGCGTGTTAAAGCAGTGAGGACATGCAGTTACAATCTTTTGAATTTCATAACCATTTAAGACTTCGATGTTTTGTAAAGCTGACATTTGGAATAAGAATTCATTTCCGGCTCTTCTTGCTGGATCTCCTGTGCAAGCTTCCTCATCTCCTAAAATGGCAAAATCAACTCCAGCATGATTCAATAGTGTGGCAAATGCTTTAGATACTTTCTGAGCTCTTGCATCAAAGCTACCAGCACAACCTACCCAGAATAAAATTTCTGGTCTTTTTCCAGCTGCTATTACGTCAGCATATAAGGGAACATTCATTGTTACGTCTTCCATAATTAACTATCTTTCCATTCAGCCCTAGAATTTGGCAACTGCCAAACAGCGCCATTATTTTCAACACTATTAAACATCGGCATCCAATCTGCTGGACCTGCGGATTCTGTGAGAATTTCGTACCTCCTTAAATCTAAAATTATCTCTAATGGATCTATCATCACAGGGCAAGCTTCTACGCAGGCATTACATGTCGTACAAGCATGTATTTCTTCTCTGCTAATTAGATCAAACAAACTTTTACCATCGTCAAAGTTATCTTTTGTCAGTGCCTTTTCTTTATCAATTTTGCATTCATCATTCTGAACATCTAAAGCAGTAGCTACTTCTTCTACTCTATCTCTTACATCCATCATTATTTTGCGGGGAGAGAGTTTTTTTCCTGTCTGATTTGCAGGACAAACGGATGTACATCGACCACATTCGGTACATGTATATGCATCCATTAAATTCTTCCACGACAAATCAAAGATATCTTTGGCGCCAAAGGAAGGTAAATCATCCATAGGCGCTTCACTTCCAGTATCTTCAGTTAGTCCCATCATGGACTTAACTTCATTCATGATGGATTCCATATTCTCCATCTCACCTCTTGATGTAAGCGAAGCATAAAATACGTTAGGGAATGCCAAAAAGATATGTAGGTGTTTAGAAAAAGGCAAGTACAGCATAAATCCAAAAACCATCAATAAATGCGCCCACCAACCTATTCGTTCTATAATAATTAACGAGCCTGTGTTTACATTGTCAAACAACATTGGCCCTAACCAAGAACTTACTAATAGAAAACCTGTATCTGGATAATGAGGTGTGTCTCGACTTTGAAGGACAGTGTCCGCACCATTCATTGTAAATATGGCAACTAAGAGGATTATTTCGAATAATAAAATAAGATTACCATCTTTTGTTGGCCAACCAAGCATTTCTGCTTTAGTAAATCTAGGAAGTTTGAGTAGATTTCTCCTGGACAAAAAGATAATGGTTGCTATAAATGCCAAGACCGACAATCCTTCAATAAAGCTTATTAAAAAAGTATAGAAACTTCCCAGCATATTAGCAAAAAATCGGTGCTGACCCGTAAATCCATCAATTAATATTTCAATTAATTCAATAGTGGTAAATAGAAATGCTACATAGATGAAAAGGTGCAAAATAGCTGGAATAAAGCGCTTAAACATTTTCTTCTGACCAAAGGCAACTAAGGTCATATTTTTAAACCTTTGTCCAAAATCTCCTGACAAGTCTTTTTCTTTACCTAAGAGAATATTCCTGCGTATTCTCCAGAATTTTTTGCCTGCAATGAAAAATACGGTAATGGTTATGAGGCTAAATAAGATGATTTGAATCATAAATTAATTGCTCCTTTATATGTATAAAAATAGTAGAATATATTTATCTCTTCAGTATATATCTCTTTAAATGCGACAAAAGCTGTTTATCTTTATAATAATCAATTAGTCGTATCTTTATTGAGAATTTAGTTAGATGACAGTCAAAGTTTTAGATAATAAGCAGGTAGATTATAAAATCAAACGTCTAGCCTATGAAATATACGAGAATAATGCTTACGAAAAAGAGCTTTATGTACTCGGTATAAACACAAATGGCTATAATCTAGCAAAACTAATTGTCAAAGAACTAACCAAGATTTGTGATATTCAGCCAAATCTTAGTCGGTTAAAAATTGACCCATCTTCACCCGTTGAAAACGACATTAGCCTTGAAATCGACATTGAACAATTAAAAAATAAATCGATCATCATTATAGATGACGTGGCTAACACTGGGCGAACTATCTACTACAGCTTCCGACCACTGCTTAATATCTTGACTAAAAAAATTGAAATAGCCGTTTTGGTGGATAGGCAACATAAAAACTTCCCTGTAAAAGTAGATTATGTGGGTTTATCTCTAGCGACCACTCATCAAGAAAACATTGATGTCATACTGAAATCTAGACAAAAAACGGTGGTACTAAACTAGCCTTTAAACAGCTTCTGCTTTTTTTGCAAACCATTTTTTGATAAACCTTTGTCCCACATTAATCTTAAAACTGAGTGGCTCATCTCTTACTGCTTTTATGGTTAGGTAAATCGCAAATGGCAAAAGGAAAATACAAGGCAACCAGGCAGCCAACATGGGATCGATGGTATTACTTTTACTCAATTTTTCTCCCATAATGTTGAGCACTACAAACAGCATAAAGAATATGATGGCAAAGAGCAGTGGGTACCCGTAACCACCTTTTCTAATGATGCTTCCTAAGGGTGCACCAATAAATAAAAAGATAATGCATACAAAAGCCCAACTAAACATTTGATGAAGGCGAATGATGTGCTTCTTTTCTTTGGCTCTTAAGGATTCATTTTTCCCTTTAATATTAAAAACATAATCTGAATGCTTTGACAAAATACCAATAGAAGATGAGAGCAAATTTCGCTGATTTCTACTTGAAAATAATTCTAACAAACTACCTGTGCTATCTGTAAGTGTAAATTCTTGTTTGAAAGCTTTTACGCTTAATGCTTTTGGTTTAGTGTTCCGCTTAATATCTGGAATAACCGGTTCTTTCTTTAAATCTTTCTTTCCCTTGGTTTGAGATTGGTTTTGGCTTCTACTTTTATTTTCTGTCAAGCCGATCCAGTGATTATTTATCAAGGTCAAGTTAGTGTCAACCTGATGTTTGAAAGAATCAACGGCTTCTGCTAACTGAAAACAGTTCATTAAATCATAGGACTTTCTAGCCATGTTAAGTCGACTAGCTTCCATCTCGAATTGGCTCATGTCGAAGATTTTAGTATACTCCTTAAAGTTGGTCCGCATAAAAGGTCTATAGGATCCTTTTGACTTTTTACTTTTATTTTCTTTTAGGTCCATGTATTGCACGCCGTCCTCGAGTTGCATCACAAAGTATTTGCCATTATCCGAAGCATACATTTCACCTTTAGCTGCCTTGATAAAATTAATATCTTCTTTATTTATGGATGTATGGTCATAAATTAGTACGTCTTCCACGGCTGGTCCATCTTTCGCTTTATCTTCGACACGCATGATAATATTTTTAAAATCATCGTTAAAGATTCTTTCCTCTATGGCCAATGATGCTTTCTGTTTTTGGACAGCGTGTAATCGTTGGTAAAATTTTAGATTGGCTTTTGGTTTTAAATAATTAGCCGAAACCAATGAAAAAAGTGCAGTCATGCTCGCAATAAATAAAGCTGGCCGCATGATTCTAAACAAAGAAATACCTGCTGATTTTATACTGGACAGCTCATATCTTTCGCCCATATTTCCATAAACCATCACGGCTGAAATTAGCACGGTTAGTGGAATAGCCATAGGAATAATGGTAACAGCAAAATAAAATATCAATTCGAAGAGCACCCAAATAGAAATCCCTTTGCCTATGATTTCATCAATATACTTCCACAAAAACTGCATTACCAAGACAAACTCGGCTACGAAAAATGCCATCACATATGGAGGCAACATCGCTTTAATAACAAGTTTATCAAGTTTCTTCATGGATCAAATTCACGGCAAAGATAAGTAGCCTTTTAAACTGCTGTTGATTTTTATTACAATGTTAACGCTTAATCGCTAATGCATAATATAAATATTAAATGTCTTAAAAATAATTCTACTTTTAATCCGAGAAAAGCTGATGTTTATCCTATTAAATTTGTGGTGCATGATCTTTTCTTCAATTTTATACAAATGAGACTATTATGAAAGTATTAGAGACCAACAATCTCTCGAAGCATTATGGCCATATTAAGGCGCTGAATAAGCTAAATTTGGTTATCGAAGAAGGTGAAATATTTGGCATTCTAGGCCCTAATGGTAGCGGAAAAACCACAACCTTAGGTCTAATACTAAATATTCTTAAACCCACGAATGGTACATTTACCTGGTTTGAAAATAAGTACAAGAATCCAAGGATTAGAATAGGTGCCATTTTAGAGACACCGAACTTTCTTCCCTATCTAAATGCAAGTGATAATTTAAAAATTGTGGCAAGCATAAAAGGAGCTGAGGAGACTAACTTTGACAAATATCTTGATATTGTAAATCTAGCTCACCGAAAAGATTCTAAGTTCGCTACTTACTCCTTGGGTATGAAGCAAAGACTAGCCATTGCAGCTACTATGATAGGTGAACCTGATGTTCTCATTTTTGACGAACCCACAAATGGGCTTGATCCAGAAGGTATTGCTGAAGTGCGAAATATCCTTGCTGATATTGCCTCGATGAACAAAACAGTCATCATGGCTAGTCACATTCTGGCTGAAGTAGAAAAAATATGTACCCATGTAGGTATTATTAAGAATGGCAATCTACTTACCAAAGGTAATGTAGGATCTATACTTTCTGAAGAGCAAATTATAGAAATTCAAGGCTTAGAACCTGATCGATTAAGGTCGTTTATTAGCACTCAAAATTTCAACTTAAAATACCTAGATAAACCTGGGTTTATTGAAATGCATGTCCCGAAAGAATTTGATGCTACAAGCTTAAGTAAACTGTGTGCAGATCAGGGAATATATTTATCCCACTTGGTGATTAGAAAACAGAATTTAGAGGAGGAATTTTTAGCCATAACCAAAAACGCCTAAGCCATGAATGTTATAAAGTTATTAAAGATAGAATATCAGAAATTTAGCAAAAACTCCATCATAAGATTACTTGTTTTACTCTACTTTATCTTTTTGCCGATTGCCATTTTCATGGCTAAAGAATTTGATAATCTTCCAGAGTTTCTAATAAGTCAAGACAACATTTTTACTTTCATGGAGGATGGAATTAATATATGGGACTTCATGGGTTATATAGGTAATTGGATGGTCTACTTTTTCCTCGGTGTGGTAGCTGTCTACTTAGTTGCTATCGAAGTTACCAATAAAACACTAAGACAATCTATTATCAATGGACTCACTAGACATGAATATTTTATGTCCAAGTTAGCCAGTATAGTGGTTATTTCTTTGGTTGCTAGTCTCTATTACGCCTTGTGCACTCTAGTTATCGGTTATATACACACGGATGGAGCCTCATTCTCTTTAGCTATGGACAACGAATGGGCCATACCAAGATATTTTCTAATGGCTATGGGCTATCTATCATTTGCCCTATTAATAGCAGTGTTAGTTAGGAAACCGGCTTTGGCTGTATTTCTATATCTTAGTTATGTTCTCCTAATAGAGGTCGTTTTAAGATATCTGTTACAATATGCTAAAGTACCTGTTGAGTATACTAGATTATTTCCGATGAATGTAGTTGAAGATATGCATCCGTTCCCAATGTTCAAGATACCTGCAGCTAATATGGGACCTGGCAATATCGATGAAATGCTGCTTAGTTATGGCACAGCAACTGGTGGAACTATAATATATACCTTACTATTTATATTTCTAGCTTACAGGTTGTTTGTAAAAACCGATCTATAGCCAATAGTTAGCTATACCTTTGTCGAAATTAGAGTAGCATGATTAAGCAAATTCCAAATCTTATAACACTGGCGAACCTGTGCTGTGGAGTGATGGCAATAATGAGTTCTAATTTAAGACTAGGATTATACTTTATTGCAGCGAGTCTTGTACTAGACGTATTCGATGGTTTAGCGGCAAGAGCTTTAAATGCTGCATCTCCCATTGGGAAAGATTTAGATTCACTTTCTGACCTAGTGAGTTTTGGTGTTGCCCCAGCCATTTTATTTAGCCAATTAGCTACATCACCCGATCCATGGTTATATGGAGGACTTTGTTTCTATATTGCTTGTGGTGCTGTAAGGTTAGCTAAATTTAATAATATGGAATCTTCTGCCGACTTTATAGGTTTAGCAATTCCAGGCGCTGCTATGTTGCTTATGAGCCTTATCATACTTTCCATTAATGATGCTCTTGTCTTCAATCATATCTATCAGTTTCTTGCCTATGTAATTGCTGGCAGTCTCATGATTATACCATTAAAGATGTTTTCTTTAAAGGCCCTGGGATATAAAGATTACCGAAGATTTTTGCTACTAGCTGTGGCTATAATTAGTGTAGTATGTTTTATCATTAAACCTTCATGGGCATTATTTGTTGGTTTGATATCTTATGTCATTCTATCTGTAGTTTATCAGCTAATCAGTTTGAATGTAAAAAATAGGGTGTAACTTTGTAAAAATATTTGTTTAGATGGCGATATATATTACTGATGAATGCATTAACTGTGGGGCATGTGAACCAGAATGTCCAAATAATGCTATCTATGAAGGTGGCTTTGAATGGGCAGTGGTAGATGGTACAAGTCTAACGGGTGAGTATAAACTAGAAGATGGCAAAACAGTTCCTGTCGAAGCTAAACAGATTCCAATAGAAGATGATTACTACTATATAGTGCCAGATAAATGTACGGAGTGTAAAGGTTTTCATGAAGAACCTCAATGCGCAGCCGTTTGTCCAGTAGATTGTTGTGTACCTGATCCAGATAGAGTCGAGAGTGATGAGGTATTATTAGAAAGGAAAATCAGATTACATTTGTAATCCTTAGTTACCATTCAGTTAGGGCCAATAAAATAAAACGAAAGTGATTAGATGCCTAACCAACCTTCGTATTCTTCAGTAGATTTTCTACGCTCTACATCCACTACCGATTTGCCGAAGCTTTTTCGGAAGAAGAGAGAGATTTTTTTAATAAATGTGTTCATAGGACAAATTAATTTCAAGTATAACGTTGAGAAAATTATTTTGTAATCTTCTTAACAAATGTTTAACACTTAATATAATCTCCCGGAGGACCTTACATATAAGGTTAAAATTTAATGTGACTCATTTCGGATACTATAAAATTAAAACATTTTTCGATAATTATACTTGGAGTAAAGTGGTTTTTAACATTTTTTCCACAATATTTAACTAAAAACTTAGTATAATCAGAATTCTACGTACCATTTAAGGTTAATTCGGCGTGAAGTAAGGAAGTTTGATATGGCATACTGAGTTCCATAAATGGTTTTTATCCAAGTATTGGAAGCAACATTGGCCACACCCATAAGATTAAAAACCTCAAGACTAATCCATGAATTTTTTGACCAACTAAACATTCCTGTGGATTTTTTTGCGCGTACTTGTTCATCCCAGAGTGCATAAGAAAAACCCATATCTACCCTATGATACAATTTATATCTGTAGGTATTTCGATAGATTGTATTATTACCTTTTAAACCAAATGGTAAACCTGAACCAGCGCTTAAGTTCATATTAATTTTTAAACGATCATTTTGTGGTAAATGATCTTGGAAGAAGATCGATAAATTAAACAACCTGTCTGAAGGTCTAGGCACTGTATTAACCACCTGAGCTATAGAATCGCCCAATTCTCTCTTTAAATGTTCAACACCAAATAAGCTCTCTCTTGTATTTAGCAGGGATAAATTAATCCAAGACTCTGCCCCTTGTATAAATTGCCCATTAACTCGGACATCCATTCCTACAGCATATCCTTGTGCATCATTTTCCCCAGAGTACCTTATCCTCACATTATCTATATCATAAGAAATCAAGTTATCTAACTTCTTATAGTAAAGCTCCGTAATCAGCCTAAATTTCGTTTCACTAACTCTAGGCCAATCAAAATCATAACTAAAACCAGAAACAACATGAATACTTTTCTGAGACCTTATATTTTCTGTATTTAAAGTCCCATCTCTGGATCTAAACTCTCTGTAAAATGGTGACTGATAATACAGGCCACCCGCAAGTTTAAACGAGATATCTTTTTCATAACCAGGCTTCCAAAGTATCTGCCCTCTAGGAGAAATTAATAATTCATCTATTAGATCCCAGTAAGAAGCGCGAACTCCAGCGTTAATCCGCAGTTCTCCATTTTCGGTGGGATGCCAAGTGTAAGTGTCTTGGAAATAACTACTAATGCGATTAGAAGATAGCGAGTTTGCACTTTTTAAGACTTCATTCAACACCACTTCTTCCTCATTAAATGGCAAGGAATATCCTGCTGAGTCTATTCGTTCCCATTCATTAAGTTCATCATCAATATTTTCTTGCTGATACTTTAGACTCCATTGGAAAAAATGGCTTTCATTTTTATTTTCATTGGTTTGCCATTCGTATCCACCGCGGTGTTCTATATTCGTTATTTGTGATTCAAGAAAATTCCTTGCGTAATTATGCTGAGTTCCGGTTCCCAGCAGGAATATTTCTTCTCCGGCATCTTCACTCCCTAAACTTGTTTCTATTTGGCTCAGACGATAGAAGCCTAAAATATCGAACGTCTCGGTTTCTTGTCCTCTATAGGTTGAAGCCATAAGCTTTAGAAACATTGGATTTTTATCTCTCTTCGGCAAATAAGTAATGCCACCACCTGTCATTCCGTGGATAAATTTATCTTCCTCTGCACCTTCAAATACAGAGGTTAACCTTAATGCAAAATCAATAAGCCCCAAAGCTGTGGAACGTTCTTGGGGAACAAAATTATACTGACTGTAATTATAGTTTCCAATCCATGATGCCTGCCATTCATCGGTGATATCGTAGGTTATATAAGATTGGGCATCCACAAACTGTGGTGTGTACTCCCCTTTTACATCTAAACTTCCCAGTAAGTACTGAGTAGTTTTGTACCTAAGTCCTGCTAAATATCGCAGCTTTCTTTTCTTTTTGCCCAATGCTGTTGCTCCTTCTAAGTGGGTGCTCGATCCTAGAAAACTTGCTGAAGCAGAACCCCCAAACTTCTCGGGTCTTTTATACCTAACATCTAAAACAGAAGACATTTTGTCTCCATACTTTGCCTCAAATCCACCTGAAGAAAATGAGAGGTCGCGCACTAAATCAATATTAGGGAAAGTAAGTCCTTCCTGTTGCCCACTTCGTATGAGCTGTGGTCTAAATATTTCAAAATCATTTACGTATATCAAGTTCTCATCGTAGTTACCACCCCGAACATTGTACTGAGATGATAATTCTCCGCCCGTACCTCCAGTAGCTCCTAATGCAATGTGCGGCAATACTGATTCAAGATTTCCTGTCGTACTTGGCAACTTAATAAGTTCTTCTACCGACTCTACGACCATATTAGCATCTTCGATTTTAGAATCCTTTATGGTGACATCGACATCCATAGTAGCGGGATCAAGACGTACATTTAGATACTTAACTCGATTAACATTTAAACCTACAAGTGGAACTGTTTTAGTTTCATATCCAATCCTGTTAAAAACTAATTCTTTGGAGATCGCTAGATCTACGATAATTTCAAACTTACCGTTTTCGTTGGTCTCAGTAGCATTGCTTGTGTTTTTCTGATGAATGGTTACAAAATCAACAAACTCATTAGTTAACTGGTCCAACACTTTTCCACGCACGGTCACTTGCTGTGCCCCAACATTGAACATAAAAAGACACAGAAAAAAGAAAACAAAGGATAATCTTAGCATATTAAAAGTGAAGGTTCTTTAATCCAACGTTCTTTAACCGCTCTATGGTCTCTGTTGGTTTTTCTGATTTGAAAACACTGCTCCCTGCTACTAGGACATTTGCACCTGCCTGAAGTAATTTTTCTGCATTTTGCAAGCCTACACCTCCATCAATTTCTATGTGTGGATTTAAATTTCGTTCGATGAGCATTGATTTTAACTCAGCCACCTTCTTAATAGTATTGTAGATAAATTTTTGTCCACCAAACCCAGGATTAACGGACATTAAAACGATCATATCCACATCTTCTAGAATGTTCTCTATCGAGCTTATCGGTGTATGGGGATTAAGCGCTATACCAGCTTTTGCTCCACTCTCTTTAATCTGTTGGATAACTCGATGAGCATGTTTTGTGGCTTCTACGTGCACGGAGATTAAATCAGCACCTGCTTCCCTAAATGAATCCACATAGCGTTCAGGCTCTTCTATCATCAGATGAACGTCCAGTATTTTATCTGTTAGCGATCTGAAAAACTTAATAAACATTTGCCCAAAAGAGATGTTGGGTACAAATCTTCCATCCATCACATCTAAATGATACCAATCTGCTAGACTTTGGTTAAGCATTTCAGCTTCTTTATGTAATTGGGTAAAATCTGCAGCAAGTAAAGAAGGGGCAATTAAATGACTCATGAATCAAAAATACAGAATGCCATCAAAAAGAACTATGAAAGAGAGCATGTTTTAATTCATCTTTTGTTTTATACCCGACTATGATGGGAAATAACTGAGCTATACAATTTGCACATTCTTCAGTAATCTGCACAATCGATTTAATATCTTTTTCTAAATGATATAGATTATGGATTTTTTGAGGATCAATATTACTTATCGTGTGTACTCCGAGCAAAGTAGATTGCAAGAGACCTAAGGATGAGAAATTGTATCTATTTCCAAAACTCCATAATTCCATAGTGTCCATAACATGGTGCATTTCCCAGGGTTTTACCTGCTGGATATTTAAGATTTTAGGTAAGACAAGTTTATTAATGATCGCCCGTTTTGCTAAAAATGGAAGATCAAATCCTTTTAGATTATGTCCGCAAATAATCGTTTTAGCTTTTGCTTCGCCAGCTGATATTTTATTAAAGAGTGCTTTTAAAAGGTTCCGCTCACTAGAATGATAAAAGGAGGATGTGATAATTTTAGCATCCTTGGAGCAATATTTAGATATACTCACGCAAACTATCCTACTAAATTCGGCATATAATGCAGCCTTATTAAGGTAAAGATCTTCTATAGTCTGGTGAGGCTTAGACTGAAGTTTTTCCTGGTATTTCGTTTTCCAATGTAGCTTGTAAGATTCATCAAGTGCTCCAAATGAAGGTTTTATTGCTACCGTTTTTACCTTGATGAAAAGTAAATTATTTAATGAGCGTGTCATTTCCAATATTGATTTAATCCGTGAATACCCTAACAAGAGCTGGTGGATTTATCAAGGGTTTTACTTAAATAGCTAATCAAATGTAAAATAAATAAGGGTTTAATTAATATTTCTACTATTTTTCCAATCTAATTAACAAGTAAAACGATGGCTCGATCAAATAATAACCTCGTAGCATTCCTATTGATTGCTATTATTGGACTTTTAGGTTTAAGTGGATATCTCTGGTTTCAGAGTAGTAAAATGTCCCAAAATTTAGAAGCACAGAAAAAAGAAATTCACGACATTGAAAAAATAAATGCTGAATTAGAACAAGATTACCAAACTGCGCTGAACAGTTTAGAAGAATTAAGGGGAGATAATGATGAGTTAAATAACCTGATCGATAAACAAAAAACAGAACTAGGAGATCAAAAAAAGAAGATCAGTTCATTATTGTATGCTAAGAAGAACTTGGGAGAAGCTCAATTGGAGCTTGAAAACTTAAAAACTCAAGCTTCCATTTACATTAGCGAGGTAAAGAAACTTCGCGAAGAAAACAACCAATTGGTTCTGGCAAACTCTACACTGCTCAAGTCGAACAAATCGCTTGAAACAGCCAATGATTCAGCTAGACAAACGATCCAAGTACTGGACAAGAATAACGAGCAATTGACAAAAATTAAGGAGCAAATCACCGAGGAAAACACCTTACTAGCTAAGAAGGTAGATATAGCTGAAGCTATAAAAGTTAGCTCTATTAAATTACAAGGATTTAAATTAACAAAAGACGGAAAAGAAAGAAGCAAGTCTCGTGCAAAACGAATTGATAAATTGAAAACTTGTTTTACTGCCGAAGCAAACCTTATCACCGAGAATAGCAATGAGACATTTCAGGTAAGAATTATCGATCCTGCAGGTGAGACCTTGTATCTAGAAAGTGCTGGTTCTGGAGAATTAACTAAAAAGATGGATGGCTCTACCGTCAGATATACGGTGGAAAAAGCTATACCCTATGATCAGGGAGATACTGAGGCTTGCATAGAATTTATTCCAAACTTCGAATTAAGTAAAGGTTTGTACAATGTCGAAATGTACAATAAAGGATACTTAGTAGGAAAAGGCGAATATCAAATTAAATAATAAACAAAAAGCCTCATTTTGCTATTTAGTTAATAGTAAAATTATATATGATAACTTGGCAATTTACTAAGTTCGAAAAACCTACTGAAGCTGATGAACTCTTTGATCGTTTATTAAAAACATTTAAGGAATTATTACTTCACAGTTCAGGAAATGTGTCTGAAGCATTGTCCTGGCTCACTCAGCTAGACAAGCAGTACAATCTAAGTGGCGACAGCTATGGGATTGCAGATTTTATTAATGAACTGATCGACAAAGGTTATATTAAAACCCAAGATGCTCAAGGTTCAGCTAGTTTTGTGCCAAGTTCCAAACTAGAAATTTCTTTAAGAAAACATGCACTTGAAGATATTTTTGATCAACTCAAAAAGTCTAAAAGAGGTGGTCATTCCACGAAATATTCTGGCAAAGGCGACGAGCACACCTCGGATTTAAAGCCTTACGAATTTGGGGATCCACTTAGTAAGATTTCCATGTCGGAATCCCTTAAAAATGCCCAGATTAATCACGGCCTAAATAAATTTAATCTAACTCAAGAGGATTTAGTGGTTAGAGAAACAAAATATCAAAGTCAAACCAGTACAGTGCTGATGATTGATATTTCACACTCCATGATCCTCTATGGAGAAGATAGAATTACTCCTGCCAAGAAAGTTGCGATGGCGCTCTCGGAAATGATCACAACTCAATACAAAAAAGACACCTTAGACATTATTGTTTTTGGAAATGATGCATGGCGGATAGATATTAAAGATCTTCCTTATTTAACCGTCGGACCTTATCACACAAATACAGTGGCAGGCTTAGAATTAGCCATGGATATTCTGAGAAAGAAACGTAATCCTAATAAACAAATTATGATGATTACTGATGGCAAACCCACTTGTATTAAACGAGGTAAAAAATATTACAAGAATAGTTTTGGTTTAGACCGAAAGATTTTATCAAGAACACTAGCTTTAGCAGTTAAATGTAAAAAGCTAAAAATTCCCATCACAACATTTATGATTGCTAAAGATCCTTACTTGGTTAAATTCGTAGATGATTTCACAAAATCTAATGGCGGGAAAGCATTTTATAGTTCATTAAGTGGATTAGGAGAATTTATTTTTAAAGATTACAAACAGGGAAAGTCATAACTTATTTAAACTTTTTCGACATATAGTATGAATTAAAAGTTAAAATTGATATTTTTGTCATATAAAGTAAGAACAAGGCGTTAAAGCCTATACGATATACAAGATTTTTCAATACCCTTTTTTTTAGGTAGACTCTTTAGGAGTCTGCCTTTTTTTTGTCTATAAGTCATTTCACAAACGTTTCAACCCATCCCGATCATTTAATTTTATCAAAAAATAAAAACGATGATACTCTTTCGCGACATTTCTCTTTTGGCCTTTATTTTGATTCCTTTCACTTTTCTATCTGCTCAAACTAGCATCGATGGAAGTTTTGAGTTTCAATCAGATCCAGCAAAAAAGTATTCTATTTATGTTCCGACTTCGTACGATGAAGCTACTCCTAACACATTAATGCTAGGCCTCCATCCATTTAATGTGAACAGATGGGATGCACAATCTTGGAGAGATACACTTATCTACTTTGCGGAAGAGAATAACTTATTATTGTTATGTCCAGATGGTGGTGTGGATGGGAAAGTTGATGATGCTATTGATACAGCATTTACAACGGTTCTACTAGATTCAATGCAGCACTGGTATAATGTGGATGAAAATGCTATTTATGCTATGGGCTTCTCGTGGGGAGGAAAAACGTGTTACACTTATGGGCTGAATCATATAAATACTTTTGCAGGTATTATGCCCATAGGAGCAGCTATTAATGGGACATCTGAAATTTTGGATGTACAAGCTGCGGCCGAAAACAAACTCTTTTACTTAGTACATGGTTCGGCTGACTCACCTAATTCCAGATATTTTCCATTATTAGACTTACTAGAAGAAAATAATGCCTGTGTTAATTCTATGCTCTTAGATGGGGTAAATCACACCATTGACTTCCCCAATCGAAATGACATACTATCCGAAGCACTTCTTTGGCTAAAATCTACCAATTGTGTTTCACAGACCAGTAACCCTTCTGAAGATGTAAACACGAATGTGTTTCCTAATCCCGTCCAGACAGGACAGACCCTTAGCATAGAGAAAGGTAGTTGGACCTCATTATATGATCAGACCGGTAAGGAAATAATGACCAATTCAGATTTATCAGACAAAGTAATACAACTACCTGCTAATCTAGCAGCTGGAAGCTATTCATTAAGCATCTTAGTAGATAATCAAATCGTTACGAAGCAAATTATTATTACGAATTAAAAGATTCTTATTGAATCTCTGGCAGCATTGGAAGCTGTAAAAATTCCGTAACCATTTTGAATGTTTTCGTGAACATCAGCAGGTTCAGCAAAAGGTCCCTGTGAATTATAGTATGCCTGAAGACTCTTCTTGAATAAGTATTTGTCTCGAGTAACATTTTCAAGTTCTACCACTAGGTTCACACTATCCAAGGATTCGTCCATATAATTATAAATGCTAGAAGAAATGGTTAATTCATTATCAATAAAAGATTGGTCGGTAAATCCTAAGCCACCATCTATTTGATCCACGGTAAAATCTGGTGTTTCTAAGTAGGTAGAATAAGAATAAGTTCCAAAAGAAGTATATTCTGTTTTGAATACCCTTAAAATGTAATAGTTTTCCTCATTCGGATTATCGGGGATAGTCACTTCCAATAAATCCACCTGCTCACCGTATAAATCAACCGTTCCATCTTCAGTATACGCTATCTCATTAATGAGGGGTCTGTCAGGGATTAATTGTTTTGCGACAACGGTCTCAAAGCCATCAGCACTCACCCTTAATTCGACCTCATCACCTGGCTCAGCATGGCTCTCAATCTCACCAAAATAAAAGCCAGTATCTTCTATCAAAGTACCGATTAGACTTGTTCCGCCGGCATTTAATTCTATGACAGCCTCTTCAACGGCAGCTGATTGGTTTTGTGAAAGTATACTTTGGCTCTCAAAAACAGTTATCAAGATTGCATCATTATTAGGTCGATAGTCTGCAGAAATAGCTAATCTTGGTTCATGCTCAGGAAGTTCGACATCCACCACCTGACTAAATCGGTCACTATTACATGAGGCTGCAAAGAAACAGAAACATGCAATTACAAGGATTTTTATACTCGTTTTCATAGCTATTAATTTAAAACTTTACTCCAAATGAGATTGATGGGATAATAGGTAAAATACTTATTTCTCGAAATACAGGTTCTGTCCCTATAAAATTGCCGTCCTCATCATATACAGCTTCAGAGTCAGCAAAAGTATAATATGGATTTCTATGCCAGTAGGCATTATAAACTCCAAAGACCCAAGAAAACTGCATACCATTTGGTCTTGGATTACCTTTCCATTCTGCACCAAGGTCTAATCGATGGTAATCTGACATTCTGAATCCATTTTTATCTCCGAGTGATTCTATTTGCGGAGTGTTGAAAAAGTCTCCATTTATGTCAGCAATGGAATATTTATAAATGGGTAATGATATGGCATTTCCTGTTCCGTATATCCAAGCAGTTGACAAATTCCATTTCTTGGTTAATTGGTGAGATAATACTACCGAAACATCGTGCCTTCTATCATATCTAAATGGAAAGGTTTCCCCTCCATTTATTTCATCAAATGTTCTATTATTCCAAGCTAGCGTATAGCCAATCCATCCAGTTGTATTCCCTTGTTTTTTCTGGAGGAACAATTCTAAACCATAAGCTTCTCCTGTTCCCTGAGTCACTTTATCTTGCCAATCACTATTAAAATCAAATAAAAAGGAAGCTCCTGGTTTAAAAGATATTACATCTTTCATGGATTTATAATAAACCTCCGTACTGAATTCAAACCCTTTGCCAAAAGATTTTGCAAAACCAGCTGCTACTTGCCAAGCACGTTGTGGCTTAATACGAGCTGTACTTGGCACCCAAAGATCTGTAGGTAATGATAAAGCTTCACTTGTCAACAAATTAATGTTTTGTGTCATTGTACTAAAGGAAGCTTTTAGGGAGGTCTTATTACTGATGAGATATCTTAAGCCTAGTCTTGGTTGTACGGACACATAGGTTTTTTCATCAGTATCAAAAATTGACCCATGCAAGCCTACATTCGCTTTAAATGCTCCCAATTGGATGTCGTCTTCAATATATACATCATGTTCAAACGAGAAGAATGGATCGTTCCCAAAAGTAAATGTGGTATCGACGACACTTATATCAAAAGCGATGGCACCTGGATCATACCTATGTCTTGTGGTACCCGCCCCAAAACGTATATAATGTCTTGGACTCGGGATAAAATCGAAATCTACTTTTGCTCCATAGTCCTCAATTCCTGATTGGTAAATAGCCGAAAAAGATTGGGTGAGTCCATTAAAAGAATCTTCTTGAAAAACATCAAAGGTTATATCGTATTTTGAGTAGGTCAATGTTGTGTTTGCAAATAAGCGTGGATTAATTTGATAATTCCATCTTAATGATGAAATAAGATTTCCCCATCTTATACCACCTCCCACTTTAAACTCATCTTCACTTACCTCATTGCTAAAAACATCTGAGCCATTATACAAGCTTAAGTACAATCTGTGCTTGTCATTAATCTTATGGTTAATTTTAGCATTTAGATCATAAAAATGTAATCCTAATTTAAAATCTTGTTCGTTATTTCTATTGGCCAATGCTATGAAAGGTCTTGCAAGTAGATCTGCATATGTTCTTCTTCCCGATATTAGATACGATGTTTTACCCTTGATGATTGGACCTTCTAAAGTCAATTTAGATGAGATAGCCCCAATCGATCCTTCTCCATGAAATTCTTGCATGTTTCCATCTTTCATGTTTATCTCTAACACAGAGGATAATCGCCCTCCAAATCTTGCCGGAAAACCTCCTTTGGTTAAGGTAACATTTTTGATTGCATCGGCATTGAACACAGAAAATATACCCAATACGTGAGAAGCATTGTAGATCGGTACACCATCTAATAGTACCAAGTTTTGATCAGGACTTCCTCCTCGGACATAAAGTCCAGTTTGTCCTTCTCCCCCAGATTGCACACCAGGTAAAAGCTGCAAAGCTTTCATAACATCTACTTCTCCTAATAAAGCGGGTATTCGTTTTATCTGTTCTACAGGCACTTCTATCTTACTCATCTGGGTTTCCTCCTCGATTCTTTCATACTTCTCGGCAACAATCTCGACCTCTTCCATCAAACTTCCTTGATTAAGCTTAAAGTCAATTTTAGTATCCTTCTCTAATCTTACTTCAGCTGTCTCTGAGATGTAACCCAAGTAGGAAGCCACCATCTGAGCCCTATCCCCTTTTAGGGTAAGGCTAAAAAATCCATAAGTATTACTTATCGTCCCTTCTCCAGATAATTCGTCTAATACCGTTGCGCCAATTAATTTTTCTCCTGTGGCTGCGTCTTCCACATAACCACTGATGGTTGTTTGTGAAACACCAGCAATAGCATAGCATACCAGGAAAAATAAGGAAAGTAAAAAGTTATTCATTGAGTTTGAATTGATTGTTTTAGCCTACGTTAAAACGCAACTAGCTAATATTTATTTCTATGTTTATGTGTATGAGAAGCTTTCGCCATTTCGAGTGACCATAACCTCATTAGTGTCCGATTCTTCAACGTAACCAATAATTTGGGCTTCTATGTTTAAAGACGAGGCAATGTCAATTAGGGTTTGGGCAACTTCAGGTTTTGTATAAATTTCTAAGCGGGTGCCCATGTTAAATACCTTATGCATTTCCCTCATGGAGGTATTTGATTCTTCTTGAATAAGTTTAAATAATGGAGGGATTTCCAATAAGTTGTTTTTCACCACTTTCTTATTGTTTAAAAAACGTAATACTTTACTGTGTGCTCCTCCCGTATTATGAATAATTCCAGTAATAGCCTTTTTATGGTTTTTCACGATTTGTTGCAGAAGTGGAAGATAAGTTCTTGTGGGACTTAGCACCAATTTTCCAAGATTTACTTGTTCGCCAGCAATACTAATCTTATCTGTCAAGCTCTTTGTGCCACTATAAATTAGATCTTGCGGCACTGCTGGATCGTAGCTTTCTGGATACTTATGCCGATAAACATGATGGAAAACATCATGTCTTGCAGAAGTTAATCCATTACTTCCCATTCCCCCATTGTAATCGGTCTCATAACTTGTTTTGCCGGCAGAGCCAAAACCAACAATAACATCTCTTGCCTGTATGTTATTTACAATCAAATCTTCTTTCTTCATCCGACCATAAATGGTAAAGCCTACATCTATAGTTCTAACGATATCTCCTACATCAGCAGTTTCCCCACCTCCGTGGTGGATATTAATGCCATAAGTTCTCATCTGCTCAATAAAAGCTTGCGTCCCATCGATTAATTCTTTGACAACAGACGAAGGAATAAGATTTTTATTTCTGCCGATGGTTGAGGATAAGACAAAATCATCTAACATCCCCACACAGGCCATATCGTCAAAATTCATCACTAATGCATCCTGAGCAATTCCGCGCCAAACAGATAAATCACCAGTTTCTTTCCAATAAATGTAGGCTAGACTAGGCTTGGTACCCGCAGTATCCGCATGGATGATATTGCAATAATCATCATCTTGTCCCGTAAAATCAGGAAGTATTTTGCAAAATGCTAAGGGGAAAAGGCCCTTATCTAAATTCTTGACTGCTTCGTGAACTTCATCTTTAGATGCCGAAACTCCTCTTTGTGCGTACCTATCTGTCTGCATAGCATATTTTATATCACAAAAATACATATATATATTATTCTAGAGTGACTAAGAAGACATATCAAGCCGATTTAAGGATAGAATTAATAATATTAAAGATGTAAGCTTGTTTATCAACATAGACCAAGGAGCATTAGCTCTAAGAACAATTCGGCTTAAGGAGAACCAAGCTTACTAAAGTTTTACTTATTAGTGGCTAAAATGAAGTCAGTAATATTATTTCTTTAAAATTTTAAGCAAATCTACCAACCCTTGACAAGATGCAAGCGATAACCCTAATAACAAGTAACTATTAATTAATTAAAAATAAGTCATGAAGAAATTTTCATTATTGTGTTTTTCAATGTTGTTTAGCTTTCAAATGTTTGCGCAAGCTGAACTAGCTACCAAAGCTTTGAAGTTAAAAAAGATTAGTTTATCTACAGGTGTGGATTTAGATATGGTCAACAATCTTGACTATGAATATTTACGAAGTACTGGTATTGGTGCTGATGCTTCCCTTGTTGGAGATTTAGAGTTTGACCAATCTTCTGTTTACGGAGGTGTTTGTGAAAATCCTCATATTAGATTAGGCTTAGTATTTGACATGGCTCGACAGAAAAACATGGAGCTTAATGTGAATGCTGTTGGAATTTTTAACCGGGTAGATGGAGTGTATTTACACACTGATAGAATGACGGATGAATTCTTCAATCGTGATTTTGACTTTGCAAGCTTTAATAGTTACACAAACGAAATTGCCATCGAAACTTCCATTAATAAGCGTGCTAATCTTGGAAGATTTATTAAGTTATATGCTGGCTTGGGTACAAACTTAGGATATTCGTTTAATGGACATTTATCAGTAAATGGTAATGCAGATCAGGTTTCAGTAGATCAAAATTTTAATCGTGCCATTACCGATATAGCCGTTGGCAGTTCTTTCCAGGATTATACGTATTCAAGTTATAAAGTAAAGAATGGGATTCATCAAAGAGCCTTTGCTGAAGTAGGTGTAGGTTTTGTGCTTTTAAAACGTGTAGAGCTAGGATTTGACTACAGATATGGTGTTGGTTATCGCGCTTTATTTGACGGACCTACAAGAATGACAAGACTGAGTTCGTACGGAGTTAAAGCAAGCTTTATTTTGCCACAGAAGTAAATATATTTAGGTATTGAAATGAAGAGAGATCTGAGCAACGCTTGGGTCTCTTTTTTTATTAGAGGCTAACCTTTGGATCTAGATAAGCGTATATGAAATCTAGGACAACATTGATCAAAATAAAAAAACTACACACGACTAAAATACATCCTAACAGCAAGGGTATATCATAATTTAATAATGCATTGACGGTAAGTAAACCAATCCCTTTAAACCTAAATACACTTTCTACAAAGAAGGCTCCTGAAAGTAAGGATGCAAACCACCCAGAAACTGAGGTTACAATCGGATTAAGGGAGTTTTTTAAGACATGCTTTTTAATGATGGAAATTAGTGTTAAACCTTTAGCTTTTGCGGTAAGGACAAAAGGCTTTTCTAAGGTATCTAAAAAAGCACTCCTACTAATTTGTAAGATGACAGAAACTGGTCGAATGCCAAGTGCAATCGCAGGTAAAATGAGGTTTTTTAAAACCAAAACTTCATCACCAAAATCGTTGAGTTCCCATAAACCTCCTTGCATATTTAAGCCAGTGATATGTTTTAGTATAAATCCAAAAAGAATGGCAAAAAAGATGGCACTCACATAACTAGGTACTGAATAGCCTAAGGTAGAGATAGTCAGCAAAAAACGATCTATAAAATGGTTTTTGTTCAATGCCGCAATCAAGCCAAAGAGGATACCTAATAAAGTAGCTAAAAAAATAGCACTGAAGGCCAAAATCAAGGTGTTGGGCAAGGCAACTTTAATCATATTCCAGACTCGATCACCCGTTTGAAAGCTTTCTCGTAGATAGGGTCTTTTTATAATGAATTGTTTATTGCTGGTCGCAAATAACTGTGTATAATTTGAATACGCTAAGGATTCAAGTTTGCTTTTTTCGATAAAATTTATGGGTGAAATATCCCTGAAGTAATAAGCCATTTGTGTCCGAAGTGGTTTGTCTAAGCCAAGTGCCTCCTTTTTCAAGTCAAGACTGCTCTGATCTAGGCGCTGCCCAAAGGTTAAGCGAGCCGGATCTACAGGCGACAAGTAAATGATGCTACTTATCAGTACTACCACCATCAAAAGTGAGGCTACACCAAACGCCAACCTTTTAAAAATTAGACTAAGCATAAAATCTTCTGGAAAATAATATTACAATGTTCTATAATATTTAATTAAAATAAGACAAATTGTAAAACAATTTTCAATTAATTTCTATTGATACGCCTTGATAAGATACCTTAGCATAAAAAGAAAAACCGGCCATGCTGATTCATTCATTTTCATTTGATGATATCCCTCAGTTTTCTACAAAAGACAAAGCCTATGCCTTGGAAAAGGAATATCTCAAACCATTTATAAATGACTTTCCTTCGGTGGCAACATTGATCAAACATGCCAAAGAAAAACAAGATCAATTTAGTTCAGATCAACGAGCCTTGTTAGTGGACGTGTTACGGGACCAATATTTAGATAGGAAAGCCTATTCAAGTGTCTTAGAAAATATTGAACTGCTAGCTAAAGATTCCACTTTTACACTTATTACGGCTCATCAGCCTTCCCTCATGACAGGTCCTTTATATTACATTTATAAAATCCTCTCCGCCATTAACATAGCTGAACTGCTAAATAAAGAACAAGCAAAATATACATTTGTCCCGCTCTTTATTTCAGGTGGAGAAGATCATGATTTTGATGAAATTAAGTATTGTAAAATTTTTGGCAAAATAATTGAATGGAATCGTGAACAGGAAGGAGCTGTCGGTAGAATGAGTACTGAAGGATTAGCTGAAGTTCTAGATGAGTTATCAGCTATTTTAGGGGAAAGGTCTAAGGTGAAAGACTTATTAAGCGAAATAAAAGACTGTCTGGCTGAAGCTTCAAATTATGCCTCTTTCCAAAACAAAGTAGTCAATAGATTATTCGGAAAATATGGCTTAGTATGCCTGAATATGGATGATTCTCGCCTAAAATCCTCCTTCAGTTCAGTTATCAAAGAAGAACTTGTAAATGGTGTCAGTCAAGCCCTTGTCGAAGAAACACAAAGTAGACTTACTGATTTACAACATAGTCCACAGGCGCATGCAAGAGATATCAATCTATTTCTGCATTATGAGGGCAAACGGTACAGAATTACTAAAGAGAAGGATGATTATCTTTTAGTCAATGTGGATAAGCGCTTTTCTCAGCAGGCCATACTAGATCACTTGGCAAAATCCCCTGCATCTTTTAGTCCTAATGTAATCATGAGACCTTTATTTCAGGAATTTTGTCTGCCAAACGTTGCTTATATAGGTGGTGGCGGTGAAATTGCATACTGGTTAGAACGTAAGACTCAGTTCGAACATTTTAAGCTTGTTTATCCGCTCTTGATACGAAGAAACTCTGCATTAATTCTCGAGGAAAAAGATGCTAGCACTTGGGATAAAATGAACCTAGGTATCCAATCATTGTTTAGTGATTTCGATGTCGTAGTGAATGAACTCATCACACAATCTGCTGATGCACCTTTAAATCTAGATGCGCATAAGTCTGAGTCGGAGGCCATCTTTGAACGGATGGCAGCATTGGCAAAAACTATAGATCCTAGCGTTGCACAATCCATACTTGCGGCTTCATCAAAACAACATAAAATAATTGATCAGTTCGAATCCAGATTAAAACGAGCCGTAAAAGCTAAGGAAGAAAATAAAGTCAAAAAGATTAAGAAGATAAAAGATCGTTTGTTTCCAAATAATGGATTACAGGAAAGAACTGACAATATCTTCCAATACATCTCCCTATATGGTGAATCCTTTATCGATGAATTAAAAAATGTATTACCTCCCTTATCTAGGCAGTTTGTTGTGATTCAGCTGGAGTCGTCTGATTATCCTTCTTAAAGATTTGCATCAGCTCCTTCATGCGTTTTTGCAATTCGCTTCTATGTACAATGAAGTCTAGAAAACCATGTTCTAGCAGGAACTCAGATCGCTGGAATCCTTCTGGTAAATCCTTTTTAATCGTTTCTTTAATAACCCTTGGCCCCGCAAATCCAATTAAAGCTTTGGGTTCAGAGAAATTTACGTCACCTAACATGGCAAAAGAAGCAGTAACTCCTCCTGTTGTAGGATCCGTCATAAAAGAAAAATAAGGCAATCCAGCTTTGGCCAATAAGGTTAGTTTCGCTGATGTTTTTGCCATCTGCATTAGTGAAAAGGCTGATTCCATCATCCTAGCACCACCTGATTTAGAGATGATCATAAACGGAGAATTTAATGAAATAGCAAGATCTATTCCCCGTGATATCTTCTCTCCAACAACAGAACCCATAGATCCTCCAATAAATGTAAAATCCATGGCTGCAACCACAAGCGTCTTTTTAGCTACTTTCCCTTCTGCAACAGTTATGGCATCTCCCAAACCTGTTTTCTCCTTGGCAGCACTTAATCGTTCTTCATAAGGTTTAAGATCGGTAAAAGCTAAAAAGTCCTTAGAAAGAAGGTTTTCAAAATGTAGGTTATACTTTCCATCAAAGATCAAATCAAAGTAGTCATGCGACCCGATTCGGTTATGATAATCGCACTTTGGACAAATAAAATAATTATCCTTTAACTCCTTAAAAGTAAAGGTCTCATTACAGCTTTTGCACTTGTGCCATAAGCCATCTGGTGCTTCTTTTTTATTCTTTGTCGCCGTCTGTATCCCATCAGTAAATCGCTTGAACCAACCCATATAAAAAATTAAATCTGCGTTTTGATTTTGAAATTAAATAAAGAAATCAATCTTTATGCTCGGATGCTGGAAGAAAGTATGTTTGTGAATAGCAAATCTAATATACATCTTCACGACATAAAAGTAGGAATGATTTACAATAATAATTTCATATGCTTTTAATGTGTTTTTCTAAGTCTTTGATAATCTTAAACTTATTAGTTTTCGTATAAAAACCACAAAATTCAAATTATGAACATCGCAATTATAGGAATGGGAAGACTTGGTAGTTCGATTGCTGAGGCTGCCACAAAAGCTGGTCATCATATAGCTCTAGCTATTACAAGTAAGAATAGTCAAGATTTAACCATCGAGGCATTATCCAAATGTGATGTGGCTATCGAATGCTCAGTTCCTAGCAAAGCCGTAGAACATTTACTATTGTGTGCGCAAGCTAACATTCCAAGCATTGCAGGAACTACAGCCTGGATCGATCAAAAACCTACCGTGGAAGCTGCCTTTATCGAAAATAAAGGAGCTTTCTTGTATGCTTCTAATTTCAGCATAGGGATGAATATTATGTTTATGATTAATGAGAAACTTGCACAAGTAATGGGCGAACATTTAGACTATAAAGCAGCTATTACTGAAGTACATCACATCCACAAACTGGACGCACCAAGTGGAACAGCCATCAGTTTAGCTAAGGGTGTATTTAATCATCATTCGGTGTATGACACTTGGAGTTTAGAGAAAAATGAAATGAACAATAATTTACACATTGATGCTCAGAGAGAGTCTGAGGTTTCAGGAATTCATGAAGTAAATTATTCCTCCGACATTGACCAAATAAGCATAAAACATCATGCTTATAATAGGAAGGGATTTGCTCAAGGTGCCTTACTTGCAGCTAACTGGATTATAGGAAAACAAGGTATTTTTACGATGAGGGATGTTTTAAATTTGGATTAAGCACAATTTAATAAAGTTCTAAAAGCTCGATTCCCTCAATTGTATTTAGTCGAGTAATCTAAATTATGGTTTTAGCGAAAATATTAGCGCTAATTTATCAGCTCAAAGAAACCTTTACAATAGTTTAATAAATAATCTCTCCTTTAATGAATTCTATATACAATCAGGTCTAAATATCAATTTTGGAAACTCTAAATAGAACTGAGCATATTTTTGGAAATAATAATTTCAAAAATGACTTTGCGTTAATTTATTGCTTAACTTAAGTTATTAATAACCAAAAAAATCAAAACAATGAATGCAAATGTATCAATGGGCATCCGTATTTTATTCGGGGTCTTCCTCTTAGTTTTCGGACTAAACAAGTTTATAGGTTTTATGGAGTTTCCAGCAATTCCAGGTGATGGTGGCACTTTAATGGGCATTTATATCACATCAGGTTTTATGAAAATCATTGGAGTGTTAGAAGTAGTAGCCGGACTTTTACTCATCTTAGGAAAATTTGTTCCTTTGGCAACTGTGATTGCAGCCGCCATTATGTTTAATGCTTTGGTATTCCATTTATTACACGATCCTGGAAACTCTCCCGGAGCTGTACTTGGAGTAATCTTAAGTTTATTGACAGTATTCGGACATAAAGGTCAATTTAAAGGCCTGTTTTCTGCTTAGTTAAACGCAACTAACAAAATATAAGCTCAACTATTGAACAGTTGGGCTTTTTTTATGTTTAATTTTCGCATATTTGCGCCAGAATACCAAATTAAATTTTTAACATATCAATTGGTGACGTTGAAATTAATTAGTAGTCTAAATTATATATCCGAAACACACATGAAATTATTTACAATCATCTTATTAGCAAGTATCGCTACTACCCCAATGTCAAGCCAAATGGCTAGCATTAGCGATGACAGCTTTGACTACATCGTGGCAAATGACGACCACGATCCTATCAAAGAACAAGTACTAAATCCTTATTCTTTCGAAATTTTTCAAAATACATCGAAAACAAAGATCACTTTAGTTTTAAATGAGAGCCAGTCAGAAGGCTTCACTAAAGCTACTGTAAGAAACACCAATGGATTTCCATTAATTGTTTCTCACAAAGAGGGAGCTATCGATGTGAGTGGTTTAGAAAAAGGTTTTTATTATGTATTTGTAGAATATGGGCTTAATCAGGTATCTGTACAAAAACTGATTAAGGAGTAATATTCCATTCACCTTTATTTACCATTTAAAGCCCAATCGTATTCATTGAATTCGACATTGGACTTAGCGTTTATTTGCACCTTCGAATACTTGTTAAGGAAGGTTTTTAGGTCTCCAAAATCCTCTGCATACCATTCAAATATCTTAGAAACAATCGCTTTTGATGCCGATATTTGATTATGGGTGCTATTGTTTATAAAAGACTTTGTTTGCCTTTCCAATAAGCTTTCCAGATTGCTCACAGTAAATGCCTGGTTAGCAATGGGTGGACAAGATTTAGCGGCGCAATTCACAGCAAAATGGATTCGTGGCTCTTGGTACTTAGGCCTAATGATATCGTTTTCGATATTGTTTAATGAGTAGGTCTTTCCTTGTAAATTAATCCATTGTTTGTCCCAAGGTTTTCCGCCATTGATATCAGTAATGCTTGAAACCCCATAGTTGTTGATAATCAGTTTTATGGTGTATGCATTATAGGCATTAATCCAATACACTAGCTTATCAGCTCTAGACCAACTACTGTCAAATGTGCTTTCTTCTAATTGTTTTAGGTATGCATCAAGTTGCCCAATTGATTGCTTAATAGAGGCATAGTCTACCCTTCCGTTTGTAACATTTGCGTTTAATATACTATTAAATAAACCGTGATCTGGTTTACTAACTGGAATCTCTTTTTCTGGTTTTTGTTCCTGAATTGGAGGTGTATCCACCACCGGAGTTTCTTTTGAAGGCGTTGCTTTTTCTTTAATTTTTGTGTTTGTCTCGGTGGATTCTTTTTCCACTTCCTTTTGCAACAAATCTTTATTCTTCTCTATAAACTCCTTCATCTTAGATTTTGAGAGTTCGTTGTTATTTTCCAAGACAATGGCATCTTTTGTATTGGATACTTGTGTTTGGATTACTTTTTCAGTCTCTTTTACAACTTCTTTTTTTATCTCATTAGACTTGCTAGCCTTAGCATCAGTAGGCGTTAACACAGTAGTTTCTGAAGTTGTATTTGACTCCATAATAAGCTGAGGTTCACTCTGTGCTGCTTTTTTTAATTGTGTTTCCACTGCTTTTTTAGCCGCTTCTGCTTGACGGTCAGCTTCTTCAATCAAAGCGGTTTGATTATCGTTTTCTGGTGCGCCTACTCTATTGGCTGTAGTTTTTGCGTCAGTCTTGCAACTAATTAGACTTGTAAGTATAAGGAGTAAAAATAAAATTTGTCTTTTCATCATATTAATGTTACGTATAAATGTAATATGTATTTAATAGCTTTTGTTTAAATCAACCGATTAAAATTGGGCGGAAAGTCTTATACCAACATTCCTAGGAGCTTCAAATAAGGCAGGACGTTTTGTATATTCAATATTAAAGAGATTATTTACTAAGAATCCAATTTTATATTCCTTGTATTTAAGGGAAAATCTCACATCGGTAATTGTATAATCGGTGGTGTTATTGTCTAAATAAGCTTTTACAAATACAAAATCAACTGGCGTAAAGAATAGCTTATCGATAGCTTCTACTTGACTGGCATACCGCTGGGCAATACCAATACTTATAAACTTATAGGATGCTTGAATGTCAAAATTGTAAAGATGTTTGCTGCGGTATTTTAAAATATTTTCTGTAGAGGAACTACTCTCCATGATGTCTTCATCAAAATTCCTATACTTAGGATCGATGTAGGTATAACCACCTAGCACATTTAATTGTACTGGTCCAATGTTGGAACTAGAACCTAACTCTAATTCCAGCCCTTTTATATCTGTATCTCCAATATTTTGCGACCTAAATCCAAGCACTCCATCTTCCTCGTGAAAACCAAATTCTGCCATATTATTATACTGAGACCAGAAGAAAGAAAGATCTGCATAGGCAAGCACTTTGGCAATGCTAAATCCTTGTTTGTGTCCAATCTCGGCAGACCATCCTGTTTCTGATTCCAAGTCAAGATTTGGGAATATATTAAAACCAGCAACAGATGTAGATATATATTTTTCAGTAATCGTTGGATATCTATATCCTTGTCCCCATGATAGACGGCTTGCTGAATGATCGTTATAAGCATAATTAACTCCTGCTCTCGAAATCAGCTTTGATTCTTTATTTAATCCACCATTGGGTAAGGTAATACCATACAAGATAGCCGGACTTTGGAGTTGGTTAAATTCTGCACGAGTCCCAGCATTGACTGTCAACTTATCAAAAAACACTTTTTGCAATTGTATATATGCCGCCTGATTATTCCCGGTAAAAATAGTATCACTAAACAATTCTGAATCCGAGAAAATGGCAGATACGGTTGCTCCTGCAATGATATCCATGTCTAGCGAAGGAATATTTTTTAAAAATTGATATTCTAAAAATCTATAGGTCGAGCTATTGGATTGATTATTTGTGTTTTGATTATCTATTGAATAATACCTTCCTTTCAACTTATGTTGATGGTTAAATTTATCTGTATAGTTTACACTTGGGTCTATGTAATACCTGAGTGCATTTGTCGTAGTCGTTTGGTCTCCAAAAGGTATATAAGCTCCAGTTGTGGGATTTGCCCAGACAAATTCATTAGCAGCTTCAGAGTTGTTTAGTACAGTTTGCACACTTGCTGTTAATCGATCATTAAATCTGTACCTCAGATTCAGATTAGCTCTTTGCCTGTTGGTAAAAGTCCCTCTATAAAATCCATCTTCTGTATGATAAAACCCTGCTGCAACTACATCCAATTTTCCAATTTTTCGTTTGTGTAGCAAACCAACATTATAAGAAAATGGAGACTTGTCCCACCATTGCTTTCTCGCATCATCTGGAGACATAAAGTGAGTGTATGAAGTAGAGACACTGGTAACAGGTGTAGAGGTCGCATAGGCCGTTCTAACATGAATAATTCCATTAAGTGCGGAAGAACCATAAAGCACTGACGATGCACCTTTCAAAATTTCAACCTGCGAAATATTCTCTACCGGTATATCTGTCCAATTGGGTCTCCCAGCGTCTGCCTGTAATGCTGGAATATCATCAACTAACAAGAGCACGCGACTGCCAGCCCCATAGGAATATCCCGAACCGCCGCGTATATTTGCCTGCCCATCGATAATCTGGACTCCTGGTATTTTATCTAAAACCTGATCTATAGACGGTGCGTTGGTCTCTTTTATCAAGGCTGGTTTTAAAACTGAAATAGAACTTACGGCATTCAGCGTGTTCCGTTCATACTTCGAACCAGTAATTGTGGCCGTATTTAAAATTTGCGATGATGGTTTAAGGGCAATTTCCAGATAAGTTTGTCCCTGGGTTAGCTGAATACTTTCTAGATAGTTTTCAAAGCCAACGTAGGTGATTTCAATGGTAAAACTTGAAGCTGGTTCACTGATTTCAAATTGCCCATCCAGATCAGTAGTATAAAATCCTTCACCTAATTTTACGTTAGCTCCTATTAAAGGATCACCCGTTGATTGGTCAATAACCTTGCAGTTTAAAGAGCTAGTTTGTCCGTAGGCACTACCAATCATTAAACTTAACAATAAGCAAATAGCGAATTTCATATAGTTATTTTCACTATACAAAATACAACAAAATAATAAAATGGAAATGGGATAAGTACTAGCCTATCCTGTTTATCATTGGTAATTCAATCAGTTTTGACTCTTCCGAATCGATGGTCATAAACCCTAAGAATCCTCCTGATGACTTAGCTACATGCTTGGCGAAAGACAACAAACTATTATATAAAACAATTGCATAGTTTCTTTCTAACAGAGGAAAAACTTCATTTAATTGACTCAACTTTTCACTGAGCTGTTGTGTCCTTTCTGTTTTATCCTTACTTGATGATTCTACTGTGGCTGCAAGCACTTCAGAATAATCTACACCTACAGCTCTAAAGAAATCTAATATTTGATCTTCAGCAGCGTAGGTTCTTATTTTCGCAATTTTTTCCGCCCACGCTAACTCCTTGGTCTCTAGTTCTCCATCCGCTCCTGCAATCAGAACAGTTATCCAAGACACTGAGTGTTTTAATGTCTCTAAATGTTCAGCAGGTAAGTTTCTAAAGTTGTCTAACATATAGTCTTAAATTTGGACGCAAATATATATAATCAATTAATATATCCTTAAAAATTTAGCTTCAATCCAATACTTGGAATAATTGGCAGTTGATTTACTCGCTCATATTCCACTCTATCAAAATAGAAAATATTTCTTCGGTTATAAACATTAGTAACACTCGCTACTACTTCTATGTTAAGATTTTCACTAAATCTGAAAATTTTGGTTGCCGATAAATCAAATCTATGATAGTACGGTAATCTCCCTCCATTTCTTTCTTCTGAAAAAATGATGCTAACATCGTCATTGTTTTCAGTTAAAATATCGGAATCTACACCATTTTCAAATAGGATATTGTGGTAGAATCCTTGCGTCAAAGTAAAAGGGAAACCCGATCCAAAATTCCATCTACCACTAAGCTGAAAGTCACCCGTCTCATCCAAATTATAGGATACTAAAACATTTGCATTATGCCTTCTATCAAATAAGGTCGCATAAGTTTGCTCGCCATCAAATCGGGAAACCTTACCTAGAGAATAAGTAGTCCAAACGTACCATTTAGGAGTATCATACTTTAGAGATAAATCTACCCCTCTAGCTGCACCGCTCTCAGTAACATAATCTGGTTCTGAAGAATCAAGTTTATTTCTATTAATAACAATAATTTGAGGGAAGTTTTTAATATATCCTTCTAAGTTCAGGGTTAATGCTGGTGTTAAATCGACTTCAACACCCGTCACTAAATGCTGAGCAAATTGTAACCTAGAATCAGCAAATCCACCTTCATGCGATCCAATCGAAGCATCTGGTCCAGATAAGAAACCGGTAAATAGATTGACGACGTCCCGCTCATTAGAAGTACTTATTAAGTTTTGAGAATAATAACCACCTGCTGCTTTTAGTCTCAGATTATTAGTCACATTAAACTTCATTCCTAATCTAGGCTCTACTCTTGGCTCATTTAATGATGCATAATACTGTAATCTTACAGACGGCTCAATTACTAAGCGATTCCAAGCCTTTCTGTATAAGAAATACGCCGCCATTTCCGTGGTATTCTGAAACTGAGATAAATTAATTCCAAATGGATTAGTAAACTCGAAATCAGTACGGATACTTTTGATTTCTAAACCATAGTCAAATTCATAAGTGTTTCCGAAGAAATTAAAATCTAGTCCTAGAAAATACTCATTAATACCACTGGTTCGAGGTTTATTATCGCCTTCATCTAACTCTATTTCGTAATTAGAGAATCCTACTTTTCCGTTAAGGATTAAACTACTATTTTGAGGAAGAACATTAAAATTCATTCCACCACCAAAGTTATTCCAGCCAACAGTCGCTATTGATGGGTCAGAAAAAACGTCAGAAAAATTAAATCCAAACAAATTAAACTCACTACCATTCTTCGTTCCAAAAGAAAACTTACCGTATATATCTTGAAAATCAAAAGGCAATCCTACTGAGTCATTTCTAACAGCATGTGGATAGATTACCTGCGAAGTTTGTTCTATCAGCGATTTTTTAGCCGTCAAAATAAACGACATGTTTCCAGCATCTTCGTTTAGTTTGATGATAGGTCCTTCGATTAAAGCCTTAGCCATAAATGGACTTGCGGAAACTTGACCACCTAAACGCTTCTTGTTTCCTGGTCTAGTTTTAATATCAACTACTGCAGAAATTCTTCCGCCGTGATAGGCATTGAATCCACCTGTTAATACATCCACATTTTTGATTACTTCAGTTTCAAATATTGAATAAAAACCAATGGAATGAAATGGATTATATATCGTCATACCATCGAGTAGAATTTTATTTTGAATCGGAGATCCTCCTCTAATAAACAATTGACCACCCTGATCGCCGGTTGTTACAACCCCGGGTACTACTTGTAGATATTGGAGAATATCTGCATCTCCACCAGTAGATGGAAGTGCCTTTATTTGCTTTTGAGTGACCTGCAGTTTTGATACTTGTACTTCTGTTCGAGCCTGTTCCTTAGCAGCAGAAATATTCACAACACCGAGACTGACCCCTCCTGCATTGATGTACATCTTCTCATAAGTAATTCGCTCGTCCTTGATAACAATTTCCTTAGAAGTATTTTCATAGCCAATGTAGCTTGCCGTCAAGGTGTAATTACCTGCTTCAATTCCAGTTATACTAAAAAATCCATTTTCGTCTGTTGTTCCTCCGATAGTTGTTCCATCTAAAACCACATTTCCAAAAATAATGGCCTCACCTGTACCTTCATCATAGACATGACCTCGTAAGGTTCCTTGAGCAACAATGTATTGAAATCCAATAAAAAAGAAAAACAAACTGAAAATCAGTCGAATAGAGGTTTTCATAACTTAGTTTAAATTGAAGTAATTAAGACACAAATCTAAGAAATTAAGCAGCATAAGCAGCTTTAGGATACTTAAAATTCTGTAAAATATTGTCTAGCATTTCGAAAGTAATTATCCCCGACATTTTTATCGTCAATTCGGTTATGTGGCATTTCTCCCTGAGCGTCACCATAAAGATCTAATTCCCAGCTTGGATTGTTTTTTTCACCTCTACAAGTTGAATGTAAAAGTTGGAAATTATTGCCAGCAAGCGTTGGATTATAAAATAAAAACTTCACATTGGTTTGTTTGGTTAGTTCAATGTTTTCATAAATCCAAATTTCATATGGTGGTGCTGAAGGCTCGTCCGTAATGACTACCTTATCGTTTGGTCTTCCATATTTCAAAAAGATAAAACCTCTATCAGATTCGAAACCAAAGCCTACATTATCTCGATAAGTTTTATCAACAGCTCTGGCCACTTCCATATATTGTTCGTACACTTTTTCCGGATGCTCTGCAGATTGGCCGCTGAAGTAAGAAAATAGAAAGTAGCGTTTAGCCACAATTGAACCATTTCTTATTAAATCCATCAGGATGTTTTGAGCATTTATTGGTATTTGTGGGCCTATTGCTCTTAAAGAATAATCAAGTTTTTCAATGTCGAGATCATGGACAAAAGAAGATTCAAAATATTCATTCTGATAAGCTTGGTTAATTAAATCAGTCTCAGGGTGATGAATTTGAAAATTTTGATTTTTAGACCCTAAAATGTTCTTTTCTCGGTCAATAATATCGACTCTTAAGTGGTATTCTCCAGAGAGAACATTTTCAAGATCGATAGATTCCACAAAGACTAGCTTTTCGTTAGATCGTTTCTTTTTTTCGAAACCTTGCAAAATCATTTCGGTTTCTATGTTATCGTCAAAGCCTTTAAATAATTGATAATGAATAACCATTTCTTCTACGTCTAGATAATTCAAGCCGTAGATTTCGCAAAAAAACGAAACATGATCTTGGTCCTTTGCGCACAAATCATAAGGGAGTTTCTCATACCCAAAACCATATTTGGACAAGGCCAAATCATTTTCCTTACCGATCTCACTGCATAAAATGATATCGGATATTTCTATTTTCTCTTTAGGCTCATCTATCACTAATTCTTTTGCAAAAGAAAAGGTTTGGAGCGTATCATGTACATCAGTCAACTCAATATCTATGGTATATCTTCCCTTATCTAAAGAATATCGCTGTACATCCCAAAAGTCCTTTTTCTTCAGAGCTCTAGGACTATTTAAAAGGTATTTTTCAGCAGAAATTATTTTAGCATCTTTCTTAATTAAACATACCATCTCTACTTTTGCTTGAAGCTGACCCGCTTCATCTTCTTTAAATGTAACTGCTTGAGCTGGAATTCCTGTGTATAATTCTACGTAGCTCTTATCATCTTCTCGAAAAGTAGCAGTGTGAACGGAGGCTACCATTTGAGCAGTCCCAATACTTGAAATAAGTAGAAAAATTAAGACAGATAAAACGCGCATAAAGATTTATTTCTAATTAGATTATTTGACTAAGATAAATGAAGCATTTTGGAATTAACTTACAAATGCCCTCTGATTGTCGCTAATTAGGCAATATGTATTTAGATTTGACTATTCAATGTTTACTATGAAGACTATATTAATAACCGGCGTCTCTTCAGGATTAGGATTTGCAATGGCCAAACACTTATGCAAGGAAGGTCATCAAGTCATAGGCAGCATTCGAAATGAAAGCAGTAATACTAAGCTCAGGGATTTGTTTGGCGCACAATTTATCCCTGTGAACTTTGATGTTACCAGAGAAGATGAAATAGTAAGTGTCCGCGATGCATTAGTAACCCAGGGTATTGATAGCATCGACATCTTAATAAATAACGCCGGAATCGCTGTCGTAGGTCCACTTGAAGAAATGGATATAAATGAACTAAGAAAACAATTAGATGTGAATGTTATAGGCTTAATTGCGGTAACTAATGCATTTATTCCGCTGCTTAAAAAAGCAAAAAAGGCTAAGATTATTAATATTGGATCGGTTTCAGGTATCATGACCAATCCATTTCTAGGCGCTTATTGTATGAGCAAGTATGCTGTCGAAAGTGCATCTGATGCCTATCGAATAGAATTAAAGCATTGGGGAATAGATGTTGTATGTTTGCAACCAGGGCCTATTAAATCACTAATTTGGAATAAGTCATTAGATCAATTAGATCGATACAACTCCGGAAATTATCAATCCTTCGTTCCAGCAGCAAAAAAACTTGTACAAGAAACGGAGAAAAAAGCATTTGAGGTGACTAAGATAACAAGCTTAATAGATCGAATCATTTCAGGTAAAGCCAAAAAGGCTCGATATTTAATTCATAAACAAGCATTGGTTATATCATTGATACAAAAATGGATGCCAGACCGTTGGATGGATTCCATTATTTATCGTCAAATGTTGAAACATAAACAAGCCTAATGAAACTCAAAACCCTAGTTACATTAATTTGCACCATTTGGATTACCTTGAGCCATACTCATTATTTAATTGCTCAGGATCATCATTTTTGGAACCACAAGCACTTTACTAAAGCTGATACATTAAGAGGCCAATTAAGTGCAGAGAGATCATGTTTTGATGTTAAACACTATGATCTGAATATCCAGTTCGATATGGAGTCTCAGACTATCGAGGGTTTCAATGCTATCCGATTTGACTTAGTTAAGTCTTCAGAGCGTATGCAAATAGATCTATTTCAGAACATGTCCATAGATTCCATCATTTATGAAGACCAAACGTTAAGTTTCTCCAGAGAATACAATGCAGTGTTTATTGACATTAAGAACATTAAAAATCTTGGTGAGCATACGATCTATGTCTATTATCAAGGAAAGCCTAGGGAGGCTATCAATCCTCCTTGGGATGGTGGTTTTTGTTGGGATAAAGACAGGGAGAAGAGGCTATGGATGAGTGTTTCTTGCGAGGGTGTGGGTGCTAGTTTATGGTGGCCTAATAAAGATCACTTATCTGATGAGCCTGACAGCATGGATATTCATTACACCTTAGAGAACGAATACAGTTGTGTGTCTAATGGCCAGCTTATATCTAAAGAATCTAGCGAACATCTTGATACTTATCATTGGAAAGTAAGCTATCCGATAAATAATTATAACGTCACTTTTTATATAGGGCAGTATGCCGCTTTTTTTGAAGAGTACTATTGTAAATCGGGAGATACGCTAGCTCTAAGTTATTATGTGCTTGACTATAATCTAGCAAAGGCAAGAAAACACTTCAAGCAAGTAAAAGGGGTTTTGGAAGCTTATGAGCATTATCTAGGCCCTTATCCTTTTATGAATGATGGTTTTAAATTAGTAGAAGCTCCATATCTTGGAATGGAACATCAAAGTGCCATTGCATACGGCAATGAATATATGCGAGGATATTTGGGTGGTCTGATACCTAGAAATCAAGATTGGGATTATATAATTGTGCATGAAACAGGTCATGAATATTTTGGTAATAGTTTGAGCTGTAATGATCATGCCGACATGTGGATTCACGAATCATTTACTACTTATTTAGAAGCCTTATACGTAGAATATACATTGGGAAAGTCGGCTTCCTTAGATCATCTAATTCAGGAGCGGATTTTTGAAAATAAAGAACCAATCATTGGACCTCATGATGTGAATTTTGGAGATTGGGTGGCTTCCGACCATTATTTTAAGGGTTCTTGGGTGTTACACACACTTAGACACGTCATCGATAATGATGAATTATGGTTTTCAATGGTTAGAGGACTTTACGAAAAATATGCATTCTCAAATGTCAGTAATGAAGAAATCTTTGACTGGTTTGAGGAAAAATCTGGATTAGAGTTGTCTGCTTTTTTTGAACAGTACCTTAAAAGACCAAGCATTCCTAAACTTGCACTTAGAAATATTGATAAATTAAATGGCTCAGTTATTTTCGAAGCTAAATGGGATAATGTGATTGAAGGGTTTAGCCTGCCAGTTGGCTATACTAAAGTGAATGAAGATAGAATCACAATCACTGATGAATGGCAGCGTTTCCAAGTCAATATTCCTGCAAATAAATTTAATATTGATAACACTCTGTATCTATTTGAGAAATAGACACTTTTAGTAAGGGCATAAAAAAAGCCTTCTTTCGAAGGCTTTTCTATTTTACTTAAAGAATTTTCTTTCTTTGATTTTTCCTTTCTTACCTACTACATCTCTTAAGTAGAAAAGTTTTGCTCTTCTCACTCTACCTTTCTTCATAATTTCAATGCTATTGATAATCGGAGAACTCATTGGAAAAATTCTTTCAACTCCTACACCATTAGAAATTTTTCTAACTGTAAATGTTTTAGTTGAACCAGTTCCGCTAATTTGTATAACGTCTCCTTTGAATTTTTGTATTCTCTCCTTAGCACCCTCTTTAATAGTATAGGCCACTGTAATATTATCACCAGGTCTAAAATCAGGATATTCCTTCTTTTCAGTTATCTGATCGTGTATATATTTTAAATAATCCATGCTAATTTGCTTTTAAACGACCGCAAAGATAGAAACATTTTAGGAAAAAAAACCTATTAAATGTATTATCTTAATAAAGTTACTTTCCCTTTTCCTTCTATCGTCTGATTTCTAGCTCCTTTGAAGCTATATGTATAGACATAGACACCTGTAGGTGATAATTGTCCACTATTATTTTTCCTTCCATCCCAACCCTCACTTGGATCTTCCGTTTGGAATACTAGTTCGCCCCATCTGTTCCAAACATTTAAGGTGTAATCATTCATTCCATCGACAATCCCTTTTCCTTTGAAGGTCTCATTAGTACCGTCAAAGTTTGGTGTAAATGCATTTGGAAAGAAGTATCTAGTCAGTGGTTTTACATCTATATATTGGACTAAGGTATCTGTGCAACCTGATTCATGGAATGTTACTAATTGGACTCTATGAGTTCCAGTGTCTAGAAACTCATACGTCGGGTTTTGTAGCTGAGAAAAGCCTTCACTACCAAAGCTCCATTGCCAAGCAATTCCATCAATAGACATGTCTGTAAAATCGACCGTTTTATTAAGTGAATTTAATTCTTCGGGAGCAAATTCAAAATCAGCGATAGGTCCAGGTTTTATCGTAATCCAATCCGTAAAACTCGCCATAACCTCACAATTCAGAGGAGATATTATTTCGATATTTATTGTGTACTGTCCGGGCGTATCAAAAACATGCGTCGGACTAATTACATTCGATGTTTGACCATCTCCAAAACTCCATGTTATATCATAGCTTTCATCAATCGGCATGGTTAGATTAGTAAAGACAATATCTGCTGGCGCACAACCAATAAATGCATTCGGTTCAACTATTACCGTCGAAGGCGCAGGGTAATACTCAACAATTTCAGTTACGGTATCCTTACACTCATTATTATCTGTCACTATTAATTTTGCCAGTTGATTTCCAGGATTAGAATATATATGACTTGGATTTTGCACGTTTGAAACGTCCTCTCCAAAATCCCACTCCCATGCTACTAAGGCATCTGCACCAGTAGTAGATAAATCCGTAAAATCTACAGGTCCAGCAACACAGGTATCATAAACAAAAGCGAAATCACCTTCTATAGCTGGAAATATGCCGACTGTTATATCAGCAGTATCTGCACAATCGGTTCCTTTATTTAAAATCATAGTACCCGTATAATCTCCGATTCCTGGAAAAGTGACACTTACATCTCTTGTGGTAAATGTGTCCATTGTCCCATTTATATCGAAAATCCATTCATAACTTGTTATAAAAGATTGTTGGGTGCTATTATTAACAATATCAACCGTGTTTTCTCCACACGACTGAATAAAAAATTCTTGATTAGAGACTTCAGCAGCACTTTCAATATCCGCAAAAACGGTAGGTTCGCAAATTAGTACATTGAATTGAAAATCCTGACTTACCTCTCCTATCTTGACACCATCTCGATATTCCTCGACACAGACTCCCACCGTAAACTGTCCAAGCATGTTCGGGATTCCACTTATTATTCCTGTTGTTAGGCCAATCTTTACCAATGGATCTCCCCCCAGCGGGAATTGCGCAGCATAATCTGGAGCTAAAAATACAACTGGATCATAAGGCGGTGGACAACCAGCAGGAGCAGGTTGTACTCCTGTACAAGAATTTGCATTTCCTGGAGTTGTGGAACCATCAGTTCCACCCGAAGTTAATGGTGAGCAAAATCTATACACTAGTGAATCTCCATCAGGATCAGTGGCTGATTGATCTATATTCAGATCAAAGCCTGAACAAATAAATATGGGCGGAAATTCATTAAATGTCGGATTGCTGTTACATAGTAGTTGAGCCTCAGGACTTATTTCGACTGTTAAAGCAATGCCTGTCTCACCTGGTACATCAATATTGAAAATCGTATTATTTCTACAACACCTTTGGTAAGATATCATATATGCGTTGTCTATTACAGGAAGGTTGTTTATTGGAAAACGGTAATTACATTGTTCCACTCCCACTTGATCTACCGGTTCATCTAAACAAGGATTATCATTAGGGATCACTTCGGTAGGTTGTCCTATTAAGTTCGTAGGAATTTGATTTACAAACTCCCAATCACCATTGTCTAACTGTCTATATAAACCAAACAATGGGTTAGGATCACAGTCCGCTCCATTTGTTTTTGTATCTCTGTACAGCTTGCAGGTAATTTCTAAATCTATGGTCCCATCAGGATTCATACCTGTACATTCATAGTACAAAAGACCACCTACAATGTGTGTTGCATTAGTAATTGTTGGAGCAAGTATGAATGCCATTAAGGCGATCAGTAACTTTTTCATAGTTGTGTCTGAATGAATTATAAATTTACGCTTTAAAAACCAATTGCAGGTTCCTTGGCGTCATTTGCTTATTAAAATAATGCATGGAAGACAAAATCTGCTGCTTAATTTAGTAGCAGAACCTTTCCTTTCCCTTTTTTTTGTTCATTTCTAGCATTAAAATAAGTATAACTGTAGACGTACATTCCATCACTTAGTCTGTGTCCAATGTTGTTTTTTCTGCCATCCCATCCCTCTGTTGGGTCGTCAGTATGAAATACTAATTCTCCCCATCTATTCCAGACATTAATCTGATAATTGTTCATTCCTTCTACTATTCCTTTCCCTTTAAAGGTTTCATTTTTCCCATCGTAATTTGGGCTAAACGCATTAGGGAAGTAAAATACATCAAGTGGTTTTACATTTAGACGCTGTATCATAGTATCGGTGCAAGCATTTTCGTGAAAACTCACCAGTTGGACATCAAAAAAGCCAGTGTCACTAAACTCATGGCTAGGGTTTTCTAAACTTGAGAATCCATCATCTCCAAATGTCCATTGCCAACTAATCGTTGCACTAGATTCATTTGTGAAGCTGACTAAATTATTCACACTGTTAATTTCTCCTGGTGTATAGCTAAATGCAGCATCAGGACTTTGTTCAATGAGTATTAAATCTATAAATTGCTCACTCAATTCACAACCAGTAGGTGATTCAATAATCAGCTCTATGTTGTATAACCCAGGCTCCTTATAGCTGTGCTGAGGGTTCACCTCAGTCGAAGATTCCCCATCTCCAAAATGCCAAATTATAGAATAATTATTGTCGACAATATTGTTTAACTGATCAAACGAAATTAAGCTAGGTGCACAAGATTTATAAGCAGAAGGATTAATGGATAAACTTTCAGGAAGTGGATAATAAGCCATATTAATGGAAGATGTATCCGAACAAAGATTATCATCTAATACGCTCAATTGAACCAGGTAATCTCCAGCTTCTGTAATTTGAATAGTTGGGAATTGTGATTCATAAACTGCTCCATTTACGTCCCAAGACCAGTCAGTAATCGTACTTAAAAATGCTTCCGTTTGATCAATTAGATTTAATGGTCCAAGTGTGCAAGTATCAAAATCAATATTAAAGTTTGCTTCTATAGGTGGAAAAACATCGATGCTAATAAATGCAGTATCTACACACAAAAGGCCTTCATTAATAATCATCAAGCCTTGATAACTGCCAAAGTCTGGGAACGTGATCGTCCAATCTTTAGTGTCTTTACTCACCATCTCACCACCGACATTAAAACTCCATAAATAACTTTCGATATTCGATGTGGGAGCACTGGTATTAATTAACTCTATGGTAGTATTGCCGCATGACTTCATGTAATATTGGCTATTACCAATTTTGGGCAAATTAATGTCAGCAAAAACAGTGGGTTCACAATCTTGAGAATTAAATTGAAAGTCCCTCACTATTTCTCCTATTTTCATTCCATTTCTAAACTCTTCTACACATATTCCCACTGAAAACCTGCCCAATCTATTGGCAATTCCCGTGAGTTGACCAGAGATAGGGTCTATCTTCACTACTGGATTTCCAGCTAAAGGAGTTGTTGCACTATACTGATTAGTAAAACCTACCTCCTGAAAGGGAGGTAAACAGTTAGCTGGATTTGGAGTGATTCCGCTACAGCTACTAGGTGTTCCAGTCGACTCTCCACCTGCCTGATAAATATTACAAAACGAATACCTTAATTCATCACCATCTGCATCGGTTGCATCCTGCAAAAGTGACAATTCATTTCCTCCACAAATAAATATCGGTGGGAGTTCATTAAAATCAGGATTAGTGTTGCAGAGCTCTTGGGCTAATGGACTAATCACATTAGTCAAGGCAATACCTGTTGTGGTAGGATCAAAAATATTTATAATATCATCATTTCTACAACACTTTTGATAAGCCATCATGTAAGGCTGATTGATGATTTCCAGATCATTTATGATAAACGAATAATCACAAGACTCAACCCTAACCTCGTCCACCGGCTCTTCTAAGCAAGGATAATCTATACCTTCAATCTCGCTAGGTTCACCAAGCAGTGCACTTTCAAAAACATCTACAAACTCCCAATTTCCATTTGCCAGTTGTCTATACAAACCAAATGATGCTATTTCTTCACAATCAGCTCCACCGGTCGTTAAATCGCGATAAATGGAACAGTAGACTTGATAACTAGTTGTATTATTTGTTTGACCTAGACACTCATAACGCAGAATCCCACCTACCACATGACTTGCCGAAAGTTCTCCGACATTGAACAAAATCAGGCTAAGTAAAAAAGGTATTGATAATAAATATTTCAATGCAAACAATTCTTATGAGTAAACGCAAATGTTATCCTAAAAGTATCTCTATTAATTTATAGTCATTTATTAAGCCAAACGTTGTAGAAACCATCATTTTTTTAAAAATAAATGATAGTTCATATACTATTTGAATATAGTTTGTACGTTTTGGTGTTGATTTTGTGAAGAATGACCTGACCAAATTAAAGACTATATGTATTTACCCGAACCAGAAATTGACCGCCTAGTCAATTCGTTGAGCCGTGGAAAAACTGTTTTATTACCTTCAGATACCATCTGGGGAATCTCTTGTGATGCCTTTAATAGTGAATCTGTAAAAGAGGTCATTAGATTAAAGCGATCAGCTCCTGATAAGAAATTTATTCTGCTAGTTTCATCACTAGAGATGCTTAAGTCGTGCATTGGTGATATCCATCCAAGAGTCCAAACCTTACTTAACTTTTACGCTAAGCCTACAAGCTGTATTTATCCAGCGGCAGATACATTACCTAAGCACCTTGTGGCGCCAGAAGGCACCGTAGGTATTAGATGGGTACGAGAAGGTGTAATTCTTGATATTATCGAAAAATTTGGTAGACCGATCGTCTCCACAAGCGCAAATTTCACAGGAGAGCCATTTCCTGGTTCATTCGATGATATATCACTAGGCATCAAAGAAGAAGTCGATGTAATTCCTGAGCTAAACTTCGAAGATCAATCAAAAAAAATGGGCCAACCTAGCGTGATTATAAGCTACGATGAAGATGGTGAATTAATCTTCCTTAGAACTTAACACAACATTGGGCTACTAAATTAAACTCATTAATAAACTACCCTCTAATCAGAAATTAAGCACTTAATCACGGTTACCACAAATAAAAACCCCCATGGCAATCTACTACCATGGGGATTTACTTACAAAATCTAATCTTTATCTTTCTAGAAGGTTCTACCGAAGCTGAACCCTATATTCATACCTGGGTGAAATTGTTGGAAAACTTCTGGGCTTGCTCCTTCCCACTCATACCATCTTATGTTGTCTTGGTTTAGCAGGTTATCAGCCATAATACTCAGTGTATTTTGTCCAAACGTCTTTATCAATTTAACTTTTAATGAATGGAACGGATTATCATATACATCAGGTATAGAACCTGCGCCGGCAATAGTCAATCTTTTCCCTTGTAGATTGTAGGCAATAGATGTCTGTAAACCTGTTTCAGGAATATTGTAAGATAAACCAGCATTAACAGAAAAAGGAGATAAACCTAAGAAAGCATCTCGAGTCCCAGCCGCATTTCCATTTTCATCCAATACATCAACAGATGATTTTACGTAGGTGAAATTTGCATTTGCACCTAGGTTTTTCAAGACAGGTGATACAAATCCAAGCTTTGTTCTAAACTCAACCTCTGTACCAATCATACGCCCTTGATCTTGGTTTCTTGGTGTAATAGATGCTGGCTCAAAGCTAGCATATGGAACCAATTCGATAGGCTTATCAAAATGCTTGTAGAATGAACTCACTGAAAACAGTTGACCTGGAGCAAAGAAATACTCCCACCTTAAATCCATGTTTGTAATGTCGGTGGATTCTAAATCAATATTACCATAATAAGCTCTTCCTGAAATTCTATCTTGAATTTGTGCAATTGACTTTTCTTTAAATGTAGGTCTTGCTACTGTTCGATTAGCAGAAGCTCTTACATTCATTTTGTCATTTACTGAATACACAAGGTTTACTGAGGGTAAAAAATCAATATCGTCTAATACTTTTTCTCGCGTATACTTTCTTGTTCCTTGGTTGTTTTGTCCTGTGTATCTAATGTCACTTTTTTCGACTCTTAGTCCATAGATAGCTTTAAAGTTCTTTGTGATAGGCAACTCATTTAATACATAAGCTGACATTATATTAAAATTAGATTCGTAAACATTAGCCGGTTCGAAACTTCCACTTGGTGAAATTTGCGTCACATAGACACCTTTGCCTGATTCAGGCGTCCAAATATTTTCTTCGCTGAATAATTGATCAGGATTACCGTTTATGTCGAAATTGAATTGGTTTTTAATCGAAAAGAAGAAATTCGTGATTGAGAAATCTCTGTGCTTCATAATCATTCCTCCTCCTGCTTTTAGTTTACTTTCTAAGCCTGACCACTGGTTAAACTTGTAAGTAACATCTGCTTTTGCATTGTGAGATTGTTCAGTTAAATCTCTCCAAACTCTATTAATAGATGCACCAACTGAAGGCCTCCATTCTAAACCTATTTCGGTCTGCTCAAATCCAGTACTTCTAATATCTGGATCTTTTACATTAATAAAAGTAGGTGCATATTTCCAAGCCACTTCGAAATTTCCTGTATTCCCAAAAACGTGCTTCCCATCGACTAATATGCTATTAACTGTTCGTTGGTTGTATTCTAGATTATTTTTAATAATCGTTGAAGGATTTGATTCCAAATTTCGCTGAGTTAATAGAGCTGCAGTGCTCAAACCATTTTGTAGTACTAAATACTTCATGCTAAGTCTATGGTTTTTCCTTTTAGCAGATAAACCAGCCATTGCACTAGAAAAATTATTTCTGCTCGATACGGTACCAGAGGTCATTTGTTCAGACAGTAAATCTGTTTCTCCTGGTTCAATTGGAATGAGAAATATATTATTTTCAATGTTATCAAAATGATTAAAATTCTCTTTCCAATTAGCTGCAAAAATATATCCTAGTGTTGCTTTTTCTGTTTCTATTTGATTTCCTGTACTAAAAGATAAACTTTTGTTTAGGTTATTGCCAGTTTCTTGAGCACTCATAGTAGGATTAAATGACTGAGTCATATCCGTTAATTGAGGTGAATCAAGTGATTCGTCTGGAATCGCTTCTTGTCTGCTAATAGGTAGCGCTCTTGTTCCATCATCTATGCCTAACCAATCCATGTTTCCACCTTCATAAGATAAAGCATTGGCTTTGAAGTGTTGACTCATGTTGTAGTTTAAAGAAAAACCCACGTTAGTGAATTTTTCTTCTGGAAAATCCTTAGTTACCACATCAACCACACCACCTGAAAAATCACCTGGTAAATCAGGAGAGAATGATTTGTACACTAAAATATTATCGATAATGTTGGTCGGAAAAATATCCATTTCTACAGAGTTTCTATCTGGATCTAATCCAGGCATATCCATTCCATTTAAAATGGTTTTAGAGTATCGGTCACCTAAACCTCGAACATAAACATGTTTTCCTCCTTCTATAGAAACACCTGTTACTCTTTTTAGTGCTTCTCCTGCATTGCTATCTCCTATTTTTCTAAAAGATTGTGCGGATACACCATCCAACAGGTTAGCTGATTTACGCTGAATAGTCATCAGCGATGTCTCAGTATTTCTGACTTGCTTGGCTTTAATTACTACTTCGTCAATCATCTCTGATTCTTCAAGTAATTTAAAATCTAATAAGGTCACTTCTCCTGGTTTAACTTGGATATTATCTTGAATTAAATTTGAATATCCAAGATAGGAAACTGTTAATGAGTAAGTTCCTGCAGCCAGTTCTAGAGCATATGTTCCATCAAGATCTGTCGAGCTACCATCAGTAGTTCCCGTGATTAACACATTGGCGAATAAAATAGTCTCTCCAGTTGCTTCATCGTATACTGTACCTCTTATAGTACCTGTTTGCGCCATCAATTGGACTCCTGTTAAGAGTATGAGCAGAACTGAAAATACTTTTGTTAAGTTTTGCATTTTGTAGATTGTAGATTTGTAAGTAAAAAGTAAGTTTTATTTATAGGTTTACAAGGTAGATTAGGACCTTTCAAACCCATTTGTTTGTTTTATTGTATCCATCCTTTTTGAGATGATAAAGTCCATCCGAAACCTGAAGTATTAGCACCACCTGAGCAAGCTCCGATCGTATTTCCACCCGCAGACATTGCATTATTTGCTGTTGTGCTGTAAGCATCAGCAACTGCATTAAAACATTCTGTTTCTCCAGGATCATTGTCTGCGTAGATGGCAATTATATTAGTTACATCCTCAAACATGTTGTTTTCAAAGCTCAGTATTCCATCTACCATATTAGTGTAAGCATCAGCTTTCTCTTCACAACTATTTTCTGGATCAAAGGAAGCTCTAACTCTTGGTCCATTTGCGTAACCTTTAAAACAAATACCTCTTGTCAATCCAATAGATCTTGATTTATAATCTCCAGCACTTGTTTTAAGTTGGTCATAAGCAACACAAGTTCCATTTAATAAGGTAAAAGCACCATCTGTATACGTATTACCCTCAGGTCCATCGATTTCTAATGCTTCATCTGTATCGTCACCGCCGTGTCCTATGTAAAAGTTATCTATGGTTCCTGCATAGTTTTGATCTATATCTATTGCATCATCTCCCTGCCAAGTAACGAGTAAATTACTTGCGTTAACTGTTCCTCCAAAAAACTCAATCCCATCATCAAGATTAGCGGTAACTTCTATGTTGTCGACTACCGTTCCAGAACCAACACCTCCAAACGTGATTCCATTGATTTCGTTGCCTTCCCCAATTTCAGCTCCACCATGTCTAACTGAAACATAGCTTAAAGAACCCGAACAATCTGAAGGGTCATCACCACCATATAAACCAAATACTTCATCTCCGGGTAAACCTTCTATAAGTGCTTCAGTATCTCCATCCATTGATGATATGGGTGCTTTACCTAAAATTATTAATCCACCCCATTTTTGATTATCTGTTTCGTCTAAGTTAGTTCCTGAAGATTCTCCTAGCGCTATATTATCTAAAGCTGATGTAAATATGATGGGTTGATCTTCTGTACCATTAGCCATGATTTTTCCTCCTCTAGCTATAATTAAAGCAGAAGCCGAAGAACCCGATCCTTGTTCTCCTTTTATGATAGTCCCAGCCTCAATGGTTAACGTTGCTCCTTCCTCCACAACTACTTTCCCTGAAATAGTATGAATTTGATCATTGCTTAAGGTCATGTCCAAAGAGATAGTCGCTGGTAAATTTGTGTTTGTTTCGTCCTCGACACAATCACCTTCTATACAAGAAAACCCGGGATCACAAACTATATCGTCACACGGTTCTCCGCAACTGACTAATACTACTAGAATAATTAAGATGGAAAATAATAAGTGGCTCTTCTGTAACATCATTTACAATTTATTTTGTTTTTATTTGATGATACAAATGTAGGTTCAACTAATAGGCATAGTCCACTAATTGGTTTTATCTATTTGTTAAGTAATCTATAGACTTGATCTGAATAGTTAACCTTGACTTAACACTGGGAACATTTTAAATTAATATTGGATATATAATAATTTATAAATAGCTATAAACTAGATGGTTACTTTCTAATTTCTAGGTTTTTACATAATAGATAATTCATGTCCACCATGCAAGATTAAAACGAAATTTTATAGGCTATATTCGGAATAACTCCATAATCTGTTGTCTCTTTAATGCCATTCGTTTCTGGATCATAAGATCGATCAATTACCGAGCGACTACTGTATAGGTTTTTGATGCTAAGACTCAATTCTGAAGCATATTTGGGTCTACTAATTCTTCTTGTAATTTTAAAATCCAAATTATATAATGAAGGATTTCTTAACGAGTATGGGCTTGTCAAATTATATCTAGTAGAACCATACAACTCTGAAGCTTCTAGATCGATCGCGTTATAATAGGTGCCTCCTGAATGTCTCCAATGCAGATTTAATCCCAGACTTCGTTGTTTATTCTTTTTGGGTTTACGTTTAAATTCCTTACCAATTAAGACATTGTAAGAATAATTTTGGTCAAATTGTGCAGATCTCCAGACATCATCTCCTGCTTTGTAGCTCGCATCGAAGATAGAGGCAGAGATCATGTAATAGAAATCATTTTTAGTAAATTGTTGAAGCATCGTTTCAAAACCATAGTTTCTACCTTCTCCTGTATTCGCGAGTGCAACAACAGGAATCGTCTGGTAAGCATTTTGTACGGAATAGCTTCCATTAATTTCTGCAGGAACGTCATACATATATTGATAATACAGCTCCATGGAAAATTTAAGTGATTTTGTGAGCATCCTTGTATAATTAGCTACTAAATGATGTGCTTTGAAAAAACTGAGGTTTTGATTTGCCAATATCGACTGACTACTATTACCTTCAGTTTCCACAAAATAAAAGGGCATACTTTCAACTCTAGAATGGTGTCCATAGGAAACTGACATACTAGAATTATAATCATGTTTGTAAATAAGGGCTAACCTAGGATCGATGCTTGATTTACCATTTAAAGCAAAGTACAAATAATGAAGTCCCGCCGTTAAATCTAAGGTTTTACCTAGTGAATACTTCGACTGACTAAATAATTGTAAATATTGGCTAGCTCCTTCAGTAAAAGCTAAGGTATCTAGGCCATCTATCTGTCGATTAAACAATGCTCCATTGTAGATATGATCTACATGATTTACAATTAAACCAGTCTTATTATAATGTCGACTAGTAAACTTACGATTATAATCTGCAGCAACATTTATTCTAAATTCCTTCAAATTTGATATTTGCGTATCATATTCGCTTAAATCATTATCAATGTATTTCGAATCGTCAAAATATTCACCATCAGAGACCGATGCAGCAGCATGAAAATAAGCTTCCTTCTTCAATGGCTGATAATAGGCTGCTCCTACGCTCCCTGAGTTAGATCCCCAATTACGCTCTACCCTTCTTGAGTCCTCATCCCACATTGTAGAATCTCGCTCTGCTTCTAACAAAAGATTTCCACTACCACCCACACCAAAGATTTTTACGACCCCGTTATTCTTCAGTGGGAAATTTAGATTAAATGAAAGATCTTGATAACCAGGCCTTACTCCTCCAACGTCAATAACATTGGCCAATAAACCTAAAGTAGAATATCTATAATTAACGATATAGGAAGCTTTAATCTTAGAAGAAAAAGGACCTTCAGTTGCGAAGTCTAAACCAAAAATGCTCGCCTTAAATGTGTGCTCTCTATGTTCATCATTTCCATGTCTAAACCTAAAATCAAACACTCCATTAACCACATTTCCAAATTCTGCTGGGAAAGCGCTCGAAAAGAAGTCACTGTTGCTCAGAAGTTCTGTGCTAAATTGTGTGACAAAACCTCCTGAATTACCTAGAATAGAAAAGTGGTTAGGATTATGAATAGGTACACCTTCTAGTCGATAGAGCATGTTGGCCCCAGAATTACCTCTTACGGTGAAATCATTAAATCCGCCACCTTGCTGGACTACACCTGGAAATGCAGTAATTACTCGCATAGGGTCATCCCAACTACCTGCGAATTGTTTAGTTTGCTCAGCTGTGATTGTAAATGTACTTAAGGCTGCCATGGGATTAATCGCCTGTCCTCTCATGGGGTTAGCAGAGATTTCTACCGATTCTAGGGTTATGTTAGAAGCTTCTAATGCGATATCTAAAACCACCTCTTTAGCAGAAGATAATTGAATATCCTCGATGATCAATGGAGTATAAAACGCTATTCTTGCCGTTAATCTTAATTGGCCTACTGGTAGATTTGGAAGAATATACTCACCATTTTCATCACTCAAACCCACAGCAATTACTTGGTCATTATCTATACTGTTTAGTTCTATAATTACACCTGGAATGGAAGCTAGTGTTTCTTTATCGAGAACCTTTCCTCTTAGGGTTTGTGTGTATTCTTGCGCAACTAAGGTTCCAAGGCAAGAAGCCAAAAGACTGATTAATGATACTACAAATCGTAGTTTTTTTGCTTCTGTTAACATCATGGAACAAAATTACATCGATGAACTAAGATCATTTTAATCTTCTTTGTCATATTAATGTAAAAGAACTTCCTTTTGTGTTTCTTAAATTAAACCATTAGTTATTGATAAAATTTACTTAACCATTTAATAACATTCAGGTAACAAGCCAACTTTACATTTGTGGGGTGTCAGGTAACGTGTTGCATTTTTTTCTGGACAATTGAAAGGTAGCCTTTATCTGACACTCTTCAAAAAAAATAAATGATAACATATAGTTAACATTAGACTATTACATTTGCTGCCAATTAATAAAAATTTTCAATTGTCCAAAATGAATAAATTTACAGTATTAGGCGTCCTGTCCATACTTCTATTTTTAGGTTTAAGTCAAAATTTAAATGCTCAATTTATCCCAGCAAAATTTGGGAAAGGTCTTAAAATAAATGGCGTAGACTCTACTTTTCAATTAAAAATAGGCTTTAGGTTTCAAAGTTTAATGGCTGCAGACTGGTCTCTAGCTGATGATGAAGGAATTTACCAAGCTGATAATGATGTAACGGCATTGATCAGAAGGTCACGTTTAAAGTTTGATGGTTGGGCATATAGTCCTAAATTGAAGTACAAGCTTGAGTTAGCTTTATCCAATAGAGATAATGGAGGTGGTGGCAATGCGAGCGAATTTGGAAATGCAGCAAATATCATTCTCGATGCTCATGTGACTTATAACTTTTTCCAAAATTTCTATGTACGTTTTGGGCAGGGAAAATTAGCCGGAAATAGAGAACGAGTTATTTCATCGGGTAATCTTCAATTTGTAGATCGATCAAGGTTGAACTCAAGATTTACGATTGACCGTGATGTATTCCTACAGTTGTCAACCAAGCAGAAAATTGGCGATGAATTCTTGATAAACGCCAGCGCTTCGATTGCTACGGGAGAAGGCAAAAACCATCTAACGGGTTACAATGGAGGATTTGGTTACACTTACCGTGTGGAATTCCTTCCTTTCGGTAAATTCCAATCTAAAGGTGATTATATCGGTTCTTCAATTAAGCGAGAATCTAAACCGAAACTAGCCGTAGGTTTTACTTATGATAATAACCAAAATGCAGGCAGAGAAAGAGGTCAAAAAGGAAGTTTTATCATTAACTCGGCTGGTGATATTGTAGGTAAAGACCTAAATACTATATTTGTCGATCTTATGTTTAAATATCAAGGACTATCTGTAATGTTTGAATACGCTGACAAAGAAGCAGTCGGTGGACCATTAGTGTTGGATATAGATGAGAGTGAAATTGGAAAATATTATACAGGAAGTGCATATAATATTGCCACCGGTTATATGCTCCCAAGCAACTGGGAGGTGGCGGTTAGATATACTGATGTTAAAGCAGACACATCGACAGATGAGCAACATTATACTATAGGTCTTAATAAATTTATTGTAGGACATAAATTAAAAATACAAACCGACTTTTCTTATATCGATCGAGCTGTAAGTCAGAACTCTACTTTATTTAGAGCTCAAATGGATATTCACTTTTAACAAAAATCAGAACTAAAGAAACAAAGCAATGCACAAAATTATCCTACTTATCCTAACAGGTCTTTTATTATCACCAAATATGGCATATGCTGGTAGTGGTGATTCTTCTATGAGTCTTTGGACGTTTGTTGAAATTATGGGATCCCTTGCCTTTTTCATATTCGGTATGAAAATGATGAGTGAAGGAATTCAGAGAGCCGCTGGTTCGCAAATGAGAAATATTCTTAGAAGCATGACTAAGAATCGTTTTTTAGGTGTTTTTACAGGATTTCTAATCACGGCATTAGTACAATCTTCTTCTGCAACAACAGTAATGACGGTTTCTTTTGTAAATGCCGGAATTTTATCCTTAGTAGAATCGGCAGGTGTTATGATGGGCGCCAATATTGGTACAACTGTAACTGGATGGATCATAGCAATTTTAGGCTTTAAAGTAAAGCTTAGTGCTTATTCTATCCCATTATTTGCCCTAGGTGTGCCTATGATGTTTTCAAAGAAAGGGAAACGTAAATATTGGGGTGAGTTTTTAATTGGTTTTGCTATTCTATTTTTAGGTCTATCGTACTTAAAAGGATCTGTGCCAGATTTAGGTGGGGAGGCGTTATCCTTTATAGAAGGTTGGTCACAGTATGGTGTTTTTTCAAGAATACTCTTCGTAATGGTAGGTGCTTTGGTTACCGTTATTGTGCAATCTTCAAGTGCAGCAATGGCCATTACATTGACCTTAGTTTATGCTGGGTGGCTTCCACTTGAGGTAGCCGCTGCCATGGTGCTTGGAGAAAACATTGGGACAACCATAACCGCTGAATTAGCGTCTATTATCGGAAATACAGCGGCAAAGCGTTCTGCAAGAATACACTCCTTATTTAATATTATAGGTGTTTTCTGGATGGTACTTCTTCTTCCATATGTGATAGACTTTTTAAGTGTATTTGTAGAAAACTTTACTAGTATTTTTGAAAGCAATGCTAAAATTAAAACAGCTGACTTGAATCAAACTCAAGTGATGAATACTTACATATTAGCGGCTTTCCATACAACTTTCAACATTCTGAATGTTGCCTTATTAATTGGTTTTGTTCCTTGGTTAATCAGGATGTCAGTTAAAACGGTACCAGAAAAAGCTGGAGAAGAAAGCTTAGATCAGTTAAAGTTTATCAATGCAGCGAATCGTACACCAGAGTTAGCAACCGTAGAATTACAAAAAGAAGTAGCTCGTTATGGAGAAATTACCACACGGATGCTTGGCTTTGCTCGAGACTTACTAAACAATACCGATGAGAAAGAGAAAATGACCTTGATCTCCAAGCTTAAGAAATATGAGGATATTACTGATAAGTTCGAAACAGAAATAACTGAGTATATCACCAACTTATCGGATAAGGAAATGACTAACAAAACCAGTATTAGGTTGAGGAGTTTCTTTAATATTTGTAATGATATGGAACGAGTAGGTGATATTTTCTATCAATTTGCTAAAACCATGGAAAACAAAATGAATAGAAAAATCTACTTCATTCCTGAGCAAAGAGATCAACTAAACGAATTGTTTGCCATCGTAGAAAGGTCATTTGAAGAAATGAATCACAACTTAAATTTGACCACTTATGATGATGCATCTCTCACAAAATGCTACGATTTAGAAGAAGAAACTAATGTACAGCGAAACGCGATGAGAAAATATAATCAAGAGCATCTAGGAAAGGATGACTACGATGTAAATGCAGCCATGATTTTCACTAATCTATTCTCTTCATTGGAGCGTATTGGTGACCACTTAGTAAACATTAATGAGTCCGTTGCTGGAGAAATTTAAACGTTTTAAATAGACCTCAAACTGCCTTCTTAATGTAGCGTTATGAAGGCAGTTTTATTTAAATAATTCCTATCCATGAGTAGAGTAAAAGAAGTCTTTAAGTATTTTTCAAAATTAGGATTTGTAGCCTTCGGTGGACCTGCGGCACATGTTGCGATGATGCAAGACGATTTAGTGGAAAAGAAGTCATGGTTGTCATCTGAGGAATTCTTGGATTACATGGGAATAACGAACTTAATTCCCGGTCCAAATTCGACTGAAATGACCATGCATTGCGGTTACCATCGAGCGGGCATTAAAGGACTCTTTGTAGCTGGTTTCTCGTTTATCTTGCCAGCTGTGCTTATTACTCTGCTGGTAGCGGTATTCTTCGAACAGTTTTCGTCTTATGCTTGGGCAACTCCAATTATCAATGGTATTAAGGCTGCGGTAATCTCATTTATTATTGGTGCAGTTTATAAATTGGGCAAAAAAGCAGTTAAAAATGCTAGTCATATTATTATTGCAATTGCAGTGATTGCAGCTTCTTTTTTAGGTGTAAATGAGATTATATGCATACTTACTGCTGGCTTGATTTTTATGGCGTTTAAATTGGGATTTAAGAACAACTATATGTTCAGCTTTGGTGCTTTACCACTGATGTTCCTTACGATTTCTTATTCACATCTGAAGTTGTTTTTAGTTTTTTTAAAAGTGGGTCTTGTCCTGTTTGGTAGTGGTTATGTACTTTTTGCGTATTTAGATGGAGAGCTAATTGATAGTTTAAGTTGGATCGATCATGATGATTTAGTTGAAGCGATTGCCATCGGTCAAATGACGCCAGGTCCTGTCTTATCTACGGCTACTTTTATAGGTTATAAAGTAGGTGGTTTTGGTGGTGCAGCATTGGCAACCTTAGGTATTTTTATTCCCTCGTTTTTCTATGTTTGGGGATTGAATAGATTTATCCATAAAATGCGAGGAAATAAGACACTCTCCTATTTCTTGCAGGCAGTAAATGTGGCAGCCGTGGCAGTCATGCTAGTTGTATGTTTAAAGATGGGTCAGAGTATTTTAATAGATTGGAAGACCTGGCTGATTTGCGGGTTGAGTTTTGCTGCTTATTTTGGGATTAAGGGACTTAACACTATTTGGATTATTGCAGGTGGTGCTTTGTTAGGTTTTGTCTTATCGTCTGTTTAGTTTTAGGTTCAATGTTGTATTAACTAATAACTCGAAGGATGAAAAAATATGTAGCTGAATTAATAGGAACGTTTGCCTTGGTTTTTTGCGGAACTGGAGCGGTTGTCATTAATGATGTTACGAATGGCGGTGTGAGTCATGTAGGTATTGCTATTACTTTTGGTCTGATAGTGATGGCCATGATTTATGCTTTTGGAGCCATTTCTGGTGCTCACATTAATCCTGCAGTTACGATTGCTTTCTCACTTACCGATCGATTTAATAAGCAGTATTTGATTGGTTATTTAGTTGCACAGTTGATTGGTGCTTTTCTGGCTTCAGCGCTCCTTCGCTTTCTTTTTATGGATCATGATCACCTTGGTTCTACCCTTCCATTAGGTGCTTGGCATCAGAGTTTTGTATTAGAAATTATCCTCACTTACTTCCTTATGCTGGTTATTATATTTGTGAGTCAGAACAAGGCTACCGCCTCTTTTACGGGATTAGCTGTAGGAGCTGTAGTGTTACTCGAAGCGATGTTTGCCGGTCCGATTACAGGCGCTTCCATGAATCCAGCAAGGTCTATTGCTCCAGCCGTTGTTTCAGGTCATTTAGAGAATTTGTGGTTGTATATTGCTGCTCCTATTATTGGTGCAGTCTTAGCTAGTTTTACTTGGTTGTATTTTCAGGATGGGGAGTAAGATTATTCTTTCTAATTTCAATTTGTTTGTTTAGATTTAGCATGCGATTAAAGATCAATGAAATTAACTGGCTTAACTTTTTTCTTATGTATTAACACTTTTTGTCTTTGGGGGCAAATAAGCCCAGATACAGAATTGATGAAAGCCAATAAACTATTCAGTTATCATAAAATTGGAACTGATCCCAACCTAAATGACACTATCCAATATGAAATATCTCACTTTAATGATCGAGGAATAAAAATTCAGTTTCAGACTTTAAGACATCCATCTAAGATTTCCCAACAAGTAACCAATTGGCATTTAACGGAAGAGCAAAATGGAGACACCACAATAATCCGTCAAATCTTTGATAATGACAGCTCACGGAGGTCAACCATCAAAAGGATAAAAACAAAAAAAGGCAGAATAAAAAAAGAGATATACTATATAAATGAACGAGCGCCCACCACATTGCACTACAACAAAAAAGGTAAAATAGTAAAAAGAACTACTGGCTATGAAAACGTCTTCATTAAAAGATATTTTTACAATCCCAAGGGGAAGCTCAGCGCAGAACGTAAAATGATGTCAGATATATTGCTTTCGACTACAAAATATCAATATCAAGAAGATAAGCTGCATGCTAAATTATTTGAAAATCATAATAAGACATTCAAAGTATTCCATGTTTACAGGTATAATCTACATAATAACATCAAAAAAGTTGAGGTAACTAAACAAGTAGATCGCAACAGTAGCCAATTCGAAACTATAGATCACGTCTTCTATAAATACGACACCAATAATAAGCTGACAGAAGTCTTTGTTAACTGGGTGGAGAGTTATAATAACAATCATTGGAATAGAATCCGAACAACGGTATTGCCCGAACCTGGAGATATTTCAAGAGTTAAAATCAGTTATAATAAACTTGGTCTTATCGAAAAAATAATGGAATACCAAAATGGAAAATTGGATTACATTGTAACTTACAGATATGAATAAAAAGGTATAATTCCTGTCATTAGATTTCATTTTACTCCCGCATCTCAAGGTTTTTTGCCAATAAAACTGTTCGATGCTATGCTAGCAAAAAAGAAAATAGGTAAGGCCAAGGTGTTTTCAGACACTTTTTTAGCTCTTAGTCGCTTCCTTAAAATTCGGATTTCAGTTAAGCCATAGCCTATTTGTGACATCATCTTAGAGTTGGAGTGACTGAGTCATTCTAAAGTAAGTCATGCCTTTGAACAAACTAATATCTGCATTTGGGTCCGCGATTGTCGAATTGACTGTTTTCTCTGCACGGAAAGCAAATGGTGAATCTAGGAATGAATAAGTGAGGACTAAACTAGTGTGTTTATTTTGCTGAAAATGGATGCTATCTGTATAAATTTCAGCATTTTTCTATGCATTGGCCATTGTAAAGAAAAAAATACATGCGATAAATAAAAATGATTTGAGTTTTTCCATCTTGTTTGATTAATTCGATAAATGACTGCACCAAATTTGCAAATCCTCTTAGTGTATGTGTTTGTCTTTATATGGAAGACAAAAGATAATTTGGTTGCCTGAAATAAATAGATTAGGCTAAAAAAAAAGCCGCTCCAAATAGAGCGGCTTTTTTTATACTTTGAAGCTAGTAGACTA
>JAHDEC010000044.1 GCA_020629035.1 Saprospiraceae bacterium | reverse complement strand
ATAGTTTAGTTTGGCAACGAGAGTTTTATAAGTGGTTAGAGGAGACGGTAAAGGAAGTCGAGATTAATAATTAAAATGGAACACCCTACAACTTGGGTTATATAATGACCCTTGGATTAGAGTGGACTATTTAATATAAAAATCATGTCTAGATTAATGCTAACTTGTCTTGATACAGCTCGTATAATTCTTGGTCTTTCAAGATGCATAAACCTAGTACTATTTTTGTTCTTTAGCTTTAATCTACAAGGACAGTATATTCGATTTGCCGATTTTAATAAAGGAGTGGGAGATGGATTGTTAAGAATTAACAATCCTCTATTAGTCAGTGATTCTTTAATCTACTTATCTGTAGATGATGGAATTCATGGTCGCGAGCTATGGGTCTCAGACGGCAGCCCCCAAGGGACTCATCTACTTAAAGATATAAACCCAGGCCCTGAATCATCTAATTGCAAATACTTTATAGAATACAGAGGCAAAATTCTTTTCTCAGCAAATGATGGGGTCCATGGTCATGAATTATGGGAAACAGATGGCAGCGCAGAAGGAACTAAATTAATTATTGACTATAGCAATAGTTCTTCTGGCCCCAATTCGTCATTTAGCACACTCGCTAGTAATTCTGGATACAGTGAAGACTTTCAAATTTTTGATGATATTTTATATTATGCAACAAGGGATTTTATGAGAACAGATGGAACAGCTGATGGCACTTATCAGGTAATTGATTTAGATATACCCGTCGGTGATAATCCATCTCATTTTCTCCAATTCAGAGACTCACTTTATTTTGTTGCTAACTCTGCAGACGGCATACGACAAATCACTCGAAGTGATGGAACAGCAGAAGGAACTCAATTAATAGATTCATTAGAATATATTGAAGTCTTTGACCCGAATGTAGCGGGTGATTTAATTTTTATGGGAGCAAATTCGGGAGGTCTTCAAGCAAATACTCAAATTGGCGTTTGTGATGGGACTCCTGAAGGAACATTTATCATAAATATAGACACGGATATAAGTTCTGGTGCAACTTCAGGAGAAAATGGTGATTCTTTTTTCTACTATAAAGATCAAGTCTTTTTTAAAGCTACCCATGGCTTTACAGGCAGTGAACTTTGGAGTAGTGATGGAACAGAAACAGGTACAAATCTATTTTTAGATATTAACGATTCTGGAAGCAGTTCGCCTAGGAATTTTATTGTCATTAATGATCAAATGTTTTTTAAGGCAGACGATGGAATTCATGGCAGAGAACTATGGGTTTCTGATGGAACAACAAGTGGCACCCAACTATTTATGGATATAAACCAAGGATCAGGTGATGGATTGGCTAATACTTATGATTATTTTAAACTGGGTGAGCATATTTACTTCGAAGCACAAGAAGTCGATGACAATCTTGAACTATGGAGAACGGATGGAACCATTGAAGGAACTGTGCGAGTTGCGGACATCGGCAAAGTCACGTCAAGTTTTCCCGACAATTTCTTCACTTTTAACGGTAAACTCTTTTGTTCGGCATATACTGAAGAACATGGAAATGAATTGTATTTGATTGACGAAAGTATCGTCCCTTTAGAATACAGTGTTGAGCACAATGGACCTTTTGCTTGTAATGAAGAAGGGAATGGGATGATAAATGTCAGTTTCTCAGGTGGTTCGTCACCACATAATATTAGTTGGAATATTGCAGACTTAGAAGGATTTGAATTGAGTGGATTAGATACAGGATTATATGTTTTCACAATAACAGATGTAAATGGATTCGAAGTATGTGATAGTGTACTTATAAATTATTTAGATGATCTCAGCTTTACTATTGACGCTTTTCCATCCTTAGACTCCCTTTCCACAGGAATGATATTATTTAATCCAGCCGGAGGAACTCCTCCTTACACCTATTGTGTTTCATCTTTAACCAGCGATGAGCCATTATTTGAAAACCTTTATCCTGATTGGTACGAATTGTCTGTAAAAGATGATCTTGGCTGCATTGAAAATCAACTATTTAAATTGGAAAATGTAGCTTCGGATACCACAGATTTTGACGGTGATGGAGTCTATTATTCGGAAGATTGTAATGACTTTGACCCAGGTGTGTATCCTGGCAATGAAGAAATTCCATACAATGCAGTAGATGATGATTGTGATCCTGCAACCCCAGATGATGATATAGATGGTGATGGGTTCAATGTCGATACCGATTGTGATGATATGAATGCCGAAGTCAATCCTGATCAAATAGAAATGGTTTATAATGGCATAGACGATGATTGTGATCCTGCAACCTTAGACGATGACTTAGATGGTGATGGGTTCAATGTCGATATCGATTGTGACGATGAAAATGCTGATATAAATCCAGATGCATTAGAAATAGCCTATAACAACTTAGACGATGATTGTGATCCTGCGACTCCAGATGATGACCTTGATGGTGATGGGTTCAATGTCAATGACGATTGTGATGATATGAATGCTGATATAAATCCAGATGCAACTGAAATAGAGAATAATGGTATTGATGAAGACTGTGATGGAGAAGATTTAGTTTCATCAATCCATATATTAAATCAAACTACATTCAACATTTATCCAAACCCTGTAACAGAGAGTCTGTATATCGAAATCAATGGCAATGATGATTATATGATTCAATTGTATGAATTGAATGGTAAGCAAGTTTATTCCGCTAAAAACATCTCTTTTATCTCCTTTAACGATTTAGCTCAAGATGTTTACTTTCTGAGATGCATAGACGTAGAAACGAATAATTACTTTGTAAAAAAACTTTTTGTCGTCCATTAAATGTTTCCATTTGCGCTTGGACTGCATCTGCATTTTTGTAAGCGGAAGGTAGCTCTTTATATCAATCTCTCCAGAAAAGAAACGAGCATCAATTCCTTGAGTTTCCAACTCAAATATCTGTTCTATAGTTTTGTGATTGTTCTCTCTTCGATGTTGTGATCGACTCATATTCCTACCTGCACCATGTGGAGCAAAATCAAGGTTAATCGCGGTAGTTTGTAAGCACCTAAACGAATTGCTTATTACGTGTAATTAATTTATATTTACACGTAAATAGAAGTCATGGATAAAAAACTCACACTTAGTCTAAATCAAAAAATTATTGAAAAAGCAAAATTCTACGCGAAATCAAATCGAACAAGTCTTTCAAAATTAATTGAGAACTACTTGAGCTCACTTACCTCAGGGAGTGAAAGTGAAGAAATCGATGACTCAACTCCACTTGTTGAAAGTTTGTGTGGAATAATTCAATTACCTGAAAATTTTGACTATAAAGAAGAAAGAGCAAAATATTTACTAGAAAAATATAAATGAAAAAAATCTTAATTGATACCAATATTATTTTAGATCTGCTGGCCAAAAGAGAGAAATTCTATTTAGATAGCAGGAGGATTTTTTCATTAGCAGATAACAATGAAATTGAATTGTATATTTCAACTTTGAGTATTGCCAATTCTCATTACATTTTACACGAAATGCTTAAAATCAAAAAGTCAAGAGAGATATTGGGGAAATTTAAAGTACTTGTAAATTCAATTGCACTTTCTGATAAAATAATTGAATTAGCGCTAAATGATTCTAACTTTAAGGATTTTGAAGATGGAATACAATATTATAGTGCTATTGATGCAAAATGTGATCTAATTATTACCCGAAATTCAAAAGATTTTAAAAGGTCTTCAATTCCAATTATGAAACCAAATGAATTCCTGTCAAAAAGAAAAGCCGTCAAATAACATTAGATAATCACAGAATATCCGTTCTCACCTCACAAAAACGCTGGACATCATTATACCTAGTCTCACCTTTCAAAATAAGGATTGGCCCGCTCACATTTAGAGGAACACGCTATCCTGTCTATAACTAGAAAATAGCTTAAACTAAAAACTCAGCGCATCTAATCAAATCACTCAAGGCAAAGCCCAAAATCACAACTTTCCCATTTTAACCATACACAAACCCACTTTCACCTTGTAATTACTTATTTTCACCATCATCTTTGTATCATCATAGTATTTTTTAACCATATAATAATAAGATGAATAAATATAAAATGAATCAGGTCGAGCAAGTACTTAATCATTTACACGAGGATGCAAAGAAAGATTACATGCGCATAGGAACTGGTGTTGTAAAATCTATTTTTCGGCCTATACAACCAAAAGATTTTGCTAATGCTTATCTACCAATCTCTCGTCAGCAGGGAGAAGCCCTAAAACAATTAATCATACAAAACAACTTTAAAAATGTAGTCGAATTCGGAACATCGTTTGGGATTTCGACCATCTATTTAGCAGATGCAGTTAAGCAAACTGGTGGAAAGGTAATTACAACAGAATTAATTGATACTAAAGCAAAAGTAGCTGAGCAAAATATTGCCAAGGCAGGTTTAGAAGAATATGTAGAAATCAGGCTCGGGGATGCCATGGATACACTAAAGGGCGAAACGCAAACCATTGATTTTCTATTCTTAGATGGATGGAAAGACCTATACCTACCATTGTTCAAAATGCTAGAACCTTATTTCCACAAAAACACATTAATCTATGCTGACAATATGGACATGGCTGGCACCAAAATATATGGAGATTACATCCTCGGAAAAGATGAGTTATACGCTTCAGAATTTGTTCATGGAGGTAAAGCAATGCTAACAGCTTTAGCAGCTTAGTACATTAAATAACAAGAACATCATCGTTGATAATAGCTGTGATGTTCTTTTTTAAATTGATATTCGACAAGGCATGGACCAGCAATTCACTGAAATAAAATTTGAAAATACACAAAGCAGCAAATCTCATTTTGATCTAGTAAAGCTAGAAGATATCTACAAACGTAAACCTAAAGATCATAGCCAATTCGAATTTCACAAATTATCATTCTACGTTATACTTCTATGCACAGAAAACCAAGGTAAATACAACATCAACTTCATTGATTATACAATGAATAAAGGCACACTTTTTACTCTAAGAAAAGAGAATATCCACAAATTCTACAAAGGTGACCCCAAGGGACTTTTACTTGTATTTACAGAAGATTTCATCCTAAACCATTCCAATAAACTAGAAGCTTCAAAGACATTCTTACTATTCAATGAAATGTTAGCCTCACCCAAACTACAACTTGAAGAAGAGCAATATAAAGACATCACAACATTGGTCAATCTAATCAAAGAAGAGTACTTTGAAAATAAGGATAGTTACTCAAGTGAAATTCTTAGAAGTTATGTCCAAGTACTGATAACAAAACTATTTCGAATCAAATCAAAAGACAAAACCATATTCGAAGACCATAAGTATCTTTCGATGTTTTTGCAATTACAAGCCCTTGTAGAAAAAGATTGTTTTAACCATAAAAAAGTAGCACATTATGCTAAATTAATGGCGGTTACTTCCAAGACTCTAAATAATGTTACTCAAAGTATAATCCACAAATCAGCTAAAGCTTTCATTAACGAAATAGTCATCATCCAATCAAAAAGAATAATCGCTAATTCCAATGATTCACTTACTGAAATAGCCTTCAAAGTAGGCTTTAATGATCCAACCAATTTTTTCAAATACTTCAGGAAATATACAGGCGTTTCTCCCAGCCAATTTAGGGAATCCTTCTAATCGAAGAGCCAGCTCCAACAGGATTCTTAAACTTTCCCATTTTTACCCTAGATAGGTTTTTTTTTATCTCAAAAGACCTTCTCGACCCCACTACTTTTGTTGAGCACAACAAAAAATAACTGAAATGACAAATAAAGAAGCACTTTTAGCTTTTTACGAAAAAGCGCTCTCTGTTAACACAGAAACTAATCCTGCTGCCGTATTAAGCGAAATACTTGATGACAATTTTGCCTCAAGAGGTTCAGTAGAAGCAAAAAACAAGGAACAACTTATCGGACAATTAGGATTCTTTTGGAAGCTGATCCCAGATTTACAATGGGTACCTCAAGACATAGTGAACGAAGGAAATAAGTTCGTAGTCCGAAGTCTTGCCTCAGGTACTCCGAATGGAGATTTTATGGGCATGCCCACTGATGGCACAAAATCATTTAAAATTATGACCATAGATGTACATACCATTAAAGATGGCAAGGTAAAAGAAGTACATCATTTAGAAGATTGGGGCACCGCTATGAAACAATTAAAATCATAAACCACCAAACTAATGAAAAACTTAATCATGTCGACCTTATTTCTTTCTTCGATCCTTGTCGGATGCAACGCACAGAAAGAAATGTCTAAAACAAATTCAAACCAAATCATGAAGAACAAAGAAGCCATTGCAGCTTTCTATGGGAAAGCACTCTCTGTTAACAGTGAAACACGCCCAACTGCCGTGCTAACTCCTTTGCTAGCAACTGGCTATAACTCTGCAAGTTCAGGAGGAGCAAAAAACGCTGAGCAACTTATGCAACAACTAGAATTTTTCTGGAAAATCATTCCCGATTTAAAATGGGAACCTCAAACTATAATAAATGATGGTAACACATATGTGGTCAGAAGCATAGCATCAGGAACTCCAAACGGAGACTTTATGGGTATGCCTACAGATGGATCTAAAAAATTCGAAATCATGACCATTGATATGCACACGATGAAGGATGGTCAGTTTCTAAATACTAATCATGTTGAAGATTGGGCAACTTCTATGAAGCAACTAGCTGGACCTAAAAAACAAACAGCCATGGAAATAGCTGATGCATTTATGGGAGCTATGGGTAAAGGCGATATGGAAGCAATGCAAAACCTGATGCATGAAGATATGGTATGGCAAAATGCCGGTGATAAAAACATTCCTTGGATAGGTCCTTGGAATGGTAAAAAAATCATTTTGGAAGAATTCTTACCTGCATTTGGTTCAGGATTCCAAACCATAAAATGGGAACCAGTTGATGCCTTAACGTCAGATGATACAGCGGCATATTTTGGTCAAATGATTGGAAAATTGACTAATTCTGGAGTAGAAACGGCAGAGTTTACTTATGCGCTTAGAGTGAAAGTAAAAGATGGAAAAGTAATTCTATGGAACTGGTTTGAAGATGCAATAGAAGTGTCCAGAGCTTATAACAATAAATAAATATTAATAACTAATATCAACTATGACTACTATTAAAACATTATTCCTAATGCTTTGCATCAGCACAATATTCGTTGCCTGTGGAGACGATGAAAAAGCATTAGATGAAGGAATCAATATTACATTAAGAAACACTCTTCAAGATCCTGGATCAACAGAAGGTACTTACCCCGCTTTATTCGGATTAGCTGATGATGCATTTGATGAAGTGTCAACTCTATCTTATTCATCCGTTGAATTTGCAACAGCCCTGGCTCAAGAAGGAACGCCTTTTGGAGATATCAGTGGACTATATGCGATAGATTTCAACGAAAGCAGCATTAAATTTACACTGATTCCGGACGAAAACACGCCTTTTTGGCCAATGCAATTTGGTGTATTTCCTGAAGGAAAATTTGATAGATACTACTTTACACTTTCTGAAGCTCACAACATCAAAGGGTCAAGCAGTAGTGATGAAAATGTGCGTTTAAGAATCGATTCAGACAATGTAATTGTTGTAGAACTTGGTGCCGGATATGACTTCAATCCAGGTAAAACATTCACCATAAATTTAGAGTCTTAAGACAGTATAAAACAAATCAAGATTTAGATATAAAGTTGTTTTCTTTTGGCCAATCTACAGAGGATTGGCCATTTTTTCATTTAAAGTTGCTCCGCAAATCCTAACTACTAAATATATTTCCAATGCTGGTAAGTAAAAACATAAATTATATTACACTCATAAAAGTAAGAGGCAAATCCATGATTTGGCTTTTGCTGTTTATGGGCATCATTGCTTTACTTTATTATTTAAAAATAATCAGTATAAAAATTCCTTGGCTGCCTGTTTCTGTGATAGGTACAGCTGTTGCCTTTTATGTAGGTTTTAAAAATAATCAAGCCTATGATAGGATGTGGGAAGCTCGAAAAATTTGGGGCGGAATCATTAATGAGAGTAGAGCTTGGGGAATGATGGTCGATGGTTACATAAGCAACTTATTTAGCTCTGAAAAAGAAGATCAAGAACAAATTCATCAAATTAAGAAGCGACTAATCTACCGTCACATCGCGTGGATTTACGCACATAGAAGTCAACTTTTAATTCCTACAGTGTGGGAGAATCGATCTATAAAAACACAAAACAATAAGTCCATAAAAAATCAAATTAAAAGTTTTGGCATCGGATTAGTAGATGATGAAATTACCCGCACTGAATTAAAAATGTTTTTACCACCGGATGAACATGACCGATTAATTGCCAAAGTAAATACAGCTACTCAAATACTAAACGAGCAGTCTCGTGATCTTGCTGACTTGCGAAAACAAAATATAATAGACGACTTTAGACATGTCGAACTGGAACAGATCCTAAGAAGTTTTTATGGTTTCCAAGGTAAAAATGAAAGGATCAAGAAGTTTCCTTTACCTAGACAATATGCACATATGAGTAGAATATTCGTAGGCATATTTATTATACTTCTACCCTTTAGCATGATTCCAGAATTATTAAAATTGGGTGATTGGGCGCTATGGATTTCTATTCCCCTCTGTGCTATAATTGCTTGGGTGTATGTGATGATGGAAATAGTGGGAGAAAATACGGCCAATCCTTTCCAAGGCCTAGTTTATGATATTCCAATGATGTCACTTTGTAGGACAATAGAAATTGACTTAAGAGAAATGCTAAACGAAACAGAACTTCCTCCTCCTATCAAAGCTCAAAATGGAGTCTTGATGTAATACACATTTAAAGTCAAATTATGCTTAATCAATTAATTATATTCTCATTACTATCTGGTATGACTGTCTTTATTGGCGGGCTTCTAGCAAAGTACTTTAATCTATTTGTCCAAGAAGGCAAAACCAAATATGAGATCATTCATTTTCTAATATCTTTTGGAGCTGGCATCATGCTTTCAGCCATTGCCTTAGTTTTAGTGCCAAGAGGCATGGAAGAGTTGAGCCTAATTCCTTTATGTATTGCCTTTCTTGGAGGTGCTATCCTTTTTATGCTCATCGATCGAAGATTGGCAAAGAGTGGTGGTCAAACATCTACACTTCTTGCAATGATGATGGATTTTATTCCCGAATCTATCGCTTTAGGTGCTTTATTCTCAGCCGATCCAAGTGCTGCTATCTTGTTAGCTATTTTTATAGGTTTACAAAATCTTCCAGAGGCTTTCAATTCATATAGGGACCTAACTGGCGCAGGTTTTAGTGCTAAAAAAACATTGATCATTTTTTTTCTGGCAAGTTTCATAGGATTAGTTGGTGCTTTAATTGGGCATTTCTTTTTACAAGATCAGAGCTTCATTACTGCGTTCATGATGACCTTTGCTGCAGGAGGTATCTTGTATCTTTTGATTCAAGATATCATACCCGAAGGAAAATTAGAAAATAACTATACCACTTCATTAGGTTCGACAATAGGATTTCTGATTGGAATGGTTGGCGAAAAACTTATTTAGAAGGAAATACTAGAGAAGACATTTATATAATTAGTCATTCAAGATTTATAAAAATTAAAACAAAAAAAATGCTAAATAAAACAAGGATCCCATTATGGGTAAACATCATGCAGTTGCTCCTAATCCTCATTATGCTTGGACAAGTATTTATGTACTTTTTCAATCACGAATTATTAGCTGCAACTGGGATTTCTGTAGAAGGGGTACCCATGTTAAATCTAATTTATGAAATGGGTGCAAGAACATTAGTTATGGCATTAGCTTCCATATATGTCATAATTACCCAAAATCCTAAACAATATCTTGTAGTTTTATTGATGAATATTCTTCGAGAAGGTCAAGAAATGATCATCGATCCATTATTCCCAATATTAAATGCTCCAGCAAGTCCAACGGTTGATTTCATAGTACATGTAGTTATCGTTGCAATAGAGATTTGGGCATTTGTAAAGGTTTATAAAATAGCTAAACAAGCTTAAAATCCATTAATAGCAAAACTAAAACGCATAGTATGAAAGAAGTTAAATTACTAAGTTTCGATACACTTGAAGACAAACAACCGATAGGCAAATTAGTAAACGGCTTGGATTTAGTTATCCTTAGATATGGAGATAAAGTATCCGTACTTTATGGCAGATGCTTACACAGAGGCGCCTTAATGGCAGATGGCTTTGTAGATGGGGATAATCTTGTCTGTGGAGTGCATAATTGGGATTACAGGATTGATACTGGGGTCAGTGAGTATAATAATGAAGAAGCATTACACAAATTTTATTCAGTCATCAAAGACGGTGATGTATTTGTCGATGAAGACGAAATCAATGCCTACTTAGCTGAGCATCCTCAAATGTTCAAGAGAGATGAGTACTTAGGCCAGTATGCTGATACTCATCCAGAAAGCACCGAGCCCTATACACAATACATCAAAGAATTAGCAAAGAATGGATTAAAAAATTGGGGGCATCATGGGCCTTCTGCTTCTATGGGAGTGGATAGAAATACGCTTCCTAAATGGGAAGACATTCAGTTTTTGCCAGCCCAATTAGCTTCACGTCCTCTCTTGGATGAAGACGAAGTAAGTACTCAAGTCGTCATTGGCAAAAATGCTAAAAAACCACTCAGACTAGATATTCCAGTCTTTGTTTCAGATATGAGTTTTGGTGCACTATCCAGAGAAGCAAAAATTGCACTGTCTATGGGAGCCGAATTATCTGGAACAGGCATTTGCAGTGGTGAGGGAGGTATGCTTCCCGAAGAGCAAGCTAACAATTCTCGTTATTTCTACGAGTTGGCTTCAGGTAAGTTTGGTTTTTCTTGGGACAAAGTAGAAAAAGCTCAAGCCTTTCATTTTAAGGGAGGACAAGGTGCCAAAACGGGTACCGGAGGACACCTACCAGGCCATAAAGTAACCGAAGAAATTGCTAAAGTCAGAGGTTTAAAGGTAGGCGAAACAGCCATTTCTCCTGCAGCATTCCCAGATCTATTTACCGCTAAAGATTTCGAAAAAGTAGCTAAAGAAGTAAGAAAAAGAACCGGCGGCATTCCTATAGGTTTCAAAATTGCAGCAAGCCATATAGAAGCAGATATTGATTTTGCACTAAAAGTGGGCGTAGATTATATCATATTAGATGGTCGCGGAGGTGGCACAGGATCAGCACCAACCATACTAAGAAATAACATCAATGTGCCGACCATTCCTGCTTTAGCGAGAGCTAGAAGGCATCTTGATAAAATCGGGGCAAAAGATATTACACTGGTAATAACGGGCGGACTTCGGGTCGCGGAAGATTTTGCCAAAGCAATGATGCTAGGAGCTGATGCCATTGCAGTATCTAATTCGGCCTTGCAAGCCATAGGCTGTCTAGGTATGAGAGCTTGCCAATCCAACAATTGCCCAGTAGGAATTGCTACACAAAAAAACCACTTACGCCAAAGACTAATTATTGAGTCCTCCGCTAATCAATTAAATAATTTCTTTAGAGCGACAAACGACTTAATCAAAGTAGTAGCAAGAGCCTGTGGGCATGATGATGTATCAAAGTTTAATCATAATGATCTAACAACATTGAACTATAACATACACCGATTAACTGGGATTCCCTTTAGTGGCTTGATGCAGTAACTTACATTATAAAATGATGTGGATTGTTTTTATTGGCCAATGTTGTATTAACTACTATATAAATCATCCTTAGATTAACAACCTTAATAAAAAATACTGAAGCTTTGTAACCCAAGCTATAGATGAAAAAACTAAGTCCTGAAGAGATACAAAACCAATTAAAGGAAATCAACCCTGAGTGGAACTGGTCCAGAGACAAGCTAATTCGAAATTTCAAGTTTAAAGATTTTAATCAAGCATTTAGTTTTATGACCAAGGTCGCACTACACGCTGAGAAAATAAACCACCACCCAAACTGGTCCAATGAATATAACAAAGTAGATATCTCACTCAGCACGCATGACCTACAAGCCATAAGCACAGTGGATTTCGAGCTCGCAAAATTCATTGACTCCATCACATAAGAAGTAAAAAAAGCTGGGCTCCACCCGTAGCAGAACCATTTAAAACTACCAGCCCACTAACATAAAAATCACTTTACACTTGCATCAATACTTTATTAATCGTAATATTGCAATATAATAATACAATGGGACTTACTAAAACAGATCTATACACAGAAGAACAAAACGCCTTCGCATCCATAGCCAAAGTGCTAGGCCACCCAGCACGTGTAGCCATTATCCAACACTTATTAAAGGTAAATGCCTGCATCTGTGGTGAAATAGTACAAGTGGTAGGACTGTCCCAACCAACCATTTCCCAACATCTAAAAGAACTTAGAAACATAGGATTAATCAAAGGAAATATAGAAGGTACAAGCATCTGTTACTGCATAAACCAAGAAGTATTTAACAACATTAAAAAACTATTCAACGATACATTCAGCCAAGACATTCCCAAAAGTGGATCTTGCTGTTAAACGATTATCATAAAAAACTACATAAATGACTATAAACGAAATAAAAAACGCACTCAAGCAACTAGAAACCATAGCATTCGAATTACCGAATGGCCAACTAGTTCCAAACCACTTTCATGTTACCGAAGTGGGTAAGATACATAAAGACTTTATCGATTGCGGCGGAACCCGAAGAAACGAAACAGTAGCCTCATTCCAATTGTGGGAAGCTGACGATTATGATCATAGACTTCACCCTGAAAAACTGCTAAGCATCATTGAACTTTCCCAAAAAGTGCTAGGCATTAACAACGAAGCAATAGAAGTAGAATATCAAGGCGAAACCATCAATAAATTTGGGCTAGACTTTGATGGAAAAAACTTTAAGCTAGTAAGCAAACAAACAGATTGCTTGGCTAAAGATAACTGTGGAGTCCCTGCAAAAGAAAACGCAAATCAACTCATAAGCATTACTGAAGGTTCATCTTGCTCACCAGGTGGAGGCTGTTGCTAAGATGGAAATTATAACATTCGAAAAAAGCCACTTCCCACAAGTACAAAAAATCTATGGCGAAGGCTTAGCAACTGGTGTTGCCACCTTTGAAACCCAAATCCCAAGCTACAAAGCCTGGGATAAATCACATATGAATATCGGCAGGATAGCTGCCATTGATGGAGAGCAAATGCTTGGTTGGGCGTCGCTATCAGCAGTATCCGATAGATGTGTTTATGGTGGAGTAGCCGAAGTAAGTGTATATGTGGCAAAGTCTGCAAGAGGAAACGGCATTGGCAAAAAACTACTAAATGCCCTCATCGATATCAGTGAAGCTAACAATATATGGACCTTACAAGCAGGCATATTTAAAGAAAATGAAAGCAGCCGTATCCTCCATGAAAAATGCGGCTTCAGAGTCATAGGTTATCGAGAAAAAATAGGCAAACTACATGGAGTCTGGAAAGACAACCTCCTACTAGAAAGAAGAAGCAAAAAAGTAGGCATCTAAACAGGCCTGAAAACCAAAAGCCCACCACAGGCAAAGAAAGAATATCCCCCGCTAACAAGTCCACAAGGCACACAAAACCCCCAAAAAAAAACAACCAAAAGCAAGGAAAGAATATCCCCTGCCGGTGGGGGCAAGGGCTTGGACCAAACCCTGGCGTGGAAAAAACAACATATTTCTCCAGCCAGCGGCGGCAAGATGGTGGATCCTCCAACAAATAAAAACCAAGCCCATCTAATACCAAATTTGCTATTTAATGTATCTTGCCACCATATCTAATGTGGTAAGAATGGAAGACAAACAATTAAGTGATTACATCGGTAAAGTACTCGAAAACATGCCAAGCGATTGGCTTAGTTTAACGACTCATCGACTGGATATTTACCACGAACATTTAGCCAAAGTGGAGTTTTTAGAACACCTCGCTAAATTATACCAGAGCCGAGATGCATCGACCAAATCACTAGCAGCATTACCTACTGCTTACGATTACATCCGATTAGGTCATCCCTTATCATGTGTACTCGAATGGCAAATAGCAAACCAGTATAATGTGGCAGCTAGTCATGTAATTAGCTTTTCGTCTCATACCACACCGATCCTTGCTATCCTTCGGAAAAATACATTGGACAAAACCAATACCAGGATTGTGCATTCCAATAGCTTAGCCAGTACTTTCGATCAAGAAATAATAAGCACTATTTATGGATATCAGTTCGAACTAATTAATACAGAAGATATAAGTTCACTGCCTACCTTCGAAGGCACAACGATCTATGTCACCAATCAACCATCTAGCTCAGATACGCTAGCCAAAGACATCGATTTCCAATTAAATATTTATCCTTCTTTAGGAAGTGTTTTATTGGTCAATGTTGCCCAATCTGCAGAATACATCTCGGCCATCCAGCACGTTAGACGAAGAGAAAGCATCGCTATGACACCGGCCAATTGTCAACTTGCATTGAATGCTATCATAGAGAAAACCAACATTGAACCAAATCATCAAAATCGTGAGGAGGCAAAATCTAGTGTTTTAAAAGTTATTAAAGAAGTAAGCAATACAACCTCAAAACCACTCCTTGCGTCCAGTGGATTATCGATCCAGTATGCCATACTAATGGGGCTCATCCATCACGCCAAAGAAAACCATAAAGGCAAAGCCATAAAAATTATCGTTCCACCAAATTGTTATGGAGGCACAAATGATCAAGCAAGACGTGTGGCAGCTTCAGTCGAAAATGTAGAAGTAGTCGATCTGCCAGTCGATGGAGGAAATGATATGGCTAAAAGTATTGAGTTGGTCTTAAGCCAAATGGCAACACTGGATGCAGTGCCACTCATAATAGCAGAAATACCTACAAATCCACGAGTGGAAGTACCAGATCTTAGCCAGCTAAATGATGCGCTTACAAAAGACCGAAAAACGCCTTCAAACATAGATGCAATAAAACCAGTATTTATTCTTGACCAAACATTCTGCCCCAACATCCATTTTGTGGGTGAAGGAGAAATGCTAGCTGCGGTAAAAACCATTTCGTTTTCCAGTGGTTCGAAATTCCCAAGTGGTGGACTTTGTACTGCAGGCTACTGTGTTGGAAATGCCAATACAGAGGAGCTTATGGAAAAAATCGAAGAGCATTTAAAACTATGTGATAACGAAGCAACAAGTCATCAATTAAGCATTCTAGCTGAGCAATTACCATCCATGCTAGATCGTATTCAAGCGGCCTATCACAATACTCGAGAATTCGTTGATTTTATCCAAAAAACGTTACCTGAAGCTAAGATTAACTTTGTCTCCGAAACACTAGCAGAGCAAGGATTTACGCCTTCTGTGTTTTCCCTTGACCTTCCCACTAAGGGAAATACGGATGCAGAAAGAGAAACATACAAAAGAGCTTTAAATCTAAAACTCATTAACCGGATGATTAAAGAAATCCCACATGAAAGCAAGTTTTGTGTGAGTTACGGTCAACTTAAAGGATGCTACTGGACGGTACCAGCAACCTCTACTCAAGGGACCACGAAAGAAGGAGATAAGGATTATATTGTTAGAGCCTCTCTTTCTCCTAAACTTGATCTTGAACTGCACAAAAAAGTATTTGCAGATTTCGTAAAAAGCATTTAAGCAAACTGAACTAAAACCAAGCAAGATGAAATACTGCGGAATCGAACTAAAATCTAATGAAGCCCGACTTGTGTGTATTCAAACCACAGATAAAGACTACGAATTTATCGAGACTCAATTAAAAAAAATAAAGTTAGCAGATCCAAAAACGCAAGCAGCAACGCTTGCATTTAAAGATGAATGTCTACAATTTTTTGAGAAGAATCAGTTCGACAAAATAGGCATTAAAGAGCGCGGACGAAAAGGAAAATTTGCTGGAGGAGCAGATTCATTTAAAATGGAAGGAATCATCCAATCACTCCCCTTTCCTATCGAAATTTTACATGGCAATTCGATAAAATCTAAAGTCAAAGACAAAACACTAAAAATCGATCAAGTCAATGCCTATCAAGCAGAGGCACTCAAAGTAGCTGTGAGTTTTACCTAGCGAATACATCCACTAAAACTTGGCTAATACCTGAGTAATCTTGCCCATTTGGTATGGATTAATCTTGCGATGCGTAGGCATCCATCCAAGCATAAATCGAGTAAAATCAGCACAAGCCACTGGATACATTATTCTCCATTCCTTTTCCAATGCTTCATAGGTTTCTGGAGTAATTTTACTTAGCAATGCAGACGCTAACTCCGAAAAATATGATGCTAATAATTCCTCTTCCAATCTTGTGCATTCAGCACTGGACAAACAACTGCCTAAAAAATAGGCAACATCCTTCATTCCACATCCACCGCCTACATATTGAAAATCAACAGCAGCAACTTTTTGTAGATCCGCAGAAAAACAAAAATTAGCCAATTTTGCATCACCGTGTACAATCGTTTGAAAACGGCAGTCATTTAATAAGCTATCTATTTGATAGGCCTTTTTTTTCAATGCCGTTTCTTCCATCACATCATATTCATCAGGACGGGTATCGAGATTCCAATAGGTGCCTATTTCCCATAACCCCTCCGGTTTGCAGTCCAAAAAACAAGCGTGAAAATGGGCAAGCCAAGCTAGACATAACTTAATTTCAGCTAGGTTTACTCGGTGTTTTCTCAGCGGAAATTCATGGTCTAAGTCTTCAAGAATGATCCATTGATTTGTCCCCGCTGCATAAGAACCCAAAAAAGTTGGTGTTTTTGATTGGACAGCACACAGCTGGTTCCATTGCTGATACCAATACGTTTCCACCTCATAGGATCTCACCTTACACTGATGTCCATAAGCTGAATTCCAACCTCGAGGATGTGATGTATGCTCAGGCAATGAAATGTGCTTAATAACCACGGAAGCATGCTCAGAACCCATCAATTGATAGCGCGAAATTTTACCATAACCACTCCATAAAGACTGAATGATCTCTGTTTCTCGACAATCTGTCGATTGAGTATGTTCAAGAAGGTAGGTTTTAAAGTGGCTGTTCAATGTGGTTGATCTTATTGAAATTTAATAGACTAAAAGTAAGGAAGAATCTCAAAAACTTAATACCCCTAAAAAAGAGCAGACAATTTTTCATCTAAGTTATTCTATTGGACATAAGCTTGAAAGATCTCATTAAAACTTGATTTCAGTTGAAAATTACTTCAATTTAAAAAGAAAAACATGAGAACAATTCTAATACTAATTCCACTTTTGCTATCACAAATCAATACATCATTTTGCCAATCAGATGACAATAAAATAAGGGTTAATGGACATGCTCAACAAAAGTTTGAGTTTGTTGGTCTCATACTAGATCTAACCATCACGCAAGTTGAGCGAAACGAATACCAAAAGACCCATCAACAGTCTATAAATGAGGTGAAAAAACAATTTCAAGAAATCCTAAAACCAATGGGATATGATACATCACAACTCAAAGAAAAATTTCCCCCATATAATTATTATCAGCAAAATAAATCAGAAAGCTATCGCTTACTGGTTAATTCCAAAGAAGATGTTCAGCATTTGTATGCACAAAACTTGCCCGGAGTAAAATACAACCAAATAAAATACACTTTTGATCAAAATGAAGTCCACGATGAGTTGAGTCTTACGAAGCAAGCTATGGAGGAGGCTTATGAGAGAGCCACATTTGTGGCAGAGAATCTTGGCAAAAAAGTCGGTAAGGTGATTGACATCAACTATTCTTCCAATAGGTCTAGTTCAAAACTTCCGAAAGAATCAAGTGACCCTATTTTTAGTTTTAATCAATCCATCTATATCACCTATGCTTTATTAGATCAATAAATTATGAAGTATATACTTTTTTCAATCTTTATTTATTCCAACGCTGTTTTTGCTAGCGATACCATAAGTTGTGTCTTAGAGCTTTCTGATAATTTTGAAATACCTGTTGAATATTTTAGTGTTGAAATATTGTTTGTGGAAAACAGTACTCAATGTTTATATAATCCTTCATATGCTGATAAATATGATCAATTAGCCTTGTTCAAATCCAAAATAAAGGAACTGGGAGGACCATCTTATATTTATGAGGAAATGGTCAGTATTGATCTTTTATCTCAATACCCAAATGCATTACTAATTAATATCAAAAATATTAGCCCGGAAGATTACAAATTAATTCGTGAGGCTTCTAAATTTTCCTTTGCAGAAAAGTTAAACATTTATTATTGGCTTGACCAAAAGTACTTGCTCAAGGCTCATGGCAGTATTAAAAAACTTCTTGAAATGGGCGAAGATAAAATGCAGATTATAAAAAAATTATCCCAACAAGAAAATCATATACTACATGAAATAGCCATTGATTTCGAGGAAACTGATTACATTTTATGGGACCTTGATATCGAGGAAGAAAATCGATTTTCCAATTTAATTAAACTAGAAACCAATGGTTTTGAGACACACCAAATGAGAACCTCATTCAGTTGTAAACTCGAATATTTACTTTATTAAAGCCCAAATGACCTAAATAATAGTCCCAAATTTCTATATCATCATTAAAAACACAAACTAATTACACTAAAATGAAACTATATCCAAAAAGAGTACGTTCCTTTGTTGTGGTAGTGATATTAAGTTGATATCACGCCTCTTTAATTTTTTATATTTTAACAATGAATAACGGTACAGTAAAATTTTTCAACGACAGCAAAGGATTCGGATTTATCACACCAGATGATGGAGGTAAAGATGTTTTCGTTCATGTAAATGGTTTAGATGGTATAACTATCAACGAAGGTGACAAAGTCACTTACGAAGTCGAAGAAGGAAGAAAAGGTTTAAATGCAGTAAGAGTTAACGTTGTGTAATTCACTCATTTAATACTAAATTATATAGGCCTGTCATTTTTATGACGGGCCTTTGTTATTTTAAGTGCTATGTTATAGCTAGATGAATAGCTGTATGATAATTATCCATTCTTGTGTGCCGCTAAAAATAGACTTCCAAAGTTAATCTTGGATTAAACTATTTGAAAGTTCTAATGTCTAATGTCTTGAACAAAATCCTTTTACGGATTGTGAATTTCTTTTAAGAAAATAACTATTAGCCTCATTTAAATAAATCCTTATGGAAAAATTAATTTTCGCATTTGCGCTGACTATTTTTAGTTGTTCTTCAAATTCAGCTTTAGCTCAAAATCATAGTAATGAGAGACAATTCGAGCCAGAAAAGATTTTTAAATTTTTAGACAAGAACGATGATCAAAAAATTAGCAAACAAGAAGCAAATAAAGCAAAACGAATAAGTCAGAACTTCGAATATCTTGATGCTAATCATGATGGATTTCTAGCAATAAATGAATTATCAAAAACGAACTCTTCTAATGAATATACTTATTTAGAAAATGACGGGATATTTCTATATTACGAAACCGAAGAGAAGGAGGTTTATCGTAAACTATTACCTGAAGTGTTTGATATGCCCGATCGCTTTTTAGTGTATACATTCGTAAGTGATTTTTACAAAATGAAAGGACAAACTCAGCCGTATAAAGAAGCATCAATTTTTCTTCTAGGCAAATACAAAGGAGAAGAAATTTGGCATTGCATTTATATGCCAGTAACAAGTGAAGAATCAATGAGAATGGGGGTTATACGTTTGGGACTTCCAAAAACTATTGGAAAAATTGAATTTTCTCGCTCCGAAACGGAGTACGCTGCCACATTATTAGATGAAAATGAAAATATGATGGTACTAAGTATAGACACAAAAGAACATTACTTCAACGACGATGAAGAGGAAAAGCTTAAGCAATTATCATTAATCCCAAAAATGAATTTACTTAATGGAAATGTAATTAAAATGAGTAAAAAAGGAAATGCTTCTAACGCCAGTATTTTAGATATTGCAAAACAAATTCCAAACCGTATCAGTATTAAAGAAGGAAAGGGAGAAATTAGCTTTAACATTTCATCTACTCAAAAAAATAGTACTTCTCAAACTCCTCTAAACCTGAAACCATCTAAAATTATTGGAGCTTATTATATGAATAACACA
>JAHDEC010000043.1 GCA_020629035.1 Saprospiraceae bacterium | reverse complement strand
TCATTTCCTTCCATTTTTGCATCCATGAGTGCTTCGTTAATATCCATCATCTCCATGAGAAATGCTGGTGGGAGCTTATTACCAGACTCGCCGATTTGGTGTCCGGCAAGCTCTAAAATATACTCTATTCTTGAGGTTTGATTAGATAATATTTGATAAGCCTTATTAGTTTGTATAGACAAGCAGAAGTGGAGCTCTTGTTGCTCCTCAGTTAAATTTTCAGCGTGATCAGGATGATATTTTTTGCTAAGTTGATAATACTTTTTTTTCAATGCAGCCTTATCAATCTGTAGATCTTTGGCAATCCCAAATAATTCAAAGTGATCCATTAAAACAACCTAGATATATCTAAACCAATGGCATAAAGCATGAAGATCATCAACAAGAAAAAACCAGCCATTGTTGAGTACTCCATAAATTTGTCACTTGGTTTGCGACCAGAAATCACTTCATAGATTAGGAACATCACATACCCTCCATCTAAGGCTGGAATCGGCAATAAGTTTAAGAAGGCTAGTATGATGGATAACATGGCGGTCATATTCCAAAATCGTCTCCAATCCCAAGTTGTACCAAATTGTTTACCAATCGTGATAAAACTACCTAAACTCTCTTTTGCTTTTATTTTGCCCGTAAACATTTTACCAAAGGCTTTCATTTGATCTGTCAGAAAGCCAACTCCTTGTTCAACACCCATAATCATGGATCTTCCAAATCCAAACTTTTCAGCAACTGTAGCTGGCATTACATTGGTAAAACCTAAAAGTTCTTCTTCTTCCAAATTAAAGTTTGCTGAGAGAGTGTCCTTATTATTTCTAATGTAAGTCAAATTAGATTCAACACCTTTAGACTTACCTAACTCTTCCGTAAATTCATGAAAATACTTGGTATTTACACCGTTTATAGCAATTAATCGATCTCCGCTCTGCAACCCTAAAGATTCTGCTCTTGATTTTTCAATAATTTCATTAATTACGGTTGGAATTCTAGGTGCAAACAGTTGCTTCCCTCCATTTGAATGACTAGTAAGCATAAACACATGATCTTCAGTAACCGGTAAATCAACTTGTTGACCATTTCTTTTTACACTGATAGTTTGAGCATCATTAATTGCTAGCTCTCTAAAAATTACACCTTGATTAAACTTTTCAAAAGCAACATCACCCACTTTCAAAATATGATCTCCATCTTGAAGTCCAAGCTCCAATCCTAAACTATCTACATAAATTCCCTCAGTAACATTTGCAGTAGGCAGATAACTTTTTCCCCAAGTGAAAATGATGATCCCAAATAAAAAGAATCCAAGCACAAAATTTACAGTAACTCCACCAAGCATAATAATTAGTCGCTGCCAAGCTTTTTTCGAACGAAATTCCCATGGTTGAGGAGGACCTTCCATTTGCTCTTTATCCATACTTTCATCGATCATACCTGATATTTTTACATATCCACCTAAGGGTAACCAACCGATTCCCCACTCAGTTTCTCCGATTTGTTTTTTCACTAAAGAAAAATAGGGATTGAAAAAAAGATAAAATTTTTCGACTCTAGTTTTAAACCACTTTGCAGGAAGAAAGTGACCAAATTCATGAAGAACAACTAATATTGATAAACTCAAAATAAATTGAGCAATGGTAATCCACATCTATTTTATGTATTTTAGTGCTTAACTAAATGACCGCAAAGGTAGCATATTATTTATATTCAGTAAAACATACACATCTCACAACGAAAGGGTTCAATGGCTATATTTTTTACTAAAGAGATTGAAGGAAATTACCTGCATCTGGAAGGAGATGAGTACCGACATTGTATAAAATCGCTCAGAAAAAAAGTAGGTGACCTGATCAAGGTAACTGATGGTTTTGGCCAATGTTATTTATCTAAAATTAGCAGCATAAATAAACATTCTCTTAAGGCAAGTATTCAAGAATCCATTGCTTTCGAAAAACAAAACTTTCTACAAATAGCTATTGCGCCCACAAAAAATCAATCTCGAATTGAAACTTTTGTGGAAAAAGCAACCGAAATTGGTGTATCTGACATTCATTTTATAGACTTCCACTATGGAGAAAAGCCAAAGCTTAAAATGGAGAGAATTCAAAAAATAGCCTTAAGTGCCATGAAACAATCAAAGCAATGGTGGCTTCCAAACTTGCACCCAATACTATCCTTCACTGAATTTGTAAATACCAAATGTATCCTCCCAGCTTACTATGGGCATATTCAGGCCAATTTAGATCCTTGGATATCAGTCACAAAAAACGATATATCATCGATGATTGTCATTGGACCAGAAGGACATTTCCACCCCAAAGAAATAGAACTTATGAATGAGAAAGGTTTAAAACCTTGTTCACTAGGTTCGACAGTACTCAGAGTAGAAACTGCAGGAATTGTGGCAGCAAGTTTATTTTCTCAACGTAATAAAATATAACTTTGTATTCTTAGTTTAAATCATATGAAGCATTTAAAAAAGTGGCTAATTTTAGAACTCTTGGCTTTTATTATTTTAATAATGGCCTCAAGTTTTACTACAAGCTATAAAGATTATACGGTAGAAATAGCCTTACTAAAATATAATGGAGGTGGTGATTGGTATGCTAATCCAACTGCTATAACTAATCTAGCTAGATATTGCAACGATAAAATGAATACAAACATTAACCCTGACTATCCGACAGTTGAGATAGGAAGCGTCGAGTTGTTTAACTACCCAATGCTGCATATGACAGGCCATGGAAATGTTGTATTTTCTGGTGCTGAAGCTGATAACCTTAGAAGTTACTTGATAGCTGGGGGATTTTTACACATTGATGACAACTATGGGATGGATCCCTTTGTAAGGCCCGAATTAAAAAAAGTCTTTCCCGAGTTAGAACTTTTAGAAGTCCCTTTTGATCATGATATTTATAATCTACATCATCGGTTTAAGAATGGATTGCCTAAAATCCATAAACACGATGATAAGCCCGCAAAAGGTTATGGCTTATTTTGGGAGGGAAGGCTCGTTTGCTTCTATTCTTACGAATCTGATTTAGGTGACGGTTGGGAAGATCAAAGTGTACATAAAGATTCAGAAGCAAAACGTCTAGAAGCATTTCGAATGGGCGCTAATATTGTTAAATATGCCTTCACTGATTAATCCTTAAAATACTTACTTATGTTTGATTGGGTAGAGAAATATTCTTTTGGAGTTTGCAGTTATTTGGGAGATAAAATGGGATTGGCTTCTGCTAGAATACGTCTATACTTTATTTATGCTTCCTTCCTTTCTTTTGGCTCACCCTTACTTATTTACTTAGTCATCGCATTCTGGATTAATATTAAAATTTATCTTAGAAAAGGGTTGAATTTCTTTGTGAACTAGGCATTTACTACAAGTAAATAGTTAAAATATCTACTGCTTTCAATTTGGTTTTCATATTTTGGAGCTATAATTAAACTAAACATAAACCAAGTTATTATGAAGCAATTCTTATTGACCCTTACTTTAATTGCATGTGCTTTTGCAATGACTGCACAAAAAGTTGATATTGACAAATACAGCTTTTATGTAGAACATGCACAAATGCCGATGCATTATGTAGACAAAGCGGATCGTACCTATACAGTTAATCTTAACGGTAGCGATCAATTTAATCACGAAATGATATTAGAGGAACTGGCTATGCGTGGCTGGGAACGTGTAGAAAAAGATGGTACAGTTGACGTTCGTGTTACCCTAAGCAATTTTGACAGAGGTGAGCCAACTCAAAAGAAAAAAACAGATCAAAAGAAAAACAAAGAAGGCAAAGTTGTTAGTAGCACCACAAACTACTGGTACGAGGCGACAATGGTCGGAAACGGAGTAGTCAAATGCTATGGTCCCGAAAATCGCTTTGTTAGCAAGAAACAAGCCGATAAAGCGGCTGAAAAAGCTAAGAAAAAAGGAAAGAAAGAAGAAGAAGCGCCTGCGGAAAACCCATTTTTAGCCGGAGTAGATATTGAAGTAGAAGATGAAGCTCCAGAAGGCGAATTAGTAAACTCCTATAGTCTTAAGAAAGAATACAAAATTGAAGGTGGAAAATCTTCAAGTAGCTCAAAAGCTCGGGATGCCTTTTGGTTAAAAGCAGATGGTGCCTATGATGATAGTTTTGAAAACTTTGCAGGAGGACTTTCATCAAGAGTAAACTCTAATATGAATGCTGTATACGGTTTCGGTCGTAAAAAAGAGTGGTTGAAATTTAGAATTCTGGATTCCAAGAAACACCCAGAATACGAAACTTATCAAAATGCGGTTAAAGCCATGAAGGCGATATTAGAAAAGAAACGTTTTAATAAAACCCATGACGAAATTGAGGCAGCTCTAGGTCCAATTATCGAATACTTTGAAGCTACTATCAAAAAATATGGTGCAGATGATAAGCATGAAAAAAGGCTAAAATCAGCGACTATGTACAATCTTGCTAAATTATATTATGTGTTAGACAAGCCTGAGAAGATGAAAGAAATAGCGAGTGACTATGCAAGATGGGGACACGATGAAGCTTACGCTAAAGATTTTAATGCGATGGCCGAAGATTTAGAACATCTACTTGTATTTCATAATATCGAAGGAAGGTACTTTGTAACTGATGAAGATGCCGATGCTGTTGAAGCAGAAGAAGGCGATAAGATAGATTAGACAATAGACAATTTGTCAATGTTAAATATAAAGGGGATTCTTAGGGATCCTCTTTTTTTATATGTCTATTTGGAAGTTAAAAGAGTAATGTTCATTTTTTGAACGGTAAACTCGGTATCTGAAGATGTGTCACCTAAGAGGCATGTACTAATACCTATTAAACCAACAAAAATGATGGCACCAATGATCAAAAATTCTTTTGATCTTTTGGTGAAACTCACCTTTGGGTTATCGGACATATTTTCAGCAAATGGGATAGCTTGCATGAATAACGGATTTTGGTACCGTAAATATACATGCAAATTCTAATAAATAAAACACATTAAAAATAATTATATGTATTAATGTGTCATTATTAGCATTCTAAACATAATTAATTTTTATATTTATGTTAAATTTAATTATATAGACAATTCCTAAACAACTAGATATACATATAAATTTGTTGATTTGAGCTAAAAAGTGCTATTTCACGGAGTTTTACTTGCACTGAAGATTTCTTGAAAAAAATCGTCCTATTCAACAAAACTTATAGACATTTGTTACTAATTCAAGAATTACAAAGAAATTATGGCTGAAGAAAAACAAAAAAACCAGGTAAATATTGAATTACCAGAGGATATTGCTGAAGGTGTTTACGCTAACCTTGCAATTATTTCGCACTCCCAATCTGAATTTGTTGTTGATTTTATAAGGATGGTTCCTAATGTACCCAAGGCCAAAGTAAAATCTAGAGTTATCTTAAGTCCTGGTCACGCTAAACGTTTACACCAAGCACTTACAGAAAATATTAAAAAATTCGAGGCACAACATGGTCCGATAAAGACTGACTCAAAACAACATATGCCTCCTATGAATTTTACACCGACCGCACAAGCATAAAAACACTTATCAGATGAGAATACGCTTAAAAAAGCGTGTTTTCAGTCTTAGGTGGGTTCTTACCCAAGTGATGGTAAGCTTTGGGTGTTATGGTACGTCCACGTGGTGTACGTTGTAAAAAGCCTTCCATTATTAAGAAAGGTTCGTACACTTCTTCAATAGTTCCTGCTTCCTCTCCTACCGCGGTAGCAATCGTTGTTAAACCTACTGGACCTCCATTGAATTTATCGATAATGACATTTAATATTCTATTATCCATTTCGTCTAAACCATGTTCATCAACATTTAAAGCTTTGAGACCATATTGCGCTATAGATAAATCAATATTCCCATCACCCTTGATTTGAGCAAAATCTCTGACTCTACGCAATAAAGCATTAGCAATTCTCGGTGTACCACGGCTTCGGGACGCAATTTCAGATGCACCCTCATGATCTATTTCTACGTTTAATATGCTGGCACTTCGCTTAATAATGGAAACGAGCGTCTTTACATCGTAATAATCAAGATGACAAGTAATACCAAATCTTGCCCTGAGAGGTGCTGTTAATAAGCCCATTCTGGTGGTGGCACCTACTAAGGTAAACGGGTTTAGATCTATTTGTATACTTCTTGCGCTTGGTCCGGAATCGATCATTATGTCGATTCGATAATCCTCCATTGCTGAATATAAATACTCCTCCACTACATTGTTTAGCCGATGAATTTCATCTATAAATAAAACATCTCCTTCTTCTAAATTAGTAAGTAAACCCGCTAGATCACCTGGCTTTTCTAATACTGGGCCACTTGTCAGTTTAAATGAGGCTCCAAGTTCGTTTGCAATAATATGAGATAGAGTAGTTTTACCCAAGCCCGGTGGACCATGCAAAACGACATGATCAAGTGGTTCGCTTCTGAGCTTAGCAGCCTGTATAAACACCTCAAGATTTTCAACAATTTTATCCTGACCTTTAAAGTCATCAAGTAGTTTTGGCCTTAAGGCTTTATCTACTTGTTGGTCATCGGGTGTAAACTGAGCTCCTGTTGCATCCAGGTAAGGGTTTTGCATTGGACATATCTTTGATAACTATAAAGATACATATTATGTTTTTGTACGCTATAAATTATACCCAGCCATTTTTTAGACTTTTTCTTACATGCTTTAAAACATACTATTGTAAAGGAAAAAATATAATGGAGGTAAGAACTGAGTAAATATGGATTGGAATCAGGGCGTCTAAAAAAAAGTTGCCGACTCAGCTGTCTGAGTCAGCAAACAAAACCTCAAATATTAATTTTTTTCAATGCCCTATTCTGATTGGACTAGGAATAAAAAATAAATGTAATAGGTTTTGTTTTTTGACCTTTGATTTTAGTCTAAAAATTGGTGAACGACATCCAATTACTAGTGAACGACATCACGGATAGCTGGTTATTATACAGGAATCAGCTGAAATGGTCTGCATATGATACTTGTCTAACTTAAGACCAGGACCATCCTAATTTAAACCTTAAACCAAAAAATAAAGATGAAATATCCTCGTCTGTGAAATTGTAATTACCATTAGCTCCTATGCTTAAACGATAACCTGCTTCTAGGCCTATTCTAAACCATTTAAAGGCATTAATCTCTAAACCTACAGTAGGCTTAAGTAAAAATACATTGTCAATAAAATCAATTCCTGGTGTTACTGGATTAGTTTGCAAAATTCGTGATGTCCCTGCTCCTAACATGACTATAGGATGCACCGACTTGTAACTTTTATGGGCATAACCTAACAGAAGCTCATTGGTAAATATGGTAAATGTCAAATCATCGGGACCAGAACCCTTTGAATTAAAATTATTCCAACCTATCAAAAAATCTTTATTAATCTCAGCCAATACAAAAGCACCATGCCCAATTTTCGCATTTTCATAAAGACTTGCGTAATGATTAGAACCTCCCCAGACACCAGTAAATTTGATAGATTTACCATCAAACAAGGTTTGATCCTGGTTTTGCTCGTCCTGAGTTTGTCCAATATTGAAGCAAAATAAAACAGCTGTTAAGACACTCAAGAATGACTTATAATTCATAAAATATAGATTTGTTAATTACTTAAGCGGAGAAGGAGGTTCCACAACCACAAGTATCTTCTGCATTAGGATTATTAAAGGTAAAACCACGGTTTGATAAACCTTCTAGCCAATCGATTTCCATCCCTAAGAGATAAATAGCATGAGATTTTTCCATATAGACGGTTAAACCATCGATTTCAAAAGATTGATCTTTTTCCTTCTTTTCATCGAAACCAAGTATGTAAGAAAACCCAGAACATCCACCACCTTTTACACCGACACGTAGGCCATAATTTTCTGGCACATTCTTTTCCTCTCTTAGTCTTTTTAACTGATGTACAGCATCAGCTGTTATTTTTATCGCTTGTACTTTAGTTTCCATACGCTTGCAACGTTTGTTGGTGTCTAGATTTATATTAAATGTTTAAACCACTGGCATTTAATATAGTTTAACCACAAAAATAGCAGATAAGTTTTTGAACCTTTGTAATTTGACGAACTTTTATAAAAAATAGTCTTTGTGGAAATACTTAAATATACCTTACCAGCACTCATAGTTCTAGCAACTGCATATTTTATTTTAAAGAAGTTTCTTGATGCACAACATCAAAAAGAATGGTTGAGTTATCAGCAACAAATTGCGGATAAAAAGCTACCATTAAAGCTACAAGCCTACGAAAGACTTATGCTTTTCTGCGAGCGAATCGATTTAAGAAACTTACTTTTTAGATTAAGATCTCCTGAAATGGATGTGGCTACTTTAACAGCTTCATTACTTATAACTGTACAAAAGGAGTATGAGCATAATATGGCCCAGCAGATTTACACTTCAGAAAATCTTTGGAAAATAATAGAGACCGCTAAGGACCAAACATTGCATTCGATCACCCAGTTGGGTGGGAAATTCCAGGCTAATGCCACTTCAGATGATTTCTCTAATCTTTTGATGGCAGCTGCTCAAACGGACGATAATCCATTAAATACCGCTAGAAAAGCAATCAAAGAGGAGGTAAAATTATACCTAAATTAAACTATGAGAAAAACATTATTTTTTTCCTTTGTACTCTTTACCTTATGCTATGCTTGTCAAACGACAAACCATTTAGCTGATGTTCAGTCAAACTCTGTTAGGTTAGATACCCTAATGGTTTCTGAAGATCAAGCCATGCTGGCTAAAATCGAACCATACAGAACGGATTTAATGGATCAGATGAATGTAGCTATTGCACCGCTAGATACTGATTTAAGAAAAGCAAGCCCCAATTCTACACTAGGCAATTGGTTTGCTGACATTCTTCATGCATCGGGAGAAGAAATCTTTAATACCAAAGTAGATTTTGCCATCCAAAATTCAGGTGGATTGAGAATACCAGGTTTAAAAGAAGGTGATATCACTGTGGGTCTGATTTATGAACTGATGCCTTTTGATAATAAGTTGCACTTGGTGTCATTAGGATCAGCAGAACTTAAGTTATTATTCGATAAAATGGTTGAAAAAGGTGGCTGGCCTATTAGTTATGGTTTACAAATGAGTGTAATGGATAGTGTCGTAACCGATATTAAGATACATGGTCAAGCTATAGAAGATGATAAATTATATCAGGTAATCATTCCTGACTACATCGCCAATGGCGGTGATAATTGTGATTTTTTAGTACCTCTAGAAAGAAAAAAATCAAACATATTTATTCGCGATGCACTCATTGACTATTTGAAAGCACAAACCGAGCAAGGTAAGATTCAGACAGCGGATGCAACTAAACGATATATTGAGCTATGATGAAGAGAAGATTGTTTTTAGAAAGCATGGCAAAGGGAGGAATGGTCTTGGCAAGTGGTTTGCCCTTAGGCATGTTTGACAAAGGAGAGATCACTAAAATCACCATTTTGCATACCAATGACATGCATAGTCGAATCGACCCATTTCCAATGGATGGAGGAAGATTTCAAGGCCTAGGAGGCATGGCAAAACGATCTGCCTTAATCAAGCGTTTAAGAAATGAAAACGAACATGTGCTTTTGCTAGATAGTGGCGATATATTTCAGGGAACTCCTTACTTTAATTTTTATGGCGGAGAATTGGAATTTTCACTGATGAGCGATATGAAATATGATGTGGCAACCTTAGGTAATCATGATTTTGATGCAGGCCTTGAAGGTTTTACAAAACAACTGAAGCACGCTAATTTTGATTTCGTTTCCAGTAACTATGATTGCAGAGACACATTACTAGAACCACATATTGCTGAATATAAGATCATTGAAAAAGCAGGTATTAAATTTGGAATATTTGGTTTAGGAATAGAGTTAAAAGGCTTGGTGCCAGAAGAGTTAACAGGAGGAGTTAAATACTTAGATCCAATAGCCACTGCCCAACGAACAGCATTGACCCTAAAAAAAGAAAAAGCATGTGATTATGTGATCTGCTTATCTCATTTAGGGTTTAAATATAGAGAGAACAAAGTGAGCGATTTAGATCTTGCTAGTCAAACAGAAAATATCGACTTAATCTTAGGTGGCCATACACACACATTCTTACGAGAAATAGTGATTAAAGAAAATCTAAAGGGTAAACCCGTATGCATAAATCAAGCTGGATGGGCCGGGATTTTGCTTGGGAAAATTGATATTTACTTTGAAAATAATAAGAAATCGCAGTGTAAATCTTGCAAGAACTTAAGGGTGAATTGATTATTCATAAGGTATAAAAAATATGTTTATTCAGCTCATATTAAGCTTTTTATAAATATAAATAATTTATATCTGTTAATAGCGCATGTTTTTTATACTTATTTTAAAAATACTTTGCTTTACATTTTTTTTGTTCTGATATTTTTCCAACTTTTGTTAGAACTGATTGAAACCCCAACTCCCGAACCAACTTGTACGTTTAACAAATTTTTTTAGAATTTGTGTTATGAATAGAAAGCTGACTTAATGATCAGAATAGAGAATGAGACTAGAGAGCAACACACTCAAACATGGGATGAGTGTTTGCAGATAATAAAGGAAATAGTTGCTGAAAAACAGTTTAAAACTTGGTTTGAACCTATCAAAGCAGTTAAACTTGAAGATGATGTGTTAACTATCCAAGTACCTAATAAATTCTTCTATGAGTGGCTAGAAGAGCATTACTTATCAGTACTCAGAAAAGCAATACTCAAGGTCTTAGGTAATAAAGGAAGATTAGAATATCTAATCATGGTGGAGAACCATCAAAAAATTTCTGGCAGCAATTATCAAACACAACAATTCCAAAAAAACGTATACAAAAATCCTTATGCCGCACCTGGTATAAAGAAAGTAAAAATTCATCATAACCTAAATAAGAAATACACCTTCGAATCATATATTGAAGGTGACTGCAATAGATTAGCTAGAAGTGCAGGAAAGGCAGTAGCTGAGCGGCCAGGAGGAACGGCATTTAACCCACTCTTTATTTATGGTGGTGTCGGATTAGGTAAAACACACTTAGCACATGCCATCGGTAATGAAATTATAGACAAAGGACAATCGTCTAATGTTCTATACATGAATACTGACCAATTTACTACTCAGATTATACAAGCGATAAAGAATAATACTATCTCCGATTTAATCAGCCATTTCCAGTTAATAGATGTACTGATTGTCGATGATATCCAATTCTTAGCTAAACGAGAAAAAACGCAAGAAATATTTTTCAATATTTTTAACCGAATGCACCAATCTGGAAAACAGATTATCCTGACATCTGATCGTCCTCCAAAAGATCTAGATGGTATGGAAGATCGATTAATTTCTAGGTTTAAATGGGGTCTTTCTGCTGATCTACAAACTCCAGAATACGAAACTCGAGTTGCCATACTTCAAGATAAATTTGGTATCGAAATAGAAACTGTTCCCGCTAACGTTTTAGAGTATGTTTGCTTTAATATTAAAAATAACATTCGTGAGTTAGAAGGGGTTATTATTTCTATAATCGCTCAGTCTACCTTGAACCACAAAGACATTGATATAGATTTAGCTAAAGAAATCATTAAGAAGTATGTAAACCCTTCTAGTAAGGAAGTAACATTGGACAACATAAAAAAGCTAGTAGCAGATCATTTCGAAGTTCCTGTGGAGAAATTACAAGGAAAAACAAGAAAACGTAATATTGTAATGGCAAGACAGTTGTCAATGTATCTAGCCAAACAATATACATCCAAGTCTTTGAAAAATATCGGTGAAAATTTCGGCGGTAGAGACCATAGTACCGTAATCTATTCTGTACAAGCTATTCAAAACTTAATGGATACAGACTTGATTTTTAAGGATCAAGTAGAAGAAATAGAACGAAAAGTTTCTATGTCTCTTGGTTAGACCTAACTAAATATTTAATTCGAAATTAGATAGTGACAAGAAAATAGCGGATAAGCTATGTGGATGATTAATTCCTCCACGCTTAATTAATGCTAAGAATTCAGCTTTAGTAAATAGATGAACCACAATTTGCTCTCCATCGTCTAAGGATACATCTTCTACCTTTACGGCTCCCTTCGCTATAAAATGGTGAATGTGCGCATTAATAAAAACAGGGTTCGACGGTACTTTGCCTAAATACGTCCAATAACTAGCTTGATATCCTGTCTCCTCCATTAATTCCCTAGCACAAGCTTGCTGGACATCCTCTCCCGGTTCCACCAAACCTCCAGGAAACTCCAAGGTCCACTCTTTAGTACCAAATCTATATTGTTCTATGATAATGATCTCGTCATTCTCGGTTAAGGCTATGACGTTAGCTGCATCTTTTGAATCTACAACTAGCATATCCATTTCACGTTGGTTTCTTAAGTTCTTCACCTTATCCACCCGCAAATCAAATAGAGAGTAAGACTTCTCTAAGCGCTCATTTATATATTCCCAACCTTCTTTATGCTGATCCGACTTCTTAGTCATCGTTTAACATTTGCCAAAGTTTATCCTTAAGCGAATCTATACCTTCATGGCTAACTGATGAAATAAATGCAGTGGGCTCCTCCCATTTAATTTCTTCTTTAACAAGCTCGAGTAATTCTTCATCAACCATATCTATCTTGGTAACAAGCACAAGTCTAGGTTTATCTAATAACTCACGATTGAATGCCTCTAACTCACTAAGCAATATTCGAAACTCTTCGTTTAGATCATCAGAATCTATGGGTATCATAAATAATAAAACAGCATTTCTTTCAATGTGCTTTAAAAACCGATGTCCTAAACCTTTTCCTTGATGGGCGTTTTCAATAATACCTGGTATGTCAGCCATCACAAACGACCTACCATCTCTGTAAGAAACAATCCCGAGATTAGGGACCATAGTGGTAAACGGATAGTTGGCAATTTTAGGTTTGGCAGCAGTAACTACTGATAACAGGGTTGATTTACCTGCGTTTGGGAAACCTACTAAACCTACATCCGCTAAGACTTTAAGCTCTAGTATTTTCCACTCTTCTTTTCCTGGTTCTCCCTGCTGAGCAAATCTAGGTGTTTGATTAGTTGCTGATTTAAAATGCGTGTTTCCTAGTCCTCCACGACCTCCAGCTAACAGGATTTTCTCTTCTTTATCTTTACTTATTTCAAACAAAATTTCACCTGTTTCCACGTCTTTAGCAACGGTTCCTAGCGGAACTTCTAAAATGATGTCCTCTCCGTCCGCACCAGTCTTGCCACTCTGACTACCATTAGCCCCATGTTTACCTAAGATGTGTTTTCTATATTTCAATGAAAGTAATGTCCAAAGTTGTTTATTCCCTCTAACGATGATGTGACCTCCACGTCCACCATCTCCCCCATCAGGACCACCCTTAGAGGTTATTTTATCTCTACGGAAATGCGCCGAACCAGGACCACCTGCTCCTGATCTGCAACATATCTTTACATAATCAATGAAATTTTGCTCAGGCATTTATTTTTACACTTGATCAATGACTGATGTTAGTCTAGCGAAAATATCTTCTATTCCTCCTAGTCCATCTACCGATTGTGATACCTTCTTCGCATCGTAGTAATCATACACCTGCCGTGTATTCTCGTTGTAAACATTAATTCTGTTCCGTATTATGGACTCATCATTATCGTCCGCTCTTCCAGACGTTTTTCCTCTTTGTAGGATTCGACTGATAATCTCCTCATCGTCTACACTTAAGGCAATCAACAAATTTATGCTTTGGCCTAGACCTGCCATTAATTCATCTAGTGCTTTAGATTGGTCGATAGTCCTTGGAAAACCATCAAAAATGTATCCCTTCACGTCAGGGTTAGCTTCTACTTTATTTTTAAGCATACCTATAGTAATCGAATCTGGCACAAGCTCTCCTTTCTCTATAAACGACTTTGCTTCTAGACCAAGCGGTGTATCATTACCCATCTCATATCGAAAAAGATCGCCCGTAGAAATGTGTAGAAAACCGTACTTCTCAACCAACTTAGCAGCTTGAGTACCTTTACCAGAACCAGGAGGACCGAATAATATAATATTAACCATTAATTTATCTGCATTTAAAGAATTTGTCCCAATGCCAAATAGTCTCTTAAACCACTCTATCATAAGAACTAAATATGTTTGTTGTGTATAAACACACAAAATTAACCTAACAAATGACAGTTGGGTTCAACTTTTATAGCTTAATGTAGAAAAATGATTTATTTATGCTTGGATATAATGTTTCTTGCAAACATAAAGCGAGATTTCCAGTAGCTAGAATCATCTAAACTTTCTTCAATCACTCCCTTCGAACTCGTACTATGAATGATAAATACTTCATCCTTATGGACTTTTGACACCAAAGCAACATGGCTAATGCTACGATTATTACCAAAGAAGATTAAGTCTCCGGCCTTAACATTATGCTTATTTACTGGTAAACCATTATTAGCTAGCTGCTTAGATGACCTACCACCCTCGTAACCATATTGACTAAGCACATACGTTATAAAGCCTGAACAATCAAATCCTCTGGGTGAAGTTCCTCCATATTTATATTTAGTACCAAGGTACTTTCTGGCAGATTTAGTAACAGAATCTCGAAGACGCTGCTCCTTTTTCTTTGAGGGTTTATTCCCTTCCACCACAACAGTCTCGAACGCACTGTCTAGTTCTTGAGGTACAGAAATTGGCGAAGTGAAGGCCAACAAAAAACTTATTAGTAATTGAATTACTATCATAATATATTATATTTTTTTATAATATATCAACATTTATACCAAAGCACATAAGCTTAATAAAATAGATTGATGTGCTATGCTTATAAACGAATCAGACGATTTCAATAGTATCTACAATGGCTTAGCCTTAAAATAAAAAAAGCCGTTCTGAACGAACGGCTTTTATATTCTTTGCAATAAAGTTTTTGCTTATTCTGCTGTTGCAGTCGGTTCTTCTGCTGCTGCTGCTGTTCCTGCATTTGCTTCTGCAGCTGCTTCCGCACTCTTAAGTGCTCTTGGTATCTCTACACCAGCTACAGGAGTGGCTTCATTTGTCATGACTTCCATACCTTCTGGCAAATCTATATCTCTCACTCTTACCACATTACCGAGTTGTAATTCAGAAATATCAATCATTAAATGATCAACCAACGCTTGAGGGGTACATTTAACTTTTACCCTTCTCATAGATTGAATTAGTTTTCCTCCACTGATTACTCCTGGTGAAGTTCCGCTAAATCTAACAGGTAATTCTACTTTGATAGTATTTTCACCTACCATCTCGATAAAATCTATGTGTACAATCGCATCAGTCACTGGATGAAACTGAATTTCTTGCATAATACAAGTATGCTTAGAACCATCAATGTTTATTTCTGCCTGCTTAAAATCTGGCGTATAAACGATAGGTTTTAATTCTTTGTGAGTGGTACTGAAGTGATGTACTCCTGACTTACTATAAATAACTGCAGGGATTCGTCCATTCTTACGCAACACCTTGTTGCCTGACTTTCCAAAGTTATCTCTTTTTTCTCCTGATATTTCTACAACTTGCATGATCTTAAATTTTCATTCCTGTAAAAGGACTGCAAAGATATAAATAATACTATTAACCGCAAGTATTATTTTAAACGAACAATGCAGCGATTGATTTAAATTCGTGGGTATTCCTAATCGCTCTTGCAAAAAGCTTTGATGCAGTAAGTACCTCGATCTTATCAGACTGTCCAGTTAAAGGGATAGTATCTGTTACGATTAACTTATCTAGATTAGAATTATTAATGTTTTCGTAGGCATTGCCAGATAAGACAGCATGTGTGCATAGCGCCTTAACTGACTTAGCTCCTTTATCTAAAAGAGCATCTGCAGCTCGACATAATGTTCCAGCTGTATCTACTAAATCATCAATTAAAATAATGTCTTTTCCTTCTACCTCACCAATGACCGTAATCTTCTTTACTTCATTAGCTTTTCTTCGTTCTTTGTCGCAAATGACTAAATCACTACCAAATATTTTTGCAAAATTTCTAGCCCTTTTTACGCCTCCAACGTCTGGTGAAGCAAAAACAACATTGGACATATCATCCTTCTCCAAATATGGATGATAGATAGCGTCACTAGATAAATGATCTACCGGAATGTCAAAAAAGCCCTGGATCTGATCTGCATGCAAATCCATGGTCATAAGACGATCTACACCAGCTGCTTGCAAAATATTGGCAATCATTTTTGCTGAAATAGGTACTCTGGGCTTATCTTTTCTATCTTGGCGAGCATAACCAAAGTAAGGAATGACGGCTGTAATATAACCTGCAGATGCACGCTTTGCAGAATCTATCATCAGTAATAATTCCATTAAATTATCTGTAGGAGGAATGGTCGACTGTATAAAAAACACATAAGAACCTCTAACTGACTCATTAATAACCGGTTGCATCTCTCCATCACTAAACCGATTAATATCACAAGATCCAAGTTTATTCCCGTAATAATCAGCAATATTCTCAGCTAATTTACGCGATGCACTTCCTGCAAATAATTTTACGTCTATCATTGGTTTTAATTGAAGCGTGAACTTAGTAAAAATATACATATACCAAGTCTTTATATGTATTGAAATTATTCACACGTTTCCACAATTGTATCTAATAAGCACCTACCTTTACAAACTAATTAGTAATTATTGAACCGATTTAAACTTGAAAATAATCAGCGCCTGGCTTGGGGAATCTTAATTCTCCTGAGTTTAATTTGGGGTAGTTCATTTATCCTAATTAAGAAATCGCTTTTAGCCTTTACGGGTGTAGAAGTAGGTCTAACACGTGTGGCTATTTCCTTTCTTGCCTTCCTCCCATACATCATATTACAACTCAAAAAGGTAGATTGGTCCAGATGGAAATTGTATTTATTAGTCGGCTTAACCGGTAATGGTCTACCTGCTATTTTATATGCAGTTGCCGAAACCCAAATCGACAGTGCTATTGCAGGAGTGCTTAATTCTCTTACTCCTATTTTTACGCTGATTCTTGCTTGGTTAATCTGGAAACAAAAAAGTAACCTATGGCAGGTCTTAGGAATAATATTAGGCTTCCTTGGTACTTCGTGGTTATTAATACTTGGTGTCGATGGAATCTCTTTTGATAATATACCTTATGGAATGCTCATTGTCCTTGCAACGTTTTGTTATGGGGTGAGTGCCAATGTTGTGCAACATAAATTATCGGGCCTCTCTCCTACCATGATCGGTGCCCTTTCATTCCTTTTTATAGGTCCTGTGGCATTAAGCTATTTGTTATTCAATACTGATTTTATTATCCACTTAACTGAGCATGAATATGGGCGTTTTTCGTTCGGCATGGTAAGTATTTTAGCCATCATCGGAACAGTAATTTCTAGCATTATTTTCTATCGCTTAGTCCAACTAACGAATGCGGTGTTTGCTTCTATGGTTAGTTTCCTAATTCCAATTGTTGCTCTGCTTTGGGGGATTTTAGATCAAGAAGAACTGGTTTGGCTTCATGTTTTTGGTATTATTGCAATACTTATGGGTATTTATCTGGTAAAGTTGAAGAAAACAACTTAGGTCTTAACAAGTTAAACGTCAATGCTTCTAGGCAATCTCAGCCGCTTGTCTTTTCCAATTAATAAATCCAACTACAGCCAGTATGGTATTTAACACCATGATACCCACAAATAGCCAAGCGCCTTGCATTCCATAAATATATACATAAGCTATATCGATAAAAACCCAATAAATCCAATTGTCAATGCATCTATAAACCAATAAAAAGGTAGCAATAATAGAAAAGCCTGTAGTGACAGCATCAAGGTATGGAAGGGATGTTTCGAAAAAATGTAAACCAATTTGTGCTGCCAAGAGAGAAACTACCACTCCAAGACCGAGCACCAGGCCATGCTGCTGCCATGACAAATAAGCTAATTGACGCTGACTTTCTTCTGCACCTCGCTTCCATTGGATTAAACCATAAATACTCATCAGAACATAGAAGCATTGGAGAAAACCATCAAAGTATAAATTGATATTTACAAAATCTTCATAAGCCCAGCAAGCTGCACCTATGAGCCCAAAAACAAAGCAAATGGATTTATTACGGACTGCAAAAAAGATATAAATTAAGCTAAATAATGTAGCTAGAATTTGGAATAAACTCATTAAGTCAGCATGCTATTTCTTTTTCCGCTTAAAGTCGCCATTCTTCCAAGCTTTGATAAATTTAGACCAGGCAATCGGATCAAAAATGTGTTGAGGTTTATACTGTCCTTCGTAACGATACTCATTCCAAGCACGAGCATTCTCGTAATTAAAGGTTTCTTTACCATCGGCTGGCATTTCATAGACCATAGCTTCTAGTAATTCTTCAGCCATGTTTTCTTCCGCTAGTTGACGTAATTCATCCGTAACGTCCATAGCTAGGAACTCGATTTTATAATGCTCACGACTCGGCCAAGGATAAATAACAGCCTCGGGAAGTAAGACATTATCTTGAGACATAACCTGGTACCATGAATAGAAATCATCACTTAACGAATCAGCAATTACATGCTGAACATCTTGATATCCTACCCGACTAAAAACTACCGTATCACCTGACTCAGCAACAATACTAAAGAAACCATCAAATTCAGAAATCGTACCTCGACTCGTGTTCAAGATGGCAATATTAGTATAAGGTAATGGCTCTGGATCTCCGTTTTCATCCTCTGTAACCACAACACCGGAAAACTGTACATATCTTGGTTCTGTATCTTGGCCAAAAAGTTGACTACTAACAAGTACAAAAAGTAGCAGAAAGCCAAGTTGATTTATCTTAAATGGTATTCTCAATGGTCTCAATTTTTATTAATAGACTTAAAAATAGTCCTAATCGTTGGGTAAATATGCCAAACTAACGGAGAATTTTAAGGAGATACTTCTGTCCTGACAGAAATTAACCTCTTTTTAACTTAGCGTTGTTGGACAGTTGATAGATTTAGCCTTAGATGGCATTTAACAATTGTCATTCTTTGATAAACGTTAGTGGATACATGCTTTCTTGGCCTTTGAAAGTTAACACACCAAAAAAAAAACCTGGTGACAAACTGGCCACATTTACAGCACTATCCTCGATAAAAGCAAGTTTTTGTAACTCGCCCAAAACATTGAAAATCCTAATGCTCTCGATCGGAAGTTCCGTGTCAATATGGATTTTGTTCAATGCTGGGTTAGGATAAACACCCAAATCTTTTAGCACTGCTGCATCATTTGTACTCGATACAAAATCACACATTTCCGGATCTGGGTAACTAAAATTCGAGTCAGTTTTACAAATAAAATGACAACCACATCCAGATGCAACACAAAAAAATGGAAAACCAATAATGTGTTGGGTATCCGTACCCACATCAGAAATAATTTTGCCCATTTGTACATCACCGTCGATCGTGAATGTACGCAATCGATAGAAGGTCTTTTCCGGCCAAACCACCGAATCTTTGCTTGTAACTTCTAAAGTAGACTGGACTGGATCTTCGAATTCATCATAAATCTCAAAAGAAAAAATCCCCTTGTTTGTAGGTTGATAAAAGGTAAATGTATCTCCTAGGTTTAGACTAAAATCATACAAAATGTAGAAAGAATCATTTTGTTCAAAATATACTTTGTTTGAATCTTCCCAAATAATTAAAGAATCTGGTTCTTGCATAAATGGGCTCCCATCGAAAGATGTAAAGGCATATAAAACTGAACAATCTTTTCCATCGATTTCTATTTCAGATAAACTTCTTATCTCTAAATAATCTCTTTTGCAATCTATAGTGTGTCGTTCGTACTTCCAATTTGCACCCAGTGGAGCAAAGGTCTTCTGAGCCTCACAATAGACTAATGAAACTAAAAATATCAAGCTTAAAACGATTTTCATTTGGTCAATTTCAGAATAAAATGATAGTGATAAATAAAATTAGTATTTGATAAAGGTTTCTCTGTGTAAACCATTATTATGTTCAAATCGGATGCATAGTATATACAATCCCGACTTGAGATTTTCCGTATTTATCGACTCAATATTACCAGCCTTCTTTAAGACTAGAGCACCCATTGCATCATAGATAAACACCTTCTTGATTGTCTTATCAGCTTCAATGTTCAGTTTATCACTTACTGGATTAGGATAAATGATGACATCATCTTCTTGAACAAAATCTTCACTCGATGTATGCAACTGGCAGTCCCATTCGGTACCTATGCAAAAAGAGCTTAAATAAAATCCTGGTGGATAAATAATATTAGCATTTAACAAACCACCAGTAAACCCAATACTTTCGATTAACTTCATTTCATTGCTGTCAAACCAGCCAGACAATACTCTTCTATTCAAACCAAATACTTCTTCAGAAGAGTCTATTTCGATGACTGAATAATCTAAATCGGAATAGTCAATCATACAATGCTGGATAGAATCTCCAACAGTCAAACTAAAATCATATAACATTTGCTCCTCAATAAATACTTGATCTTCACAATTTGACGATTTGTAAGGAATACCGGTCCATTCATTTGCTTTTCTAACATATACTTTTCTCTCCTCAATGTCATCCCTCATAAGAAAGGAAAGAGCGCTAGATGACACCTCATATTTTTTTGGAAAATCGAAATGTTCGCTAACCACATCTAAGCCAAATCCATATACTTTTTTGTAGGAAAGGTTCTCGACTATGGTATCTCCTGAAATCCGATAAGCCCAAGCAACATAATAACTTTCACCCAGACCATCCATAATCCAGGTAGCATTCTCAACAGCCATCGGCGTATAATCTTGGGCACTTATCCCCAAATTGAACAAAATAAATAATGAAAGTATTAGAGAGAATTTCAATTGGCCCATCGTGATTGTTTTTCCTAAAATAAGAAAAACAGCTGATTTTCGAAAGTCTAACGGTGTGTTTAAGCCGACGTTTCAGATTTCTCAGCTGCAAGCTGATTAGACTTTAGACTTTAGACTTTAGACTTTAGACTTTAGACTTTAGATATTAGACTTTAGATATTAGATATTTGTACGTCCCTGATATAGGTTGACCGCAATGGTTAAGAAATGAAAGCAAATATC
>JAHDEC010000042.1 GCA_020629035.1 Saprospiraceae bacterium | reverse complement strand
AGTATAAAAAAACAAACCTTTAAAGAATTTTTGCGTCTATACTATAGAACTTAAAATGAGTGTTTATAGATTAGTCTAAAGTCTAACCACGACGAACCCATGGTTGTCGAAAGTTAGTTATCAATAACAAAATGAATATCACAAAATATATAATCTCTTTGAGCTTTACTTTGGTCTGTAGTCTTAACTTTGCTCAAGCGCCGGAACCATGTGGTCCTGAAGGAGAGATGGAGCCGTTTTGTGAGATAGCTTGCATTATTTGTGATATCGATGGTTTTTCAGGAAAGAATGATGAAAATGAAGATGGCATTGCGCCACCAGATTTTTGTACAACAACTCAGCATAATATCCAATGGCTTGCTTTTATTGCTGGAAGTGAAAACTTAACGCTTCGCTTCGATGTTGGTGATTGTGATGGTGGTTTTTTCTCAGGAGGATTAGAAGTTACGGTCTACGAGGCCATTGATTGCGAAAACCCTAGAATGGTGATGCCATGTAATGGATCAGTGTCTGAAAATAGCAGTTGGACTTTTTCTAATACGGAACCACTTACGATAGGTCAGTATTACTTTTTTGTAATGGATGGTGATGGAGGTTCGGTTTGTAACTATACCGTCAATGTACTTGAGGGAAGTACTAAAGTGGGCGAACTGCAACAATCATTACCTTTCGAAGTGCCCGAATTTGTTTGTGAAACACAACCTTTTACTATCTATGCCAATCCTCAAGTAGGCGCGACCATCTATGAATGGACAATCGATGGACAAATCGTTGGTAATGCAGACAGCTTGGAAGTATTAATGGATCAAACCGGTTTTTACAACATTTGTTATAGTGAATCAAATGCGTGTGATGAAGCTCCTCCTTATTGTCAAAACATTGAAATAAAATCACTGCTGTATGGTGAGAAAGAACTCATTATTTGTGATGGAATTCCAGTGGAGTATAATGGTGAGATATATACTTCAGCGGGACAATACCCAGATGTATTTGTTCCTAATGAAATTAGCTGTGATTCAGTGATTAGCATTAACGTGATAGAAGCAGAAGGGTTTAATGCTAGTTACAACTATAGTATTTGTGAAGGCGACACCCTGTTTTTAAATGATGAAGCCTATTTCCAAGTTGGAGATTACAGCCAAAATCTCTTGACAAGCCAAGGCTGTGATAGCATTATTCAGATAGGCTTGGATTTGATAGTTTGTAATATGCAGGGAGATGGTTTTAGCGACGATTTGTTGTGCCATGGAGATGGTGCTACAGGTGCAGCCTATTTTCAGATTTTTGCTGGAACACCACCTTTTTCTTATAGTTATGAAAAAGTTTTAGATCCTGCTATTAATGGGACGGGGACTTTAACCGTCGTTGATTTTTATACACAAATACCTAACTTGCCAGCAGGTGTCTATCTAATCACAGTCAATGATAATTTTGGTAATTCCACTATTATTATGGTAGAGATACTTGAACCACCTGCCCTGCAAAATACGCTTGTTGCCAGTGATTATAATGGCTTTAATGTTAGTTGTTTTAATGGAGTAGATGGACAATTAACCGCTAATCCTTCAGGCGGAACCCCTCCTTATAATTACCAATGGAGCGGCACTACAGATATCAATCAAACGGCAGAAAATCTAGCTACTGGTTTGCAATCTTTGACTATTACAGACGACTTAGGTTGTTTGTATTTCGAAACAGTAGATTTATCCGCACCCAATGAAATACTATCGCAAGTACTATTTACTGATCCAAATTGTGAAGGACTCGAAACTGGAATCATTCAAATCAATAATGTAGTAGGAGGTGTGCCCGATTTTACTTACTCCCTTAATGATGAAGATGTAGGCACCAATACTTTATTTACTAATCTAACAGAAGGAAGCTATCAAGTCATTGCTACTGATGCCAATGGATGCATGGATACCATAAGCCAAGTCATGACAAATGCTGAAATTCCTGAAGTAAGTTTGGGAGATGATTTCACGATAACCTTAGGTGATAGTATCTTTCTCGAACCAAATATTAATGATATAAGCATAGGAAGTGTTTTGTGGGAGTCTGCTGAACTATTAAATTGCCCTAACTGTCTAAATACTTCTGGGATGCCACTGAATACAGATAGTTATACAGTAATAGTTAGCTCTGAAGATGGCTGTGCAAGAGAAGCTACCATAAGCGTGTTTGTAGAAAAAGATCGTGGTATATATAAGCCTAATATTTTCAGTCCAAGTCTAAGCGGAGAGAATGCCTATTTCTTCGTAACTGGTGGGGACCAAATTAAAAGCATTGCTTCGTTTTATGTGTATGATCGATGGGGTAATCAGATGTATGAAGGCCAAGATTTAAACCACAAAGACCCTACTAATGGCTGGGATGGAACCTTTAATAATCGAGACGCAAACATTGGGGTTTATACCTACTTGGCTGAAGTAGAATTTTTGGATGGATACACCGAATTTGTTGCCGGAGATTTTACACTCATTAGATAAGTGAATAGGCCAAATATTGTTTACTAAATAGAAGCTAGTAAAACATAACTCTTAACTCCCAACTAATCACTATTTTTGCCGACTATTTATTCAGCACTTGAAGTTTACTGTTATGGCAAAAAAATATACAGAGTACAAAGGATTAGATTTAAGCACGATCGACAAATCGATGTTAGCTTTTTGGGATAAGGAAGAAATCTTCAAGAAAAGCATCGAGCAACGATCAAAAGACAACACTTTTGTATTTTATGAAGGTCCTCCTTCAGCCAATGGAAAACCAGGGATTCACCATGTGATGGCCAGAACGGTAAAAGATGTTTTTTGTCGATTTCAGACGATGAACGGAAAGCGAGTAGAAAGAAAAGGTGGCTGGGATACGCATGGTTTACCCATCGAGCTGAGTGTGGAGAAAAATCTAGGTATCACCAAGGAAGACATTGGCAAAAAAATAACCGTAGAACAATATAATCTTGAGTGCAGAAAAACGGTTATGCAGTTTAAAGATCAATGGGATGATATCACAAGAAAGATGGGATATTGGGTTGATCTTGAAAACCCTTACATAACATTTGATAATAATTATATTGAATCAGTTTGGTGGCTTTTAGGTCAGTTATATAATAAGGATTTATTGTATAAAGGCTATACTATCCAACCTTATTCTCCAGCTGCAGGAACAGGACTTAGTTCACACGAACTCAATATGCCGGGCTGTTACAAAGACATCAAAGATTTATCGGTTACTGCCCAATTTAAGGTAATCAAAGATGAGTCTTCATCGCAGTTATTTGATGGTCACCCGAATGATGTTTACTTCTTAGCATGGACAACAACACCTTGGACGCTTCCTTCTAACTGTGCAGTAGCTTTAGGAGCAAAGATCGAATACTCATTGGTCCAGACCTTTAATCAGTATACAAAACTTCCGATAACCGTCATTTTAGCCACCGATTTATTAGGAAAATACTTTAATGAAAAAGCAAGCGAATTAGCGCTTGAAGATTATGATCCTGCTGGTAAATTAATCCCTTGGAAAGTAGTACAAACTATGAAGGGTAAAGAGCTAGAAGGTATCCACTATGAGCAACTCATGCCGTATGTTCAACCAGAAGAAGGTGATGCTTTCAGAGCTATCTTAGGAGATTTTGTGTCGACTGAAGATGGAACGGGTATCGTACATACTGCTTCGGTTTTTGGTGCAGACGATTATAGAGTTTGCCAACAAAATAATGTGCCATCTATTCTTGTACGGAGAGGAAAAGAAATGATGCCTTTAGTTGATAGTCAAGGAAAATTTGTGGAAGAAGTCGGAGAGTTTGGTGGTGATTATGTGAGAGCGGAATATTACTCAGATGAGGAGCAGGCGGCAGATGGATTTGAATCAACTGACTTGCGTATTGCTGTAAAATTGAAAAAAGAAAATTTAGCCTTTAAGGTAGAAAAATACAATCACAATTATCCACATTGCTGGAGGACGGATAAGCCTATTTTATATTATCCATTAGACAGTTGGTTTGTTAAATCATCGTCTATGAGAGATCGTATGGCAGAATTAAATAAAACCATTAATTGGAAGCCATCTAGCACAGGTACGGGCAGGTTTCAGGTTTGGTTAGAGAATCTACAAGATTGGAATTTATCGAGATCTAGATTCTGGGGTATTCCATTACCCATCTGGCGTACAGCGGATGGCGAACAAGAAATATGCATTTCCTCTATCGAAATGCTAACTAACGAAATTGAAAAAGCTAATAAAGCTTTAGGTTTGAATCAGCCTGTCCCTGAAGATTTACACAAACCATATATAGATAAGGTGGTCCTTGTATCTGATGATGGAAAAGAAATGATTCGTGAGTTAGACCTGATCGATGTATGGTTTGATTCTGGTTCAATGCCGTATGCCCAATGGCACTATCCATTCGAAAATAAAGAGGTTTTTGAACGTAACTATCCGGCAGACTTTATTGCAGAGGGAGTAGATCAGACTCGTGGTTGGTTTTATACTTTGCACGCTATTGCTACTATGGTTTTTGATAGTGTTTCCTTTAAAAATGTGGTTTCTAACGGTTTAGTACTAGATAAGAATGGACATAAAATGTCTAAGCGACTGGGCAATGCGGCAGACCCATTCGAAACGCTAGAAACCTACGGAGTAGATGCTACCAGATGGTATATGATGACCAACGCCAATCCTTGGGATAACCTAAAATTTGATGTTGCGGGAATCGAAGAAGTAAAACGTAAATTTTTCGGCACCCTATACAACACCTACTCTTTCTTTGCTTTGTATGCAAATATTGATGGATTTACGTTTAGGGAAGAAGAAATAGCATTGGACAAAAGACCTAGAATCGACCAATGGGTTATCTCTTTATTAAATACATTAATTAAAGAAGTAACCGAAGAATATGCTAATTATGAACCTACCAAAGCGGGAAGGAAAATCCAGCATTTTGTAGATGCAAATTTAAGTAACTGGTATGTGAGATTGTGTAGAAGAAGATTCTGGAAAGGCGATTTTACTGAAGACAAGATTGCAGCCTACCAAACGCTTTATACCTGCCTCAGCACGATCGCCAAACTAATGGCACCGATAGCACCATTTTATAGTGATCAGCTGTATCAAGATTTAAATAATTGTTCTGGAAAAGAGGGCCATGAGTCAGTCCATTTATCACTATTGCCAGTGGTCAATGAGCAAGCTATCAACAAAGATTTAGAGCAGCAAATGGATTATGCTCAGCGAGTTTCTTCTTTGATATTGTCATTACGGAAGAAAGAAAAAATGCGAGTGAGACAGCCCCTGCAAAAAGTCATGATCCCAGTATTAAGTGAGCAATTTAAGTCGCATATACAAGCGGTCGAAAGCTTGATATTACACGAAGTAAATATTAAAGAGATCGAGTACATTGCGGCAGATAGTGGAATGATTAGCAAGAGCATAAAAGCTAATTTTAAAACCCTGGGTAAGCGCTTAGGACGTCGCATGAAAGCAGCAAGTCAAGTCATCGGTCAGTTTAGTCAAGATGATATTGCTGCCATCGAACAAACAGGTAAATATACCTTAGTCGTAGATGGCGAAAGCTTTGATTTGAGCATCGAAGATTTTGACATAAATGCTAAAGAGATTCCAGGATGGCAGGTAGCGAGTGATAAGGAGATTACAGTGGCTATGGACATCACACTTACAGAAGACTTAATAGCTGAAGGTGTGGCACGTGAATTAGTAAAAGGTATCCAAACTATTAGAAAAGAAAAAGACTTTAATGTTACTGATCGTATTATTGTCAAATTGGAAAAACATGAAAGCATATTAGCAGCTACAACTCAGTTTAAGGATTATATTTGTAATGAGGTGTTAGCTAATGATATTATCTTAGAAGCATCTTTACAGGCTGATGATCACATCGATATAAATAAAGATGTAAGTTTAGCTTGTCATTTAGAAACCCTTTAATAATTGTGATAACATCATCGACTTATGGAAAATTTTATCATTGAAGAATTTAGTTTTTACAAAGTGTTTTTATACGGAAGAAAGGCCCTAGGTCAGCAAACCGATCAGAGCATCCACATCAATATTCCATCGGGAAAGGTCTTTTTAAATTTTTGCAAAAACTTTATGCGTGATAATTATTACGAGGAAGTTGGGGCAAAAAAGCACTTTCATGTGTACCTAAGAGCAGATAAATATCCAGCTTTTATCGATATCTTAAGAAATGAGCAACCCTTGTTTTTCTACTACAATATGGATGATCATTTAATGTACATCACCACTACTGATGAGCCTGTAGGAGAGAATGAACTTAGGGTTAAGGACGCGTAATTCTTTTTACTTCTAGCATTTAATTAGGATAGTTTTTGTTTATAGACAAAGGTTTGCCTTTGCTTTATATGCTCGTGCAAGCTTTTCTGTTTGCATTATTGTATGGTTCAATGTTGAGTTAATTTTATGGCTGTCTTTTCTACGAATGCGCATATAGTCCTCAGTTATTTATTTTTTTGTTTACCTTTTGTGATTATATACATTAAAGGGTAAAAATCATGACTAGAAAATTTAATTGCAATCTCCTTGGGCTTTTGTTTCTTTTTGGGGTCAGCTTTTCAATTAAGGCCCAGATTTCGGAATTTCATGACATTCATATTGAGGATTTTGGAGACTTGAGTAGTCATCTAAACCGATTGGCTCATGGTTTTACAAATATTGGAGATATCGATGGAGATGGCGATGATGATCTAGTGGTTTCTTTCAAGGACTATTATACTTCAGACTCTATAATGATAGGTGCTATTTGTCTTGTCCATTTAGATGCCCATCAACAAATAGATTCCGTTAGATTATTAAATGATGAAATTCTCAATGTCCTCCCAAAAGATATAAAACAAGAAAATTTATTTAGAGTTGATTTAGATAATGTTGGTGATTTAGATGGCAATGGTTTTAACGATTTACTACTTGGAGTACCAGGATTTGGTGGTAATTGGCCTACTAAAGTTGGTGCATATGGAGTAGTTTTTTTGGGAGAAGGTGGTGAAGTTTTAAATGTAAATTATACAAGATCAGAATTCTTCGGTCTTGAAGGATTTCATGATTTTGGCACTAAAGCTAGAAGTATTGGAGATTTAAATTTTGATGGTAGAAATGAAATTTGTGTTTCTGTTCCAGATTTGGCTACAGGACCGATAGGGGATAATGCAGGAGGTGTAATCATTATATATTTAGATGAATTTGGAAATCCAGCAAATTGGAAAATGATAGAAAATAATTATCTGTCCATTGATACAGGATGGGGTAACGATTGGGGATTTGGTGTAGGGGTTGCTGGAGATAAAGACCTTAATGATGATGGTTACATAGATGTTGTAATAGGTGTTCCTCATGGAGAATTTGAAGGTTATGCAAATGGAGAGCTGGTTATTCTTTACTTGGATGGATTAGCAAATCTCATTGATATAGGATTTATACATTATGTTGATATACCAGATCTGAAGATTAGTGATTCGCATTTTGGGTCTTCTGTATTGTTGATAGATGATGTAAATGGAGATGGAAGACCAGAAATTCTTGCTGGAGCAAATTGGGAGGATACAGAAGCTTGGGAATCTGGAATGATTCATATTATTTCATTAAATGAAGATGGAGAAGTTTATGAAACAGGAGAATTATTTGATAATTTGGTTGATGGCATGAATTTGGAAGATTTGGATCAAATTGGCTTCGGTCTTGAGTTGTTTTACAATGAACAAGGTGAGCAGGTAGTTCTCTCTAGTTGTGAAGATCAGGGAGATGGATATGAAGGTTTTATCAGATTTATGACTACTGATTTTGGGAATTTAAAAGAAATCTCAATTCCAAGTTCAGAAAATAAATTAGTAAAATCGAATTTCAAGATATACCCAAACCCAGCTCAAGCAACATTAAATGTCATAGCCTCCTCAAGCTTGGATAATTATAAGATACTTTCTTTTGATGGTAAGTTGTTATTTACTGGAAACCTTCATACTGGAAATAACAAAATAGACATAAGTTCCTTAACTCAGGGTTCTTATATCTTCAGTGGAGTAGGAGATAAACAAAGTCAACAGCAGGTTTTCCATGTTACCGATTAAAAGCTTTTAAAGTAGGGCTAAAAAAGTTTTCAAAATACTCATGCAGCGTTTACACAACTCTTACGTAAAGAGAGTGAAAGCAACTTTTCATTTAAAACGATCTAAAAGTAAAACGCATGAAAAACCTATATTCCTTATTTAGCTTATGTTTTCTTATTAGTATTTGTAGCTCCTGCCGAAAGGATAGTTCCATTCTTAGCAACACAGAAACAGATACGGCTGCACCAGTAGAAAAAATAAACGCAAGCTTTGAAGGTTATGTCGTGAATGAAGAGGGCATTCCCCTAGAAGGAGTAAGCATAGAACTAGCCAATCAAACTACCTATAGCGATCAAAATGGTTACTTTAAACTAACTGCGATTACTAAGCAGTATGGAGCCTATATTAAGGCAAAGAAGGAAGGTTATTTCGATGGCCTTGGTAATGTTTCGCCTTCTCAAGATGGAAAAGCTTTTGTTGAATTTATGCTGCTAGAAAAAGCGAATGTTTTTGAATTGTCAAGTCAGGAAGGAGGTAAAATCCAACTCGATAAAAACTCAGTCGATTTCAAGCCCAATTCATTTGTAGACGGCGATAACAATCCATACAATGGCAAAGTCTATATCGAGTTAGGCTATATAGATCCTTCGCAAGAGAACCTCTCGAAAATAATGCCTGGCGATTTGTTAGCTAATCGCGAAGATGAGACCCAAGTTGTTCTTAAAAGTTACGGTATGATGCACGTTGAATTGCGTGATGAGACTGGTGGAGTGCTACAATTAAGTGAAGCCGCTACTCTTTCGATAGATGTGCCATCGAGTTTTGAAGTTTATGCTCCTGAAATATTACCACTATGGTTTTATGACGAGGAAAATGGGATATGGCAAGAAGAAGGTACAGCAAACTTCGATGGCGATATGTATACAGGTGAAGTACATCATTTTACACTCTGGAATGCTGATGATCCATTTGATTTGGTAAAAATAGCAGGAAGGATTAGTGCAGTCCAAGATTTATATAACGAACGAATCCGAATCACTTGGTTAGATATTAATTTTTCTTTGACCACTAACACGGATAATCAAGGAAATTTCTCTGGCTTAGTTCCAGCCAATGAATCTCTTTTTCTTGAGGTATTAGATGTTTGCAATCAGGTGGTAGGATCCTACGAGTTAGGAGCTTTAAGTGAAGATGTAACTGATTTAGATATTTCGATTACAAACCAAACCTTAGATCAAGTCAGCATTATAGGCAAGCTGAAAGACTGTGATCTGGGACCCGTTACCGATGGATATGCACTTATTCAATTTTCCAATGGAGGCTTAAAAATTGCTCAGACTGACGAAGCTGGTTCATTTCAAATGACTGCTTTTACTTGTGATGCAACAAATTTTCATATCTCAGGAATTGATAATACCACTAATTTCCAAAGTGCTGTAGAGAATTATTTAATCACCTCAAATGATATGGTCATTGATAATGTGTATGCTTGTTATGAACCATTGGATTTTGAAATAGAATTAGAGTTTACCGATCGAACCATCATATTTCCAATAGACTCCTTAGCTTGGATGAAAACCTCAGGGACTCCAGAGCATGCTCAGTATATCTTCTATTTTAAGGATGAGCAATCTATGACTGATATTGTACACTATGATTTAACCCTCGAAACGGATCAAAGCAATGGTGGATGGACTACGCGATGGGAGAGTATTGAAACGGGTAACCCATTAGAACATTGGATTATGGTTCAGTCAAATAATGTCCAACTTGAAGAGCTAGGAAATATAGTTGAGGTAAATTCAGACAATGGCTTATTTAATGAAACTAAAACAGGCCAACAACACGAATTAGTAAGCCTTAAGATTCGAGCAGAATTGTAAGTCAAACCAATTATTAATATCTTAAGCAAGGTAGCAATACTATGCACATAAACCAATTAGTCATACAAGCCAAGAAAAGGGATGCAGCAGCAGAAAGAGAACTGTTTATGCTGCTGGCTCCTAAGGCATTGACTATGTGCAGAAGATACAGCATCGATGATCATCAGGCAAAAGATTATACCCAAGATGTATTTATCAAAGTGCTTAATAACTTGGAAAGTTATGATACCCATAAAGGCAATTTCTTGTCTTGGTTTAACACCATATGCATTAACACGATATTGGACGATAAAAGGCGGAAAAAGCGAAGTCCCATTTTAGCCGATTCTAAAATTATCGATATGGTCGAAATCACAGAAGAGCATATCGATTTAGTATCAGATGACGAACTATTAAAAGCTATACAATCATTGCCAAGTGGATACAAAGAAGTATTGAATTTGTTTCTTTTTGAAAAGTACAGTCATAAACAAATAGCTGCTCGATTAGACATTACAGAAAGTACTTCACGATCTCAATTAGCTAGAGCTAAACAACATCTAAAAAAATTAATTCTTCAATCAACACAGAGTAGACATGAAAGAAAAGTGGTTTGATAAAAAACTTGTCGAAAGACTCCAGGATAAATCTTCGGAGGCTGATTTTGAAGCCATGTGGTCGAGTATAGAAGATAAACGTAAACCTAAACCTTCGTATACAAAAGCCTATACACTCCTAGGCATTTTAGCCTTGCTTATGGCCGGATTTTACTTTTATAATTCATCTTCAATTTCCAGTTTAGCTGTTGCTGACGAGTCACAGATTCCGGCACAAAGCACAACATTGAACCAGCAAAAAACAACTAATAAGAACTCTAGCAAGAAAAATGAATTAACGAATGATCAACTAGAAAACAACCAGCAAAGGACTGTCATGGCGAGATCAGGGAATGAACACCCCGAAAAATCTACTGAAGCATCAAAGTCTACCAGTAAGAAAGTAAAAAAGTCAACTTCAAGTACAGCACAAAGCAAACAAAAAGCACAATCATTGGCTAAGCTCAATGCCCGTCAAAATATTGGGCAAACAACTAGCATTATAGACCAGCCAGCTACTTCAGACCAAAAACACTTGGGATTAAATAAAATATCAGATCAGCATCTACAGCCACAGAAAAGTCTAAGTAATCTTGGAAAAAATCGAGTATGGAGTAATAACGACTTAACGAAAACCTCCATTGTAAAGGATTCAAGCAGAAGAAATAAAGTACAAGCTATGGCTATTTTGCCAATGTATAGCATGGGAATTTCTAAAGAGCAAAATAGTTTGTCTACCCTGAAACTATTAAGTAATGGGCATTTTATACAGAAGAAAGTGGCCGACAAAAGAGCGCTTCGAATGTTGGGCTTACAAACGCAATACGGATTAGCTGATCGACGAATAATCTTCCCAAGGGATGTGGCTGAACACCCATATCTTGAAAGCCAGTCGTCTTTAGATCAATTATCAATAAATGGCTTTTTTAGCTACTATTTTCATCCATATTGGTATGCTAAAATTGGTATGGGTTTCGAGCAATATACCTTTAGGGATGAGTCGCAAGGAGAAGTGTTAAGTAATGCAACAGTGAGCGATACTACCGAAATCATCAAATTTTCAGAGAACGATATTCAGTATATTATTGGCGATGTAAACCAACAAACAAGGGAACAGTATGATCATATTAATTATCTAAAACATAGAACGATCAAAATACCTTTACGCATAGGAACAACCTTTAAGTTATCCGACACGTGGTTTTGGAATCTTGAAACGGGTGTAAATATCTCTATGGCAAACCTAAGTAAAGGTAAAACCTACAGAAACGGATTTGTCAGTCTGGCTGAACAAGCTTATAACAATGTAGGGTTAGTGAGTGGAGTGCTAGGAGCTGAACTACGAAGGTCTATCGGAAACAAGTACTTTGCGAGTTTTGGAATAGATGGAATGATGGATTTAAACTATAGAAACAATACTACGATTGTCCTTAGCAATCCAGATCCAATCCCAAAAGACAAGTTCCATTCTCTGAATCTGAGTCTAGGCTTTTATAGGAAAATATAATAGACATAACCCCGTTTTTTATTGGAGTCCTCACATAAACTTCCCTAGGTTATGAAACATCTTTACATGCTGTTTATTTCTATACAACAAGAAGGCTCCTATATTTATAATAAATACTCCATTGTTGAGCACTTTAAAAGATAAGTAGGGTTTTATTTCAATATTGCTCATTTCATATACAAGAAGAATTTTTTTGTATACAATCTTTTTCAATATATATGTAATTGATAGGGGATAAGTTATATAAATTGTGTCCCAAGGTTATAACTGTCAATCATTATGCGCACCTCCATTTTCTTTTTCTTCGTTTTATTTGTTTTTTGCAAGCCTGCAGAAGCACAATCGACTTACGAGTTATTTAAAGGACTTGGTGATGTAAGCATCATACAATGCTCACATGGAGGATATCTTAATTGCGACTACACCAATTATGATATTCATCAAAAAGATACAAGTTATATGGGTTTTCCGGCGCTGATCTTACCTTTTGCCTGGAGTCCATTCTTATATTTTGATGACCAAAAGGTTTATGCAAAAGGTGGTTTTATCCTTTGTGAAGACGATTGTTTACTATTTGATTTCGGGGTCTCACCCGGTGAAATAATCACTTTTCTTTCACCAATTTATTTTGATTTTACAACAGCAGAAGTAAGTTCAGTCGATTCTATAACCATGCTAAATGGTGAAAAAAGAAAAAGAGTAACTCTGGACGAACATGTCTGGATTGAGGGTATTGGTGATACAGAACATACCTTCGGTACTTATCCGGTATTTGATAATTTTAGCTATAATGTTTGTTTCCATAATCAAGATGGTGAATTACTGCATGTAAATAATAATGTTTATGAAGACTACGATGGAGAGATTCCGTCGAACTTAGAAGTTTGTAACTTCTTAAATTACTCAGGGGTAGAAGAGCCATTTATTTGTGAAATAGATAGCCTTTCGATTCAGCTTTTCCTAAATCAAGATAGTCTAGAAATAGTTGAGTGGAGTTTTAATGATGACCAATATTCAACTGAAAATAATCCTGTTTTTGCGGCAGAAACACCCGGTTGTTACTTGCTGAGTCTGAGAGCACTTGATAAAGTTTTAGGAACAGAAGTATATTTTGAAAAACAACTAAGTTTTTGTCAAGCCGACTACTGGAAACCAATTACAGAATATTCGTTAATCAAGGATGTTTTTGCACTCAATGAAGATTTACTTTGGATTATAGAAAATCATAAAATATATCACTCTAAAAATGGTGGAGAAAATTGGGTGGAACAACCTTTTGCTGTACCTGAAAGTGGCAATAGATTTTTCCATTCTTTAAAGATGGCTAATGAAGAACAAGGAATTATAGCTTGTGAAATACTTAATGGCTTAGAACCATTAAAATCCATTTTATTTACAAAGAATGGAGGTAAAACATGGAAAGAAAGTCTAAGTACATTTTCTATAAAAACAGCTGATATTTTGCCGAGCGGTGTAGCTTATGCGGTTTCTGGAACTAACCATTTGTATAAGAGTATAAATTTTGGGAATACATGGGATTTGCAAAGTGATGATTTACCAGAAATTGATAAAATTCATATGATTAGTGACCAGACAATTCATGGAATAGGCCATGCAAATGGTCAGGATTATTATACCAAATCTTTAGATGGTGGAAGCAATTGGCAGACCTTCTTTTTTAACGAAAACAGTGGAACTAATGAGGCCTTAATAAATATCCATTTTCTGAGTAAAAACGAAGGATTTATAGCAGGAGTGGACGGATTATTAATGAAAACTGTTAATGGTGGAATGGATTGGGATACAAGTTACTTATCGAGTGGAAACGATCTACTTGATATTGATTTCAGGAATAATGGTTATGGTCTAATAGTAGGAGACCAATCCTCTGTTTTTGAAACGAAGGACTTTGGAGAAAATTGGGATTGGATAGAATGCGGAACCAATCGAGATTTTAAGCGCGTATCGGTTGTGAGTGAAGAAGTATCTTATGCAGTTGATTTACAAGAATTATATAAATCAGGTTTAATCGCTGAAGATAATTGCGATCAAAGTTCTAGCACTAAGCAGGAAGATGGTGTAATCATTAATGTATTCCCTAATCCTTTTAGTGATATGCTGAGCATCAGATTAGCGGACCAGAAAGCATATACTGTGGAACTGTACTCCCTGCAGGGAAGCTTATTGTATACCAGCCAAATCATTGGACAAAAAGATTGCCTATTAAGCCATTTAGTTCCAGGTGTTTATAGTTTGAAGATAAGTGATCATAAAGGAAATACGAGCCTCCAAAAAGTGGTGAAGCTCTGATAAGTTCTCGGTGTATTAGTTTTAATTAAGCTTACCACTTATACCCAAGGGCTAAGCCTAATCCGGTAAATCCATAGGTTTGGCTTATTGGTAGCTCGCTTTTAAGCACATTTGGTACCATTCGATATTGGGCATTTAGTCCTAAAGAAAGTTTATCTGAGATATCGTAGCTTATGGTTATTTTGCCGCTATACGTTAAACTCATATCATTAGTTACTTGCTGGTTAAGTAAACCTGGCTTTGCTGTATCTTCTAAAATATAATCGTTTTGACCAGCCCAAGTGAGTGCATTAAGATGACCGTAAATAACAGGGCTAAGGCTAAGTCGATTAAACCTGAATTGGTAACCAGCACCTAACATTATACCTAATTGGTGGTAGCTATTATTGATGGACATATTTCTTGTTATGATGGTCTTATTTAATTCAGTACTGCCGATGCTCGCTTTACGAATGGTATCACCTGCTTGATCTACGATTAATAAATCTTTATAAATTTCGCCATCGCTTTCGGTATAAGTTCCTGTCCAATTAAATTGTTCGTTTATTCTTTGATAATGTATTCCTGTTTCTACTAAGAATCCACTTGCATGTTTCCACTGCATACTAGGAGCGATCGTCCAACTCTCTTGACTACTTTCGGTAGATTTCCTTAGATTTAGATAGGCACTCTCTAGACTATCTTGCAATGTGAGTTGCTTATTAGTTTGGACATAGCTTGTTGATAAAACAAGGGTTTTTTGCCAGATTTTTGTTAAGACTTCTTTTTTCTGAGGAGCCGATAATTGTTCTTGAGTAAAGGAAACTGGGTTTCTAATTTCCCATGGAAAAGAAGCTAAAGAAGTTGTTAATATACCTTGAATACTTAACCATCTTGCTGTATTGCTAAATGTTCTTGCATCTAAATGATTAGCATTTGTGACCATGGTTTTACCTGGCTTCGTTGTTTCGATTGTTCTATTTACGCTAAGTTCTATGGAAGGAGTTCTTTGTTCATCGTTTATAGATGATGGAGTTGGCTGATTGGCTAGTTGTTTGTTAGTATTTGTATTTCTTGATGACGAGTTGTTTGACTTTGATTTAATAGCTTGCTTAGTTGTTAGCTTTTTTGGCTTGCTTGAAGATTTTGTTGTTTCAAGGTTGTTGTTCTTTCTTGTGACTTCGTTTAGATCAGAGGTAGCTTTGTCACTTACTGCAGTTTTAGTGGTTACTGTTTCGTTTTGGCTTTTGTGGTTGGTTTTTTCCTGATCTAATCTTGTTTCTATTTGAGTATTGTTTGCTGCGGTTTTGTCTTGGGTATTTGAGATTTGATAGCCTAAGTAAAAAGCGCCTAATAGTAGTACGGGCAGGATAGTAAAAATAATCCATCGCTTGCGTCTCTTGCCGAAGGTACGTTCTTCTACTTGTGACCAAAGTTTGTCTACATTCAAGGGCTCCTCAGCCTGCTGCATAGCCTGTTTAAATTGATCATCGAATGAATGTTTCATGAACTTATATTTATCGTATTAGTAAAAGACTTATCATGGTTGTTAATAGCTTGAGCCAACCATTTTTTTGCTCGTGTATACTGTGATCGGGAACTGCTTTCTTTCATACCTAATAACTTGGCAATTTCTTTGTGGCTGTGAGATTCTAGTGTGTACAGTGAAAATACCTGGCGTAAGCCTACAGGCATTTGATAAGTCAATTGGATAATTTCTTCTGCAGCAAGTTTTGCGTGGATTTCTGGTGCTTCTTGTGCATTTTCCGGATATTCTACATACATTTCTTGGCTGTAATATTTAGTTTGGTATTTATTGATAGCTGTATTAATTACTATGCGTTTTATCCAACTAAATAACTCACCTTCAGTAGTTCCTTTAAACTGTTTAATCTTCTGGTACATGGTGACAAAAGCATCTTGAAGTACATCTTCTCCGTCTTCTTTTGTTTTTGTATATAAGCGAGCCGTGGCAAGAAGCTTTGAGGAGTAGTTAAGGACTACCCACTTAAAAGCTTCTTGCTGACGTCGCTTGAGTTGTTCTATAAGAAATTTATTTTCCAGTGGTTACAATTCAATATTTAATGTGAATTCAACTTCCGTAATTGTTGGATCATATAAGCTAGAATCGACAATGTTTATATCATCATTAATGTCGCTACAATGTAAAATTTCAAACCCTTGATCTATAATTCCACCAGTAACAACACCATCAATGGTAAAGCCATCATTTAGAAATTGAAGGGTATATTGAACATCAGTTTCGCCAGGAGTAAGGATAACATTTGCTCTTAACACCTCTACTCCTAGAATCCAATCTAAGACAGTAATTTCATAATCTTGGTGCGTACCAAATTCGGTTAGTTGGTATGTATAAGCAATTAAAGAATCTTGTCCTGTTGATTCGAACCCACCTCCATTGTTATAATTCACAAAAACTCCTGGGGTATAAAACTCTTCGCAAGCTTCTAAGACTAAATTTGGATCACCATTCATATTAAAGTCAGTAGCTGCACTAACTAAACTATTAGTAATATCTATTCCCACTGCTGTAGCCATTTCATCGCTATCGCAACCTAAAAAGCTTGTACTAAAGCTCTGATCGCTTTCCATGGTAATAGTGGTCGTTGTCCCACTTTCGAATGTGATGTGTACATAACCTTGGGTGATTTCATCGCCATTACAATTCGTTATCATGCCCGAAACATTGACATCATCACCAGAACTTACAGATAAAGCACCTAAATCCTCATCTTCGTCATAAGGTCCAAATTCTTCAGAAAATAAAATATTTCCGCAAGGACCTACAACTTCAACTAACAACGCATGGTCTTGAGGTACTTTCCCGATAAAATACCCTCTATTAGATGTATAACCATATCTTGTGACATCTAGGTCTAAATCGGTGATTTGTACTTTGACGTTTTGGATACCTCCGTTATCTCCAACTACAGTTCCAGAAAGTGTAATTAGTGGATAAGGTACATCACAATTCCAGAAAGAAAAGTGACTTACAGTACCTACATATTTCCCATCTTGTAGGATAGCTTCCCCTTCTTCTTCCCAAAGACCTGAGTCTTCGTCAAAGTGCCATAATGGTATAGTCGAAGGAGCTGTTCCCTGCATTTCAGCCGGTACATCTAATGAAATTTCGGCTGTTTGTCCATCTGCTAATTGAAGATATTCTCCATTATCTGATGCTAATTCTACGGCAATCATTCCAAAACTCTGTAGTGCATTTAAGTTATTATCGGTGTCAACACCCACTAAATCTCCAGGCATAATAGCTTCTAGATTCGCTGCTGTTGGATCTAACCATCTTACAAATACATTTACATTGCCTGTATGGTTTGCTCCAGACTCATCTACAAAAGCAGGTGATTCAAAATCTATGCTTACACCTTCAGTATTTATAGTGGTAGTGTTTCCTGGAGTAATGCTGCCTGAGGAAACTTTATCCATCAAGGATAATGTAATGTGGTTAGTCTCGTTTAGTCTCGGATAAAAAGTTCTTGAACTATTAAAATAGCCTTCTTTCGTTACCTTGATACTTGTCGCGTTTTCATTAAATGATTGGTTGTTCATTAAGAAGTTTCCAAATTCATCTGTACTTACTGAGTAGCCATCATATTCTACGGTAGCATCTTCTAATGGATTGCCTTCCTCATCTGTAATAAGTCCTAAAACTGAACCATTTACAAAGCTGGCTGGTGGATTATTTCCTGGATTTTGGTCAATGTCGTCTATATCTTTTCTACACGCTGTAAAGCATACAACAATGGAAAGAAGAATAATTCTATAAAGTTTCATAATGTAATTTAATTAAAGTGAATAATTGATCTTGGTAATGATGTTGGAAAGTTGGCCTTACATTCTAAATCATTTGCCTTCCTTAATAGGACAAGATGAGATTTAAAAAAGCTGCATTGAAATCTAAAATAAGTACAAGAATTTTTTGGACCAATGTAGCTAGCTGTTGATAATCAGCTGATTAGTCGAAAAAAAATTATCTGTTTTCAGGCTTAATATTTTTATTTTTTAAGTACAGTGTTTGGTATTTTGCTAAATCTACTGGTCTGTGTAGAGCTTCTTTTTTGGCGGGATATTTACTTAACTGATTGGCAGGTCGGATGGGTCTTGGGACAAACCCACCACCACAATTCGGGCAGACATTGGTGAAGAATTCGTCTACACAGTCTTTACAAAAAGTACATTCGTAAGTGCAAATCCTAGCACTTGTGCTATTAGGTGGTAAATTTTTACCGCAATGTTCACAGCATGGACGAAGTTCTAGCATAAACTATTTTTGCTGATCTCTTCTGATAACCTCTTCCACTTGTTCGATTTTAAGATTTTTACCAATGATAGTACGATCTTTATTAAGCACATAAACTTCAGGAGTAACATTTACAAAGTACTTGGCATAGATCGCTTTATTAGTTGGATCAAAGACGGAGGTAAACTCAATATTATTGTTCTTCAGATAGTCTTTCCACTCTTTATCATCGGTATCCACAACGATAGAATAAACATCTAGATGTCCTTTGCCTTTTTCTCTATTATACAATTCCACAAGCTTTGGAGTTTCTACAGCACAATGTTCACAAGTAGGATTAAACAAATAAACTACTAGGTAATCGGCTGTTTTATCGAATAGAGTTTGTGGCTTACCATATTGGTCATTAGCGGTGACATTTGGTCCTTCTTGGCCTATCAAGCTTTGGGCCATTTCGTGGGCTCTTAACTGTAATCCATATACTTGTGTAGAATCAGACCAAAATGCTCGATTGTAGGTAAAATAATTTTGAATCATATGCACAAAAACAGCTTCTGCATCCATTAAAGTCGTTTTTGTAGGCTCGTATTTAAATACTATCCAGTTGGCAAAAAACTGGTAGTAGCGCGGATAATCTAGGACTCTGTTAAGCAGATTGTCTGCTGCATCCCGTATAGCATCAGGATTTTGAGGAGTTATTTCTGTAAAGTATCTATTTAATTTATTTTTTATAACTGGTGTACGCATAATCCGTATATCACTAAAATCGACATTATCCCAGAATTCATTTCGGTAGGCAGCAACTTGTTCTTCATCCGGAAGATCTTCTCTTAGAGTAGGATTTTGGCCAGCTTGCTTAAATTTTACATAAAAGCTATTAGGATGTTTTTTAGCAATAGCTGCAAGATGCGCCTCTCGCTCACTAACGAGTACTTTTCGTTCTGCCATGGCTTTGGTGTACTCTGCACTTTCCTTATCTAAGGACTTTAATTTATCCGTTACAGGTTGCATTTTAGTCCGATGTGCTCGTTCATATTTCATGTTCTCATAGAACAATTCATTTTCAATAGAACCTTTTACGCTTGTTTGACTCGGATCATTGAGTGAGGTTTCCATCGAGAATGTTTGGTCCTCACCTAACATGATTTGTACAAATTTATTATCTGGGAATATTACATAGTAAAGACCCTGTGGATATCCTTCAGGTTTGTCAAAACTTGCAGTGTTAGCGCTCACACGACTAGAGTCCATCCGCACATTTTGATCTGCATAAGTTCCTATTAAATAGGTTAAACCACTGACATTCTCCTTAAACTTTACGCTAAATTTTGCAGGAGCTCCATTATCCTTCACACCTTCTTTAGGTGCCTCTACTCCTTTTTCGGCATTATTTTCAAAACTCTGAGGTTTAGAGATGTTTGTGCTACTAGTGGTTGTAGCTGATGTTGTCTCTGATGAACTGGAGCTATTGGCACAAGAATAAAACAAAACAAAAAGAAAGGACATGTATTTCCACATAATAGTCAAGGTTTTATGAATATCATGCAAAGATATATATCTTATTTATATATGTTATAGTATGCCTGTAAATACTCCTAATATAGCTGTCTTTAAAGGGTTTAGGATATTGAAAAACCAAGCTACACCACCAAAAATTGTACCGAAAAATTAATAAAAATTAACATATAATTTGGCAACAAAGCATATTGGCAGAACAAATAAATGCGTTATAGACGAAACAATATAACATTTGAGAATAAACCTATACATAACCAGAGCAGTGAGATTTAATACGATAAAAATGAAGGCTTATGAGGTATGCAATGTTAATAATCGTTTTGCTTTTAAGCGCTTGTTCAAGGAATCAGCCATGGCAAACTCAACCCGATCAATATCTTCAGGAAAGTTATTACGCTTCTGATAATATCTTTAATAGTCCCACCGATCGGACTTCCTATATGAATCATTTTGAAATTATTGTCTGGAATGTGGTAGACAGTCTGAATCCTGTATACGCACCTGATACCAAAATAAAAGAGATGCTTGACGAGTTGAATCGGGTGTATAAAGTAGCTAATATCCAGTTTGAGATTCGTGAAGTAAACGAATTAACAGAGTATTACACCTATGAATCGCTAGTGGCTAATGATTTTTCTAATTATTATAACTACCTGATAAATTACAATACGGCTAATGTTATTGATTTATATCTAGTCGATCATGAACCGTCTTTATGTTATAATGATGGTAGAGTAAGAGGTTGTGCAAAAGGCAGAGGTTTTACAAACACAGGTGGTTGGTTGTCTAGTATTGTTATACCTAAAGAAGATGTAGCTAACAAGAAAATCCCAGTTCATGAATTTGGGCATTTCTTTAACTTAGAACACACGCACTTTAATTACAAAGAGCAAATCGCAGGTTTGGATTGTGAAAAAACGGGTGACCAAATTTGTGACACACCGCCAGACCCCGGAGCAGGAGCCTATGGTGCAATGGTAAACTATACCGATTGTGAAATGTACGGAGCATTTGACGAAAATGGAGTAGCCTATAAACCTATGATCAATAACTTCATGAGTTACTATGCACCATGTTATATGATGGAATATAAATTTACCAAAGAACAAATAAATAGAATGAAAAACTTCGCACTAGATGCAAAGCGTATGGAATTTGTGAAGTCATCTTTGTAGGGTGGGTGGTTTGTACTTGGTACTTAGTACTTAGTACTCAGTACTCAGTACTTAGAAGGGTGTACGTCCCTGATATAGGTTGACCGCAATGGTTAAGAAATGAAAGCAAATATC
>JAHDEC010000016.1:84538-96274 GCA_020629035.1 Saprospiraceae bacterium | reverse complement strand
ACAAAACACATAGCAAGTCACCTTTCACAAGTCTATTTTGGTAAAAACTGGACCTGGTCTTGGATGGAAGACCATTTGAAAGATGTTACTTGGTTAGAAGCTACTAAAAAGCTGGGAAATTTAAACACTATAGTTGCCTTAGTTTACCATATTCACTACTTTGTAAAAAGTGTTATACCTGTTTTAGAAGGTGGTGTGCTAGATGCTCACGACAAATTTAGTTTTGACCATCCAACGATTGAATCGGAAGAAGATTGGCAATCGTTTTTAGGTGAAGTCAAGACCACATCAAAAAAACTGGCTAAGCTAATAGAAGGATTAGACGACGAAAAAATGTGGGAAACCTTTAGTCAAGAAAAATATGGTAATTATTTTCGGAATCTGATGGGGATTGTAGAACATGCTCATTATCACTTAGGTCAGATAGTCATTATCAAAAAAATAATTCGAGCCGAACAAGGCTAAAACCATAAAACAAAACTATGAGAATCGCTTTAGTACTTACCACTCTACTATTTTTGCTATCATTTTGTGCGGGAGAAAAGCATCAAAATCAGCATAAAAAAATCACCGCAAAAAAGAAGTCAAACATGCAGCAAGATGAGTTTTCTGAAGACCAACTCCAAACTATTAAGCAACTCTTAAGTAACACGCCCCAAGCTCAAATTAGTGCAGTCGATGCAGCTGCAACTTACAAAACCTATTGTGGATTGTGTCATGGACAAAAAGGTGAAATGTCAATAAATGGAGCTAAAATATTAATGGATACTAATACCAGTTTAAGCGAACGAGTTGCACAGATTTACTTTGGTAAAGGGACTATGACACCATTTAAAGGTACCTTGAAAGATGAACAAATTATTGCGGTTGCCCAATATATTGATGAACTGAAAAAGTGAGTCTAATTTGAAAATATTTGACTTTTAAAAATAGTTAGCCCCATTTTTGAGAAAACAGGGCTAACAGTCAAAACCCAATTCGTTGATTGGAATCAAGTACTTATAAGACAACAACTTAGCTCTTTACCCTAGCAAAAAAATGTTAATTAATTTTTCGTCGGATAAGCCTAATTTCCTAAAAGTGCGTATGAAAGAGAAAGAAACCCTACACGCCCTATGCCTGAGCAAGATTCAGGAAAAACTAGAAAAACTTAGCACTGCGCAACAAAATGTACAAGCAGCGATGGAAAGTGAAACTAAATCAAGCGCTGGCGATAAATTTGAGACGAGTAGAGCGATGTTACAACAAGAGGAAGACCAATTGTCCAGACAAAAGTTTCAGTGGACTCAATGTCTTCTAAAATTGAAATCCATGGACATAACATCATCTGGTAAATCAGTAAAAGAAGGTAGCTTAATCATGACCGATAAAGCGAAGTTTTATCTGTCAGTAGCATTGGGCAAAATAATCCATAATTCCACCACTTTTTATGTGATCTCTAAAGAATCTCCGATCGGTAGCAACATGATGGGCAAACAAATAGGTGATCAGATAGGCTTTAACGGAACAGACTATCTTATTAAAGAAGTTCTATAGGCACAAAAAAATAGCCCCGTCTGAGAAACGGGGCTAAAGTCAATAAACCAATCTCTATTTAGAAAAGCGTATAAATAAAAAGACGAAATCCAATCCTGTGGCTAATCTACATTATCATGTAAAAAAGCATTTCCCTTATTCATCTGATCCATATCCCAATCTTCATCCACTGAAATGCGAATGTTAGACATAGTTCCTTCCTTCTTCCCACCTTCCACATCATCCAACACAATATTATTCCTTTCGTAAGCTGGTAATTTTTCCATCTCTGAAATAATTTGTGGATTATCTAAGGGTTTTGACTGCGCTTTACGGATATAAGAATCCCTTAGTCGCTGTCGTTCTTCTTCTCGTTTTTGTTGTAGTTTTTCAGCATTGCTAGCCTCCATCTTAATGATAGGATCTGGCTCTGCTACTTTGTACTCCTCAATGGTAGCTTTTACATCATCTGTATCAAAATCAAATACAACTGCTGATTCTGAAGTGGTTACATCTGATGGAATGATCTTCTCTACCTCCTCATCCTCATTTAAACTAACTTTAATTACTTCCTTCTCTTTAACTACAGGAACTAAGTTAGACTTATCAAATCCTGTGGCGATCAAAGTGATCGATATCTTTTCTCCCAAGCTATCATCATATCCATGACCCCAAATGACGTCGATATTTTGACCAGCTTCTTCAGTAATATAACTAGTTATGGTTTTCATTTCAGACATTGTCATTTCTTTCGCTCCTTCAGAAGAAGTGATGTTTAACAAAATCTGATTTGCACCTCTAATGTCATTGTCTTCCAATAATGGAGAGTTCAGTACATTTTCTATCGCTCGTTGTGCTCTATCTTCTCCCTCTGCAACAGCTGATCCCATTAGTGAGATTCCACTATTTTTCATCACTGTATTTACATCTTCGAAATCAACATTAATCTTTCCAGCTAATGTGATAATTTCCGCAATACCTTTTGCAGCAACCGTTAATATATCATCTGCCTTACCAAAAGCTTCGCCCAATGGTAAATCTCCATATATTTCACCCAGTCGATCATTAGAAATAATCAACACTGAGTCTACACTTTCTTTTAATTGTTCCAAACCTTGTAGGGCTTGACGTTTTCTCTTCATTCCTTCGAAACCGAATGGAATGGTAACAATACCTACCGTAAGAATATTCATTTCTCTTGCTGCCTTAGCAATAATAGGTGCCGCACCTGTTCCGGTTCCTCCACCCATTCCAGCTGTTACAAATAACATCTTTGTACCGCTGTCGAGAAATTTTCTCACATCATCGATTGACTCGATGCATGACTGCTTACCCATTTCTGGCTTATTACCAGCACCCATACCAGATGTAAGTGAAGGTCCAAGCTGTATTTTTACAGGGACTGGACTTGCGTCAAGTGCTTGTATATCAGTATTACATACTGCAAAGTCAACACCTGTTATACCTTTTTCAAACATGTGCGCTACCGCGTTTCCGCCGCCGCCTCCAACACCGATTACTTTAATAATTGATGCGTTTGGATTAGGGAAGTTTATTGCTCCCTGATTTAACTGTTCGCTCATAGTTTCTTAAAATTCTGAGTCCGGACTCGCTTCAAAAAATTCCCGGGTATAAGTAAATATTTTATCGTACCATTTAGATTTATCGTTGCTCTCTTCGACTGGGAGTTCTACCCCATCAATCTCTGCAGACGCATGATCATCTATATCAAAAACTTCTTGTTCATTTTCTCTACTTTGCTCTAAGGCAATTAGTAATAAACCTAGTGCAGTAGAATAAATAGGGCTTGCTAATTGGCTGCTGTAGCCATGTGCTAAATGATCAACAGGTATCCCTATTCTAGCGTTAAAACCAGTATGAAATTCTGTCAGCAAATTGATGTTTTTCAACATAGATCCACCTCCTGTTAATACAATTCCACCTATTAGTTTTTTCTCGAAACCACTTCTTTTAATCTCCCATCGGATATAATCTAAGATCTCTTCCAACCTCGCTTGAATGATTCTTGCTAGATTTCGTTCAGATATTTCCTTTGGATCTCTTCCCTTTAAACCAGGAATAGTAATGATTCGATTGTCATAAACTTCATCAGCTAATGCCGAACCAAACTTTACTTTTAATTTTTCAGCTTGGTCATGCATTACAGTACAACCTTGCTTGATGTCACTCGTAATTATGTTTCCGCCAAAAGGAATCACAGCAGTATGCCTAATGATACCATCTTGAAAAATGGTTATATCAGTTGTTCCGCCTCCTATATCTACTAATGCAACTCCTGCTTCTTTTTCTTCTTCTGTTAATACTGACTTTGCACTGGCAATAGGTTCTAAGGTCATAGTCTTAACCTCTAAACCAACTTTTTCCACACATCTAAGAATATTTCGAGATGCGGTCATTTGTCCGGTAATTATATGAAAATTTGCTTCCAATCGCACACCTGACATCCCTATTGGATCCATGATCTCAGACTCATCATCCACAGTAAATTCTTGAGGAAAAACATGCAATATTTTGTCTCCTGGTGGAAGCACAATTTTATGCATATCATCAATCAATTTCTCCACGTCTTCTTGAGTGATTTCTGAGTACGCATCTCCACGTACTAAAAGACCATGATGATGGATACTTTTTATGTGTTGTCCAGCAATTCCTACGTGGACTTTTTTAAACTTTTTCTTGGCAGATTTCTCAGCCATTTCCACAGCCGATTGAATGGCTTTTACCGTCTTATCAATGTTGGAAACAACCCCTCTAGAAACACCTAAAGATTGCACAGTTCCCATGCCTAAAATTTCGATTTTTTCGTATTCATTTCGAACACCTGCAATCGCACAAATCTTAGTAGTTCCGATGTCAACAGCTACCACAATTTCTGATGTAGCTCGCACATCATCCAGTATATTAGGACGTACATTGTCTAACATAATCTTAGAGTTTTGCCTTTAATAATTTCGTTATATAAATTTACACATTAAAATTTATTAATATGTATAATTTACTAACTTTCTGCATTTTTACCGAATATTCTGCCTTTATATTTAAGATTTAGCTCAGGAAACCTGTCCATACCTTCTTTTGACACTACTTTTCGATAATATATTTTTAAATTTTCAAATTTGTCTTCTATATTTTCAATCGAGCCTAGCAATATTCTTTGTCGACCCAGTTTAGGAATCACTAAAATTTCGCCATTTTCTTTCACATCTATTTGCTCCACTAAAGCCACTAAAAATGGATCACTTTTTATGTGATTTGCCAAATGTAAAACGTCCTTCAAATTGTGTCTTTCTAAACTCGTAAAATCATCTCTATATGATTGCAGATATCCGGTTGCAACGGGCACTCGAATCGCCGATTTTAAATAGGTAGAAATGTAGTCTCCATTCTCATCTAAATAGTAGGATTTACTGTCTACTGTTTCTACTCTAACTACTGGCTGTTTTTGCAATACATCTATGTGTATATTAAAATGTTTATCGACATAAACTTCACAAGTTTTTACCCGATTATCTTTTAATAAAATATGCTCCAATTCCAGTAGATTTAATTCACCTACAAAGCTTCGATCTAAATCATATCCGATGTTTTCCCTAAACAGACTTAATACCTCTTTTTCATTAATGAGATACTTATTGCCATGTATAGCTTCGATATTTACCATGACTTTAGAAATATTACTTTGCTTTTGGTAATACACTGAGGCAACCAAAAGTCCGGCAACAAGTAGTAAGATCACGACATTGATCCATACTTTATTACTGGCTAATACTATTCTATTCCACGGTTTACTATTCATGCAAACATTTGTTGTTTTATCATTGAATGATGTTTATCTAGATTTCCTGCTCCTAGCGTAATCACCACTTCTTTATTTTTCTCTTTCAATATTGTTTCTAGTTCATTATGCGCTACCGACCAAGCATTATTATGATTCATAGCATTTACAATCATAGCTGAGTTTACTCCTTCTATTGGTAACTCCCTTGCTGGATAAATCGGTAAAACAAATACCTGATCTAATCGACTAAGTTCTTTAGCAAATGCCAAATAGTGATCTTGAGTTCGGCTAAAGAGATGCGGTTGAAAAATGCCCATTATTGTTTTTGTTGGGTACATTTCTTTGACCGTATCTATGGCTGCTGATAATTCTTCGGGATGATGTGCATAATCATCGATTAAGACTTTATCATCCTTCGCTGCTACTAATTCGAACCTTCTTTTTACTCCTTGATATCCCTTGATTTTTTTACTGGCCAATGTTAAGTCAACACCTAACAACTTGAGTATTAAAAAAACCAGGCAAGCATTTTCAGCATTGTGCCTTCCAGGTATTTCCCAAGACCATTCCACTGGTTCTCCAAGTATAGTTGCACTATATTGCTGAGTCCAATTTGCATGACTCACTAATTCAAAAGAAGCATCTTCGCCTGAAGCACCATATTCGTAAATCTTGATATTCTTGTCAGTTAATACCTTTATATCAGATTCCGAAATAGCCTTCTTTACATCTTCCCTTAAAGTCAAAAAACCTGCTGGCTTAATCTGCGTAGCAAATTCAACAAAGGCCTTTTTCATATTTGCATGATCACCATAGATATCTAAATGATCTGCATCCATGGAAGTTATAGCAGCAATGCTTGGAAACAATCTTAAAAAAGATCGGTCATATTCATCAGCTTCGACGATTACTTGCTTCCCTCCTATTAAGAAATTAGCATCTAAGTCTTTGCTTATGCCGCCTAAAAAGGCAGTTGGTGCTAATCCACATGCCTTAGCCAAAAAGCTAAGTAATGTAGTTGTACTGGTTTTGCCATGAGTGCCTGCAACGGCTATCGTTTCAGCATCCTCACAAATCAGACCTAACACCTCACTTCGCTTATACAAATGTTTTCCTTGTTCTTTAAAATAGACAAGTTCGGCATGCGTATCAGGGACAGCTGGAGTATAAATCACTATGTCAATATTGCCCGGTATGAGATCCACATCTTCTACATAATGGATGTTCATACCTTCTTCGACCAACTTTTTGGTCAATGTTGTTTCTTGAATGTCATAACCGAATACTTTAATTTGAAGATGATTAAAGTATCTGGCTATGGCACTCATCCCTATTCCACCAATACCAACAAAATATGCTCGTTTTATTTCAGCTAGTTTCATTTCGCTAGTTGAATAATCATTTGAGCAATATCCTTGGCTGCATTTGGTTTAGCAAAGGATTGTATATTTTTCAAGAGGTTATTTTGAAGCATTTCGTTTTTCAATACTTCCTTAGCTTTTGGAATCAATGCTTTTTCAAATTCATTATCCTTAATCATAATAGCTGCTTCTTGATCAACTAATGCCTGAGCATTTTTTGTTTGATGATCTTCTGCAACTATCGGAGAAGGAACAAGTATCGCTGGTTTTCCAACCAGTGCCAACTCAGAAATCGTTAAAGCTCCAGCCCTACAGATCACTATATCTGCCATTGCATAAGCTAGGTCCATCCTGTCGATGAATGTTGTAGCTTTTACATTAGGAAGTTTTGCAGTTTCACACTCAGAGAATTCAGCTGTATAAGCTTTCCCCATCTGCCATAAAATTTGCACATCTTCCATTGCTGAAATCTGCTCTACGTTTTCACGCATTGCACGATTTAGTGTACCTGACCCAAGGCTTCCCCCAAATAATAAAATGGTTTTCTTATTTTGAACAAAGTCAAAATGTTTCAAAGCCTCTTGAAATTTTTCTGTTAGGTCTAATAGATCTTTTCTTACTGGATTACCGGTATGTACTAACTTTTCTTTCGCAAAGAATTTTTCCATCTTAGGATAAGCCACACAAATTTTTTCAGCCTTTCCAGCTAATAATTTGTTGGTTATCCCTGGATAAGAATTTTGTTCTTGCAAAAGGCAAGGAACATTCATTCTTGATGCCATCATTAAGGCAGGTCCACTGGCATAGCCACCAACACCCACCGCAACATCAGGTTTAAATTGCTTGATAATCTTTCGACTTTTCCATAAACTAGAAACTAGCTTAAAAGGAAAGCTTAGATTTTTCAAAGACAAACTCCTTTGTATACCGCTGATCCATAATCCTTGGATTGGGTATCCCGCTTTCGGGACTTTCTCCATCTCCATTCGATCGTTCGAACCAATAAATAATATGTCAATATTTTTATCTACTTCTTTTAAAGCATCTGCTATCGCTATAGCAGGATATATATGTCCGCCGGTTCCGCCTCCGCTAATGAGTACTTTCATTGCTTACCGTGACCGCAGCCATTTTTTGTTTTTTATTAAATTCTTCCACATATCTACTTACACTTAGAATTATACCAAATGAAATACAAGTAAATACTAGAGATGTTCCCCCCATACTTATCATAGGCAATGTCAATCCTGTAACCGGAACTAAATGCACCGAAACAGCAATATTTGCAAAAGCATGAATCACAATATTCAAACAAAGTCCCATCGCCAAAATCGCCCCAAAAGTCATCGGACATCTAGTAACTAAAGTGATGCATCTAAACAAAATAGCTAGGTACATCAGAATGATTACAACACCTCCAACTAAACCATACTCTTCGCATATAATAGCGTAAATAAAATCTGCATACGGATACGGTAAGAAGTTTCTTTGTGTACTATTTCCTGGACCTACACCAAATATTCCGCCTTCAGCAATAGCAATTTTAGATTGCTGGATTTGCCATCCACCATCAGCATTGGTCATAAACTCCGTAATCCTAGTATTCCAAGTTTCTACCCGAACAAAATCCGGAAAAACCGTTCCTAATAGATAAATCATAAAGAAGGCCAATGCCCCTAGAAGAACCATCAAAAGAATATACTTCAGCGATACTCTACCTATAACCATCATCAATAAACAAGTTGCAAATAACAAAGCTGATGTACTTAAATCCGCCGGAGCAATTAATCCGCAAACAACTACAACAGGTATGATGATCGGCAAAAAAGCATTTTTAAAATCCTTTATGTCTTCTTGCTTTTTTGCTAAAGATCTAGCTACGTAAATAATGAGCGTAATCTTGGCAAAATCAGAAGTTTGAAAACTCATATCTAACCAAGGAATAGTCAACCATCTTCTCGCTTCATTTATTTCATTTCCAAAGAATATAGTATAGGCCAATAGCGGAATAGTTATCAAGAAAAGTATCGGCGCAAAACGAGAATAATAGATGTAATTTAGTTTATAGCATCTATACATTAAAAACCCGCCAATAAGTAAGAAAACTAATTGCTGGATTAGGTAATACTCGGTATTTCCACCTCTTTGGCGATAAGCTATACTTCCAATCGAACTGTATACGGCTAATAACGAACAAACGCCTAATAGAAGGACGATGACCCATACGACCTTGTCTCCTTTTAATCCGTTATATATGTTAGTAATTGCTGTCAATTTATCGATATTTTTTATGTACTAATACTCTGAATTGATCTCCTCGATCAATGTAATTATTAAACAAATCGAAGCTTGCACAAGCTGGTGATAAAAGCACAACATCACCTTCCTCGGCGAAATCATCTGCTTTATCTATTGCTTCCTGCATACTTCCTGCTTCTTTATATGGAATCTCCGTTTTTTCAAAGTGCTTAATCAATTTTTCATTATCCGTCCCAAGAAAAACACAAGCCTTTACATGCTGGTCTATTAGTGTTTGAATGCTTTCATAATCATTGCCTTTATCTACACCTCCAACAATCCAGATTGTATCTGATTTCATGGCCATTAATGCATATTTACATGCATCAATATTCGTGGCTTTGCTATCATTGATATACTCCACGTTTTTGTGTGTCAATACCAATTCAAGACGATGTGCAATCGGGCTAAAACTTTCAAGATGGCGTTTAATTTCATCTTTAGTTACTCCAGCCAATTCGCATGCTTTCCCGGCTATCAAGCCATTGAAATAGTTGTGCAAACCTTGCAGTTTCATTCTACTTAAATCAACATTGAACTGACTCACTAAATTCTCAGTTGCCGTCTCGAAAGACAAACCTATTTGCTGAGCTTCCAGTTGATCTAAGGCACCTTTTATATAATCATCATCGGCATTATACAAGAGCACATCTTCAGCTTGCATATTTTGATTCAATCTAAACTTAGCAGCTGCATAATGCTCTATCAAATAATCGTATCTATCTAGGTGATCAGGAGTAATATTTAGTTGCAGTCCAATGTCTGGCTTAAATCTGTAGACATCCTCCAACTGAAAACTACTTAACTCTAAAACCAGCCAGTCAGGCTGCTTAAGAGCTAGTAACAAACCGGCAAAACTTTTCCCAATGTTTCCACCTAACTCCACATTCATGCCTGCATGATGCATAATGTGGTAAATAAGTGAACAAACAGTGGTTTTCCCATTACTACCAGTAACTCCAATGATCTTACCCTGATAAAATCTAGCAGCAAACTCTATTTCACCGATTACTTCTTTATCGGCAATTAATAGATTTTGAATCAGCTTACTTCGATTATCAATGCCTGGACTTTTGATAAATAATCCAGAAGATTCCAATATGTCAATACTATGTCCATTTTCTTCAAAATGGATGTTATGTTTCTTTAAAATATTTTTGCGTTCATCACTAATCTGACCAAAATCAGAAACAACAACTTCATATCCTTTCTGCTGCGCTAATAAAGCAGCTCCCACTCCACTTTCTCCAGCTCCAAGCACACAAACCTTCACCTATCGAAGTTTTAAGGTTATGATACTTAGTAGCACTAAAAACACGCAAACAATCCAAAATCGAGTTACAATTTTGACTTCATGCATTCCCTTCTTTTGGAAATGATGATGGATCGGTGACATCAGAAATATCCGCTGACCTTCTCCTGTTTTTCGCTTTGTATATTTAAAATATGACACCTGCATAATGACTGACAAAGTCTCAATTAAGAAAATGCCACACATTAAAGGAATCAATAACTCTTTTCGTAATAAAATTGCTAAGGATGCTATAATTCCACCAATAGCCAAACTCCCAGTATCACCCATAAAAACCTTGGCAGGGAAAGCATTATACCACAAGAAACCAATACACGCTCCGATGAAACAAGCGGAGTAAACCACTAATTCACCACTATATGGAATGTAAAGAATATTCAGATAGTCAGCCATAACTGAGTTACCCGAAACGTAGGCAAAAATGCCTAGGGCTACGCCTATAATACCTGCAACTCCAGCAAGCAAACCATCAAGTCCATCCGTTAAATTAGCACCATTTGAAACAGCGGAAACAACTACAATAACTAAGGGCACAAAAATTAACCAAACCCATTTAGATCTATTCTCTTGGACAAACCACAATACATTTGAATAATCAAGTAAATTTCCTTTGATAAATGGAACATTTGTAAGACTAGTTTTTACATAAGCTATTTCCTTAGAAATAGTCATACCCATAGCTCCACCCTCTTCTATTCTAAATTGCTTAACGATCTCGTAATTATTCGAGATGGCATCTGTTACTGGAACTCGGACAACCACATCATCATTAATAATCATGGTGAGTCCGATAATTAGACCTAAACCTATTTGACCATATACTTTAAAGCGACCATGCAGTCCCTTTTTATTTTTCTTAAAAACTTTAATGTAATCATCCGCAAAACCAATTAATGCCATCCAAACAGTAGCAATTAGCATTAATATAATGTAGACGTTAGTCAGATCCGCCATCAACAAACATGGAATTAAAATAGAGACAATCACTATAATTCCACCCATTGTTGGTGTTCCAGCCTTGATGTTTTGGCCATCTAAACCAAGCTCTCTAATAGTCTCTCCGATCTGCAGTTTTTGTAAGCGCTTAATAATTTGATTACCTATGACTATACTGATAAACAGCGATAGTATCATAGCAATGCTAGCTCTGAAACTAATAAACTGAAACAATCCGGCACCCGGAAGTCCTAGCTGATTTTCAAAATATTCAAATAGCTCAAATAACATATACACTTTTCATTTCTCTAGGAAACGATTTTTTTTTTATTAACTGTTAACTGACAAACCACTGTCACAAATTTGCCTAAAATCATTACCGACCACTAGGACCAATAAGTATTCGTAGGACTTTAGTTAGTATTTTAAAATTTCTTATCGAAAGTTCAAAAAAACAGCTCGGTGAAATGGGTGTCGATCGTTATCTCCATGATCCACTTACCGAAACTGTTAAA
>JAHDEC010000016.1:0-84438 GCA_020629035.1 Saprospiraceae bacterium | reverse complement strand
CCTAATCTTTACCTTCGAATCTCTGCGGCAGCAGGGACTTCGAGGTTCCCTCGTTCCTTTGCCTCAGCAAGGAAAACGGGGTTATTTCTTTATCTCCCTATCACAACAAATGCTATGACTTTGGGACTGTCCTCAACTTCTTGAGGATATACATTTCGTTTACTATTTCAATTTCTTTTTGTCTATTTCTCATTCTTCATTAGCTATTTTCCCAATCTTGCTCGATATGCAATTTGGATAGTGACTATCCCGACGACTTCGCGCTTTAGCGCTTGTGTCAGAGATAATCTCGATGCCTCAGTGCTTTGCCGAGGATCGAAGATTAAAAAACAGTCCGGTGAAATGGGTGTCGATCGTTATCTCCATGATCCACTTACCGAAACTGTTAAAACCAACCTGAGAATGATAATAGAACCTAATCTTTACCTTCGAATCTCTGCGGCAGCAGGGACTTCGAGGTTCCCTCGTTCCTTTGCCTCAGCAAGGAAAACGGGGTATTTATCTTTCATCTCTGTATCTCAGCCTTAACCGAGTCTACAGGTCATCAGCAAATCCTTCGACTTACTTATTATATTTTACTCTGCTTTTGTAGAAAATGTTTCTTAATAAATTACAGTCTGGTAGATGAGTGCAGATGTTTCTAACACACATCTACCATAACTGCTAAACCAATCAAAAATGATAATAGAACCTACTCCTATTCATATCTTTATCAGCTAAATGCTGCAATTTTTTCTTTATCGTCAAATGGCATCTTTATTCCATTTATCTCTTGATATTTCTCGTGTCCTTTACCGGCAACAAGCAGTATATCTTGCTCAGCTAAAAACTGAATCCCAGTTTTTATAGCTTGTTCTCTATCCGTAATCCGGATTAGCTTTTGTTTTTCTTCTTTTGATAAACCTTCCTCCATTTCATCCAAAATAAATTCAGGATCTTCTGATCTCGGGTTATCTGATGTTATGATGACTAGGTCACTTAATTGAATGGCTATTTTTGCCATTTTAGGTCTTTTAGCTCTATCCCTATCGCCTCCACAACCTATAATCGTTATTACTTTTTTCCTTTTAAATTCTGCAATACTACTGAGCACATTTTTCAAAGCATCTGGGGTGTGAGCATAGTCCACAACGCCTAGAGCATTTCTGCTTTGGATGGCCACCACATCCATTCTACCTTCAATAGGCCTTAATGCAGTAATACCAGATAATAATTTGCTCTTTTCAATCAACTCTAATTCGTTTGCTAAAGCGTAAACTGCTAACATATTATATGCGTTAAATAAGCCAGTCAACTTCAAAAAAACTTCTTGCTCATTTATCTTCATTTGCAAGCCAAACAAATCATTACTCAACACTTTTCCTTTATAATCAGCCAGTCTTTTAAGTGCGAAACTTTTAGACTTTGCCTTAGTGTTTTGCAACATGTATTCTCCGTGCTTATCATCACTGTTTACTATAGCTATTGCATCTCTATCCAAATTGTCAAAGAACTTCTTTTTTGTATCTATATAATGGCGAAATGTGCCATGATAATCCAAGTGATCATGAGTGATATTAGTAAACAAAGCTCCATCAAACTCCAATTCATCTATCCGACCTTGATCTATGGCATGTGAGCTTACTTCCATAAAAACCAACTCGCATTTTGCTTTAGCCATTTCATCCATCAATGACTGCAACTTGATAGCATCAGGTGTTGTAAACTTTGAAGCATATTCTACTTCGTTTATCTGATACTTGATGGTACTGATTAAGCCACAATTCATTCCCTCATTTCTACAAAGCTGAAAAAGCAAACTCGCCACTGATGTCTTACCATTCGTCCCAGTAATTCCAATCAAATGAAATTTTGATGAAGGCGAATCATAATAGCTTTCCGCAATTTTTGCTAAGCTTTTTCTCGAATCGCTCACTTTAACAATTATTGCTTTTTCTGTTTCAATTTCATGCTCAGAAACCACAGCAGCCGCTCCATTTTCAATTGCCTTATTTATGTATTTATGCCCATCGACTGTATGGCCTTTGACAGCTATAAATAACATACCCGGCTTTACCTCTCTAGAATCTGCTGTTAATCCAGTTATTTGGATCGCATCTTCAACCACTCCTTCAAAAGGTACATTTTCAAGTATTTCACTCAATCTTTTCAATACATTCGGTTTATCACATTTGACAAACTATCTGAGATATATCTGAATCTCATTATTTTCAATTTTTGTTCCTGGAGCTAAAGACTGCTTATAGACCTTGCCCGCACCAAAAGAACTAACTCTTACTCCTAAATTTTCAAGTACATAAGTGGCATCTCTTAATCCCATACCTTGTACATTCGGAATTTTCTTGTTGTAAATCTTCTTCTTATCCATTCTTACACCCATTTCATCGGGCATAACTTCGACCCATCTGCTATTAGTTTTCTTCTTTGGATTTACCCCTATATAAGCTAAGACTTCTTCGTAATCATCTGCATAGCCAGCATAATCTGCCTTAATCGTTTCTCTTGAAACTAGGTGTTTTTCATCTTGCATCAAGTCCTGATCTATGGCCATAATTCGCTCCGCTATTTTCTTAAATACAGGGCCAGTAACCGCTCCACCATAATACTTTCCGTTCTTCGGAGAATACACACAAACGATGAGCGAGTATTTAGGATTATCTGCTGGAAAATAGCCAGCAAATGATGCATTATATTCTTTAGGCCGATCTTTATCAGCGTAGTTAACTCTTGTTGTCCCTGTTTTACCAGCAATCTGAACTATGTTGGATTTAAGTTGCCTACCCGTTCCTTCAGTTACCACCAAATCAAGCATATTCTGCATTTGCTGTATGGTTGTTGGACTAGCAATGGATTCTCTCAATGCCCTAGGCCTGAATGTTTTCGACACCTTACTATTTTGTAAAATACTTTCAACTAAATAAGGCTTCATCAATCGACCATCGTTTGCCACAGCATTGTATAGATTTAATATCTGCAAAGGAGTCATCATCGACTCATAGCCATGAGCTACCCAAGGAACCGTTGTCCCATACCATTCTTTTCTATTCTCAACTGGATGCTTAAACTTTGGAGCTGGCTCTCCTAAAAGATCAACCTCCGTTTTATCAATTACCCCTAGGGCGCTTAAATCATCATAAAACTTATTCCATTCACTCTTTTTTCCATAATGATGTTGCGCCATGATACCCATCCCAACATTGGAAGAGTTATAAAACACCTCTCCAAAAGACACATCTCTTTTTCCATGAATATTGGAATCATACATAGTTAAATCATAGAACTTTTTCACTCCTCCATGCAAGTCTACTTTTGTATCCTGATTAACATATCCGTGATCCATGAGCATCAATGAAGTTGCCAATTTAAAAGTAGATCCTGGCTCAGTTCTTTGTGCTACAGCATAGTTATAAGTCTCACTATACACACTGTCTCTACCGACCCCCAAATTTGCCATCGACTTTATAGCCCCTGTTCGAACATCCATTAATATTGCACATCCAGAAGAAGCCTTATTTTCTTTTAATCCCGCTTCTAAAGCATGATGCACAACGTCTTGCATATCAATATTCAATGTAGTTACAATATCTCCACCTCGCTTACCACTAAGCTCTGATGGATCAACCACTGGCACCCATAATCCTGGGCCGATTTTCTCCATCAACATTTCCTCAACATCACCCTTTAACACCTTATCGTATGATGCCTCTAAACCTATTTTATCAGCATTTTCCCTATCTACACCTATAGTCCTATGCGCCAAGGACTGATAAGGATGAAATCGTTTATTTTCTCTTAATTTTATTAAGCCACCTTTATGTTTACCTAAGCGATAAAGTGGAAATTCCTCCATCAATTCCATCTTTTCGAGAGGCACACCTTTCGCTATAAAATGAAACTTAGTTCCTCGCTTCAAACCACGCTTACCTTGACTTCTATTATTTACTAATTCAGCTTTCCATTCCGATGCTTTTTGCTTCCCCACATTCTTAGCTAGACAGATAGCCAAGGAATCAATGTTTTCCTTAAAGTCTTTATCACTTGGCGAAAGTAAGTCCATCCTAACTTCAAAAAACGGAAGACTCGTGGCCAGTAAATTACCTCTGCAGTCAAACACATCTCCTCTTTCCGGTTCCAACTCGACCCACTTCATGTGCTTTCCACCTTTCTCTCTCCACTTTTCCCCCTCTAACACTCCGATATTAAAAACCCGAGCCACAATTAGTAGAGCAAAGAGTACAAAGACTCCAAACACCATATAAACCCTGATTAATAATTCGTTTTTCCTATCCATGAGTACTAACCTTCACCAATTACCATTGGTACTTTGTTTTGACTTTTTAGGCCTTTTTCTTTCAATGCTTTTTCCAGTTCTGAAGCTGTGCTTTCTAACATCACATCCTTCTTAACCTTCATGTACTTATCATGAGCATCTCTAACTTCCAATTTCAATGAACTTATTTTTCTTATTTTCTTCTCAGACTGGTGCGCATTAAAAATATACACCAAACCCAAGCAAGCTAAAAAACATACGAATGTTGCATTCTTCAACAAGAAGCTCATCGAACCTATTTTTTTAATATTTTTTTTAGCTTTTCCCATTTTATTTCTTTTCTACAACCCGAAGTTTTGCACTTCTAGATCGTGGATTTTCTTTTATTTCTTGCTGATCTGGCAAGATGATTTGCTTTCCCACTTTCCCAAACGGCCTCCGTATGTTGCCAAAGTCATCCTTAATCTGCTCACCAGTAAAGTTTCCCGTTTTCAAAAAACGCTTCACATATCTATCTTCAATGGAATGATAAGTCAACATCACCAATCTCCCTCCAACCTTCAACCATTTTTCAGACTCCTCCAACATCTGCTTCAAGGCACCCATTTCGTCATTAACCTCAATCCTTAAGGCTTGATACACCTGGGCAAAATATTTTTTAATTTCCCCAATCCGCATTCTCTCTAAGCACTGATTAAATTGCCGTGTTGTCTGCCATAACTCAAGCTCTCTCAACTCCACAATTTTTCTTGCCAATGATTTAGAATTTCTCACCTCACCATATTCGCTGAAGATTGAAACCAAATCCTGCTGACTGTAATTGTTCAAAATTTCAGCGGCAGTTCTGGTCGAATGTTCATTCATCCGCATATCAAGTTTTTGATCAAAACGAAAGGAAAACCCTCGCTTATCTGAATCAAATTGCCAAGAAGAAACACCTAAGTCAGCAAAAATGCCATCAACTTTTTTTATTCCTTCATACTTCAAAAATTGTCCGAAGTAGCGAAAATTTGCTTTATACAAATGCAGCCTTCTGTCTGTAAAGGCATTTGCAATTGCATCTTCGTCCTGATCAAAAGCACATAAGCACCCTTTAGCACTTAATCTATCAACTATAGCACGCGAGTGTCCACCGCCGCCAAATGTCAAGTCTATATAAATACCATCCGGATTTGTCACCAAACCTTCTACTGAAGGATTCAACAAAACTGGAATATGATATTCCTTATTTTTCATCGGGTTTGAGATTAGTCGCAAATACATCTTCTGCCAAATCTGAAAAATCATCTGGCTCGTCTTCAAGCAAAGCTTCATAAGTAGCCTTATCCCAAATCTCGATTTGCTCCTGGTATGCAAACAATACAACTTCCCTATCCACTCCTGCATAATCCAGTAATGATTTGGGGATCAATATGCGATCTGCATTGTCACTTCTGACTAATGACGCCCCTCGATAGAAATATCTAATTGCCTGCCTATTCTTCTTAATATAAATACTGAGCTGATTAAACTCTTTCGTCTTCTTTTCCCAAACGTCCTGAGGATATAACATTAGATGTTTCTCAAAACCTCGGTTAATGGTGAAATTCAGCATCTGACTGTTCAATTGCTTGATAAGACCTGCAGGAAGCTTTAGCCTACCTTTAGTATCCACCTTGCATTGGTATTCTCCTGTCAGTTGATGCATCATTTCTGATTTCTACTACAAATATATTACAGAAAATCATAATACAACACTTTTTCCCACTTTTTCCCTTAAATGATATATAAAATTATACTATTCGTTACCTGATGCAAGTAAATAACTTACACATTATAAGTTATTTAATTATAATAAACCTTGATAATCAATCAGTTATAATTCGATAAATTTAAGATAACGAACTTATAATCAGAGAGTTGCAAAATCACATTATGTATATATTATATATAAATATTTACTAATGTGTAATTATGACATTTAAAGTGATTTATACATTAAGTATTTATGTATTTTATTAGGTGGGAGAGGAATTATGCGATTAATTAGCATTGAACAGCCCAAAAAAGCTTGTGCTCTATTAGTTAATCTCTATGGATTGCGTAAAATTAAAGCTTGATTTAGATGGGAAGAATAGACAGAATAAACAAAAACTAGTTTAGCTTTTAGCGTAATTTACTTTTCGCATTCTCAAAACGCCAAGCATGGCTTCTTTAACGATAGAGGTATTCATTTTAGATGTCCCCTCTTCTCTATCTTTAAAGGTGATTGGCTCCTCCTCTATCCTAAAGCCTAAGGTATGAGCCGCATATTTCATCTCGATCTGGAACGCATAACCAATAAACTTGATTTTTTCTAAATCGATGGTTTCTAATACTTTCCTACGATAACAAATAAAACCTGCTGTAGGATCTTTTACAGGTAAAGAGGTCAACAATCGTACATATATAGAAGCACCAAAGGATAAAAACAATCGATATTTCGACCAATTTTTAATGCCTCCTCCTTTAATATATCTGCTACCCACACAAATGTCTGCCTCCTTTTTACAACGACCAACTAACGATTGTAATGTATTGGGATCATGGCTAAAGTCAGCATCCATTTCCAAAATAAAGTCATATCCTTCTTTAATGCCATATTTAAAACCTGCAATATATGCAGTACCCAGGCCCAATTTACCTTCACGCTCAAGAATATGGACCCTTCCGTTAAAGGATTGATGGTCTTTCACAACTTGCGCTGTACCATCTGGTGAATTATCATCCACAATTAATACATGGAAATCATCACCTTGTGCAAGAACTGCATCAATAATTCTTTGAATATTTTCAATTTCATTATACGTCGGAATGATAACCAGTATGTGTCTTGACTTGCTCACTTTTCACTTTTTCGAACCTAAAACTAATTCAATTTGCGGTTTGGTTCAACTTCTAATAAGATATCTATAACTGCTTCAACGACATCTTCAGTATTTGGCTTGCTAAAATAATCTCCCTCATCCCCAAATGGAGGTCTATGATCTTTAGCTGTTAAGGTTTGAGGTTTGCTATCTAATAAATAATAAGCATCTCGTTCTTCCATCAACTGCTGAAGTATAAAGGCAGAACCACCACCTGGTACATCTTCATCTACAATTAGCAGTCGATTAGTTTTGGCTATTGAATCTAGGATTACATTCTCTAAGTCAAATGGCAAAAAGGTCTGTACATCGATAATTTCAACATTAATTCCTTTATTAGCTAATAATAATGAAGCCTCATCGACAATTTTCAAACACATTCCATAACTAACTATAGTGATGTCATTGCCTTCCTTTAATACTTCCGGCACACCCAATGGCACCGTATACTCTCCTATATTTTCAGGCATCGTCTCTTTCAATCTATAACCGGCTAAGGGTTCGATAACTAACGCTGGGTCAGTTGAATTAACTAGTGTTTGATACATACCCGCTGCTTGAACAAAATTCCTAGGAACACAAATACACATACCTCTCAAGGAATTAATAATCATCCCCATTGGCGACCCACTATGCCATATACCTTCTAATCTATGCCCTCTTGTTCTAATAATAGCTGGCGCCATTTGTATACCATTTGTTCGGTATCGCAGGGTCGCTAAATCATCTGAAAGTGGTGATAATGCATAAATTAAATAATCTAAATATTGAATCTCAGCAATAGGACGCAAACCTCTCATCGCTAATCCTATGGCTTGGCCTATGATGGACCATTCTCTAATACCGGTATCAAAGATTCTTTCCTCACCGTACTTTTCTTGCAAGCCAGCAAAACCTTGATTTACATCTCCTATACCACCAACATCCTCTCCAAAGGCGACCATTCTTGGGTCTCTTCCAAATGCGATGTCAAAATATTTGTTGATAATTTGATAGCCACTCAGTTTTTCACTATCATCATTAACTACTGGATGTACGACAGCTTGGTTTACCGCAGCCTGATTACTTTCACTGTATAAATGTCTTTGATATTTAGTTCTGCTTAATTTTATGCTTTCTTCTAGCCAGGTCTGTATTGCCTCACTGACTGCCTCCTTATTTGCTGATAAATCGATTTTGATCCTCCTTAAATGTTTCACCAACTCATTATAGGACGGTTCCAGTAATTGCTTGATCTGAGTAGTATGGAATGAAATATCAGTTGTGGTAGTTTTCCCAAAATCAATTAAATGGCTAAGGATTTCTTTGTGCAGTGCTTTGTTCTTGCTGGTGTAATTATTCCAAGCTTCTTTTTTTGCCTTTTTCACCCATGACTTAGCTGCAGCTTTCATAGCCTCTAAATCATCTGATGAAGCTAAACCTGTTACTTGAATCCACTCTTCTAATTTCTTGATACAGTCAAACTCCTTTTCCCATTCAAGTCGATCTTTTGATTTATATCGTTCGTGTGAGCCAGATGTGGAGTGTCCTTGTGGCTGGGTGAGTTCTTCAACGTGCACCAATACTGGAGTATGCTCACTCCTAGACAATCTTGCTGCTTCATCATAAACATTTATTAAGGATACATAGTCCCATCCTTTGACATTATATATATATATGCCGTTTCCTTCATCTGTTTTTAGAAATCCTTTACAAGCTTCAGATATTGAATCTTTAACTGTTTGTAATTCTTTTGGAACAGAAATACCATAACCATCATCCCAGACAGAAACTACCAATGGAACTTGGGTAACCGCAGCAGCATTCATAGTTTCCCAAAAAATGCCCTCTGAAGTGGAAGCATCACCAATGTTGCAGAAAACCACCTCATTTCCTTTATTACTAAGATTAGTAAGATGAGCAATTTCCTCAATGTTTCTAAATTTAGATGAGGCAAGTGCTAATCCTAATCCTCTAGCCATTTGTCCACCTGTAGGTGAAATATCAGCTGAGTGATTATACAAATTGGTTAAATCAATAAATTCATCATTCTCATCAATAGTTCTTGTGGCAAAATGATTATTCATTTGCCTCCCACCCGAAAAAGGATCATTTTCAGTATCTGCATACAATTGAGCAAAAAACTGTTCAATACTGCATATCCCCTGAGCCATGGCTATCGTTTGATCTCGATAATAGCCTGATCTAAAATCTCCTTTTCGAAAAAACCTTGATTGCACAACTTGTGGTAATTCTTTACCGTCTCCAGTGATTCCAAATTTCGCTTTGCCTCCAAGTACCTCTTTCCGTGCTAGCAAGCTTGCTTCTCGGCTGACTAAACATATCCAATAATCTTTTAGAATAGCTAACTTACTATTGTTTTCATTAGCTTCCGTTTCAATTCCGATTTGACGCAGGTCGTCAAAACTTTCCCAAGGTTTGGTATCTTCTAGAATCATGCTGCAAAGCTAACGGAATTTTCATATTACTTGAAGCTCTTTTTTAGTTGATTTATTCACATTTTTGCTAATATTTTAAACAATCATTAACACATTATTAGGTTTAACTTGACTTAATATTGTAATTTAGTGGCTTACATTTGTATTGAAATTAAAATTTAACCATGAAAAATATTTTATTAATCGTTTTATTGTCTTTCACTTCATCTTATGTGATATCTCAAGTTGAAGCTGTGAAAGAGGTTGAAACTATTGAAGTTTCAGAAACTCAGAATGATGGAAATGGCCCGGTTATGGAGTTTGAAACAAAAACTGTTGACTACGGTACATTAGAACAAAATGGTGAACCATTAAGAACTGTAAGTTTTACAAATACAGGTAATGAGCCATTAATTATTAAAAATGCAAGAGGATCTTGTGGATGTACAGTACCGATTTGGCCTAAAGAACCAATTATGCCAGGAGAGACTGATGTAATTGAAGTTAGGTACGCAACTAATCGTCTTGGAAACATAAACAAGACTATCAAAATTACAACGAATGAAGGTGCAGAACCTCATGTATTAAAAGTTGTAGGTAAGGTTTTAAAGCCTGAGGACACTGAAGGGATTCCTGCAAGTGAGCCAAGTATGTTAAATGAAGGTGGCAATTAATTACCACATAAAATGATATTTTTGAACCCTCAGTTTACGCTGAGGGTTTTTTTATTAGATTTATCGAAATTACTCTCTATATGTTATCAGTTCTATCTCCTGCTAAATCATTAAACGAAGATCATTCGATTGAGGGCATTGATTCTCCCTATTTTTCAAGTGAAATAAAATCCTTAATCGAAATTTTAAGTAAAAAATCTTCCAAGGATTTAATGGATTTAATGTCGATTAGTCAAGCCCTAGCCGACCTGAATGTCGATCGTTTTAAAAAATTCTCAAGTCGATACACAGCAAAAAATAGTAAAGCAGCAATTTACACCTTTAATGGAGATGTATATAGAGGCTTCGAAGCCGAAACGCTCAATGAGAAACAAACTAATTTTGCTCAAAAAAACATAAGAATTTTATCTGGGCTTTATGGTATTCTTAAACCAATGGATAAAATGCAGCCCTATCGTTTAGAAATGGGAAGCTCGCTTAAGAATGAGATTGGCCCTAATCTTTATCATTTTTGGGGTGAAAAAATAAGCCAAAAACTAGACAAAGACTTAAGAGGACATAAACATAAGCTCATCATCAACCTTGCCTCGAAAGAATATTTTAGTTCGATAAAACGAAAGGCCCTGAAGGCTGAAGTGCTAACTGTAGATTTCAAGGAATATCGTAATGGAGCACTCAAATCTATATCATTTAATGCCAAAAAAGCACGAGGTCTAATGGCGCGATATATTGTGAATAATGCTATTGAAGATCCGCAAGATCTTAAAGGATTTAATGAGGAAGAATACGTGTTTGATGAAAATTTGTCCTCCACAGACAAATGGCTATTTACAAGATAGCTCACAATAATAAAACTATTTATCTACCGTATAGACTCTATGCTAAAACAAACTAAAAAGACACTCAGCTTTATATTCTGTCTATTTATACTTAGTACTTCCTATGCTCAGGATGATTTTTATAATCTGATTGACAACTATGTAGAGGATGGATGTGTAAATTATGGAAACCTATTAGTAGAGCAGGAAGCTTTAAATACCTGCTTGTCTAACTTCGAAACTGTGGACATTGCATCTATCGATGAATCAGAACGCTTAGGTTTTTACATTAATGCCTACAATGCACATGTAATCCATCAAATTACAGATGCCTATCCTTTAAAAAGTGTAAAAGCTATTCCATCATTTTTCACCAATGAAATTTCAGTAGCCGGCAGCACTACAACACTCAATGATTTAGAAGCACTTATTCTTGCCATGTCAGGAGATCCTCGAGTGCATTACTTACTTAACTGTGGGGCAAAATCTTGCCCACCACTGGTTAATTTTAAAATTAACACAACCGAGGAGAGCCTACAACAAGCTGAACGATCGATACTAAATTCTGACGATTTTGTAGTTATTGATGAAGCAAATAAAACGGTAAAAGTTTCAAAAATTTTCCAATGGTACGAAGAAGACTTCGGAGGAAATGAAGCCATAAAAGACCTAATCTCTAACCAACGTAATATTGATGTTAGAGCGTTTACCCTTAACTATCTACCTTATGACTGGAGGTTAAATGAACCGACAGAAATACAAGATAGAGGTCCTAGATATCAGCCTACTCTACTTTTTGATAAAGGAATTAATGAGTTCAAAATATTTGCTAATTTCTATACTCAATCAGACTTACTCACAGGTTCGAATGCAAGGATAAGACACAGCTTTTTCACAAATACCATCCAATACATATTTGGAACCGGCAAAAATTTAAATATAGGACCAGTACTTAGACTGCGTTCAGTTGCGCAGCATTCCACAGCAGACAAATCCTATTTTGAAGCGGCTAGGTTTAGCAACACTTCATTTAACGAAGATCCTGCTGTTATTTATGCACGTGCTGGCATCTCGGCCTATGGCTTTCAATTAAGGCATGAAGTAAGTAGAAAGAAACGTGATGGTTTCTTAATGATCCACACAGTATTATTTCCAGGCAGCAGTGAAAATGAAGGAAATATGACTGATGGATTTTTTGATTGGAATGGTGGACAATACACTTTCCAATCTTGGTTTGTAAGAGATATTGGAGATAAAATGAATATATTCTATGATCTTGGATTAAGCTTTGAAAATCTACATCCAGCTTGGTTCAGTGATGATCCTATTTTCCTTCAGAACACCTTTAATAATACGGTAATCCTGAGTTGGTTTCCGATAAAGAAAACCACGATTTATGGCTTAGTAAATGCCAGTCCCCAAATGGGCATTTTTAGGCAAAATAAAGTGAACAACTATTCTTTCACAGGGTTTGGCCAAATAGGATTAGGATATAAATATTTTATTACTGACCATATCGAGCTGGAAGCTCTAGCTTCAATTTTCCTAAATGATGTCGAAGGTCGAGATAGTCAAACACTAAATATTGGCATTAGATACAACAATCTATAACACATTATATAAATATTTAATGTATTATGAAAGATTCAATAATCATTTATAGGTATTTTAATTAACATATTATGATTTTTTATAATATGTTAATATAGCGTTCTATATTTGGATCATCAATTGAAGAATTGATTAGTAATAAGGTCCTGAAAACTGTACTTAGAAAAATATTGAGGTCATTCCAAGAACCGAATCAAGGTATAGACCTTTTTAATCAATTTTGCGATTGTCTAAGTACGGTTTTCTTTTTTAATTTTAAACTAATCTAACTTTCAACCCACTTCGCTTGCCCAATTTAATCGAACATTTTATCTAGTCTTCGTCGAATTATATCTATTAATTATAGCATTTTAGATGCAATACTTCTTGATATGTTTTAGCTTTGAGGAGCAATTGAATACAGATTATGGCTCAGCCAAAAGAGTTTACGACTAATCCGATGAAGGAGAGGCTTCATGAAATAATATTTGAAGCTGATACCAAAGCAGGCAAATTATTTGATGCTGTTTTGTTGGTACTCATTCTTTTGAGTGTGCTGGTTGTTATGCTAGAATCAGTTCCGAGTTATGGCGATAAATACCATTCTTTCTTTGTCATTTTTGAATGGTTCTTCACCATTATCTTCACGATTGAATATATTTTAAGGATCTATGTCACTATAAAACCGATTAAGTATATCACAAGCTTTTATGGAGTGGTAGATTTGCTTTCCATTCTACCTTCCTATCTGAGCATTTTTGTCTCAGGTACTCAGTATTTCATGATAATCCGAGCATTGCGCTTACTGAGGGTGTTCAGAATATTCAAGTTAGCTAATCACCTTGACCAAGGAAGTTTAATCGTTGAATCTCTAATTGCTAGTCGTAGAAAGCTGACTGTTTTTGTTTTCTTTATTCTATTAGTCGTTACCATTTTTGGATCTATTATGTATTTAATAGAAGGAGCTATACCTGGGACTAATTTTGACAGTATTCCACGGAGTATCTATTGGGCGATAGTTACCCTTACCACCGTAGGTTATGGGGATATCGCTCCGCAAACCAGCTTTGGACAATTCTTATCGGCCATCATTATGATTCTTGGATATGCAGTTATTGCTGTTCCTACTGGTATCATATCGGCAGAAGTGATGTCCAGTGCCCGCAAAAAGCGCCAAAAATTAAGAAAAGGGGTCTCTACACAAGCCTGCAGACACTGTTCAAAAGAAGGGCACGACAGAGATGCCATCTTCTGTAAATATTGTGGTGAATCAATTAATATCCAATAGTGCTAACAGTTCACTTATATGCTTAATAGTGAACGTTGGATTAGCATCATGACTTGAGGATGAGTCCTGACTTAACCAACAGCTATCTATTTGATAATGGTTAGCTCCTTTTATATCACTTCCTAGTGTGTCTCCAACCATTAAAATTTCAGCCTTATTCAAAGGTCCAGCGAGTTTCATGGTATGCTCAAAAAACTTAATATTGGGTTTGGCAACTCCTAGTTCGTCTGAAATAACAACATGCTCAAAATAATCCTTCAGTTGATGATGCTGAATTCTTGCCCGCTGGACTTCCTTGAGTCCGTTCGTGACCAGTATTAACTGGTAATTACTTTTTATGCGATTTAAAACATCCAGCGCTCCATCCACCAAATAATCTGTTACCATTAAATAGTCCAGGTATTTTTTGTTGGCCAATGCTGGGTCAAATAGGATGCCTTCTTTCTCAAAAAATAAACTCCAGCGTAAACTTCTTAATGTTGTCTGATTTATTTTACCATCTTCTAAATCCTTCCAGACTTGCTTATTAATTTTTTTATAGACTTGATAGATTTCATCAGAAGATTCTCCAGTAATTTCTCTTAACAACAAGTGGAAAGCTTCGTAAGAACTTTTAGAAAAATCGAGAATTGTATTATCTAAATCAAACCATATCGAAGTGTACTTACTCATCATTAGCTTGGAAGTCTCAGGACATGAAACAGTCGTTTAATACTGTATTTGCCACCCCCATTTGCCACAATGACGGCTAGTCCACCGACATAGGCTAGCATCCTCATAAAGTTTAGCATATTGACTCGTTGCAAATCAGCAGGATCATTCCAAAATGAATATACAATGAGGATATAAGGTATCCAGTAAAGGATCAATAAAAAAGCGCCAATATTTGCGTTGTAGCCAATCAAGACGAGTATTCCTCCAATAAGTAGAAGCAATATTGAACCAACAATCAAAAAATTTAAACTCTTATCAAGATTGTATGCCAGTAAAGTTTCTTTCGTTTCATCAAAAAAAACAATAGAGTCTATTGCCTCAAAAATACTCACTAGGCCAATAATCATTCTACCCACTAAATCAAATATTGATTTCATATTCTACAGTTGACTTTTGCATTAAACTTGGCAAATATAAGGACTCCTAACTTTTTATTATGACAAATAATCTGCCACTCCTTTAGCTACTCGTTGTCCATCCATACAGGCCGATAAAATACCACCTGCATATCCTGCTCCTTCTCCGCAGGGAAATAGTGCTTCCATATCGTCATGCATTAAGTTTTCTTTGTTCCTTGGAATTCTAACAGGTGCGCTAGTTCGGGATTCCACACCAATTACATTAGCTTCTTTTGTATAAAAACCTCTAACATTTTCCCCTATTTTCTTCATCCCCTTAACAATCCGCTGGTTGACGAATTTAGGTAATAATTGATGTAAAGGAGCGATAAATAAACCTGGGATATACGAACTACTATTCAGCTTTTTAGACAGCTTTCCTTCCACAAAACTTGTCATTCTTGCAGCTGGGGCTTGTTGTGAACCATCACCAGAATCAAACATATTCTGCTCCACAACCCGCTGAAAATCTATATTCATCAAAGGCCCTGAATAACCAAGCCTTTGGACGTCTTCTAAACTCACTTGAGTTACAAATCCAGAATTAGCAAAAGGAGAATCTCTTCGAGACAAACTCATACCATTTACAACAATCTCACCTGGCGCGGTTGCAGCTGGAACAACCAGACCTCCTGGGCACATACAAAAGGAAAAAACACCACAACCTTTTACCTGAGTTTTTAAACTGTAGGAAGCGGCTGGCAGATTTTCTTCTCGTTTTAGCTGATTGTACTGAATTTTATCAATCAATCCTTGAGGATGTTCAATTCTAACACCTAAGGCAAAAGGTTTAGCCTCGATTTTTATATTTTTTCGATGGAGCAGTTCATAGATTCCTCTTGCTGAATGTCCAGTTGCCAGAATAAAGGCATGTCCTTTATGCAACTGTCCATTTGAATCAATGACCTCAACCAGTCGATTTTTTAGGGAGATAAAATCAATAACTTTAGTATTAAATTTTATTTCTCCACCATGAGCCTCTATGGTCTCCCTAATTGCCGTAACAATGTTGGGTAATTTATTAGAACCAATATGTGGATGCGCGTCAATCATGATGTCCTCGTTTGCACCGTGATCAACTAAGATTTGTAATATTTCCTGAATATTGCCCCGTTTTTGTGAACGAGTGTATAGTTTACCATCCGAATAAGTGCCTGCGCCTCCTTCTCCAAAACAATAATTAGAATCAGGATTTACTATACCTTTTTGTTGGATAGATTTTAAGTCCCTTCTTCGCTCTCGTACATCCTTACCTCTTTCTAAAATTACCGGTTTTAGACCCAATTGGATTAATTTTAGTGCCGCAAAATACCCAGCTGGACCCGCACCTATAATAATGACCTTTTTCTTATGATCTACACTGGGCAGATTATTCATTATGCTTTTAGTTGCCGGTGGGCTTTCATTAATGTAAGCATCGATCTTAAGTTTAAATTTAGGGCTCCCTCTTCGCGCGTCTAATGATCGCTTTATTGTTTTACAGACAAGCTTATCCTTCTTCTTTAACTTAAGTTTTGAACGTACCAAATTATGGATGAATTCATCATCGTGAATTTTTTCAGGCTTTATATTTAGTTCAATTTGACTAAGCATTGGACAAAGAAAAATAAATAGATTTTATCACAAGACTAATGTTAACATTTTTATTTAAAGACAATTTTACCATTTTGTCATTTTAATGTAAAAATAGGCTGAATAATTACATCCTGAAATCATTAGCACTACCTTTGCAAATTAGACTTCAACCAAATGAAACAAGTATTAATTGACAACCCGGTTCTACTTCTTTTTGTGGTAGCCGCCTTGGGTTATTTAATTGGCAATCTCAAAATAAAAGGAAGTGGCCTAGGAGTGGCTGCTGTCTTATTTGTGGGGCTATGTTTTGGTGCAATCGATCCTGGCTTTAAACTACCATCCATTATATTCCAGATAGGATTATTATTGTTTATTTATTCGATTGGTTTAAGTTCTGCTCCTGCTTTTTTCCAGTCTATTAAAAATAATGGTACTCGAGATATCATCTTCATTGTAGGGATGCTGACTTTTTCATTTGCATTAGCTTTTGCCTTATCTCATTTGCTTGGTTTTGATGCATCCACCATTACAGGTATTTATGCCGGGTCTACCACTAATACGCCTGCTTTAGCTGGTGCGATAAATCTAGCCTTAGAACGCGGTCTAGATAATGCAGATTCTATCTCAAATCAGATGGTTATTGGCTATTCTTTCTCCTATCCTATGGGAATTATTGGGGTTATGATTGCCATTGCCATTGTAAACCGAATATATAAGGTGGATTTTGAAGCAGAGCGATTAAAGTTAAAACGTAAATATCCACTTGGAGAAAACTTGACTTCTCGCTCAGTGCTTATTACCAATGGTGATGTGGTCGGAAAAACCCTTCGAGAAATTAAGCAAACCTACCAATGGAACATAAAATTTGTTCAGGTTACCGAAGCAACAGGAGGAATGCTATTAACTAACTGGTCTTATGTTTTAAAGGATAATGATCAACTAATGATTGTGGGCGAAGAAGCAGAAATTAATCAGGCTATCGAAACACTGGGGAGGTTATCACCGTTCAATTTGGCTAAAGATCGTAGGGTTTTCGATGTTCGAAGAATCTTTGTATCCAATCCTTCAATATTTGGGAAGAAGATTTCAGAACTTGAACTTGATCAAAAATTTGATGCTATCATAACTAGAATTAGAAGAGGTGATTCCGAAATGCTAGCGCATGGAAACACGGTTTTACAAGCGGGAGATAGGATTCGATTTATTGCTGGCAGAAAAGAATTAAAGTCATTAGCAAAGTATTTTGGGGATTCCTACTCAGCGATTAGCCAGGTAAATTTATTTTCTTTTGGCGTGGGTATTACCTTGGGTATGCTTTTGGGTATGATTAATTTTAATCTGCCAGGAGGTATAAGCTTTAAGTTAGGTTTTGCTGGAGGTCCGCTAGTTGTTGCACTAATCTTAGGGATGCTCAGGCGTACTGGACCGATTGTCTGGACACTGCCCTATGGAGCAAATATAACCATCCAACAAATCGGCTTAACGTTCCTATTAGCTGCGATCGGTGTTAGTTCTGGCAACACGTTTATAACCAATCTTAGTGCCGAAGCTATTAACATAATGGCAGGCGCCACTTTGATATCCATGCTAACCACCATCTTTGCGCTTGTGGTTGGTTATTCGGTCATCAAGATTCCTTTCTCTATTTTATTGGGTTTTGTTTCAAACCAACCAGCTATACTTGATTTTAATTTAAACATTACTCAGAACAAAGTACCTAACATAGGATATACTATGATGATGCCATTGGCACTTATCCTTAAGATAATCTACGCTCAATTATTGTTTATTTTTCTGATGTGATAGTGCTTGCTTACTGCACTGCAGTAAAGACTTTAGTTAGTTTAATCAGCAATTTCTCTATTTGATCTAAAGGCAACATATTAGCTCCGTCACTCTTTGCTGTGGACGGATCTGGGTGAGTTTCGATAAATAGTCCATTAGCTCCACTTGCAATGGCTGCCTTTGCGATAGTTTCTATCATAGTCGGGTCTCCTCCAGTTATACCTGAGCTTTGATTTGGTTGCTGGAGAGAATGGGTGCAATCCATAATTACAGGGTAATTAAACTTAGCCATTTTGGGGATGGATCTAAAGTCTACCACTAAATCGCTATAGCCAAAAGTTGTACCTCTTTCAGTTAGCATTACTTGATTATTGCCCGAGTCTATTACCTTCTGAGCTGCAAAAAACATCGCTTCAGGACTCAAGAATTGTCCCTTCTTTATATTGACTATTTTACCAGTTTCTGCTGCAGCTTGGATGAGTTTTGTTTGTCTACATAAAAAAGCCGGGATCTGCAAAATATCGACGACTTCTGCTGCCCATTTTGCTTCTTCATCTGTGTGTATGTCAGTGGTTACAGGTATCTTCAGTTGCTCTTTTACTTCAGCTAATATTTGAAGCGCCTTTGCATCTCCTATTCCTGTAAACGAGTTAATGCTTGAACGATTAGCTTTCCGATAAGATCCTTTAAAGATGTACTGGATGCCTAAGGAATCGCACATTGATTTAACAGCATGAGCCACTTCGAATGCAATGTCTTTAGATTCAATGGCGCATGGACCTGCAATCAGAAAAAACTGGTCTTGTTTACCTTTTAGGCTAGCATATAAACTCATATCCCAAAGATAGGATAAGCAATTTTAAATAGACAGTTTACTTGGCTATATCATTTAAACTTTCAGATTCATCCATAATTGTGGTTTTAGATTAAACAAAAATGTACCTTTGCCGCTTAAATCAACCCTCAGAGTTTTACATGGATAAGCAACAAGGTATAGGTTTCTTATTATTATTCGTACTGTTAGTAGCATGGTATTTTGTAACAGCACCTTCTGCGGAAGAAATTGCCAGACAACAACAGATACAGGATTCAATCCAACTAGTTCAAGCTCAACAAACTGAGCTTCCTGAAGAAGCAAAAGAAGAGATTAATGCGCTTCAAAATGAAAAAGCTGCCATATCTTCCATTCAAGCAGACCCAGCCCCAGCTGAAGCAGATACAACAATCGTCGAGGAAAAACCAGCAGCGAAACAGGTTTCAAGTTTACATACTATCGAAAATGAAAAGCTTAAAATAACTTTTGATTCCAAGGGAGGAGTTATCAAAGAAGCCATATTAAAAGATTACGAGAAGTGGGAATTAACTGAAGATAAATCAACCAATAAGCTTCCACTCAAGCTTATGGAGGATAAGAAAAATAGGTTTGAATATTTACTACCAACTAACGGATCAGGGCAAGTATCAACTCAAGATTTATACTTTGAAGTTCAAGAAATAGATAAGGGTATTACGTTTACCGCGCAAACAAACACAGGGGCAAGCATTCAGCAAACTTATAAATTTGTAGATGACTATCTGTTAGACTATAACGTTGACTTTAAAGAAGCTAATAAATTATTCCAAGCCGGGACTCAGTCTATTAAATTTAGATGGCACCAGTATTTGGATAAAATTGAACAGAATGTAAATTTCGAGAAATATTACTCGAGTGTTTACTTTAAAGCAAAGGATGAAGATTCAGATTATTGTAATTGTAGAAGCGATGATGAAGAGAGCTTGGATGCAGACAATATACACTGGATATCTCATGTAAATCAATTCTTCAACTCAAGCATTATTGCTAAGAATGCTAACATGCAAAATGGTCAATTTGAGACCAAAGTACTGGAAGATTCTGATGACTTAAAGCTTATTAAATCCTCAGTGGACCTACCCATTAATGGTGGAGTGAATGAAAGTCTGGCGTTCCAAATGTATTTGGGTCCAAATGAATTTAATGAGCTTCGAACTTATGAGATTGGTTTAGAAGAAGTTATTCCTTTTGGTAATAGTATTTTCGGCTCCATTAATCGATGGATAATCCGACCATCTTTCGATTTTCTCTCTAAATATATAGGAAGTAAAGGGGTGGTAATCATCATTTTGATTTTCCTTCTTAAAATGCTTTTATATCCATTGATGTTTAAGATGCTTAAGTCTCAAGCTAAAATGGGTGCACTAAAACCTGAGATTGCTAAAATCAAAGAAAAATTTCCAGATGACCAACAAAAGGTGCAGATGGAAACGATGAAGATGTATCGAGAATATGGAACAAGTCCTTTAGGTGGATGTATGCCAATGTTGTTACAAATGCCAATTTGGTACGCCCTATTTAGATTCTTCCCGGCTTCGATAAGATTTAGACAGGAGTCTTTTTTATGGGCCCAGGATTTGTCTTCATATGATGTAATTAGTTATTTACCGTTTGAGATTCCAGCATTTGGATCTCACCTGAGTTTATTTACTATTTTATGGGCTTTATCTACCATTGCCTATACTTATTATAATACGAAGCATATGGACATGTCAGCTAATCCAGCTATGAAATATGTGCAGTATGCCATGCCAATTATGTTTTTAGTATTCTTTAATAATTATGCTTCAGGATTAACCTGTTATATGTTCTTCAGTAATTTGATTAATGTGGCACAGACCATCATCACCAAGAAATTTGTTTTCAATGATGACAAGATTCGAGCCGAACTGATGAAGGAAAAAGATAAACCCAAGAAGTCTAAAAGTGGGTTCCAGGCAAGGTTAGAAGAGGCTATGAAGCAACAACAAGAGGTACAAAAGAAAAGAAACCAGCAAGCTGCTAATCAAAAGAAGAAAAAAAGGAAATAAGCACACCTCTTCTTTAATTCATTTATTTAACTTGAGGTTCATTTTTAACCTTACTATCAGATTATTGCAATAGCTATGTCAAACTATGTTGGTGTTATAGGATATGGGTCATTTGGTAAAACCATCGTGAAATTACTTTCATGTAACACCAATGTGATGGTTTATGTAAGAAATCCAAGCAGCATTGATTTTAGTCTAGTGACCGATCAAGTGGAAGAAGGAACTGAAATACATGATTTAAAGGTTGCTCAAAGTTTGGAGGAGTTGTGTAAAACCTGCAAAGTAATATTCCCCGTCATTCCATCTACTTCTCTTAGGAATTTGGCTAAGCGCATGAGTCCTTTTCTTAATCCCTCGCATTACCTAATTCATGCCATTAAAGGATTAGACTATCAGGCTCATGAAGACCTTACTGTCAATAACATCCATACCATGAGTCAGGTGCTTGCTCAAGAAACGAATTGCGTCAGAATCGGATGTATGTCTGGGCCAAATCTTTCAAAAGAAATATTTGATAACCAGCCAACTGGTACTGTAGTCGCTTCCGAATTTGATGAAGTGATAACACTAGGCAAAGAATTACTAACAACTAAACGTTTTGTAGTTTTCGGGTCACATCATTTATTAGGGACAGAACTAGCTGGCGCATTTAAAAATATTATTGCAGTAGGTTCTGGTGTTTTAAGTGGAAAAGGATACGGAAAAAATCTACAATCCATGCTGATCACGAGAGGCCTTCACGAAATAATACAACTTGGCAAATACTTAGGTGCCGATAGCGAGGCTTTCCTAGGAATTGCGGGAATAGGTGATGTTATTGCAACCTCGACCAGTATAAATAGTCGTAATTTTAGACTAGGTAAGATGATTTCAGAAGGTGTCACCTTGGATGAAGCTACCGAAAGTTTGGGCGAAGTGGCAGAAGGCGTAAATACCCTTAAAATATTGCACCAAATATCTACTGATTTAAAATTATCATTACCGATCAGTAATATGATTTATTACATAGTCCATGAGGGTTATCCATTAGAAAAAGCATTAGATAAACTTGTCTTTTACCCTGCTGAAAACGATGTAGATTTCTAAACTTGTAACGAAATATGAAGATACTGCATACAGCAGATTGGCATTTAGGAAAGATTTTGCATAAGCATGATCTTGACGATGCATTTACTTTGTTTTTCGAGTGGCTTCTGAATCTCATCAAAGAAGAAAAAGTAGATCTCATTTTAATTTCCGGAGATGTATTCGATTTAGCTAACCCATCAGCAAAAGATAGAAAACAATACTTTGATTGTCTAAAGCAGCTACACGCTAGTGGCACACATATAGTAATCACTGGTGGTAATCATGATTCCGTTGGACTTCTAAATGCACCCAATGAATTATTAAGCCTTATGAATATTGACATAGTTGGTGGGGCTACTAAAAATTTAGAGGATGAAATAGTTGTCATCAAAGACAAAGAAGCAAAACCCAAACTAGTTATTGCTGCCGTACCATTTTTAAGAGACAAGGATCTTCGAAAAAAAGAGGATAAAGAAAGCTATAAAAATCGTACAGAAGCCATCCAAGTCGGCATTCAAAAACATTATCAACACATCGGAGAACTTTGCGAAAGCAAATATCCTGGTATCCCTTCAATTGCAATGGGACATCTTTATGCAAAAGGTTCGATTACCAGTGAAAGTGAACGAGAAATCCATGTCGGAAATGCCGCTGTAGTTGAATCATCCATTTTTCCTAGTTCATTCAGTTACATAGCATTGGGCCACATCCATAAACCACAAATAATTGGAGGGAATGAACATATCAGATATTCTGGTTCACCAATAGCTTTAAGTTTTTCAGAAAAAGAAGATAAAAAACAGGTAGTTATCATAGAACTTACCTCTGATGGTATTCAAAAGATAACTCCTCATCTTGTTCCAGAAATCCGTGCTCTTATTAAACTAACAGGCAGCTATCAAGAAGTGGAACAAAAGTTGGCATCACTAGAGCCAAACACTAGCCTCGTTTCTTTTGTAGAAATAGAAGTAATTGAAGAAAAGTTTAGTTCTACTACCATTGCAAACACGGTAGAACTGGTAAATAACTACGCTGATTCAACTAAGTTTTCTATATTAAAACACAAGGTTACTTTTCTAGAGCAAGCTAAAAATACTGCTGAGCATTTTACCGAAGGCACAAATGTAGAAGACTTACAACCCTTGGATGTATTCGAAAAAAGATTAGAATCCGAAAACCTTGACCCTGCAAAACAGCAAGTATTTATTGAAGCATTTCAAGAACTGCTGGACCTCGTTCAAGAAGCCGAAACCTAAATGCTAGATTAAATGAAAATATTAACGATAGCATTTAAAAATATAAACAGCCTGCGAGGAGAACACTCAGTTTCTTTCGACCAACTTCCCTTATCGGAAGCTGGGATATTTGCCATCACAGGACCTACTGGCTCAGGGAAGTCCACCCTACTCGATGTCATAACCTTGGCGCTATTTAACCAAATACCAAGGCTTAAGAAAAAAATCAGTAAGAACGAACTAGAATCCATAGGTGGTATCATCACTAGACATACAAAAGAAGCCTTTGCCAGCATTGAATATCAAGTAGGTCCAAAAAAATATACCTCAAGTTGGTCGATTAGCCGAGGAAGAAAAGATCAATTAAGAGATTATGAAATGTTTATCTATGATGAACATGGCAAACCTCTAGATTTAAAAAAGAGCGAAATCCCAGGCCATAACGAACAAATTATTGGCTTAAGCTACAACCAGTTTATTCAGTCAATTATCTTATCTCAAGGTGAGTTTTCCAAATTTATCAAAGCTGGTAAAAATGAACGAGGATTACTGCTCGAAAAAATAACAGGAACAGATATCTATCGAAAAGTTAGCCGTACTTGTTATGAAAAATATAAAGCACTAAAAACCGAAATAGCTCAGGAGAAACAACTCATGGGTGAAATACAACTTCTTGATGAAGAAACGCTACAAAAACTTAAAGACGAACAAACACAAATACAGCAAAAGAAAACTAGCTTTGACAAAGAATTACTGAGTCTTCAAAAGCTTGCCCAAGTCAAGGAAGAACTTACAAAAAACCTGGATTTAGTTGAGCAACACAAGGTTCAACTAGCCTCAGTAATCAACCAAAAAGAAGCCGGTAAAATTGATGATGAAAGTCTTGCTAAACACGAACAACTCATTCCGTTGATTCCTGACATTACCAAACTTGAAGAAGCAGTCAAAGCTAAGGAAATAGCCGAGCGCTCTTTACAAGCAGCAAAGACAGAACTGCTTTCTTGGGAGCAAAAACTTCAAACAGCATTGGACAAAATGAGCCAATTAGTGCGAGCAGAAGTCAACAAAGAAAACTTCACCGAACTCATGAGCCAATTTGAAACGGAAATTGGTAATATGGATCGAGATATTCTCAATCTAAGAAATCAAGGTGCTTCTTTGCGCTTAGACATAAAAGGAAATCTTGCCAATGGAAAACTGGGGATTGATGGGGATGCTCACCCCGGTCAAGCGCTCGAAAAACTTAAAGAAATCAGGAGTGCCATCGATCAAGTAATCGCTAAAAATCCAGCACTCGCTAAGGAGGACACTTCTACTATTCTCGATAAATTATCACAAGAAACGGAGCAAATAGGCATCTTAAATGATATCAATCAGTTACTAGAAAATGAGCAAAAAAATAAAAACCAAGAGCAGTTATTAAATGAGGAAAAAGTCAAAGCTAGCAAGGAGCAACAAGCTAATACTGCCTTGCTAAAAACAAACCTCGCGCTAGTCAAAAGCCTAGAAAGCGAACATCTACTTTTGTTAAAACAAAAAGAGGATGCACTCAAAATAGCCAACTTAGAAACTTACAGAGACAAACTAGTAAAGGGTGAAGCCTGTCCGCTTTGTGGATCACTAGAGCATCCTTATAGTGAACATCTATCGGAGGTAGATCTGAGCCAACAAGAAACACAAATCAATAAAAACACTGAGCAGCAAAAAAATGAAAAAATCAAGCTCGAAGAATTACAAAAACTAGCTCACCAGATCGAGCACAAGTTGACTCAATATGAAAAAGAGTTAGCAAATACCAAAGAAAACTGCGCAACGATTAGCAGCGAAATAAAAACGCTGACCAGAAAACTTCCAAATACCATTAAGCTTGATCCAGCAGCTATCGCGAACCAATTAGAAAAGCTTGACAAACAAGTCGCTGATAAAAAAGCCATCGTAGCTATTAAACAACAAAATGACGAACTCACTTTGGTGACCAAGCAATTTGAAAAACTAGCCAATATCTTGGATGACTACAAGACATTGGACAAGGAAAGAAAAAGTAAATACACCGGCTTAGATGCAAAGGACGCTTGCAATGAAATACAAAACGAATATGTAAGTGCACAAACTAAAATAGCTGGAACAGATGCTGGGATAGTCAAAGACAAGGACAGCATAGTTCAGCTTGATCTTACTATCAAAACACTAGATGAAAGCCTTAAAAAACCTATCGAAAAACTTAATTATACCAATTTTAAGGAGGCAAAAAAAGCTATACTGAGTGAAGAAAGAGTACTTCAAATAAAAACCAAAAGAGAATCGATAAACAAAGAAATTATAGAACTAGAATCGAAGATTGAAGCCTTAACTTCGAGAAACAAGCAACTGCACATCTTGGATACCCAGCAAGCTGTGCCATTGCTTCAGATCCAACAAAACTTAACTGAAAAAAGAGAAGAACTTTCGGCATTGGCTAAGCAGGAAGGAGCCATCACCCAGCAACTAATCGGCGATGCAGCTCAGCACAAAAGACATGCTGCTCGAGAAAAAGGCATACAGAAACTTAATGAGCAATTTGAGATTTGGTCTCATATGAATCAAATGATTGGAGATTCCCTGGGTAACAAATTTGCCAACTTTGCTCAAGGATTAACCCTTAAGAACTTAATGGTTTTTGCTAACAGACGTTTGCAACATCTGACCGATAGATATTTATTAGACCCTAGTTCAAGTGGCGAAAGTTTAATGGTCATCGATCAATATCAGGGAAATATCCAACGATCTGTGAGCACTTTATCAGGTGGAGAAGTTTTTATCTTGAGTCTAGCCTTAGCCCTTAGTTTATCAGACATGGCTTCGAAAAATGTGTCGCTCGAAAGTTTATTTATTGATGAAGGATTCGGAACCTTGGACCAAGAAACCTTGGATATTGCCATGAATACCTTAGAAAAATTGCAATCGGAAAGTCAAAAAACAGTGGGTGTTATTTCACATGTCACCGCACTTAAAGAACGAATTAATGTGCAAATTAAAATGAAAAAGAATGCCCAGGGTTACAGTACCATAGAATTGCAATCCTAAGCGCTTTATCGATAATAATCCGCAACTTGTCCAAAGAATGGATTCGAAGCAATATGAGTTATAAAAAATGGAACTATCCGCTCTATATTGAAGTTCCATAAGCATATACTTTCTAATCGTCTGAAAGATTATTACATTAGAGAAACTTTTAATTTAATTCAATGGCAGATTATTCAAATAAACCAAAATCCTTTTGGCAAAAGCCTGAAGGTAAAACCGGTGCTTTCTTCCTGATTGGTGGATTAGCCGTTGCAGCTTGGGCTATTTATAGTTTTGGCTCAGCTATTATGGGATTCCTTTTGACAACAGCAGGCCTCATTGCTGCATTGGGAGTGTTAGCTGTAGTTATATATATAGCAATCAGTCCTAAAACGAGAGCTTTAGTATCCTATATGTATCAGAGCTTTATGCGATGGATTACTGGAATTTTTGTAACCATAGATCCGGTAGGTATTCTTAAAAATTATGTCTCTGACTTGGAGGATAATCTTAAGAAAATGTCTAAGCAAATCGGTGGGCTTAAAGGTCAAATGAGAGGACTCAAAAACATTGTTAAGAAGAACAATGAGGATATAGACAAGAATATGGCGATCGCCCGTCAAGCAAAGAAAATGGGTGATGAAAAGCAATTAGTTTTATCGTCTAGAAAAGCAGCAAGATTAAAAGAATCTAATGGGAAGTATGTAGCTCTTCATAATAAAATGACTGTTTTATATCGTGTACTTACCAAAATGCACTCTAATTCTGAAATTTTATTAGAAGATACCAAGGACCAAGTAAGGGTTAAAGAGCAGGAAAGAAAAGCGATGCGTGCTTCACACTCTGCTATGAAATCGGCTATGAGCGTCATCAAAGGCGATCCAGATAAGCGAGCATTATTTGATCAAGCTATGGAAGGAATCGCGGAAGATGTTGCAAATAAGGTAGGTGAAATGGAACAGTTTATGGAAATGAGTTCAGAGTTTATGAATTCTATAGATCTCCAAAACGGTATGTTCGAAGAGAAGGGACTAAAGATGTTAGAAGAATACGAAAAGAAATCTACCCTGATGCTATTAGGTGGTTCAGAGACTAATGACGATATTTTGGAGCTTGACAACAAAACCATGGACAAGCAAATGAATGAACTAGAGGATAACAACTACGAGGGCTTATTTGATTAGGCTCAATATCGTTTCCAGATATAAAAGCTACCTTCTTGGTAGCTTTTTTTTTGCTCTTTTTAAAAAATATTCAGGAATAGTGGTCACTTTTTAAGGCTCCATGACACTTATAGTTGTAAAGACGCTTGATCTATTAAATGTTACATTTTATAAATCAAGAAAAGTAAAGTTTTTTCATTGTATATAAGTGTAAAGTCAATTGCATTTATTGACTTTGGTTTTGTTATTCCTAAAGGCAAATGGATGATTTCTGAAATGTCAGAAATTATCCATTTTTATGATAGATACATACAATCTATGCGTTCGAATTCTACCTTTGTGAAATGAATCAGCATCTTTTTAAGTATTTACTATTTTTCGTTCTTTCCGCTTGCTTTTTCAGTGCTTGCAAATCAGATGTTAAGCCCGCTAAGGCGTTTGTTAAACTGAATGGTAAGACGATGGGAACCACCTATAATATCACGTATCAAGGTGGTAATAAAATTAATCAAACAGATATCGATAAAATTTTAGCGGATATTAATCAATCCGTTTCTACCTACATTCCTAATTCTTTAATCAGTCAATTTAATAGTTCTACAACTGGAATTACTATAGAGGCAAAGCCCGTTGCGCTTACTAATTTAGACCTTAAAGATCTCTCCTTGGATTATCATTTTTATAGAAATATGGCAGCAGCACTAAAACTGTATGAATCAAGTCTTCATTTTTATGATCCTACTTGTATGCCACTTGTTAATTATTGGGGTTTTGGCTATAAACCAAAAAAGGCCATCACCGACATAGATAGTTTAAAAGTAAATGAAATGTTAGCCTATGTGGGATTAGAAAAAATTAAGGTCCAATCTAGAGGAGATTCTGTGCTATATAGCAAAACACATCCATCAATAGAGCTTGATTTTAGTGCCTCAGCCAAAGGCTATGGAGTCGACCTAATTACGCAATATTTAATCAATCAAGGAGTAGAAAATGCTTTGATCGAAATCGGGGGTGAAACCCGAGGAATAGGTGTCAATAAGCAGGGAAAACCTTGGAAAATTGGTATCAATACGCCTGACCCAAATGCTAATGTTTCGGAGTTTGAATATATCGTGGAGCTAAGCAATCAATCAGTAGCATCTTCTGGAAATTATAGAAACTTCCATGAAGTAAATGGTAGAAAATACGGCCATGAAATTAATCCTATAACAGGATATCCAAGCCAAAATCAATTACTTTCTGTTTCTATAATATCACAAGAATGTCTAGTAGCTGATGCCTTTGCTACTGCTGCAATGGTTTTAGGTTTAGAAAAGGCAAAAACATTGATAGAAAACAATAAAGATTTGGAAGCTTTGTTTATTATAGGAGACGGAAATGGTGGATATGAATTAATCAAATCAAGTGGTTTTCATTGAGCCGAAAGTTAGTAATATATTTGTGCTTTAGTTTATTTTTCATAGGCACTTCGATCTTGTTTATTATACATTTTATGTTACACCTTTTTGTTTTTCAAAATAAAACCTTACCGACAGATCACGTATTTGATACCAACATCAAACATGAAGAGGTCTGGTTAGATATCTCAGAAAACCAACAAGTACATAGTTTACTCATCCATTCAGATCAACCAAAGGCTAAAGGGCTGATCGTCTACTTTCATGGTAATGCTGGCAATTTAAATCGTTGGTCTAAAGAGGCTAACAAATTGACTTCGTTTGGATATGACGTTTTAGCCGTGGATTATCCGGGTTATGGCAAAAGTCCCGGAAAACCAAGTGAAGCTGGATTTTATGCAACAGCTCAAGCAAGTATGGAATGGGTTAGCCAACAGGATTATGCAAAAACGGTGGTGTATGGTCGATCCTTAGGAAGTGCTGTGGCCCTATATACTGCCTCTAATTTTGAAGTAGATATGACCATTCTAGAAACTACTTTTTATGACATGCCTTCTTTGGTAAAGAAGCGATTTTTCCCTGCCAAATTATATTATCCTAAAAATGAAGTTTCTTTTCCAAATCATGCATTTATGAAGCAGATAGAATCTCCGATCCACATTCTCCAAGGTGATCGAGATCGAATTACTCCAGTGCAAGAAGCTAATAAGCTTCTTCCGCTTTTGAAACAGCAAGATAGTTTTACACTCATAAAAGGTGGAACCCATAAAAATTTAGCAACAAGCAAAGTCTACCAAGTTAAACTCACCGAAATCTTGTAAATAATTGCCTATATTAGGAGCGATTAACACCATAAAATATGCTGCCGATTGCATTAACTATTCTGGCTATTTATGTATTTATATGCATATTTTTCTATTTCACCCAACATTGGTATTTCTTTCGTCCCGAAATTTTACCTTCTAATTTCACCTTTAAATATCCGTTTGATTTTGAAGAAAAGACCTTCGAAATGGAGGATGGAGGAAGTATAAACAGCATACTTTTCACGGTTCCAAATAGCCGAGGAATTATCTTTTATTTCAAAGGAAATTCTCGATCAATTAAAGGCTGGGCAAAGTTTGCGAAAGACTTTATCGGAAATGGTTATGACTTTTTCATGATGGATTATAGAGGGTTTGGCAAATCAAAAGGTAAGCGTACTGAACAAAGGCTTTATGATGATGGGCAACAAATTTATAAGTGGCTATTAAAGCGCTATGAAGAAGAGGACATGATTATTTATGGTCGTTCACTAGGCTCAGGAATTGCTACGCGCATTGCCTCATGGAATAACCCAAAAATGCTTATACTCGATTCGCCGTATTATTCTTTTTATCACAACATCAAGCGATGGGGATTTTGGATTCCCCTAAGGTTTTTACTTAGGTATCAAATAAGGACCGATCGATTTATTAGGAAAGTAGATGCGCCGATTCATATAATTCATGGAAATAAAGATCGGCTAATACCCTACTCGCACAGTCTTCGTTTAAAAGACCTCGTTAAACGAATTAAATTACACGAAATACATGGTGGTGGTCATAACAATCTACCCGATTTCCCAGAGTACCACGAAATCGTTTACGACTTACTCGATGAAGCAAGTTCAGACGAACCGTCCATCCAAAAGCTACTAGTTGCATGAGTTTCCAATGCACCTTCGATATTATAAAACACCAAATTGATCAAGGAGGTAAAAATACCTTTCTCCATAGTTATCACAATGATGAATGGACAAGTTACACTTATGAAGAATGCGCTCAAATCATCATTTATTTCCAGGAATTTCTAAAAGCAGAGGGCTTTGTAAAAGGAGACTTAATACTGATTATGCCTCAGTTAGTCAATAGTCATTCCCTGCTTTTAGATATGGCTGTCCAAAGTCTAGCTATGGTCTCTGTACTCATACACAGCACAACCGGAGAAAAACAATTAAGGCATATACTAGAGGAAACCGAAGCAAAACATATATTCTTTAATGATGCAGCCTTACAAGGAAATTATAGTGAGCTTTTGTTGTCCAATGTTGAGAGCTATTTAATAAGTGATTTTATTCGAAAAGTAGCCTGGACAGGTAATTTGGATCCCATGCCTGCTTCCTTTGATCAAGATAGTATCTCCACCATCATATACACATCTGGCACAACAGGAAAACCAAAAGGTGTAATGCTCAGTCATAAAAATTTGATAAGCAATGTTGCATCGCTCTCGCAGCTTTTACCACTTGATGCGGATAGTCGTGTACTCAGTTTTTTACCTTATAGTCATGCCTTCGAACGAACACTAATCCTAGTTTATTTAACCACAGGAACCAGCATTTATATGCCCGAATATCACGAGCATGTGCCCTTAGCTTTTGGCAAATGTAAGCCCCACATATTTTCCTCAGTCCCGAGAATAATCGAGAAAATGTATGATAAGGTTCAGACAGAACTTTCAAAGAAAAATGTGCTTATAAAAAAGACCTGGCATTGGGCATTAAATGAAGGATCAAAATATCGTTCTAAGAAAATTTACAATCCCATTACCTGGTTTAAGTTGTTCCTTATAAGAAAGGTGATTTTCAGAAAGTTTAGGAAACAAATAGGAGGAGAAGTTAGAGCAATCATTGTAGGAGCTGCTTATTTAAACCCTAGACTTTCGAGACTATTTTCGGCCGCTGGCGTACCTGTCAGAGAAGGTTATGGCTTAACGGAAGCCTCTCCAGTGGTCACTGTAAACCGAATGTCTCCTGGTTTAAATAGATATGGCACTGTAGGTATCCCATTGGCAAGTGTCAAAGTGAAACTTGTAAATACTAATGATCAAGGTGAAGGCGATATTTTTGTCAAAGGCCCAAGTATTATGAAAGGCTATTACAAAAAACCAGTTGAAACCAGTAAAGTCCTAGGTGAAGATGGATGGCTTAATACTGGAGATGTAGGACGGATTATTCACGGTCGATTTTTACAAATTACCGATCGCAAAAAAGACCTTTTTAAAACATCTACCGGCAAATACATTGCTCCCTCAATATTAACAGCTACGTTTAGTGAATCTATTTATATAGACCAGTTGTTAATTATAGGCTTCCAAAGACCTTTTTTAACTGCCATTATTTACCCAGATTTTAATCAGTTAAAACAATGGGCTTTGCAAGAAAACATACATTGGACCAGTGATCAATATATGGTGCTAAATATTAAAGTGAAGGAGAAACTATTAGCTGAAATTCAAAGAATAAATAATAATTTAGCCGCACATCAACGGATTAAAGAATTCCACCTAACAGATATTGCTCCTAGCATTGAAAATGGACAATTATCAGCCACATTAAAGATAGTAAGACACCAGTGGATGAAAGATTATCAAAAAGAAATAGAAAGCCTTTACAATGAATCCTAAAGAGATATTAGCCTATTTATTTAAAGTCATGGAAAGTGACCAAGAATTTCACAGCAGAGAAGAGAGTTACATTCAATATGTAGCTAATGAACTCGGAATGATTGAGGCAGAAGTAGAAGATGTCAGACAAAATTACAAAAGCCACAAGTTTGATCCTCCACGAGATGAACAATCTAGGATGATTACCTTATACTACATCTTATTTATGATGCGAGCAGATCGGGTTGTTACACCTGAAGAAATTACTAAAGTCAGACTGTATGGATTTTCCCTAGGGTTTAACGAACTCCTGACTGATGATTTAATCAAGGTAATGATCGATTATGCTAATGAAAAATTACCTGCTAATATCATGGTAGAGAAAGTAAAGCCTTATTTAAATTAATCTGACATTTTAGCTGGATTGTTGACTCAATTAGAAAACGCTCAGCTTATTTATTAATTACTTGCCCAAAAATACGTTCCGAAGAAATCAACTTAATGCAAGCAAATACATTCCATAAAGTAATAAACAACTAGGGATCATCAATAAAACATCAAACCAGCGATACTGGACATGAACAGGATTACTGCTGTGATTGTGGCCTTTATTCCTTGGGTTAATATAACTACTTGACACATTTGCCTCTACAAAAGCAGCTGGCTCGAAACCTATTAAGTGATCTTTCCCAAACTCGAGAGATAAGCGATTCGCCCAAACTTCGAACCATCTGTAGTTATGCATTCGGGGCAAAACTCCTGCCGATAAAACACTAGGAATTCCTATTAATAACAAGTAGAAAGGCCCCAATATTAAACTCTGCAAAGTGTGCCCATACTCATGAACCAACAAATGATCATGACCGGTAGATCGCGTTCCAGCTGGACCGAAAACGTAGGGTCCAAGGGTAAAGGCACCACCCTTAATGCCACCATCCACCGCGTAGGCACTATGAAATGGTTCAATGGCGTGTAAGGATCTAATACACCATAAAAATCCGAGAACTAACCAGGCAAGCACACATTGGGGTAATTGCCAAATGATTAAGATAGCTTGTTTTACGAATTGCAACATTGAACCAAATTATATTAGCTATTAAGTGCTGACCATGTTCTTTTTAACAACAAACCCGAAAGTATAAAAACAACAAAGAACAAGATGAAATAGGTCCACTGAGCCATCAATAAATAACCCGTAAAAAACAAGACTGAGTAAACCATTGCACTTCCAAGAAACATACAAAGGATGCCAAGTTTTATACTTCTGCCTCCTCGATTAGTCATATCATCATTTGCTTTTTCAGCTACTCTACGCCAGCCTAATCGATCTGGTTTAATCTTAGTGTAAAAATTAATCAATACCTCTTCCTTTGTAGGTCTGGTCAAATAGGTGACAGCAAGCCAGACAATCGATGTGATAACTACATTAATAATCAAATGCCAAGCAGCTAATCCCTTAAAATATTCGAGTAATACCATTGCGACCAAGAAAGATGAAATCATAGCTGAAATTTCACTGTATGCATTGATCCTCCACCAAAACCATCTTAGTATAAATATCAATCCTGTACCAGCACCCACTAGGATAACAATATCAAAAGCTGCCTTAGCATTTTCTAAAAACAAAGCAACTACCATCGCCGCTGCCATAAGCAAACCTGTACTTATTCTACCAAAACTTACCAGCTGTTTTTCGCTTGCTGATTGGTTGATAAAACGCTTATACAGATCATGTGTCAAATACGAGGCGCCCCAGTTTAAGTGTGTAGAAAGCGTCGACATAAAAGCGGCAATTAAAGAAGCTAGCACCACCCCAATTAAGCCTTTAGGTAAGTATGTGAGCATAGCTGGGTAAGCGATGTCATCCTTAATTAAAGCTGGGTCCACATGTGGGAATGTTGTTTGAATTGACTCTATTGTAGGAAATAAAATAAGTGAAGCCAAAGCAATAATTATCCAAGGCCAGGGTCTTAAGGCATAGTGTGCTGTATTAAATAAAAAAGTAGCGGCAACCGCATGATCTTCGTTCTTTGCAGCCAACATTCGTTGAGCAATATAGCCTCCACCACCGGGCTCAGCTCCAGGATAATAAGATGCCCACCACTGGACCGCCAAAGGAATAATGAGTAAGCTCAACCATAGTTTGCCCTCTCCCATCGCTGGTACTAAATCTAGTTTTCCCTGCACTGCTTCGTGAGCAAAGAGATTTGATAATCCATTAACCTCAGGCATCTTTACCACAAAATACGCTGCGCCTATGGTCCCAATCATAGCCAGCACAAACTGAAATATATCGGTAAGAATGATACCTCTTAAACCTCCAAGTGAGGAATAAAATACGGTAACTATAGATGCTATTAAAATGGTTTGTAAAGGAGTTAGTCCCAGCATTATGGCACCAATCTTAATGGCTGCTAAACAAACAGTAGCCATTACTAAGACGTTAAAGACAACTCCTAGATAAAACGCCCGAAAACCACGTAAAAAAGAAGCCTCTTTACCACTATATCTCAGCTCATAAAACTCTAAATCGGTAAGCACACCTGATCTTCTCCAAAGTCGAGCATAGATAAACACGGTTAACATTCCGGTCAATAAAAAAGCCCACCAAACCCAGTTGCCAGATACTCCATTTTGTCGGACAATATCGGTTACTAAATTGGGTGTATCAGCCGAAAAAGTCGTCGCAACCATTGAAATCCCTAACATCCACCATGGCATATTCTGACCTGAGAGAAAAAACTCTTTGGCACTAGAGCCTGACTTGCGACTCGAATAAACACCGATAGCCAATGAGAATATTAAGAATCCAATAATGATAGACCAATCAAGGCTTGATAGCATTTCCATGAGCACATGTATAGTGAACTTGAAAATAATCAAATATGTAGTGGGAAAAAATAAGAGAGGAAATAAAATTGAAGACGGCTATCTCCAGACTTATCCATTGATAAGTTTTTTGGGGATGATTGTTGAAACTTAATCTGAAACCGTCTTCAAAAGGCAAATTTATTATATCCTTTTTTAATTTTATGAACGTAAAGAAATAAGTCCTTATTTAATATTAACAATTTTATATATGTATATTATTCTCATAATCATCTTATAATATATTACAAAATATTATATTTAACGAATTACATACAAACAAGTAAGTATTTTAAATTAGAACTAAAACAACTAAAAGTAGGTAAGATTCTGGGGTTTAACTCAGGTATTCTAGACCGTGTATTTTGCCAGTCTCAATCATGTATAATTTGGCGTCCTCATAGTTATTTTCGATATCACCATTTAGAATTGCTTCTCTAATGGCTAACTTAATCGTTCCCACGGTTTTACAGGGTTTTAATCCAAAGGCAGCCATAATTTCTTCACCAGAAATCGGAGGTTGCCAATTTCTTAATCGGTCTTTTTCTTCGATTTCTTCGATTTTCTGCAGTAGAATATCGTAGTTTTTCTGATATCGTTTGACTTTAAATTCATTTTTAGATGTAATATCAGCCCTACATAGCAACATCAAATCGTCCACATCTTCTCCACTATCAAAAATCATTCGTCGTACTGCAGAATCAGTAATATCTGTTTTAGTAAGGGATATAGGTCTTAAATGCAGTCTAACCATCTTGGCCACATAATGCATCCGATGATCTAAAGGGAGCTTTAAACGCTTAAATATCTTTTTGATCATATTGGCACCTATCATGTCATGGCCATGAAAGGTCCATCCTAATTTCTCATCAAATCGTTTGGACTTCGGTTTTCCTACATCGTGGTATAAAGCAGCCCATCTCAACCAAATGTTATCACTCATTTCAGCTACATTATCTAACACTTTGATTGTATGGTAAAAGTTATCCTTATGCCCAATTCCATTTTTGACTTCGACTCCATGCAAAGCATGTATGGTAGGTAAAATAAGCGCTAACAAACCAGTATCGAAAAGATACTCAAATCCAATAGAAGGGACTTTTGACTGCATAATCTTCGTCAACTCTGTGATGATTCGCTCTGCAGAAATTATGCTTATTCGTTCCTTTTGCTCAGCAATACTCGCCAAGGTTTTTGGATCAATTTTAAAATTTAGTTGGGTAGCGAATCTGATGGCACGCAACATCCGTAATGGGTCGTCAGAAAAGGTTTGGTCCGGTGCTAATGGGGTGACGATGCGCTTATTCTTTAAATCGTCTATTCCATTAAATGGATCTACTAGTTCTCCTTTGGTTTCATTATTTAGACTTATAGCCAGTGCATTTATCGTAAAATCTCTTCTTTGCTGATCGTCCTCTATCGTGCCATTTTCTACGATTGGTTTTCGGGACTCACTCCGATATGATTCTTTACGTGCCCCTACAAATTCGACATCATAGTCCTTACACACCACTTGTGCAGTTCCAAAGTTTGGAAACACATTGACCTTATGATGTCCATTCATCACCTTACTAAAAGCTTTAGCGAATTCGATTCCACTACCTACACAAACCACATCGATATCATTAGTAGGACGACCTAAAAGTTTATCTCTTACAAAACCGCCAACGAGATAAGCTTCTACTTTTTGCGATGATGCTGCAACACAAAGCGCATCTATTATAGATTGTTCGTTATGACTATAACTAATTTTATGCATGGATTTAGCAAGCCATTGGATGTCCCGCGTAGGTGGAACGAATTAACTCTAAAGTTTCAAAAATTTCTGCTGGAACAAGGGAGGTAACTAACTTAGACCTAAAGTGTTTAATATTTGGCAAACCTCTAAAGTAGTTTGTATAATGCCTTCTCATTTCTAAAACACCCAGACGTTCGTTTTTCCATTCTAATGAGTGTGTCAAATGCTGAATAGCCATGTCTACCCTTTCATCTAGTGTCGGTGGATCTAGTATTTCGCCGGTAGCTACGTAATGCTTTATCTCTCTAAAAATCCATGGATAACCTATAGATGCTCGTCCAATCATAACACCATCAACACCGTATCTCTCCTTATACTCTAGCGCTTTCTGCGGAGAATTGATATCTCCATTTCCGAATATGGGGATGTGTATTCTAGGGTTTTCTTTTATTTTACCAATCTTAGTCCAGTCAGCCTCACCCTTATACATTTGTTTTCTCGTTCGCCCATGTATACTCAATGCTTGTATACCCACATCTTGTAATCGCTCAGCAACATCCTCAATAAAGATCGTGTTGTCATCCCATCCAAGCCTGGTTTTTACCGTGACTGGAAGATTTGTAGCTTTAACAATTTCCTCCGTTAACTTAACCATTTTAGGTATATCCTGCAAGATACCTGCGCCGGCCATCTTACAAACCACCTTCTTGACGGGGCAGCCAAAATTTATATCGAGCACTTCAGGCTTTGCCTCTTCGACGATTTCTGCTGCTCTCCGCATAGAATCTATTTCGGCTCCAAAGATTTGGATGCCTATCGGTCTTTCTTCATCATAGATATCAAGTTTCTCTACACTTTTGTAAGCATCACGGATTAGACCTTCTACAGAAATAAATTCTGTGTACATCATATCACATCCTTGCTTCTTACACAATGCTCGAAAAGGTGGATCGCTTACATCCTCCATCGGAGCAAGTAATAGTGGAAAATCTCCTAAATCTATGTTTGCAATTTTAGCCATCAGTAATTAACAACTTTAAAACTATTTACTAGTTTGGTTTTGTTGTCCAATGTCATTTTTTGTTATGTATTCATAAGTAAGAAAAACAAACCTCCCAATCCCAGAACGATGGTATAAGGGAAAGCCATTTTTACCATCTTCATGTATGACAAATTAATTAATGGTGCCAATGCTGATGTCAATAAAAACAAGAAGGCAGCTTGTCCGTTCGGTGTTGCTACACTTGGTAAATTCGTTCCTGTATTCACAGCGATAGCTAAACTCTCATACTGTTCTCTTACTGCAAGTTTGGCCTCAGCAGTCATATCAGCTCCATCGAATACTTGTTGCAGTTCGTTAATATATACTGTAGCTACAAATACATTATCACTAATCATCGAAAGTACTCCATTAGCTAAATAAAATATAGCTGGCTGCTTTGAAGGATCCTTTGCTAATGCCCATTCAATGATTGGACTAAATAAATGCTGATCATGGATCATCGCTACAATGACAAAAAATACAACAAGCAATCCTGTAAATGGAAGTGCTTCTTCGAAAGCCTTACCAAGACTATGTTCTTCAATAATCCCCATAAAGGCTGTCAAAAAGATGATTAAGCCTAAACCAATTAGACCAACCTCTGCGACATGAAGTGCTAAACCCACTATTAATAAAATACCCCCGATGGCTTGAATACGTAGATTATATTTTTCTTTATCAGTTCTATTTTTATCCTGCTCTTCTGTATAGCGAGCTATAATTCCTCTTGCAACATCTGGTAATTTAGCTCCGAATCCAAACCATCCTGTAAGTTCTAATAGTACAGTTGTCAACATTCCTAGGACTAAGACTGGTAGTGTAATGGGTGCCATTTTTAGAAAGAAGTCCACAAAATCCCAGCCCATTCGTTCGCCGATAAGCAAATTCTGAGGTTCACCTACCAAGGTACACACACCTCCTAGTGCTGTTCCTACAACACCATGCATTACTAAACTCCTTAGAAAACTTCTAAATTGTTCTAAGGTTTCTCCACTCAATTCTTTTTTATCTTTTACTCCACTACCATCATAATCTGCAGAACTAGAATGGATCTTGTGGTAAACACCATAAAAACCAACTGATACACTTATAAGAACAGCGGTCACCGTCAAGGCATCAAGGAAGGCAGATAACACGGCCGAAAGAAACACGAAGAGTAAAGAAACAACCAGTTTGGATTTGATTTTAGTAAAAACCTTACTGAATATATACATCAATAAAGGCTTCATAAAATAGATCCCAGCCACCATAAACACTAACAACAAAATGACGGGCAAATTAGCCTTGACCTCATAATAGGAATGATGGGCTGTAGTTAAACCTAAGGCTATTACCTGAATTGCAAGCAGGCCTCCGGACTGCAATGGATAGCATTTTAGAGCCATTGCAAGACAGAAGATAAATTCCAAAATAAAGATCCAAGCCGTTATTGTTTTCCCAAGAACAAAAAATGAGAATATATTGAAAATCAGAAAACCTAGAATTGTAAACTTAAACCACTTTGGGCTATTTCCTAAAAAGTACTTGAACATGATAAACTATTTTGTCATTAGAATGAGTAATGATATTGCATTTAGATCGCAAAAATAGTTTTTTTAGGTGGGTGTACGCAGCTAATATATTGAAAAACTGGATTTCAATTCAAATTTGACACTCACTTGGCTAATTTGTACAGATCCTCGACATGGACTTTCAAGTTAGTATCAACTAAAATCAAGGCGTTAACCTGTTGATTTTTTATAAAGAAATTACCCAATTCTATCTTATCTAAATCCAACATTAATTTAACGCCTCGTTGTTGTTCAATACTTGCTAATTGCTGGTTAATAAGGGGTTTTAACATATCCCGCATTCCGTCTAACTCAAGTAAAATACTTTTCTCAATTTCCTTCTTGATGCGACCTTTAAATAAATTCAGGCCCACTTGTTTTAACTTGTTCTTGGATGTGAACTTGAGCGATAATTCGTTCAAATTAAATTTATTGGCTTTTGCGTCATAAAGCGGCCTACATGCCATTTCCATCGTCCCATTGTAATCACCTGAGAGAAGAGAACTAAGGTAAAGCATTGACGATTTCTCAGCGATGCTAACTGCTTCAATTTTTATGCGCTTATTGCCTTGATCGAGGACTTGTCCTACTACTTTTTCTTTAATGATATTGTTTAAGCTATCCATCGACAGATTCAATGGTAATTTGATTAAATTCCTTTCCCCAGCTAACATTTGCTGCCATGCAAGTGATGGTAGTTCATCCATAGCCCTTTTAGTACTTTGTTCATTTAATTGCATGGCTGCCCTAGCCCCAAGTTTAAGATTTATATTTCCTAATGAATTAGTTGCTGGTTCTACCGTAAAATCAGACCAAGCAATATTTAACTTTTCTTTGGAAAGTTTAGCTAGTGCGAATGGGCCTTCAATTTGGTGCATGTTAGCTCGTAGCAAATTCGGCAGTGAAACCTTTGATCGAATTTGTTGATCGATTTCGTTTGTAATTTTATCTATGCTTGAGTCTAATATATTATTTGCCATAGATTCGAGTGATATCCCAAATCCTGAAACTAACTTGAGCGGCTCTAGCCATTCATAATCTATGACTTTAGTTATCGTGGATAAATTCCAGTATTCATCAATATTGATTTCGGTACTAAGAAAGAGTTGCAAAGCACCTTTGGCCGTTATTTTTCCGATAACGACATCTTTACTAATACTTAAATTAATAGGTAATTTAGTTGAAACAGTTTTTCCTGTTAAGCCGACATTGACTTCATCATACTTACTAAATCTCACATCGAAGCCTTCCAAATTTACAGCCGATTGTTTGGCTAATATTTCTTCAATACTTGTATTTACAAACCGATTTAAATTTTCTCGATTAATGGAGGCATCAATAGTTAATTGAGAAAGTGGTTGATTTTCAAATTTCATTAAGGATTGATCTAGGGATGAATCTAAAGCTTGATACTTCTTGTGACAAGAGCTAAGTGATGCTAGCAACACCACGAAATAAAATAGTTTGGCAATTAATCTTCTCTCCATGGGTATGTTGATAAAACGAGCTTGATTACAATATATTACAAAAAAAAACCACTCAAAAAATGAGTGGCTTTTTAATGCATTTTTTCAATTTATCTTATGTGAACTAATTTTTTAGTTCCTGTATTATTTCCAGAGCTAAGTTTTACATGATAAACACCAGGACTAAGCGTTGTTAAGTCCAAATGTACTTGCTTACCAGTTGATAGGGTTTGAATCGCAACCCTTTGACCATCATTGTTTGTTATTGAAATCTCGTAACCAGCAGCTATCATTTCATCTTCTAGATTTATGATTGCATAATCAGATGCAGGATTCGGGAACATAGTAAACGATAAGCTTCCTTCCTCACCATCTAAACCTGGTGTTTTAACATAAATGATCTCACTCAAGGTTGACTCTTGATTATTATCTATGGCATTTAACTGATAATAGTATCCAGAGTTAGCCTCTATTTTCTCATCGTTATAAGTATAGTTAGTCTTGTTGTTTGACACAATTTCAGCTATCTTTTCAAAAGTGCCTGATGTTTCATCCATTCTTAACAACTCATAACTCATCAAATTACTTTCATCCAGTGTAGACCAATTAATTTGGTTTGCTCCATTTACAAATTCTCCGTAGAACTGACTTAAGCCTAGAGGTAGTACACTAAATCGTAAACCTGCATCAATATTTGGTGAGTGTTCACCTGGAGCAGTTGATACAATCCTAGTAGTATTTAAACCATTACTATGATCAATGTCACTATCTGTATCTTCATCTCCAACATTTGCAGAGGTAAACGTATAACCTGCAGGAGGGGTTACTTTTACAAAGTAGTTGTCCTTAGCCAGATCTTCAATAATATATTCACCATTAGGATTTGTAAACGTTGTTCTAATCAAACGTTGAGAATTCACATTAAACGCCTGTACCTTAACATTTCCAATTCTAGGCTCATTTAAGTCACGGATACCATCATTATTTTGATCTATCCATACTCTATCTCCCAATGTTGCTTGACCATAGTAACCTGCACCAATCTCCAAATTGTCAACTCCTGCAACTACCGTAAATGTTCCAGTAGTTCCTTGACCATTTGACCCATCTATATCACTATCTGTGGCTTCTGAACCAATATGAGGTACAACACGAACTAGTGAAGGTATCGTCATATCAAAATTGATGTAATAATTACCTGGAGGTACACAGAATTGGTAAAATCCATCATCTGATGCTGTTCCTGGCTTATGACCAGTGTAGGTGTAATCCCAAAGGACTGCTTCTCCCCCAATCCAACGGTAAAGTAGGACTTTAAGTCCATTAATCCCATTTTCATTTGGATCTTGAATATCGTTTCCATTTGTATCAAACCATACGCTCTCACCAATTTTCACACAGTTATATAAACCTAAATCAATATTATCAACATTTTCATTGGACTGTACAGTGAATTTCTGAGTTGTGTTTGGTCCATTAAAATTACCTACATCACTATCTACATTATCATTTCCACCTTGATTAGCTTCAGAAACTAAGTAATCACTATCAAAGTAAAACTGTACATAGAATTCACCCACATTAACGATATCAAAGCTATAGTAGCCGTTTATATCCGTGTATCTCACAGCAATTAAAACCCCAAAACAATCTCTTAATTCCACCCGGACATTTGGAATTCCTTCCTCACCTGGATCTTGGATTCCATCACCATCAATATCATTCCATACAAAATCACCCACCGAGCCAAAGCAATCTGGTTGATCAACTGTTATCTGTGTTTCTGCTAGACAATTTTCACATCCTTTAACGACAATATCAAACGTACCAGGATTAAGATTTTCAAAGTTTGGACTCTTTTGGTAATTAGCACCACCATTGATACTAAATTCAATTTCACAAGATCCCGAACCAGAATTAGGGTAAATAGCATCGATACTAATCACCCCATCATTTCCTGTACAAGTAAATCCTGAAACATTTACATCTTCGATAATTGGTGTATATAGACTTGTAGAAGCACTTGCTTCGCAACCATTTGCATCTATAACGCTTAAGCTATATTCTCCCGGTTCGACACCCATTAAATCTTCGTCAGAAGAGCTAAATCCATTAGGACCAGCCCAACTAAATACAAAAGGAGCTGTGCCCATAGTAATATTAACATCTATACTGATTGAGCCATCCATTATACAATATGGATTAATACTCATGATGTGAACGCCGTTTGTATTACCAACTTCAGCTATTGCTGTTTCACTGCAATCTCCACAGCTTACCACAATATCATAGGCTCCTGCCTCTAAATTTTGTGCAATATTTGTATCGGAAAAACTACTTCCTCCATCAAAACTATACATCAAATCGCATGTGCCTGAACCTGTAGCTACTGAGGCCAAAACCTCAATTGAACCATCACTTAATCCACATGCAGCATCATTAATTATGATATCATCAATCAAATTAGCGCCTGTTTCTGAAATAGTATAATCGCAGATAGATTCACATCCATTTGCATCTACAATGGTAACCATGTATAATCCTGCACCCAGATTGCTAGCTGTATTTGAACTTAAAGTATTGTCATGAGACCAACTATAGTCATAAGGTGCTAAGCCCCCTGATGGGTTCATACTTATTGAACCTGTGTTCTCACCTGAACAACCAGAATCCGTTACATCTGCACCACAAAAGCTCATGCCTGAACAACAGTTTGATAAGCTAACTGATCCATAATTCTCACAACCTACCCTATCTGTTACTGTTAGATTGTATGTCCCTTGTGGTACATTCACTAAGTTTCTAGTGATATACGTTCCACCAGGTCCTACCCAATTATAATCATAATCTGGTGTTCCTCCAGTAACAGTTAAATCAACATTAATATTTCCTCCTGCAATATCACACTCGGGCACCAAACTTAATTCTAGAGGAGGTGTACCCACTAGCTGAGGACTTTCTGAAGCAAAACAAAAATCACCATCTAAAACAATAACTAAATAATCTGCTGCAGGTAATCCTGTAAATAAATTACTGGATTGAAAGCTAAATCCACCATCTATACTGTACATTAAATTTGTACTATTCGGATCGGAATCTTTGGGTGTAGCAAAAATTTCCAAAATTCCATTATCCAAACCACAACTTGGATTTGTCTCTTCTATCTCATTAATTTCAATTAACGGAGGAGCAGTTAGCGTAAAGTTGCAAGTGGTATTAGCTCCTGCACTATCTGTAATAGTTACGGTATAATTGCCAGCACCAATGGGAAATGCCATAGGTGCATTTAATCCAGCGTTATGACTCCAGCTATAATCATAGGGTGCCACTCCACCTGTTGGATCTACATTGGCTGCCCCATTATTATTTCCACCACAAGTAATATTTACTTGAGTTTGGTTGCAAGCAATTTGAGAATATCCAACAGAGCTTATACATAGTAATGCATATATAAATATGCTCACACAAATATTGCGTTTCATAGTTTTCTTCGTTAATGATCTTAATAGCTTACTGGATTTGAATGGGAATTCAAGGACAAATATATCAATTATATATTACAAATAATAATAATATGTAATCATATTAAATATTTTTTGAATATGTAATAAATTGTTAAACAAATAACCCTGATAAAAATGTCGCTAATTATATATTAAATAAATAACTAATGTAACAGCGCAATTAATTAAGGATAAATATAAATGGTGAGTTTAGGGCATAAAAAAACCTTGTCGAACAGACATTTCGACAAGGCAACGAAATTACAGACACCCTATGACTATTTAGTAAATATAAAAAAATATTTAACAGTTGATAACTATATCTAGATATATTTTTTATTCGCCTTTAAGCTTTAATACTAGGGGTTTTAGAGTATTTCTATAAATTTGCAAGCTAAATAAAGAATAGTGGAAAGACTAGTACAGGAAATAAACAAAATAGCCATAGCAGCTGGGAATAAAATAATGGAAATTTATCAAGACGAATCTTTGTTTGGTGTCGAACTAAAAAAAGACGAGTCACCATTAACTATTGCTGATACCTCAGCTAATAAAATCATCTGTGAAGGCTTAATGAAAGTTACTCCAGACATACCTATCATTTCTGAAGAAAATAAATTAATGGATTACGAAACTCGTAAATCATTTAAAAAATGTTGGGTTGTCGATCCATTAGACGGTACGAAGGAGTTTATCAAACGCAATGGAGAGTTTACAGTTAACATTGCTTTACTTGAAAATAATATTCCTGTTCTTGGCGTAGTGTATGTTCCTGCGAAAGAAGAGCTATACTATGGCGTAAAATCTTTGGGTGCATTTAAATCTATAAAAGGTGCCGAAGCTGTTAAAATAGTAAACAAACCATTTGGACTGAATGACGAAGGCTTAAAGGTGGTTTGCTCTAGATCACACCTAAATGAAGAAACACAAACTTTCATTGACCAATTAAACAAACCTGAGAAAGTAGCCAAAGGAAGTTCTCTTAAGTTTTTAGTGCTTGCTACGGGAGAAGCTCACATTTATCCTAGAATTGCTCCAACCATGGAGTGGGACACTTGCGCGGCACAGGTGGTATTAGAACAGGCTGGTGGGAAAGTTGTAAAATTCGAGGATGAATCCCAAGTTTTGGATTACAATAAAGAAAATTTACTCAATCCATATTTTGTAGCTTATGGGCCAGTAAGTGATCACCTCAATTAGGGTTTATGGCCAAGCCATTTCCTATTTCTGCAACCATTATAACTTTTAACGAAGAAGATAATATAGAACAGTGCATCACTTCATTGCAGGCTGTGGCTGATGAAGTAATAGTCATTGATTCAAACTCAAATGACCGAACAGTTTCTATAGCCAAATCACTGGGTGCTCAAGTTTTTTCTCAATCCTTTTTGGGACATATTGAACAAAAAAATTTTGCGCTGACAAAGACAACACATAATATGGTTTTGTCCCTAGATGCTGATGAAGCATTAAGCCCAACATTGATCAATAGCATTAAAAATTTGCAACAAAAAAGCAGTTCGTATTCCATGAACCGCAAAAATTTCTTTTGCGGAACCTGGATAAAATATGGTGGGTGGTATCCGGACAGGAAAATAAGGCTCTGGGACAAGACTCAAGGTCAATGGGGCGGAAAAAACCCACACGACAAAGTAATTATGAACACAGCAGAACCAAGCAGTTTTTTAGATGGAGACATACTCCACTATTCTTACAAACATAAAGACGAACTTCCAAAACAGCTAGATTATTTCGCTTCTATCGGCGCAGATGCCTACTTTAAAGCTGGTAAAAAATCAAATAAGTTACTAATCTTGGCAAACCCAATATTTACTTTTTTTAAAACCTATATTCTCAAGCTTGGATTTTTAGATGGCAAGTACGGCTACTACATAGCAAAACACCAGGCGATGGCTAATCGAAAAAAATATCAAGAGCTGTTAAAATTGCAATCTAGAACATATTAGAAAAAAATGGCTTAAGTTTTGTGGTAGAATGATCGTACATTATACCCCATTATGACTACTAAGCCCAATAGCATATCACTTTTCTTTATTCTTGTTGCGCTCTGTGCTTGCCTTTTTGCTTGTAAATCCAATAAGGAAGTATGCGAAATGAAAGAAACAGCTCCTGTAAGTTATAATCAAGAAACACTCATTAATTTTGTTGAGAATCACCAGCTAGGTGATGTCTTAGATCTTGCCAAGGAAAATAAAAAACTTGCCTTTGTGGAGTTTTCAACAGAATGGTGTCTTCCGTGCCAAATAATGCATGAGAATGTGTATATGAACAAAGTAATCGCTAACTATTATAACGAAAACTTTGTCAACCTGATGATTGATGCCGAAAAAGGTGAAGGCCCAGATATGGCCTTTCTATTTCAGGTTAAAGAGTTTCCAACCCTCTTGTTCTTAGACGAAAAAGGAAGGGTTGTGGATAAACACTCAGGTGGTATTGGTGCAAGTAAATTTATGCTTTTAGCTGAAGAAGCACAGAAAAAATACAAAGCTCAATTAGCCTCTACCGAACAATAAAATCTACTCCTTTTTATCAAATAACAAATTAGGCAAGGCTTCTACTTTTTCTGTATAATCCTTCCATTCTGTTACAAAAAACGAATCGATTCCTACCTCTATGGTCTCTATCTTTTCTAACATTTGATCTAACCTTATTCTTGCATTTGCCTGCGGCTCCTCCCAGCTCCTATTAATGTAGTTCCTACTCTGCCAGATGAGTGGATTCAACTTATCAGCACTGCTAACATACCCTTTCGTGTCCTGAGGCAACATAAACAAATGGGTTAAAGAATCAATCTGTTTAGTGATCGCTTTTCCTTCATCCTTTATGCTTGTTTGGATGCTATCCGGTTGCAAAGCAATGTATTCATTAATAAAGGAGATCTTTTTCTTTGCCTTTATTAATCGATCAAACTTTTCCTTTGCCCTTGTTACTGCCTCTTTGTGTTCCTCTAGCATTGCAAATTTGGCTTCTAAATGTTTAGGATCATAGTCATTTCGAGGATCACTCTCTACCTTAATCATAGTTGAATCTTTAAGCGTGCCATGCTCTAAAACCATGGTGTATTCGCCGGGTTGTATGGCTAAACCGCCTGGTTCCTGATCTTTTTTGTCATCCGACCAAGATGGCCCTGAATAAGACTTCTGATCCAATCCCCAGGATAAGTTATTGAGCCCTTCCTTGATGGTCACAGATCTGGTACGAATAGTGTCTTTTTCTGCATCTAAAATGTACATTTTACCATTGGGCTTCTTTGGTGGATCTACTGCCTCTTTCTTTTCCTCAGCTGGTTGTTTCCAAACTAAAAATCGAGCTCCTCTAGATTTATTTTGTCCAATGTATTCGGCTTGTGCAACGAATCTGATGCCATCATATGATCGGTACGAATTTTTATAGGCTATATCCGGCTGAAATACCACTAGACTATCCTTAAGTACCTCCATCTTACTTCGGGCCATTTCTCTCAAAACCTTTAGGTCATCCAATACCCAAAAAGATCGGCCAAAAGTTCCTATAACCAAATCATCCATAGCTGGTTGAATTACCATATCACGAATTTGTACACCTGGAAATTCATCCCACTTTGTCCAACTTTTCGCCTTGTCAAAACTTATGTATAAACCGTTGTCAGTGCCCAAAAAAACTAGACGCTCTTCGATGGGATCCTGAATTACAGAACAAACAAAAGTTTCCATTTGATTTTCTGTTACCACTCTGGTAAAACTAGCCCCATAATTACTGGTGTGATATAGGTATGGTTTCCAATCATTCTGTCGATAATTATTAACAACTATATAGGCTTCTCCTTTATTAATACTCGATAAACTTATTTGAGGAATCCAGGCGTTTTGAGGACATCCAGGAAGCTTAGTATGTAGGCTTGTCCAACTAGCTCCACCATTTCTAGAAATGTGAAGTTTGCCATCATCAGATCCAGCCCAAATTACACCTTCTTCCAAGGTACTCACAGCCATGGAAAGCAAGGTAGTGTGATTTTCTGCACCCGTTACATCCATGGTTAATCCTCCTGATTTCAAAGACTCTTTTTGTTTCTTTCGGTCATTCGTTGTTAAATCATCAGAAAGAGTTTTCCAAGAATATCCGCAATCAGTACTATGATGCACAAACTGAGATCCGAAATAAAGACCACATTCATTGAAGGGATCGATAACGAGTGGCGCGTTCCAATTAAATCGCAAAGCGGTTGTGTCAGCAATTGCTGGCTGTATAGGCATAGTCCGACCCGTTTCCCTATCGTAATAGGCTAGATTTCCTCTTTGAGACATGGCATAACCATAGCGACTATTTCTAGGGTCTGGAGCCACATCAAAACCATCACCAAAATACAATTCTTGCCAGTCACCATTGCGAATACCTCCCCGCTTCAGCACATAGCCCGGACCTACCCAAGATCCATTATCTTGCATGCCACCGTAAACCTTATATGGATAATCATTATCTACATTTACATGATAAAACTGCCCGATCGGAAGATTAGTTATAAATTGCCAATTATGACCTCCATCTCGACTAATATTTAAACCACCATCATTGCCATCAATCATGTAATTTGGCTTTTCAGGATGTATCCAAAAAGCATGGTGATCTGGATGAACATCATTACCATAATCCATGATAGTTTTAAAGTTTTTACCGCCATCTTCTGATTTAGATACGTAACTCCATAAATTGAAAATTCGATTTTCATTAGAAGGATCTACATATATTTCTGAGTAATAAAAAGGTCTATTCCCTACATTTTTATCACTTTGCAATTTCCACTTATATCCTCCATCATCACTTCTATAAATTCCTTGAGTTTCGGACTCGACCAATGCATATACAACATTAGGTTTTGATGCAGAAATTGCTAAACCAGTTCTTCCTAAAATACCTTCGGGAAAGCCTTCGTCTTCTTCTGATAAGTTGGTCCAATGTTGTCCTCCATCTACTGTTCTAAATACTCCAGAACCCTCCCCACCTGAGTTAAAGGTCCAAGGTTTTCTCCCAAACTCCCACATAGCTACTATAATCTTATTAGGGTTACCTGGATCGACTACCATATCTGCCACACCAGTCTCATCATTTTTATACAAAATTTTATTCCAATTTTTCCCGCCATCCACGGACTTATACAAACCTCTGTGGCTCGACTTACCCCATGCAGAACCCAGCGCTCCAGCAAATATTATTTGAGAATTAGTTGGATCAATGTGGATTCTATGGATAACTTTTGTTTCCTCCAACCCCATGCACTCCCAAGTTTTACCTGCATCTAAACTTCGATAAATACCTTTTCCACTATTATGCGAATTTCTTGGGTTTCCTTCTCCTGTTCCAACCCAAATTTCATCAGGGTTGGCTTGATTAATTTTAATAGACCCAATCGACAAAGTTGCTTCTTTATCAAACAAGGGTTCCCAAGTAGTGCCTCCATTAATAGTTTTCCAAACACCACCTGATGCAGAACCTACATAAATGATGTTATCATTTCTTAAATTAACATCAATGGCCGTTACTCTCCCACTCATTCCAGCTGGTCCGATATTTCGCAAACTTAATGATTCAAAGTACGCTTGGTCAAATTGACCAATGCCTGGAATCATTTGAAAAAAACTGATTAAAAGTAAGAGGGAAATTCGTTTCATGGACATATTAATATTTTTGAACTCGGACATACAGGAATATTGTTTAATTTTATAGTAGCTAACAATCACACTTTCAATTTGAAAAACATATGAATAAATGTAATGGATTTATTGCATTTCTCTTAATCATATTCTGCAAGTTCCATCTATTTGCCCAATGTGATTTAAATATTCAAGTCGATTCCATTATCCAACTTTGTGACCCAACATCCCTAGATATTGTGGCAGAAATTGGAGCAGAATATAGATCACTCCAATGGCGTGATGAAAACGGTGTGCTTAATGATGTGGACAGTATACTTCAATTTAATGCAACTGATAACACCACCTTATATCTTGATGTCTTTAGTGAAACCATCATAGATGACATTACAAATGGTGATTTTGACTTAGGTAACACAGGCTTCAGTTCAGAGTATTTCTTTTTCGATCATAATGCTAATAGCGATGACCTTTACGCTGGATTTTATGCGATAGCTGATAACCCCACGGATGTTCACGATAACTTTACTAATTGTGGCATATTTGGAGGCGATGGAAATATGATGATTATTAATGGTTCTGAAGATATGACTAATCGTATTTGGTGTCAGACCATCACTACTATTCCTAATGCTGAATATGTATTTAGAGCTAGAGCAGCTTCTGTTCACCCGAATTCACCAGCAAAACTTAGGTTTGCTATTAATGGTCAATTAATTGGGAATCAATTAGATCTACCTAATTTCTTTCCTTGCATTTGGGAGAACTTCGAAGCAACTTGGACTGCAAGCAATGCGGCACAGGCTGAGATCTGCATAACGAATCAGAATACAAACTCTGGAGGAAATGACTTTGCACTCGATCAAATATTTTTTGGAACAAACTGTGTAGAAACCCATGAAATCCAAATTCAATTAAATGATCTGGCCATTGAACTGACAGGTGATTCGATTTCGTGTGATGACCAATTTGGCGTACTAAACTCTACCATACTTACTGATATTTTCACCGAGGAAATGGACTACCAATGGAGCACCATAGACGGCAATATTGCTGGTACTAGCCTAGCAGATTCTTGCATTGCTAATCTGCCTGGAATTTATACACTTCTTGTGACAGATCCTTGGGGCTGTAATCATGTCGAACAAGTAGAATTAAAAGGAAGCTTAGATGTCCCAATATTTGATGTGACAGCAGAGGAAGCATCTATTAGTTGTGATGATATGAGCAGTACCATCAGTATCGAAAATCTCGATTTTAGTAACCCAGTTATAACATGGTCTTTGGACGGAAATATGCTCGCCCAAAATGGAAGTTCGTTTAGTACCCTAGATCCAGGTTTATATGAAGTAACGGTGACTAACCCAGCTAACAACTGTTCAAATTTTGGTAGTATAACTATCGAAGACTTCACACAAGATCCAGGACTTATGTTAAACGAAGCAGAGCTAAATTGCCTGTTTAGTGAAGTAACAATCTCCAATTTATTGCATGAGGAAGGATACACTTATAACTGGCTAGACAATCCGGTATCTGTGCTTGATTCTTTTGTTAACATTAGTCAAGGAGGAAACTACCATGTGATGATCGAAAACGAATATGGATGTACTAATGAATTAAGTTTCACCATCGATCAAAATGATTATATTGCCGAATACAATCTCTTCGCAGATACGATTAACTGTAGCAATCAAAGTAGCACAATAAACACCAATTTAAGTACTCAAGATCTCGAGATAAATTGGAGTAATGATATAGGCTTTCTGAGTAATAATCAAACATTTACAGTTGAGGAAGGAGGACTCTACTATGTTAGTTTTATCAATGAGCTAGGATGTGAAATATTGGACACGATAGAAGTGATAGATGCGCGGAATATACCTGAAATAATAGTCCTATTTGATAGCCTAAGCTGCGGTAAGCCAAATGCGAATATTAGCATCCAAAATTTTAATCCTGACTGGACGTATAATTGGTTAGATGAGCAGAATATCTCATTAGGTAATGGACCTTCCATCTCGACAGATCAAGCTGGAAATTATACCATATCCGTCATTGACCAAAACGATTGTACCAATGAGCTAAGTATAGAGATTATTGAACTAGAAAACCAGTTTAATGCCATTAATCCTATCATCACTGACGCTATGTGCGAAGACGAATCAGTCATATTGGAAGATATCTTTTTATCAGGAGCAATCGTACCCATTCGCATCTTTGTAGATGGTCAAGAAATTCCGCTTGGAGATCAAACTGAGCTCACTGAAGGCTTGCATAATATTCTTGTCGTTGATGCTAATGGTTGCGAACAAGACACTAATGTTACTATAAATCTAGTAGAAGAGCTATCGGTCGAGTTGGCAGGTGATTTCGACTTAGCCTTTGGGGAAGAAACAACTCCTAGCTTTATCTTCAATAAAGATATTAATGACATTATCTCCATCGAATGGAGCCCTTCAGAAGGACTTTCCTGCACCGATTGTTTAGCACCCATCATAAGTCCGAAGCAAGATCAAAATTACTCGGTTACATTTATCGATTCTGACGGTTGCGAAGAAACGATAACTTTCAATGTTTCTGTGAGTGCAAGTTTTAACTACTTTATTCCGAATGTGATTCAAACCAATAGTGATAATATTAATCAATCATTTACTGTATACACTTCGGAGGGTCTTGTAGCCCAGGTATTATCGCTTCAAGTCTTTGACAGATGGGGCAATCAAGTATTTAATCGTCAAAATTTTGCAGCTAATGATCCAAGATCAGGTTGGATTCCCGCAGAATATCCGGGCGAATTGCTGGCTGGAGTATATGTTTATCTACTCGAATTTGAATGGATTAGTGGTGAAGTTCAACAGGTAAAAGGAGATATTACCTTGCTAAGGTAGACAGGTATAAAACACGAGCTCAAATACTTTAACCTTTCCTTATTCGTTTTATGGCAGGCTTTAGTACATATATACATTGATAATTATATTTTTGCGTCATATATGCAATTTTTACATCCAGCATTTTTATGGGGACTTTTGGCACTAGCCATACCGATTATAATACACCTATTTCACTTTAGGAAATACAAGAAAGTATTATTTACGAATGTTCGTTTTTTAAGGGAACTTAAAGATGAACGAAATGCTCGCAGAAAGTTGCGAAATTTTCTCGTGCTTTTGATGAGATTATTAGCCGTGGCAGCACTAATTTTTGCTTTCGCCCAACCATATATAGCCAACAAAAAAAAGAATGTAGAGCGTAAATTAGTGAGCGTCTTTGTTGACAATTCATACAGTATGAATGCGCTCTCACGAGATATACCATTAGTCGACAAGGCAAAACTCAAGGCAGAGCAAATTATCGATGCTTACAATGAAACAGATCGATTCCAAATACTCAGCCACAATTATTCAGGAGTAAGCTCTAGAATTCTCACTAAGGAAGAAGCCATAGCAAGTATTGAGGAAATAGAAATTACGCCTTCTGTTAAAGATCTAGAAGTGGTCTTAAATCGGATGGTCCAAAGTTTTAAAGAATTAAAGGGTGACAAGAGTTTTTATATCCTTTCAGATTTCCAAAAAAACATAACCGATATTCCGACTACCATAGACACCAGCTATAACTTACAATTTATACCTTTCCAATCAGTCCAAAATAGCAATTTAAGTATAGACACAGCCTATTTGGTGAGTCCAACACCACTTCTTAATCAAGTAAATCAAATGATTATTAGGGTTACAAACCAAGGACAAGAAGACCAGGAGAATATACGAATTAACATTAACCAGAATGGTCAAAACAAACCATCTGGAACCCTAAATATACTAGCTGGTCAAACTAAAGTGGACACCTTAGAGCTGAGTTTTTCTAAGGCAGGCAATCAAGAGATTAGTTTAAGCATTGATGATTATCCTATTCAATTTGATGATGTCTATCATATGAGTGTTTCTATACAAGATAATGCTAATGTGCTATCCATCTATGGACAAACACAAAACAGGTACCTCAAAGCATTATTTACTGGAGTAGGTGAAATGGAGTTATCTCATGCTAATGTGGGAAATATAAATTACAATGAGCTCGATCAATATAGTCTCATCATTTTGGACGACTTAACCAGTTTAAGTACTGGTTTAATTTCGGAATTAACTGCTTACGTACGCAAAGGAGGAAATCTAACCATCTTCCCATCCAAAAACAGCAATAAAGAACAATACAACCAGTTACTGGCTAATCTAAAAGTAAACAGCATCGTTCAGTGGGAAGACCAAGCAAGAGAAGTTTTAAACATTAATACGGAAGAATTCGTCTTCAATAAAGTATTCGCAACATTGAACAAAAACATAAGTCTTCCCACCACTAATGGGAATTTTGTCTTTACCAATTTTGCTTCAAACGGTGGTGAACACTTACTTAAATATCGAGATGGCAGTCCTTTTCTAAGTAAATACACTACTGGAGAAGGACAAGTATTTATTTGTGCCTCTTCCTTAGCACGAAACGTAAATCCGCTGGTAGAAAATGCAGAGATATTTGTGCCGATGATATACAAAATGTCTTTGTCACAAGCTGCAAAAACACCTAGTGCTTATACACTTGGAAAAAATAATTCGATAAAGATTAAAAACACTGGTCAAGAAACGGAAGTCTTGTACAAGATCACAGGTGCAACGGATTTTATTCCACAGCAAGTTAACCAAGGGAACTTTACTCAAATAACCACTATCGACGATATTACGGATGCTGGTTTTTATGATGTAACTAAAGAGGGAGAAAGTGTAAAAAAGTTGGCTTTCAATTATAACCGAAAAGAATCTGATGTTAATTGCTACAAGCCAAGTGAACTCTCCGAAAAATTTGGGACACAAGTTTCGGTGTTAGATCAAGCAGATAATACTAACTTAGCCAAGATTATTAAAGAAAGAGAACAAGGTATCTTCCTATGGAGACTATTTTTAATACTTGCATTAGTATTTTTAGCCATAGAATCTTTAATATTAAGATTCTGGAAAACATAAAAATGATTTACTAGACACCGCTGATGAAACTTATCTTAAGAAAAGCTTATATCATTGACCCTAACTCTAGTTGGCATAAAAAAAGAGCTGATATCTTAATCGACAAAGGTATCATTCAACGTATTTCAAAAACAAATATCAAGGAATCTGCAAAACACGAATTTAAAAATGTTTGTGTCTCTGGTGGATGGTTAGATATCGGGACTCACGGAGGGCAACCAGGTTTTGAACATCGAGAAACAGCGGCCTCACTCGCTAAAACGGCTGCAGCTGGCGGGTTTACCGGACTGGCAATTATGCCCAATCTACTACCCATAGTCGATAATAGTACAAGTGTAACCAACATAAAAAATCAATCAACTAAGTCTGTTGATTTCTACCCTATTGGGGCGCTGAGCCAACAGCTTGAAGGAGCCTCTATTACAGAGTTTTATGATATGTCTTTAGCCGGTGCAGTTGGATTTTCGAACGGCATTGAAAAACCTATCTCAAAAGCTATTTTACTTCGGGCGCTTGATTATGTAAAAGGTTTTAATGGGCTGATTATTTATCATCCCTCAGACGAACTCACCAACAGCAGTCAAATGCATGAAGGTGCAATTAATGTTCAATTAGGACTTAAAGGAACGCCGGCTATTTTTGAAAAAATAAATGTGGACCAAAGTACAAGTTTACTGGATTACAGCAATTCGAAAATGTTAGTTCATCTTATAAGTACCAAACTGGGAGTTGAAGCCATCAAGTCAGCAAAACGAAATAAAAACCAACTATTTAGTTCAGTCAGTTATAAAAACTTAGTGGCCACAGATGAAGAGTTGCTTAGCTTTGAGTCTCATTGGAAAGTACAACCACCTCTGAGATCAGCTAATGATAAAAAGGCTCTAGTAAAAGGAATAAAAGATGGTGTAATAGACATCATCGTGTCTAATCATGTGCCTTTAGAGCAAGAATTAAAAGCTAAAGAATTTAGTGAAACATCTAAGGGCTCTATAGGTTTACAAACCTTATTTCCAGCATTAAACCAATCTTTAGGAGACAGCCTAAAGATTGAAGATTGGATACCATGCCTTTCATTAAATCCATACAAAGTCTTAGGCTTGGAGGCTCCAACGATTATGGAAGGAAATAAAGCTAATATGACCATTTTTGACAACAAAGAACCTTGGTCTTACAACTCAAATAACAATACTTCAAAAAGCGAGAATTCCCCTTTTATAGGTCAAACATTTAAAGGAAAAGTAAAAGCAATAATAAATAATCAAAACACAATAATAAATCATTAACTATGGAAAATCCTGCATTAAAAAATGGCTTGATTGGCGGTGGAATTTGCGCTCTTTTAACAATACTTCTGGGATTTGTTTCACCTGAAGCCTATATAAAGTGGATGTCAAGTTTACCCTACGTTGTCATCATCGTTTTTATGGTATTAGCCACAAGGCAACAAAAAGAGTTTAATGGAGGCATGCTTAGTTTTGGCGACGGGTTTGTAGCCGCATTTGTATCGATGTCAATAGCGATGGCAATTTGGCAGATAGTTGTATTTCTACAATATAATTTTATACAGCCAGAGCTAAATGAAATGGCAAAACAAATAGCCATAGAAGCAATGGATACAATGTCTGGTATGTTTTCTGGAATGTTGGGAAATGATGGCGTAGAAGCAATGGATATGGCGATGGAACAAGCAAAAGAAGATCTTCTTGATAAGGAGCAAATGATTTCTATCGGTGCAACTATTGCAAATTATTTCATCTCATTGATTGTTGGAGCCATAATTAGCTTGATTATTGCTGCGGTTATGAAAAGCAGTAACGCTTAAGATGCAGATATCAATCGTAATACCTCTATTAAACGAAGAAGAATCCCTGCCAGAATTAATGGCTTGGATAGACCGTGTCATGACAGAACACTCCTTTAGCTATGAGGTTTGGATGGTAGATGATGGGAGTACAGATAATTCCTGGAAGGTGATAGAAGAATTACAATCAAATTATCCTGTACTTAAAGCCATTAAATTTAGAAGAAATTATGGCAAATCAGCTGCCTTAAATACTGCCTTTGAACAAGTCAATGGAGATGTGGTATTTACCATGGATGCTGATCTGCAGGATAGCCCTGAAGAACTTCCCGAAATGTATCGAATGATTATCGAAGATGGTTTCGATCTAGTTTCAGGCTGGAAGAAAAAACGATACGATCCTTTATCTAAAACGATACCTACCAAGCTCTATAATTATATGACTACCAAAATGTCAGGTATTAAATTACATGATATGAATTGCGGCCTAAAAGCCTATAAGAACTCAGTTGTTAAGAACATTGAGGTCTATGGGGAAATGCATCGTTACATTCCAGTCATTGCAAAATGGGCAGGTTTTAAAAATATAGGTGAAAAAGTAGTCCAGCATCAAGCCAGAAAATATGGGACCACTAAATTTGGTTTATCCAGATTTATCAATGGCCCTTTAGATCTTGCTTCCATTATGTTTGTCGGTAAGTTTGGGAAGCGTCCTATGCACTTTTTTGGCGCTGTGGGCATCCTATTTACTTTAATTGGTCTTGGTATTTTATCTTATCTGACCCTCATCAAATTCATGTATGGTGTGGGTGATATAGATGATCGACCACTATTCTTTTTTGGTATTCTTATGTTAATCTTGGGTGTCCAACTTTTTATTGCGGGTTTCCTAGCTGAACTAATCACAAGAAACGCCACCGACAGAAATAATTATCGAATAGAAAAAATTATTTAAGTTTTATCAAGCACTGCCTTTGGGATCCATAAACGAAATAATCCAACAGCATGAAGAATGTGTTGCACAACTGAAGCAAGATAAAGGCCTTCTCGATGCTTTACAATCTGCTGCTGAGTTAGTTATTAACGCTATTAAAAAAGGCGGTAGTTTATATCTCTGCGGTAATGGTGGTAGTGCTGCTGATGCCCAGCATATAGCCTGTGAATTAAGTGGGCGCTTTTTAAAAGAACGTAGGCCCCTGCCAGCTGAAGCCCTACACACGAATTCTTCTTTTATGACTTCAGTGGCAAATGACTACAGTTTTAATGAAGTCTACTCTAGAGCTATAGAAGCTTACGGAAAACCAGGTGATGTCCTGATCGGTTTATCTACATCAGGTAATTCCGCTAATGTCATTAATGCACTTAATAAGGCGAGAAGTTTACAAATTAAAACAATTGGTTTTACGGGCCATACTGGAGGTAATATGGTTCAATGTTGTGATATCATTTTACAAACTCCTTCGACAGAAACCCCGCGCATTCAGGAAATGCATATTCTCCTGGGACATATATTATGCGAGATTGTTGAAGCAGCTTTTGTTGATTAAAACCTACTCTTCTTCCCCTCCATCTACTAGATAAGCGTTCAGGATTTCTTCTAAATTTGGTTTAGGCACCAGACCGTTATATTTCTCAACCAACTCTCCATTATTAAAAATCATCATGGTGGGTATTGATCGTATCTTAAAGTGCTGGCTTAGTTGTGGGTTACGTTCTGTATCTACTTTAGCAACCAGTACTCGACCTTCATATTCTTCCGCTAATTCGTCTATAACTGGACCCAAAATTTTGCAAGGTCCGCACCAGTCTGCATAAAAATCAAGCAGTACTGGTATTTTTGATTTAGCTACTAAATCATTGAAGGTAGCATCCGTAATTTGTGTAGTTTGATATTTTGTTTTTTTCTTCCAGAACATACAATGGGGTTTCCTCAAAGGTAAATTAAAATACTACTCGATGAAGATTAAAACATCGCTTTGTCATGTATTGTCATCTAAGTATAATGCTTCAAAAATCATGGATTGTATATATTCCTTATTAAGCTCCTGACTACTTTTAATAATCACTCGACCAACAGATTTTCTTGATTCCATCTGTATTTCAGGGAAACTTAGTTTCATTTCCTTACCGTTCATAAATCCTAAGGCTACTCCTTCAGTTAGCCCACCCCAAAGGATAGCACTGGGCCAAATGAAACATATATTTTTCTTTCGAGCATAAAATGGAACATTGTATGACAATTTTTCTTTTATATCAGGAATGGCTTCCAAAATAATGTCTCTAAGAATCGATACGATCTCCGATTGTGACGCTGGTAAATAGTCAAAAAAATCATCTAGTGATTTAAAATTCACTTTTTGAATGCTCATCCTTTAAATTTACAAGCTTATTGCTAAGTATGAAATACGAACAAAGTTTTATTCCCAATATTGAAGATGGTTGGACATTGTTTCTGGATCGCGATGGAACCATAAACAAACGGAATATGGATGGCTACATTCTCAATTGGGATGAATTCGAATTTCTTCCCGATGTTTTAGAGAGTTTAGCCATTGCTCGTGCCTACTTTGATCGATTTATCATCATAACTAATCAGCAAGGTGTGGGCAAAGAATTAATGACCAGAGACGATATCCTTGATATCCATGAAAAGATGTCAGAAGAAATAGCCATGAATGGAGGCATTATCGACGAAATATTTACTTGTGAATCCTTGGCTACCGATTATCAAAATTGTCGTAAACCGAGTCCTGAGATGGCTTTTTTAGCCAAAGATTCATTTCCTGATATCAATTTTAGGAAATCAGTAATGGTTGGTGATACGAGCAGTGATATTGAGTTTGGCAAAAGTGTGGAAATGAAAACCGTTTTAGTTAATGCCGGTGTCGATTATGCAGGTCCACCACCCGATTTAATCTTTGATCACCTTCCAGCATTTGTAGAAGCTTTATCTTTGTACCATGCAAAAACATAAAATTTCCTACGTAAGATCAGGAACTCCTTGGGAGGAAAAATATGCTTATGCGAGAGCCAAACAAATAGGACCTATTATTGAAGTTGCAGGAACGACAGCTTCAGATGAAAGTGGTCCCTTGTTTCCAAATGATCACAAAAAACAAACGGAATATATTCTGCAAAAAATGGAAGCGGCTCTTATTAAATTAGGAGCTACTAAACATGATGTGGTACGGACTAGAATGTATGTTACTAATGCTAAGATTGCTGATGAGGTCGCGAGTATTCATGGCGTCTTTTTTGCAGGTATTGACCCAGCATCCACATTATTAGTGATTGAAAGTTTATTAGATCCAAGCATGCTTGTTGAGATAGAAATGAGTGCATATAAATAAACAATATTGGCAAAAAAATACTCCATAAAAGAAATTTACTACACGCTTCAAGGTGAAGGATATCATACAGGTACTCCTGCTATTTTTTGTAGATTTAGTGGGTGTAATCTTTGGTCTGGACTGGAAGAAGACAGGCATAAAGCTATTTGCCAATTCTGCGATACCAATTTCTGGGGTACTGATGGCATCAATGGAGGAAAATATACACTAGATTCTTTAATCGAGAAAGTGCACAGTTTGTTCCCAAAGGAAGAAAAACAAACAGAAAAATTTATTGTACTGACAGGTGGAGAGCCAGCTTTACAAGTAGACGAAGAGCTAGTAGCGAAACTGCAAAAGACAGGCTTCCAAGTTGCTATCGAAACGAATGGCACAAAAGTATTGCCCGCCATTTTAGACTGGGTTACTGTAAGTCCAAAAGCAAATACTGAGCTGATTATTACGACGGGAAATGAGCTCAAACTGGTTTATCCACAAAAGGATGCCTTGCCAGGCAAGTATAAACATTTAGCATTCGACCATTTCTACTTACAACCCATGGACGGTAAAGACTGGGAAGTGAATTCCATTAAAACCATCAATTACTGCAAGGAAAACCCACAGTGGAAAATGAGTGTTCAGACACACAAGTTTTTGAATATACCTTAGACTTTTTAGCCTAAAAGGATCGTTGAATATCTAGATGACTAATCAAAAAATAAATTTAGTCCTACTTGCTATAATCTTGAGTTTTATCGGATGCAAACAATCTAATTCTGAAGCTACATCTATTGAGATCCAAGACAAAACAAAAAGCGGCCAGTCCTATATCCTTGGTTTATCTTACCAAACGATTAATGACACTATTTTCCTGCTCCATAAGGCGCTTAATGAAAAGGAAGTGATGAAACTCTACATTTCCGAAAACAGCTGGAAAGAATCAACAAAACTCAAGCTGTTTTCTAAAGGAAAAAATCGGAATAGCGAATATCTATTCAGTGCAGCTAGAGATATACCAAAACAGATTGATAAAAAAATACTAGATAAACTTAAGGGAAAATATTTAGGTGCTAGCATAATTGGTGACTCGATTTTCTTTTCGCCTTGGGATTATTTTTGTGCTAATCGAGCTGTGGAAATTAATGACTCAAGTATTTATCCTATTTATGGTTGCGAAGGTTATTATCAGCAACCAATTATAAGCGTTTTTAAAGCAACAAAAAACACTATTGCCATCCAATCACTGAGATTTCCAAATGCTACAGAATTAGACGTAGGAAAATCTTCCCAAAACACTGACTATTTACTTCATGTAGACCGGCTGGAAGAAGGGATTTTAATGGTAGAAAGTAATGAATATCAGGAGCAGAATTTTTACTGTCTTATCAAACAAGAAAAAGTTAATTCCTTTAAAGAATTACGCTGCCATTCCACATCTGGACCTTGCTCTCATAAATTAATAAAACAACTTATTGATATGACAACATTGAAAATCAAGGAGGTCATTTCAAAAAAATTATAAAAAGTAAATTTGAATCTTTCCATAGCCAAGTCTTGCAAAAAAGTCGTTCAACATACATGATGTATGATAAGTCATGTTACTTTGAATTATTTTAGATTTCGAAAAGTTTATACATTTAAGTTAAACATCAACTATGCGAGCATTAGTCATATCGGGAGGCGGGAGTAAAGGAGCATGGGCCGGAGGATTTGCAGAATACCTCATTAAAGACCTGGCTAGACGATATGATATTTTTGTTGCTTGTTCTACTGGCAGTTTACTCATACCCTTTTTAGCAAGTAATCGTATTGATGAGATTAAAGAAGTGTACACAAACGTCACCCAATCAGACATTTTCGATATTAATCCATTCAAAATAAAATATAAGGAGGATGGTAGTTTTAGCACTTCCATTAATCACCTAAACTCCGTAAAGCGTTTTATGACTCGAAAAAAAACCTTTGGGGAACATCGGAATTTGAGAGAAACAATCTGCAAAACCATGACGAAAGATATCTTTACGGAAATCAAGCATTCGGGAAAAAGGATTGTGGTCACTGTATCGAACATGACTACTGGAAAAATTTCTTACAAGCATATCCAAGATTGGGGTTACGAAGATTTTGTTGATTGGATGTGGGCCTCAACAAGTTTTGTTCCTTTCATGAGTTTAGTAGAAAAAAATGGGCATGAATATGCAGATGGTGGTTTCGGAAACTATCTACCCATTGAAGAAGCGGTAAACTTGGGTGCCAATGAAATCGATGTCATTGTACTTAATCCAAGGCATATGCCTGCCAAACAACATTTTACAAGTAACATTTTTAGTTTGTTACTGCGCACCATGAGTTTTATGCATAATCAACTCGCTTATCACGACTTACTCATCGGACATTTGGAATCCATTTATAATGATCAAGTGAAAGTAAATTTTCATTTCACTCCTACCCAGCTCACTGAATACTCTTTTGTCTTTAATCCATCAGAAATGAAACAATGGTGGAAAGATGGCTACGAAAGTGCAAAACAAAAATATCCTCGCATTCGCTAAGGTTTTCGACAAAAAAGCGGCTTACAACTACTTTTCAGTTGGATGCTCTAAGCAATTTTCCTATTTTTCGGGCAAAATTGATCAACATGAGAATCCTAAGTTTAGTTGTTATACTAAGTATAAGCTTTATGGCTTGTTCTAAAAAAATGGCGGTAACTACACCAAGCCCACCAGACATTCCCAATCCCCCAAGTGCAGAAGTAAAAGATATGGCTTTCAAAAACTACCCAGAAACTAAGAAATGTGACACAGTTTACTCGCATTTTGGAACCGAAGTAAAAGATCCGTACCGATGGTTAGAAGATGATATGAGTGATGAGACAGCTGACTGGGTCAGTAGGCAAAACGCCCATACTTTTGCTTATTTAGATAAGATTCCTTTTCGATCTACATTAAAAGATAGACTGACGAAGCTTTGGAACTACGAAAAAGTCGGATCACCATTTAAAGAAGGTGAACGTACTTTTTACTACAAAAACAATGGCCTTCAAAACCAATATGTCATTTACGAAAAAACGGCTGATGGTGAGGAAGTGTTTCTTGATCCAAATACTTTTTCAACTGACGGAACTACTTCACTTGGAGGACTAAGTTTTTCTAAAGATGGCTCCATCCTAGCCTACGCTATTTCAGAAGGAGGAAGTGACTGGAGAAAGGTGATTATCATGAATGTTGCGGATAAAAAAATACTAGAAGACACCATCATAGATGTTAAATTTTCAGGGCTTTCTTGGTATGGAAATGAAGGTTTTTATTACTCCAGTTATGACAAACCTGAAGGTTCGGAATTGTCAGCAAAAACAGATCAACATAAACTATATTACCACAAGCTAGGCACTCCTCAATCAGAGGATAAGGTAATCTTTGGAGGCGATGAAGCCAATAAACGTCGTTATGTTGGTGGCTCTGTAACTGAAGACGATCGGTATTTAATGATCAGCGCTTCTAATTCAACTTCTGGGAATGAGCTTTATTTAAAGGATCTAAAAAATCCGAATGGTCAATTAGTGAACCTAGTAGACAACTTTGACAGTGATACTTATTTACTAGACAATGAAGGACCAAAGTTGTATTTAGTGACTAATCTTGATGCACCTAATAAACGAATTGTCACAACAAATGCATCAAACCCAAGTACAGATAACTGGACGAACTTAATTGCAGAAACTAAAGAAGTATTATCACCTTCTACTGGTGGTGGTTACATCTTTGCTGAATATATGCAAGATGCTATTTCTAAGATTAAACAGTATGACTATACCGGTACGTTAATTCGAGATATTGAATTACCGGGTGTAGGTACAGCTGGTGGATTTAGCGGAAAGAAAGAGCAGAAAAAACTATACTATTCGTTTACTAATTACCATACTCCTGGGAATATTTATTCTTTCAATGCCGATGAAGGTACTTCTGATGTGTTTTGGAAACCAGCCATTGATTTTGATGGTGACATGTATGAGTCAAAGCAAGTATTTTACGAATCAAAAGATGGGACCAAAATTCCTATGATCATCACATATAAAAAAGGGATAGCATTGGACGGGAAAAACCCTACCATCCTTTACGGTTATGGTGGATTTAATATCAGCTTAACCCCTAGATTTAGTATCACTCGATCAGTATGGATGGAGCAAGGAGGTATTTTTGCAGTAGCCAACTTGAGAGGCGGAGGAGAATATGGTAAAGACTGGCATAATCAAGGCACGCAGATGAAAAAGCAAAACGTCTTTGATGACTTTATAGCGGCTGCAGAATATCTAATTGCAAATCAATATACTAGCAGTGATTATCTGGGAATACAAGGTGGTTCTAATGGTGGACTCTTAGTAGGCGCTTGTAGTACCCAACGTCCAGAATTATTTAAAGTAGCTTTGCCTGCAGTAGGTGTAATGGACATGCTTCGTTACCATACTTTTACAGCAGGTGCTGGATGGGCTTATGATTATGGAACGGCAGACCAGTCTGAAGAAATGTTTAATTATCTTAAAGGCTACTCACCAGTGCATACAGTTAAGCAAGGTGTGGAATATCCAGCCACCTTAGTAACTACTGGAGATCATGATGATCGAGTAGTTCCAGCCCACTCATTTAAATATGCTGCTGAGTTGCAAGATAAACATGAGGGCGATAACCCAGTCATGATACGAATTGAGACTAATGCAGGTCATGGAGCCGGAACTCCAGTTTCTAAAACGATCGAGCAGTATGCTGATATTTGGGCATTTGCACTGTATAATATGGGAGTTAAGAAGCTTTAGGACTTCTAATTCGCCTTCGACAATCAGAGGAGCGTCGGGGCAACCATAAAGAAAATATTGAGACGCTATTTTTATAGCGTCTTTTTTTGTTCTAAACACAATCGTTAAGAATTATCTATTTTTAAGACAAATTAATTTGGGAATGAGTAAAAACGATCAAACGGCTTCTTTCTTATTGCGATTTACGCAAAAGATATATGAAGATGAAAAAGGGAATGCTGATCTTCAATGGCGAGGAAAAATCACCCATGTTCAGGATAATGATCAAAAAAATTTTAGTGAACTAAAAGATGTTATTGATTTTATTCAGACTAAACTTTCTGAACTTACCATGTCTTCTATGGAAGAAGATATGAGTCCAAAAGAAAAGGAAGGAATCCTCATGAAAAGCATGGACATCTGGAAAAAACTGGCTAAAAGCTATCCTAAAATGGTGGCAGATGTCATTAAAGACCCCAAAGGACAAGTACTCCAAATCCAAGAACAAATCACATCGAAAGCGGAAGACCTATCCAACAGATTACAACTTGAATCTTATAAACCTACTAGTAAATCAGACATCCAAGATCTTTCTAAACAAATTTCACAATTAACAGATCTGGTCGGCTCACTCCAAAAAAAGGTAGATAAAATCGATCGTAAGCTTGCAAAGTCTTGATAAAATTCGATGATACACATATCGAACAATTATTAGCGGCTAAGCAGAAAGCAGACTTGCATGTCTACTCATTAGGCAAATTCAATATTGTCCTAGACAAGAACGAAATTTCAGACAATTGGGGACGCGATAAAGCCATTCAACTTTTTCAGTTTTTTCTAATTTCTCGCAATCGAATGGCTCTTCACAAGGAAGTAATCATCGACAGACTTTGGGAAGAAAACGGCACAGACCAACATTTTAAAGTTGCCCTTCACGAAATCAAAAAAATCCTAGAACCTAAAACTTCTTCGCGAAGCAAAACAAAATATATACAACGACAAGGATCCTCCTATAAGCTAAACATGGAAAACGTCTGGTTAGATAGTCATATTTTCAAATCACTAATCGAAGTCGGAAACAACGTGGTAGGTCACCAAGATGAATTGGCTATCATGGCCTTCCAGGGTGCTATAAAACTGTATAAAGGAGTCTTTTTACCTAATAGAATTTATGAAGACTGGACTTCAAGTGAACGAGACAACCTGCAAATGTTAGCATTAAACGCCTACCTTAGTTTATCTGAATTACTCCTCCAAGATCAGGCAAAGGAGAGTATTAGATTAACCGAAGAAGCACTAAATATTGACCCAACATGGGAAGAAGCCTATCGCGTCCAAATGATGGCGCACATGCTAAATGGAAATCGACCACAGGCAATTAGGTGTTTTGACAAATGTAAAAAGGTGTTAGATAAAGAATTCGGCATTGAACCTCTACCTGCTACCATAAAATTGTATGACAGTATAAGAAGTAAATAAAAGCAATTATTACTCCCTTCTAGTGCCAATTTAAAGCCTGAAACTTACTTGTAACTCAGTTGTAACTCTCTATTCTTTTCTTTGTACCATCAGTTAATTAAAAATACATTCAAGATAGATATTATGGCAACTAAGACAGCAAGCAAAACTAACGTACAGCAACGAAAGAATCAAGTATTACAAACCGTAAAGAAAGTAAACTGCATGTTCATCGATTTAGCAGAAGATATGATCGAAGGAACGGTAGCTACAGGAACTAAGTATCAAAAAATGGCCGTAAAGGTGATCAACAAATCAGAGCCTATTATCGAAAAGCAGGTAGAATTACTATTCGACACTGCTGAGATGGCAATCGAGCAAGTTCAGAGTAACAGTAAAAGATTCCAAAAATTATTAGGCATCACAAAGCAAGTGGACCAAGCAAGTATAAGAATTGGAGAATTGGTTAAAACTGTTTCTGAAAAAGTAGAAGATAGCATGGAAGATGTGACAAACTCTTCTTCTAAAGCGATTAAATCAATCAAAAAGGTGGTAGAGAAAAACATCGGAAAAGAAGTAAGCTTAACTTCTGTAAAAGATGCTGTAGTAAAAACCATAAAGCCTCAAGCAAAAACAGTAAAAAGCACAGCTACAAAAGCAGCAAAAACGGTGAAAGCAACAGCTACAAAATCGGCGGCCAAGGCAACAAAAACAGTTAAGGCAACAGCTAGCAAAGCAGCACCTAAGACTGTAAAAAGTACTCCCGCAAAAAAAACTACTACAAAAGCTAGAGCTAGCGTGAAAAGAGTAACAAAAGCAGCTGCTAAAAAAACAACTAGCGCCAAAGCAACAGTTAAAACAACTGCAAAAAAAGCAAGTACTACAGTTAAAAAAGCAGTAGCAATTAAATAATTAGATAATCATTAAAAGAAAGATAAAATGGCTACTAAAAGCACAAAAAAAATTGATCTTAACAGCATCAAGAAATCAACAAAAAATGTAAATAACTTCATCTTAGATACAACTGAGTTAATCGTAGATGAGACCCTAGATAGAACAGCCGCTTGGCAAGAAGTTGCCGACAAGGCAATAAAAGGTGGATTTAAATTAGTAGAAAAACAAACTGATATTACCTTTAAAGCTCTAGAAACATTGAAAAAACAATGGATAAAAGGTCAAAAAAACTTTAGACAAAGAACGAGTAATTAAGCCTCTAAGCTAAATATTAAAGAAGAGCCAAAATTACCTTCGGTATTTTGGCTCTTCTTTATTTTGTCTACTGCTTAATATTAGTTATACTAGCACTTAGTACCTCCCACAATTTTTTAACCAATTTGATTGAATGACAGAGGATTACGAAATAGAAGCCATTAAAAAGCCCGCTTTAGCTTGGGGGCTTACTGAAGGAGTGAGAGCCGTAATGGAATTAGGATGGTATGTACCCTACAGATTCTTTAATAAATTAGAAGGTGTGGGTGATGGGCATCCCGTGCTGATTTTACCAGGGTTTTTAGCTTCCGATTATTCTACGATTCCCTTAAGAAGTTTTATCCATAAATTAGGATACAAAGTTTACGGCTGGGGTGAAGGAAGAAATTATGCACATGGTGATTATGTGGATATGCTCAAACAAAAAATAGATAGAATCTATCAAAAACATAAAGAGCCTATCACCATCATCGGTTGGAGTTTAGGAGGTATTTATGCGCGCCAACTAGCTAAGCACAGCCCAGCAATTATACGCCAACTTATTGTTATGGGATCGCCTTTTAAAGGTTTGTACCATGCTAACAATGCAACTTGGATGTATGATCTTTTAAAGAAAAGTAAAATTGTTACTGAGGAAATAGAACAAGAAGTCTTAGATGATATTCCTTTACCAGCACCCGTTCCAACGACCGCGATTTTCAGCAAAGAAGATGGAGTCGTTCCTTGGGAGTTATGCCTAGAGGAAGAGGATAATTGGCATCAAAATATTCAGGTGAGAGGAAGTCATCTTGGATTAGGTGTTAACCCACTTGTACTCCAAATTATCAGCAATCGTTTAACCTACGAAAAAGCAAATTGGGAGTATTTTGAGACAAGTAACTTGGTAGAAGATTTATTAATTAGTTAAAAACACTCTAATTTGAAAGATTCATTATTTGACCAATTCGATACAACAGGAATTAAACCTATCAGCGGTATGGATTCCACTTTCTTGTACGTAGAAACGCCGACTAGTCCAATGCATTTAGGCGCCCTTGCAGTTATCGAAGGAACTTTAGATTTTGAATCTTTTAAAAAAACCATTAGTTCGAGAATTCATCAGATTCCGAAATTGAGACAAAGACTGATGAAGGTACCTTTCAGTTTTGATCATCCTTATTGGGTGGATGATCCTGAATTTAATATCGATATGCATATCGATCACATTGCCTTACCTAAACCGGGAAATTGGAAAAATTTACGAAAACTAGCTTCCAAGATTTTTAGCGAACCTTTAGATAAATCAAGGCCACTTTGGTCCTTTACTTTTGTAGAAGGCTTAGACCAATTGTCACAGGTGAAACCAGGTTCTGTAGCTATCATATCTAAAATTCATCATGTCGCTATTGATGGTGTTGGTGGAGCCGGACTATTAGGTATTATGTTTGATCTAAGCCCTGATACCTCACCGATTAAAGAACCAAGAGAATTTAAACCTGCACCTTTGCCAAATGAATTAGCATTGATGGTTAAAAGCACCTTGAGTTTCGCGCAAAAGCCACTCAAATTCCCTAATCTGGTAAAAGACACTGTACTTTCTACGCTGAAAGCTGGTTTCATGACTCGGGCCCAACATTTAGATTTACCCACAGCTCCATTCAGTGCACCCAAAACACCATTAAATGGAATTATTTCTGCACAGCGGAAATGGAATACAACCATCCTCTCTTTAGACCGAGTAAAGAAATTGAAAAACATCATAGGGACAACCCTCAATGATGTTATCCTCGCCATTTGTGCAGGCGCTCTAAAAAAGTACCTAGAAGAAAAAAAGAAACTACCTACTAAACCCTTAGTAGCGATGGTTCCAATTTCTACTGCAAAAGAAAAAACGGCCGAAGGGGGAAACAACCTCTCTGCCATGTTAGTGCAATTAGCCACAAACATTGAGGATCGTATTGAACGATTAGAAACCATTTACGACAATACGATCAAGGGTAAAACTTACCAAGGTGCTTTGGGAGCTAAATCTTTATCCAACATCGCTGAGGCTGTTCCATTTGGAGTTGCTAATCAAGCGGCTCGATTGTATTCAAGATATAACTTATCCAAACTTCATAAACCCATTTTCAATGTAGTGATTACTAATGTTCCAGGTCCTCAACTACCCATTTATTTGCATGGTAATAAAATGCATTCCATCATGGGAATGGCTCCCATTATTGACGGAATGGGATTGATTATTACTGTCCTAAGTTATAATGGGAATATTACCATAAGCCCTACTTCTGATCTGAAGTCAATGCCTGATTTAGACCTCTTTTCTGATTACATTTTGGAAGAAGCAAATGCCTTAGAAGCAGACATTTTAAAGTACGAGAAGACAGGTAAAAAATCTAAAAAGAAAAAAGTTTCTACTAAACAGAAAAGCGAAAAAACGGAAACTGAAGCATTCTTTGAATTCATTCGCAAATTTTTAAAAGAGAATCCAACCTTCCTAAAAAAGCCAATTGGACTATTCCAGTTTCATGTGGAAGGAGATACCAACATAGATTACCAACTAAACCTTTCTAAAGCTCCAGGTAGTGTTCGTAAGGGAGTCGCAAAAAAAGCAGATGTAACCCTTAAGGTGAAAGAAAAGCACCTATTACAAATAGCTCGAAAAAAATTAAACCTTCAGGTGGCTTTTGTTCAAGGAAGATTAAAATTGGAAGGAGATGCTGCCATAGGAATGAAGTTGGCTTCGATACTCACTCAATTACCAGCATACCAATCATAGCTCTAGTTCAGATTCCTTTCACTTTTTTTAATGAGGACTGGTTATTATTTCTTGTGCTAGTCCAACATCAAGTTTTCAAAAATCTGGATGGTATTTCTGTATCTATTAATAACAGATCTCCATTTACTGATCTAATTCTTTCAGAAATTTAGCTCGTACTTTAGCTATGTTTTTATCCAAGTCTTGGCGTTTCCATCTTGAGGTAGGAATAGGTTTTAGCACACTTACTTCTACGACTGCTGGACGTATCACACTGGAACCCCGAGGCATCGCATCATGTGCATTTTTTATCACAATCGGTACAATGGGCACTTTAGCCTGCATAGCTAAATGAAAGGCTCCCTTCTTGAATTTCCCTAAAGTGTAATCATAACTTCTAGTTCCTTCTGGAGCTAAACCAATAGACGTTCCATTTTTCAAAGCTTCCACTGCTGGTTTCATTGCTTCAATGGCCTTTTCCTTATTTGATCGATCGATAAATATCATTCCTGCTGCTTTAAAGACAGGACCCAAAGGCGTGTATTGAAGTTCCTTCTTGGCAATACCTACTGCATTTTTTCTTAGTAGCTTGGCCAATATGAGGAGGTCTACATTACTCTGGTGATTAAAAATAAATACTGCGGGTCGTGATTTCCATATGTTTTCTTCTCCTTTGACTACTAATCTCATTCCAGCCGCCCAAGTACCTAAATCTCCGACCATAGCCATCATAGAATTGGTTCCTTTTTTCCAATCCCGCGATAATAAACCACTCGTCAAACCAGAAAGTACCGCGGGTCCTACCGAACTTAGGGTCATGCCTGTTCTTAAAATGCTGGTAATATTTGGCCTGCCATGATCATTAAAACGATAGATGCTCCATTCATTTTCCATGGCAAGACTCGTTAATTCCTTATCAGGATTTACTGCTTTCGGATGACCCACTATTTCTAATAAGGGCAAGTCTTCATGACTATCTGTGTAGAAATAGCTTTTTTGTAGATCAATGTTGTGCTTCTTTGCAAAAGCTTCACCTTGGATTGCCTTCCCTTGTCCCCAACAAGCAGGTTCTACAATCTCCCCAGTAAATTTCCCTTTTTGTACAGCCATTCTAGTGCACATTACATGCTTGATGCCTAGATCCCTTGATGCTGGTTCTACTTGATATGGAGTAGCTGCCGATACAATAGCAACGGTATGCCCTTTTGCCATATGAGCCTCCACTAATGCTCTTGATTGCGGATAAATCGCTTTTGACAAGTGTTTTAGATATACTTCTTCACCTAGTTCGATGAGATTTTTTTCTGGCAAGCCTTTAACTCCTTTTGCACTAAGGGCAGCAAGACCTGCGAAGTTTTTATTTCCTAGTGCATAAACTAAGCCTCCCTGAAACTGAGCAGCTATTTCTTTAGGTGTCATTTTACCACTCTTAATGCGCTCTTTGATAAATACTTTGGCAGAAAAACCAGCAATGAGCGTACGATCTAAGTCGAAGAAAGCAGCAATATGGGGACCTTCTTCTCCTTCCAGAATGGTTTTAGATACATCAGCATGCTTCGAGCCAGGTATAGCATACTCTTGAGCTGCTTCCCTACTAAGCAATGCTGAACTAACCGAAAAGAAATCCATCAGTTGTTCCATCCGCAAAGTATAATCATCTAATTCGCTTAACCAAGTGTTAATAGCTTTGGTTTTTGCATTGCTTGATGTCGGAATGAGATCTCTATTCTTGGCTAATCGAAGTCCATTACTTATAAATGGTTTTGAAACAGATTCTAAACGGTGTATTTTTCCTTTCCAATGCAGCTCTTCGCCGTAAAATAGACAAGTCCGCATTAGTTGTTTATCGTCATAAGTCCGATCTTTTTCAAGGCTTTTTAAACTATAAGCAACTATTTTATATGCCTCGATGAGTGTTTTCAGCATGACCTGAGAGATAAAGATTTTCTGATTTGAAATCAGTGTCTCGATTTTCTCAGGCTGATTAGCAATAATATCCATCCATTCAGGATGCATGCAAGAGAGTTGGTGCTCTATTTGATCCGTAAAACTTGACTTATTAGCATAAAAGAATTCCAACTTAAATAAATCTCGGATAGCCATAATTTCTTCCCAAAACCGTAAGAAAGGTTCTTCAGGCTGTTCCTGAATGATTTTCATTAGGGCCAATTCTATAAATGCTCGCTGGTATAAATGATGCGTTGCCATATTTGCATAATAGTTGGCTTTTAAAAAGTTCTCTGGCACAATGGAGTACTTAGCATTTACGCCTTCATCCACTAACTGAATGAGCTTTGCTTTGATCATTAAGTTTAGAGCACGTTGGATTTTCTCCGATAAACTTCCACCTCGATCAACTAGAGCATCAGGATGATGAGACTCAATGATTTGCATCAGTTCGAGCACTATTGCTTCAGTGCTTCGCTTAGTCAATGCAAACTTACTTAGCAAAGCAGTGCAAATCAAACTTACCGTCGTAACGGGTGTAATATGGTTAATACCGTAGGCCAGCTCGAAAGCAAATTTTGAAATAGAAGGTTTATCTGAGTTTTGCTCAGTGGGCACAACGGAATGTTCGATCTCATTAAAATCAACGGGTTCACCAATCCTTAAAGAAATCTTCCCATGCTCCTCTCCCATTTTACGTACGTAATTTAGGAACCAGGCTAGGCTCTCACTTTTCTTGACCTTTCCCCTACCTTCTAATGTCATGTCTTCTACATCGGGTATTAAGTCATAGACAATCGAAATAGGAACATATTTGACTTTAGCATGAGATTGCTTTTCAGCTTCATGTATATATTTAAGGATTCCCATTTTAGGCCAAATCAATTTTCCAGTTCTACTTCTAGAACCTTCTAAGGCCCACATAAAGTGTTCTTTTTTCTGGACTAAATGGGCTATGAAATGGCGTAAGGTAGCTTTGTATATTTCGTCTTCTTTAAATGATCTTCGAATAAAGATCGTTCCGGCTCTTTTGCCTAACTGCCCGATTCCAGCAAAGGCCATATTGGCACCAGCAAAAATGAATGGAATTTTAAGCCCATGACGTGCCAAGGTAATCCCTAGAACAAACATATCAATGTACGTTTTGTGCGTCATCACAAAGGCTACCGAATGGCTACGCATCATTTTCACAAGATCCTTTAACTCATCAATATTTACATCGATGGTCTTTTCATATGCCCGATCAACCACAAACTCGGCTAATTGCACACCCATAGTTTGAAGTATGGGATGTTGGATGGTAAACATTTCTTTGAGTGCTTCCGATGCTGCTGTATTTACCTCCTGTTCGGGCACTGCAAGTTTCTCGGCCAAACCTTGCAAGGTTTTCTGAAAATCAGGATCAGTAAATACAGATTCGAAAGGCTCTTTCATAACAATCGGCTGGAGTTTTTTGCTTATTATACAAGATATAAAAAGAACTGATTATTTGTTAGTTAGCTTTTAGAATCTTCTGGTTTTAGTGATGTTGTATTCTGTTAAACTGGCTATAGATATCTGGAATTCCTTAGGCTTGCATTGGGATAAGTAGTCCGATGAGACACTAAAAAAGTGTCTCTAAAATCGATTATCAGTAAAGCTTGTTGATATGACTTTTTTTTGGGTGGAGTTTAATTTTAGTATTACTTATAACTGATTTTGCTGATCTGAAAATATATATAAATTACCAGAAAAACCTCTCACATAGATCCTGTTATCAGCATACAACACCGGGTTTGAATGTACTGAGTCATCAATAAATCGGTAAACCCATAAAATTGTTTTTTGATTAAGATCAAAAGCCACTATACATTGTGGTATTATATTTTCTAAACCAAATTTAGATCCGTCCATATCAGCTTTCAAGTAAACAATTTGAGAATTGAACGATTCTTTCTTAAGGCCACTAATTAAAGAAGTAATATTTTTATTTTTTAATTTATCTCTTAAATCTGTTACAATAATCTCAAATCCTAAAAGATTTATTTCAATATATTTTCTGCCATAAAAAAGTATCAAGCTATTGGAAGATGGCTTAATAATAAAATCGCTTGTAAGAGATGATTTGGAATCGGTTTTTTGGTATTCTTCAAGTAGATCATCTAATTCTTCTTTGAATATTTTAACAATTGTTCCAGTAGAAATATCTAATACAAAAAGAAAATTATGTGATAAACACAGAATCAAATATTCTTTATGCATTAATTGACGTACAATAACTATCTCTTCAGGAAAATCAATATCTGAGATTTGAATTTCATTCAATTTGAATTCCCAAATGAATGTTAAACTCTCCCGATCAAAACATTTAATTTCTGTTTTGTAATTAAAAAATATAAATTTACCATTTCTGGAAACCGACTTTGCAATTAACACTTTCCCAAAATCATAAATAACTTCTTCACTTTTTCCGTTTATTAAGTTAAGATCATGAATCACTTTGCCTTGCTCATTAAATATGTGATTGCTTGCTATTAGGCACTCATGTTTATGAATGGAATCTGGTATGACGGCTCCATTAAACACATTCCCACATCCTAGCGTACTTTCTCCATCAAAAAAATATGGCTCACCTTCACAACAATCTAAAGGTGAATCTTGTACATTTTTAGCTATTTTTTTTGAACCCAAAAACAGCTCCTCATTTGAGATATAGAGCAATTGTGATCCACAAATTCTATATCTAGGATTAACTTTCTCAATTTTCTTACTAAGAATATAATTTACCATGATTATAGTTTATAGATAAAAGCATAAATATCTGATGATTTATTATTTATCATTGTATGAAATTCAACTTCAGCTAAACTTTTCACTGCATTATCAAATAAACTTGCTTTTAAATCATCATTATTCCAAATACGATTAAATATTTGAGTTGAAGTATAACCATCCTCTGCAACTTCGTTCTTAAAAACATTTTGCCATTTTGTTCTCAAATTATCTAAACTCCCATCTCTTATATGATAGTTAACCCATTCGAAATCATCCATTTTTTGTATCACTGAAAATGCACCGGTTGGACCGCAAACTTGATCAATGGTTTGTTGGTTAAGATCAGCAGAATTGTAATTTACATTTTTCAATTCTATGTGTTTACCTCCAATTAGTTTAATATCTGATTCGGAACCACTGCTATATTTTAATCTAAAACCTTCAACATTGTCAGCTGTAAGTCCACGCCTTTTAAGTTCATATAATGTGTGAAACATTTCATGGAGTTGTTGCTTTGTTGCTGGATTACCATTTACAGCTAATCCTCTCATATGCGTAAAAAATTTATCCCCGGAAGGTATTTGCCCCAAATCAAAATTAGCTACAAAAAAGTCTATGTTCTTTAAATGCAAATCGAAATTAAGTCTAGCTTTAGCATCTTCAACTGGAGGTGGGCAAGTATTACATGGTTTTTTAGATTTAATGAGAAACACAGCATAAATCTATCGTTCCCTAATATGCGGAATACCAATAAAACATATCACGTAAACAACCAAACATTCGAACCTGACTCCATAGCTTTTTCTCAATCCAGAATCAATACAAAATTTAGCAGTAATCATATCCTGGGGAAAGAAGATCGACTTAATCTCTCTGCTTACATTTCACTTCAAAGCGGATTTGCCATCACGTCTGATTCAATCGACACTTCGAATGAAATGAAAAATATTAGTAGTGGAATATCAACTGTAGTAAAATTAGAACAGCACACACCCAAACTAAACTTTAACTTCTTGCAGAGCCAATCAAACAGTATCATTTCTAACATCTATAGTATTGATGTATCAGATCAGTTTAATTATTCTGAAAAAGGCAATTTAATGGCAAGTATTAGATTAAACATACTCCAAAACCCAACAATCACACAACCCCAACTAGTCAATTCTGTAAGTCACAATTATGAATTCAGTGAGCAGTTTAGTATGACAAACAATTTTGAACTTAGAGCATCTAAAAGGAAAGAAGATTTTAGTGTCACAGATTTATTTATTGGAACAGATCTAGTTTATACTTTTAATTATAAAAAGTCGATTAAGATAAAAGAGAATAAATTCAGTGAGTGGTTAAATAAAAAACTTGAATAGGCATAGATATACTTTTCTCTCCAAAATAGAAAATGAAGTTTCCACGTCGAAATCAAATTTAGTAGCAATAAAATCTTCTGCGTTTTAGTGATCTTGTCTTCTATTAAACTGGCTATACGTATTTGATATTCCTTAGACTTGCATTGGTACAAGTATTTCGATGAGACACTAAAAAAGTGGCGTTAAAATCGATTATCAGTAAAGCTTGTTGATATTACTTTTTTTTTCGCTTAGATATCATTTTGTTATTAAGATATGTCTATTTTATCCGCATGGATCATAGAATGATAGCTTCGCCAATGTTCTAAATCAGGACCTTCCCACAATAATTTGTCGGAGTTGTCAACTATTTTTTTCAATTCACTGAGAAAGAAATTAAATCGTGAGCCATTTAAGTTAGATAGTACTCTATTATCATACCCATGTTTTCTTAAAAAATAGGGCATTGGCCCAATTTCATCCTTATCATCATATTTTTTCTTATATTTTTCTGGGCATGCTACAAATGGAAAGAAAATGTCACTGAACAAATAAATACTAATAAAAAATGAATTATTTCTAATCGAAACACTAAGATTAATGAAATACAAAGTATGGTCTTTGCTATTTTTGTAATTATAGATATTTGCCTTATCTATTTCGTTTAATTTATTTTTACAAAAATTTAACTCAATAATTCTCCCTTTAGAGTTAAATAAATTGATATTCGAAAAAAGTTGACAACCTAAAAATTCTCCGAAATCCTGAAATCTAGATCTTGATGCAAAATCCATTTCGCGGCAAACCCTGTTTAAAGCCTTCTCATGACCATCAATTGAGTATAATAAGTTTGAATATTCACCTAACTGTAAAATGTTTTTCAACAAATAAACGAAATTGTCTTCTACACTCTCTTTATGAAAACCTTTGGACTTAATATTCCATGCAGCAAATGGGTCCTTCCATACAATAATCCAGTTATTATTCATGAGCTTATAATTCTGATGCATTATAAATATTTCGTTTTATACCATTTTGGATTACAACTTTTTCTGCATAATTAAAGCTTATATTTAAGTTTAGCAGTTCTTTTTAAAGATCAATTTCATTTAATAAGAAAAAATTATGGTCTGGGTTAGTCAATTTAAGTTCAATAATTTTTGTAAACCATCAGTTGGTACTTCATCATACAGTCCACCTGTTTGCTTATTGCATCTTGTAAATTCGCTTGAACGCCCCCGTTGCCCGTAGCATTTGATTCCTTTAGTTAAAATGATTCATCTATTCCCTCAAAAATCTCTAAATCAGCACTACCATTTTCGATCTGTATTTTTTTCCATAGGGGCTATTTCTTCGACTCCTTTAACTACAGGTGGCTTGATTTATGGTTGGTCTTAGCAGTGATGAATGGAATTTAAGAAACCTTTTCAATTAATGCTTATCTTTACTAATATGCTTTTGTAGCAGTTTATTCTTACAAGCTTTAGCTCTCCCATCTTGAATTCACCCATTTTGTAAACCGATAAGTAATTACAACTGGTTATTTATTAAATCATCTAGGGGTTAAGCCCTAGATTAAGGGTCATTAAAGTATCCAAAAAATCAATATTATGAAGTTTCAATTTAGCTTTCTCTTCCTACTCTTATCTACTCAAATATTATTTGCTCAAGAAAGTATTACACCAAAGCTCGGAGAGATAGAGCATACAATCTATATTGGATTAAATGGGGATGATGAAAATGAAGGGACATCTGAAAGTCCTGTGGCAAGCTTTTTTGAGGCCGTTAATAAACTTCCCTTTGGAGAGAATGGAGACACCATACATTCTGAAATTATCTTTTTACCTGGTAACTATACTATTGAAGAAGAATTAAGACAAGCTTGCTGGCAATTTTACAATGATGATGGATACAAAGCGATAAGTCTTGCTGGAACACATATGGATTCTGTCTTCTTAGATGGGTCCACAACACCTACTGATAATGGGAGATTTTTGAACCTACTTGGCAATAATATTAGCGTGAGGCATTTAAGTATATCGCTGGCCAGTGCAACAGATACATCTGGACACTTTGCGGTAATGGACTTTAGTAACAACCTTGTTCCATGTAATAATTTTGCCCATGATTTACTTATCGATAGTGTACGTATAGATGGAGCCTATGATCATGGCATAAATATAAATTTTGCTTCCAACGTAAAAATTAGCCATTGTGAAGTAAGTAATACTAATTTGATAAATGTAGATGGGATAAACGACTTCCCTGGAAGTTCTACCTGGGGTTCAGGTATTAAAGTAGGTCGTTCTCAAAAGGTAGAAATCAGTCATTGCCATAGTTTTCAATGTTGGGGCGAAGGAATTGCCGCTACCAATTGCGAAGAAGTATATATCCATAATAACACATCATCAGACAATTACAGCGTAAATATTTATGCAGATAACATGATCGATGGTATTATCTCGCATAATCTTCTTTATGCAACTGAAGGAGATACTAGCCATTGGAGAGGTGGAGGACCTTCGGCAGGTGTTGCCGTTGCATCTGAATACTACTTCAACCCCAATGAGAACAGAAGTAGCAACATTAAAATTTTCAACAATATTTTCTTAAATACTCAAGCCTTTTACATTGATGATAATCGTCCATCGAACGAACCACAAGATGTAGTCATGGACAATATTTATTTTGTTCATAACTCTATTTTTGGGCTACAGGGAGATATTGAGGAGAATTTAAGAGCTATCAGGATAAATTATTTAGATCTAGAACTAGGATTTTTTAAGATTGAAGATGTATTTATTCAGAACAACATCATCAGTGCCTCGCCTGACTTTTTGTCAAGTAGTAGTTCGGTTCAGCTTATTTCCGGAAGTCTATATGACTTGCCAGATTCTTTAGAAATGAACTCGAATTTATACAGCGAAGATCCTGTGGTCTTTAGTTGGTTTAATTATCCTTTTGACCTAGAAGATGATTTTGTCAATACCGAGATTCCAAACAATGCTAGTCATTTAGATTTTACTTCGATCATTCCTACAGAGGGAAACCAGTTATTTGTCGAAGGAATAGGTTTTGATTTTGTGCTTGATGACTACTTTGGTAATCCACGAATTTCCAATAATCTAGGAGCACTAAATGATGCGTGTGCAGAAGAACCAAATATATTAATTGATGGTATGCCTTGTGATAATGGTAATTGCCAATACACCATTTGTAGTGGAGACCAACTTGATATCGAACTTCAATTTGAAGAAATGTCTAGCTGGTCTATCGACGTCAGTTTTGATAACAATGGATCAGATGTCACCGGAGGTATTGATCAAGAATTTCAAGGTGGAACTGGGACTATTGGAGAAGCCTTGTTTAATAATGCTGGTATCAGCCAAACTATTTTATATGAACTAAGTCCTTTTCGTGAACTTGGTAATTGTGAATTAGCAAGTCAATTTATTGAGGTTACGGTTTTACCTGCTTTTGAATATTTTGCTGATAATGATGGTGATGGTTTTGGAGACTTGGAAAACAGCGTAATGGATTGCAGTTTGCCAGGTGGATATGTTGAGAATAGCTTAGATTGTGATGATGCCGACCCCGAAGTGAATTCGGAGGCAAGCGAAATACCTAACAATGATGTGGATGAGGATTGTGATGGGATTGCACTCATTATTGATGAGGATGGGGATGGATTTAATTCCGATGAAGATTGTGATGACCTCGATGCCGGAATAAATCCCGGATCGGAGGAAATACCTAATAATGACGTGGATGAGGATTGTGATGGCGAAATACTTATTATCGATGAGGATGGAGATGGATTTAATTCTGATGAAGATTGTGATGACCTCGATGCCGGAATAAATCCCGGATCGGAGGAAATACCTAATAATGACGTGGATGAGGATTGTGATGGCGAAATACTTATTATCGATGAGGATGGAGATGGATTTAATTCTGATGAAGATTGTGATGACCTCGATGCCGGAATAAATCCCGGATCGGAGGAAATACCTAATAATGATGTGGATGAAGATTGTGACGGGGAAATACTTATTATTGATGAGGATGGAGATGGGTTTAATTCAGATGAAGATTGTGATGATGCCGACGCCGGAATAAATCCAGGTCAAGCAGAGATCCCAAATAATGATGTGGATGAGGATTGTGATGGGGAAATACTTATTATCGATGAGGATGGCGATGGGTTTAATTCAGATGAAGATTGTGATGACCTCGATGCCGGAATAAATCCCGGATCGGAGGAAATACCTAATAATGATGTGGATGAGGATTGTGATGGGGAAATACTTATTATTGATGAGGATGGGGATGGATTTAATTCAGATGAAGATTGTGATGACCTCGATGCCGGAATAAATCCCGGATCGGAGGAAATACCTAATAATGACATAGATGAAGATTGTGACGGGGAAATACTTATTATTGATGAGGATGGAGATGGATTTAATTCAGATGAAGATTGTGATGATACCAACGCCGAAATAAATCCTGGGGCTGAAGAAATTGCAAACAATGGAATTGACGAAGATTGTGATGGAGAAGATTTAGTGAGTTCTACCCTAGCTACAACATTGGCCAATATAAAAATCTACCCAAATCCTAGCACAAGTTTACTATTTGTAAGTTGTGATTATGATCAACTTTCCTTCAAGCTTTTTGATTTGACTGGAAGTTTAGTAAAAACTGATTTTATTTATAAAGGCGCGAATACTATCAGCATTGAATCACTTATGGATGGAGGATATTATGTAGTTTTATGCGATGTTTATTCTGGCACTAGTTCGACACATCTAATAGTAAAGGAGTAGGAAAATTATACATGACTTTAAAATAAATAAATGGGAAATTTTAGATTTAATCGAATACTTTGTTTTTGTAGTCTACTCTCGATTTTTTTAATCTTGAATGCTTGCGGTAAGGAAGATCCTGTGGTCGAAGAAATGGAACAAGGAATGGAGCCATGTGATAATGTTAGCTTAACGGGTAACACTTTAGATCTCAATGGTTCTACTTACAACATTAGCGAATATAGCTACTCTGATGCTATTGTTCTTAATCACAGTTTTAGATTTAAGGTTTTCGATGATACATGTATGGATAGCATTGATATTGCTCTAGACTTTTCACATTCAATCAGCTTTCCTGATTTTTCGTTGGCTGGAGAGTATAGCTCCAAGTTTACAACTAATGTTTTAGAGCTTGATTTAGAGGAAATGACAGGTACTTTTAGACCTAGCGGTGCAGGAACACAATACATTGTTTCTGGAGGAACGGCAACAATCTCTGAGCCATCTGAAACTAGCTATTTAATAGAAGTCGATGCTACTACTTCTTCACTTACTGGAAGCACAACAGATGTCATGCAGTTGAGTGTTACTGTGGATAGGTAATTTAAGAGCTTGTAATTATAATTGCTTATCTAGCATTTGCAAAAATCAAATAAGTTTGGGCCAAAAAATGGATGTTGGTTATCATTTAGAGGAATAAAACAGATGATTTCACCACAAGCCTTTTTCATAGAGCCACAAAGAATATCATTATCCAATAAGCCATTAAGCACTAAGGTCTCTGCTATTCAAGATTACTATATTTTCTATTTTGAGCACTGAATAACTCGTTTGATCAATTTATGGAATTATGAGCAGTTGAGGTTTAAATTCTTGGTCTTGTCCTACGCTCAGAATGTAAGTGCCTGAAGGAATTTTATTTAGTGTTAAACGACTAGGCAAACTTGGGTCGAAACGTACATCATTCCATATTTGCATGATATTCCCATAAGTATCATACAAGCTTATATTATGCATGCCATCTTCAGTCAATTGTATATTAATCGCTCTATTCTCCCCAACTGGATTTGGGAATACAGAAAATGGTCTGGCATTCTCTGGAGGCTCCATGAGGGAACTATACATCTCTCCATTAAGCTCAATAAAAATATGTTGTCGTCTTCCTTCTTCACCAAACCACTCACCAAATAATTCTTGGGGAACGACATTAACATTATACATTAATCTTACTCGGTCAGAGTCAGGATCCTTTTCTAAGTAAGAGCACCAAGAGTCATCTGCAGTTTCAATAGCATCCTGAACCCGAATATGACCTTCTAATAACTCTCCAGAATAATAATTCAGCTTTATAAATGCTTGATCAAAACTAATATTAGTATAAAGACTATCTTTTATATAAAGACTATCACAACCACCTATTGCATTCAATACGTCAAGCGTATCATTTTTCAATTCAACATCCCAGATGGTAGCATTCGAAATATTTAAGCCATCCAACATATACATCCACTGATATGCTCCATCCGCATTATATTTTACAAGGGCCCCATGTGATTCTGATTCTGAATCATAGCTTGTATCTAGTGTGTCAGTCTCAACAATTAAAGATCCAGATCCAAACCAATATGAAACTAGAATATCTCCTTCTTTAGTTTGCCACATTCTTTGCATTTCTGCTGAACTTGGAGCAGGGTCATATACGTTCCACAATACTTCTCCTTCTGGACTATATTTCACTACAAATTCGGTGTAATAACCATCATTATCTATGGTGTCTACATTATTGAAAGTAAACCAGGAATGCTTAAATTGCCCAGCAACTATTATATTCCCCATATTGTCTGTATCCATACCGCGAACATTGTCTTCTCCGTATGATCCAAATCGCCAGTGGTTTACGATTTCTTCTTTAATGTGATTATATTTTACTAGTATATTATTTCGGCAACATTCATATCCAATATTGTAAAAAGAATCTTGACCAATGGTGATTGTATCTTTGTTTAACAGCAGGACATTTAAATAAACAATTGAATCTCCAAATGTAGAAAGCCAATCAATAGGAGCATTGAGGCGCCATGGAATATTTACAAAATTTAGATCATGGTCAAATGTAATTAATATCCCTCTATTAGCTTCAACCGGAGGATAGGCTTCATCATCAATATAAAAATACTCATCAAACGTTTGTCCAGCAAGAATGACCTTATCATGAGTAATGTCCATTTTACATGCAATCTCTCCCCTCATTTTTACTAGATTAACAAATTGCATATTTTTATCTAGCTTAATTAAGTAGGATACTGGTCCACTTCCTCCAATATCTGCTTGATGTTCTTCCGGTAACTCTATATATGGAAAAGAATCCAAGCCAATATTGAAATCTTGAATAAAACCATTAGCTAGTATGAAATATTCTCCTTTCTCATTCTTTTTTATATGTTCTTTCCGCAAAGGTTGTACTATTCCTCCTTCATTAAAGACAATGGAGTTAGTCACTTCGTCTTGTGCATTAAGTATGATTACTGAACAAATAAGTAGGCTAAATATGTGTAATATTTTTTTCATTGGATAATTATAAGTTGGGCTCTAAATTCTTTCTTGTCTCCTATAGCAATTATATACGGGCCGGCCATCAGATTTTTTAATGACAATTTGGTAAGCCTATCCCTTTTAAATGTTACATCATTCCATGTTTGCATGATATTCCCATAGGTATCATACAAGCTTACATTTTGCACTCCATCTTCAGCCAATTGTATATTAATCGCTCTATCCTCCCCAACTGGATTTGGGAATACAGAAAATGGTCTGGCATTCTCTGGAGGCTCC
>JAHDEC010000041.1 GCA_020629035.1 Saprospiraceae bacterium | reverse complement strand
GTATTAGCTTTAGAATGTGGTGAGTCAGTAAGCTTTACATATGTAGTATCAAATGGAGCAGATTCAGCATGTCCAAGTACGGATAACTGTGATGCAACATTTAGCATAGGAACAGCTGAAGCACTTGTTGCTAGTTGTTCATCTGATCCTAATCTAGCAGCATGTAGTACAGATGCAGAAATTACATCTGCGTACAATAGCTGGATAGCTGAATTCGAATATGTTGGTGGATGTGATGTTCAAGATAACTTAGCATCTGCACCGACATTGGCAGACGTACTAGCCCTTGATTGTGGTGAGTCAGTAAGCTTTACATATACTGTGTCTAACGGACCAGATTCAACATGTCCTGCTTCTGATGATTGTACAGCCACGTTCTCAATAGCTGTTGGTTCTGACGTAATAGCAGAATGTGCAACTGATCCAGTGATGGATGCATGTAGCACAGATGCAGAGATTACTGCAGCGTACAATGCATGGATTGCAGACTTCGGATCAACTGGAGGATGTAGTGTAACTGATAATTTAGCTTCGGCTCCAACATTAGCAGATGCATTAGCATTAGAGTGTGGTGAGTCATTAAGCTTTACTTATGAAGTATCTAGCGGTGCTGGTTCAGCTTGTGCAAGTACAGATAATTGTACTTCAACATTTAGTATAGCAGCAGGAAGTGATGTAGTAGCGGAATGTGCAACTGATCCAGTGATGGATGCATGTAGCACTGATGCAGAGATTACTGCAGCATACAATGCATGGCTTGCAGACTTCGGATCAACTGGAGGATGTAATGTAACTGATAATTTAGCTTCGGCTCCAACATTAGCAGATGCATTAGCATTAGAGTGTGGTGAGTCATTAAGCTTTACTTATGAAGTATCTAGCGGTGCTGGTTCAGCTTGTGCAAGTACAGATAATTGTACTTCAACATTTAGTATAGCAGCAGGAAGTGATGTAGTAGCAGAATGTGCAGCTGATCCAGTAATGGATGCATGTAGCACGGATGCAGAGATTACTGCAGCATACAATGCATGGATTGCAGACTTCGGATCAACTGGAGGATGTAACACGAGTGACAATATTGCAACGGCACCTACATTGAATGATGTATTAGCCCTTGATTGTGGTGAGTCAGTAAGCTTTACTTATACAGTAACTAGCGGTGCTGGTTCAGCTTGTGAAAGTACAGATGAGTGTAATGCAACATTTAGTATTGGAGATGGTACTAATGTAGTAGTAACATGCCCAGATGCAGTAAGCGTATCAGAATGTAGTTCAGATGCTATTATCACAGCAGCTTACAATGCTTGGATCGCAGAATTTGAAGCGAATGGAGGTTGTAACGTAACAGATAATATTGCAAATGCACCAACATTGGCAGATATCCAAGCCTTAGATTGTGGTGAGTCGGTAAGCTTTACATACATAGCTACTAGCGGTGCTGGTACTTCATGTGAAAGTTCTGATGAATGTACAAGTACATTTGGTATTGCAGAAGGAAGTTCAGTAGTTGCTGATTGTAGCGATACTGTAAACTTAACTGCATGTAGTACTGATGCAGAGATTACTGCTGCATACGAAGCATGGGTAGATGGATTTACTTATAGTGGAGGATGTGATGTTACTGATAACATTGCAACAATCCCTAGCTTAAATGCAGTACTTGATTTAGAATGTGGCGAGTCTGTTGACTTTACTTATGTAGTGACATCAGGTGCAGGTACAACATGTGAAAACTCAGACCAGTGTTCAAGCACGTTTGGTATTGCAGTTGGATCGGATGTAATTGCAACATGTTCTGTAAGCGAAGTATTAGATGCATGTAGCACTGAGGCTCAGATTACAGCGGCATATAACGCATGGGCAGCAGGGTTTAGTTTCACTGGAGGATGTGATGTTCAATCTAACATTGCTGATCTACCGACATTAGTAGATGCACTTGATTTAGCATGTGGTGAGTCAATGTCATTTACTTATACAGTAAACAGTGGAGTTGGAACATCTTGTGAAAGCTCTGATGAGTGTACAAGTACATTTACAAGAGATGCAGGAGTTGAGGTTGAAGCAAATTGCCCAACTGATACAAATGTTCTAGCATGTGCGACAGTAGAAGAAATGACTGATGCTTACAATGATTGGGTAGCAGCATTTGGAAATACAGGAGGATGTAACGTAAGTGATAACTTAAACGAACTACCTACCTTGAGTGATGTATTAGCTCTTGATTGTGGACAATCTATAAGCTTTACATATAATGTAATAGATAATGGTTGTGGAACTTCTGATAACTGTACTTCAGTATTCGGAAGACAAGCTGATGAAATTGATCCAATATTCACAGGAGTAGGAAATAATCTTACATTCGAATGTGATGAGGTTGAACCAGACTTTAGCAACCCTACAGCAACTGATAACTGTGGTATTCCTACAGTAACAGAATCAGTAACAGGTTCATACGATGAGTGTGAAGGTGGAGTTATGACTAAGACTTGGACAGCAACTGATGCTTGCGGAAACGAAGTGACTGCAACTCAGACTATCACAAGATTACCGGATAACGAAAGTCCTTCAATCAATGGTGTAGGAGATGATATCGAATATGCATGTGATGAGGAAATGCCTCCATTCAGTGAGCCTACATTTGATGATAACTGTACAGCTACTTCAGACTTAACAGTTGTAGTAACTGATGACGTTGATGGAGACTCTACTACAAGAACATGGACAGTAACCGATGCTTGTGATAATGTATCTGTGGAAACACAGACAATATCTAAAGCTTCGTGTATGAGCATTGGATCTACAGTCTTTGAAGATATGAATAACAACGGTATCCAAGATCCAGGAGATAATGGTATACCTAACGTATTGTTACAATTGAAAGATTTAGCTGGTAATGTATTAGCTACTGATATTACGGATGCAAATGGAGATTACTTCTTTGGTGACTTGGCTCCTGGTCAATACCAAATAATGATACCTGTTGTACCATTCGCATACAGAGCAAGTAGTACACCTACTGATCCTAATGATAACCAAGAAGATGGTGATGATAATGGAGATCAACCAAACGGTTTTGGTACAATGATCACTTCACCTATTATTACTTTAACATTAGGTGGTGAGCCAGTAAATGAATCATTCCAGGGAGGTAACCAGGATGCATCAGATGATGCTAATGGAGACATGACGATTGATTTTGGTCTATTCGGACCAGCTAGTTTAGGAAACCAGGTTTGGAAAGATATTCCAGGTGGAGCTCCAGACGAGTATGATGGTGGTGACCCAGGAGTAGCTAACGTTTCAGTATTGTTATATGATTGCATCGGTGGTGGAATTGGTAACTTGATACAATCGACTACTACAGATATGAACGGTGAATACTTATTCACAAACTTAGTACCGGGAGAATACATTGTTGAGTTTGTTGCACCAGCAGGTTGCACATTTGTTAACCCTAACAATGTACCAGGTGATGATCAGGTAGATAGTGATGCAGATCCTTTAACAGGATTAACTGGTAAATATGTTTTAGAATCTAATGACAACAACCTTACGGTTGATGCAGGATTACTAAACGGAATGGATGTATGGTTAGAGAAAGTTGTTAACAACCCAACACCTAATATTGGTGATGATATAGTCTTTACGATTACTGTTGGTAATGATGGACCGAATCCTGCAACAGGAGTTGAAGTAACTGATCAGTTGCCAAGTGGTTATACTTACGTATCAAACACGGCTTCTCAAGGAACATATAGTAACGGAACGTCTATATGGACTTTAGGAACATTAGCTGCAGGTCAGACTGAAACATTAATGATTACAGCAACAGTTAATGCATCAGGTGATTACCTGAATATCGCAGAGGTTACAGAGCACAACGAAACAGATGCTGATTCTGAGCCAGATAATGACGATGGAGACCAAAGTGAAGATGACGAGGATAATGCAGAAGTATTCCCAAGTGCAGTAGCGGATGTTTACGTTGAGAAGAAAGTTGATAACGCAACACCAAATGTTGGTGACCAGATTACATTTACTGTAGAAGTAGGTAACTCAGGTCCTAGTGTAGCAACAGGAGTGGTTGTAACTGACCAATTGCCTTCAGGTTATACATTAGTGTCAGATTCTGCAACTCAAGGAGCATATAGTTCTACAACTGGCGAATGGACCGTAGGTACACTTGCTGTAGGACAAATTGAGTTCTTAGAAATGGTAGTAACGGTTAATGCTTCAGGAAATTACTTAAACCTTGCTGAGGTTTCAGAAATGAATGAGCAAGATATCGATAGTACTCCTGGTGATGGTGTAGATACAGATGGTGACGGTAACGTAGTAGATGATAACGATGATGATGATGGTGATGGAGAAGAAGTAACTCCAGTACAGGTAGCAGATGTTTACTTAGAGAAATCAGTAAACAACGAAAATCCTGGAATAGGAGAGAACATCACATTTACAGTACTTGTTGGTAACAACGGACCTAGCACTGCAACAGGTGTTATGGTAACTGACCAATTGCCTTCAGGTTACACATTTGTAAGTGCAATCGAATCTCAAGGAACGTATAACAGTACTTCAGGTAACTGGAACATAGGTACATTGAATGTAGGACAGACAGAAACACTACAAATGGTAGTAACTGTAAATGCTACAGGTGATTACTTAAACCTTGCTGAGGTAACTGATATGAACGAGAATGATATTGATAGTACTCCAAATGATGGAGTAGATACAGATGGTGACGGTAACGTAGAAGATGATAACGATGATGATGATGGTGATGGAGAGGCAGTAACGCCAATCTCATTATCTATCGGTAACCTAGTATTCTCTGATAGCAATGATAACGGAATGTTTGACGCAGGTGAGTCAGTAATTAGTGGTGTATCACTAAGCTTATTCACAGATACAAACGGAGATGATATTCCAGATACATTTGTAGCAAATACTACAACTGATGCAAACGGTGAGTACTGTTTCGTAGGATTAACTGAAGGTGATTACATTGTCGTAGTAGACAACAGTAACTTCGCCTCAGGAGGTGCTTTAGAAAATGCAGTAACTTCAACGCCTGCACACACTGATCCAGATGATAACATCAACAATGATGATAACGGATACGTTATGACAAATGGAGAAGTAGGAAGTATGGCTGTAACATTGACATTCGGAAACGAACCAATCTCTGATGGAGATACAGATGATAACTCTAATAAGTCAGTTGACTTTGGATTTATCCAAACTGCATCATTAGGAGACTATGTATGGTATGATACGAATGGTGATGGTAAACAAGATGCTACAGAAAATGGTATTTCTAACATTCAAGTAATGTTATTAGATGCTGCAGGTAACATGGTTGACGTGACAACTACTGATGCAACTGGATTCTACCAGTTTACAAACTTGACACCGGCTACTTACCAAGTGAAGTTTACTTCACCAGGTGGTGCTTACATCTTTACTGAGCAAAATGCTCAAGGTGGTTCAATGCCAGGTATGGATAGTGATGCGGATCCGGTAACAGGAACAACTGGACCAGTGGTAATAAACGCTGGAGACAATAATCCTAACATCGATGCAGGTTTATATGAGCCAGTGAAGATTGGTAACTTTGTATGGTTAGATGATCTTGTTAATGGTGGAACAGAGCATATGTATGATGCTGGTGATGAAAATGGAGTAGCTAACGTATTTGTAGAGTTAGTTTGTACAGCAACTGATGCAGTTGAAGCTTCAATGTTTACAGATGCAAATGGTGAGTACTTATTCTGTGACATGGCACCGAAAGAGTACAAGTTGAGATTCTCTAACTTACCTCCATTAACGACATTTGTTAATAAGGATATTGGAAGTAATGATAACTTGGATAGTGATGTTGATGCTACCGGATGTACTGATAATTTCACAGTAACTCCAGGTACTGAAGACCTTACTTTTGATGCAGGTCTTGTATCTACAGTAGCTGCCGAATTAACAAGCTTCTGGGGTGAGTACATTGCAGATGAGGAGTTAGCTAACCTATACTGGTCAGCATTATCAGAACTTAATACAGATCACTACGTGGTAGAAAGATCATACGAAGGTCAGCCTTGGATTGATATTACTGCTGAAGTAGATGCACAAGGAATTCCAAATGCTACATACACAATTCAGGATACTGATCTTGATGTAGCTGGAACTTACTACTACAGATTAAGAGATGTAGAGACAGATGGTAGCTTTAATCACAGTGAGACGATAGCTATTAAAGTTGAGAAGTCTGAAGTAGAGCAAGTGATAGATATCAGTGTATATCCTAACCCTGCAGCAGAATATGTAAACATTACATTAAACGGAGCAGATGCTTCAGCTACATTAGATGTAAACATATTTAATAGCAAAGGTCAAACGATTGCATTGAATAACGCAGATACAACGATGAATAACGATCATATGATTCTAGATGTAACTAGTTTACCAGCAGGTACTTACTACTTACAAATCAGAGTTGATGAGCAAGTATTCATTAAGAAATTAAATGTTGTGAAGTAAGAAGTCAGAAAAGAAGTCCGCGGTGAAAAGTCCATCGCGCACGACTTTAAAGATTTCAAATTGAACAGAGAGCCCTCGACAAGCTATGCTTCGTCGGGGCTCTCTTTTTTTATGCAAACAAAAAAAACCTCCAACAACCTCCGACAACCACAGGTTTGTCGGGGTCATAGCGGTTCGTCAGAAAAAAAACAATCCTTACCTTCACCGTCAATGAAAAATCTGGTAACACAAATAACTACCTTCTTCCTATCACCCATACTATATTTACAGGGAAAGCAAATCAGGAAGAAAGTACCCATACTTCCAGAAGCAGCAAATCCTGAAGGATACATAAATCCTAAGAAGCCTGCATCAGAAAAAGAAACACTGCCACATAAAACGATTATAAGCATTGGAGAAAGCACGATTGCTGGAGTGGGCGTAATCAATCACCAAGATGGATTTACTGCAGCATTAGCAAACGAAATAGCAAAAAAGCTAGACACAACTATTCATTGGAAGGTATATGCCAGGAGCGGTTACACAGCAAAACACATTGCAAAAAGAACATTGAAAAAAATTGAAGAACAAAACATTGACCTTATAGTTATTGGTTTAGGAGGAAATGATGCATTTACACTTTCATCACTCAAAAAATGGAATAAACACATAAACCAAATCATCACAACACTAAGAAGCAATCATCCAAAGACACCCATAGTCTTTCTAAATATGCCACCTATAAAGGAATTTCCAGCATTCACTAAAATCATAAAACTAACTATTGGAAGTTGGGTAGAAATGCTAGGTCGAAGTTTAAAGCAAACTATTAAACAGCATAACAATGTACACTACAACAGTTTAGTAATTAGACTAAAAGATTGGATACATAAAGTCCCAGGTCCCATAAAAGCTAATACATTTTTTAGTGATGGTGTACACCCTTCTCAACTGACCTACAAACTATGGGCTGAAGAGACTGCGCACTTCATATTTAGGAACAACATCCTTTAACAAAATCTACCATCTTAAACGATAGCTTCAAAATCTCTAAAGACCTTTTTAACAAACCATTAGCTACGATGTGCCAAATAGTAGGGTAGCATATCAAAGCCTATATCCATAGAATCTATCTTACTACTTTCTTCATCTAAGAAAGTTTGATACTCAAGATTTAGTTGACTCTCACTAAGCTGTAACAATGAAATGAAATCCAACTTCAAATTGCCTACAGAATCCTGAACAAATAGTATTTTTTGGTTTAAACTTATATGATTGTCTAGAACCTTGCTGGCTAAAAGGTAAGTTTCGTCTCCCACCCAGATATTGTTTTTATCTACAACGCTCTCATCCGATTTGCCGAAAATAGGCAAGTCTCCTTCGCTTAGATAATTTAAAAACAAGCCTTCTTTATTGCTAGTTTTATCCATCGCTTCAGCTAAATCGTAAGCATAAATCGCACAAAAAAGCGGCAATTTATATTGATTACCAATTTTGCGGCTTTGTTTGTAATCAAGATTAGGATGTTTTAGGAGTTGCTGTACAAATCTTTTGGATGATCCATCAAATTCATTGTAAAGACTTTGATAATTATTTTGCTGAGCAAATGCTTTAAGTTGTTCGTACTTAGCCAAAACATCTGATTTGTTTGGACCACAAGCCACCAACATAGCTGTTATACACAGCAATGCATAAATGTTCTTCATATGTAATACCCTTTTTTTACAAGCTTCCATACTAATGGAATAGAAGCTATAACCTTAATATACCTATAAAACCATTTATTTTTTATCGCAAACCAACATTATTCAAAAAATATATAAATTTTCCATATATAATGTCAATTAAACTTCGCTTCTAGCTACCTTTGCTCTTTATTGCTGAAAAAGAAGCTGTTTTAAATTAAAAAAGCAAAAAACCAATCTAATGAAAGTAGATGTATTACTAGGACTTCAATGGGGTGATGAAGGGAAAGGAAAAATCGTTGACTACCTTTCTCCTAATTATGATATTATCGCAAGATTTCAGGGAGGACCGAATGCCGGCCACACCTTAGTAATAAATGGTGAAAAAACAGTTTTACACATTATTCCCTCTGGAATTTTCAGAGAAGATGTACAAAATGTAATTGGAAATGGAGTAGTTATAGATCCCACCATTTTGCTAAAAGAAATAGATGGTTTAAAGGCAAAGGGATTAAGTTTAAATAATCTACTAATCGCTAAAAAAGCTCATCTTATTTTACCAACCCATAGATACCTTGATGCAGCTTCAGAAAATGCAAAAGGTAAAGAAAAAATCGGATCGACATTAAAAGGGATCGGTCCTACTTACATGGATAAAACTGGAAGAAATGGCCTGAGAGTGGGAGATATTCTTACCCCGAATTTCAAAGAAAAATACCAGGCACTTAAAGATAAGCACTTAGCACTTTTACAAATCTATCCAAACATTGATTTTGATTTGGAAGGAGAAGAAAAAGCATTTCTTGCATCTATCGAACGCATGAAATCACTTCAAATGGTAGATGGACCTTACTTCATAAACCAAGCATTGAAAAAAGGAAAGAGAATATTAGCAGAAGGTGCACAAGGTTCTATGCTAGACATAGATTATGGAACTTACCCGTATGTAACCTCATCTAACACCGTAACCGCTGGTGTATGCACTGGTCTTGGTGTGGCTCCAAAAAATATAGGTAAAGTAATCGGAATTTCTAAAGCTTATTGTACCCGAGTAGGTAGCGGTACATTCCCTTCAGAACTTTTCGACAAAAATGCAGAAGAACTACAACGAGTAGGTCACGAATTTGGTGCTACAACTGGTAGACCTAGAAGATGCGGATGGATAGACATACCCCAATTAAAATACGCGATTATGATAAATGGTGTAGACGAAATCTGCCTGACAAAAATCGATGTGATGAACGAATTCGAAACATTCGAAGCAGTAGATTCTTACGAACTAGACGGTCAGCAAACCACACAAATACCTTTCGAAGTAAATGATAGTATTAAAGTAAATACTAAATCATTTAAAGGTTGGAATAAGGATATACCATCGAGAAACCACAACGATTTACCTGCAGAAGCAGCTAACTATATTAATTACTTAGAACAAGAATTAGAAACACCCATAAACCTGATTTCTGTAGGTCCTGGAAGAGAAGAAATTATAATAAAGTAAGCTTAAAACCTACGAACCTACGATAACCGAAGGTTCATCGTGGCATCGTGGCATCGTGGCATCGTGGCATCGTGGCATAGCGTGGTATCGTGACAATCAGATGCCACCCACAACTACATATTGAAAATCAAGCGAGGTATCATCTGCATATACCTGCTGAAATCCGGCATCGTATAAATCACTTTCTAAAAGATGAACTAAAACCCGCTCATCATAAGGTGGGGCTTCGATTGGTAAACGACGTACTTTATAGTCTACAATCATAAGAATATCACCCGGCTTCATGAGAGAGTGAAGCTTAGCAAAGTATTGTGGGCGATTTAGATAGGCCACAGTATTGACAATCAAGTATATATCGGCTTCCCCCTTTTTAAGCAAAGGATCATCTGGTAAAGCAAGCCTAGTTTCTAATTTCTCTTGAAGACTTTCTGACATGGTAGACTTAAATGCTTCGATAAGCTGAATCATGCTAGTGTCTATGTCGATAGCAATAACCTTAGCAGCATCGTGGATCATTCTAAAAGAAAAATAACCGGTCCCAGCTCCAATATCAGCCACAGTTTTACCCGATAAATCTCCCATTAAACCCACAATAATCTCAGGCTTTTGCCAGGAAGTCCGATCACTAACCACATCTTCAGCAGTTTCAGCAAAAGCTGGATCATCTTTTTCAATGACATGCTCCGCCTTTATTTCATGACCATTATCCACCTTATTTTCCTCACCGCAACCAGTCAGCAAAAAAAATAGACATAATATATAAAGGGCTCGTTTCAAGATAATTTGATAGAATTTAAAAATAACAAATATTATACTACCAGCAGCGAAGAGCATGCATTTAGATGATTAATATGTTAACAAGTTGAAATTTAATGGAGTACATCGCGATTCAAGACGCCCAATTAATCCAACCTATAAACCTAAAAAAAAGGCAAATCCACTTCAAAAAATCTCATTTAATCTAAAACATCACGTTAGTATACAAATATGTATTTCTTAAATATCTACCTTATATAGACCATAAAGAACAGACAAACAATTAGTTAAACATTAGATAAATAAACTATGTTTAATATATGTTATTTGTCAATACTTAGTACCTACCATTAAAATCCTTAATTACATTTGTGTTGTCCCCAAAAGACAATTTTTAACCAAAACCGATTTTGAGAATGACCCTTCTCTCTCTGAACAAACACTACTGGTGTACCCGCACCGGTATGGCTACCCGCCATTTCAGTACGCTATGCCGTACTTTGGTAAATGTATATTTTACCATTTCATCATGTGTTTCTTCTTACCTAGAATGCAAGGTTCACCACAATCTGGTATCATGTTTTAGTTTACATGCTTTGGTATTCAATGTAATCCCAGCGGTTAAAGAACCACCGCATAATTCATATCATACAAGCTTTAAAATCCTTACAAAGGCTTTCCCAGCCTCAAAAAGATTTTTGCTTTTTAACCTTAAATCAAACATATGATTACCCTTATTAAAAGCCGAACGATTAAAGTGCTTAGCATCCTTTGTTTAGTTGCTTTATTTTTCAATGATGCACAATCAACATCTACAAACGATCTTGATCTGACTAATGAAAAGAAAGAAACTTCATTAGGTGATATACCGATTTTTATCACACAACCAACACCTCAATTTGCTTGTGTGGGAGAATCAGTTAGCATTGATGTATTAGTTGCTCCAGTTCCGGTCAACATGACTTTTAATGTTTACCAGGATGGAATACTGCTACTTGCTGTACCTGATACGGATAGTGATGGTGCTGAAACCATTCTATTACCTGCAAGCAGTGATATGCTTTGTAGCACCTTTGTTATTGAAGCTATAAATGATGACGATGCCGATTGTGCAAGTCTAAGTGATGAGTTTACTATACTTGTGCATGCAGGAGATGCAATGGTTTGTAATGATAAAATTACTCTTGGACTGGATGCGGTTTGTGAAGGTGAATTTTATACCTCTACATTCTTAGAAGGAGAACCTTTGATTTGTGGATTAGCTCATGAGGATTATTACTCAGCATTTTTTGATGCATTTATCCTCACATCGGAAGGAGACACACTTCGATCTGGTGATGATCTTACGGCTCTGATAGGGCAGTGTATGGATTTTGAAGTTCATGATAATTGTACAGGAAACAACTGTTGGGGTGAGATTTGCATAGAGGATAAAGTGGCTCCAGAAATTGTCTGTGAGACACCCATGTGTGAACTAACCAGTTTAGTGTCATCGCTTGATAGTGATGATCCATCTTTCGATCCAGATGCCATTTGTTGGGCTTTTGATGGAGGATCTCCAATGCCAGGAACCCTCTATGATGTAATAGAATTCACGGCACCTTGCGATGGTGAATTTACCTTTACCATGGAAGATAATCCTACGATTGATGGAATTGCTGGAATTTATGAAGGAGCCTTTGACCCATTAAATTCTTGTGACAATTTAATAGGTGGTGACGATGATATAGCTGGAGTTTTTGAGTCTGAACCATCATTTACGGTTACACTTACAGAAGGTACTATTTACTTTTTGGTGACAAGTACTTGGGGCACAGGTCAGATGGGAATCTATAACTGGAGCTTTGATGGACCATGTGCTTTAACTACACCTTGTGTCTTTAAGTGCTATGAATTAGATAAGGCACTTACCAGCGAGGTTTGGAACGAATTATGTCTACCTGCGCCAGAAGTTTTAGAATGCAGTGACTATGAATTAACTTATCATGATAGTTATCAATATCTAGATCCTGATCACGTAGCTTGCAGTCCTGTGGAGTTAACTAGGACCTGGATTGCCTCACAAGAAAGTACACATGGCCCTTTGACTGATACTTGTACTCAAGTGGTATTGTTTGAACCAATGAATTTATTTGAAACGTTTTGGCCAGATACTACGGTACATCTTCCATGTGGACATGATACCTCACCTGAGGCGATTGCTGCATTCTTCGATGTTGCAATTACAACAGATGCAGGCTGTGATGTTGACGTAGTCGAGAATAATGAAGGTTATCTTGCGGCCTATCCATATTACATGGCTAAAGGTTGTGATGGAGAATTACACCCTCAAGCAATTAACATAAATGTTTGTGGTCTGTATTCAAGCTATACAGATCAAATAATTCCTGTATGTGGCGACAATCCAGGATGTATGACCAATCATAAGGTTATAAGAACATGGACAATTTTAGATTGGTGTTCACAAGACTTTATCACTTTTACTCAAGTGATCAAAAGTGTAGATACAAATCCACCTACCATATTAGTACACGAATTTTCAGGTGGGATAGATCCATGGACTTGTCTTGGAAACTTTCCACTAAATGCACCAGAACACATCCAAGATGATTGTTCGCATGTAGAAGAATATTGGGTAACAGGTCCAGGAACCATTACTTCAGTTAATGGTGATGGAAAAGCACCATGGAGAGTTTTAGGAGCACCAAAAGGTGATCACATTTACCAATATCACGCAGAAGATTGTTGCGGAAATGTAGGCACAGTAGATGTTTTAGTGCACGTTATTGATGATGTCCCACCTACGCCTATTTTGCTGGAAAATCTTGTAGTATCCTTATCAGGTTCACCATTTGTGGAGCAAGATGGTGTAGCCAAGATTTACGTGGAAGATTTAGATCATGGAAGTCATGATGGCAATTGTGGGCCAGTAAGATTCGAAGTTAGAAGAGTCGGAGGGGCACCAAGTTGTTTTAATGAAGGAAATAATGGATATAATAATAATGTAACCTTTAATAACAACCTTGATCAAAATGATAACAATAATGACACAGATAATGGTGCTTATGTAACCTTCTGTTGCATGGATTTAGATAGTACTGGAGTTGACGAAACAACGGGATTACAGATTGCTTATGGTATACATAAAATCATTGTGCGAGTGTGGGATAGTGGTTCTGATATGATTCCTAACACCTCCGACGATAATCACACTGATATTTGGATGAATATAAGAGTTGAAGATAAAATACCTAACATCGTTTGTCCACCAGATATTACTATATGTTGTGGTTGGGATCCAGATGATTTAAGTAAGTCAGGAGCTGCATTTGCTGCGGGTAATTGTGAGATGCTAGACGTTGCGGTTAAAAATGATGCCATGTTAGGAGGATTTGATGAGGTATGTAATGAGGGTGTAATTCGAAGAACCTTCGATGTGGCTCTCTCAAGGGACAGCATCACTGGAGAAGTTACCGAGTGGTTTGGCGCAGAATGTGACCAATTGATAACGGTAGAATGGGAATCTTGCTGGAATCCTACATGGCCAGGAGGACCTTTAGAAATGTTTGATGAAGCAACGGGAGAGTCAGAGTATGTATTTAAGGGGTGTGTAGATGAGGAACAACCTTACTGTGGTGATCTTATCGATTGGCCAAATGATGAAGAAATAATTTGTGCAACTTTTGAACACGAAAACCCAACATGGCCAGCAGAAACCTGCGATTTAATTGGTGTAAACTTAAAAAGCGATACCTTCTTTTTTGAAGAAGGAACAAGTCCAGAAAATCCAGACGGTGCTTGTTTTAAAGTATTAAACCACTGGACTCTTGTAAACTATTGTATAGAGGCAAGATTCGATGACGAGGCAGGTCCTGATGGCATATTCGGTTCTGATGATGACATAAGCTACAGTACATTTAAGCACACACAAGTATTGAAATTCTTTGATGATGAAGGACCTGATTTAAAAGTAGACACTATTTGCATTGCAGTAGATAATGACTGCGAAGCTAAGAAGGGAGAAGCTGTTTTAGTTGCTACTGGTTGCGATATAGCTGGAGACTGTATGAGCGATTGGATTAAGTGGCAAGCATTTGTTGACCTTTGGTCAGATTGGACAACCGATTACGAATTTAGCAGTTATGTACCTAGATTCGACCAAAATTTTGGTACACCCATTAATGAGTTGTACATTCCGCCAAGTTCATCATGTGTGCCAATGGAGATTGTCTTACCAGAAGACTTGCCTGCTTCCAAATTTGAGCATAGAGTAACCTGGAAAGCAAGTGATGGATGTGGAAATGTAACCAGCGGAGTGAGCTATTTCACCATCGAAGATAAAAAAGCCCCTACACCCTACTGTGTCGACATAAGCACTGCACTAATGAGTAGTGGAGCATTGGAGATTTGGGCTTGCGATATGGATTTAGGTTCATTTGATAATTGTACCGAGTCGGAAGATTTAAGATTCAGCTTTGGTCTTACAGATATACCGGATAGTGCTAACCCTGCATATGATGAAAGCACAAATTGTACTTCATTAGTGCTAACCTGTGATGATTTAGAGAACTCAGCTGATGGTTTAATTCCAGTGGAAATATACGTCTGGGATGAGTGTGATAATACAGATTTTTGTCGAGTCAATATTAATCTAATCGATAACAACGATAATTGTGATGATGTCCTATTTAATAGGTCTAGAATGGCAGGGGTTATAGAGACAGAACTGGGAGATGATGTAGAAGCTGTTGCAGTTTCAGTTCAGTCAAATCAGCCTGATTATCCATTAAGTGCAATGTCTGATTCGGATGGATATTGGTTAACAGACAATCACTTAAATGGAGTTTCGTATGCAATAGAAGCGGAAAAAGATATTGATTATTTAAATGGTGTCAGCACGCTAGATATTGTGATTATCCAACGACATATTTTAGGAATTAGTAGCCTAAATAGTCCATATAAAATGATTGCTGCAGATGTAACTAATGACGGATCTATTACAGCTTTTGATTTAAGTGAACTAAGAAAACTAATCTTAGGAGTCTATAGTGAACTCCCAAGTAATGACAGTTGGAGATTTGCAGATGCAAACCAGGTGTTAACAGCTACGAATGCATTTAACTTCAACGAGATATTGAGCATAAGTCAGTTACAACAACATGAAGACTTTTTAAACTTTATTGGGATTAAAGTAGGTGATGTAAACGGTAGCGTTATACTAAATGCAACGGATGATAGCGATACAAGAAATAGAGAGTCTCTAGATCTTTACATAAACAACCAAAGGGCTGCAGAAGGAGAAGAAATCATACTTGATTTTAAAGCAAACAATTTCTATGAAATGGCTGGTTTTCAATTCGGTTTATCTCACATTGGTTTAGAACTAGTTAGCGTAACATCAGGATTAATAACAATGACAGACAACAATCTTGGAACTAGTAAAGATGCTCAAACTGCTATAAGTTGGAACACGTCAGAACTAATAAATGCAGCGGAAGATGAAGTATTATTTAGCTTGACATTTAAAGCAAACCAAAAGGTAAATACTGAGACTGATGTAAGCTTAATATCCGGAGTTACCAAAGGAGAAGCATACACACAAAACTTGGAAATATTGGATGTAAACTTGGTTTCAAACAGTGCAGCATATAATCTAGCACAAAACGAACCGAATCCATTTGTTAATCAAACACAAATAAGTTTCTCCTTACCTGAAGCAGCTGAAGCAAGTATAACTATACATGATGTAACTGGTAAAAAACTAAAAGTAATAAGTGATCAATGCCAGAAAGGCGAAAACATAATCACCATCAAGAAAAGCGATTTGGAGATAAGAGGTGTAGCATACTACACGCTAGAAAGTGGTGATTTTAAAGCAACAAAAAAGATGATTATCATCGAATAAATTAATCGGTTTTTAAAGAACTGTTTGGGATCAGTTCTCTAGTACGGGGCCGTACTAGAGAACTCGGTTCTGGCAGCCTTAAATAATCGATCACAATCTAATTTGAACCATTGAGTTTTGAGCCAGATGCAACCCCCACACTGGCTCTTTACTATTTGGGTAAAGCCCTCCGATAAAGCCAAGGGCACAGAAAGGACACCTTCGACAACCAAAGTTTCGGAGAGGACACCTTCGACAACCTGAGGTTCGTCGAGGTCGTCGAGGACATCGGGGCAAGCTTTTTTTGATTCGTTTTTTCAGCGTGGTAAGCCAGCCTTCGACATAAATACTAATCCAAAAGATTAGTATAAATCGTCGAGGGAAAAAATAAATAAGCAATCATTACCTTTACAAAAAAAACCGTTGAATCACCAATCCATAATAGCAGATATCCGCAATAATAAACTAGCGCCTGTTTATTTTCTCTATGGTGATGAAGCGCACTACATTGACCAAATAATCCATACCATAGAAAATGAGGTCTTAGAAGAATCCGAAAAGGCCTTTAACCAAGTAGCTCTTTATGGAAGAGAAGTTGAATTTAAACAAGTAGTTGATCATGCTAGGCAATTCCCTATGATGGCCGACCGAAAAGTAGTCTTGCTAAAAGAAGCGCAATTCATGAGGGACTTTGACAAACTCCTGAGCTACTTCGAAAAACCATCCAATCATACTATACTTGCGATTTCTTATAAAAAGTCTATTGATAAGCGTAAGAAAGTATTCAAAACCCTGGCTAGCAATAGCATCTTTTTTGAGTCAAAACGCCTATACGATAATCAAGTTCCCGCTTGGATAGAACAGTATGTAAGATCTAAAGGCAAAAAGATTCATCCTAAATCAGCAATGATTATTGCCAGTAAAACTGGGGTAGACCTTAGCAAAATTGTTAATGAAGTAGACAAACTTTGTTTAATGGTCAATGATGGTGAAGAAATAAAAGGAGACCTAGTCTATGAGCAAATTGGGATGAGCAAGGACTACAATATTTTCGAATTGCAGTCTGCCATCTCTCACAGAAATTTAAACAAAGCCCTCAGCATCGTACAGAATTTTGCAGAAAACGAAAAAGAACATCCACTAGTAAGAGAACTAGCAAGCCTCACAAATTACTTCCAAAAGGTAGCATTGGCAAAAGCCTATCAATCATTAAGCGACGTTGAATTTGCCAGAAAAGTAGGTTTATATAGTCCTAAATTTGCACGCGATTTTAAAGTGGCTGCAAACTCATATTCCTATGAAGAAATACAGCGGTTTTTTACCTACCTACTAAAAGCAGATAAAAACTCAAAAGGCCTCGGTACCGGTAAAATCAAAACAGAAGATATCTGGTTTGACTTAATTTACAATGTGCTTTCTAAGGAAACTATCCATATTGAAATTTGATTGCTAAAAAAGAGGCAATAAATCGAAAAATTTTAAGTTTTATCTAATATTAAACAATCCAGCAGATAGTATTTCATATTAAATTATTTAATAATATACTTATCTTTGTCTTATAAGCTTTTATGATGGTTAAAAATGTATGCTCTCTAGTTTTTATTATGTTGATTGGTGCTGCTCAAATCTTTGCTCAGGACAGCCCTAAATTTGTAAACGAATTTTTAAACATTGGAGTAGGAGCTAGAGCACATGGTATGTCAGGATCAGTGGTAGCCTCTACCCATGATGTGACTGCTGGATTTTGGAATCCTGCAGGGCTCGCTTCCATGGAGTCTGATTTTGAAGCCGCTGCGATGCATGCCTCTTGGTTCGGTGGAATTGCAAATTATGACTCCATAGGATTTGGCGCAAAAATGGGAGATTGGCAAAAACCATCTTATGGTTCCATTTCGATTATTAGAATGGGCATTGACAATATTCCAAACACCATAAATTTAATTGGTCCTGATGGCACAATAAATTACGATAATGTAACTGAATTTTCAGCAGCAGATTATGCAATGCTAGCATCTTATGCTATGAATCTTGGTCCTGATGGTCTTAGCGTTGGAGCCACTGCAAAGGTCATCTACAGAAGGATTGGATCATTTGGACGTGCATGGGGGATTGGTTTCGATGCTGGAGCTTTATACAAAAAAGAAAGATTTACCTTAGGCTTAATGCTAAGAGATATTACCACAACGGTAAATGCTTGGAGTTTTAGCTTGACAGAGCAGGAGAAAGCGGTTTTTCAAGCTACAGGTAATGTGGTTCCTGTTTCTTCCACTGAAATCGCTTTGCCTAAAGTTAGCCTCGCGGGCACTTTCCATGGAGAGATTGATAAATTTTCTTACCTAGTAGAACTTGATGCTAGATTTAGTAGTGATGGAACGGAAGCGGGCGTTTTATCTACCGATAGATTTGCACTTGATCCGTCTTTGGGTGTTGAATTAGGATATAACTCTTTAGCATTTCTTCGATTCGGTCTAGGTAATTTTCAGCGAACACTTAATGCTGCTAATACAGATACTTCTGATCTTAGTTTTATGCCCAATGCTGGTATAGGAATTAACCTAGGTAAAGTGAAAGTCGATTATGCTTTAGCTAACTTTGGAAATACTTCCGAAGTCCTTGTTTCTCACATTGTTTCTGCCAGAGTGGAGTTTTAATTATCCCTCGAAGTTTGGAGGTATTATATTACGAAAATGACCATTCATTTGGATTTTAGCTCTAAGCTCCTCTGCAGCTCTTGCTTTTGGTACAAAGCGTTCTAATTGCTCTAATACCATAGATTGACGATCAAACTCATTTATTAATTGCAAGAATTCTATTTCTTGATCGATCGTAAAACCCACATGATGAGCAATTTTGTAAGTATTAAAATGCTCGTCTAGAACTGGTGCTTTTTTCTGAAGATTAAACAACTGGTAAAGCTCTTCTAGATGCATTATTATTTTTTTGTTCAATGTTGGATCGCCATTATAAAGCACCTCAAGATATTCTACGCGACCACCACTGTATGACTTATCTTTATAGTCTTTCAAAAAGTCGTGAATCCTAAAAATCCGTGTCCCTTTTGTACGGATATCCATACTTCCATTTTCATGCGTCTTTTCTATATTGACCAATATTACTTCAGTACCTATGTTCATTCCCTTATCTTTCAAGTAAGGCGGAATTCCAAAATGAATACCCTCAGATTTACAATCTAAAATGAGCTCTTTATATCGTGGTTCGAATATATGTAAGTTTAAGTTTTCCCCAGGAAACACCGTCAAACTCAATGGGAATAGCGCCAAATCATGAAACATAAAAGTAATTTGGCGAAAACTACAAAAATGAAAAATCTTCATTAGAACAGAAGCTAAAAAAAAGTGTTATTAAAGGTGACACTTTTGCTAATTAGTCGAATTAAGCTACATTTATATATGCTCAATATTCCAGATTCTAAATACGAAAGAATAGTAATTGTTGGAGGTGGTTTTGCAGGGTTTACACTTGCTAAAAAATTGCAGAATAAACCCATCCAACTCATCTTAATCGACAAAAACAACTATCACCAGTTCCAGCCTTTATTTTATCAGGTTGCCATGGCAGGCTTAGAGCCTTCTTCTATTAGCTTTCCGCTCCGTAAGGCATTCCAAAATTGTGATAATATAGTAATACGAGTTGCAGAACTGCAAGAGGTAAAAACCGAAGAGAAAAGAATCCTGACTGACCAAGGTGAAATCTATTATGACAAACTTGTCCTGGCCATGGGTACAAAAACTAATTTCTATGGCAATAAAGAAATTGAAGAGAAAGCTTTCTCATTAAAAACGGTCGCAGAATCGCTATATCTAAGAAACTCTATTCTAGAAGATTTCGAGAAAGCTTTAATGGAGAAAAATTACGAATTACGGCAAAAATATATTGATGTAGTTATAGTTGGAGGAGGAGCAACAGGCGTAGAATTAGCAGGCGCCTTAGCAGAAATGAAACAATATATTCTGCCCAAAGAGTATAAAGAAATCGATTCTAAAGAAGTAGATATACATCTAGTCCAGGCTGGAGACGCATTGTTAAAAGGAATGTCAAAGGAGGCAGGAGAAACGGCATTGAAATACCTACAAAAATTGGGAGTCAATGTAATTTTAAATAAACGAGTAAACTCCTATGATGGAAATAATGTGGTGGTCAATGATGGAACCACCATCCCTTGCACAAAGGTAATTTGGGCAGCAGGAGTTCATTGTAGAAAAGTGCTAGGTCTAGATGAAGATAGTTATGTAAGAGGTAATCGCCTTGCAGTGAATGACAAACTGCAACTCTTAAAACATCCCTCGATTTATGCCCTGGGAGACCAAGCATTTTTAAGTGATGAGGAATACGAGCATGGTCACCCACAAGTGGCACAGGTAGCCATCCAGCAAGCAAAATATCTAGCCAAAGAATGGATTAAGAAAAAAGACAAAGGGTTTAAATACAAAGATTTAGGATCTATGGCAACCATAGGACGAAATAAGGCTGTTGTTGATCTACCAAAAATGAAATTTAAAGGCTTTTTTGCCTGGATTCTCTGGCTATTTGTTCACATTCAATCACTCATTGGTTTCAAAAATAAAATCTTTGTACTTATTAATTGGATGTGGAATTATATCACCTATGACCAGTCACTTAGACTAATCATTAAACCATTTAAACGATCAACATCCAAACCAAAAACATAGAAGTTTTGAATAGACAACAGAATACAAAATAGGCGAACATAGGGCATTGTCAATAGACAACATAACAAGAGAACAAAATCACTTATATTGTATTATACAATTGGAGTACTCTAGAAGTCATTGCAACATTTTTGAAAGAGTCCTTGAAAAAATTAAATCATGAAACGTAGAAAATTTATTACCGGTTCAGCCATCATTGGGGCTACACTTGCTGGCAAACAATTAGTCGGGCAGAATAGTGGGATGATTAGCAAAAAAAGCAATAGAAAGGTTTACCGAATTTTAAACGCAGATCGAACTAAAGTAGGTACGCTCCCTATTTTGAGGGCCTTTGCTGGTGATCAAAATGATTACGTTTCACCTTTTGTATTGCTAGACGAATTTGGTCCCGTAGATATGGATCCAGGCATTGATCCATTAAGAGTGGACGCACATCCTCACGCCGGTGTTACACCGACTACTTATTTCTTAGAAGGAAGTGGTCACCATAAGGACAGCCTCAACTATGATTTTCAGATAGGAAAGGGAGAGTTTATGATGTTTAGTTCAGGAAGAGGAGCTATACACATGGAAGAAACAGGACAAAAACTTTACGAAAAAGGCGGAAAATATCACGGCTTTCAAATCTGGCTAAATACACCTTCAGCCCACAAATTTGATGATCCTACAACGAGTGTACATGGAGAAAAAGATATGGTGGCAATTAACACTCCAGCATACAATGTAAAAGTGATTCTAGGTGAATTATTCGGACAAAAATCCTCGATAAAAACCTTATCACCAGCGTTCTATTACCATTTAAATTTAAATGCAAATGGGAGAATAGATATCCCTGTAGATGCAGAGCACAACGCATTCGTCTATATGATAAACGGAGAGTTTGAATTAGAAGGAAAAAAGAAATTGAAAGCAAACCAAATTGCCTTGTTCGAAAGAGGAGATGATATCATTAATCTATTTAGTGAATGTGGCGGAGAATGTTTAATCTTAGGAGGACTTCCACTAGACGAAGTAGTATATTCCTACGGCCCTTTTGTGATGAACAACCAAGAACAAATAAGATGGTGCATGGATGCCTACAACTCCGGCCAAATGGGAGACCCATCACAAGTAAACCTATAGAAAATCAAATAACTCTAAGCTCTAAAATACAAGTACCAAGTTCCAAGTTCCAAGTACAAAGTACCAAGTACTCAGTACCTAGACCTTAGACACTAGATATTCATTTAAGTAGAATTATGTACTTAATGATAAGAAAATCTAAAATCTAAAATCTAAAGTCTAAGCACCAAGTACCAAGTAGCAAGTACCAAGTACCAAGTACCAAGTACCAGGTACCAAGTACCAACAACAAAACCTAAACAAAACATGTCATTTGTCCCAAAAGCATAATAATAATTGACAAAACCTTGCCTCTCACCCCAAATCCTTGTCAATAATAACACAATCCTGAAAAGCATAAAATTGCGCACTTTCTTTGGGTAAAATCCAATGAAAATGAATACACTATTCAACATTTTATTATACACGCATGTTTCACTTGGCTCGATAGCATTAGGAGCAGGAGCATTGGCTATGTTTACTAAGAAAGGATCAGCGCTCCATATTAAATCTGGTAAGCTCTTTTATTATAGCATGATTACAAGTTTGCCTTTAGCCATTATGATAACACTCATGCCTTCACATAGCAGTCCATTCTTATTATCGATTGGAATCTTTAGCCTCTATTTTACGATAGCAGGGAAAAGAAGTCTAAGATATAAAGAGGAAGCACTTAAGCTATACCCAGATAAAATCTTGGCTAGCATACTTCTACTTACCGGTCTATCCATGGTCTTTTACCCAATCATATTCCAAGGAATCATTAATATCATTCTTTTAATCTTTGGACTATTATCGATCTTTTTTGGTGTTCAAGATTGGTTATTATTCCGAAACCCAGCCAAAAGAAAAAAACAATATCTGACCGATCATATAGCTAAAATGTCAGGTGCCTACATAGCAGCTATAAGCGCATTCCTAGTAAATCTAGATTATTTCCCATCACTCATTAATTGGTTAGCACCAGGGGTCTTAGGATTCATTTACATTACCTTTTTCGTAAGAAAATATAAAGTAAAAACCACCTAAGAGAGTGATCTAACCTCTAACATATAACCTCTAAAAAATCCAAGTACCAAGTACTCAATACCTAGACGTTAGACAGTAGATATTCTTTAAGCAGAATAATATATTTAAAGAAACATAAAGTCTAAATGAACTTCCCTGAATAGAGTTGACCATTATTAAATTAGATTATTTTGATAAT
>JAHDEC010000015.1 GCA_020629035.1 Saprospiraceae bacterium | reverse complement strand
AAGTAAATTCGGAGGCAAGCGAAATCCCTAATAACGACGTGGATGAGGATTGTGATGGTATTGCTCTAATCATTGATGAGGATGGTGATGGGTTTAATTCCGATGAAGATTGTGATGATGCCGACCCCGAAGTAAATTCGGAGGCAAGCGAAATCCCTAATAACGACGTGGATGAGGATTGTGATGGTATTGCTCTAATCATTGATGAGGATGGTGATGGGTTTAATTCTGATGAAGATTGTGATGATAATGATCCCGAAATAAACCCTGAATCGGAGGAAATACCTAACAACGGTATCGATGAAGATTGTGATGGCGAAGATTTGCTCAGTTCCAATGAAAATCAGTTGGCTAATCATTGGATGGTTTACCCTAATCCAGCCACTAAGATGATTTATTTAATGGCAAATCAAACTAATAATGTCCGCATTAGTATATACAACGAAACGATGAATTTAATAGAAGAAACAACATTGAACCATAAAAAAGGTGCAGACATATCACATCTACCGGGAGGCTTATATATTATAAAAATGGAAAACGAAACAGGTTTCAATACACAAAAATTGATCATTATTCCTTAGCAGTTCTAAAAATAAAGATGGGCAATGATTTTAAGATCATTGCCCATTTATTAACGATTAGTAATTTTTGAGTAGTAAGCTATCTTTTGAAGACTTCGATTTTTTTCTCTTTGAGAATCAAATCCGTAAACTTTCCATTAAACTTAGTTGCGCGTACCATATGGTTATCAATCCAATGATAATTTCCCCCTCGTGGCTTACCCATCAATAGGCTATGATATGCAAAACCATGTTCTTTTAACCAAGCCTCAGTTACCGCTCGATGTTCCTCTGTCCTGGAAGTAAAAAAACAAATCCTATGTCCTTGGTTATACCACTTGTTGATGGTTTCCAATGCATCCAAATAGGGTTTACAAGTAACCATTCTTTCAGGTTCTTCATTTGGAACATCATCAGTTATAGTTCCGTCAATATCGATTAAGTAGTTTTTTACATCATCAGCTAAGATTGGACTTAACCATTCACCATTAGCTCCCTTTTTCTTTGATAAGTTTTCATTCATTTTTCAACAAATTATACATGATTGAATTTGAGTTCAAAATTAATTTACTTTATATGATTGAATAGGATTTTGCCAAATTCTTCGGCCTTAAATAATCTAAAGTTTTATTGACTTGCCATATTTCACTGAAAACAGTTTTACTTATGTTTAGTCTCATCGAATTAGGATACAAATGAGCTGATTAGCTAATAGCTAAGCGTTTCTACAGCTAAGATATCTTTGACCGCAGCATCATACTCTTCATAAGTCTTTGTCTTTTTTATTTTCTTCACAACTTTAGTTGGGTTTGGAAATGTGGAAGAAAAATATTCCCAATAGCTTAACATTTTTCTAATTACTGCTTTTTCACCAGTTAGTTTCTTTTCTGCTGCCGTGAACAATGTGTCTAAATACTTGCTAAATACTTCTATTCGGTCCTCAGGATATTCATGGGTATTATCTTTAATCATCTCCGGTAAAAATGGATCTGCAATCAATCCTCTGCCTAACATCCAATGATCAATACTTGGAAAACGATCACACATTTCTTCGAATCTAGCTACAGTTGTAATATCTCCATTGAAATATAATTTTTGATCAGTATGTTCGATACACCGCTGGAAACCTTCTAGGTCTACTCCACCCCTGTACAATTGTGCGCCTATTCTAGCATGGATACCGATGTTTTTAATGGGATATTTAGCTAGCACAGGAAATACATCTAAGATTTCCCTACTGTGCTCATAACCCATTCGCATTTTCATCGAAACTATAATATCCGTCTCGCTGTGCACCTTATCTAAAATTCGATCAATCTTGTCTGGGTTAGCGATCAAGCCTGAGCCCATTCCCTTATTAGTTACCATAGGATAAGGGCAGCCAAGATTCCAATTTAATTCCTGGTATCCTAGTGAATGAACATAGTTTGCTGCGAAGATAAATTCGTCTGCACTGCAAGTCATAACCTGTGGAATCACATTAGATCTCGGATTGTTTTTCACTTGTAAATCATGCTCATAGACCGGCTTAATGACCATTCTTCCATTAAAGCGAATGTAAGGAGCATAAAACACATTTATCCCAGTAAAAAATCGTTGGAAAGCATTTCGAAAGTGAAAATCAGTAAAGCCTTGCAAAGGCGATGAAACGAGTGTGTGATGCATGGATGGCAAATATAAATAGATTATGGAGGTCAGAGATTCCTTAGAAGACTTAGATTCCAAATTTCCCAAGAATCAATTTTCTTTCGTACTCATTTAATTGTGTAAACAATAGACATTAGATAATTAACTCAAAGTCATTATCTTACCTCATAATTCTATATGATCTAATCCATTAAAGAACAACATCATGAAAAAGTATATTTTGATACTGTCAATTTTTATTACCCAAGCATCTCAAATTTCGGCACAATGGACAAGTGATAACTTATCTACTTCAAGGAGCAATTTGACCTCAGTACAAGCCGGCAATAAATTAATATTTGCAGGAGGGGCTTCACTTAGTCCATTTGGAAATTCTGCTACAGTTGACATCTTCGACCTTAATTCAGAAACATGGCAAGAAGCAAATTTATCAGAAGCCAGAACTAACATGGCTTCATCTTCAAATACATTTGCAGCATATTTTATAGGATCTTCAGGTAGTCCTTCTATTTCTGATATAATTGACATTTATGATATTGAAAATAATACCTGGTCAACAAATTTAGTACCTACTGCAACAGGAACTAAGACAATTCATGCCACTGAAGAAAGTATATTTATTACGGACGGCTATCAATTAGACATTCTTACTATTGAATCTGAAACTTGGGAAAGCTTAGTGCTTGATTCTCCGCGTACTGGAGCTACAAGTACACTTGTAGATAATACATTATTTATTGTTGGTGGCACTAATATAGGTAGTGACCAGAGAAGTAATCAGGTAACTATCTTTAATACCGAAGACAAAACTTGGACAAATGATACCTTAAGTGTTGGAAGAAGCAGTATCGCCGCTTCTCATCTAAACGGAAAAGTCTATTTCAGCGGTGGAGTACAAACTGGATTTATAGGTTCTAATGTCATAGATGTTTATGATATAAACGAGAATACTTGGGCAGTTTTAAATATGGAACAAGAAAGAATCAGTCACATATCATTGGTAAATGATAACAAATTATTCTTTGCCGGAGGTAGAGAGAGTGGATCTAATGATATTCTGCATTCCATAGAAATTTATAACCCTGAAACCGATTGTTGGTATCATGAAAATATGCCTACAGAAAGAAATCTTTTTACAGGTTTAGTACATGAAAATAAATTATACTTCGCTGGAGGACGGAAAAATTCAGGAGATACAGAGGTAATCGATATCTTAAATTATAATGATAATCTCTTTCTAGATGAAGATGGTGATTGCTATCTAGTAGCTGATGATTGTGATGACACAAATGCTGAAATTAATCCAGGCTTAGAAGAAATAGCCTATAATGGCATAGACGATGATTGCGATGAAACAACCTTAGATGATGACCTTGATCAAGATGGATTTCTCCTAGTTGATGATTGTGACGATAACAATTCTGAGGTAAATCCGGACCAAAATGAAGAACCATACAATGGCATAGATGATGATTGCAATGAAGCAACCTTAGATGATGATCTCGATCAAGATGGATTTCCTGTTGCGGATGATTGTGATGATAATAATTTTGAAATCAACCCTGATGCTGAAGAAATTGCAAATAATGGCATAGATGAAGATTGTGACGGAATGGACTTAACTAGTTCTATAAACCAAGATCCAGAACTAAGTTTAAAAATATTTCCAAACCCTAGTTCTACTTCCATCTGGATAAATATCAACACCATTGGTGATATTAATGTCTCAATATTCAATATGCAAGGTATTTTAATGAATTCATACAAAAATCCGCAAATGATTGATGTAGAGTTTCTTACAGCTGGCACATACTTTATAAAACTAGAAGACCAGCTTACAAGGACTATTTTTATTGAAAAATTATTGGTTACTAAATAGAAGATAGTTGTATTTATCAAAAAAGTGTCTAACCATTAGGGCTCAATTAAATGAAGTGTTAGTTAAAGCTCAGAGAACTTAACTAAACTAGCCTTTTTGTCTAGTCAATATTTTAAAACATTAGTAACATATACCTAGGAAGAATTGAACTAGTTCATATAAACAGCAACGTCTAATACGGCATGGATATTAAGTACATTCAGTTTTCAAAATTAGCTATGCTCCATAAATAATAAACTATAAATGAGCTAGTGCATTCGTTTTCAATATGGCTTATCTTTGCCTAGATGTTTAAATTACACATATGAAAAACATAGTAAGTTTTGCCTTCCTATCTCTAAGTCTTTGTGCACAACTAAATGCTTCATCGCTGATGGACACAACCATTATAGAAATCTTGGACGACACCTTAGAGACATTATATTTTCACCAAGAAGCTTACGAAAAACCCACACGATTAGTTTACCCTAATTTAACTAGATTAAACTCATACGCCTACTTTCACCAAAATGAAAACTTAATATCAATCGACTTTCCTCAGCTTAAGTATCTAGGAGACTACCTATATGTGTATGGCAACGAATCCTTAAACTACCTAAAAGGACCGGCCATAGACACGATTCATAACTCACTCTCGATTAGCGGAAACACAAGCTTAACGGAACTTTCTATCTGTGGTTTAACTCATATTCTTTCTACAGACGAACATGATATACCGAGCTACAACATTGACAATAACACTCCAGCAATCGATGGACAAAACGCTTGTTTTAGTAAAGGACCACCAGAAAATCTGCAACTCACGAATTTGACTATCCAAGAAAACAAACCTGAAAACAGTCACGTAGCCATCTTGAGTGCAGAAGGAAATTATGTTACAAATGACTTTACCTATTTCCTAACTGAAGATAATTTCAATAACGAGTTTTTTACAATCGATGAGGATACTCTACGCACAAATACCGTCTTCGATTACGAAGAAAATGTAACATACGAAATAAGCATTGGGGTATATAATCAGCTGGGAGAAATGCTGGTAGAAAATTTTGTTATTACTATTGAAGATGTTGAAAATGAAGGTATCCAAATCATAGAAATATTAGACGACACCCTAGCTTCCATCTATTACCATCAAGAAAGCTTTCCTATGCCTACGCGACTGGTCTTCCCTAATCTAACAACTGTTGAGGGATTTATTTATTTCCACCAAAATGTAAATCTAATCTCCATTGATTTTCCAATATTGCACTTTGTAGGTGATTATGTGTATTTTAATGAAAATACCGTATTAGAAAGCCTAAAAAGTCCCGTCATAGATACTATACATAACTCCTTATATGTTAGCGGAAATACAGCTATGACTGAGTTTGACTTTTGTACACTAAGTCATATAATTTCTACAGAAGCTGATCAAACTCCTAGCTATTATATTGAAAACAACACAGTAGATATTGATGTAAAACCGACCTGCTTTAGTCAAGGGCCACCAGAAAATTTAACTCTTTCAGGTACTAATATATTAGAGAATTCCTCAGTAAACACTATCATAGGCACATTGGATGCTGAGGGAAATTACCCTATTAATACATTTACTTTTTATTTGACCGAAGACCATCCTGATAATGAATTCTTCGTTATCGATAGTGACACATTAAAAAGTGATGCGGCTTTTGATTTTGAAATAAACAACCAATTCGAAATAAGCATTGGAGTATATAATCAATTGGGAGAATCCGTAAGCGAAACATACCTAATTACTGTTGAAGACATTGAAACTGAAGGTGAACAAGTATTAGAAATTTTAGCGGATACACTTGATAATCTTTACTATCATCAAGAAAATTTCACCCAACCAACTCGACTGGTTTTTCCTAATTTGACCACCGTTTTAGGCTTCACCTATTTCCATCAAAACGTCAATCTAGTATCAGTGGATTTACCACTTTTGCAATATGTTGGTGATTACACATACTTCCATGAAAATGCAGTATTGGAATATGTAAAATGCCCGAGCATCGACACCATTCACAATTATTTATATGCCTACGGAAACCAATCCTTAACCGAGTTAGATGTTTGTTCACTTGCCCATATTATTTCGACAGAGGAAGAAACAGAAGCTTATTATTACATCGATAATAATCCAGTTTTAATACTCGAAACTACCTGCCTAGATTCGAGTATTTTATCGTTTTCACCACTCGATAGTCTAGTCCAAAGTAATTATATCAAGCTTGGAGAATTTGAAGCCGAAGCAAGTAATGAATTTATTCATTTTATTAATGATGGAGGAGAAGAAGTAAGTGAAACAAAAGAATTTATCATAATCGAAAATGGCCTATATCTCACTAAAGATTATGCGTATTATATTGAAGACATCTACCCACTCTCCATTGCATCAATCAAATTAGACAATAATCCTAACACCAGTTTAAATGAAAAAATACTTTCATCAATCAGCGTCGAGGTGAAAGATAAAAATGTCCTTAGTCAAGTTGATCAAGCTTCAGGTTTTAGCCAATTTCGGTGCTACCCAAACCCTGCGAGAGAACAGATATCGATTAGTCATACAAAGTCCCAAAACTACCAAACTCGGATAATAGATCTTAAAGGAAAGACCGTGCATGAATCATTAAATCAGTCAATCATAGACATCAAACATCTCGGTGCAGGAGTTTACCTAATCGAATATACTGAGCTAAACACTGGGAAGATTGAGACTCAAAAGTTAGTTATTGGGCAGTAATTAAGCACCAGTATGTGAATCAATAGTTCAAAATAGTTATTAATCCAATACATTTTGGAGTGTCAAGTTTAATAGAACTTGCTTAGCTTTACACTCGCTTGAAGAATCAAAAAAACGTATATCTCCCTATCATTAATACTTTAAAAAACTACCAAAAGTCTTTTATAAAGGATGATGTATTTGCAGGTTTAACTGTGGCTAGTGTTTTGATACCGCAAGCGATGGCTTATGCATTGCTTGCAGGTGTCCCACCGATTTATGGATTATACACGGGTTTAGTTCCACTGGTTATTTACGCCTTGTTCGCCTCGTCCACTAAAATGTCTGTGGGACCAGTGGCTGTTTCCTCATTACTAGTGCTCTCTGGAGTTTCTGCATTAGCTGAGCCAGGGACACCAGAATATCTGAGTTTAGTGATAGCCTCAGGATTGCTCATTGGTATTTTTCAGGCACTTATTGGTTTTCTGAGATTAGGCTTTGTGGTTAATTTTCTTTCTCATGCAGTGATAGTAGGTTTTACATCGGCCGCGGCTATTATTATTCTAGTATCTCAACTAAAAGATGCCCTTGGATTTAGTATTCCCCATACCGAGCATCTTTATGGGACTATCCAATATGCAGTGCTAAATATTGCGCAGACTAATCCTATTAGTTTAGTTATTTCCCTAGCCACGGTTTTAATTATTTTGTTGTTTAAGAAAATTAGCCGATCGATACCAGGTGCTTTATTGGTAGTACTTTTGGCTATAGCTTTTTCTTACTTCCTAAACTTTGAAAAACATCAGGTGGATATTGTGGGTAAAATACCAGGTGGATTACCCACCTTCCAATTAGTTGATATCAGCTGGGAACAATTTAAGCTGCTCATTCCGACGGTACTTACGGTTACCTTAATTGGCATTGTAGAAAGTATGGGAATTGCAAAGGCTTTAGAAGCAAAACATAATGATCATCAAGTTTATCCTAATACCGAATTAAAAGCCTTAGGTTTTGCAAAATTTGTGGGTGCTTTTTTCCAAGCTATTCCCAGTTCTGGAAGTTTTACCCGATCAGCTATAAATAGTGAGGCAGGAGCAAAAACCAGTATTTCAGCCTTGGTGACAGCTTTACTTATACTTTTGACTTTGTTGTTTTTTACCGGAGTTTTCTACTATTTGCCCAAACCTGTATTAGCCGGAATAATCTTATTATCTGTATTTAGCCTTTTTAATATCCAGGAAGCTAAATATCTCTGGAAGGTCCGTAAAACTGACTTTTTCATGATGCTCGCCACCTTTATTTGCACCTTACTTTTAGGCATTGAATTAGGGGTTCTAGTAGGAGTTGTTTGTTCAATATTGGTGATCCTTTATAAGATATCTAACCCAAAAATAGTGCGACTAGGAAAACTGCCTAACTCTAATAGCTACAAGGATCTGTCTAGGTTTCCGGAAGCGGTGGAAAGTGAAGAAGTCGTAATTTTTAGATTTGAGAATCAGTTGTTTTTTGCCAATGTTGCCATCTTTAGGGACAAGATCCTAAGTCTATTAGACACTAAACCAGACATGAAACATTTACTCTTGGATGCTAAGCTTATTCACGATATCGACAGCAGCGGGACCCATATGCTTAAAGAGATGGATAACCTGCTAAAAGATAAAAATATAGAACTTCATTTATGTGGTGCCATTGGTTCAGTACGTGATCGATTATACAAAGCAGATTTGCTAAAAGAACTTGAGTATCATCACCTAAGTGTGGCTGATGCAGTGGCAAGGATTAATGATCCAGCTAATGTAGAAGAGCGGAAGTATCGGGCTACTCAGCAGAATGTGGATAAATCTTAGATTTATATAATTTGGTATTATCGGTTACAATAAACCATTGTCCAATAAAAAAGCCCCTGCAAATCAAAGACTTACAAGGGCTTTTGTGATCCCGTCAGGACTCGAACCTGAAACCTGCTGCTTAGAAGGCAGCTGCTCTATCCAGTTGAGCTACGAGACCATATTTTATTAGTAAACACTAAGATTTATCTAAAAACTAACTGCTGGATTCAATTAGTATACAATATTTCAATAGTAAAGAAATTGTCTAAAACTGCATTTCTTAAGACTTCTCTCATCATTCCTACATCCTCTTAAATTGTTCAAAACACAAAACTTTCAAGACTTCCTTGAAAATTCGGGCCCCGATAAAAACCTTCGACAAACTGCACCGCTGTTTCGTCGGGGTGCAAATTTAGTAGTATTTTTATAATTCCCAAACCTAGAAATACATTTACTTTTTAAAATATGACTACGAAAGCCATAAATATTGAATCTTCTTGGAAAAAACTGCTACAAAACGAATTCTCCAAAGATTACTTTACTGAAATGGCAGCATTCCTTAGACAGGAGAAACAATCAGGGAAAATCATCTATCCCCCTGGCAAACTAATCTTCAATGCATTCGAGCAAACACCAGTAAGCAAACTAAAAGTTGTCATTCTTGGTCAAGATCCTTATCACAATCCTGGTGAAGCAATGGGACTTTCTTTTTCAGTACCAAAAGATGTACGTGTTCCACCATCACTAAAAAACATCTACAAAGAATTACAAAGTGATGTAGGAAAAAAAATTCCAGAGCATGGTGATCTAAGTCATTGGGCTGAGCAAGGAGTTTTACTGCTTAACGCCATGCTGACGGTAGAAAAAAACCGACCAGGATCACATAAAAAAATAGGTTGGCAACAATTTACAAATGCTGTAATTCAAACGATATCTGACACGCAAGAAAACATCATATTTATGCTTTGGGGGAGATTTGCTCAAAGTAAAAAAGATCTGATTAACACAAAAAAACACTTTGTACTTGAAGCGGCACATCCATCTCCCCTAGCACGAGGAGCGTATTTTGGTTCAAAACATTTTTCCAAAGCAAACACCATACTCACAAAATTGCAAAAAACTCCAATCCAATGGTAAGCCATAAAAACTATCTACTGTTCGCTATTGCGCTATGTTTCTCAGCAGTTATCTTAGGAGCATTTGGAGCACACATGTTAAAAGAACTACTCCCAGCGCCATCGCTTAATTCATTTAATACTGGGGTCAGATACCAGATGATGCATGGTCTGGCTATCTTCCTTATTGTATTGTTAGCCGAGATGAAAACCTTAAAATTAGGAACGATTTTAGGCTTAATGTCGTTAGGAACAATGTTTTTCAGCATCAGTATATATATGCTGACCTTAAACAACTTATGGGGCTTGACATGGATTAAAATACTTGGTCCTGTTACACCCATAGGTGGATTATTATTAATTATTAGTTGGTTACTTCTTTTTATTAAAGTTGCTAAAAAAACCAAATAGAAAAATTACCTTCTGAAATTATAGCACAATCATAGCATATGAAGCTTTTACAATCGATCAAATCACTAGTTCTCATATTTCCATTTATCCTCCTTAATCTACAGGCAAATAGCCAAGTAGACTTTGGTCTTAGTTATGGAGTAGTTTTAAATTCCGCTAAAATAAAAGGTATTGGTGAAGCTTTTCTCCCAGAGGTTACTGAGTTTACTGGTTCAACAGCAGGACTTGATTTGGCCTTAAACATAGACGAACATTTTTCGTTTGTTTCTGGGATTTTCTGGGAAGAAAGAGGAATGGATGCAAAATATGGTCTAGATGTAAATTTTCTTGGTCTTGATGTTCCTCTAGGTATCAAGATAAAGACAAGGGTCGATTACTTAGAAATGCCCTTAGGGATCAAAGTAAAATTTGCGAATAAAAGAAAAGTCAACCCATTCTTCATGGGTGGAGCAAAACTTGGGTTAGCTGTAGATGGTGACGTAACTATAATTGGTCAGGTGGTTATCGATATTAAACTCAGCGAAATACCTATTAACTTGGCAAGTGATAACGCCAGACGCTTTGATGTTTCACCTTATATGGGCACTGGCTTAGATATACCCTACAAAAATTCAATATTCACTTTTGGATTACAATACGAATACTCCGCGTTTAACTTCCTAAAAGAAACCAGTTTAGCCGTTGAGTTTAGACATTATGGATTTACAGGAGGTTTATCCTATAAATATATGTTCGGTCGCAAAAAAGAAAAAGCTAAGCAAGCAATACCGGATAGGGTTTAATTAAGTCTAGCCACTTCATCTTCCTTATCCGCTTGATGGTTTTTCCACCATATATAGCCCAATGATGCAACAAGAATGTAAGGCAGGGTAAGCATATATAAGATTCCTTTATTTAATCCTTTTCCTGCCGTTCCTCCATTTTTCAAATTGGACTCCGCTGACATTTTACACATTGGACACTGCGCATCTAAATCAACTTGAAAATAACAGAAGATGACAGCAGTCAATAAAAAGATAATTATATACTTATATCTCATAACACAAAATTAATCTATTCTAATGATTATAACACGGATATAACATAACATAAATGAGGGGTCCTGTCAATGCTACATACAACCATAAAGGGAAAACCCATTTAGCCATTTTTCTATGACGATCTATTAGACCCAAATAAGCTCTATTAAAAGTCAACAAAATAAAAGGAAGAATCACACCAGCCAAAATGATATGACTGATGAGCAAAAAGAAATAAAACTTTCTCACCATACCTGCTTCTCCACAGTATTTAGTCTCAGGTGTCGTATAATGGTACACCACATAAAGCAGTAAAAAAATAATACTGGTACCTATGGCAGTATAAATAAGTCGTTGATGTAATTGGATTTTTTTCTGCTTAATAGCAACAAGAGCTAGAATCAGTACTATAGCCGTTAGTGCATTGAAACTCGAGTAAACAGCTGGCAGAAAACTAAAGTCGATGCCAAAATCGGGCTTAACATCACCTCGTGTTAGTACCACTAAAGCAAGCACCAAAGCAGAAGATAAATAGGCAAATAAATCAAAACGTTTCAAACGTTGTTCAGCAGTCTTTTTCATTAATCTTGGCTTTCCTTAAACTTAATGTCTTTCTGAATTTTTCTTGGTAATATGATAGCAGTATGCTCTATTAATTTAGTTTGATCCTCTCGAGTATTTTCATAAGTATTGCGGATGTATCCAGAAGTATCGATTAATACATAAGCAGCTTTATTCATTCCAGAAAGCGCAAGTGAATCTCCACCCACAATCATTTGAAAACTTAAGGCTTTTTTGTATTGATCGTAATATTTACTTTGAAAAGCTGCATCGTCTACAAAAGCTAGGCAAGTAGTCTTCCCAGCTAGTTGCTCTTTAAAATCGACGCCATTCATCAGTATATTTAAAGATGCATTTGATAATGAATCCTTAGGGCTTAGTATGCCCAATGCTGCTTTTCTATAATTATATCCCGATTGCAAATACCACCATGAGCCTGCAGGCAGTATAAAAATCAAAGACATAACCACAACTGTTCTAAGATACTTCACTCTAGAAATGTTTAATTTATAAACAAAAAATCACCGTAAAGGTTATAAAAAAAGCTGCTCAAATGAGCAGCTTTTTCTTAGAATTTATAAGTTTCTCTTTCGAGTTTTAAATAACCTTCCTGTTTCGCATCTTCATTGATGGTTTGGCTATTTCTATCGCTAATTAGATCTCGACGTTTTTTCCAGTCACTACCTTCCCAAAAGAAAGCAATAATGGCCCAAACCAAAAGTAATGTAGGCAAGAGTATAGATTTAACTAATCCAGGTACCTCATACTTTAAGTGCATAAATTCATACACAATTAAGTAAGCCTTGACAATACTCATAATAATCATTACTAAAGCTACAACATAGCCAGGCAATGACGCCCCTTCGATTAAGTGACCTTTACCATACAAGGCGAATATCACCTCTCCGATGGTTATGATACCTAAAATTATGATAATCTTAAGTACCTTCTTTTTTGAATCTTCGTAAGAATGTCCCATGTAATATTATGTCTTAATTGTGTTTTTAAATTAGATAGAATACAAGGAATACAAATACCCAGACTAAATCGACAAAGTGCCAATAAAGTCCAATTTTTTCAACCATCTCATATCCGTTCTTTCGCTCTACATATAAACCAGAAATAACATTGACCAAAATAATAATCAAAAAGATAATTCCTGATAATACGTGGAATCCGTGGAAGCCTGTAATAAAAAAGAATAATGCACCAAAGGCTTTAGGACCAAATGCTTGCACTTTTTCTTTTCCTGCATCAGGACCATCCGTCACCTTATATTTTAGCTGTGCCCAATCATCTCCATGCTTATGGATAAGATATGAGTCTCCTGCCGCAAAACTATCTCCAGCCTTTATTTCGTGTCCATCTCCTTCAAGGTAGGTACCACTTTCCACATGCGTTCCAAATGGATTAACCGTAACGGTCATGTTCTCTCCTCGAATTAGTGTATTCCACTCCCAAGCCTGACAACCTAAGAAACCCATCCCACCAATTATGGTTAGAATCATCCAAAAAACTACACCTTTTTTATTTTCTCGTTGTCCTTCTTGTACTCCTCTCACCATAGTAAAAGAGCTAAATAGTAAGACGAAAGTCATTACTGTTACGAAGTATAAAGGTTTATGATGGAATCCTCCTGGAAATGTGCTAAATACAAAATCAGGTACTGGCCATGAAGGCATACTGATTCTCAATGCACCATAGGCAATCAAAAATCCAGCGAAAGTAAAAGCATCTGAAAGTAGGAAATACCACATCATTAGCTTTCCATATGAAGCTCCAAAAGGTCTATTTCCACCTTCCCAGATTTTATCATCTGTTACTTCATCATGTGTATGTACTGCTACGTCTGCCATGTTTAAGTTAATCGTTTTACTTAACTACAATAATAAATACTAAAAGAAAAATCCAAAGAACATCAACAAAATGCCAATAGTGAAGCACTAATTCATATCGATGAATTCTGTCTTTTGTTGGTTTAAAATCCAACATAAATGAGTTAAGTGCTGTTATCAATAAAGCGGTAATCCCTCCTAAAACATGCAAGGCATGCAAGCCTGTGATTAGATAAAAGAAGGATCCACTTACGTTTCCTTTTAAATCCACTCCGTAGCTAAATAAGGTTGTCCACCCCAAATATTGCAAAACCACAAAACCCAATCCTAAGCCTATAGCTAGCATCAAACCTAGTTTGTACTGACTTTTCTTCGCTTGTTTAAACGATGACCAAGACCAGTGCAGGGCTAAACTGCTTAGAACTATACTCACTGTACTAAATATAAAAACAGTAGGCAATGGAAATTCCAACCAATTACCAGCTGCTTGTTTCACAATGTAGGCGCTTGTTAAGGCAATAAACATCATAAATATCGATGCAAAAGAAGTCCAGAGTGCAAATTTTTGCGGATGGATTCTCCTTTGGTGAAATTGATTAACCATAAGACTCATCTTAAAAGCTGATTAGAATGATTAACAAAATCGGTACATACAAAAACGAGTAAAACATAAGCTTCCTTGCAGAATCTCTATTAAACTGTTTGTGAAACAATATACTTAGTACTAAATATCCTATAGAAAGCACCATTGTGCCTATAAATTCAATCAAATTAACATGACCCATCATATACATAAGTATGCATACTGGAAGAATCAATGCTGCGTAAATTGTAGAACTCATACCTAAAGACCTAGCAATTTTGCCTTTCTCATCGACAGGCAATAATTTAAAACCGGCTTTAGAATAATCCTCAAAGGACAAATATCCAATAGCCCAGAAATGAGGAAATTGCCAAAAAAATTGAATGGCGAATAAACACAAACCAAACAATGTTATACTTCCTTCTCCCGCAGTAGTTCCTATTAATATTGGCAAGGCCCCAGGTATCGCTCCTATAGCCACAGATAATGTCGTATGACGCTTTAAAGGAGTATATACAAATGCATACAGCATAAATGAAACAGTACCTAGCAAACCAACTAAAGGATGTATTAAGGATAAGGCAATAATCCCTACCACACTCATAATACCTGCTAGTAGTACAGCTGTCGATACCGTCATTTCTCCTGTTGCAACCGGACGATTCTTGGTTCGATCCATCATCGTATCAAACTCACGTTCCAATACTTGATTTAAAGCATTCGATGCAAACGTCACTAAAAATCCACCTACTACTAATAATAATAGTGTAACAGAACTAAAGTTTGCTCCCATTGTCACAATTACATACGATAGAATCGCAGTAGTCACAACGATAGATGACAACTTAAACTTTACAAGTACACCGAAACGTTGAATTAAATTTAATTCGCTTGGTTTTGCTTGTGCTATGTTTAAACTTTTGCTCAATGTAATTTTATCTATTCTACTTTACAAGTTATTAATGTCCGTCCCCTGGCGTCTCTCCTTCTCGCATCGGAGTGATCTGATCGACAAACTCCTCGCCATCTTTACCATAATCGTAAGCCCATCTATGAACGGTAGGTAATTTACCTGGCCAGTTACCGTGTCCTGTATCGATTGGTGTGGTCCACTCCAATGTGGTTGCGCCCCATGGGTTTCGAGTTGTCATTTTCTTCCCTTTCCAAATAGAATAGAAGAAGTTAACTACAAATAGTATTTGAGCAGCGAAAACAATGATAGCTGCCACTGTTATAAATTGATTCATTTCACCAAAGTGCTTAAATGCATCAAAGGTGTCGAACTTATAATATCTTCTAGGTACGCCAGCCATACCAATATAGTGCATAGGCCAGAAAATTGCGTAGGCTCCTACCATAGTCACCCAGAAATGGATTTTACCCATACTCTCACTCATAAATCTTCCAAACATCTTAGGGAACCAGTGATATATACCTGCAAACATTCCAAAGAATGCAGCAATTCCCATCACAATATGGAAGTGAGCAACCACAAAATAAGTATCATGCATCTGAATATCAATAGCAGAATTACCTAAGAATATTCCCGTCAAACCACCAGATATAAACATTGAAACAAAACCAATCGCAAATAGCATCGGTGAATTAAGTCGAATGTTTCCACCCCAAAGTGTGGTGATCCAGTTAAATACCTTAACCGCAGACGGTACTGCAATGATTAATGTAAATACTACGAAGAAATTGGAAATGAATGGATTCACACCAGACATAAACATGTGGTGGGCCCAAACAATAAAGGATAAAAATCCAATCGCTAATATAGATAGTACCATGGCTTTATAACCAAAAATTGGTTTTCTAGCATGTACGGATAATACTTCTGATGTAAGTCCCATCGCAGGCAATATAATTATGTATACCTCAGGGTGACCTAAGAACCAAAATAAATGCTGGAACAAGATCGGACTACCTCCTACTCGGTCTAATGCTTGACCTTCGATAAATATCTCACTTAAGAAAAATGAAGTACCTAAACCTCTATCAAATATCAACATAAAGAATCCAGAAGCTAGTACTGGAAAAGATAATATTCCTAAAATAGCTGTTACAAAAAATGCCCAAATAGTTAAAGGCATACGCCATAAGGTCATTCCTTTTGTACGTAAGTTAAGAACAGTTGTTACATAGTTAATTCCACCTAATAGTACAGAAACCACAAATAGTGTCAAACTTACTAACCATAAAGTCATCCCACCTTGCGACCCCGAGGAAGCCTGGGGCAATGCACTCAGCGGAGGATAACCTGTCCAGCCACCTGAGAATGGTCCAGTGTTAAGGAATAATGAATAAAACATTACTACACTCGCTAAAAAGAAGAACCAGTATGAAAGCATATTGAGAAATGGCGAGGCCATATCCCTTGCTCCTAATTGTAATGGTATCAGCAAGTTACTAAAGGTTCCACTCAGTCCCGCTGTTAATACAAAAAAGACTAGTATGGTACCGTGCATGGTAACTAAAGCATAATAAAATTCAGGCGCTAATGTTCCAATACCTGCTTCATCTACCACTATCCACTTACCTAATAAAGGCTTAATCCAAGCTAAACTTTCATCAGGAAAACCTAATTGTAATCTGAATATGATAGACATCCCTGCGCCAATAATAGCCCAAAAGATACCTGTGATCAGAAATTGTCTTGCAATAATCTTATGATCCATTGAGAATACATAATGATTGATAAAGCTAGACTGATACTTATCCCCATGATGATGATCGTGAAAGTGATCGTCATAACCATCTTTCTCAATGATTGCGTCCGGGTTATATTTGATTACTTCTGCCATTTGTTTAAATGCTTTATACTTACTTAGAAATAATTCTTAATTCTGTTCTACGATTTTCTTGCCTTCCTTCTGGTGTAGCATTATCAGCAACAGGCTGATCTGCTCCATATCCTACTGCTCTCATTCTGTCTGCCGAAACTCCTTTTGAAAGCAGGTAGTTTCTTACTGAACTCGCTCTTGCTTCAGACAATCTTTGATTTCCTGCTGGATCACCCACATTATCTGTATGTCCACCTAGTTCGATTACAGCAGTACTATATTTTGTCATGATGTTAGATAAATTATCCAACTCATATTTTGACAGGTCTTTAAGGTTAGAAGAACCTGTTTCAAAGAAAACATGTCTTAATGAAATATTTTCTCCTGAAGGATCATCTAAACCATGGGCACTTTCGAAGTCGGTTAAAAGCTCCATTTTACGTTTCCCAATTTCTGCATCTAATAAACCACCTTTTCTAGGGTCTGCATCAGTATTTCGAATATTGGTCAAGTAATAACTTTGCTGTTGAGAAAGCCATTCTTCATATTCATCTTGCTCTACAATTCTAACTTCTCTACGCATACTGTAATGTCCACTTCCACAAAGCTCAGCACATGCTAATTCATAGTTAAATGCTTCCCATCTTAATGGACCTTCTGGATCTGTTTCATCATATGGAACATTCCATTCTGGATATTCTCTAAGTGTTTGTCTATACTCATCAGTAGTCTTAGTAGGAGTAAATACAAAATAAGTAGGTAGACCTGGAACAGCGTCCATTTTAACTCTAAAGTGAGGTAGATAAAAGTTATGAAGTACATCCTTAGCCGTAATTCTAACTCGTACTTTTTTATTAACAGGTAGCACTATTTCTGATGGTAAGAAATCATCAATATTTTTATCATCTTTCCAATCCTGTCCTAGTGGATTATTAGCTAAATCGATGAGTCTAAAATCTCTTGTACCTAACTTACCATCAGCACCCGGATATCTAAGATCCCATGCGAATTGATACCCAGCAGCTTCGATTTCCATTACCTCTTCTCCTGGCTTAACATCTGCCATCGCAGCATTCCAAACAAATAATCCCTTTACAACCAAATAAGTCATAACGATCATCGGAATTACTGTCCAAATAATCTCTAATTGGGTACTGTGTGGAAAAAACTTAGCAACTACTCCTTTTCTTTCTCTGTACTTGTACGAAAACCAGAATAAATAAATCTGAGTAATGATAAATACAATACCTGTGAATATTAAGGTTACATTAAAGATATCGTCTAGCATGACTCCATGCTCTGAGGCTGCAGTATGAGGACCATAGCCTAACATAACATCTTTGTAGTAATATGCCGAAACTACACAGAATACAAGGAATAAGATCATAAATATTACCAACCACACAGCTGTACGGTTGTTATTCTGTAAATACACTTCTTCTTCCCCTCTGATTTTTGCCGCCAATTGCGAAACCTTACTCAACTGCACAATAATTACAGTTAGTAATATAAGGGTCAATATGATTACAAATCCTAACATATCTTGATTCTTATCTTTTAAGCGTGATGATGTAAACTTTCTTCGATAAACGGATCATTTTCTGAAGTTAAAGTGCTCCTTGATAACGAAGAGAATACGAAAAATAAAAACAGACTCAAATACCCCAAGAAAGTCCCTATCTCTAAAAATCCTGGAATAGTAAATCCTATATTAAATGAACCATGATCACCATGACCATGATCGTCATGTCCTTGGCTATGATCTTTAGCATCATGCCCATGATCTGCATGTCCATGGCTATGATCCTTAGCGTCATGTCCCTGGCTATGACCTTTAGCGTCATGCCCATGATCATCGTGTGCATCTAGATGTTTAGTATCAGCTCCATGATGCCCTCCATCATGTGCTGCTAATTCATGAGCTGTATGTGCTACACCTGGTTTAACCATTTGGAAATAATCTATCCAGTGACCTAATAAAACGATCGAAGCAACAAACACTAATGTTCCCGCTTTACGCTTTGTATCATTCCTCATTAGAACAAAGAATGGTACTAGAAAGTTTATGATTAAATTACCATAAAACAATACAGGATACTCATTTATTCTTGTGTGGAAATATCCAGTCTCCTCTCCAACATTTGCATACCAAATAAGCATATACTGAGAAAACCATAAATACGTCCAAAATATACTGAAGGCAAATAATAACTTACCTAAATCGTGCATGTGTTCTACAGTCACATTTTGATAATACCCTTTACCTCTCAAATACTGTAGTACTAAAATGGTTAAACAGATCATTGAAACAAAAGCACTTGCTCCTGTGTACCAAGCAAATAATGTACTGTACCAGTGGGCATCTACTGACATGATCCACAACCAAACCACCGCACACATGGTAAAACCAAAAATGGGTAGGAATGCCGCAGCAAAAAATCGTAATCTTCTGTGCACCTGAAAATCATCTCCAGCACCTTCTTTTTCTTCTTGGAGCGAAAGTGCTCTAAATCTAGTCGCAAAGAAAAACCATGCGCCTACTATGACCAGTGTACCGAAGAAATACCATCCTTTATTTAAGAAGCCTTTCTTTCCTTGAAGTATGGTATCGGTCTCTACTGAGGCAGCATCATTCCAGTGATACAAATGGTTCCAGCCCATATATACACTTAATCCGATTAGCCCCATCATGATTAGACCAAATACTAGAAATAGTCCCATTGACTCCCAAACTCTTTTAAATACGGTATACCATCCTGCCCATGCAGTAACACTTGCCGCTAAAAAGAAAGCTGCCAAGGCCGAAATCATGGTGAAAAAGGCAGAGTTATGTAAAACGTTTGACCAAAATCTTGAGTGAAACCCATCATCACTTGCAGAAAACCAGGTCAGCCCTAAACAAAGCAGACCTATGGCAATCCCTACAAGTAAGGTAATTCTTAGTCTATTATTGAATTCAAAAGTTCGCATACTATGATTCTCTTAATTTTTAGTCAATGATTAATGCTTGTGATCTTCTCCGTGATCATGATCATCTTCATGATGATCTCCTGTATCATGGTGTCCTGTAGCTTCATGTCCATGATCGTCATGATGGCCATTTGCATCATGCATGTGATCATGATTTTCTTCTCCATGTCCATGATCATGCGAGTGACTTTCAGCTTCTACAACCATGTCTCCAGCCGGTCGATCTACACTGTTTAATGTGTTTTCATATTGATTATACGCTAGCTTAAGCTCTTTGGCTTGCAGTGAACGTATATAATGAATTACATTCCATCTTTCTTCTTCGTTTATTTTATCAGAGTAAGATCCCATTACATTTTTTCCATGCATAATCGCATGATAGTATCTACCATTGCTAGCACTAACAAATTCAGGTAATAAGAAATTTGCTGGTTGAGCAGGATATGCTCCTCCATCTCTCATTAAATAACCATTTCCATCTCCTTTTTCCCCATGACATATTCCACAGTATGTGTCATAAAGCTCTTTGACCTCCTTCATCCCAGCATCCGTAATTGGATAAGGATTATTAATGAGCTCATTGGTTGCTCTTGTTCTCTCTTCTTCAGTGTTGCCATATGCATAAGTCGAAGCTTTTCCAGCATTTGCACCATTTCTTCCTTGCCGAGCAATAGTTCCTTTTTGAGGTAATCTAGGTTGCGCCGATTCATAATACTCATCTTTACTACCCCATGTATTATTGTAGTAGTAAGCATAAGTATTCGCCTCATAAGCAATAGAGTGCGACATATCCGGCATATATTCACTACCCGGATTGTTCCCACCTGGCTTTTGACATGAGCTAAACAACATCACTGCCGTAATAGCACAAATCAGTAATATATTTTTATTGTATTTCATTGATCTTGGCTGTCTATTATTAAAGTGATTTTTCATGAACTTCTGATGCTCCAGTTTCCTTGAAAAAAGATCCTGCTGAACTTGCATCTAGATCATGCTCATCAAAAGCAATACAAAATTTATCATCTGTGATTCTAGGATCCAAATAATTATTAACTACTCCTGGACCAAGTCCACTAACTACATAAAAAGTAACTACCATTCCGATTGATGCAAATAAAACAGTTAACTCGAAAGTGATAGGTATAAATGCAGGTACCGACCAGTATGGTTTACCACCAAATATCACTGGCCAATCTTTAGTGAATATCCAAGACATTCCTAAAAATGCCGTCAAGGTTCCTAACATACCATAGATAAATCCAGCTATGTGTAATCTTGACTCGCTTAAACCTAATATTGGATCTAATCCGTGAACAGGGAATGGAGTGTATACATCCATGATTTCTAGATGCTGATCTTTAGCCACTTTGACTGCGCGCATCAAATCCTCTTCATCATTATATAATCCGTATATGACTTTATTATGTGCCATGTCGTTAATTTCTTAATTAATATTTACCGCCATCAAGACGATCCTGTAAATCATTTAATTCGTCCCATCTACCTTCATAAGCTAACTTTGCTTGTTCTGGCCATGATTCTGGAGAGTTACCTTTAAAATTACCTTCTCCTTCATCTAAAATGGTCTGAAGTCTAGAAACATCCGTACCTAATAACTGCTGGAATGTCTTAATACCTGCTGCTTTTAAGGTCATTTCTATTTTTGGTCCAATGCCTTCTAACCTCTTTAAATCATCCTCCATAGTGAGAATGGTACCCGCTTCTTTAACTGAAGCCTCTTTCTCTTCAGTGCTATGAACTGCGTGCATCACATTTTCGTGACCATGATTATGATGATCATGTGCATGAGCATTTGGTCCAGTATATTGATCACCCGCTGATTTTAAAATACTCTTAATCTCAGCAATGGCAACCACTGGTGCTACTCTCGTAAAGATTAAGAACAATGTAAAAAACAATCCAAGTGTACCTATAAAGATTCCCATCTCAACCCATGTTGGTGAGTAGTAACTCCATGATGATGGTAGATAATCTCTTGCTAAAGTGGTAGCAATAATTACAAATCGCTCAAACCACATTCCTATATTAATAACTATCGACAATAAGAATGTCCAGAATAAACTCCTTCTAATTTTCTTAAACCAGAAAAACTGAGGTGTGATAACATTACAGAACATCATACCGAAATATGACCACCAGTATGGACCAAGTGCTCTATTGAAAAAAGCAAATTGCTCATATACATATCCTGAATACCATGCAATAAATAACTCAGTTAAATACGCCACACCCACAATAGTACCCGTAACTAAGATTACCTTATTCATCGATTCGATGTGGGCAAAAGTTATATAGTCTTGAAGATTTAATACTTTTCTCGTAACAATCATTAAGGTTAATACCATAGCAAAACCAGAAAAGATTGCTCCCGCTACAAAGTATGGAGGGAATATGGTTGTATGCCATCCAGGAATAACTGAAGTGGCGAAATCAAAACTTACAATCGTGTGTACAGAAAGTACAAGTGGTGTTGCAATACCAGCTAAAACTAAACTTAATGCTTCCCACCGTTGCCAGTGTTTTGCAGAACCGGTCCATCCAAATGATAAGAAGTTGTATATTTTCTTTCTAAAACCTTTAGCTCTATCTCTTACTGTTGCAAAATCAGGCACTAAACCTGTGTACCAGAAAAGTAATGATACAGTGAAGTAAGTTGATATCGCAAATAAATCCCATAATAAAGGTGAATTAAAGTTAGGCCATAATGGTCCTCTTGTATTTGGATATGGGAAGAAGTAAAATACAACCCATGCTCTACCTACGTGGATTCCTGGGAAAAGCGCCGCACATATTACGGCAAAAATAGTCATCGCCTCAGCTGCTCTATTTACACCTGTTCGCCATTTTTGTCTAAATAGTAATAAGATGGCAGAAATTAGGGTTCCAGCATGACCGATACCGATCCACCAAACGAAATTGGTAATATCCCAACCCCATCCTATCGTACGGTTCAAATTCCAAGTTCCGATACCATGCCAAACGGTCCATGTTATACAAAAAAGTCCAAATGCCAATGCAGAAATTGCAAGGATAAAACCAATAATCCAAGCACGACCTGGCGCTTTCTCCGTTGGAGAAGCCAAATCTTCTGTGATTTGATGGTAGGTCTTATTCCCTGTAACCAATGGCTCTCTGATGGGACTGATGTAACTACTCATACGTATTTATTTACCTATCGTTTTTTTAAAGAATTAAGCATCTAATTTTGAGTCACGATTATGTACTTTCATCGTATATGTAACCGATGACTTTACATTCACTTCCTCTAGTGCTATATAGTTCAATGGAGACTTAAGCTTAGTATCTAAATCTCCTCCTTTATTATTAAAATCTCCAAACGTAATTGCTCCAGTCGGACAAGCTGACTCACAAGCGGTTGTTACATCACTGTCGGTCAATCTTCTTCCTTCTATCTTCGCCTCTAATTTACCTGCTTGTAATCGCTGAACACAGAAACTACACTTCTCAATTACTCCTCTTGATCTCACCGTTACATCTGGATTAAGTACCATTCTAGTTAAGTTATCTGCATAGAATGGAACTTCAGTATCTAAATCTAAACCTGGTTGGTTAGCAGGGAAAATATCTGCTGTTGTATAATCTAACCAGTTAAATCTTCTTACTTTATAAGGACAGTTGTTAGCACAATATCTAGTACCTACACATCTGTTATAAGTCATTTGGTTTAGACCTTCTGATGAGTGGTTTGTTGCGTTTACTGGACAAACATTCTCACAAGGAGCATTATCACAGTGCTGACACATCATAGGCTGATACATGGTATTTGGGTTCTCCAAATCACCATAGAAATATCTATCAATTCTCAACCATGTCATTTCATGATGCCTGCTAACTTCACGCTTACCTACAACTGGAACGTTGTTTTCAGACATACAAGCAACTGTACAAGATCCACAACCGATACATGCATTCATATCTACATGCATACCCCAGTGATGTCCTTGGCTATATTTTTCAGCTACATATTCCTCATAAGGATATAGCGTTTTATCATTTAGATATTGAGCACTTTTACGCTTTTTAGCTAGCTCAGCTAAATTCTCTTTTAAATCATCAACGTGAGAATTATAAACCACTGATCTATCAGTTAATGCACCTTGGTAACCTTGTTTAGCTAGGCCACCATAAGTTACTGTAACAGTAGCTGCTTCATCCGCATTGATCGTTTCACCCGTCTTCTTGTCTTTAGCGGTCACCCCAAACGTGTGATGATATTGAACACAAGAAAAATGCTCCTCCTTTCCTAATTTAGAACCAATAACTACATCTGTATTGTAATACTGTGTTCTTCCTTTATCAAGCGTTAAACATGGATTCATGTTAACTCCAATACCTTTTCCTAGTGGACTTGCATTGGTTCTTCCATATCCTAGTGCTAAAGCGACGGTACCTGGCATCTGCCCAAACTGCTGAACAACAGGGACCGTAAATGCCTTTCCACCCACTTTTATCTCAACGATATCTCCATCCTTTAGGCCATTTAGACCTACCATTTCGCTCACTCCATCAAAACTGACAGGAACGGCTAGATAGTTACCCCAAGATGTACGAGTCACAGGATCTGGCATCTCCATTAACCAAGGGTTTTCTGAAGATTGACCATTGGCCATATGATTCGATTCGTATAATTTTATTTCTAAACCGCTATTTGACGGTTTACTTACTCGATCTCCTATGCCAGATAGTGAACTGCTACTGAAAGAGTAAGACTTTCCACTACCCTTAGCCACACCATTGTATACTGCATCATTCCAGTAAGCACTGAAGCTCAGGTATTTCCCCTGATTTGCAAAAGCTCCATCTTTTAGACTGCTTTGCATAGCTTCATACATAAATTCTACTGAACCAGCTTCTTTTGCTCCAGCCCACACTAACATACTCTCCGCAGATTGTCTTGTATCAAATAATCTACTAATCGTCGGCTGAACAAACATTATTTCTCCTTCATGCTTCTCTACATCACCCCAACTCTCCAAGTAATGATTTACTGGTGCTACCATATTACAGATAGCTGTTGTTTCATTAGGCGTATAACTTAAAGCAATTCTATTTTTTGCTTTGGCCAATGCTGTGGCAAGTTTTTCACCATTTGCATAATCATATACAGGGTTACACTCATGGAAAATCACTGTATCGATGGAGTTTCCAGGAAGTTCAGACATCAAAGTTTCTAAACTTCGCTCATCTCCTGATCTATTTAGAGCAACACCATTTAAACTTATTGTGCTACCATACGAACCTAAAGCATTATTGATCTCATTAACCAATAATTGTTCATAGGTATTATTACTTCCACTGATTACTAGACTTCTTCCGCTAGCTGCTTTCAGATCGCTCGCTAAACTTTTTAGTGCTTTCTGCGCCTTAGCGTTTAATTTAGGCCCACTTACTCCTCCAACAATCTCATTAGCTAAAAATGCAATAGCAGCTCCTTGCTCACTTGGCTTAACTAAAATTCTATTATCTGCATTAGAACCAGATAAAGACATGTGCGCTTCCACTTGGATATGCCTAGACATTTTAGGATTAGCAGGATCTACTTTTCTACCTTTACCATAATCTGTGGCAAATCCGCCACCTAACCAACTGCCTAGAAAATCTGCATCAAAAGATACAATCATATCAGCTTTATCAAAATGATATCTTGGTATAATCGGCGCTCCAAAAGAACTTGTGTTTGCTTCTAATAAAGCTGCAGAAGAAACACTATCATAAGTGTATACTTCCGTGTTTGGATATTTTGCTTTAAAACTTGCAAGAGCTGCTTTGGTCGATGGACTAACTATAGAATTAGTTACTATTCTAATATTGTTAGACCCACTTAAAGCACTCATTACCGCTTTATCAAAAGTCATCCAATCTGCTTTTTCAGCTGCATCATTTTTTCTAATAGCGGGATGCTTTATTCTATTAGTATTATATAATGATAATACAGATGCTTGTGCTCTTGGGCTCAAGCCTGTATGGCCATTAACCATAGAATTACCTTCTAAGTGGATAGGTCTTCCTTCTCTAGTTTTGACTACGACTGCTTCAGCATTTCCTCCTTCTGAGAAAGTTGAGGCATAGTAGGTAGCTACACCAGGGATGATTTCTTCCGGCTTAATAACATATGGTAATGCTCGTTTTACCGGAGTATCACAGCCTGCTGCGATCGTTGCAGCACCAAGACCAAAACCTAACATTTTAAGGAAATCTCTACGTCCTCCTTCAAGGTTAAGTGCTCCTTCCACTATTTCAGTACCCGGGTTTGTTTGAAACTCTTTTGACGAATTTTGTACAAATTCCTCAGTCATTTCCAAATCTTGAGACCCGATCCAGATTTTATTATTATCCATGTGATTCTTTGGATTATTATTCATTGATCAAAAAGATTAATAGTGACATTTTTGGCATTCAAGACCACCTATGTCTTCTACCGTAACTTTATCTCTGTCCCCCGAAGCTAATTGCTCGTGGTATAATTCATAACTTTCGTAATATTCATTACCTGCAAACTGAACTTCTGTTTCTCTGTGACAATTAATACACCAGCCCATAGATAATGGAGAGTGCTGCTCTAAGACAGCCATTTCCTCTACTTTACCATGACAAGTTTGACACTCTACTTTTCCTACAGTTACATGCTGTGCATGATTAAAGTAAGCGTGATCAGGTAAATTGTGAATTCTGATCCATTCGATAGGACCTCTGATATCTGTCTTTTGTTCATTAGTTAATGAACTTACGATCTCATTCCATTGCTCTTTAACAACTCGCTTGCCTTCTCTTCCTAATTCTTCCACTCCTTCTGTTGCCATGTATTGATCTCCAATCCACTTCTTAAATAGAGCTTCCACACTGTCCATCTCCATTGAATTGTAATCATCGATGTATTTTCCTGTGGATGGATCGAATCCAACTGAAGCATAAATCTTAGTTAGTTCTCCAGTTCCATATTCAGAACCATTTACAATAGCCGTGTGACAATTCATACAAGTATTCGCTGCAGGAATACCTGAATGCTTGGATCGCCTTGCACTATCGTGACAATATTGACAATCAATTTTATTTATACCTGCGTGCGTTTCGTGCGAAAATTTAATTGGTTGTTCTGGTGCATACCCTTGCTGCCTTCCTAAATCTACAGCTTTATTAGCCGTTACGTAACCGCCAATGATAATTAAGGCAAATAAAGCAAAGCTGATAAATCCCTTGCTTGTTAATGTTTGCATCAACGTTTTGTCTTCGTATGGCAAACCTTCGCGCTGTGCACTGATTCTATTCAGGTTGTTAATTACTCGAGCTAATATTAAGCTTAAGAAAGCCAATAAGGCGAAAAGTAAATAATAGATATAGTTGTTGGATTTTTCTTCAACTGGGCCTGCTTGGTCAGCTCCCACAACTGCTGCTACAGCCCCGTAGGTTCCTGTTGCAACACCATTAATGTATAGCAAGACTGATTCGATATCCTCATCTGTTAAGGCAGGAAATGCCGTCATTACAGATTTGTATTCGTTCCAAACTTCTACAGCTCTTGGATGACCAGCTGCGATCATGGCTTGAGAATTACGAATCCAGTTATATAAATCTTCTCTTGGATAGTCCGACCAATTTTCTTCTGCATTTCCTAACGCAGGTCCTGTCATATCAGACTTCATATCTTTATTATGACACGAAGCACAATAGTTCTTAAACGTCGTCTTACCTGCATCAGGTGAAGCCTCAGCCACAAGAAAATAAGGGAATAAAAAGAGTAAAAGAATTAACTTATTCGTACTGAATAGATTACGTATTATCATTCTAAATTGAATGTGCATGGTAAAAATTAAATTCGTTTCATGTTTAAACTCAACTGAGCTTAATCCTCACAAAAATATAAATTGTAACAGTTTATTAACAAAATTATCATGACAGTGTCATTATTTAGATGGCGTCTAAATAAGCTTTGTTGATATTAGGCATAATTTTAATAACATAACCCCTTAAATTTCTGAGCTTTACCAATAAAAATCACAATTCAGCTTCGAAAAAAGAAAGCCAATATTGAAAAAAAAATTCTAGCTTAAGGGTCTAAAGAAGCGTAATAAGTCCTGAATAAACATTCATTTCATTCATTTTTTTACGTTTTGTAAACTAAATAATTCAAAATGTACCATTTGTTTTAAATAGCTAGGATTCAAGCCACTAGCTTTGAGATCAATTAAATGATTACAAATATGAAACATTATCTTTTTATTCTTTACATACTTTGTTCGACCTTGAACCTCCTAAGCCAACAAACAGTCAGAGGGATGGTGGTCGATAAGGAATCTCAATTCCCTTTAATCGGCGTTAATATAAGCCTTGTTTCGGAACAAGCCTCTATCGGAACAACTACTGATATTGATGGTACATTTAGACTCGATGATGTGCCCTTAGGTAGGCAGAATTTATCCTTTTCGTATATCGGCTATGAAGACGTACTTCTAAATGACATCATCGTCGATGCAGGAAAAGAAAAAATTCTTAGTATTGAAATGGAAGAGTCGGTACTCGAATTAGAAGAAGTAACTATCGTCGCCAGAAGAAATGGCGAAGTCTCTAATGAAATGGCAACGGTGAGCGCAAGAGAATTTTCCGTCCAAGAAACTAATCGCTATGCGGGTAGTCGAGGTGAACCAGCTAGAATGGCTTCAAACTTTGCAGGTGTGCAAGGTGCTGATGATTCTAGAAACGACGTCGTGATTCGAGGTAACACTCCTACAGGGGTCCTTTGGAGATTAGATGGTATAAATATTCCGAACCCTAATCACTTTTCTATTCCCGGAACAGGAGGTGGATCAGTCACGATATTGAACAATAAATTCCTCAAAAATTCTGATTTTTATACTGGTGCTTTTCCGGCTGAATACGGCAACGGTATAGCTGGAGTATTTGACTTAAAAATGAGAAATGGCAATAATGAGCAGCATGAATTTAGCGGTCAACTTGGTTTTCTGGGAACTGAACTTATGGCAGAAGGTCCCTTAAGTAGAGAAAATAGATCTTCGTATTTAGCTACCTATCGATATTCAAGTTTACAATTATTCCAAGGATTAGGCATCGATGTAGGAACAGATGCTATACCGAAATATCAAGATGCCTCATTTAGGCTTAACTTTCCAAGAAAGAATGGTGGCAATTTATCACTATTTGGCATTGGTGGCGTCAGTGATATTGATATTCTAATTAGCACTGAAGAAGCACCAAGTGGAGAAACATTAATTTATGGGTCTAATGATCGTGACCAGTTTTTTGGTTCGCAAATGGGAACCTTTGGAGCAAGCTATTCACAACCACTAAATGAAGATACTTATTTCAGAATAACTGCAGCTGCTTCCCATTCTTCGGTTAATGCATATCATGAATTTATCGACAGAGAGATAGTTGACGGTAAATTCCAATTGAATGCAACAGTGCCTATTCTTGATTACAGCTTCACAGAAAACAAATATTCAGCCTACTTTAATTATGTAAAAAAACTAAATAGACAATCGACATTAAAAGCTGGGATAAATGTAGATGCTATGCATTTTAACTATCTCGATAGTGTACGAATCGTTAATCCAGCTTTAGATACATCAGGAGTCAGTTTCGACCCATGGAGGACTCGGTGGAATGCAAATGAAATCGTACCGCTTATCCAACCCTTTGTACAATATAAGTATCGATTTAATGAAAAACTGAGCGCTGTTGCTGGTGTAACTGCACTCTATTTTGGCATCAACGATAAGAGTTTCTCTCCATTTGAACCTAGATTGGGTGTGACATATAAAATTGATGATAAACAAAAGTTAGGCTTTGGAACGGGCTTGCACTCACAAATTCAATCTCCCTACTTATATTATTACAGTCAAGAGAGTATCGGAAATGATCCTTTAGAGCATAATAAAGATGCCATTGGATTAGTAAAAAGTGCTCACTTTGTAGCCTCTTATGATCGCATGCTAGGTAAAGTTTCTAGGTTGAAATTAGAGACTTATTACCAACATCTTTATGATTTACCTGTAGCACTAGATGAGAGTAGTTTTTCTCTGATCAATGCCGGAGCCGGTTTTAGTCGATTCTTTCCGGACTCATTAACAACTGGTGGAAATGCACGAAACTATGGTTTAGAACTTACGCTAGAGCGATTTTTTAGCCAAGGTTATTACTTCCTTTTTACAGGTTCTCTTTTTGATTCTAAGTACAAAACCCTAGAAGATGTTTGGAGAAACACCTCATTTAATGGTCGTTTTGCCTTCAATGCTTTATTTGCTAAAGAGTGGAGTGTAGGCAAAAAATCAACCATAAACGTTGGAACAAAAGTAACCAGTGTCGGAGGTGGTTGGCATGGTGAAGTGGATCTGGATAAATCCCTACAGCAACAGGATGTCGTTTACATAGATGAAACCGTAAATACCATAAAATTTGATCCATACTTTAGGACGGATTTAAAGTTATCCTATAAGATAAACACCAGCAAGCTCACTCACGAAATAGCCATTGATATTGTTAATTTATTTGACACTAAAAATATACTGAAGGAAACCTATGCACCCGACCATCCAGATGGACCAGTCGTTGATGAATACCAACTAGGTCGATTGCCTTTATTCTATTATCGCATTGACTTCTAATCTAACTATTAACAGGAGGCTTTCTAATTCGGGGAGCCTCCTGTTTTTTTTAACTAAATTCAAAAGATTTGTTAATCGACTCTCCAATTAGTGAAATAAGTTAGAAATGCCTTTGATTTGTAGTATGATATCAATTATAGGTGGAGGTATTGCTGGACTTAGCACAGCATTGGCCCTCCAAAAACAAAATATTCCATGTAAAGTATATGAACGATCACCCGCTTATAAACCAGTGGGCGCAGGTATTTGGTTAGCTGCCAATGCTATGCAAGTTTTTAACTCATTTGGAATTCAAGATGATATTATAAAGGCAGGAAATGAACTATCATCCTTTGGACTCATGACTAAAGAAATCAATCGTATTTCTATACCAGATTTACAGATTGTTAAAGATTCCTATGGTATTGCAACTGTAGCGATTCACCGGGCTAGACTTCAAGAGGTTTTGCTCAAGCAACTCGATGAGGGTGTTGTACAACTAGGCTATAAATTTGAGGCTTTGACAAAAACAAAAGCAGGCTATTCAGTTCAGTTTACCAATGGCAAAACGGCAGAAAGCAAGTTTGTCATCGGAGCAGATGGTATTCATTCTAAACTAAGAATGCAATTATTTCCAAATGCACAAAAAAGATACAGTGGTCAAACTTGCTGGAGAGGAATCAGCACACCGAGCATCCCTGAAAAATATGCAAGGGCTGGTTATGAATTGTGGGGCAATCAAATCCGATTTGGCTTCTCACCTATTTCGAATTTGGAAGTTTACTGGTTTGCAGTGGCTAAGAGACCAGAAAACGACATTGAACCAACCGAAAAATATAAAGCAAACTTAAAGCAGTTGTTTAAAGATTTCGATCCATTCGTGTTAGATCTCATAGAAAATACTGCGGCAAGTGCCATCTCAAGAAATAACATTGAAGATTTAAAACCCATAAATGTATGGCACAAAGAAGGTGTACTTTTATTGGGTGATGCCGCACATGCAACCACGCCAAACATGGGTCAGGGTGGCGGACAAGCCATAGAGGATGCGTATTACTTGGGTCAACTTATCAAGCACCACAATGATATTACTAAGGCTTTTGCAGATTTCAGATCGGTTCGTCATAAAAAAGTAAATGCCATTGTTAATCAGTCATATACCTTAGGAAAAATAGCTCATATTAAGCGAGGAAAACGCTTGCGAAACTTGGCTTTTAAACTGGCTCCTTCAAAAGCAGTGACTAATAACATGATGGCTTTATATAAACTTGCTCCACTGGATGAACTCCTATGAGAATCTACCTATCCATAATTATTATAGCTAGCCTACTTGCAGCGTGTCATTGGTTCCAACAGCCAAAACAGTGTTTAACTAAAATGAGCGAGCGGGAAATATTGGATCGCATCTATAAACAGCACTTTAATTATGTATATGCAAGTTTTAAAAATGAAGCAGGCGAAGCGCTAGATTCACTCGACAAATTGTTATTGAGTCAGGGCAAATTAGCGAAAGATTATTACAAAGATGAGACAGGCGCCATCAAAGAGGTGAGAGTGCGGCCGATGACTTTGGATGATCAATTTTTGGAAGTACAAATTCGGGAACTTTCAAAAAACGACATAAGGCAACTTAAACAGGTCCTTGTCGATTGCTACAAAAAAGAAGAATATCTTATTAAGATACAAGAATACAGTCGCACCATTCCTTGGAATGATTGGGAGAAAAAAGAGATTCTGGACCAACAATCACTTGCTATAATTTACTCGATCATAGAGCAATGTGGATTTCCATGTTTAGAGAATATCGATCAAGAAGCAAATAAATTACTCATGAACCACTTACTAAATGGGTCTCTGAAGATGCTTAGTTATTATTATCCAAAGCTGAAAGAGTTAGCAAAACAGGGTAAGTTTCCGCTAAGCAATCTGGCCTTTGCGGAAGATCGACTATTACTGAGGCATGGCTTTAAGCAATGGTATGGCACTCAATTATTTCGTTTGAAAAAATTTGGAATTGAGGATATCAAACATCTAGATAAGCGCCGTGAAGTCATGGGCTTAGAGCCAATGCTAACTTATCTAAAAAAGTTCGACAGGAAATACACAGAACAATATTTAGATCTCCTCGAAAAAACTGAGATACTGGCTGACAACACTAAACCTTCACAGTAGCCACTTTGTCTCTCATTTCCAGCAATAAATCGATGACTGGATCAAAGTGATATTCTATAGCTTGTTTGAGCCGTTCGCCATTTTTATTGAAAATAATTTCCTTTGCACCACTAATAAAGAACTCCCTTTTAGATATGAAAATATAGTTTGACTTTTCATTCAGTGTTTCCTGATGATATAGGAAGGAATTCTTCGGATAATTATACAAAAGTGCCAGACCTTTCAGGTGTGTTCCATAGATGATGTAATCTCTATGAGATTGACTTTCGACTGCCTGACCCAGTAATAACCAGGCTTTTGCATTCATTCGCGGATTTCGAATAATAGGTCGTTTTAGCCAGAAACAACAAATTTCGAATACATTTCCACCACCCATAATCCGTTGGTGTAGTTTGTCTTGAAATCTATTAGAACTAAAGCTAGTTATGGTTCTAAATGGCTTATCAAAGCCTAAAATAAACCCTCCAAGAATCTCATCTTTGTCATTATAAAAGCCATAGACTTTTTGACGATAGAGATACTCAAGCGGGATATTCAAATGGGATAATCGTTCATACTTATTCTTAAAGGATATTAAATCCAACTCATGAACGAGCTCCCTTAGGAATAGCATCATGCCCAAGGTGTTACAGTGTTTAATAAATAGTACAAATCAAACACCATGACAGGCATGGCTTTATGCAGAGATTAGCTTAGTAAAAATTGTTAATCAAAAGTTATTTATAATGATTATTTGAGGCGTAACATAGATTAACAATACCCTTTTTTTACTTGCAAACAGTGGTTCTCACCGTCCGCATAATGGATTGACTTGTTGTTATAGTTACACTAAAATTAGACCAAAATTAAATCTGACGCAAGGCTCTAATTCGTTAAATATCAGCAAATTACAATATGTTGATACATCAAACTGCTACTGAGGCTTTTATATGTGGGTGAGGATTATAATGTGTTAGTTCAAAATCTTCAAATTTAAATTCAAAGATGTTTTTTATACTTGGGTTTATGGTCAAGGTAGGTAGTTCTCTACACTCTCGACTGAGTTGTAATTTTGCTTGATCAAGATGATTACTGTATAAATGCACATCGCCAAAATGATGGATAAATTCGCCAACCTCCAAATCACAAACCTGAGCCATCATCATCGTCAATAATGCATAGGATGCTATGTTAAAAGGAACACCTAGAAAACTATCAGCAGATCGCTGATATAATAGACATGATAGTTTGCCATTAGCCACATAAAACTGAAAAAGACAATGACAAGGAGTTAAGGCCATTTGCTCTAATTCACCAACATTCCAAGCATTTACAATAATTCGCCTAGAATCAGGATTGTTTTTAATCGTTTCTACTGCTCGAGCAATTTGATCGACGGTACCGCCATCCGGTTTAGTCCAGCTTCTCCATTGTTTACCATACACAGGGCCTAAATCTCCGTAATCATCGGCCCACTCATTCCAAATTCTCACGCCATTCTCTTGCAGATATTTAACATTTGTATCACCATTCAAAAACCATAGTAACTCATAGATAATCGACTTTAAGTGAAGTTTTTTGGTGGTTACCATTGGGAAACCCTTCGATAAATCAAATCGCATAGAGTGCCCAAAACAGCTTATAGTTCCTGTACCTGTTCGATCATCTTTTTTAACTCCATGATCTAAAATATGCTGTAATAAATCGTGATACTGCTTCATTAATTAGATGGCTTATGGTACGAAAGTAATATTAAAAATTAATCTATATAAACCTTACCTTAGATTTGACATTTAATAGATAGAATTATTGCCAATGTATGCATCATTACGAGCTTGTGTAAATGACCTAGAAAAGCAGGGACAGCTGTTGAGAATCCCGTTTGAGGTAGACCCTAACTTAGAGATGGCAGAAATCCATCACCGAGTCTTTGAAGCCCAAGGACCAGCTATCCTATTCGAAAAGGTAAAAGGAAGTAAGTTCCAAGCTGTGTCAAATATTTATGGAACTTTTGAAAGAACCGATTTTCTATTTAGAAAGACATTGGACAAAGTCAAAAAGGTAACCGAACTAAAGGCAGATCCAACTGCGTTTTTAAGAAATCCAGGAAGATATATTTCAGCACCCTTTACAGCCTTAAAAGCTCTTCCCAGAAAAACCAAGTTTCGATCCGCTTCCACCTATGCTGAGTGCTCGATTAGCGATCTTCCCCTGGTGAAATCATGGCCCGATGATGGAGGTGCGTTTGTTACTATGCCTCAGGTGATGACACTCCCGCCGGATAGCCAAAAAATTATGAAATCAAATCTTGGGATGTATCGAATCCAACTTAATGGAAACGACTATATAACAGACCAAGAAATAGGCCTGCATTATCAGTTACACAGAGGCATTGGAGTTCATCACAAAGCATACAATGAAAGCGACAAACCCTTCTTAGCCTCGGTTTTTATTGGAGGCCCACCTTCTCACGCATTCTCCGCTATCATGCCGATGCCTGAGGGTTTAAGCGAATTAACCTTTGCAGGAATGTTGGCTAATCGTCGCTTTCGATATCATTTTGACAAGCTTGGAAATGTGATTTCTAACGATGCTGATTTTGTAATCACAGGTGAAATAATAAAAGACTATAAAAAACCAGAAGGGCCCTTTGGTGATCATCTAGGATATTATAGTTTGACTCATGATTTTCCAGTTATGAAAGTGCATAAAGTGTATCATCGAAAGGATGCTTTATGGCATTTTTCTGTAGTGGGCAGGCCACCTATGGAAGATAGTAGTTTTGGCTTTTTAATCCATAAATTGGTAGAAGCACTCACACCTGGCGAGTTTCCAGGATTAAAAAGTATTAATGCCGTAGATGCTGCAGGTGTGCATCCATTATTGCTGGCTGTTGGCCAAGAAAGATACATGCCTTTTAGAGATCAAAAACCTGAAGAAATTCTAACCATAGCGAACCGAATTTTGGGTTCTGGTCAAACATCTTTAGCTAAATTTTTGTGGATTGCCGCTGAAGGAGAAGGCTTAAATGCCGACAATATAGAAGGATTTTTTGATCATTGCTTGGCGAGAATTGATTGGTCTCAGGATGTTCATTTTCAGACAAATACTACCATTGATACACTTGATTATTCAGGTGATGGATGGAATGCAGGATCTAAAGTGGTTATTGCTTGCAATAGGCCTGTCCAACGCTCTTTATCTGATAAAATGCCTGATGATTTTAATCTGACCAATGGATGGTCATCTGCGACTATGGTCAGACCTGGGGTTTTGGCAATCAGTGGCATTGATTTTTCGGATTATGATCACGCTATCCAAGAAATGGATCAATTAAGTACTCATCTTGCAGCACAAACATTAGCTGGTATTGCACTAATTATCATTTGTGATGAAGCTGAATTTACAGCGGCAACGCTTAATAATTTTTTATGGGTAAGTTTTACTCGGGCTAATCCATCACACGATATATACGGTGTAAACGCATTTACCAAGTTTAAACATTGGGGTTGCAATGGACCATTAATCATTGATGCACGGATCAAGCCTTTTCATGCACCTCCATTAATAAGTGACCCACAAGTAAGTAAAAAAGTAGACGGCTATTTTAGCAAAGGTGGAGCTTTATATCAGGCAATATAACTCAAGTTTTAAGCATTTTTTGCCATGCTTCCTTAAATGGTAAGTCATATAATTGCTCCGTGGCTTCTTCTGCTTTTATTAGATGTGCTTTCTGTTTTGGACTAAGAAAGATGGAAGGATCTTCACGATTATAAATAGCGCTGTTAATCTTTGATCGTTGGATTTTAGTGAGTGCCAGTTTACTGTATGGACTTTTTTTAAGATAGTATTGTTCATCCCGATCTAGTCTAAATTTTCCTGGTTTATCTACTACTTGACAGCTTGCTTTTCGAGCTGTTTTGTCCAATGCTGATTGATCTAATACTGTCGGATCATAGACCACTTTTACCACTTCAGCCCCATTCATAAATCCTGGGCTTGTCGCCACAACTCCTTCGTGATTAGCTAAATTACCTTCGCCGCTCCAGAAACAATACATTTGATAATACTTGGTTTCTTGGCGATTTGCTTTAGCCGCCAAGGCTTCAAGGGTTAATGAAAGATATTTTGGAATGGCTTTATTTTGTTTTTCTAATCCAGCGACCAAATACGCTGCCAAACCTAAGGCTGAGTAATTGCCATTCAATCTTTCTTGGACATTATTTCCTTCTTGATCGACTAGTCGGACGACCGGGTTGTTCCAACTGGGTTCGTTATACTTTTGTAAAATTGTTGCGTCTTTGCCTTTGTGATTATTAAAAATGGCTAAGGGTATAAATTCATTTTCCAGTGCTTCCACTAGTAGTGGGTGGCTCAATACTTGAGTTCCATAATTTTGGCAAGTTGCACAGCCAGGTACTTCCTGAAAAAGAATGAGAATATCTTTTTGTTCTTGTTTTGATTTGTCCAATGCTGTTTCGTAGTCTCTAAGCCATGTTACGCTTCCTAATTCTTTAGCTTTATCTTGACTTTTGAGACTGTATATTAAACATGTGCAGAAAAAAAACAATGCGATGTACCTCATATTATGCTATCTATACTTATCAACGTTCAGTTTTTGTAAATATGATATTTTGGCAGACATTAATCGCAAAACTTTAGGCATCATGTTTAATCAACTTTTATTAGTTTCTAACTAAAAGGATGCAAAAAGTGGTAAAGAATAATTTCAGTGTGCTCATCATGTTTTGATTTTGTGATCCTAAGATATGGAATATGCGCAATACTCAAAAATATTTGTAACCACTACATTTTTGATAGCTTGCTATAGCTTTTTTCCAAAATCTCTACATGATGATCATTATGAAAGGCAATAAAATACGCCATTTCTCGGACGGTCATTTTACCCATAGCTGGGTGTGGAAATAGCAATTTTGAAAGTTTTGCTTCTGGCCATTTAGCCAACTTGGATTGGATAGCCAGTGACTTGCTGTTTAGTTTTGCTAAAATGGAATCCTTGTCGTCAAGGCTTACTTCTTGGGGAGTAAAATCGTTGCTTTTTAAAAAGCTAGGATCAGCTATCAACAACTTTTCCTTGTACCTGGCCCTGGTTTCTTCAAAGTTGCGTTCTGTGCGGTTGTTGGTCCCGAATTTATATTTAAGGATTAGTTTGTTAATACTCAGGCCCTTGTTATAGGCACTGGCAGTTTTGAGCAGATGTAAGGCATGCTGGCCGGCTGTCCATTTATCAGGTGCTGATCTCAGTATAAAGGATTCCTGAGGTTGCTCCTTATACCAATGAATTACATCATTAAAACTTTTATCAATTCGTTTTATCAGTTCGTTTTTATCCATAGCTTACTTTTAGTAACTTAGTAATATAAAGTAATAAATGTAATTAAACCTTTAGCTTAAAACAAGGGGTGACGAATAGGTAACAAGATAACATGGAAGTAAGTAACAATATAAAAGGGGAAGCACAGCTCAAGGAAAAAATAAAATTATTTTATTTAGGCTCCAAAAAACTGGTAGACAAACAAATTTGTCCAACTCGAGATTTACTCGTGCCTTTAACCGATAAATGGAGTTTGTTTTGTTTGTTTAATTTGGGTTATCATGGTGTATTGCGATTTAATGAGCTACAAAGATATATTCCGAATATCTCATCAAGAATGTTGTCAGTCACGCTAAAAAAACTAGAGCAAAAGCAATTAATTGTACGAACCATTTATCCCGAAGTACCTCCAAGAGTGGAATATAAGCTGACAGGATTTGGTGAAAAACTAGCCGATAAAATGGTAGAGTTAAACAATTGGTTGCTGAAAGAAAACGGGAACAACTTAGTCAAAGAATAAATTATTTTAAGATTTAATTAAGATTTTATGTGTCTTTTCCTTTATTTACCGTCAAAGTATTATACAAAACATCTATTCTAACTTCATGAGTGATTTACCAAAGGTTTTTGAAAATAAAAAAGAAAGACAAGATTTCTGGATTGCTATTCTTGTAATTTTAATATTCGCCTTCTTTATACTACGTTTTACAGGTTGTTTTGACAAAGAACCTATGGAGCCCATAGCAGCAGCTACAGCTGTTATTGAAGATAATACGGTGGATTCAGATGCTGACAATGATGGTATCATTGATGCCATTGACAAATGTCCAAATCTTGCTGGTATTTCTGCCAATTTTGGTTGTCCTGAAGATGCAGATGGTGATGGAATTTATGACACTAAAGATGCATGTCCTAAATTTGCGGGTACTGCTGAATTAAATGGTTGTCCAGCAGATTCAGACAATGATGGCGTACATGACGGCTTAGACAAATGTCCTGAAACCGTAGGAACCAAAAATAATAATGGTTGTCCTGAAATTAAAGATGCGGACGGAGATGGCATTGCTGATGAGAAAGATAAATGTCCAAATTTGGCAGGTGTTGCTGAGAATGACGGTTGTCCAGAAATAAAGGTTGATGCTAATGATTTAGAAACTATTCTTGTGGCTGCAAAAGAGGTAAAGTTTAAAACTGGCTCGGCGGCTCTACTACCTACTTCATTACAAAAACTGAAAGAAATCTTAGGGGTTATGCAAAAATACCCTCGATATAAATTGAGAATTGAAGGTCATACGGATAGTAAAGGTGACGATCAGGCAAACCTTGTATTATCAAAAGCAAGGGCTAAAACTTGTTTTGATTATTTAGTTTCAGAAGGTGTAAAAGCAAGACGTCTAATCCATAAAGGCTTTGGCGAAAAAAGACCTGTAGACTCAAATGAAACTCCTGAAGGTCAAAAAAATAACCGAAGAGTAGAGTTCCATTTTCAATATTAAAAAATCTTTAATGTTTCCTACCTTTTGATAAAGGTACCATTGGATTATTTAACTTTGAGTAAAATTACTCAAGTGAAAAGATATATAAGTCTAATCGTATTCATGTTTATATTTAGTGCCTATTCGTGCACTCAAACTGAAACCAAAGCTTCAACTAAGGAGGCTGCTAAAGAGACAACTAAAAGGGTAAATACAAAGCAGAAAAGTACTCAGTACAAACCTGCCCCAAACATTTCTAATACTAGTCTAGCCAATAGATCAACTAGTCGACCTAAAACGGAAATTAAAGCTGACTTCCCCTTTGATATTTCCTTAAAAGATGTTAGTGGTGAAGAAACAGAAAGTTCTAAGGTTTTTTCAAAGAAAAAACCAACTGTCCTTATGTTTTGGTTGACAACTTGTGCTCCATGCCACAAGAAAATGAATGAATTAGTCAAAGTTTATGATGATATGCAAGAGGAAGCAGATTTTGAGCTTGTAGCTATCTCAGGTGATTACCCAAAAAACTTTCCTTCTTTTGTTAAACAAGTTGAGAAAAAAAACTGGCCTTGGCCCACCTACAACGACGTAAATAGAGAGTTTAGACAAGTGCTTCCGGGCGGACTTAATGGATACCCGCAAACCTTTGTATTTAACACAGACGGCGAGATAGCCTACCATAAGCGCAAGTATTTGCCAGGAGATTTAGAAGAACTAACTGAAGTACTAAAATCTTTATAAGCGAGTTTATCGGCATCAGCTCACCGATTCCTTCGTCAAGAATTGACTAAATAAACAATATTTAAGCTCGCTTTTAGGTCTTTTGAGATTATCTACTTAAATTTCAGCGTATGGAAAAAGTCATCTTTTCCTATATCTGTCTTAACCAAGTAGTAATTTGATTATGAAACCTATTTTGACCTTATTCCTTTTTGTATGTTTTAATTTTTTTTACCATTTATCTTTTGCTCAATTTGATACCTGGCTTTCTAGTGTAACGGCCACCTCTAATGGGGAGGGACAAACCACCTTGACTTGGGATGAAGAAGCCGGAGCCATATACTCCATAACCCGTAAAAGCTTAAGTGACAATACTTGGACTACCATTGCTGGTAATATTTCTGCAAACAGTTTTACCGATACCCAAAGTAATGCAGGTATTCCATATGAATATAAAATTTTTAAAACGCTAAACGGAACCACTGTTTTTTCCATGATCTACGGAGGCAACGAAGTACCATCCACCATAAACAGAGGCCGACTTTTACTATTAGTTGATGCAACTCATGCAGATGCTCTAAAAGATAAAATAGATCGTTGGAAAAATGATGCTGCGGGTGATGGCTGGATAGTCATACAAAAAAACGTGGATCCATCCATGGCTGTTCCTGATGTTAAGGCATTGATTGTGGAAGAATATCAAGCTCTCGGAGGACTAAATACTGTATTTTTATTTGGACATATACCTGTCCCTTACAGCGGAAGAATTGTACCAGATGGCCATTCCAACAATCACTTTGGAGCATGGTCTGCAGATGTATATTATGCTGAAATGAATGAGCTTTGGACGGATACGAGTGTTACCACCACTGGACAACCTGAAAGAACTACCAATGTACCTGGAGATGGTAAATTTGACAACAGCTCTATTGGTGCAGCAGAACTTGAAGTAGGTAGAGTGGATTTTTTCAATATGCCTGCATTTGCTGAAACGGAACAAGAATTATTAGCTAAATACTTGGATAAAGACCACGCATTTAAAAACAAGCATTTTACACCAAAAATGCAGGCTGTAGGTATAGACAATTTTAGTTTTGGGTTTGACACTTCACCCGATCTCAACTATCCGCCTATGGTGGGCGGAGAAAACTATATGACAGGAAATTATCGAAATAGCCTCCTTGCTGATAGCTATGTCTGGTCTTATGGTGCGGGAGGAGGATCATACACCAGTGCAAGTGGCATTTCAAACACTACAAATATGGCCGCTGATTCTTTACAGGGTGTGTTCACCTGCTTATTTGGTTCATACTTTGGAGATTGGGATACTCAAAACAATTTCTTGCGAGCAGCTCTAGGTTCAGGAACCATACTTACAAATGCATGGAGTGCAAGGCCTCACTGGCCATTTTTCCATATGGGTTTAGGGACCAATATTGGTTTACAAGCAAAACTTGCGCAAAGTGATGATGGAAGGTATTTCCAAGGTTTTAATAGAAGTATCCATATTGCCCTAATGGGGGATCCTACCCTACGTTTGCACAACATGCATCCACTAAGTTCATTAAATGGTAATTATAATGAAGCGGGCAATGAACTAAGCTGGACTCAAGATCTGGGACTTGATGAGATTCAACAATTTAACATTTATGTGAAGGAAGATAGCAGTTATGAGTGGGAGCTCCTGGCTTCAGTGGATAGTGACGTGTTTAGTTACAGCGATCCAAATTCTTACGAGACGGGTGATATCAACTACATGGTAAGACCTGAACAGCTTCAGGTATCACCAAGTGGGTCTTATTATAATCAAGGTCTTGGTAAATTCATTACGATCACCATCCCTGCCGTAGATTTAGATGGCGATGGTTTTTTCTCTGATGTAGATTGTGATGATACTAACCCTGAAGTAAATTCAGATGCAACAGAAATTCCATACAATGGAATTGACGATGATTGTGACGAAGCAACGTTAGATAATGATTTAGATCAAGATGGTTTTAATTTGGATGAAGATTGTGATGATAACAACTCGATGATTTATCCAGGAGCCTTTGAAATATTTGGTAATAATATGGATGATGATTGTGATGGAGTCATAGACGAACCAGATGCGGATGGTGACGGATTTAATTCGGAGGAAGACTGTGATGATTTTGATGCGGATATTAATCCAGGAGCAGCAGAAATATTTAATAATGGAATAGATGAAGATTGCGATGGAATAGATGCAGAAATTGAAGCTTGTACAACATATTCGACCGGGCCTTATAATTCTTTCGAGGGAGCTGCAGATTGTGCAGCAGGACCTTTTACTTCGAGCTTCCAAGCGTGGTCTAATGAAAGTTATTTTGTGCGTGGTTTATCCACTAATCAATATTATTACTTTGATATGTGCGAGAACTACGACCCCATGGATTGGGAAGCTCTAATTACCATTATAGAATATGATATAACCAGCAATCAAACTGGCAATACCATTAATGCTGTTGCAGGTTGTCGTCTTGAATTTGTTCATGAATTTAATAGTGAGTTCCCTGATATTATCATCATTATAAATGATAGAAATAATTGCGAAGGGCAAACAGCCAACATTGATAATGGAAGAATGGTTTTTGGTTGTTTTGAGCTTGATCAAGATATGGACGGCTATAATGTTTTTGAAGATTGTAATGACCTCGATGCCGGAATAAATCCCGGATCGGAGGAAATACCAAACAATGATGTAGATGAGGATTGTGATGGTGTGGCTCTAATCATTGATGAGGATGGGGATGGGTTTAATTCAGATGAAGATTGTGATGATGCCGACCCCGAAGTAAATTCGGAGGCAAGTGAAATTCCTAACAATGATGTGGATGAGGATTGTGATGGTGTGGCTCTAATCATCGATGAAGATGGGGATGGGTTTAATTCTGATGAAGATTGTGATGATGCCGACGCCGGAATAAATCCGGGTCAAGCAGAGATCCCTAATAACGATGTGGATGAGGATTGTGATGGTGTGGCTCTAATCATTGATGAAGATGGTGATGGATTTAATTCAGATGAAGATTGTGATGATGCCGACCCCGAAGTAAATTCGGAGGCCAGCGAAATCCCTAATAACGATGTGGATGAGGATTGTGATGGTGTGGCTTTAATCATAGATGAGGATGGAGATGGATTTAATTCCGATGAAGATTGTGATGATGCCGACGCCGGAATAAATCCGGGTCAAGCAGAGATCCCTAATAACGATGTGGATGAGGATTGTGATGGTGTGGCTCTAATCATCGATGAAGATGGTGATGGGTTTAATTCCGATGAAGATTGTGATGACCTCGACCCCGGATTAAATCCCGGATCGGAGGAAATACCTAATAATGATGTGGATGAGGATTGTGATGGTGTAGCTCTAATCATTGATGAGGATGGTGATGGGTTTAATTCCGATGAAGATTGTGATGACAATGATGCAGAAGTAAATCCTAACGCAAGTGAAATACCATATAATGGGGTGGACGAAGATTGTGATGAAAGCACATTAGATGATGATTTAGATGAAGATGGTTTTGGCATTGATGAAGATTGTGATGATACTGACCCAGCCGTAAATTCAGCAGCAACTGAAATTGCTTATAATGGTATTGATGATGACTGTGACGAAACTACTCCAGATGATGATTTAGATCTAGACGGTTTTGGTATTGATGAAGATTGCGACGATGAAGACGCAAACATTTATCCTGGAGCTCCTGAAATTGCAAACAACGCTATTGATGAAGATTGTGATGGGATAGATTGGGTACTGAGTTCCACCAATAATGCAACATTACTAGAGGCAAACTTCTACCCTAACCCAACAAAGGATGTGCTGCAAATTGAAGTAAAAAACACCACTGTGCTTACTCAAGTTCAATTACAAGTTTTGGATATTAATGGGTATTTGATATTGAGTAAACAACTCGTATTGGACGGATCTAATGTCTATTCGATTGATGTTAACGCTTGGCCAAGTGGTGTATATACGCTGGTTTTATCCGATAGAAAGGACGCAAATGCCCAGCGTTTTATAAAAATATAGCCTTAACATGAGCATCCATTCTAATCTTTTGTGGATGTTCATTTTTAAAATTTATTATTTTAACTATCTGTTGCTCAGATGTTTTTTGTTAACTTATACTTTTAAGAAGTTAATTAACTAATAACATTGCCAAGCCTCAGGAATGAAAAATCGAAAATATCCCAAATTATTCGTGTTTATCTTTTTATGCATTTGCTGGATTCAAAACACGCTTGCCCAATCAACCATTATTGTTCCAGATGATTTTCCAATAATACAAGAGGCTATCGATGCCGCCGCCACAAGCGATACTATCTTTATTAAAAAAGGTGTTTATAGCGAAGGTATAATAGTCAATAAATCGCTAGCTTTTATAGGAGAAAGTAGAGATGAGAGCATCATTTCTTTTAATGATCCAGCCTTAGCAATCGACGTGGGCAACAACACCATTTCTGCATTTAGTAATCTTACAATAGAGAGAGTTGGAACTTTAGGAAATGCTTTCAAGACGTCTTTAGGGGTTAATCTATTAATCACTAACTGTAAAATTTTAGGAGGAAATACAGCATTAAACTGCTTCAATTCACAAAATGGGACTGTTGTGATGCATCGAAATATAATTTCTAATCAATCAAATTCAGCTGTCAACTTTACCAATACATCCAACAACATTAGCTTAAGCAGTAACATCTTTGACAGTGATAATGGGAATAGACTATTTACAGCAACTTTAGCTGGATCCGGGAACTATGAAATATACAATAATGCCTTTCTCAATGGTCCTCAAATTTTTTTTATTTCCTCTAGCGAATTACCTGCACAATTTGATTTTCATCATAATATTATTATTCCAGAACAGGAGGGGAATTTAGGTTTTGATGTATCGACCTTAGATCCAACTAACTTGATTGCAAACGCGGCATTGGACATAGAAAATGACTATTTCCCACTAAAGGAATCACCAGCAATCAATAACGGAGAAGGAGTAGATCCCGATGGAAGTGTAGCTGACATAGGACTTCATTATTTTCCGATTACGGATAATGATGGAGATGGCTATTTTACTTGGGACAGCAATCCTTCTTTATGTGACTGTGATGATACGAATTCAGCCGTGAACCCAGGAGCCGAAGAAGACCCAAACAATACGATTGATGATAATTGTGATGGGATTACCCCACTGGATAATGATGGAGATGGTTATGGTAGTGAAATCGATTGTGACGATATGGATCCTGATGTTTTCCCAGGTTCGTCTTGTGATGATAATGATCCTTGCACAGAAAATGATGCTTTGAGTATGGAATGTGAGTGTATTGGGACCTTTCTGGATGAAGATCTTGATGGTATATGTGATTTAGATGATTGTGACCCAGCTGATCCAGAAGTATACCCTGGAAATACAGAAACTCCTTACAATGGAAAAGATGACGATTGTGATCCATCCACATTAGATGATGACTTGGATCAAGATGGTTTCGATATTGATGAAGATTGTGACGACACAAATCCTGAGGTAAATTTAGATGCTACTGAAATTCCTTTTAACGGTATCGATGATGATTGCGATGAAACAACATTGGACAATGATCAAGATCAAGATGGATATGGAGATGATGTAGATTGTGATGACCTCGATCCTGAAATAAATCCCGGTGTTATAGAGATCCCATACAATGGTGTAGATGAGGATTGCAATGAGTCTACTCCTGATGATGATGTAGACGGTGATGGTTTCGGCATTGATGAAGATTGCAATGATATGAATGCTGAAGTAAATCCTGAAGCTGAAGAAATCCCATACAATGGTCTTGATGATGATTGCAATCCAGAGACATTAGAAGATGATCTAGATATGGATGGATTTAATTTGATCCTTGATTGTGATGATGCTAATCCAGACATAAATCCTGCAACTACAGAAATCCCATACAATGGAATCAACGACGATTGCGATGAAGAAACACCGGATGATGACCTTGATGGAGATGGATATTTTTTAGAAGACGATTGCGATGACTTAAATGAGGCAATTAATCCTGGAATGATGGAAATTCCATATAACGGTATAGATGATGATTGCAATGCTGAGACGGCAGATGATGATTTAGACATGGACGGCTATGATGTAGACCAAGATTGTGATGACACCGATGCTACTATAAATCCAGATGCCGAAGAAATCCCTAACAATGATGTGGACGAAGATTGTGATGGTGAGGTGCTGATTATTGATGAAGATATGGATGGATTTAATTCAGATGAAGATTGCGACGACCTCGATGCCGGAATAAACCCAGGAGCAGAAGAGATACCCAACAATGAGGTAGATGAGGATTGTGATGGACTTGCCTTAATCATTGATGATGATGGGGATGGCTTTAATTCGGATGAAGATTGCGATGACAGTGATGCAACAATAAATCCAAACGCTGAAGAAATCTGCGATGAAGTGGATAACAATTGCGACGGTCAGATAGATGACGGTCTTGAAGTCCAAACTTATTATGTTGATGCAGATATGGATGGTTACGGTGACCCAGATTACTCGGTTGAGCTTTGCTCACAGCCACCGGGGACAAGCACAGAAAGTGGCGATTGTGATGATACTAATCCTGAAGTAAATCCAGATGCTGAAGAAATCGCTAATAATGGAATAGACGAAGATTGTGATGGAGAGGATCTAATTTCCAGTGTGAACAATGAAGAACACTCACTGCTTGATGTTTACCCTAATCCAAGTAATGGTTTGATAACTATCGAATTAGCTAATAATATAATTAGTCAAATAAAATTAATTGATTTAGCTGCTAACGTTTTACAAAAAAATGACACAAACAATAGACAAGTCAAGCTTGATATTTCAAATTTCCCTAGTGGATTGTATATGCTACAGGTAGAATCTCAAGATGGCAAATTCTATTTTGTAAAAATTCATAAGATCTAAATTATGGCAAGAGGTTTTCTTACCCTTATCTTAATACATATAATAAGCACTTCACTTTCAAGCCAACTAGATAATTTTAATTGGAATACAGATGGTCAATTTGTCTGTATGGCTGAAATAACGGCTGAGGAAAATCCACCAAGTTTTACCATTAAGCTGCTCGATGCTCAGCTAAATAATACTGATCCAACTGATATTTATCGTAGATCTTTATATGGCTCATTTAATGATTGGCAACTAGTTTCAGAAAGTTTATCACCCGGCACCACTTCTTGGACTGATACCAATATTGAACAAAATAAACTCTATGAGTATCAAATTAAACGACAAAGAGCAAACGGAGTCGCTATTGGGTATGTAGCTGCATCTGCTGGATATGATCAATCTGATTATAGGGGAAGAATGATTCTTTGCATGGCAGAAGATGTGGCGTCTTATTTACCCGACAAAATCAATAGACTTATTCAAGACTTGACTGGAGATGGCTGGATGGTCGAAACACTGAGTGTCACTAAAGGCAGCATTTCTTATGATGATGGTGATTTAGTGGTAAGTGTAAAAAACCAAATCCAATCTATTTATGACCAAGCGCCAGCTGATGATAAGCCCCAATTGCTGTTCCTACTTGGTCATGTGCCTTTACCTCGGGCAGGACAAGGTCAACAAGCACCCGATGGACACATTGAATTTTCTGGGGCTCGTGGAGCTGACACCTATTATGCTGACTTAGATGGAGTGTTTACGGATACCGCGACGTATGATATCCCCGAACAATACGAAGGTTTAACCAAAAACTATCCTGGAGATTTTCGTTGGGATCAGGATACAATGCCAAGTAGTCTAGAGATGGGTTTTGGACGAGTTGATTTTTTCGGCTTGGATATCGAAACTTCAGAAATCCAATTGGTGGCTAATTATTTAGATCGCCTCCATAATTTCAGACACGTCAATTCAGGCAATAAAATAGGTCAAAAAACTGCCTTTTATAAGAGTGAGTATACCAACTCTACTGATGCGTCCTTTAGATGTTTGCCCGGTCTTTCTGGATCACAAAACATTGAACAAAACTATAATACCCAAGCTTTAGGACATCCTTTGTGGGTTAAAGAAAATGGGCCATACCTGTTCTATATGCAAAATAGACATGTTCCTCAATTTAGTGAATGGAGTGTAGATGGGATGGATGCTTTGGTTTTTAGCAGTGACCAAAGTGGCTGGGGATATGGTGATATTCCTTTTCAAAGTTATAGCCACATCCGAAGATTAATGGGAGCTGACTGCGAAACCCTAATTACCTTGTGGACCACGCAAGCCACTAATTTATTTCATCAGGCAGGAGTAGGTGAACCATTAGGATTGGCTATGAAACAAATTATGGATCATAATGAAAGCAATAATCTTTTAGAAAAACCTCACCAAGAATGGGACACGCCAGATTGGTGGAACCGAACTCATTTTAGCTTCTATGGTGATCCGAGCCTACGACTTTATCAGACATTCCCTGCAAGCCAGGCAAATATCCAAACAACAGAAGGTAATATAACTTTTGCTTGGGATGCGTCCACTGATGAAGCCCTAGCAGGATATTTTATATACCAAAGTGATAGTGAATTTGGCAAATATGAAAAAATATCCAATCTGATAAGTGCAGATCAAACTAGCTACTCATTAAATAATCCTAACATAGGAGATTGGTTTATGGTACGAGCCGTTAGTAGTATTACTACAGGATCTGGGTATTTCTTACATCCTAGTCAAGGTGTTTTTGCTGAATTTATAGGGATAGATCAGGATGGGGATGGCTTTAATTCAGAAGAAGATTGTGATGACCTCGACCCAGAAGTAAATTCGGAGGCTAGCGAAATTCCCAATAATGGTATTGACGACGATTGTGATGGCATCATAGACGAACAAGATAATGATGGGGATGGCTTTGAAGCAGATGAAGATTGTGACGACAACGACCCAGAAGTAAATTACGAAGCAAGTGAGATTCCAAATAACGGTATTGATGATAATTGTGATGGTATCTCAGTAGAAGTCCCAGCATGTACCGAAGCTAATACTGGGCCTTGGCCACAACTGCAATTTGGTGCTCAGTGTGAAAATGGACCTATCGCTGCAAACTTTGAAGTCTGGACAAATGAAACCTATTATGTGCTAGCTTTAGAAGATGGTCAAGGCTATTATTTTGAGTTTTGTGATGCTTATGATGAATCCATTTGGGAGGCAAGGATAACATTGTTGCAGTACAATCACAGCACAACATCAATTGGGACAATTATCAATGCTATCGATGCTTGCAGCATTGAATTTAGTTATCAGGTAGCTTCGGATTTTCCAGATGTTATGATTGTTGTTAGTGATCGAAATGATTGCGATGGTATTACACAACAAATAGATAATGGCATCCCTAGTTTTGGATGTATTGAGGGATTTGTTGACGCCGATGGAGATGGATTTACTGCTGATCTTGATTGTCAAGATTTAGTCAGTGAAATAAATCCTGGCGTCGTAGAAGTACCATATAATGGAATTGATGATGATTGTGATCCAGCGACACCAGATGATGATATAGATGGGGATGGATTTAACTCAGATGAAGATTGTGATGACGCCGACCCCGAAGTAAATTCGGAGGCTAGCGAAATTCCAAATAATGATGTGGATGAGGATTGTGATGGAATAGTTTTAATTATAGATGAAGATGGTGATGGATTTAATTCCGATGTGGATTGTGATGATTTCAATGCAGATATAAATCCAGGGTCCAGCGAAATCCCAAATAATGATGTGGATGAGGATTGTGATGGTATTACTCTAATCATAGATGAAGATGGCGATGGGTTTAATTCCGATGAAGATTGTGATGATTTCAATGCAGATATAAATCCTGGGTCCAGCGAAATCCCAAATAATGATGTGGATGAGGATTGTGATGGTATAGTTTTAATTATAGATGAGGATGGGGATGGATTTAATTCCGATGAAGATTGTGATGATTTCAATGCAGATATAAATCCTGGGGTGAGCGAAATCCCTAATAACGATGTGGATGAGGATTGTGATGGAATAGCTTTGATTATAGATGAGGATGGGGATGGATTTAATTCCGATGAAGATTGTGATGACGCCGACGCCGGAATAAATCCCGGGTCCAGCGAGATCCCAAATAATGATGTGGATGAGGATTGTGATGGTATAGCTTTGGTTATAGATGAAGATGGGGATGGGTTTAATTCCGATGAGGATTGTGATGATTTCAATGCAGATATAAATCCTGGGGTGAGCGAAATCTGTGATGAACTTGACAACAATTGCGATGGTCAAATAGATGAAGACTTAGAAGTTGCAACTTATTATGTTGATGGTGATATGGATGGTTTTGGAGATGATAATAAGGCAATCGAATTCTGTGCCCAGCCACCGGGAACTAGTTTAGTTGGGGGTGATTGTGATGACGCCGATGCCGGAATAAATCCCGGGGCGAGCGAAATTCCAAACAACGATATTGATGAAGATTGTGATGGTGAAGATTTAGTGTCTTCTGTAAATGATAACGAACTCAACATACTTAATGTTTACCCAAATCCGAGTCAGGGTTCGTTAAACATTGAATTTTCTAATAAACTTATACGCCAGGTAAAATTATTTGATTTAGCCGCTGAGGTACTACAAAAAACAGAGACTAACAATAGAAAAGTCAAGCTTGATCTTTCAAATTTCCCTGAAGGTTTGTATATCCTTCAAGTAATATCTCATGACGGCGATTTCTATTTTGTGAAAATCCAAAAGAGTGATTAGTGATTTACATACAACTTATAATCTGAGGCTACTTATCAGGTTTAGAAATTGGGAATAAATTAGATACTTTTATACTCAATATGTTATATCTGTAATTCATCAAAAAGTAGTTCATGCGTTCCTTACTTCACTTGTCGTTAATACTTGCTTTTTCATTTTCAAACATGTTTGCGCAAGAGACTCAGATTGGCGGATTTACCTATGGCTGGGAAAATTATGACAATACAGATGAAGAAGGTTTAGGTCAAAGAGAAGTAGCTTTTAATTATGATGGTATTCGCTCTATTGTTCATGCTCCGGAAATAGGTATTCACCCTCGAATTTATTTTGGGCCTAGTGAAATTCCTGATATTAAACAACGCTTAGAAAATACAGCTAGTGGAAGAGCTATTATGGCTCAAATACATGCTTATACTACCCTATTACATTTAGGGGCTGCCAATTATAATCATAATAGCACTTATGGTTTAGATGAAAGTGGAAATAGATGGGTTGGGAATACTGGATTTTGGGATTCTCAAAAAGAATATAATCAATTGGTAAATGAAGATCTTGCTGTCTGGGATGATGTTACGATAAAGAGGAAGCATATGACTGCTTGTATGATGTCTCTACTTGCTTTTGAATGCTTAATTAAACAAGGAGCGTTTGATGAGGACACACAAACCATGTATAATGATCGAGCAAATGATCTAGCTAAGGCAATGACATTTTGGGCAGAATTAGCTTTGGCTGATTCTACCTTAAACGGATTAGGCAATAATTACAATCATTTCGGAGGATCACATATGGCCTTAGCCTTTGATCTAAATTACCATGCTATGACGGATAATCAACGTAGCAAGGTCCGTGAGGCCTTAGCCAAGATTGTTAGGCAAGAACCAAACCATGGAGCGCATCTTTTAGCTTATGCAAACACTTCAAACTGGACAACTTTAAACACATTTGAGCTAGTAATAAACCTAGCTATAGAAGGAGAAGAAGGATACAACGCAGACTTAACCGAACGGTGGATGAGAGCACTACATAATTTCATCAACTATGGTTGGTACCCTTCAGGGGCTGGATATGAAGGCCTAGGAAAAAACTATCAATATGCAACAACACTAATAGCTTGTGCAAAAAGGGGTTATAGTTTGCTTGGTCATCCGCATGTGAGGGCATATGGCGAATCGTTTCTACCAGCCATAATGCAGCCCTTTGGACATGGATATACATCGTATGATGTTTGGGGTGGTAGTGGCCATGATGATGAAAAAGGAAAGTATAAGTTTAATTCATCAGATGCTGTAGGCTTAAAATGGATATTTCCTGAGAATCCTTCGATTGATTTTGTTTGGAGAAACTATATTGAACAAGCTTATGAAAACAACTCTGAAGGGTATGTTTATCAGCAAATTAGACCAGACGATAGTTATCAAAACTATTTGATTCCAGCAGCGGTATTCGCTTCAGATTACAATCAAGGAGATTGGAGTACCCAGGCCGAAAATACTGTTCAAGAAGATTACCTAGCATCAGATCGAGGCTTAGCCATTATGAAGAGTGATAAATCTTCTGATGCTATAGCAGTCCAATTTCATTGCCGCCAAGATATGGGTGGACACACACATGGAGATCGCAATGACTTTACATTAAGTGCCCTTGGTCGAATTTGGATTAGGAAATCTTATGGTGGTAGCCAGTTTCAGCCAACATGGTTTCATAGTACTATGATCATAGATGGGAAGGGAGTTGCAGTTGGAGACCCAGATGGAGATAAATGTCGGCAGCCAGGTAAATTATTAGACTGGGAAACAAACGATCAATTTAGTCTAGTGGCCGGTGATGCCACTTACGCTTACACTTGGGATTGGCATTGGTCTCCACATTCTGAAGGTGTAGATCATCCGTGGCTTGGAGGTGATTGGTCTAAAGTAGAAGAGACTTGGAATGACTTTCAATTCGAAGAAAAGACAGAAGCTCATTTCGATATACCTTTCTATGAGTTTCCGCACTGGCATCAGCCTTATAAGTATGAACGTATGATAAAACGTCTACACAATCCAATGGAAAAAGTTATTAGATCTGTGGCTGTTGTTAGAAATGAGCGTCCCTATGCACTTGTAATCGATGATATTCAAAAAGACGAAAATGTCCATAATTATCAATGGCTTGGACAAGTGGCAAGAGACTTAACCATCGAAGAAATAATCAAATCCGAAGATGATAATGGATTTAGAAATGATATAATACTAAAGGAACCCAGTACAACTGGTCAACGAAGATTATTAATCAGGATATTACAAAATGAACATGAAGGTCCCAATGAATTCCCAATATATATGGACACATTAGATTACCAAGATTACTTTACTGGAAATCCTTACAATTCCAATCCAAACTACATAAGACCTAGATTAATTATTGAAAGCGATGCAGTTAGTCCAGAACTTAAGATTATGCTTTTCCCATATGTGGAAGGAGAATCGCTACCTATAACTAACTGGAATGCAGCCAAAGATAGCTTGGTGGTCACTATCGATGAAAATACTCAAACATTCAGATTAGAAAAAGACAACACGGGAAGAACTCTTCTCAGTTTGTACCCTATCGATGCAGATGGCGATGGTTATGCTTCGGATGTGGATTGTGATGACTCAGATCCAGCTATTAACCCAGATGCAGAAGAAATTGCAAATAATAGCATAGATGAAGATTGTGATGGTATAGCTACAATCATTGATCAGGATGGAGATGGGTTTAATTCTGATGAGGATTGTGATGACCTCGACCCCGAAGTAAATTCAGAGGCAAGCGAAATCCCTAATAATGATCTTGATGAAGATTGTGATGGTATAGCTCTAATCATTGATCAGGATGGAGATGGGTTTAATTCTGATGAGGATTGTGATGACCTCGACCCCGAAGTAAATTCGGAAGCAAGCGAGATACCTAATAATGATGTGGATGAGGATTGTGATGGTATTGCTTTAATTATCGATGAGGATGGCGATGGGTTTAATTCTGATCAGGATTGCGATGACTCCGACCCCGAAGTAAATTCGGGGGCAAGCGAAATTCCTAATAACGATGTGGATGAGGATTGTGATGGTATTGCTCTGATCATTGATGAAGATGGCGATGGGTTTAATTCTGATGAGGATTGCGATGACCTCGACCCCGAAGTAAATTCGGAAGCAAGCGAAATTCCTAATAACGATGTGGATGAGGATTGTGATGGTATTGCTTTAATTATCGATGAGGATGGTGATGGATTTAATTCCGATGAGGATTGCGATGATGCAAATGACGCAGTAAATCCAGGTCAAGCAGAGATCCCTAACAATGACATAGATGAAGATTGTGATGGTGAAGCACTAATTATCGACGAAGATGGCGATGGGTTTAATTCTGATGAAGATTGTGATGATTTTAATGCGGAAATAAACCCTTCCGTTGCTGAGGTTTGTGATGAGATAGATAACAATTGTAATGGAGAAATAGATGAAGGCTTAAATATTCAGACCTATTATGTGGATTCCGATATGGACGGTTATGGTGATTCAGACAATTTTATTGAATTTTGTTCTCAACCTCCAGGCACAAGTACTGAAAATGGCGATTGTGACGACACAAACCCTGGAATAAATCCTGGAGCCACTGAGGTACCCAATAATGAAATAGATGAAGATTGTGATGGCGAAGTGCTAATTATCGATGCCGATGGCGATGGATTTAATTCGGATGTGGATTGTGATGACTCAGATCCAGCTATTAACCCTGATGCAGAAGAAATTGCAAATAATGGCATAGATGAAGATTGTGATGGTGAGGATTTAATAAGTTCAACTAAAGACTTACTATCCAGCAAAGTAAAACTCTTCCCAAATCCTGTAGAAGATAAACTTCATTTGGTAAACGAATCAGGGCTAATTATGAACTACCAAATAAGTAACATTAATGGTCAGAAAATGAGTGCAGGAGTGCTTGACGAAAAACTCTCATTAATACAGACAAACCATCTTCTACCCGGTATCTACTACTTGATTATTAGCGACCCCACTGAACTATATACATTAATTAAGTTTGCAAAAATGTAAATAACGGCTAGAATATTGCGCATTTTCAAATATTAGCCATATTTTATGCCTATTAATCATTAAAAAACAACTTTATGATCATATTTGGAACGCGTGGAGTAAAAACTACCATGGATCAAGGAGATTTTACTTGTCCACAATGCGCAAATAACCAAGCCTACAAGCACAAAAAAGTAACTAACTTCTTCACCCTATACTTTATTCCACTAATCCCTTTAGGAAAGGCAGGTGAATTTGTGGAATGCCAAGCTTGTAAAGGTACTTTTGTTCCAAGAGTACTAGAATATAAGCCCGAATTAGGAGCTAATGAATTTCAATCAGTTTACGAACAAGCTATGAGACATAGTATGGTCCTAATGATGCTTGCAGATGGTGAAATAGATGATAATGAACTGGATGTAGTTCTTCAAATTATAAACAAATTTGGCCATAATGATATGACTATGGATCAACTGCAAGCCTATGTCAGTAAGGTCCAGAGTAATCCAGAACCAATAGGAACTTATCTGAAAAAAGTAACGCCATCCTTAAACGAACACGGAAAAGAAGTCATTATCAAGTGTGGTCTTGCTGTAGCCGGTGCAGATGGACACATTGACGATTCTGAAATAGCTATGATTAAAGAAATGGCGCAAACAATGGAAATGTCCAGTTCTCATTTAAAAGGTATTATGGCGGATTTAATGAAAAAGGAGGAACCTTCTTTTTCAGATAACTAAATTTAACGATTAACACTTGCATTCATTCCTACAAGCTAAAGCCTAAATCTTAATCTTTAAAAAGCTTTGACCAGTGGGTTTAGCATTGCTGTTGTCAAAACAGTAACAGTAATTGGTATTTTTAAAATCTACCTTTTCGTGCTGCTGTTTTCAAACCTAAACACTACACTTGTAAGTGAGTCAACTTTTTAATAATTCGATAATTTTCGTTGGTTTCCCAATTTTTATTAGATGTACACTTCATATTTATTGAGGCCTAAGACAGCACAAAACCTTTTAAAATCTAATTATTTTTAAATTAAAGCTTATCCCTTGTCGCGTTTCGGTATCGAAAGCTATTTAAGGGTTAAACTTTAATTAGAAAATTAACAAATCATGAAGAAACAAAACCTCATTTATCTTTCATTAGTCCTTTTACTTGCCTTCCTTATTAGCTCATGTGCAAAAGAAGTAATCACCACAACAGAAACAGAAACTCAATTTCCACCTGCTGGTGAAGTTATCACAACTACAGTTCAAGGAGTCATCCTAGATGATGATGGTCCTGTGCAAAATGCAGAAGTGCGACTAGAAAGCGGGGCTCTTTTAGTTAGCTCATTAACTGATGAATATGGCAATTTCCTTTTCAAAGACGTTAGTAATTTGGGTAATTCTGCTTACCTAAGGGTTGTTAAAGATGGTAAATTCGATGCCTTTCGTAGGCTAGCCGTATTTAAAGATCGCTACAGCTATACCCAAATTAAGATGGTAGAGAAGACAACGCTGTCTGAAGTAAATAATTCAGAAGGTGCAACACTGAATCATGCCAGTGGAGCAAAAATAAGCCTACCCGCTAATGGTGTCGTTGATGAGAATGGACAACTCATTTCGGGTAATTACAAAATAGCCATGACTTGGATTGATCCTTCAGGTGAAGATTTAGCACAACGAATGGTTGGAGATTTAAGTGGAATCGATACCGAAGGAAATCTACAAGCGCTAGGCTCATTTGGAATGCTCCAAGTAGAACTGAATGCTGATAATGGTCAAGCATTAAATCTTAAAGAAGGGAGCTTTGCAAATTTAGAATTTCCTGTTCCTGCGTCCATGGTAAACAATGCACCTGCTACTATCCCACTATGGTCTTTTGATGAAGAAAATGGATACTGGGTCGAAGAAGGACAAGCTAATCTTGTAGATAATTATTACATAGGAGAAGTGGGTCACTTTAGTACTTGGAATGTAGACACCAAAGATGATCCTGTAGACATTTCGGGACAGTTTGTAATCGATAATTATGGTCGACCACTCCCTCCATCTTATTTCGAAGTAGCCCTTTGTTTGCCAAATGGCACAAGTGTAGGAGGCTGGTTGTGTGATGACGGTTCATTTACTTTTTTAAACACGCCTCAAGGAGAGACTTTTACACTGAAACTGATAGACTATTGTGGTGAGACCGTTTACTCAGAAGTAATAGGGCCATTTAACGAAGAAACTTTTGATTTAGGAGTAATAGAAGTAATGAGCTCTACTGTTCTCAGCGTTCAAGCAATTTCAGGTAATGCAATTAATTGTGATCTTGCAGAAGTAACTGATGGCTTTGTTCAGGTCCAATATCAAGATTTGTTTCAAATACATCCACTTAATGATGACGGATCTTTTGATTTCCTGGTAACTACCTGTGAGGATTTTGAAGTACTTTTTCAAGTCATTGACAATGCAACTATTTACGGCTCTGATTGGGTATCGGTAAGTAACATTGATGGTGTATATGATTTTAATGATGTCATAGTTTGTACTGAATTAGAAAATTACATTCACTTTGTAATCGAAGGCCATGTAAATCTATTAAAGACAGAAAATTTAGCTTTTCAAGAGTTTTGGAATGAAACTGATACAGCGGTGGTTTTATCTCATTTCATGGAAGTACCATCATTTGAATTGTTGAGGATTACCTGGGATAAATCAGCATTAGTAGGTTCACCTACTCCTGGAATAACTGTAGATGCTTCGAATACTGCATTCATAATAAATAATTCAAATTTTGCTCTATCAGCACCAGCCGAAAATGTAGAAACACTTCTTGAAATTGCATTTGAAAGTTTTGATGAAAATAAAGCAAAAGGAAGTTTCAATGGCGTCATAAACATACAAGGAATAGACGTTCCGATTTATGGATCTTTTAATGTCAACAACTAAGTTTTGTCCCTAGGAAAAGAAATAGCGAATTATAAAAACAAGATGGTAGGTGCTGATAAAAGCATCTACCATCTTTCCTATCCCTATCTTTTCTCCATCATCGTAAGATATGTGATGGACGAAAATCTAGCTAAAGACATATTACAAGAAACTTACATAAAAATCTTTAAAGCACTGCAGCATTTCGAATATAAAAATGAAGCAACTACCTTCTCCTGGATGAAACAAATTTCCATAAACGAGTCTCTTAAAATGCTAAAGAAAAACAAACGCAAACTAGAAATTGAAGGAGCATATAAAAGAACAAACACTGCATTTAACCAACATGAGCTACATATCCAAGATCTATACAAAGCGCTCACTAAACTACCAGAGAAACAACGTATTGTCTTTAATCTCTACGCCGTAGAAGGATATAAACATAATGAAATTGCAAAGCTGCTAGAAATCAAAGAAGAATACTCTAGAACGCTCTTAGCTCGAGCCAGAAAATTCTTGAATCAAAATATATCAAAAACAAATTATGTCGCCATTTAACGAACATAACATAGATGATCTTTTTAAGAAATCATTCAAACATCTTCCGCTCGAAATGGAAGACAGCGATGAATTCTGGGACAACATGCAAGCGGAAGAAAAATCTGATCGCAAGAAACCTCTTATCTGGTGGTTTTTAGGTTTTGCTATATTACTACTTGGCGCCATCTTAGGCCACTCCAACTACGCTAAAGAAGCAACTCCTCAAATAGCGAATACATCTATACAAGCAGCAACAAATACCGAATTAGCAAGGAGCAAGGAACAAGCTCAACATATAAACAGCCCGAAAGACCAACTAAGCACAAAAAAACTAGCCACAAAAACTAGCCAATCATCAAAATCCTCAAAAAACACCAAATTCAAAACTTCGAATAAGCAAAAAACATCACCTTCATCAAACAACAAGCAGGCATCAAGTGCTCAAAAACAAAAAGACCTTTTAACGACTAAAAACTCCAATAAAACAAGTAAGAACATTGAACTAACTAATCAAACGAAAAGTTTTAACAAGCAACAAAATCCTAAGCCTCAAACCCTAGTTAGGACCAGCAAGGAAACTAATTCCACTAGCAACAATGCAAGGGCTATCTCTGTGGAAAAAAGTACTGCAAAACCAGCCTCTATCGAGCTATTACAGCCACTAAGCAGAAAGCATTTAGCGATCATATATAAACCAAGCGAGTACTCTATTTCTCCAGAAAAAATATCAAAACATAAGACAAACAGGATGCTTCACGGAATAGCCATCCATGGAGGTGTCTATGGAGTTTACAGCCAACTAGCCATCGATCACGATGCAGCTGCTCTATTCCAATCTTATGATGAGCTAGTAAATCCGTTAAGTAGTTTTGCATGGGGACTAGACTATGTCTTAAAAAGAGAACGATTCAAATGTAAAGCAGGACTTGAGTGGCGCCACACCGAATTACAATATGAGTATCGCTATACCGCAACCAAACGATCGCTAGCTACTAATCCTGAAGCATTCGTATTGCTAGAAGATAACAATCCTCCACTCTACTTTACAGCTGATAGCTATGGATCTAAAATGGTGGAAACTCACGAACTTAGTCGCATCAGCATTCAAAGTCTACATATACCTGTTTCGATAGCTTATCTATTTAACATAGATTCAAAGGTTTCCTTAGGGCCAACTTTTGGAGCAGCATTGAATCTTAGTCGAAATTACCAAGGGAGGTATTTGGCTTCCGATGAACGTTTAATGATAGCCACAAGCGGAAATCCAGCTGCTGTTGTAAACACAAACATAGGTGGCCAATTTATCGCAGGAATTGAATGTGAAATAGCATTGAACAAAAAAACTATCCTACACTTGTCTCCAAGCTATAGACATAATCCGCAAAATCTATTTATATCTGATTACGAAGTAGCCAATAAACATCACTTCTGGGGTAGCCAAATAGGGATAACTTATTACCTGTCAGCCAAGTGATTTGAACCTTTTGTTTGCAGATCTCTAAGATTTAAAAGTTAGAAAGGTCTAGCGATTTGGAAACATAATATACTCTCGAAAGCTTACTTTTGTAGCAATGGAAAAGTTGTTGTATTGTGCAAATCACCTACTTAAGAAACATTTACATGTATTGCTTACGCTTATTATAGCAGTGAGTATTATTAGTTGTTCCACAACTCCAAAGAACAAACTTCTAAACGAAGCACAACTCAAAGAAGTGTTTACCGAGCAGCAAATCAATGATCTAAACACTATCCTACAATTTTTCGAAAATCAAATAGGGATCAATCCTGAAGATTCGGACGAACAAAGCACCCAGAAATATTACCAATACATTGACAAGCTCTATGCGGCTATGAGAAAAGGTAAAGCAGAGAAGCTGATATCTATCGAAGAGCAGCTAGCCATGTATCAGCAAATAGACACGCAAACATTTAATCAAATCTGGACTCTAGGTGCAGGATATAAGAAAAAATGGAAAGGTGACACCCTGCGGGTAATTCACCTAAATTATGAAGGGAAGTATAAGTCATTCCTAAAGCTAGTAGCCGATAGCATCCCGATTGTAAAAGAAAAATACTATGATAGATTTCAGACCATAGGGCATATTAGTCCCACTATGAAAGCGGACTTAATCATTAATAAAGAACAATTTGATTTAAGAGATATCAGGATTCGTCTGCTCTATGCCATTCATTATCTTACTTTAAATGATGAAAACAAACGAAGAGAAAAATACAATTGGAAAAGCCAAACATTCGATAAACACGTCGGTTAAACTGCTAATTGTATGCCTTCAAAATCGAAGCACATAATCCTAGAAGCATGCGTAGAAACTCTACAACAAGCTAAACAAGCTCAAGCCAATGGAGCAAATCAGATAGAACTTTGCGCAAACCTAGAACAAGACGGATTAAGCCCATCAACTGCACTCATCAAAGAATGCCTCCATCATCTAAGTATACCGATTAAAATAATGGTCAGACCTAATCCTGGTCCATTCATTGCCACTGAAAATACGATGGATATTATGCTAAAAGAAATCCAGCAAGCCAACCAATTAGGAGTACATGGAGTTGTCTTTGGCTTGCTAAACGAACATCAGCAACTCGCTATTGAACAAACGAAAAAGCTGATTGATTCTGCTGGACATTTAGAAATAACTATACATAAAGCTATCGATGAGACAAAGGATATCATTGATTCAATCCACCAGTTAAATGCACTTAATCATCCACTGCATATCTTAACCAGTGGTGGACAAAAAACAGCCCTTGAAGGATGTGAAACCATAAACAAAATGATTGCTTTGTCGAAAGATAAGATCCAAATAATGGCTGCAGGAAAAATTACAGCTAAGAATTTAAAAGCTCACACAAATCTCCTAAATACCCATTTATTCCACGGGCGCAAGATCGTGTGAGCTGAATCGAATAAATGTAATTACTCGTCTAAACTGGCTAGTTGTTCTACCATTTTCTGAGCTATTTCTCTACCCGATAAATGATTTTGTCCTGTAATGATTCGACCATCCACTCGAACAAATGATTCTTGAGCATCAGTAAACTCGAAAGTACCTCCACGTGATTCTATGGTCTGCTGAATTAAGAATGGGAAGGTCTTAAAATAAGCCGCATCCTGACGCTCGAAGGAGTCTGGATAACCACTTATCGTTTTACCTTCGACCAAGTATTTTCCATCTGATGTTTTTAAATGCACAATTCCCGCTGTTCCGTGACAGACAGCTGAAATGATGCCTCCATTTTTTTCATAAATATCCATAGCTAAACTTTGCACTTCGGCACTTTCTGGTGTGTCAAACATTACACTTCCACCGCCCACATAATAGATGGCTTCATAGTCTTCAGAATTCACTTCGCCCGCCTTTTTGGTATGTTCTAAGGCGTACATAAAATCTGCATCATAGACATAGGCCTTCTCTAATTTATCAGCTGTGTTTATATAAGCTAAAGGTACAGCACCTCCTTTAGGGCTAACCATATCTATGGTGTAACCTGCCTCATCTAAAACGTCATATGCCTGTACAATTTCTGCAAAGCTATTACCCGTGGGAATGTCCGTATTACCGTAATAATGCGCATTGGAAACAATCATCACTACCCTTTTTCCTTGTTTAGGGCTTTGTTCACTATTAGCCGTTTTACTGATGATTTTCCATGCTCCTTTCGCATTTTGCTTCAGTATAAACATGTCCACATAGCGAGCGTTTCGACTAGGAATTAAGATTTCCGCTTTTGCTGTAGCTATATTTCCAAAACGGTCCAATGAAATAATATTTCCAACTCTTCCTGTAAATTTCCCTGCTTCATTGTCCTTAAACCATCCTGCATATTCTTCGATTGGAACTACTCGAATTCCTCCGTATTTACCATCTAAAAACAACTCAGCTCCAGGATAGAACGCTTTATTTATTTGATCTAAATGGCTGTATGAGGTACCTATGATATAATCGTTTAAGGTAGCTATGATTTGGGTTTCTTCATGCTTCGATGTATTGTTTTGTCCAATGATGTTTTGAGTAAAAAAAGACAATATGCTGATTAATATGATAGATCGTTTCATTATATGTTTTTTGTTGGTTTAGCAATTGATTGAGGAGTTATTTTATGGAAAAAGAGGCGGTCGATTCCAGCTCCTTTAACAGAAAAACCTTTGACTGCCTGAAGCTTATCTCGCTCAAAGCTTAATAAGTTTAAGAAGAAAGATGATGTGATAAATCGGTCTTTATCAGCCGGATTCATAGTAAACTGTTCGCCCTTTTTATGAGCAATTTGTAGGGCATCATCCACCAGTGAAATCTTAAAAACAATATTATAATCCACATTTATATATAAACCAGTTAATGCATCTTTAGCTTGCTGATCTAACACTTGAGGTGTAAAAGCATGGTATTTTGATTTCTTCCCATTACCAGCTTGAAAAGTGAATTGCTTACCTGTTTCGCCTGGAGTAAAATCAACGTAATAAACATCAGATCCATTAACTTTCATCTGGAATTTATGATTGCTTAATGGGATTAATGCAGATTGATTTTGTGATGAACGAATATATCTCAAAGTGTCATCTATTAATTTTATTTCTCTATTATAAAATCCATTATCACTCAGGTAGTGACCTTCATGCATTGACAAGATTTTGTTATCCAAGTTTACATATTTTGCATGCTTAAAATCTATTTGTCTTGCTTCTGGAAATTCATCTTCTAATATCCACTCGGCAATCTGCATAGCCACAAACCCATTGTAGCCTGTACCATCATTCCCCATTACAAAACAGGTAAGTAACTGGTCTTCAAATCTAAATACCGCTGAAGCATAAGCTCCCGTATTTCCTGCTTGCCAAAACTTGTCAAGACCTCTTTCGGCATGTACAAACTGCTGCCCTCGGGTCATCATTCCGTAGCCTGGAACTTCTGCTTGTTCACCTAAAATTTCGAATGTGCTATTTAGGTGTTTGATGATCTTAGCATCTTTACCTTTTACTTTATCACAGTGAGCATACCATATGGCCATATCAGCAGCTGTGCTATACATACCCATCGGGCCTATTAATGCTTGGTTATGGAAATTAAGCGCATAGCTATCATCATTAAGCTCATAAGGTTTTGCTAGATTTTCAATTAGTTGATTTGGGGTAGAACAAAACAAGGATTGTTTCATCCCTAATGGTCTAAATAAATGCTTTTGGGCAAAATCATCAATGCTACCTTTCGTTACAAATTCAATGATCTTAGCTAATAAACTTATGTTACTGTCAGATAACTCAATCATAGATCCTGGGGTAAACATTAATTCGTCCTGCTGGTTGATGATGCGCATGGCATCCTCCATGCTAAGTTCATCTTTAGGCTTCCAACCATCAAGAAAAGCAACAGATCTATAATCCAGTAAACCAGAACTTTGAGTTAGCAGATGTTCAATGCTTATTTTCTGCTCAAAATGCTTTAAGCCGGGAATGTATTTTTGGATAGGGTCATTAAAAGAAATCTCTCCCATTTCCTCTAATTGATAAACCAAATAGGCTATAAAATATTTACTTAATGAAGCCATTTGGAATCGAGTATCCGCATTTACACTTCGTTCAGTTTCGAGATCTGCAAGACCGAAACCGCCTGTGTAGAGTATTTCACCCTGGCTGACGACCCCAAGACTAAGGCCAGGCATATCACCTTTTTGCCATGCTTGAGTAAATTCATTAATTTTTTTAGTTAGTTCAATGTTGTTTACTTTTCCAACATCTTGTGCCGATAGTGTTGCGCCTAGGTAACTAGTTAAGAAGCAAACACAAATAATAATTATTTTTTTCACGATTTACATTTTTTGATTCGATATCAAATGTAGATCAGTGCTGTGGTCAAAGTGTTTTTTCCTATAATCTAGGAGTCCGAAATTATAATTCTGTACTTTTTTAGTTGGACAAATCGGCTGGAGGCCTGATTTTTATCGGGCAGAAGCTTGAAACTTAGATGGAGTAAGTCCAGTCATTTTTTTAAACGTACTGTAAAAAGTTGACTTAGAATTGAAGCCACATTCGTAGCCAATTGCTTCTAAGGTCAGGTGATCTGAAGTATGCAGTAGCTCTTTTGCATAACAAATCCTATGTTCGTTAATATACTGATTAAAGGATTTGCCCATATTATCATTTAATAATTGAGATAAGGTATGTGCCTGTACATTGAGTTGTTTAGCCACATCTCCCATTTTTAGATTTGGGTTTTCAAAAAGTCGCTCTTCATTCATCAGTCTCACTAATTGTTCCTCTAGACTATTAGCAGTACCCGTATCAAGTTTTTTGTCTTTGTAGCGCTGATTAGACATGTAAAGTATGCTGTTCTTTTTCTTAGAGAAGAACAAGAGTAATAAAAGCAAATATAGCATGAAGGTAAAGAGCAAGGCTCCTAGGATATAAGAGGTAAAGCCCACAAAAAAATAGGCCGCCCAAATTGCTAAATTACCAACAAATAAACTCACTAGCCAAACATCAACACTACGCCATTTTTCTCGATCAAGCATTACTCGTTTCAATGTAGGTTTTAATTCATAAGCAGCTAATAAGGTATATATAAGCCATGTATAGTATATGCCGCGAATGACGTAATTCTGCCATAATTCAACATGATGTTCAAAAGAGAACTTAAAAGCAAATACTAAAGAAATCAAGCTAAGTCCAATCAAATGATACTTCCAAGAGCTATACTTTTTCTCAGCAGCCAAATGCATGGAGCGCATATAGAAATATAAAAACGGACCAATAAAGAAACAACCAGTTAATCCTAGCTGCAAATAAGGCAGTGCCAAATCCGGTATAAAATAAAAGAAAACAGATTTACCAATTCGAATGCTCAAAGCCAATAAAAAACCACCCAAAAAGAGATTGGATATATGCTTTGGCTTGGCAAAAAATAAGAAATAACCAGCAATCAGAAAACCATTAAAGGCTCCTAAAGCACTAAAGAAGAATAGAAATTCTCGAGTTAATTCTACTATATAATTGGATGAATCCATAATGGTTTTAAAAATACAAAAAGCCTAGAACAGATTGTTTCATTCCAGCTTTTCTTCGACGAACAGCCTAATATGGGCAATTACGGCATTGGTTCTCACAACAATAAGCTCGCTTGAGTAAATACCATGCGCTAAAAACTAACATCTCATTTTCAAGGTCATAGTCTAAACCTTCCACTGCTTGCTGACCTTCTACATAATACTTGTTTGCTTCATTCTTTCTAGCTCCTGATTTCACTCCATCTACATAACCATCTGCTGCTGTGCGTAATGCTTTAATTAAGCAAGACTTACAATAACAACTTTCTTTTAAGGCTGGACTTAGCAAAGGAGGAAGACTAAAACACCAGCAAGCAGATGAATGGCTTTGGCAGTTATTTGGATTGCCACATGATGGACATAGATTTGAGGAGGACATTAGGCAAAAATATTACTTTCCTTCGTCATGAGGAAATTCCTCTACATCTGGAACATGAATCGAATAAATGACATCCGTTATTAACCACTCGCCCCCAATCTTAACCACATTCCAATGCTCGTGCCCCCACTGAATCATCTTTGTACCTGAGATAAAACTGTAGTCAAAACTTACCGAACCTATGGACTTATCTGTTTCAATATTAATCTTATAAAAATGCTCTTTTTGAGGTTTTTCTGATGTACAAATATCTGCAATAAACTGGCTGCAAGTAGAGACCGCTACTCCTTCAAATTCCGGAAAATCTTTTTTGATGGACATTTCTGTTGCTGAGGACATGATGCCTACAAATTTTACTTGATCGTCAAAGAATAGTTTTTTAAATCGGCTACTATCTTTTGTTTCGATGGATGCTTCAAACTCAGAAACTAAGGTAGACAAGTCATTCATCGCTGGCAATTGCTCCTGCGAAAAACAAGTCAAGTGGAGGCTAAACATCAATACTAGTGTCAAAATAAATCGTATCATCTGTTCTATGATTAAGGATTAAAAAATAGATTTTACTTTAATGACTTAAGCATCTAAAATAATAAATGTAACAGGCAAAAAAGCGATGGATGATGATAATTAAGCTATATTTAATTAGCAAGAACAGCTAAAACTAAGGCCATGAAAATCCAATACGCTTACACCATACTCTATGTAAAAGATGTTGCTAAAACCATCAAATTCTACGAAAAGGCCTTTGGGTTCGAGCAAAAATTTATAACTCCAGAAAATGATTATGGCGAAATCATTTCAGGTCCTACAAGCATTGCTTTTGCAAGTATTGAACTAGGGAATGCAAACTTCAAGGAAGGTTTTATAAAGAGCGACTTGGATAAAAAACCGTTTGGAATCGAACTTGCATTTACTACTTCGGAAGTCGAAAATCTGATGGAAAATGCCATAAAAAATGGAGCAAGTCTACTAGAAGAGGCGGTTACCAAGCCATGGGGCCAACAGGTTGGTTATGTACGAGATATAAATGGTTTTATCATAGAAATTTGCACACCTATTAAACCTAAGGAATAAGCTTTAAACTTTGCTTTGAGCATGTACCCACTCAATAACAATATCATTAAAAACTTTTGGCTGCTCGACATTCACAACATGACCACAATCTTCGATGACCTCTAATGAAGCAGAATCATGTTTATCGACGGTCATCCTTACCGGAGGGAGAAACATATAATCCTGTTCGCCCATAACATATAAGGTCGGTATTTTAGGGTCTTTCGAACGCATTAAACGTAATAGTGGATTAACCGTTGTCGTTAAACCAAACCATCTGATAAACTCTTTTTGATAAAGTTTTTGGGCTTCTCTTTTAAATAAGTTTCTAGATTCTTTATGGTTTTTTCTAGGCATGATTATAAATGCCAAGATCTGATACAATAATATATATGGCACTATCGATCGCAGGATAAAACCCGTCTTCATTAGGATTTGAGATCTGAAATTGATTTTCAATATCGCTCCTGCCATAATCATAGAAGAAAACATCTTAGGTCTCATTTCCGCTAACTCACGAATGATAATCGTTCCTAAACTAATACCCACAAAATGGGAAGAAGAAATTTTTAAATAGTCAATAACCTCCTCTACATCCTTAGTGACTGATCGGAAGGTATACTTTGATAGATTTTTTAAGGTCGATGTTTTACTATTTCCATGACCTCTTAAATCAATCATTAATACGTTAAACGATTCTTGAAATTCTCTAAGCTGTTTGTACCAAATCGACGAACTACCACCTGCTCCGTGAATGAAGGTGACCCATTCTTTAGATGTCGCATGAACATATGTTTTGTGGTAGAGCATAAGCTATTAACGTAAAGGTCTATTCTTTGATTAATAAACCAGTCATTTTAACAAGCTATTTTTAAACATTTTACAAATCGTAAACTAATACGTCCAGTATTCACAACAAGTTGACGGATTTTGTGGACCGCTAGCCTAGCTTTGTATTAGGATTGTCAAACTAAAAAGATATTTTTATGCAACAGGCAAAATCAATAAATCAAGCTACCGTCCCCATGGATAAACTTTCAAACAAAAAACATTTACCAACTAAGGATCAGTATTCTGATGAAGGTAAAGCTGCTAGAATCAAATATCTTCAAGAAGAAATCCAGCAACCAATAGCCCACCTAGCAGGTCAAGCAGATGCCATTTCGGCAAAAGCGGTGAGAAGCAACATAGAAAACTTTATTGGCTTTGCTCAGATACCTATCGGAATTGCTGGACCATTAACGGTTAATGGACAATTCGCTCAAGGAGATTTTTATATTCCTTTAGCAACCACTGAAGGTGCTCTTGTAGCCAGTTATAATCGTGGTTGTAAAGCTGCTTCAATGGCCGGAGGTATAACGACTTTCTGCATTGATGAAGGAGTTCAGCGCAGTCCCATTTTTAAATTTAATAATCTCCATGATCTCCACACGTTTGCGACTTGGCTCAAGCAACAAACACATATCTTTCATGCAATCACCCAAGAACGAAGCAATCACGCAAAATTTAAGCAAGTCATGACCTTCATAGAAGGTAATAACTTAAACGTAGTACTAGAGTTCCTAACAGGAGACGCTGCCGGACAAAACATGGTTACCTTTTGTAGCTATGACATATGTCAGTACATACTTCATAACGCTCCCGTAAAACCCACTAAATGGTATATAGAAAGTAACTTCTCAGGTGACAAAAAAGCCAACTATAAATCCTTCCAACACGTACGAGGAAAAAAAGTAGTTTGTGAAGTAGAACTGAGCAAGGACATAGTCCAACAAGTGCTTAAAGCCGATGCCCTAAAAATTGAGGATTATTGGAAGACCTCGACCGTTTCCCAGGTACAATTAGGAAGTATCGGTGCGCAAGGTCATATCGCTAATGGATTGACAGCTTTGTTTATTGCATGTGGTCAGGATGTGGCTTGTATTTCAGAGGCAAGTATAGGCGTTTCGCGACTAGAATCTACACCTTCTGGTGGTTTGTACGCTGCACTCACACTCCCTAATTTAATCGTAGGAACAGTTGGTGGTGGAACATCGCTACCCACTCAAAAAGAATGTCTTCAAATCATGGACTGCGCAGGTTCAGGTAAAGCTAAAAAGTTTGCAGAGATTGCGTGTGCGATTGCCCTCGCTGGTGAGTTATCGATAGCAGCCGCCATATCTTGTGACCATTTTGTTTCTGCTCACGAAAAACTTGGACGTAAATAATGGAGAACCAACTATCATTAGCTAGGCGTCTTTGGATTTACCAGAAAGAACGGTTTCCCATATTTGGACATGGACCCTTGATCATCATTTTTACCTTTTCGGCTATTGCTTACTCTAGAATTTGTCGTGGTGAGGAAGGCTTTATATCCTGGAAGCATTTCTTAATTGGCTGCTTTACCAGTTTTAGTTTGTTTTTGTTGCTGCGGATTTTAGATGAATTTAAGGACCAAGAAGATGATGCAAAATATCGAAGTCATTTACCGGTACCTCGTGGTTTGATTGCACTGAGTGAATTAAAAGTTTTAGGAATCATAGTTTTCATTATTCAGTTTGGACTAATTGCCTTTTTTCAGCCGGTTATGTTGCCTCTTTATTTTGGCGTTATTATCTGGTTGTTTCTAATGACTAAAGAGTTCTTTGCTAAAGCGTTTATGCGCGATCGCTTAATCCTTTATGCTGCTTCCCATATGCTGATTATTCCCTTTGTGGATTTGTATATCAGCGGCTTAGACTGGAGACTTGAAGGAGAAAGAATGCACATAGGTTTAATCCTCTTTTTCCTAGTTTCTTTTTTCAATGGCTTAGTACTTGAGGTAGGCAGGAAAATCAGGACACCTGAGGATGAAGCGGAAGGGGTGCAAACCTATTCTAGCTTACTAGGTGCTAAGAAAAGCACGTACTTATGGCTAGCTTTATTAAGCACGACCTTTTGTATTGCTGCCTTTGCGATTTACTTTGCTTGCTTACCCGTACTATCTTATATGCTCTTAGGTGTAATGTTTTTACTATCCACCTTTGTTGCCTTTAGATTTCTCAATGACATGCAAACTAAAAAGGCAAAACATATAGAAATAACGGCAGGTATTTGGACCTTATTAATGTACGCCACTATCGGTGGTCTACCAGGCTTAATCCAATATTTTATATAAATGAATGCTGTAAAAAATATATTGGGAGGTAAAGCAAAGAACCTACAAATCCTTAGGGAGCAAGGTTTTAATGTACCTGATTTTGTGGTGATTTCGGGCGAATACCTGAGCGCAAAATTGGACAAAAACAAAGCACTCAACGAAGAGAACATTATGGATGTGATGTTTTCTGTAAAAGAGATAGCAGGTTTTCTGCAAGGTTTTAAAAAATTACCGAAATACTTTGCCGTCAGATCGTCTGGCGCAGATGAAGACGGCTCCGATAATTCCTTTGCTGGACAATTTAAAACTAGATTATTTGTTCGGGAAATGCACTTGATCCCAGCGATCAAAGAAGTATGGGCATCTGCTTATTCTGATCAGGTTAAAAAATACCGAGCTATGAATGGTATAGCAGAGGAAGCATCCTTTGCCATCGTCATTCAAGCGATGGTCGAAGCCGAAATCTCTGGTGTGGCCTTCTCTGCAAACCCAGTCACTAAAGATCCAGAGGAGCAATTAATCTCAGCTGTTTGGGGATTAGGCGAAGGTCTTGTGTCTGGTGAGCTTGACGCTGATAATTATTATGTAAGCAAGGACGGCATTAAAAAAGAAATAAGTCATAAATCACATCAGTATGCTGAAGACCCAGTAAATGGTGGAGTGTATAAAGCAAAGGTACACGAAGTAAAACGAGATTTTTCTTGTTTAGGGGATGATCAAATCATGCTTTTGTCTGAACAAATAAAGGCTATTCAACAACACTATGGTGTTCCTCAGGATATTGAATTTGCCTTTAAAAATGAGGAATTATTTATCCTTCAATCTCGACCTATAACGAATCTCAACATTGACCTACATAAAAAAATAGTCTGGGATAACAGCAATATTATAGAATCGTATCCAGGGGTGAGTTCTCCCCTAACCTTCTCTTTTATACTAGAGATGTACGAAAAAGTTTACATCCAATTTGCTGAATTAATGGGTGTAGATCCACAACTTATGAAAAATAATATCCACGTCTATGAGCAGATGCTGGGTCATTTGAGGGGTCGTGTTTACTACAACTTAAAAAGTTGGTACCAAGCTTTAGCCATGCTGCCAGGCTATACCATCAATGCTTCATTTATGGAAACGATGATGGGTGTTAAAGAAAGCTTCACGCTGGAAGATCGTTATGTATCTAGCAAAGGCAAGGCTAGATATCGTCTGATCGTGAGTGTATGGCGCATGATTAAGTCCTTTTTTGGACTGAAAAAGCAACGCATTCAGTTCTTAGCATTATTAGAAAAAACCATCGCTGAGCATAAAGCCATGGATTTTGAAGCTAAATCAAAAAAGGAACTAAAGCAATTGTATTTCGATTTCGAACGACTGCTGACGCAGGAGTGGAAAGCTCCTTTAGTCAATGATTTCTTTGCGATGATATTCTTTGGAGTTTTTAAGAAACAAATCGAAGCATTAGCTCCAGAGCAAGCCGATCAACTGACCAATCAATTGCTCATAGGAAGTCAGGATATCGTATCTATCGAACCTATGAAACAAAGCTTGGGCATAGCCAAAAACATATATGACAATCCCAATCTTCGCAGCTTTTTTGACCAAGCACCACAGCAAATTTGGGACCAACTGAAGGAAGGCGCTCATCCGGAAATCTTCAAACAAATCGAAGCTTATCTATACAAATATGGAGAACGTTGTCTAGCCGAACTAAAGCTAGAAACCATTTCTTACAACCAAGATCCAGCCAAATTTATTAGCATTTTACAATCCTATATTCAGCATCCAAACGCATTTGATGCTTTAGAAAGAAGTGAAGAAAATGACTTGCGAACAAGCGCAGAAACAACATTGGACCAACTGCTCAAGGGCTCATGGTGGAAGAAGACAAAAGTAAACTTCTTTATGCGCCAAGCTAGGGATCTGGTGAGCAATAGAGAAAATTTACGCTTCGAGCGGACACGAGGATTCGGCATAGTTAGAGAAATTTTTTCAGCATTGGGAAAACACTTAGCCAAAGATGGTGCACTGAGCCATGACAGAGATATTTTCTATCTAACGAAGGAAGAGATTTTCGAATACGTGGATGATAACAGCAAAGAAGTACAAACCATAGCGAACCAGCGGAAGGAAGAGTATACAGCCTATGAAGCCGAAACATTGCCAGAAAGAATCAGCACTTACGGAAACATCGAAGAAGTGCTAGCTGCTAAAGTAAACGAAGGAATAGACATCGAAGCAGGTGATTTATCTGGCATTGCATGCTGTCCAGGCATTGTCGAAAAAGAGGTAGTTGTGATTCATTCTCCAGATGAAATTGATGATTTAGGTGGCAGAATTATGGTTACCAGTTCGACTGATCCAGGATGGGTTTCGCTCTTCCCTACGGCTTCTGGAATATTGGTAGAGCGAGGATCTTTGCTAAGTCATTCAGCCATCGTAGCACGAGAATTAGGTATCCCATGTATTGTATCTATTAACCATATTACTCATAAATTAAAGACCGGCGATGTAGTGCGAATGGATGGCGGAACTGGACAAATAAGCCTTATATCATGAGCAAAGAAAAACACTTAAATGAGGTCAGTCATGATTTTATCCGCTATGCTAATGTATGGGAGGATGCATATATCTTAACTGAGGGTTTAGATGTGCAAGCAGGTCATCATGTGCTATCTATTGCTTCAGCCGGAGATAATAGTTTGTCATTACTGGCGCAAGGTCCAGAGCTTGTGGTGGCTATCGATGTAAATAAAGTGCAATTGTATCTGACAGAATTTAAAAAAATAGCTATCAAACACTTGTCACTTGAGGATTATGAAGCTTTATTCGGTTTTACTAAAAATGGCGATTCAAAGGATATTTATGCTTCCATTGCTGAACATTTGTCCACGGATTGCAAACAATATTGGGACCGCCATATGAGTCAATCCTCCTCTCCGCTATTGCATGATGGAAAATTTGAGCGTTACCTTAAGCGTTTTGCTACTAAAATCTTGCCTTGGATTCATGGGAAGGGACGCGTTAGTGAAATGTTTAAAGAAAAGTCAGCCGAAGAGCAGCAAAGTTTTTATGATGAACAATGGTTTTCTGCTCGTTGGAAATTTCTATTTAAGATTTTTTTTAGCAAGCAAATCATGGGCATGCTAGGCAGAGATCCTGCTTTTCTAAAAGAAGTAGAAACGAATGTTGGCCGAACCATTATGGAAAGAGCGGGCGCTCATTTATCAAGCAAAGCTGCACAGACAAATCCTATTCTTAGGTATTGTTTGACTGGAAGCTATGGTGATTTGAGGCCTTATTATTTGCAGCCTGAAAATTATAAAAGCATCAAAAACAACATTGATGCTTTGCAAATAGTCGAAGGATATGCCCAAGATGCTAAAGCACTATACGGAAATTTCGATCGGTTTAATTTGTCTAATATATTTGAGTATATGGATATAACTACCTTTAAGGATGTTAGTAAGCAACTATTATCTACTGCTAATGATGGCGCTCGTTTTGCCTACTGGAATTTGATGGTGCATCGTTTAATGTCAGATGTCCTCCCTAAGCAACTAAAGAAGGATGATCATTGTGAGGTTTTAAAGGAAGTGGACCATGGATTCTTTTATCAAAGTTTCTGGATCGATCAAATGAACTAAATGAATTTCAACATACTCATTATATACAGTCTCCTTTATTTCTGTCTTTTTGTATGCTCAGAAATAGGTTTTAGACTATTGAAATTGCCGGTGGAACTCACTCGGAAATTTGTCCATGTATTCACAGGATTAATTGCGGTCACTTTTCCATTTTATTTGGCTAATTTATTGGAAGTTATCACTTTGTGTGGGATGTTTTTTCTGATTTTGGTGATTGTCAAAAAATGGAACATCCTTCCCTCGATTATGGCCGTAAAACGCAAGACTTATGGAAGTTTATTCTTTCCATTAACGGTGACGATTTGCTTCTGGGTTTCGGATTATTATGGCCAGTATTTGCTGTATTTCTTACCCCTGATGATATTAAGTATTTGTGATCCAATGGCAAGTATCGTGGGAAAACAATTTAGACTAGGTCCTTACAAAGTTTTTGGTAATACTAAGACTGCCATTGGAAGTTTAGCCTTTTTTCTTACAGCTTTAATTATTTGTCTGCTAGGTTTTTATTGGTTTCCATTTGATAGTCGTCTACCCTTAGCTTTAGTTTGTGTGCTGCTGTGTTTGATTAGCACAGGCATGGAAGCAGTTTCGGTTATTGGATGGGATAACTTTACCGTTCCTATGAGTGTATTAGCCATTTTATTTTTAAGCATTGCATAAGATGAGAATACGAGCCATACATCATCAATCGGAAGGCTTTGAACAGTTAGCGACTATGCCTGGATTTACCAGTGATTTACCGATTGACTCGAAGATCGAGCCTTTATACTATGAAATGGGGTTTTTAGTAGAAAAGGAAGGATCATTGGTAGCTCGAGCGATTGTTTATGATAATCCACATCATAAGATTGATGACAAAAGCTATTTATGTATCGGATATTTTTTATGTGTCAATGATGTGCAAATCGCACTCAGCTTCATGGAACATTTACAGGCCTACTTTAGAGAAACACATCATGCAGGTTTTATAGGTCCTATGAATGGATCCACCTGGAATACTTACCGCTGGGTGACAGCGGGTGAGGAAAAGCCATTTTTCTTGGAGCCCCATAATGCCTCTTACTACACTAGTCTTTTTTCGAGCATAGGATTCAAGCTAGAATGGGAATATTTTTCGGCTATTGACGAGAGCATTCAAGATAAATATGATGAGCCTAATCCTCTAGCTGAGGAAATGGCCCAGCATGGGATAAGCATTGAGACCTTAGATAAAAATAAGTGGGAAGAAACACTGGCTAGTATAGGTAAATTAAGCTTAGATTCCTTTGCTGATAATGTGTTGTATAGTCCAATTAGTTTGGATGATTTTATGCATAGGATGCGACCTTTGGTAGATTTTATAGATGAGGCATTTTTCTTAATGGCTATGAAAGATGGTAAAATCATTGCCTATCTATTTGCCTTGCGAGACCTGCTTAATGCTGGTAAAGAACGACTCATTGTAAAGACAGTAGCTCGAGATCGGAGTTTAGCTATTAAAGGTATAGGCTCATACTTATGTTTTGAGATTGTACGGATTGCTAAACAAAAAGGCATCAATGATGTGATTCATGCACTCATGTATGATGGGAACATTTCACGCTTTCTATCAAAGAAGTTTAGCTTAAAGAAATTAAGGTCATATGGCCTCTATGTTTTAGAAAAGAAGAATGATGAATAGATTTATTAAAAAATCCATTCAATATGTGTTTGCTCCTAGCTTGCTGTTCTTTGGAATTTGCTGGGTATTTAGTCCTTTTGATTCAAAAGGAGATTCATTATTTGCCGAAGATAATGTCCTCATTGCCAAGGATTGTGCTCGTGTTTTTAGCTATTTAGGTAATTCTGATCATGCGGCTGATTGGTCCATTTATGTAGAACATATTAAGCCGCTCAATCCCGAAGTAGTTTCGGATGGTTCTGTAGGTTCTCAGCGAAGATGTTTTACAAGTCAGCACGATAATGAGTTTTACTGGGATGAGGAGATATTAGCGGTGAGCGATGGTGCTTACCGAAAATTAGCTTGCTATAATTATACTAATTTAGGATTTAAGGCACCTGAATTAATTACCGAGCAAGTGTACCGTAAACATCAAGCAGGTTGTCAATTAAGCTTTACATTGACCAATAAAAACAGCTTGAGTTTTAGCGATCGGCTCAAAATGAAACTAAGTGGATTTTACATTAAATATATATTTAAACAAAACCTTGAGAATATAAAAAAGCTCGTTGAGCAACTTGATGAATAATAACATAGTACATATATTTTTTGAGGCTGCCCAAAAGTATCCTAATACCCTAGCTATAGTTCATAAAGGGCAAACGATTAGCTATGACGAGCTGGCTAAACGTGTCAAGCAGGTAATTGCTTATCTGGACACTAAGGGAGTTAAAGCTGGTGATAAGGTATTGATTTTTATCCCGATGTCTATCGAACTATATGCTTATGTGCTTGCTTTGTTTGCCAAAGGTGCTATTGCTGTTTTTGTGGATGAATGGGCCAGTGTAAAACGACTTAAACAATGTTGTGAGCGGGTTGCGATTGATGCCTTTATTGCGCCTACTTGGATAAGAAGACTAAGTTATTTTATCAAGCCATTGCGCAAAATAAAAATACGTATATCACCGGCTAAAAAGTATACTACAGAAGCTAAGGTTTCAAGCACAAGCTTAGACCAAAGCGCATTGATTACTTTCACCACAGGTAGTACGGGCATACCGAAAGCTGCAGATCGTACACATGGTTTTTTACTTGAACAGTATACCATATTAGAGAAGAAACTTGCTTTAAAAAATGGAAATGCTTGTATGGTTACTTTACCTATTGTTTTGTTATGCAATTTGGGTTTAGGAGCAACATCAGTCATTGCAAGTTTTAATGGAAGGAAGCCTCATAAAATGGACTCGGCATTGATCCTCCAAGAAATGAAACAACATACTGTCGGCACAGTGGTTTGTTCGCCTTTCTTTATAGTCGAACTTTCAAAGCAAAAGCAGGCTAAAGAGGTAGGTTTAGTAAAAATTATAACCGGTGGCGCTCCGGTCTTTCCTGAGCAAGCAAGTCAAATTTTAGCCGGATTTAGTGGTACAAAATTAGACATCGTTTATGGTAGTACTGAAGCAGAACCGATAAGTAGTATCGATGGAAATGAGCTTTTACTACAGGCTGATGCCCTTATGGATGTCGGACTTCCGGTAGGCAAGGTGCACCCTAAAACAGCGCTGCGCATCATAGGAATTACGAATGATCATATTGCATTAGAGGATAATCAGACCATCCAAGATTTGTGCGTAAATGAAGGAGATTTAGGTGAAATAATTGTAGCAGGTGATCATGTGCTGAAACGTTATTTCAATAGTCCACTGGCATTTAAAGAAAACAAGATTATCGAGGGTGATACGGTGTGGCATAGGACCGGCGATAGTGGACGCTTGGTTAATGATTTATTGTATTTAAACGGTAGGTGTAAGCAACTTTTTAGTTTGGAGAATAAACACTATTCACCATTTATTTTAGAGTATTTATTGCAGCGAATACCGGGAATTGCTATGGGGACTTTCATAAAAAAGCAAGCAGAAGTAATTGCTGTTGTAGAGTTAAATGAAGGAGTTAAGGAGATTCCCAAGGAGGTACTTGAAATCATTCCCAATACTAGACTAAAACAATTAAAAAAAATACCGCGAGATCCTAGGCACAACAGCAAAATCGATTACGCTGCGCTCAATCAATTTTGGTGAGTTAATCAGCAGATTAACATCCTTATTTCATGCGCAATAATTTTAAAACCGACTGTTTACTTTTTACCTTGTACAAACAATCAATAAAAAATCATTTTATGAAAAATCTGTTTTTACTTTTTGGTCTTATTTCATTTTCTCAAATGGCATTTGGCCAGGATACTACTTATGTGCATTTTAGTATTGATAATAATAGAAATACCTTAAAGGTTTTATATGAAGAATCTGGTATGGTAACATTCCAGGATCCTAATGATTTTTATGATAACAATTTCAATTTCACACTTGGTGTATCTAGGCAAATTTTTCAGAATACATTTGCTAACATCAATGTCTCTACTAACGAAGCATATGCAAGAGTTGAGTTTGTAGAACTAATTAACGGTTATACACCTAGAGGTCGGCACATCCTTCATCAATACTCAATGGATCTCAGTGCACGTCAATATTTCTTAAAAAATGATGTACTATTTGCTGGAGTTGGAGGTGGATACAATATATGTCATTCCAGTACAGATTTGACTAAAAATTCCACCTTTTCGCTCGATCCCACAACTATTGAGGGTGAGCCATATGAGCCTCAATTTGTGGCTAATCATACATACCTCATTTTAGAAGCTGGGGCTCAAATACATTATAAATCTTTCGGATTTTTTGCTTCAGGTCATTATAAAAACTCGACCGTTGTGAGAGGTAATATAGGAGGTGTTCCAAATTTTGGATTTACACAATGGGGAACTAGAATTGGAGTAAGTCTGAGCTTCTAATTATGTTTCTGGGTGGTTAGATTCCAGCGTTGTGAATGACTCCAAATTTTAACTAAATATTCACGTAATTGAGCTTACCTTTGCACTTTTTTAGTGGGAGTTGGTATTTAATCATTAATCGCAGCGCCCGCTAGTAAACAACAAACATTAAATAATATGAAAATTCAAAATGTAAACTTCCTTCAACTAACAAAATGGACACTTATCGTTTGTGTATCATTTTTCTTTTTCCAATCATGTACACCTGAAGCTGTTCAGGGTTGTACGGATCCAGCTTCATTAAATTATGATGCTTTGGCTGTAGAGGATGATGGATCATGTACTTATGAGGCAGATCGTTTTGTAGGTAGTTTCTCAGGACCTTTTGATTGTCCAAGTGTTAGTCTTATGAATAGTATGACTATTGCTATTTCAGCGGATGATTCTACAGCAGTAGATTCTGTGGCTATTTTAGTATCTACTAGTCTATTTACTGATTTACCAGGAGTAGCTTCAGTTTCAGGCGATGAAATGACTATCAGTGTAGAAGCTGAAAATCAAACTATCCAATTTAATGGAAGTGATGTAGAAGCCAATGTATCTATGTCTGGACCATTAACTTTATCAGAAGACGAGTCGACATTATCTGGTACTCTATCATTATCTGCTTCAAATAGTGGATCAGGTAGTACTTTAATCAATGATGACAACTGTACTTTTACAGGTACAAAATAATCGTATAATACACAAGAAAAAGCCTGCTTACAGCATTTGTGAGCAGGCTTTTTTTTTAAAAAAAAAACCAAGGTCATTCCCTTCCAATTTCTTGTTTGCATTTAGTTCAATCAAACTCATTTCTATTCTCAAAAAATGGGCAATTTTAACTAAATTAGTTTGCTTAAATGCAAGTAATGAGAAACCTAATTCCAACGCTGAGCCTAGTCTTACTATTTTCTGTTTTTTCCTGTCAAAAAGAAGAACCGCAAATAGAAGAGGAGGATCAAACTTATAACGAAGATGTCATCCTTCTAAACGACCAAAGTGTAACTATTTTAGATTCCATTGATAGAGAAAATCTGTATTTCTCTGAACTTGGAGACCAGCTAAAAGATTTAAAAGTTAATGATGTACTTGTAGCTTATCCCTCTACCAATGCACCAGAGGGGTTTATGCGTATTATAAATGAAATCAACTCCGAAGATGGCAATGTTCGATTAAAAACAAGCTATGCCGCATTAACAGATGTTTTTTGCAATTTTGAATTTGACTACCAAGCGGATGCTTCAACTTTAGGTAATCGCATAAAAGATATTGACACAACTGCAGTTAAACTTTATGATAAGGACGGAAATCCAAATACTACTGATGACCAAATAGAAATTTCCATGGTCTCAAAGGGTAAATTTAGTCCTGATCTTAAAGTAATTATTAGAGATTGCAATCTAGAATATTTAAGATTTGGTGGCACCTATGAAAGTTCAATGAGTATCAATGCTCGAATTGGTATTTCGGCAGAAAACTTTGCAGTGCCGGATGATCCTATTTTACCCGAAATTCCACTGTTTTCTACTGGGATATTTAACTTCAAGGGTGTTCTCAGACCAAGGGTTAATGGTTCGATAGGCAGCAATTTTGAGTTTAATTATACAGAAAGTGGCACCAGACAGAGTTACATAGAATTTTCAGACGGAAATTGGGAGTCATTTGAATCTAAAGAATTAGACCCTATAGAGGATCCTTTAAACGTAGATGTGACTGCACAGCTGACAGCAGGAATAGATCTAAATGTAGAGTTACAATTATTTGACATGAGTGATTTAAGAGCTTCAGCGGGTTTTGCCTCCTATTTGAGTGCAGAAGCGACATTGAACCCAACTCAAGGAAATTTATTATGGGAAATAAAAGCTTGTATCGCTGGCTTAACAAAGCTTATCTTAAAACCCTTTAACCACTCATTTGCTGAGTATGAACATAAGTTCTTCGAATATTGCTTCTATGAAAATTCGGGGAACTTAAGCAACCAATGCAATGATGGAATTCAAAATGGTGATGAAGAGGGAGTAGATTGCGGTGGAACAGAATGTCCACCCTGCCCCTGTGAACATCCCGACTATGATGGCTTGGTCTCCTTTTATGATTTAACTAATGGAAGTCAGTGGCTAAGTAATGGTGGCTGGATGCAAGATTGTGAGCCTTGTAACTGGTTTGGTATAACTTGTAATGCTTTACAGCGTGTCGAAACGATAGAGCTATCTGCCAATAATCTAAGCGGTGAACTTACCACCTTCTTGGGTACCATCACCGAACTAAAGGAACTTGATCTTTCAAATAACAGCATTGGAGGAAACATTCCTGCTTCGCTCTTTAGTGCTAGCGAACTAGAAAGTATACAATTACAGCAAAATAATTTAGATTCAGAGATTCCGCAAAATATAGAAGATCTAGAGAATCTTGTGGTTTTCAATGCTGCTAATAATCAGTTAAACGGAAATATTCCAGCACAATTAGCTAATATAAATACGCTAAGTTCTCTTAGGCTTTCAGCTAACCAATTTTCTGGATGTATAGAAAACGAGTTAGCTAGTTTATGTGATATAGACATTGATTTTAGTCAAAATCAATCGCTACCCTTTGGTGGTGACATTGAAATGATTTGTAGCTCCAATATTGGATTTTGTCAGGGTTGCTTAAATCCTGAGGCTCATAATTATAATGAGTTCGCAATTAGTGGCAATGATGATGATTGTGAAACTTGCGAAGATGGTGAACTGAATGGAGATGAAGTCGAGGTGGATTGTGGTGGTGAAAAATGTCCTCCTTGTCCTTGTGACCATCCCGATTATAACGCATTAATGAGTTTATTCCAAGGTCTAAACGGTCAAAATTGGACCAATAAAACAGGCTGGTTAGAAGCATGCGATCCTTGCAATTGGTATGGTATAGCTTGTGATGTAAATGAGCGAGTAGTAGGTTTAGATTTAAAGAACAATAATTTATCTGGACAAATACCGGATGATTTCATCTTCTCAGAAATTCGTCAAATTGATTTTTCTTCGAATAATATAACAGGTCAAATTCCTATTTCTTTTTCTCAAAATCAGCGATTAGTTAGCATTCAAATTCAAGATAATGGAGTTACAGGTCAGTTACCTAATGATTGGGGTTTAATGTCTTTTCTTACGCTCATTAATCTTGAGAATAATAATCTAAGTGGTATGATTCCGGCCAATTTTGCTCAACTCAATAATATAAATGTAATCAACCTGCGGAATAATAATCTTTCAGGTTGTGTACCTAATGCATTAACCATATTATGTCCCGCTGATTTAATACTGTCACAAAATAATCAAATGGCCTATGGAGGCGATTTTAGCCAGATGTGTGACTCAGGAATTGGTCTTTGTGAAGGCTGTACTGATCAAGCTGCGCATAATTATAACTCTTTTGCTACCGAATCGGATAATTCAGTTTGTGAAACTTGTGAGGATGGTATACTGAATGGGGATGAAGAGGATGTGGATTGTGGAGGGAGCAAGTGTGAAGAGTGTGATATTTGCTATGATGATAAACTTATTGACTCTAGAGACGGTAATGAATATAAGATTAAATTAATAAACAATAGGTGGTGGATGGTTGAGAACCTTCGGTACTTTACACCTAAGTCAATTTGCGTAAACTCAGATAATGCTGATTGTAATGAATTTGGAAGATATTACAGTGTTCTTGAGCAGTTTGGAGATTGTGGAGTTAATATAAATTCAAATCAAGGATTCGTCCAAGGAGTTTGCCCTAATGGATGGCATATGCCAACATTAGATGATGCCATCGATTTTCTTGGAGTTCATACTGAAGAAATACTTCAAACCCAAGGGACTGAATTCACCATTTATTTTAATAATTTAGAATTACTTAATTCTTTGGGTCTGTGCAATAGTCCTGGTCTTTATGGCTTGCAATTTGACGAAAATTTGAATCCTGAAACCAATGATACCTTGCTTTATAATTTTTTGGGAAGGGGCTTTTATACTTCTACATTAATCAGTGACGCTCAAAATGCAAATACATTGTGGCCACATCATCCCAAGAGATACATCTTGTCCACTTCCGAAGATCCAAATGACCCTCTTGCTGTAATTTGGCTGGGCTTACTATCCTCGGGTTTAAGTTCCACAACTGTTGGATCATGTGCCGCAGAACATAATGGAGAAGATGCTGATTTTATTAGATATCAAGGCTCGGCATGCAGATGTGTTAAAGATTACTAATAATTTCAATCTAAAATAACTTATAAAGCCTGCTCACAATAAAGTAAGCAGGCTTTATTGATGCAAAATATTTACCTCTTTACTGTCTTTGAAAAACCACGGACTTCGCAACTCCTCCTATAGTATCAGGTAAGGTCAAGATGTCTTCATTAATGCTTATCTGTCTTATTAAAGTTTTTCCGTTATCAAACGTTAGTGTTAAATCTAAGAAAGCATATTCCCAAGATCCATTCTCAATAGTACCACCTGATACTCCAGTGTAAAAGGTATTGAAATTACCATCATCTTCTAAATTGATGGCATCACATGAGATATCTTCAAATAGGGTAAAAATAAATCCTCCTTCTTCCTTATCTACAATATTTCCTGTAGCATCATCTACTACCTGTATTGCTTCCCAAGTCCCTACAAGACTAGACCTAAGGCTACCTTCTACTAAAGAGGTACAGCCAGGTAGTATGAGAAACATAGCAAATGCTGCAACTATCAACTTATTCATATTCATTGTGTTGTTTTTTAATCATTTATTATTATCGATATAAAGATACATCCACGTTTTCCTTAAACCAATCCTTATCAAAGATTAACATCAATCTTGTGAGACCTGTCCACAAAATAGATTTTGTTCCATCTATATCTCTTCGCATCCAAAATCCAATAGCCACGGGTGGATTCATGCAAGAATAATTATCCTTGATTGTATAATCACTTAAGGCAAATTTGTACTTGTTAGATAGGTAATTTACTCCATTAAAATACTCATCTTCTCTTCCTGCTTTTTGGTATGCTTCGCTGCTTGTTTTAAAACCATCATTAACTAAATAAAGGTAGGCTTCCGTCATCAATCGAAAATAGCGTTTGAACTGTAGGCTGTATAATGTTCCTGCTTCTCGCTCTCCTATCTTTGTGGTAGGACTTGGTATTAAATGGTCTACTCCCCATGTCACCATTTCTTTTTCCAAACGATTAAAATCTAGCTCTTCATCCTCGAAGCCAAATGGGACATAATCATTTTTTGTGTTTGAAAAAACATGTGGAATATTTGCCAATTCAGCAAAAAGACTCACATTATAAAACTGGTTATTATTGAATGTTGTGGGTGTTCCAATTTTAGTTAAATAAGCTGCCACTCCTTCTCTTAGATCAGCATAAAGTACCAAGCCTTTTGTTCCACATATATAATCACCATTATTTGGCATTTCGCCTGTCATCTTTGGCTTGTTAACATCAAAGCAATAAGGATAGAAGTAATTAATTGCTTCGGAATATATCAGGCTTAAATCTTCATCATTTAATGTATGAACTGATAGATTCTTGTCTGTGGGATTTCCTTCAGGGATATTTACTTTTTTAGCTGTTTTAGGGGTACACATTACAAAGAGCAGCAGAAAAAGGCTGAGGATAAAAGTTGGTTTAATTGATCTCATACTATTGGTTTATGCTAAACATTTAAAACTTGGGTGGCTTAATCTGTTTAAAGTTGATTGTCGACAACTAAGTCCATCGTACCATTTGATTCCGCTGGTACAAGCTTATTTTTACTTATGCTAGTGTAGTCACCAGCCGATGGAAAGAAATTACCGTCTCTGTCCTCAAACATAGTGATGTAATAATTATCTGGATGGAGGTAGGTAAGTATATATTGTTCTTCTTCTGGAGCAATGGAAATAGTCCTTACCACCTTTCTGTCTACAGCGATTAAATCCACATTCAAGTCAGCATCAATGATGGGTTCTGAAGAAATATAAAGTAATAATCGACTATTTGGTATTTGATTCGATCGCTGAATATTAATACTCAAATCACTCAAATGACCATGATCTGTCTTAGGAAATGGATCTAAAGATTCCTCAAGAAATAATGCTGAATCATTATCAATTAAAGAGTTAAATGCATCAGTAAGGTTTACTTCAACATTGTTAGTAGGAAAATCAAATAAAGTACTAACTGTTTCAGCAAAATCTGGGTTATAGTTTACACCTTTAAAGCCCATATGATGGACAGCTTCATCTAAGCTTCCACCATTATCTTTGTAGGCATCGAAGTAAAACGTATCTTGTTCAAATCGAAGCTCCATATAACTTCTATTTACTCCACCTACAGCATCTACTAATCGATAATATTTCCCATTACTAGTTGTCTCAGCCCTATCCAATACGAAATAGGTAGCTCTATACTGGTTTCCTAACCAACCTCCGTTTCTTGCCATAATCTGTTTTGAACCTCCAAATTCTGCCACAAAAAATGAAGTTATGATATTCTCATTGGTTCCTCCTTCATATATAGAGTGTGTATGTGAACCCGATATTGGTCTGAAATCGAAAGTAAACCATTCGAAAAATCCATAGGCTGTTTCATTAGATCCGACCCAATGTCCGCTTACATCATTTAGTAAATCAAATCCAAAAATATCTTCGTTCTCAGTAGGATTACAAGCTAAAAAAAGAAGGCCAGAAAGGCATATTACAATCGCAAACAAATGTTTCATATTTTCTATAATTAATGGTTTTAGCGTAGTCATTTAGTATGTCAAAACTTATTTTAACAAAAAGCAAAAATATGTTTTAGTTTGGCTAATCCGTTTTGGAATAGCAAAGTATTTATTTCTTTATTAGCCTTTTTTTCAGCCACAGTAATAATAAATTGATAGTCAGTACTTATCTCCTGCGATTTGCTATCTTCCAGTTTCTTACCATAGATTTCGTGACCGATTTTATTAGGATTATTACAAATCCACTTAAATGAAATTCCATGGCTTTGTAGCCATTGAGCAACCCATTTACCTTTCTTGCCAGCTCCCCAAAGAACCAAATTCTTGCTTTGGTCATGGTGTAATATCGAGAAGTAATGGCACTTCAAGGCTAAAAATCGATTATCTAAATAATTTGGGTCATTTCTTGACGCACGCTCACCGTGATCTCGCCATAGATGCAGAATCTTATCGCTAGGAATCACGCTTAATCCTGCCTGAAGCATCCTAAAACATAAGTCATAATCTTCAGGGTAGTTATCGGAATCAAAAGCTTTCACACGATTTAAATCATCAATATGTAGCATCCAACAGGGAGAAGGAATGACGCATTCTTTATATATATCTTCAAAGTTAGCTCCTCGAGAAGACAGCTTGTTCAGCCATTCTGCATAAGCTTTGTAGCCAGCTCCGACAGGATAATCAGCGAAATATTTGACCTGACCCACAGCAAGATGATTTGGTCCATGCTCTATCAACAAAGAAACTAAACTTTCGATTTTATCGATAGTCATTAAATCATCAGCATCCATTCTAGTTACGTAGTTTCCAGCAGACTGCTTAAAGGCCAATCTAAGGGCATCAATAATTCCCTTGCCCTTATTTCTTTGAACTTTAATGCGCGTGTCTTGCAAACTATAGTCTTTCAAAAGTTGAAAAGAATGATCGTCTGAGCCATCATCTACAGCAAGTAATTCCCAATTTGTATGGCTTTGCTGAATGATAGAGTCCAATGTTGCGCTTAAATACTTAGCAGCATTTTTTACAGGCATTAGGATACTGACTTGATGTTGGTTTTTACTTTTCATTACATTGGCAAATGTAAATACTATCCAATAAACGTATCAGATTTAACCGAAGGAATTTACTACCTAAACATTAAAGCTGACGAAAAAATGATTACTAAGAAGTTGAGTATTTTAAAATAGAATATTCAGCACAAAGCATAAAAAAAGCCCAAGCAAAATGCTTGGGCTTTTTTAGTCATAGGTTTAAACTTAATTGCAGTTGTTCACTTTCCCATCCCCAGAAATGTCCGTATCTAGAATAGGACTGCCTTTATAACAAACATTACCATCTCCTGATATCTTAACTTCGAGTTCGTCAAGTACTGTGACTTCACAATTACCATCGCCTTGAATATCAATAACAGTGACTAATGATTCAAGGTCAAAGTTCATCACTCTTCCATCGCCCTGTATTTTGATTTCCTGATTATCTGCCGTACCTGAAACGGTCGCCTTACCATCGCCTTTTATGGTGAGTAAAAATTCTTCTGTGACCTCAAACGCTCCATCTCCATCTCCATCGATATTAAATGAACAAACATTAGCTATTAAATTTTGTGCTTCTATATCGCCATCTCCTTGAATAGTTGCAGAAAGCATTTCACAAATTCCCTCCACGATAATTTCACCATCACCTTTAATATCTATTGCTACTCTATCCATAGATGCACCTAAGAAATCGATAAAACCGTCACCATCAATTTTTAGTTGTAGATCTTCCACATTTCCAAACAGACCATCTGTTACCATCGAACCATCCCCTTTGATTTGTAACTGACTTAGTTCAGGCATTGTTATTTCAATTTTTGGTCTATCATCATTATTGATTCTTGAGCAGCCATTTATTTCTAGATCTAGATCTCCATTATTGCTAGAATCTTCAATTATCCTATCTATAATGTTTGTATGTGCTGTTATAATCACTTCATGAAATGAACCTTCTTTGATAGTTACATCACTATCAAAATTTGTTGAAACTTCATCAAATTCTCCAAATTCTATAGTTCTTGTTTCTACATCACCTTCTGGTTTTATACAACCAAAGTTAAAGTCAGTTCTACATGATCCAAGGCTAAGAGTGATTAGACAAAGGACGAATATTTTCTGTGCTTTCATTTTATTATTTTTTGAATGTTTAAGAAATAAATACTTAAAAATCCATGCATGTTTTATTAAGTAGTTGTGTCTATATTAATGGTGCAAGCAAATCAATATTTGTTGCAAAAAATTACATTTTTTTTTATTTGCCAAACATTAATTTGGTCCCAAGCCCAGCAATGCTGACATATTGATGGTCAAAACCGACCGGTATAAAGCTCTGCTCGTAGTAGGCATTTAAAACCAGTCTTAGTCCATTGCTCAATTTTTTCTCCGTCCCAAACTCAATATTGGCCGATCCAAGCGAACCTACATATCTGTTTTCTGTGACGATAATGTCATCTGCCTGTGAGATGGTAAATTGGAACTCTTGGGGCAAATACAATTGCCACACAGCTGATGGATTTATATACCAATTAAAATCCTTTTTATTGGGTGTCAAATTCCACTTAATACCCAAATTTGTATCAATATATTTTGATCGTGCATCTACTTGACTAACCACGCTGTTTTCACGATCCAATCCACCAGGAAACCTTTCCAATACGTCTTCTGAAAGTGGCGCATCGTTGTTATTTATTGTGTATTCCTGCTCGTTATAATGTAGCATATGCGTGAGTGAAAATCGCTTGCTAACTCTATATTCTTGCTTTAGCCCCCAACTTCTTCCCGGATTTACTTGACGACTATTCTGTACATAGGTATTAAAAAATCTTGCACTTGCCCCAAGGCGATATCTATTCGGTTTTTTGTCACTCTTAGCTCGTTTTGTGGCTTGAAAATTCATGTTTTTAAGTGGATCATCTATCTCCAGCGTAAAGGCTTTATCCAGTGTTTTCTTCCATGGGAAATAGCCAAGTAATGTTAGTTTTTCAGGCTCTGTTTCAATGTCACTTACCGTTTCTGTTGCTTCCTTCTCTTCCTTAAGAGATTCTGCCACATTGGCCAATAAGAATGATCGTTCAGCATTACAATCAGCTATAGCCTTTTTTATATTTAATAGTTCATCCTCGAGTTGGAGGTTTCGCCTCATTAAGTTGCTATTTTCTTGTTCTAGGGTACTCAATAATTGCTCAGTATTTTGATTGTTTGAGCTTGTTTGGCTTTTGTGATCAGCTGTCTGTTTTGCCGCTTTTTTCAGTGTTGATAGCTCGCTGTTGAGACTGGCTATTTGTTTTTTATAATGTTCAATATTGTTATCGTTTAACTGTTGCTGTGCTTTTAATTGACTGTTTTCAGTTAATAATGTTGTATTGATCTTAGTTTGTTGTTCAATGCTGCTTTCGGGTCCTTCACTTGACTGATACATCCAAGATCCTGCAACTAGCAAAATGGCTAAGAAAAGTGGCAACCATGTTTTAGACTTATTCCAAAGTAGCAGATACCATGGAATATCCTGATCCAATCGATCGGAAATATTATCCCAAACTAAATCATCAGGTGATTCATTAAAGCGATCCATAGATTGCTTAAAGAATTGTTCGAGTTGTTTGTTATTATCTTCCATGTTAGTTTAATTCTTTTTTTAACATTGTTTGCAATGCCGTTCTGGCTCTTAAATAATGAGATCTTAGCGTTGCTTCCTTAGTTTCTAGTTTTTGTGCTATTTCTTTAAACGAATATCCTTCTATAGCTCTTAAATTAAAGACCGTCTGTTGGGTATCTGGTAAACTTCTTATTAAGTGAATGATCGCCTTAGAACGATCTCCGGCCATAAGCGATACATCGCTGTCTTTATGGTTATGAGTATGATCTTGCCATTCAGTATATTGTACCTTTCGGTATTTGCGGATATGCATTAGAGCAGTATTAACCATTACTTTTCTCATCCAAGCTTGAATAGGTACTTGTTGGTTATACTGCTTAAGGTCTTTTAGAATTTTGTAAAAACCTTCTTGCAGCATATCCTGAGCTTCTGCCCTATTTTTTGCGTATCGCATACAAACACCGAATAAATATACTTTGTGTTGTTTATACAGTTCACTCTGCGCATCTCGATGACCTCGCAGGCATCGTTTTATTAATCGTTTATGTTGATCGTTTTGTTTCACACGTTAGCATTATACTCTATAGGTGCGAGATATGTTGTACTTGTTGCAGAAGGTATGGATTTTTTTTAAATAAGAATTTAAGCTAGCTTTTATTGTTTGTTCAAAGAGGCAAATATTACTTTGATAAGACGGAAAGTTTAGATAGTTTTGCCTTCCCGTTAAAGAAAATACTTAATGCAGATTAAGTGACACCGATGTGGCGGAATTGGTAGACGCGCTGGATTCAAAATCCAGTTTCTTCGGAAGTGGGGGTTCGATTCCCCCCATCGGTACAAAAATGAATATTTTTCACATAGTAAGGTAACTACTTATCTGTATGGAAAAATACAGAATTGAGATTTTGAAATACGCTATGAAGATCCCAAGTTAAAATATGGTTTTCAGTAAATAACAAAATCGAAAATTTCAAATTGCATGGTTTAGAAAACTCTGCTAAATAAGATTTATAAATGAGTTCTTGCAATTTCCAAAAAGTGTAGATCTATTAGTTTAAAATAAATATTATAAAAAATTAAACCTTCAACACCTTTCCAAAATAGCTAATCCCATTTAATCCTATAAACCGAATAAAATACATTCCTTTTTCTATTGCTGATAAGTCTAGTGCAATTTCTTGAGTAGAAGAAACATATTTCTTTTTAACCAATGCACCTGCTACATTTCTAAATTCCAAATGACCAGTAACCGCTCTAGGAAACTGGACTGTCAAGACATCTTGTGCGGGATTTGGAAAGACCTTTAAATCTTTTTCAATTTCGAATGATAGACTAGAAATGAATGGAATAGTCGGGTCACAGACATCTTCTTCATCAATCCTAAAATTGGGGAAATTCGGCATATTTCCTGAACTTGTCCAATAAGGCAATTTGATTCCTTGTTGTACAAAATCACAATCTGGTCCTTTTAGGTCAGGTTTATTTATAACATGGTAAGAAGCAACACTGCTTGTGCTGCACATATATATTTTGCAATCTGGTCCTCGTTGCATTAATATAAAGTCTGTATTCAATGGATCTTGAACTCCATTCCAAACATCAACTAGCTCCACACTTTGTGCTATGGAATCAGCAAACAAATCAACTTGCCAAAGCGAATCAATAGCTGTAATGTACAAAAATTGGCCACTCGCTGAGTATTCAATATCTGTAAATCCTTCCCTTACTTTAACGTCCACATATTGATAATTAGATAACATCCCATTGCTTCTATCAAAATCGAATAAGAATAATTGATCAAAGCTGTTGTAAGAAGCAAGCTGAGTCCCATCAGGAGAAAACTTCATACTACCCGCGGCACTCGCATTTAAAAAATATTTTTCTCCAATTTCTTGTGTGCTTTCTAAATGAATACCAGTTGAATCGAGTTTGAATAATAGGTATTTATTATCCTCATGTCTGGCTTGAAGGATCCACCAATCTTTTCCATTTTCATGTTGGACGCATGTAAAAAAAGAATACATAATATGAACATTCTCCAATACTGGTTCATTCTTGATTGTAACGTCACCAAGACCTCCATCTAAACTCATATCAATGTAACTATATTGAATTGTCTCTCTATCTGTATTAAAATCTTCATCTACAGAAATAGGCTTAGTAATTAAATAGTAACCATCTTCATTTCCAGGATCAGGTAATGCTAAAATATCATGTAAACCAGGATATCCATATCTGCAATTCCCTTCCCAAAATATTTCTACAAATGGACCTTCATTTATATTTTCTCCATTAGGCATTATCTCATATTCTCGATTAGATACTGAGCAACCATTAGAGTAAAATAACAACTGCCCATTTTCATTACAAATACTTGCATTATTTGAATCGTATCCATAAACCAGTTTTGGTGTATCTACCTTAAAACTATCATCATTGAAATTAAACTCTATGCCTTCAATACCAGGATCACTGGTAGAATTATTACCAGTGATCCAGATATAATCTCTCTTATTTTGTGATAATGCATTTGTTAAGCATATTATACTTAATAAAATTATCGATGTTATCCTCATAAATCTGTCGTAGCTATTTTATTATAATCAACTTTTTTGTGATAATTTCATTAGGTAACTATATACTTGTTTACACTAGATAAAAATAACAAATTGAACTCCTTAGAAAATAGACGTATTTTTGAAATGAAAAGGCAGCGCTTGAACGCTGCCCCGAGAACCTAATTAGTTAGGAGTTGACCGCTTATGACGTTTTATCCTTCTACCATTTCTGGTATGAGACTTAACGCAAACAATCTTTTTACCTCTCGCTGTTTTAGCCATCTTCATAATGTTAAACATTGAGAAAATAAGCGGTCAACACCAAGCTAAGACCGCAGTTAGCATCCCTTTAGCTGCCACTCTAGTTTCGCGAGGTGTTGTTTTCAAACAGTTTATTATTTTTCTTTTGGATTGTAGTTTAATGCTTTAGTCAGTTTGTTGTCAAAGTCAGAAAGTGGTTTTTCTTCTATTGGTGGGTCTATTGGTATAGTTACGCCATTTTCGTCAAACTTAAATTCTAATTGCGTAATTCCATTCTTTCTGCTGTTCATCTTTTTAAAATTATACCACATTTCTTCCATTGTGTCTGAAAGTCTAAAAATCGTTAGTATTTGATTAATCTGAGCAGATAAATGCGGATGTCCTACATCAAAAGTTAAGCTTCGATGCATTTGTGCAGCTAATTTCCCAGATTTAGTCTTAGGTGTGTTTTTTCTCAATTCATCTTTTACTCCTTTAGGGAGTTGGTCATATATGAGTGTATTCGTCCACCTGCCAACAACACCGGGTCTTTTCTTAATGCCATTAACCGTAAAATCCCATTTGTTTAATCTGAAAATTTCAACATAAAATTCGTCAGGGAATCTTTTCTGCCAAGGCAGGAGTTCTTCGCTTATATATGCTTTTAGTATTTTCTGTAATTCATCTTTCTCGCGGTCATACTGATATCCAGTTACTTCATCGACAAGAGCAGTGATACCTACCTTTGCGAAAGCAAGTATCATTTGATACGCATTCTCTGAAATATGTTGATTATTTTTTAAAGCGCCTTTTTCCCCTGCTTTGACGAAAATATCACATATGTCAGCAAGTAAATCAGCTTGTACACCCTCAGTTTCGACTCCTTTTGTACTTTCATAACCTATTGGTTTTGTTAGTTTTGCATGTAATTCATTAGACATAAAGGGCTTTAGGTAGTTTGCAGAAACATATTCAGGAAGTAAAGCGCCTTTTCCTTCTTTTTTCTTTTGCCAATAAGCCCCGCTGCCTTTGATACCTAAAGCAGTTGCAAGACTTCTATTAACTAAAACTCTAGTTCCATCTTCAAGTACGGCACACGAAACATTGAATCCATTTAAATCCAATTCTCCTTGGTGAGTTGCTTTTAATTTACCCATTTATTAATGATTTGTAAGTTGTTCTAACTTGTGTGTTACAAAATAAGAAGTTCATTCTTTCAGCTTCGTTCATATCTCTAGTATTGTATCTATAAACCGATTCGTCAACATATTTTTGTAAATGCTTTGGAGAAACATAGTGGTATATTCCGATTACACTTCTTTTGAATAATGACCAAAAACCCTCAATAGTATTAGTGTGGATTTTACCATTTACATATTCGCCAATACCATGATGAACCGTTCCGCTTTTGAATAGCCTCTTTACCTTAGAATATCCTCTCCACTCATCAGTATAAACTACTGCATTTTTTGATACTGTATTTTCAATGATTGGAGTTATAGTTCCTGCTTTAGTATCTACTACTTTCTTGGCTACTAATTTTCCACTTCTTTCAATCATTCCTAAAACTGGCGTCTTAGCTTTAATTGAGCGACCTTGTGAATTAGCTACTTTCTTTGTGTTGTGACGGTTTTTATTCTTGCCACCTACATAAGTCTCATCTATCTCAACTTCGTTGCTTAAATCGTTTGAATTATTATCTAATCCAAAACAAGCTCTAATTCTTTGTAGCATAAACCAAGCACTTTTTTGAGTAACTCCAATATCCTTACCTAGCTGAATCGATGAGATTCCTTTTTTATGTGAAGTAACTAAATATATAGCTAAAAACCACTTTTGTAGTTTAATCTTAGTGTTATCAAACAAGGTTTGAGTTCTCACATTAAAATACTTTCCCGTGTTCTTACACTTGTATTTATTGCCTTTACACACATACACTTTAGACGTTGGGTCAAATGGAGATACTATGTTTCCATTCCATCTTAATTGTGTTAAGTGATCAATGCAAGTCTGCTCATCAGAAAATGTATTGATAACATCTAAAAGTGAATTGAATTTATGTGTATCTATCATACTTCAAATATAAGAAGTATTTTACACTAAAACAAAAACATGGTGTAATTAAATGCTAATTATTACATTGTTTTACTTTCTACTGATTTGCCTCCACCTACATTTGGTATGAGCTCATCTAATGATTCTAATACCAATTGGGCTTTACTCTCTATACTTGGCTCGATAAAAACAAAGATAAATTCGTCATCATTGTCATTTTCGTATTTAGCCGTTATATCTAAAATTGTATAGCCCTCAACATCTGAATCTATAATGAATCTTGAGAATAGTCTATGCCTACAGCAAGCAGGATAATCTTTGTTATCGCAAACACAAACCACTACTGCCTTTTTGAATTTAGAAAACCAATCTATTTCTTGTTCAATGGTTTTCATTACAGAAGTATCTTTTTTATGAGGTTTCTTATTGTTTGAAGACTGAAAAACAACTTCATAAATCGGATGAGTTTCTTCATTAGCTAGATATTCTGAAGAATCTCTAAAAACTATTGTATATACAATATCAAGCTTTGTAGTAAACTCTACGAAGTATTCGTCTTTTGATTTTTGATACCTTTCGGTATTGTAGGTAGGCAATACTATTTAATTAAGCCTTTTAGAGCTAGATTTAAGTTTACTATATTCTCCACTTTTAATTAGAGATATTAGTTTGTCTTTTCTTTCCTTCATCTCAAGAATCTTCTTAGATGCAGGCGAGTTGCTTGCTATGTTTACTTGAGTTTTCATAATACAATACATTGTTGTCGATAACAAATATACAACTTAATAACATTAAAGTAAAGTATATAGTTCGACTTTAAGGCGCTATTAAATATACTGTTTTAGCCATACTTTAAGATGCATAGACTAATAGACAAAGTCAATAGGTTAAAAAGTTAGACTTCTAAGGGGTATTTTAGATAGAGTTATAAGCATTACTTTTAATAGTGTAAAGTTGTATATAGTTACCTTTCATTATTATCTAATCGAAGTCTAATCATGTACATACCTTCTAACAACTCTTCATTAATGTTAGTTGTTGACTGTTTGGCTAAGTTAAGTTGTTTCTTTAACATCTTAATTTCAACTGGTATTATGGCTTTACTAATCAAAGGGAAATAAAATAAATCAATTCAACAGGTACTAAACAAGCAATTAGATCGTGCTTTCATCCTTTTAGTCTGAAGCTAATACCACAAACGGCAGACAAAATATATAAGTAACACCTAATAAAGCATACTCTGAGCCTCATATCGGTACAAAGCACCCTCATAAGATGCTTTTTTTATGATATATACCCATTAAATACTAACTTTTAGCCTTCTTTTACTGATTAAAAAAGCCTTGAATCAATAACTATTCAAGTCCGAACCAATTTTCTTAACTTGGTAATAATACTGATTTAGTATGCTTACTTCTAAAACCATGGTTAATGAAAGCTCGGTTATTCCTATTTCTCTTTTTTAGTTTTTTATACTTCGCACATGCCCAAACAATTGATGATTTTAAAGCCTCTCTCCAGAAAATTGAGCCTGACTTAAACCAATTATTAGCTGATCATTACGCTGCTGGATTTGCCGTTGCTGTCATAAAAGATGGTCAGACTATTTATTCTAAAGGGTTCGGATTTCGAGATTATGAACATAAATTGCCAGTCGATGAACACACCGTTTTTGGCATAGGTTCTTGTACTAAGTCTTTTACTAGTGCTGTATTGGGCCAAATTTCATCAGAAGGGAAATTAAGTTTAGATGATAAACCGAGTAAATATTTACCCAAACTAAAATTTCACACCGATGCGCAAAATGACTCAATTAAAATTATTAACCTGCTGTCGCACAGTACAGGAATAAATAGTTGGCCTTCAGAATCTACTGCTATTTTATTTATCACTGAGGATAAATATGAAGTGATTCCAAGAATTTCATACCTCAAACCTTCGGCCCCAATCGGTAAATCCTTCATCTATAATAACCTGATGTATACTATTGCCGGCATGGTGGCAGAACAAGCATCAGGCAAAAGTTTAGAAACAAATTGGGAAGAAAGAATTTTCAAGCCCTTAGGCATGACTAATAGTTACTCCAATGTAGCTAAGGCCATGAAAAATGCAAATTTCTCACATGGCTATATAGTAGACAGTATAAGCCCTCTTAGAGTATTACAAGAAAACATGGCAACACGTGGAGCAGGAGGATCAATTTATAGTAGCGTTTCGGATATGTCAAAATGGATGCAATTGTGGCTCGATAATGGAGCACTTAATGGTACTCAAGTGCTAAGTAAAAACTACGTCAAAACAGCCACAAGTCTTTTAAACAGGATTCCTAATCACCCATCTGATACTATATCACCAACCGCAAGATTTTATGGTCTTGGTTGGGGAAATTCGAATCATAAAGGTTTTCTAAGGACTGAACATGCTGGTGGAACATCAGGCTATGTTTCTAATATGGTTTTATATCATGACCTCAAGCTCGGGATAGTTGTTCTCTCTAATCAAACGACCACCTCCTTACCGACTATGGTCACCGATAAAATAATAGAAACACTTTATCCTGAATTAAAAGAAGATGAGCCAAGCATTAACTTTGGAAGAAAGATTCCGACTACTGATATAAATACGCCAACTATTCCAGACACCATAGTCGCTCCCAATTATGCCCTTCAAAAATTGGAAGGCACCTTTCACCATCCTGGCTTTGGAAATGTTGAAATAAGCCTCGATGACAAAACCCTATTTGCTAAATTTCCACTCACTACTTTTAGATTAGAATACATAGGTAATGATACCTTCATTGATTACAACACTGAAGAAATTCCATATACCTATTGGAATTTCTTAGAGTTTAAGGTCAAACCGGATGATATGCAAAATATTGATGCCATTGATATTAATATTGATCAAGGTGATGTTTCGTTTGAACGAACAAAATAACAAATGCCTAAAGATGATTATTAAAAATTTCAATCCCTATATCGGCCAACATTGTGAAACTACCAGCACTGGCAGTTTACTAAAACAAATAGGTATAGAACTTTCAGAACCAATGTTATTTGGGATCGGAGAAGGTCTTGGATTTGTATTCTGGAAAATGAAAACCATGGATTTCCCTTTCCTTGGTGGTAGAGTAAAAACAGATGCGCTAACTCAAAATATCTGCAAGAATCTGAATCTACAACTTGAAGTCAGAGAAACGTCATCAACAAAGAAAGCTTGGGAAAACGTCCGGATATTTTTGGATCAGGGAAAAGCAGTAGGTCTAAAACTTGATTGCTACCATCTAGACTACTTCACTAATAAAATACACTTTGCCGGGCACTATGCCTCAATGTACGGTTATGATGAAAAGTATGCCTACCTAAATGACACCAGTCAACAAGGAAGAAATGCCGTCACGACTTTGGCCAATTTAGCCTTAGCAAGAAACGAAAAAGGCCCAATGTCCTCGCGTAACTTATCCTACACGATTGATAAAGGCACTGAGTCTCCAGACCTTAAAAAGGTAATTCCGATTGCTATAAAAAACAACGCAAAAACCTTCCTGAATCCACCCATTAAAAATCTATACTTTAAGGGAATGCTAAAGACTAGCAAAGAAATCTTCAACTGGTTTAACAGTAGCAAAAATATTGAAGAAGAATTTAAAACTTCAGCCATGCTTATGGAAAGAGCTGGAACTGGTGGCTCCCTCTTCAGAAATCTTTACAGAGATTTTATAAAAGAATCTAGCGAACTACTCAAGACTGAATCTTTAAACAAAATAAGTATGGAGTACGCACACATTGCTAAACAATGGAAAAACATAGCTGACATGTTTGTCGAAATAGCAGAAACAGAAAACATACAAATTGTTCAGCAAGCTTCGGAGCTGCTGGTAGAGTTATCTCAACTAGAAAAGACGGCTATGGAACATTTAGCTACTAGCGACTTATAACTCAGCCTATCTTAGTCAACTTTTACAATTCGTTCTACTGCTTGCTTTCCAGAATTCAGATCAATAATTTTCAACAAATAACTACCGGAGCTTACTGACTCAATATTTAAAGATTTACAATTAGTATCTACTTTAATTTTCCTTCCATCCATGTCAAATAAAATACACTGATAATTTAACTCTCCCTCAATTGATATATTAATTAATCCCTTTGTTGGGTTAGGATAAATATTGACAACTGCATCCGATAAGTTATGTACTGAAGAAACCATATCCATTCCATCACAATCTTCATCTATTCCATTATTAGGTATGTCTTCTGCTCCAGGATAAATATCAGCATCTTCATCATCACAGTCTCCCCCAACCAAACTAGTCCCAGCCGGTTGTAAACAATCAACAATGGTATTATCATCATCTCCATATCCATCCTCATCTTGATCAACAAAATATTCTTGAGTTGCTAAATCTTCATCGATGCTTCCATCACAATTATTATCGATCCCGTCACAAATTTCACTGGCATCCGTATTTACCTCGGGGTTAGCGTCATCACAATCCTCATCCGAATTAAAACCATCTCCATCTTCATCGATAACCAAAGCAATCCCATCACAATCCTCATCAACATCATTATTTGGAATTTCACTTGCCTCCGAATTTACTTCGGGGTCAGCGTCATCACAATCCTCATCCGAATTAAAACCATCCCCATCTTCATCTATAACCAAGGCTATTCCATCACAATCTTCATCCACATCATTATTCGGGATCTCTGCTTGACCCGGATTTATTCCGGCGTCGGCATCATCACAATCCTCATCTGAATTAAATCCATCGCCATCCTCATCTATAACTAAAGCTACTCCATCGCAATCCT
>JAHDEC010000040.1 GCA_020629035.1 Saprospiraceae bacterium | reverse complement strand
TATAAACGGAATGGAATTCTAAAACAGTATGTAAATTAAATTAATGTTTACTTAAACATGATTGTCAGTTTAAGTTTTTTTGCCAATGTTGTTAAAATATCCACTCGCAAAATTATCAGGTACTCAGAATAAATATCCCCCTTCTGAAAGAGGCAGGGGGGAGGCCTCTAACACCAAAAAACAAACCAGCTCAAAAACTATCTCCCCCGTTGGCGAGGGTTAGGGGGTGGAACTTTTGCATGATGTTCAATCCACTCTCCAATCGTAATACTAACATCATCAATCTTATTTAAAACCTCCCAAGAAGAAAATCTCAAGGTATGAAACCCCAATTTTAGTAAATCTTTATCTCTCTTTTTATCTTTTGCGATTGCCTCTTCACCTTCATGGGTGATACCATCAACTTCAATAACAAGTCCTAAAGGAAGGCAAGCAAAATCTGCAATATAGTTTCCAATGGGTCTTTGTCTTCTAAACTGGTACCTTTTCATTTGTCTATTCTTCAAAACATATTTCCAAAGGCAAGCTTCTGATTTTGTCATGTTTTTGCGATTGCTGTTCGCAAAGGATCGTAAATATTTGCTATAATGTTTGTTCATTATTTGCTCGTTTATAATTGTGTTAAACACAACATATTAGGCTTTCAAACTTCTGTCAGAAGATGAAAATTTCTGTGATAGCTGGTATTTAAAAATCCGTATCAAAAGGGCAAAGTAAAAGGCCTCTTAATCAATCATTTGTTATTTCCACATTTAAAAGATTTCCACAACTGGCCTTCTGTAAATAGGTGGACTATCATTTACTACGTCAAAAACTAATCTTCACAAGATTCAAAAGACTAGCATTGTAGCTTGGTAAAATTAGAGAGGCGCTCCCTATTTGGATAGCTTCTGTAAACTGTAGTCTAAGATTTTCGTATTCCGTATTTAATACGGCTTTCCTGTGGCTATTGCCTAAAGGGTCAAGCATATATTCACTTACTGTATTGTTTTTCTTGATCTCATCATTATAGAGCAGCTTGATTCGAGATGGTGTTTTCATCAAAAAGAAGGATGAATATATAGCGTCATCATCTTGAGAAAATTGCTTTTTATACAATACTTTTTTCCAGTCTTCATTGCCTTCTTTGTCCACAGAAATAACTATCATATCCTCATTATAATAATCTACATATCCCCCTGTATCATCGTAATTTCTCGAATATCTACCATAAGGATTACTCGTCCTCCTGAAATACTCTTTAAACATTTCTCCCACCCAAATGAAGCTTCCATCTTGCTTAAACAGTACATCTTTGATAAAATAATAATCAAGACTATTGTTGACTTTTCGTTGCTTTCCATAAACTTCATTAATAAAATCTTCTTGGAAACTGATAGTATTAATTTTCTGGGAGGCAAGGCTATTGTACGGACTCAAATAGTAAAAATATCCAAGGGCCGACGATCTATTTGCTTCTGCAAAAAGTCCTATTAGTAACAGTTGTTTATTATGCTCATCTAAACTTAGATGGATATCCTTTGATAAATATTCTGGGTAAGGAATTTCTATCGGTACACTTAAATCACTTTGCCCAGAAATGGGATAAATGAAAAAAGCATGAGATTTTCGTTCATAACGGTTATTAGATTTTTCAAATAGGAAAAAAGCCTGACCGTCATTAGAAACTACGATATCCTTAAACTCTACATTGGTGGACGATTCCTCTAGAAAAAGTTTTGAGGCCCACAAGGTTTCTTTTTCTTTAAGATCTATCATCAACATAAATAACTCGTCCTTCTTCTGTCGGGTAAACAGAAGAAGTTTTTCGTTATTTAGTGAATAACTAAATTTAAATTTCCCAGAGAGGTTTTTCCTAGATAGCGCAGATAATTGTAATGAATCAATTAATTCACCACTACCATCGATTTGCCTGAGTCTAAATCGAATACTATCTCTATCCATCAAGCCATAAACAATAGAGAAATGTTCTTCACTAGGCAGTACTGAGTATATTCTGCTTCCTCTTTCATTTAAGGAAATTTCTCGCTGGTATTTGTACTTTAACTGATCGTCAAAAACTTCTACAAATTGCTTTTGCTCTTTATCTCTAAATAACAAAAGGTTATCTTGAATCTTACCTAGTAGAATAAATTTGGCATCATTTCGAACATTGATATCCTTAGATATTAATACCTCCTGTGTTATACCTTGCACAACATTGGCAAAAAAGAAAAAGACGAGGAAAATATTTTTAGACATTAAAGACATAATTGTTCTTTGCTTAAATTATTGCTATCTACTCAATTAATATAAATTTACGGTCATTTTCAAACATTTGCAGAAAGAGTACTATGAGTAATTTACCAATAATAGAATGTGTTCCCAATTTTAGTGAAGGGAGAGACATGAATATCATCGATGCTATATGTAACGAAATTAAGCAAATCGATGGTGTAAGTTTATTAGATGTAGATCCTGGTAAAGCAACGAACCGGACAGTTGTGACCTTTGTAGGCGAACCCTCCGCGGTAATCGAAGCTGCATTTCAAGCTATTAAAAAAGCAGGGGAACTAATCGATATGAGCCAACATTCCGGAGAACATCCTCGAATGGGAGCCACAGATGTATGTCCCCTAGTACCCATTTCTGGAATAAGCATGGAAGAAACCGTGAAGTGGGCTAATAAACTAGCTAAGCGAGTGGGCGAAGATTTAGCCATTCCTGTATACATGTATGAGGAAGCCGCAAAAAAAGCAGATCGTAAAAACTTAGCGACCATTAGAGCCGGTGAATATGAGGGCTTTGCCGAAAAAATAAAAGAAGATAACTGGAAGCCTGATTATGGACCAAGTACATTTAATGAAAAATCAGGTGCTACAGTAATTGGAGCTAGAGACTTTTTAGTAGCCTACAATGTTAATTTAAATACAACTTCTGTTAGAAGAGCAAATTCTGTTGCTTTTGACGTAAGAGAAAAAGGAAGAATTAAACGAGAAGGAAATCCTGTCACAGGCACGATTTTGAGAGACGAAAATGGAGAAGCCATAAGAACTGAAGGAATGTGCAAATCGGTCAAAGCGATTGGATGGTTTATAGAAGAATATGGATTAGCACAAATCTCCATGAACCTGACAAACATCAGCATTACTAACCTCCATGAGGCATTCGAAGCATGCCGGAACTCCGCAAATAATCGAGGATTACGTGTTACTGGAAGCGAATTAGTCGGTCTTGTTCCAAAACAAGTTTTGCTAGATGCAGGTAAACATTTTCTAACACAACAGGAACGATCTCTCGGTATTGCAGAAGAAGAAATTATAAGGATTGCAATTAAATCGCTTGGCCTTGATGAACTGGCTCAATTTGACCCACAAAAAAAGGTGATCGAATATTTAATGGAGGAGAAAGGAGGTCGTCTTATAGACATGAATCTAACAGAATTTGCCAATGAAACAGCTTCCGAAAGTCCTGCACCTGGAGGAGGAAGTATTGCCGCATATGTCGGTGCACTGGGCGCATCCTTAACTTGTATGGTCGACAATTTATCAGCTCACAAACGAGGCTGGGACGACCAGTGGGAAACTTTTTCTAAACTGGCTGAGGAAGGTCAGTATTTTAAAGACGTCTTATTAGCTAAGGTGGATGAAGACACTGCTGCCTTTAATAAAATTATGGACGCCATTCGAATGCCGAAAGGGAATGATGCAGAAAAATTAGCCAGAAAAGACGCATTAAATGCAGCCACTAGAAACGCTATAGACGTTCCTTTATCAGTTATGCGTATTTCCAATGATGCTTATGGTTTTGCTAAGACTACTGCCGAAATCGGGAACCCTGCTTCTATCTCCGATGTAGGAGTTGGGGTAGCTTGTTTGGACACTGCGATTTATGGAGCATACTTAAACGTCCGAATCAATTGTTCTGATTTTAAAGATGAAGCCTTTGTGAAAAAATCATTAGAGGAAGCAGAAAAACTGCTAGCCAGTTCTAAGCAACATAGAGCCGAAATTTTAGCCATTGTGGAAGCTAAGCTCTAGCATTAGAGATTTTTTAAAGATCTTGTTATTTTTTTTTCTGGAGACTACAAAGTTCTTTCTTTTGCTTTGATCAAAAGAATCAAAAATCACAACAAATTAAACTCCAATGCCTTCGATATAGATTAGAATTAAGGTTCTAATCTTATCATCGTAGCACTCCGTTCAGCCAATAATTTGTCGGACATCCGCCACGTTTTGTGCTAATAACCAACTCAATTTATAATTAGAAATTGCTAGATTTTAAAAAGGCTTTTTTAAAGAAATAGAGAACGTAGGACTGAAGTTGCGTTCTGCACAGCAGAAAAAAGCACGTAGGACTGAAGAGAACGATCCTGAAAGGAATTTCCTTAAAAAATCTAGCCCTTTTTGTTACTTTTTGCGGTAATGGCAAAAAGTAAAGAACGACTATTACTATTTAAATCTGCAAGGTTGTCAAATTTCTTATCAAAGAATAGCATAAATAATAAGAATATATACTAAACTAAAATCTGAATCAGTTAATACTATCAAATCCGAAATTTATAAGAAATAGCCTTTACACTTCATCAAAAATCAACGATTATGTTTAGGTTATTGCAAGCATTTCTCATCTTTTTTGTTATCCTTTCTTGTGGAAGAAGTTTAGATCCCTCTGGTAAATCTTTTGATGACGTGGATCAGGAATTATGGACTCATTTTGAAACTTTTGAAGTAGAAGCAGCAAGACGTGGTGTTAATATAGATCTTGTCGCTTTAGATATAACAGGAGTAATCGAAGACATCCAGGAAAATGGCGTTGCTGGCACCTGCCAATATGGTCAGCACATTCATCATGTCACTGTAGATAGGCAAGTTTGGGATAATGGATCTAGCTTACTTCGAGAGTATATCGTGTTTCACGAATTAGGTCATTGTTCACTCTTTAGAGATCATAACGAACAAACCTTGAACAATGGCGCATGCCATAGCATTATGGCTTCAGGACTAGGTGATTGTCATTTTGCATATACCGCTCAAAGTAGAGATCGATATCTAGACGAATTGTTTGGTGCACTTTAATCTTCTTTGATAATCGTGCTAAATCGAGTTTCAGAAGAGAGGGTCTTATGCACCGGGCATCGCTCAGCTATTTCTAAAAGTCGTTGTTTCTGTTCTTGAGTTAAATCTCCTTTAAGTTCGATTACTCGGTCAAAATGATCTAAGCGTTTAGCATCATCCTCGCAACCCGTACAATCATCAAAATAAGAGCGATCAAAAGATAAGTGCACTTTCACCTCTTGAAGATCCCAGTTTTTGCGCTGAGCATACATACGCAAGGTCATGGCCGTACAAGCGCCCAATGAAGCATTTAATAATTCGTATGGTGATGGACCAAAATCATTGCCACCTAGATCCTCGCTTTCATCAGCCAACAATCCGTGCCTCCCTGCTAAAATTTCGGTCGTATAATTGGTTTCATCTAGTCGGGCTACTACTTGCTTTTCGGTGGACAAGTTTTCCTTAACTGGTCTTTCTATATATCTAGCTGCCCAAGAAGCAATCACGGTTCCTGTGTAAAAGGCATCTTCTTTATTGGTCAGCATATGATCAGCACCATCTAAGGTGACAAAGCTTTTTGGGTGTTTCGCTTTTCGATAAATCTTGGCGGCATTTTCAATTTCTACAATAAAATCTTGAGGCGAATGTAAAACCAAAATAGCCTTATTTAATTGGTCCAATATCTCGTCCATATCCTGAGCGCGCAGGTCATCAATAAATTGTTTTTTGATAGTAAATTTCCGCCCGTCGATGCTAACTTCCGAAAAACCTTCTGTTTCGATTTGCTTTAAACTTCCACTTAATAAATGCATTACATGCTCTGGTTCTGAAGGAGCACCAATCGTTGCAACCGCTTTAACTGAATCCAGCGCTTTAGCTGAAAAAATAGAAGCAGCACCACCCAGTGATTGGCCGATAATCAATGAAGGCGCTGTGTAGTTTTCCGATAAAAAATGGGCTGCAGCCATTATGTCTTCTACGTTCGAACTAAAATTAGTGTCTTCAAATCTTCCCTCACTCTGTCCTAAACCGGTAAAATCAAATCGCAAAACAGCTATGCCATTTAAGTTTAGTGCCCTGGTTATATGTCGTATTGCTTTTAAGTTTTTGTTACCCGTAAAAACGTGAGCTATGATGGCAAATGGATAAGGCTCTTTTAGTAATGGCAAATCTAGTTTACCCGATAATGTTAATCCTCTTTGGTTAGTAAATTGAACTTTTCTAGATGGCATAGGCTTGGTTAATTAAACATTAAATTAGTAAAAATCGAATCCTATTTGTAAGTCTACGTTTACTCAATTAGTCTTTGCTCATACTAATGACTAAAGATTAGTAGTTTTCACTATTGCATCTTTGGTGTATAATCAGAAAATATGAAAAATCTATTATTTCTTTTGCTTACTTTAGCTTATACTATCCCCAGCATTGGCCAACAAGAAATTCCTGTGGATCCACATCCACATATTGTATTTGGTCCAGGTGATTATCGAGTGATCGCTCCAAGAGGAATCAATTTGAGATCAAAACCAAATACAAGCAGTAGTATTATTAAAAATATAGCCTATGGTGAAAAAGTTATGATTGTTCACAAAGATCATTACGGTTTTAAATACTTAGGTGAAGTGGAAGATTGTGATGTAGATAGCAGTAAACTTAAATACCCTGTTATTGGATATTGGTTAAAAGTAAGTCATGAGGGTAATCAAGGATTTGTACATTCTGCCTATCTATATAATTATCAATATAGATATTATCGAGAGTATCAAACCAATGTTTTTTATGACCTGCTAAGGTCTGGTATGGATTGCGGATTTAATTTTAGATATAATAGCGATTGGCATTACTACGGAATCTATAAACAAGATTCTACCCTAAGTCTTAGAGAAGTAAATCGCATTAGTTTTACCCACACCATGGGAGATTTTTTCAATTTTGCTACCACCACTGAAAACGATTGTGATCTAGAATTCATTATCGGCACCAAAAATCCACTTAGCACTGGCGACTTGACCACTAAAACAGCCTTACCCAAATTTAATAGAAGTTTAGATGATTTTGGCTTTGAAAGAGATACCCTGGAAAATGGTTTTATGCATATGTTTCTGCTTTCAGGAGATAGTAAACGGAAGGTCATTGACTGCTATGGATCGGACAGATTACATAATATTGGTGTCCAAATGTGTGCTGATTTTGATATGGATGGCATTGATGATTACCTCATCTCATACGGTGAAAAAAGTATTCAAATAAATCTTTATCTAAGTAGCGAACAATCAGCCGACGGTTTGTTGGTTCCTAGTGCCACTTATTTTACAGGTTATTGTTGTTGATATGGCAAGAATAATTTATTTTCCTTATCCAATCATGTTGTTACTTACTTGCTTTTTTTTAACTAGTTGCAACAATATTGAACCAACTAATCAAGATGATTTTTGTGGGTTTGTCAATGCTGAGTACCCTATAAATATCAGCATCTCAGGAAAAGCACAACAATTTAACATCTCTCCATTTGATGAGGCTAAGGTTTTGGTCAATGTTGTGGATAGTGCGACACACCTGCTTGAAATAGATTTAGAAACACAGGATATCGAAGTACTAAATATCGACCACTGGAAAAATGTATACCAAAGTAAAAATGCCATCTATAACTCTCCGGGTGATAGTCTTGTTTGGATTGGAAGTCCACATAGACCCTTAAGATCATATAACCGTCATACAAAGCAAATCAATCGGTATCCGGTAAATATGGTTACTGAAATTATTCCTTTCGGGGATCGATTATATTTTGTGAGCCGAGAAGGTCTTTTTTACATGAGCAATATTGGGCAACAGATAGAAAAAGTGGCTGGCCTACCCTTCCATAACTTTGAACGCTCTCAGGTTTTTAATCAAGACCAATTAATCTTAAATAGTGATTTAACCTTCGACTTAGCCAAGACTAGTTGGAAAGAGGGAATCCATGCGCATAATCGACCCATTAAAACTCAATGGCAAAGTTTTAAAACCCAAGACTCAATCTTCATTTATCAAAAAAATAGAAAAATTTATAGCGTAAATCCCGATGGCGAAAAAGCGCTAGATTTCTTTCCCCATATAGCCGAAATATTTATTCGCCCGCCATTTATCTATGAGAAACAATACGATTATATTAAGCAATATGATGCATCCAAGGACACCATGATTACCTGGTCTTATTGCTTGCCAGATAAGAACAATTATTCACTTAACTACCTAGAAGATGATGGACAGATCTGGATGAGTCGTCCCAGCCAACTTTACCGTTTAGACACTAAAACTGGACAACAATATGAGGCCGTTTCAGATGATGGTTTTATCCAATTTCGATTCGATGACTGCAGGGTTTTCTTGATGTATCAGGATCGCTTAGAAATTCACCTTAAAAGCCAGTTTCTCCGACAAAACACGGAGTTTGACTGCAAATCGTACCAAAAAGAAATACAGGCATTTAAAGAATATATTGACGAAACAGGCATTCGCTCTATGACCAATAGCGAAGCAGTAACTGCTAGCTTGAAAAATATCCAACTAAAATATCTCCATAGCGATATTCCAGAAATTCAAGAAGGTTTAGCACGTCTAAAAAGAACAGGATACGATAATGTGTCCATTGAAAAAAATACAGCCAAAGAAAGCTGTTATCAGGATAAGGATTTACCCCTCGCTCGGAGGAAATATTGTTTTGAGCTATTAGCTAGACATTTAGCAAGGAGCTTTTCTTTTGGTGATATTTATCGACATAATCAGCGATTTTTAGATTCACTAGATATTGAGCAAAAAACAATGATTAAAGAATCATGGCATAATATTTCTAAGCTAAAATTATATTTTGATGATTTAGATAGTTTGGATGTCATAAAACTAAATCCAGACGAGAGAGCCTATAAAAAGGCCTTAGCTGCTGAGACCGTAAACACGACTACATGGTTTTGTCACGAAGGTTGTGGAGGCTGCGATTTTAGTTTTACCATAAACCAATTACAAGGATTTATAAATAACAATCCCTCCAGCAAATTTGTCGATGATGCTGCATACAAAATCTTGATGCTCAAGTATCAATATTACGAATCACAAGGTGGAGACAAAAAGTTGAGACCTAGTTTTGAAGCATTTATAAAGCAATATCCCAGCAGTCTTCTTGCTTCAGATGCTAGAGAGTTTATCATTAGGTATGAGAAGATTATGCATTATCTTCAAGAGTAGATCTTACTTGTTTCCTCTATTGATGAAAAATTAATATGGCGTTCCAAAATTAACGTAGTAAATCTAGGTGAATTGGGCAATATGTAATTATAACCGTTAAAAGCTTATATTTTTGGTATTATTAAACTAATCCAATTACCTTATCAGCAGACAATGATTGAGTCATTGAGCGAAATAAACATTTCAAGTGAAAATGGGATGCTTATGAAAATGGGCTTAATATGTTTTCTTATTGCAATGACTAGCTTATCTATTGCTGCACAAAGTTTAAATGAGCTAAATCTAAAGTCAGGCCTAATGTTTTTCGATTTAAAAAACTATCGGAATAACAGTGATATAATTAGTCATAGGTTTTGTATGAATGAAAACTCACTAAGTTACAGACGAAGTATAAAAACATTTAATGCTAATGACTTGCTCAAAATAGGTGTTGGAATTGTTCATTTTTATGACTTTAATTCTAGTGGGCTTAATACACCAACTCCCCGAGCAGGGATAAATTCATTTAGGGATAATTTTTATTATTCTACCCTAGAGTTTATATTTTCTAAAAAAATAACTAACAGGTTTGCTTTAGCTTGTATGATCGATGGAAACTTCACCTCAAAATCATTATTATATTATAGAGGCCAAAAAAGCATTTTTATTGATGGAGAAATTAGTTTAAACTATAAATTGAATAAAAAATATTCAATTTATTTAGGCTGTCCATTATCAATTATACCTATGTTGAAATATGATGTCAATGTTTTACCAGTGTTCACCAGCGAATGGCGCAGGTTAGCATATAGGTGGAACAAGCTTGGGATTAGTTTATCAATGTCAGTTCATTTTTATGAAACAATTTTGATTTTTCATAAGAGCACCTTACTCAGGGACCAAACGGTAAATAACCCCGGGAGATTCAGTAGCTAAATAAACATAACCATCAAGACCCATCATAACGTTTCTTACCCTTGCTATTCCCTCAAAGAGCTTCTCCTGATGGACGACTTTATCGTTTTCGATCACTACCCTTTCTAAATATTCAAACTTTAAAGAACCAACCAGTGTGTTATTTTTCCAGGCTGGATAACGATCTCCCTCAACGAAATCCATACCACAAGGAGCAATGGAAGGAGTCCAGTGAATAACAGGTTGTTCCATGCCTTCCTTGGTCGTGATTTCAGTGAATTTAGTGCCTGAATAATTAATGCCATAACTGATAACTGGCCAACCATAATTCAAGCCTTTTTGTGGAATATTTAACTCATCACCTCCTTTTGGGCCATGTTCGTGTTCCCAGATTTCACGCGTCTCAGGATGGATACTTAAGCCTTGTGGGTTACGGTGTCCATATGAGTAGATACTCGAAAATGCTGGAGCTGCTTTTACAAACGGATTATCTACAGGAATCGATCCATCGTCATGAATTCGGTGAATTTTCCCACAGTGATTATCTAAAGTCTGGGGATTTTCATCTCGATTTCCTCGATCTCCTACCGAAAACCACAAATAGCCATCATTATCAAATTCCATCCTACATCCGAAATGATACTTTTTATCTGAATAAGGCAATGCCTCAAATATTTCTTCAAACTGGATAATGGAATCTTGACGAAGTTCTCCTTTTCCAATAGCCGTCGTATATAAGCCTCGCTGATTAGGATGTGGTTTTGTATAGGATAAGTAAATTAGTCGATTCGTATTAAATGTCGGATGCAGCTTTATATCCATCAGTCCTCCTTGTCCATGCTGTTTAATAGTCGGCAAACCATTAATATTCCTAGTTTTTTCTCCATCAAAAATCAACAAACTCCCTGAATGTTCCGCTATCAAGATGTTGCCATTGTGTAATTGAGCCATTCCCCAAGGTTTATCTAAATCACGGATAATTGGTTCTAAAGAAAGGCTTATTGATTCAGTTGTATAGCTCTTGCCGGCAGTGATTTTAGCGGGTTTTTCGCGATCAAGATTAGATAAAATGTATTGACTTAATTGATTAATTTCTTCGTCAGAAAATAAGGCTTGGTAGGCTGGCATTCCATCTTGAACGTATCCTTTTTTTATGGATTGATTTAGTTGGTCAAGTGTCTTGCCATATTTAAAACTTCTAGGAGCAAATCGCGCCGCTTTTTGTCCATGACATCCACTACAATGCTCTTTATACAAAGCCTCTATATCTAGGTCTAGTAGCAGGTTTTCGGTTGAGGTCGATGTTTGAGCTTGACTTGCTTGAGTTCTTTTACAAGCGAATAAACTAAGTATTAAACCGACACTTATTAGGATACTAAACCACTTCATGGCTTAAATATAGCTTTTTCCTATTTTTTAGTTACGCCCAGTTTGTTTAGGATGGTTAATTGGCCTCCATATGCGTAAGAAATGTTTTTGTCGGTAAAAGCATCTTCTGTATTTCCATAAGCAATCAATCGCTGATTCAGTAAGATAACTTTATCAAAATAATCACTTACTGTAGATAAATCATGGTGCACAACTAATAGTGTTTTTCCTTGGTCTGCTAGTTCATTGATAGTTTTTATGATTCGCTCTTCCGTAGCTATATCCACTCCTACAAAGGGTTCATCTAAGAAATAAATCTCAGCTTTTTGTGCTAAGGCTCGAGCAAGAAAAACTCGTTGTTGCTGGCCTCCTGATAACTGGCCTATTTGGCGGTCTTTTAAATCCAGAATATCTAGTTGAACCATAGCTTCCTCAGCGATAGCATGATCCTCTTTATTCATCTTTTCTAAGACCTTCTTAAATGGATATCTACCCATCAAGACTATATCCTTAACTGTGGCAGGAAAATTCCAATCCACCTCATCTTTTTGAGGGACGTAAGCAATTTTTTTACGCACATCTTCTATGTCTTGATTCCACACAGTGATGGTACCCATATCATAATCTATGAGACCTAAAATAGCTTTAAAAAGCGTAGACTTTCCTGCACCATTTGGTCCAATTACTCCGTAACTATTTCCTTCAAATACTTCGAGATTTATATTGGTTAAAACCCGCTTATTACCGAAGGAAACCGATAAGGATTTTATGTCTATTGCTTTTTCTTCTGCCATTTTTTAACCCATTTTACGAAGCACTAACCAAAGTAAAAGAATAAAAAGAAGAGCTAATCCTGCATACCATAACCAATTAGTAGAGCTATCCTGATCTTGATGTTTATGTGCTACTTCTTCACCTTTGGTAAGACCTCTTACTATGTTTTCTGTATTCGTTTTTAGCATACCTATGTAGGTTCCTCCAGGTCCATCAGGTTCTCCTAAAGAATCAGCAAATAATTCCCCACCAATAATCACGTCATTGTCTTTTGCTAATTGTTTAATCATTTTAGGATTTATGGTTGACTCGATAAATACAGCTTTTATTCCCGAATCTTTGATGGCTTTGGTTACCCGAATTAAATCTGAAGTTTGTGCTTCTGCTTCGGTAGAAATCCCAACGATGGCTTCTAATTGCAAACCATATTCCCTTCCAAAATATTCAAAAGCATCATGAGAGGTGACTAGTACACGCTGTGCTGCAGGTATAGTCTTAATTTGCGCATGTATATATTCATGCAGCTCATCTAATTGCTTTATGTAATTTGTGTAGTTAGCATTGTATTGATCCTTGTTTTCTGGGTCAATGTTGCTCAAAGCATTGAAAATATTTCTAGCATAAATCTTCCCGTTTTTAGCGGTCATCCAGGCATGAGGGTCCGTTGCATTTTCGTATTCTGCTGAACTTATAGCATCTACACCTTCGGTAATTAACACCGTAGTTGCGTCTGTACCAGCATTCGCAATTAATTTTTTTATCCAACCTTCGAAGGTTAATCCATTCATTAAAATTAAATCAGCTTCTACCACTTTGTTTGCGTCACCAGGCACAGGATCATAAAGATGTGGATCTCCGCCAACAGGTACGATAAGGTCTGTCGTAATTAAATCTCCACCGATATTTTTTGCCATATCTTGAAAGATGGAAGCGCTTGCTAGCACATGTGGTTTATCAGCATGGAGCGAGGAAAAAGCTGCAAAAACAAATAATAATATGAGGATGTTTTTTTTCATAATACTTAGACTAATTTCTTAACCAATAAATTTTTTGTTACCTCATGACTTAAGGTTATATCGACCATTCCATCTTTTCTGATTTTGACAGATTTATCAAAACTGGTGATACTTATTATTTCGAATTCAGAACCCAATTTAATTTCTAACTCATTTAAATACTGGAGAAACTCCAATTGGTGTTGGCTAACACCGACTAGCACTCCTTTTTGTTTAGCACTAAGTTGATCTAAAGATGTTTGATTTCTAATCATGAATTTACCTTCGGCATTTGGAATCGGATCACCATGTGGATCAAAGCGAGGGTTTCCTAGATAATTATCGAGCCGTTGGATTAAAGAATCAGATTTTATGTGCTCTAAATCCTCGGCAATATCATGGACTTGTTCCCATGAGAAGTTTAATTTATTGACAAGAAAAACTTCCCATAGTCTGTGTTTTCTAATAAGATTTGTCGCAATCTTATTGCCTACAGGTGTTAAGGTTACCCCTTTATATTTCTCATAATTTATGAGCTCTTTTTCAGCAAGCCGTTTAAGCATATCCGTTACGGAAGCTGCAGAAGTAGATATTTGTAGGGCAATACCATTTGTGCTAGCTGGTTTGCTAGTCTTTTCATTGATCTTAAAGATCGCTTTTAGATAATTTTCTTCAGTAAACGAGGTCATCTTGTTGTGCTATACAACAAAGATAGGTTATTTTTAGACTAATCTAAAAATAGTATATAGATTGGCTTAAATTACTTGAAAGACCAGTCGTATTTAGGAATTTCTTGAATGCAGTGAGTCAGCAAATCAATTGTATCCTGTATATCCTTTTTATGGGCCATTTCGATAACCTGATGCAAATATCTACAAGGGATCGAGATTCCTCCTGCGATAGAACCTCCATTAGAATGTCTTTGCATAGCAGCAGTATCTGTGCCTCCAGCGGTTAAGACTTCTAATTGGTAATCAATCTTTTTCTTTTTAGCAACTTGTTTCATAAAACGAACCATTCGGTAGTCACAAACCGTCATGCCGTCAAGCACCTTAATGGCTGTTCCTTTACCTAAGGCCGTACATTTTTCGTGAGGTGCTGCTCCCGGCAAATCATAGGCTAGCGTCACATCTAGATTAATCGCAAAGTCTGGATTAATACCTGAAGAAGAGGCAATCGCTCCTCGAAGACCTATTTCTTCTTGTACGGTAAATACCGCGTAGAGACTGTGTTCTAGTTTTTTCTTTTTTAGTTTTTTCAATGTCTCCATCAGTATAAAAACAGAAACTCGATTATCTATCGACTTAGAGTTAACGGTTTCTCCCATTTCGATAAAAGATCGCTCTCGAGTGATAGGATCTCCTACACTCACCATCTTTTTCACCTCCTTTGGAGTTAGCCCTGTATCTATAAAAAAGTCTGTAATCTTAGGTGCTTTACTTCTTTCTTCAGGAAGCATAACATGAATGGGCTTCGTACCCATCACACCGATGATATCCTTTTCACCATGGATGATAACTCGTTGTGCGGTCAACGTTTTGGGGTCAAAACCACCAAGTGTATGAAATTTTATAAAACCATCATCATCAATATGGGTCACAATGAAGCTGATCTCGTCCATATGCGCTGCAATCATTGTCTTTTTATCGGACTTACCGTGCTTTATTGCCATAAGATTACCCATTGCATCCACGTTTACTTCGTCTACGCAATCTTTGATTTCTTTTGTAATAAAGTCTCTTACTCGTTGTTCGAATCCTGGCGCTCCAGGGACTTGGCAGGTTTTATTTAATAAGTCGATATTTAGCATAATAATGATTTGCGGCAAAAATACTAGAATTTAGGAGATACTAAATGATCACTTGCGCTTATTTAATGTGCAATATCAAATTCTATTTTTCCGATCTTCATGATGGCATTGTTATTACCTTTGAGTAATGTCACTATTGAGAAAACTTGCGGGGCAAACGATCATTTATGGCTTTGGCCATATCATAGGACGGGTATTGTATTTCTTGATAATTGCCAGTTACCTCAGCTACAAATTTGCTGACACCAAAAGCTATGGTGTTTATACTGAAATGTATGCTTATGCCAGTTTGCTTATTGTGGTTTTTTCATATCGATTAGATACGGCCTTTTTTCGTTTTGGCAACAAAAAGAATGATTTAGAGAAAGCCTACAGTTCGTCCTTAATCCCAGTTATTATAACGACCATTTGCTTCGTTGTTGTGGGTATGGGTTTGTCAGAATGGATAGCTAAATTGCTCCACTACAGTGACCATGTCCAGTATATACGCTGGTTTATTTGGATCATTGCATTTGATGTAATGCTCTTATTACCTTATGCTCGTTTACGTCTAGAAGATCGTCCAAAACTTTTTGTGATTTATCGGCTACTAAATATCTTTTTAACCATTCTTTTAATCTTGTTTTTCTTGCAGTGGGTTCCTTGGTTTATAGATCATGGTTACGCCTTTTTCGAACATTTCTTGTGGTTTGATGAGCAGGTGGATTATGTGTTTTTTGCTAATCTACTAGTGAGTAGTTTGATGTTTCTTATTATGGTTCCAATGACCTTAAAAGCAAAGATATCTTTGATTGATTGGTCGCTGTATAAGAAGATGGTTTGGTACGCTTTCCCCCTAATTATTGTCGGCATAGCTAATAGTATTAATCAGTTTTTTGCGGTTCCCCTCCAGAAGTTTTTGATGGCTGATTCGATAGAAGAAAACATCTCAAATGCAGGGATTTATGCGGCTCCACAGCGTATAGCCATGCTCATAAGTATTGTCACAACTGCCTTTAACTATGCCGCCGAGCCTTTCTTTTTCAAGCAAGCTAATGAAGAAGAAAAAACAGGGATTTACGGACAGGTTGCTAAAGCTTTTGTGATTGTGATTGGTTTAGTAATTCTTGTTCTATTATTCTACTTTGATTTGTTTAAGCATTTGGTGGATGTAAGTCGTTATTCTGAAGGTTTTGTAATTGTGCCAATATTGCTTTTTGCCTATTTATTCCTTGGACTTTACTACAATGTATCCATCTGGTATAAGTTGGCTGATAAGACCCTATATGGAGCCTACATCTCTATTTTGGGAGCTTTGCTAACCCTAGGTATTTCGGTTTATTTTTTACCAAAGATTGGCTTTATAGCCTCGGCATGGGCGGCACTAGCCTGTTATGCTTTTATGGTGGTTTTAGCCTATGGATTAGGTAAAAAACATTATCCGATTGAGTATCCGGTTGGGCGAATTTTACTTTATGTAGTTATAATTTTTGCCCTATACCAGTCGAGTATGTGGCTTGCCAAAACAGAAGTCTTTTCGTCTTTCAGTCTATTGATTAATACCTTGCTGTTACTTGTTTATCTGGCTCTAGTCTGGTTTTTAGACGGTAAATGGCTAAAAGCATCCTTTGCTAAATGATACAAGATTTCTTTGCATATGATCAGGCTAATGGTTTGTTAGTTTATAAAATTGGACAAGAAAAACTAAGTATAAAACAGAAAGGCATTACTTCAGCTATATATTACCCGTCAGAAGAGAGAATTATCTGTTTATACACTTTGGAAGAAACTGAAAGACTGGTTGGTTTTGATCTTCTGGGCGTTATTTTATTTGATGTAAGTCCTCCAAAACATTATAGTTTCTGGTACTTATCTGTTCAAAAACTGCAGATTGCCTGTCAAGCGAATAGTGATCAAGTCGAACCTTCTGGTCGTTCTGGCTGGTGGTTTAGTATAGACCCTAATGATGGTTCCCTATTAAAAGCTGGTTGGGTTTATTAGGTTCAATGTTGTGATTCCTAAGAAAGCATTTACTGAATAAAATTAGGTTTGTCGCTTTCAGCAATTTTGTATTGCATGAGTTCACCCATGAGCTTAGCCTTTTGTCTAACTTCTACCGCTTTTTCACCTATAAATAGTTCGTCAACTGTTTGATTCCAAAGTGCTAACCACTGTAAAAAATGCTGAGATGTTAGCTTTTTCTTTTGCGATAGATCGATATGTTTTTTGATTGGGTTTCCAGCGTAATTACCTGCTCCAAACAAAACAGATTCCCAAAAATCAATCATGATAGGCATGTGCTTATCAAAATCAAGTTTAACAACATTGGTAAAAAACTCACCTATGAGTGGGTCCTTTAGTGCTTTTGTATAAAAAGTACGAACCAATAAATCGATATCTTTTCTTTGTGTAATCTCTCGAAGGTGCATGTTATATTTATCTCTACTAAAAGTAAGCTAATGAAAATTGATGATCCAAATTTTCTACTTTTTAGGGGTGATAAATTTTCGCACTTCAAACAATTGACTACCTAAAGGCTTATCTTTATTATATGTCATTTAGTATTAAAAGTGATCCATGTCGCAACCATTTGGTAGAACGATTTGAACACCTGTTTGAAGAAAAACTAATTGCTGAAATTTGCGAATGTGCTCAACTAAGAAAAGTTGGAGAATATACGGAGCTAATATCCATAGGAGAAAACATTTCCCACATCCCTCTTATTGTTTCGGGTAGCTTGAAGGTGATGACTGAGGATAAAAATGGAGAAGAACTCTTGCTTTATTTTCTTGAGTTAGGCGATACTTGTGCCATGACATTGAAGTGTTGCTCTGGGAAATCTAAGAGTGTGGTTTCAGCCATGACAGAAGAAGCTGCTGAGATTCTCTTTATTCCTGTCGAAAACATGGACAAATGGATGGTCAAATATCATAGTTGGAGAAATTTCGTCCTAGAATCCTATAGCAAAAGAATGAGTGAGATGTTAGTTGCCATTGATAGCTTAGCATTTAACAATATGGAAGAGCGATTAGCTAAGTACCTTAATGATCGAGCTAAAATGATGCAAAGTAGAGACTTGACTATAACCCACTTACAAATTGCTAACGATTTACACTCTTCTCGCGTCGTAATCTCGCGATTAATGAAAAAGCTTGAAAAAGCAGGCCTCATTAAACAGTATCGAAATCGAATCGAATTGCTAGATATTAGCGCTGAAATTATTTAGAATCTTAAACTAGGCTTTCGTCAAGCAGCACACCTTTTTTGAGGAGTGTAGCTCCCATGGCAAGTAACCAAGCTACTTTAACGTAAAAAACAGGCTTATATACTTCGAAGTTATCCGGTATAAATAAAATGATACACATAGCTACTAATCCTAGAAGAATGGTAAACCAATTAAGAGCCTGACCAAACATTTTCCACTTAGCAAATCCTACACCCAAAATAATGAGTCCGACGCCCGAAAAAATACGCCCAAATCGATTAAAGCAGGTCACATATTGATTAGTGAAAAGCAACTTTTGCATAAACTCGTTGATTTCAGTGGAAGACATCTCTGCTGTTTGGCCTACGCCCCAAGCTCCATGATTATAGTAGTAAGCAGCAGCTATAGCAAGAGTGAAGGTTCCTACTACTAGCATGCCTGCACCAGGTAACATTAGTACACGGTATGGTTTTTTTGAAGTTATTGAAACTAGAGCAAAAAGGGCTATTCCCATGGTAACCCATCCAAAAATATGGATACGGTACATCCATATCCAAAACCAAACATTTTCTCCAACGGCGGCAAAATCTTCAAACACAATGTATTCCCCAATGTGATGTGGAGACAAAATCCAACCAAATAATAATAATATACTTGCGGCTATGAATGCCCAAGCCGTAAATTTAGTTTCGAAGTCCTTTTTATACATATAATTATTTGTTTCCTTAAACAAAGTAAGCTTGCTTTTATTTAAGTTTAGTAACCTAGGTTGCACTAGGAATATTTAAGCACCAACAGTGTAACTTGAGTTACAAGCCGTTAATTACTTAGTCTTTATCTTGCAAATACTTCGATCGAGATAAGGAGTGTAAACTTTTGTTTTGAATAGTAAGACAACATAATTTATGGGAGAATATATAAGCGCATTTTTTAATTCTTTTCTTGGTACTGTTAATTGGACATGGAAATCAATCATTTTCGATGTGCCTTGGTACACCAATTATTTTTGGGGTCTTATTGTCATCTCGCTAATTGTTTGGATGTTAGAAATAGCCTTTCCCTGGAGAAAAGACCAAAAGATTATTCGAAAGGATTTTTGGTTGGATTGCTTTTACATGTTTTTCAATTTCTTCATCTTTTCTATTGTTATCAGCGGTGTGTATAAGATGCTAGAAATGGGCTTTGGCTCATTTGGTTTAACGGCAAAGAGTTTAGCTATTATCGACTTTTCCCAGTGGACTCCCTGGGTTCAATTGCTTGTCTTTTTTGTCATTTTAGACTTCGTACAATGGTTTACCCATGTACTCCTTCATAGGTTTTCATTTTTCTGGAAGTTTCATAAAGTACATCACAGTGTAAAAGAAATGGGCTTTGCTGCTCATTTACGTTATCACTGGATGGAAAACATTTTATATAAGCCACTGAAAACTTTCGGGGTAATGATTCTTGGTGGATTTGAACCAGAACAAGCTTATATAGTACACTTTATCACCATAGCCATCGGACATTTAAATCACGCTAATGTTAAAATTACTTGGGGTGTTTTAAAATATATTTTCAATAATCCTGTAATGCATTTATATCATCATGCATATGCATTACCCGAGGGTCGATACGGAATGAATTATGGCATAAGTCTTAGTCTTTGGGACTACATCTTTGGGACAAATTATGTGCCTGAAGACAGCGGTACCATAGAAATTGGTTTTAAAGGAGATGACCAGTTTCCTAAAGACTTTATAGGTCAGAATTTATACGGGTTTAGACGAGCTGATACTTAATATTTAAAAACTACTCCTATTATTCACAAGATTAACTTCTTTATAGATCAGAGTACTAAAGTCCTCTAATGAGTTTTCATTTTGAGCTTGTATATTTAATATATATCGAAAAATTTTGGATCAGGAGTTGATTCGAAAATTGAATGAATAAAGCGAAAAACATGATAAATAATCGAAGAAAATTTATCAAACAATCCCTGCTTGCCTCTTTGGCTACAAGCTTGGGGTCCAATATAGTTTTTGGTAAAAATATACCTTTTGGTATGGAGCTCGTTGGTTTATCTGAGACCACTTCCTCTTTTCCTGGAAAAAGTGAATTACTAAGCGTACTTAATGATCGCCCGATAAATATCGAGACTCCAGCTCATTTACTAAATGATAAACTTACACCAAATGACTTGTTTTTTGTTCGCAACAATGGAATCCCTCCTGTAAATATAGACCCAAACAAGTGGAGCCTTGAAATAAGTGGAGAGTCTGCAGCATCCAATAAAACGTATTCCTTAAATGAACTTAAATCCAACTTCGAGAATATTAGTTACAATATTACTTTAGAATGTGGAGGTAATGGAAGAAAAGAATTTAACCCTCCAGCCAAAGGTAATCAATGGACAACAGGCGCTGTAGGATGTGTGAAGTGGACAGGCGTTAGACTCAAAGATGTTTTAAATGATGTTGGAATTAAGTCCGATGCCGTATACATTGGTTATTATGGAGCGGATAGTCATTTATCTGGATCACCAGATAAAGATGCTATTTCAAGAGGTGTTCCGATTGCCAAAGCATTGGAAAAAGAAAGTATGATAGCCTGGGCTATGAATGATCAAGACATTCCACTTTTAAATGGACATCCTTTGCGTCTTGTATTTGGAGGTTACCCTGCCTCCTGCTCAGGAAAATGGTTAAAGAAAATTGTGATTAGAGATCAAGTTCATGATGGCCAAAAAATGAAAGGTAGTTCATATAGAACTCCGTGCAAGCCAGTGGCCCCTGGAGCCAAAGTCAATGAGGAGGATATGTGTATTATTGAAAATATGCCTGTAAAATCCCTAATAAGCTATCCCAAAACAGGTGCCACCATAAATCTAGATCAGCAGCTACCTATTGCAGGTCATGCTTGGACATCAAGTAAAGAAATCACTAAAATGGAATATTCCATCGACTTTGGCATGAACTGGCTAGCTTGCAGGCTTAGCAAAAGCGATAATAAATATGCTTGGCAACATTTTGAGGCGGAAGTAAATTTTCCTGAAAAAGGATATTATGAAGTGTGGGCTAGGGCAACCGACATAGATGGCAATACTCAACCAATGTTATTACCTGGTTGGAACCCAAAAGGATATTTAAATAATGCATGTCATCGAATTGCCATAAAGGTGCTCTAAATGGATAATCGGCAATTTAATACAGAGCCTTTATGGAAGATGTTTATGTTTATAGTTAACATCTTTATTGCTGGCGTCCTCCTTTTGTTTGGATATTTTGTTCTTGAAAAACCAATTCAGGATTATATTAACCAACCTTCCTATTCAGCTGAACAATTAGAAGAAATGACTAGGAATCGAGCTATCCAAAGGAGTAAAGAGCGAAGTGAGAATTGGGATTTAGTTGAAAAAGGCATTCATTTAAAAACAGGATTGAAAGCAGATCCAAATCTGCAAATTGTAATTGGCGCATGTACTTCATGTCATTCTGCAAAATTGATAACTCAAAATCGAGCAACTAGATCCGGTTGGAAAAATATGATTGTTTGGATGCAAAAAACACAAGGATTAGGCGATTTAGGTTATAACGAACCCATCATTCTAGATTATTTAGCCAAACATTACTCACCTAAGGAAGTAGGACGTAGAGCAAGTTTAGACCCCGAAGCTATCGAGTGGTATATTTTGAATTTAGACCAATAAACCGGTTGTTTTCTGCTCCACACTTAAGGAATGATTATTGAAACTATTAAGTAGTATTTAGATGAACCATTAAAGTCTTTATACCTTTAAGTAACATGGAACAAAAGAGACCTACTTCAGATTGGCTACCTATCACTAAAAAGGAATTAGAGTTTAGGGGATGGGAAGAACTAGATGTCATTTTGATATCAGGTGATGCCTATGTCGATCATCCTGCTTTTGGGCCTGCTGTAATAGGCAGAATATTAGAAAGTATGGGTCTCAAGATTGGGATTATTCCGCAACCTAACTGGCAAGATGATTTAAGGGATTTTAAGAAGTTCGGGAAGCCAAAATTGTTTTTTGGAATTACTTCGGGCTGTATGGATACCATGGTTAACCATTATACAGCAGGAAGACGTAGGAGATCAACTGACGCCTACACCCCTGGAGGAGAAGCTGGTTTTAGACCTGATTATGCTACTTCCGTCTATACTAAAATAGTTAAGGACTTGTATCCAGACACACCGATACTGCTAGGAGGAATAGAAGCCTCACTTAGGAGAGTTACTCATTATGATTATTGGGACAACAAACTTTTTCCTAACATCTTAAGTCTTTCGGGTGGCGATATGTTAGTTTATGGGATGGGAGAAATGCCTTTAAGAGAGATTGTGCGATTGTTGCAAAAAGGTGTACCTTTTTCATCGTTAACCACCATTCCTCAAACGGCGGTATTAGTAGATAAAGAAGCGGTTCCTAAGAATAAGCAATGGACAGATTTAATACTAAGTTCGCACGAAAAATGTATGAAAGATAAATTAGCCTTTGCAGCTAATTTTAAACATATCGAACAAGAATCTAATAAAGTACAAGCTAAACGTCTATTACAGGACGTGGAAGGAAAAACCTTAGTAATAAATCCCCCTTATCCTCCAATGACAGAAAAGGAGATCGATACTTCGTTTGATTTACCTTACACCCGGTTGCCTCATCCAAAGTATAACAAAAGAGGGTCCATTCCTGCTTATGAAATGATACGCTTCTCAGTGAATATGCATCGTGGATGTTTTGGAGGATGCAGTTTCTGCACCATTTCAGCCCATCAAGGTAAATTTGTGGCTAGTCGATCGGAAGAATCCATTTTAAAAGAAGTAGAGCAAATTACTGAGATGCCTGATTATAAAGGTTACATCAGTGATCTAGGAGGTCCATCTGGCAATATGTACAAAATGAAAGGAAAGATTCAATCCATCTGTGATCGATGTGTTGCTCCTTCTTGTATACACCCTGTTATTTGCAGCAATTTAGATACAAGTCACAAGCCGATGACTGATATATATCGTAAAGTTGATGCTAATCCAAAGGTTAAAAAAGCTTTTGTAAGCAGTGGAATCAGGTATGATTTATTAGTCGACGAGTACAACAAAAACCACGATGGTAGTCTAGATGAATACATGGATCAATTGGTTTCTCGACATACTTGTGGCCGTTTAAAAGTGGCTCCTGAACATACTTCAGATGAAACTTTGAGAATGATGCGCAAACCATCTTTTAAACATTTTCATTCTTTTAAAAAGAAATACGATAAGGCTAATAAAAAACATGGATTAGCTCAACCACTAATTCCATACTTTATCTCTAGCCATCCTGGTTCCACTGAAGAAGAAATGGCTAATTTGGCTGCTGAAACAAAGGATATGGGCTTCAAATTGGAGCAAGTACAAGACTTTACTCCAACACCCATGACGGTAGCTACTATTGCTTATTATACGGGTGTGCATCCATATACCCTAAGACCTGTCTACACAGCTAAATCTCCTAAAGAAAAGAAAAACCAACATGTTTTCTTCTTTTGGTACAAGCGAGAAAACTACCGACAGATTAGAGATAAACTAGAATCGATGGGTAGACCCGATTTAATCGAAAAGTTGTTGAATGATCAAAAGAAGCATAATAAAAAGGAGATGATTAAAGGTAAGCGAGTCGGTAAGAGTACTCAAAAAAAATACTCCAAAAGAAGAAAACGTTAAGCTAAATACTCTTTATAAAAGCATCATTTCATGAGCAAAACGCTTAAGAACCAATTGTTTTTTGCCCACCATTGAGAAATAAGAAAAACAATACTGAATTTTTACTAATCTAATCTTTAGCTTCTAAAATCTAACATCTATAAAAAGGCTTGCCACAAGGTGTAGATCGCTATTTTCTTTTACCACATCTTTGAGGTTTCCTATAAATCCACAAAACAACATTCTATTATTACTAATCTAATATCTAAACTCTAAAAAAGGTGGCCTGACCAAGGGAAGGAGTGATAACATCACTCATGAGCGCGGGAACCAAGACCTCCGGGCTTGGCG
>JAHDEC010000039.1:3978-24319 GCA_020629035.1 Saprospiraceae bacterium | reverse complement strand
TTGTTGTTGTTGTTGTTGTTGTTGTTGTTGTTGTTGTTGTTGTTGTTGTTTGATGGTGCTTGCTCATGAAACTTTGACTCATTTTTATCAATCGAATAATGCTTGCTTAATACTGGATTGTTAGCTTTCGTAAACTGGGTTTCAGTATCTACGGCTGCTTGTGGATTAGTTATGGATACTGTTTTAGATGCATAATAAAAACCTGCAAGCATAGTCACGGCGAGTGATATTGAAAGAAAAAACCAAAAGAATGGAAATCTCCTTCGCTTACGCTTTTCTTCCATTTTGGTATCTATAGCCTCCCATAGCTTTTCACTGTCAAATGCTTTATTGACAGATTGTAATGCATCTTTATATGTCTTATCATCGAGCCTTTTCATAGCATCTTAGATTTGTCTTTTTTTTAATAGCTTTTTGCAAGATTATTTTCGCCCTAGTTAGCTGAGATCGAGAAGTAGAAGCCGAGATATTTAGCATCTCTCCAATTTCATTGTGGTTAAAGCCTTCTACCACATACATATTAAAAACCGCTTTGTAACCTGCAGGTAATTTTTCTACCTCATGATAGATTTCTTCGGCACTTAGCTGTGCGATAATATCTTCTGGATCTTTAGGTTCTAGATGAGTAGAACTAACATCTAGTAAGACAAGTTTTTTTTGTTTTCTAAGGATCTGCAAACATTCATTAACGGTAATTCTTGCTATCCAGGCTAATAAATTACTATTGGTTTGTTGATAGGTATGAGCTTTCGTAAAAATCTTAATGTAGCTTTCTTGCATGGCATCGAATTGTGAAGAATCATCCGATAAATACCTTCTACAAATGTTCATTAATTCCTTACTAGATTGGAGATAGAGTTGCTTCTGAGCTTCTCTATCTCCTGCCAGTACCCCTTGCCATATGTTTTCAAGTGTTTTCAATGGCGAATCTTACAATTAAATATCATAGGTGCCTGATAGTGGAATGGTGTTCCCATCGCTCGTAAAGGCTGTGCCTTCAAATTTTCCACGTATGTTTTCATCTAAGGATAAAATTTCAAAGGTGTAGGGAGTTCCGCTGCCATCATATTGCTGGATTACTGGTTCTCCATTTTCAGAAAGCTGCAAGACTTGTATACCAAATGCACCCACTCCAGTTGCCTTGGAAACAATAAAAAAGCCATCTACCAGATCTTCACTAAGGCCAGCAATGGACCAGAAACCGGTAGTCTCATCAAGCTCCGCTGCTGCGTTCGTTAAAATCAAACTATCTGTCCCAACTAATAGGCGTATTTCACCCTCATAAACTATCTCTTCCCCACATAGGGTATAGTCAGCAATCATATCATTACCCGTTATTTCTTGGCATTCGACATTCAGTTCTCCATCAATTAGTCCTGGCGATGAAATGTTTACGTTAAAGCAACTAAGATCTTGGCAATTATCGATAAGGAAACTATAAGATCCATTGACTATTTCAGTGGTATAGAAATCGCTATTTTCATCAAAGCTCACATTAATTACTCCAGTTGTCAAGGCTTCCCCAGTAATGCAATTAATTACCTCTCCACTTAAGGAGAAACTTGTGAATTCCATATAATCAGAATTATAAATTCCTAAATCTAGGTCTTGATCATCCAGTGAAATAGACTCACTAATGACTTTTGCCCCTTCACAATCATTAAAGGCAACCAGTGCATAATTTTCAAAAGGCTCACTAGCTATCAGGTATTGTCCATTCTCATCTGTGAGATCATAAGAAATGAAGGTGAAATCACTTAGATCGATCAGTATTACTCCAATATTAGGAGCCTCTGTTCCATCAGCATACAATATTTGGCCTGTGATAACTGCAGAACCGCCTAAACTAATGGGTGTAATATTTGGATTGTATTCAGTTTCAGCGTGAGCCATTAACTTGATGTCATTTGTTTTATTTGAGTCATCTAATTCGATGGCACTAATTCCGGAGCTTATGTATGAATTAGCATGAGCCTGAATTAAAACTCTTGAATTATCTTTTGGTAAGTTGATTGAAAATTGTCCTAGATTATCAGCCACTAGTTTGTGCATCTTTCCATCATGGGCAACTAAAACTTCAGCATTTGCGATGATATCATTGTTGGTTGATCGTACTGTGCCGCTAATCAAACTCGCTTCAGTTTCCGTGGGGTCAGAATATGAGACTTCGTTTTCAGTTAGTTCGTAATTGTCCTCACAAGACATAAAACCAATCAACAAACAAAGACTTAGTATATATTGAATCTTTAAAATTTTCATAATTAAGTATTTCTATTTACTATTTATTAAATGCATCAACGCGTTGATTGTTTACTGTATACGCCCTTACAATACATGAGCAGGCAAAAGTGCTGCATGACAAATTATTTTTTTTTGTAACAGTGGGAGAATTTACTTTAAATACAGGCTTAATTTCTCAGTGTGGTATCCTTAATTCCTAACTAAAGGTTTACTTACTTATGATTTGTAGGACCAGTTCTTTGCTTAGTGGACGACCCTGAGCTTCCTGTTTTATGTCTGCAAAAGAAAATCTAAAGTTGCAGCCGGTTTTCCAGCGTGAACATCCATAAGCGCTCTTTCCTTTTATGAGTTTTCCCTGTTTGCACTTAGGACAGTTAGGCATTGATTCACTATTGTTTACCGATTGTTTTTGGCCTGTTGGAATCTCAGAGATTCTTCGAAAAACGATATGTTTGTTTTCATTGATTTCTAGCGTACCGTCTACTTTTCCATCACTGGTTTTAAAACCTTTGAGTTTAACAGTAGACCCTTTTTCGACCAGCCGTTTTATTTGATTATCACTAATCTTTTTTCCTTTGAAGGTAAAGGGTATGGCAAATTCACAACCATTAGCATATTGGTTACAGCCATATCGAGTCTTGCCTTTTACGATCGTTCCTTTGGCGCAATTAGGACATTGCATAGGAGCTTTTGATGGTTTACTTATTCTGGTTTTTTTCGACGCTGGCTTTCTTTTTTTTGTAGCTTTTTGGTAGGAGTTGCTGGTGGGCGACTTGAAGCGTGTTGCATTTTTTTCCATGCGTACCTCAGTCACTAAATCATCTACCATTTGCTTCATATCCTGAATAAACGGCTTGGGCTTATAGCTTCCTAGTTCGATTTCTTTTAGTTTTTTCTCCCATTGTCCAGTGAGTTCTGCTGAGGTGAGCAATTTGTTTTTTATCGTGTCGATCAGCTGAATTCCAAGCTCTGTGGGTAAAACCTGTTTTTTTCTTCGATAGGTGTATTTTCTTCTAAAAAGTGTTTCTATAATATTTGCACGGGTAGAAGGTCTACCAATGCCATTTGCTTTCATTAGTTCCCGGAGTTCTTCGTCATCCACTTGTTTGCCGGCTGTTTCCATGGCGCGAAGTAAAGAAGCTTCTGTATAGTATTTGGGTGCTTTAGTCATTTTCTCTAATAGAGAAGGTTTGTGTGGACCTTGCTCACCTTTAGTAAACGATGGAAGTACTTTGTCTTCCTCATTCTCTTTCTCACCAGTTGCTTGTCCTGCACCTTTATCTTTTTTTGGAAATAAAATCCGCCAACCTGGATCAATAATTTCCTTACCATTTGCTGTAAAGTGGACGGTGGCAACCGAAGCCTTAACAGTTGTTTTAGCTACCCTACAATCGGGAAGAAAAACGGCTAGGAATCTCCGCACAATCATGTCATATACCTGTTGCTGTTCTCCACTTAGTTGTTGCTGTTCGCCGGTGGGAATGATAGCATGGTGGTCAGTTACTTTCTTGTCATCGAATATTTTTTTTGACTTTCTAATGTTAGATTGGAGAATCGTATGTGTAAACTGAGAGTAGTTTGTTAGTTTTTTTAGAATGCCAGGTACTTTTGGATAAACATCTTCAGGCAAATAGGTGGTATCTACTCTCGGGTAGGAAACCACTTTCATTTCATAGAGTTTTTGAACTACTTTTAGTGTTCGATCTGCTGTAAATCCATATTTATTATTGCAATGAACTTGGATGCCCGTAAGATCATACAATTTTGGTGCATATTCTTTTCCGTCTTTTTGTTCAATGTCGTCAATCCTTAATGGTTTACCTGTGATCTCATCCAATAATGCTTGGCCTTCTGACGGATCTTTAAATTTTCCTGTGGTGTTTTTAAAGATTACGTCTCGATAGATGGTATGTAGTTCCCAGTAGGCTTGGGGTACAAAATTGGTGATTTCATAATGTCGTTTGACAAGCATCGCTAGGGTAGGTGTTTGTACTCGTCCGATAGAGAGCACTTGTTTATAACCTCCATATTTGAGAGTATAAAGACGAGTAGCATTCATCCCTAGTAACCAATCACCGATTGCTCGTGAACTAGCGGCATAAAATAAATTATCAAAATCACTAGCTGGTTTTAGATCTTGAAATCCTTTCTTAATAGCTTCCGAGGTTAAGGAGCTTATCCATAATCTCTGCACCTGTCCGTTGTAGTTAGCTTCTTTAATGACCCAGCGTTGGATTAATTCTCCTTCTGTTCCTGCATCACCACAGTTTATTACTACCTTGGCTTTCTTAAACAAACTTTTGATGATTTTAAACTGCTTTTTTACCCCACTATCAGTCATTAACTTAGTCTTAAAGTGCTGAGGTAACATGGGTAAACTGTCTAAATCCCAACGCTTCCAATGAGGTTTGTAATCTTGAGGAGGAAGTAAAGTGCAAAAATGCCCGAAGGTCCATGTTACTTGAAAACCATTGCCCTCGAAGTAGCCATCCTTTCGAGTATTAGCTCCAATAACTTTAGCAATTTCTTTAGCCACACTGGGCTTTTCAGCAATACAAACTTTCAATGGATATAAGTAAATTTTATCATGTGAAATTACATAAACTATAGAATCTCTGAACGATGCTAGTGAAATATTGAGTGAAGCTGATTTGTAGGAATTTGAGCTAGCATACCTATTTGTAATTAATTCATTTGTATTTAGTAAATTAGATGCAGTGGCTGTCGATAATAACTATAGCGATTCTGAGATAATACAACTTATAAAAAATGGAGGCTCAGCCTTCGAACAAATTGCTGAGTATCTATTTGAGTCGCATCTAGGATATATCCATAAAGCAAAAAAGCAGTTAAACCTTAGTTTGGAACAAGCTAATGATGCCTACGCTGATGCTTTAGTAAAACTAATCCGGCAGATTCGAAATGATCGATTTTTAGGGGAGAGTAAGTTGTCTACTTACTTTTATAGCATCTTTCACAACACTTGTGTTGACGTTTTGAGAAAAGAAACGACTAATTTATCATACAGCAGTTTAAACGAACTGGCGTACTCAAAAAAAGAAAAGGATTTACTCAATTTAATAGAGCTCAAAGACTCAGTAAAGCAAGTAAAAGCACAAATGCATCAGATAGGAGAACCGTGCAAAAAAATCCTGCTTGATTGGGCATATTGGGGATACTCCATGCGAGAAATAGCCGTACGCTCTTCCTTAGCAAGTGAAGAATCGGCCAGAAGTATGAAGTATAAATGTTTAAAAAAACTTAAAGCGATTATGACAACATCCAATGGATATACATGAAGGAGTCATTGGCAAAATATATAGCACTATTTGATCAGTACCTCGATGGTAACTTATCACTCGATGCCATACATGGTTTGGAAGAAGCATTAACTCTATATCCCAATCTTGCCCGAGCTTTGGAAGAACATATCGATGCACGAAGGGCCTTAAGAGTGGAGGGAGAACAACAACTAAAAGCTAGCTTTAAGCATCGTTTGGAAGAGCGAGATAAAAGAAGGAAAAACAACATTGAACAAAAGAAAGCTTCAAGGGTAATTCCATTGTACTTAAAAATGGTGAGCTCATTATTAATCCTTATCGGCTGCGCTGTATTTTTTACACAAATAGTAAACAAGGACAAAGAGATTGAATCTTTTGAGGATCCTTCGATTAGCTATTTTAGAGGCAACGATTCAGACGTGGCCGAAGATGATTGGAAAGAACTGCTACATCTTTTTTCTGAAAAAGCCTATGATGAGTTCCTTGATAGATTAGCAAATCATCCGATCGAATCATCCATCATCAAAAAGCACTATGGACAATATCACCTAACTCATGGTGTAAGTTACTATCGCACAGAGCAATATAATTTGGCCGATAAAACACTACAAAAAATCCCGAGTGACAACGCTTACTATGACCAAGCACTTTGGTTTAGAATATTAAACGCTAAAGCTTCAGGCAATCAGGACTTATTTAAAGAACTGCTGCAATTGGTTATCAAGACTCCCGATCATTACCACCACAAAACAGCCAAAAAATGGCTTACAAAAAAGTAAATTATGAGAGGATTAATAAGCGTATGGTTGCTGCTGATTTGTGCGTCAGTTTTGCCAGCCCAATTTTACCAAAGTGCTGGGGATTCCCAAGTTTTGGATAGTTTGTTTGATTCCGCTAGAAGCCAATATTTAGGTCGATCTTTTGAGAAGGCTATAAGCTACTATGCTGAAATAGATAGCTTACTAGCAACCAAACTTGAAGCCGATGAAAGAGCTAAAGAGCATCAAATATATGCTCAGCTGCGGATGGTAGATTGTTATCAGAGATTAAGGCAAAAGGAAGCAGCAGCACAAATAATGGAAGGCCTTTCAAATTTAGAAGATGATGGCCAGCGACTAACAGCAACTCGTGGATTGTATTTGTATCTAAAAGGGAAAATGGAAAAAGATCTTAGCCTAAGTCAGCAGTATTTAATAAAAGGCGGTGAAATAATGCAAGCTAGTTTACCAGCAAATCATACAGAAATAACTTTATGCTATGACCGAATAGGAGAAACATATAGAAGGCAGAAAGACTACGAAACAGCTAAAGATTACATGCAGCAATCACTCAAAATGAGAAAAAAACAAAGGCCGCTGGATTCTGCCTTGCTGGTTGCTTCTTATATAAACTTGTTTTTGCCTAACTACTACGAACAGAATTATTTTGAGGCTAAAACTTATCTTGATAGTGCTTACACAATAGCAGAAAAAGCCCTAGCTCCCGATCACCATTCAATGCCGATTTTATTGGGAAACCTTGGTGTCATTTATGGTCACTATAACGATTATAACAAAGCTCTATCTTTTGCTAAAAAGGGATTGGAAAACATCCATTACTCAAAACCTGATATTACCAATATATCGTGGCTTGTAGCTTACTTTTCTGTAGCAAGTAATTACTTTTTGCTCAACAAACCCTTTGAATCAGACAAATACTTAGATTCTGCTAAAATCATCTTAGATGCTATTCCATTTAATGCCCAAGGATATAGTCTTTATTATTTGAGAAAGAGTAATAACACGATCGATAAAACCAAACGATTGCAGTATTTAAACAAGGCACTAGATATAGTAGAAAATGATGAAAATTATGACATTGTAACATTGGCAAGCATTTACAATAATCTGAGTCTAATACATTCGAATAGAGGTAACAATAACCAAGCATTACATTACCTGTTAAAAGCAGATGAATTAGTTGCCACTAAAAAGCCCAAAGAATATGATTCACGAGCTGTTCATGCTTTCAATCTAGGAGATTATTATTTACAACAAGGAAATCGTGAATTAGCCATAGAGTACTATCTATCATCGATCGAATTTCGAAAGAAAATGAATCGAACATTTAGACATTACGAAACACCTACTATGTTGGGATTAGCCAACCTATATTTTGAAATGGGTGAGATCAAACAAGGAGAAAAATGGTTAAGTGATGCAACAGAAATCCTTGAAGCAGAATTACCTGAAGATCATTATCTACGCTTAGCTGCTTTGGAAAGTAAGGCAATAATGTACACAAAACAAGGTAATCAGGAAGGGGCACTCGAACAAATTGATTTGTATCTAAAAAATATGGATGCCAAGGCTGGATTTAATGTCGAAGGCAACTCAAAACAGCATTTGTTTAAAGCATCTATTTTGGAGCAACTAGGCGATAAAGAAAAACTTTTCAGCTATTTAGAATCCGTATTATTGGAATTAGCATTTGAGTTTACTCCAGCAGGCAGATTAGATGCCACCTCAGTTTCTGAGAATAATTTGTGGGAAGCATTCAATGTTTTTGAATATTACTTTAAGCAGAAAGCGCCCCAAATTGCTTGGGAAGAATTGGATGCATTGCTGGAAACTGGATCTGTCTTAATCCACCGAATGCGGCCTAATTATTTCTTTGATTTGTCTGAAAGTGAGTTCCAGTCTTTTGTTCAAAATTATCACGATTTCGCCATTGATTTGTTGGCTAATATCGATTTGGAAAATAGACAAGCCTCATGGCTTGCAAGATTCTATGGACTTATCGAAGAAAGTAAATCAATATCTGTCAATCGAAGTTTAAATATATCCCTAGCCATCACAAATGGGATAGTTGATCAAGCTGTGGTCTATCAAGAAAAAGAAATTAAGATCAATTATGAATTGGCTTTTGAAGAGTACATAGCCCATGAAAGTGTGTCATTTCCTGATACAGTTGCTATAAATCTTCGTAAGAAGATGAGTCGTTGGGAAAAAAAGAAAGCCTCATTTGTGGATTCACTCAAGAAACATTTACCTGAATACTATGCCTATCGATTTACTCCTCAAAGCGCCAATTTAGATGAATTATTAGAACAATCTCGCAAGCAGGTAATCTTTGTATTCCATTGGGGAAATGATTATTTGAGCACGCTAAAATTAAAGGATGGAGCATATACACTTAGGCAGCAGCAACGAGAAGAGATTGAAAACACCTTGGTCTCATTTCAAGCATTAGTCAGTGCTTGGAGTCAGCGCAATATTGAACAAAATATAGAAGCCGATCGTAGCCAATTTGCTAAACTAGGCCACGAGTTATATACCTATTTACTTGACGATCTTGGAAAGAAAGATGGACTGATGCTCATTGTTGATGGTCCTTTAGTTAATCTGTCTTTTGATATTTTGCTAACAGAAAATCCCGAATCAAATACCAGCTATAAAGATTTTCCATATTTAATTAAAGAGCTGCCCATTACTTATTTAACTTCTGCAAGCCAATTAGGCAGGCCATTTAACTATGCAAATAGTACCAATAAATATGCAGGCTTTGCACCTTCTTACCCTAAAACCAAAACTGAATCTGATAATCTAAGAACAGAGGATTTATCACCATTATTATTTAATGAAGAAGAGATTGAAGCTGTGGCAGCCCTTATCGAGAGCGATCATTTTTTTATAAATGATCAAGCCACAAAAATAAATTTTCAGTCTTCGTCCGCCAATGCTGAGTGCCTTCATTTGGCTATGCATGCTACGATAAATGATGATGTCAGCATGGACTCTTATTTAAGTTTTGTTGCTGATTCGACCGAGAATAATAATGGGCGTTTATATGCCCATGAGATTTCCCAAATGCAGCTTGACAACAAACTAGTGGTACTGAGTGCTTGTGAAACCAATGTAGGGAAACAGCGAAAAGGGGAAGGTCTACTAGGATTAGCCAAAGCGTTTCAACAGGCAAATTCATCTAATCTGTTAATTTCAAATTGGGTAGTAGATGACAAAGCTGCAAAGAAAATAGTTTACCAGTTTTTCACTGAACTGAATGATGGAGTATCTGCTCCTGCAGCACTAAGAAATGCTAAGCTTAATTATTTAACGTCCAGCCCCGTCGCTGATAATCATCCAGTATATTGGGCTACATTTACCTATTTTGGTGATCCAGCATTATGTTTAAAATCATCCGGCCCTAAGTTGTGGTTAATCGCAATAGGTTTTATCCTATTAGCATTACTCCTGAAAATATTTTTTTTAAGAAAAAAGGAATAATCAGTTCACGTTTTTTAATGGCTTACGACTTATCCAGTAAATAACTATTAATTAAAAAACTTAAACCATGAAAAAGAATCCATTTTACGCTATTGTAAGCAAAGCATTTTTTTGTTTTAGCTTAAGTTACCTTTTAGTTTCTTGTACGATCGAACGTGATCCTGAAATAACGAATTTATCGGTTTGTGACACCAATTTTACTGTTCATAATGGATGTGATAACAGCCATTCAAGTATTGCAACTACGGCGCCATTTATCACGGCTGCATTTACTGCTGATAACTTAGAAGAAACAAATGCTTATGAGTTTAATATCTACATTGATATTGATGGAACATCGACATTTTTGGCTACTTCAGGCTCGGCTTTAATCAGTACCACATTAGATGGTGAGGAAATCAATGATTCCGGTCAGGTATTAGGCTTCTCTTGGGAATCCCAACCTGGGCAAGACTGGTTAATTGGTTCGTACACCATGGAAGTAAAAATAGACACTGATCCTGAACTTGTTTCTACCGTAAATTACATAGTAGAATAAGAAGTTATTGTAAATTGAAATCAAAACAATCAAAACATGCGAAAGACTAAGCGTATTTTAGCCATGGCAATGTTATGCATTCTCTTCTTTGCTTGTAACTCATCGAAAAGATCAAGCGAAGAGGCTGTATCAGTGGAAAATTCCAAGCCAGCATCCACCACACTAGATAATTTAATTGCTAAAGAGACGGATACTTTGCAAGCAGAGGTCAGTAAAACGGCTAATGATCAGCAGTATTTAGATGGCCAATGTTACTTTAAATTGAAAGAAAGTTCCAAGCTAGAACTTCCTAATTATAATAGTGAAAAGGGGCAAATAGGCGAATATCCAGCACTAAGTGAAATCATATCAGCCTTTGGTGTGCAGGAAATTAAGCAGGCCTTTCCGGGATTAAAGAACAAAACATATAGGATGAGTTATGACTCGACTAAAAGTTTTGAATCCTTGCAAAAAGCGTTTAATCAGCTTGACTTTATAGATTATATCGAACAAATTCCACTAAACAAATAATTCCTATACTCATGAGAAATACTCTATTAATGATGGTCCTATGCTTTTTTGTTTTTCAAAGCATTGGACAAAATGATGGCACATACTGGGAACACAAAATTTATTTCCAAATTGATCCCATTTTAAATATCCAATTACCGCCATATTCGGACGCTACTAAGCATACAGCTTATCAAGAAATACCAGAGTTAGCTGAATTAGTAGCAAAGGAAGATGTTTCAAATGTAAGCATTGCCTTTCCTGGTTTAAAAACCCCGATTTTTAATAATCTATATCGGGTCGAATTTAATGAAGAAATTGATCCTATTCGTATGGCAGCTGCACTGTCTAAAAGCCCTAAATTGGCTTTTGCAGAAGCTGCACCTAAAAACTATCCTTGTTTGGTGCCCAATGATCCATTAATCATGGATATGTGGTTCTTGCCTAATGTGCAAGCTCCAGAGGCTTGGGACATTATTGATCCGAAAGAAGACGTTGTCGTCGCCATTGCAGATGATGCCGTTTTGTGGAATCATGAAGACTTACAGGATAATTTATGGATTAATATAGAAGAGTCAAATGGTGTAAGTGGCGTTGATGATGATGGTAATGGTTATGTGGATGATATTATTGGCTGGGATGGTGCAGAAAATGATAATAATCCATCTCCGCCTTCTAATGCAACAGAGGGATATTTTAATCATGGAACACATGTGGCTGGGACTGCAGGAGCCGTCACAGATAATAATCGTGGAATTGCAGCTATTTCTTTTAATAATGCGTCTATCATGGCCTGCAAAGGAGGTCGAGATAGTGATGCTGCCTTTAGTGGAATTTTAGAAGCTTTGGCTTATGCAATAAGTAATAACGCTGCCGTGATAAATAATTCTTGGGGTAGAGGTCTGAAGCCTGATGGTTCACCTCCTAATCCAGTGAGCAATACGGAAAATGCTTTATTCGAAGAAGCAGAAGCTAAAGGGCTGATCGTTGTTTTTGCAGCAGGGAATGAAAACAATATCACTTTTATGCCAGCAGAACATGAATCAGTTATAGCTGTGGCAGCTACTGGAAATGCATTTACCCTTAATCCAGATGAAAAAGCTAGCTATTCAAATTATGGACCTTGGGTTGACATTTCAGCACCCGGAACTCAAATAATGAGTTGCGTCCCAGGAAGTTCAAAATATGCCAACTCACAAGGCACATCAATGGCAACGCCGAATGTAAGTAGCCTCCTAGCCTTAATGAAGTCTCATGCACCGGATTTAAATAAAGAGCAAATAATGAGCTGTCTTTATTCATCTGCAGATAACGTGGATGCAGATAATCCTGACCATATAGGTTTGTTAGGTGCTGGAAGGATAAATGTCTTAAAAGCTATAGAATGCGTCTCTGAAGACGTAGAAATTTGTGATGTATCTGAAGATTTAGATGTAGGAAATATTACCGAAACTACGGCTTCGCTATCATGGGATAATGTCTCTGGTGCCGAAGGTTATAATGTAGAAATTAAACGAACGAACTCATCGAGTTGGTTCCCCTTTGATGGGAATCCATTTACCAGTAATTCATTAAATGTAACCGGGCTTGAAACCTGCGTAGACTATGAATTTCGTGTGCAGACCGTTTGTCAAGATTCAGATGCTAATTTCTCTAATGCCTTCGAATTTACCACCGATTGTCCAAGTGGTGGAAGCGAGGAAGAGTGTGTCGAATATCAAGCTTTATATACCAACTTCCAAACGGGTGGAGATTGTGCAAATACACCAATAACTGGAGGGTTTGAAGCTTGGGCTAATGAAGCATATTTAGTCGCTGATTGTAATCCTGGTCAAAGCTACACCTTTACGATTTGTGACGGTTATGATCCTTCTGTTTGGGAAGCCTTACTTACCGTGGCTAATTTTGAAGGAGGAGTGGTTTCTGATGTTTATGCTTCTGCGGAAGGATGTTTATTAGAATTCCAAATTCCATCTTCTGAATCAGGACCTGTAGATATCATAATCGTTATTGCTGATGCCAATGATTGTGGGGGAGAGTATAATCAGACGGATAATGGTATCCCTATTCTGGATTGTGTTAATGACTGCGAAATTCCTGGAGGATTAAGTGTTGCTGGAGTGCAAGCTAATCAAGTGACTTTACAATGGATAGCGACAAGTGACGCAGAAGCATATAATCTTCAAGCTAAACGAATAGCGGATACTGATTGGGATGAAGGATTAGGTTTAACAAGTACAGCTATTGATTATACAAATCTGGCACCTTGTACTATGTATGAATTTAAAGTAGCAGCCATATGTAATGGGGTAGCCACGGCCTATTCGCCTACCTTTAATTTTGAAACGGATGGTTGTAATACCTCTTGTGATCAAGTGGTTAATGTAAATGTTTCTAACGAAGATGACAACTCTGCAGATGTATCTTGGAATTCAACGACAGGGGCCGATAAATACGAGATTGCTTACAAAAATATAGAGAGTAATAGCTGGCTAACCGATGAGACTAGTTCCACCAGTTTTGATCTAGAAGGTTTAACAGCTTGCATCAATTACGAGTTACAAGTTACAGCAGTTTGTGGCAGCGAAATCAGTGAACCATCTGAAAAAGAATTTTTCGAAACGGATTGTGGAGGATGTAGTTCTCCCGATAACATTAGAGTCCTAGGTGTCACTGGCGATCGAGCAACTATTATTTGGGATCAAAATTCATCGCATCTATCTTATGAGTTAAGAGCAAGGGAAAAAGACACGGATGATTGGAGTGATGCAAACTTAACAACGACCACCGTAAATTATACTGGACTAATGGAATGCACAGAATATGAAATCCAAATCAATGCTATCTGCTCTGATGGAGAAAGTGGATATAGTCAAAGTATATTTTTCTTAACCAAAGGCTGTGCAACAGATCCTGACTGCATTAGTTATGGGATTAATAGTAATGATGAATGGATAGAGTCAGTAAGCATTGGGGATCTTAATAACACTTCAGGACTGGATTATGGCTATGCCTTTTTTGATCAATTTAATCAGGTTTCCTTTCATGCAGACGAAACGATAGACTTGACATTGACACCTGGTTATAGAGACACTGAATATTCAGAATATTGGCGTATTTGGATTGATTTAAATCGAGATGGTGATTTTACCGATGCTAATGAGCTAGTGTTTGATGCTGATGATGCAGAAGTAGGTCAGGTGCAGAGTAGTTTTAATATGCCGAGTAATGTGTCTGCTGGTGAAAGTTTTATGAGAGTAGCTATGAAATATGTAGATAGCAATGATGCTAGTGCTCCAACGGCTTGTACATCCTTTAATTATGGTGAGGTGGAAGACTATCTCATTTTCCTTGACCCGATGGTCGCTTCCGAAGATGTGATATCCTTGGGTTACGAAATAAATCCTAATCCGATAAACGATTTGATGAGCCTACATTATAGGAATGAAGCAAGCTTTGTTGAAATTTTTAATGTTCAAGGGACCCGTATTCAAGATCATGTTTTAGATGGTAGTGGACAATGGGTTTTAAGCCAAATTCAATGGCCTGCTGGCTTATACATAGTAAGGATATTAGATAGAGATAGAAAGGTACTATTTACTGAATCTATAATAAAACATTAATGGTTTAAGATGTACTTGTCGTTGAAATGTAAATGCATTTAGCGGCAAGTACTCATTTATCAAGTTTTCTCATTCTTTAAAGTCTATATTAACTATGGCTAATCAGCATGATTTCGATATCCCAAAGCAATGATTGAAATACCAAGTATCAGCCCTTTAGCTCCAACCACAGCTCTTGTTTCAAAGTCTTGAAAACAACAGAAGATTATTATAGACAAACCAACTATCCAATAGGGTCGAATTTTTTTCTTAATGCGAATTCTTTTGTGAAGAGGCACTTGGTAGGTTTGCACTTCTGGCATGCTTTCGTAATGAAGCTCAAGCAATGACTTTTCTGGATTCTCACTTAAATAGTCATTTTGAATGATGCAAAGTTGTTGTTCTTTTAGACGTTCAAATAGTGCAAGGCTCATTTTGTTAAATGCTGGTAAATCATGTGAAAGAGTATCTTCCAAAAGGTGCTCTTTTATGCTTGGACCAAGTTTTTCATGAAGAGCATCTTCTGCGATTTCTATAAGCATTTTACGCTGAGATTTAGTAACTTTTTTCTCCGCTAGATTTTCTCTAATTCGCTCAATTTTCACTCCATTAAGCATTGCATTGATTACTCCATCAAGATGTTCATTATCGATATTCATTTAGTTAAGTAGTGGGTATTTTGGATCTAAATTAATAGTTAGATCTTAATGAATTAATAACGATCAAAAGAGCGCGCATAGTTTAAAGATGATAGAAAAATGCGAACTTTAGCCTATGAAGAAAAAAGTATCAATCATTGGAGGAGGAACAGCTGGATTGTTCTTAGCATCCTTTCTTGATGCTGATAAGTTCGATATTACCATCTATGATCAGAAAGCTTCGGCTGGTCGTAAGTTTCTAGTGGCTGGTGACGGAGGTTTTAATTTGACCCATGCTGAGCAAATGGATTCATTTAAATCGCGATATACACCTGCTAAATTTCTGGATAAAGTCTTAGCGCACTTTTCTAATCAGGACTTAAGAAACCATTTATCAGCACTGGGCATACCTACCTTCATTGGAAGTAGTGGAAAGGTATTTCCTGAGAAAGGAATAAAACCCATTAAGGTTTTAAAAACCATAGAATCTCATCTTATAAATAAAGGGGTAAAATTTGAATTTAATAAACGATTTGTAGGTTGGGATGCAGATGAATCAATCCTCTTTAGTGATGGTCAAGCTATCTCTTCAACTTATGTCATTTTTGCATTGGGAGGTGCCAGTTGGAAGGTGACTGGTGCAGATGGTTTATGGTATAATGTTTTTCAAAATAGAGGGATAAAATTGAAACCTTTTACCGCTTCTAATTGTGCATTTAAAGTGGATTGGTCCTCAGCGTTTTTAGAAAAACATGAAGGAAAACCTCTAAAGAATATATCTATTACAATTGATAATTCCACACAAGTAGGCGAGGCTGTGATTACCAAATTTGGCTTAGAGGGCAATGCGATTTATGGTTTAAGCCCTACTATCCAGAAGCATTTATCCAGTGCAGAGGAAACGCTGGTTTATATAGATTTCAAACCGATGCTGACATTGAACAAAATAATAGATAAACTTCAAAAGTCTAGCTTAAATACAAGCCGAGCGCTTAGTGAATCACTTAAAATTAGCAAAGCTGCTCTATTTTTACTGAAGGAAAATATGACCAAAGAAGCATTTCTTGATGTTCAATGTCTAGCCCAAAAAATTAAACAGTTTCCGCTAATCATACAGGAAGCTGCACCCATTGATGAAGCCATTTCAACAGGCGGAGGACTGAGCCTTGATGCTGTCAATACAGATTTTGAGCTGAGACAAATTAGGGGTCAGTTTTGTATTGGAGAAATGTTAGCTTGGGACGCTCCTACAGGTGGATATTTAATTCAGGCTTGTGCAAGTATGGGGTTTTATTTAGCTAGTCATTTAAATGAAAATTATTCCTTTAATTAACTTTTTCTTTAATATTATTACATTTCATTTAAGCTAATTTTGTTGTTAAATAGCTAGTTTACTAATAACCAATGATTAGCAAAAATTATCGAAGTCTTATCTTCTTACTATGCTCGCTTCCCTTCGCCCTTCAAGGTCAAGCACTGGATAATATATTGGAGTTTTTTACGGTGTATCCCAATAAAAAAGCGGTAGCAAAAGACAGCACTATTTATCCGATGAAAGCCATTTTTACGCCGGTAATCACGTATGCTCCTGAAACGAATTTGAGTTTCGGAATTGGTATGAAAGGACTCTTCAAAATTAGAGGGTCCGGAGACGAAACAAGAACTTCAAATATTCCATTGTCGGTTCAGTATACCCTTGAAAATAATTACTTTTTCTTTTCAGGTTTTGATGTCTTCTTTCCAAAAGAAAAATACAGAATCTCAGGTAATGTGCGTGTGCAGTCTTTTCCTAGTTTATACTATGGAGTCGGCCCCGATACTCCTAAATCTAACAAAGAAGCGTTTACCTATAATCAAATCCAAATAGAACCCATATTTCTAAAGCGAGCTTGGTTTCCTAATTTATTTATTGGACTTGGGCCTAGAATAAATCATATTAGTAAAGTAAAACCATTGCCCGCGGGATTGCTTGATGAAACCCAATGGACTGGATCGAAAGGTTCCACCTCAGTAGGTGCTCAACTTGCCATAATCTTTGATAGCAGAGATAATGTCTTGAATGCAAATGAAGGTATGTACCTAGCTTTTACGCATGGATTTTACGAAAAATGGTTAGGAGGCAACCAATCTTTTCAACTGACAAGATTTGATTTTAGATATTACCTGCAACCACTAAAAAGCGATCGAAGCATCCTTGCTTTTCAGTTTACCAGTCTTTTTAATAAGGGTGATACACCTCTATTAGAATTGGGTAGATTAGGTGGTCACGAAATCATGAGAGGTTTTTTTGGAGGGCGATATACCGATCGACACTTAATGGCTACCCAAGTCGAATGGCGGCAGAAACTTAATGATCGCTGGGGGTTAGTGGCATTTACAAGTTTAGGTGAAGTGGCACCGAGCCTTGATGGTTTTAGTCTTAAAAATCTCCGATTTTCTTATGGTGCTGGTGTTCGATTTTTAGTTGATCGAGAAGAAAATCTAAACCTCAGAGTAGATGTTGGTGCTGGACAAGGAGAGAGTAAGCTCTATATTAAAATTGCTGAAGCCTTTTAGTACATCGAATTATTGCACCTCATGATACCGAAAACAATGGGTTGCATGGTCATTTACCATCCCAGTCGCTTGCATAAAAGCATAACAAATAGTCGAACCAACAAAACTAAATCCTTCCTTTTTTAGAGCTTTACTCATTTTATCAGATATATCAGTTTTGGCGGGGACTTCAGACATATCCTTCCATGCATTTTGAATAGGTTTACCGTCTACAAACTGCCATATATATTTATCAAAAGAGCCATGCTCTTTTTGTAATCTTAAATAGGCTTGTGCGTTTTTAATAAAAGCTTTAACCTTTAGTTTATTGCGAACAATCCCAGCATTTTGCAAGAGCTCCTCTTCTTTTGCTTGATCATATTTTGCTATCTTTTTTGCATCAAACTGGTCAAAGGCTTTTCGATAGTTTTCTCGCTTGTTTAGAATAGTATTCCAACTTAATCCCGCTTGTGCACCTTCTAAACAAATCATCTCGAACAATACTTGATCATCATGAACAGGCAATCCCCATTCTTGATCGTGATAAATAGTATCGATTTCTTTTTTGGTAGCCCAAGCACAACGAGATTTCTGCATAATCCTCTTTTTTATAAAAGTACTATCTTCCTGTACATAAATTAAAATGAGAGCTGAATAAGTTTAGATTAGTACTGAGAGGTGTTTGAGATCTAGCAATTGCTTATGGCAAACGCTAACTTAACATCTGTAATAGCTTTAACTTATGATATAAAGTTTTACCAATGAGCAGTACTTAATGAATACAAAAAAATCTAACTAATCTGAAAATGCAAATGGTCGTCGTGTCTCACAGAATAACACCCTTGAAACTTAATTTTCGAATTAATAATGCCGATTCGATCTTCAAGATGAGGCTCAATCAGTATTTTTTGGGTTTGTGGATTGGCTAAAATTTGTTGAACCATCTTTTTAGTGTTTGATAGATCAAAGTTTAGATCATCTCTGCTTCCCAATGTCAAAAACTTTGCATAGTCATATTGCCAGTATCCCTTTGACTTGCAATAGGCTGTCTGATTAGTTTCAGATGGGCTTGGCTCAACAAACTGACCATAACCTGAATTGCTAGGTTTTAAATTACCTGGTTTACCTTCTTTAGTATAATAGAAAGCAAGATCGATTTTCTTGCCATCATTATGACTCAGGTGGGGGAGTAAGGGGAAGCCATCGATAAATTGGAAATTAGCATCTAAGTAAGAAAGTTTCAAGTCTTTATTGCTATCATTTATCGAGTTTGCTAACTTAAAGAGATCTGATTTTAATCGAGCTTTTACATAATGCCTATTTAGTACTACTGTTAAATAATTATGTGGCATTAAGACTCCGGACTTGGTAAATGGTAGAGCAGTTCTTCCCGTTAAATTAGCGAGAGGAGGAACTACAAAGAAGGTAGCGATCAGGTAAACCAAAAGAAAAATTAGTGCTCTCCTCACAGGCGAAGCTTCAATGTTTCTAAGTCTATAAAAGCCAAAAACTAATATCCAAACAAGACCACCAATTTGAGTTAGCAGTGTGAGAAAAGCGACAATAAGAATATGACTAAAACTTCGCATAAATCGATTATTATTCGATGGAGTCCTTGAATGAATCTTAAACGAAATCCGTATTTTGAATAGTGTGTTTGTTTAATGGCCATTTTGAAGATTGTTATTCAAATAAAATATTCTCCTTTCCTTAAGCCTGAGTTGTAAAACTACTTTAGGACAAAACTATACAGACAAAAGTGGCGGTTGATGGCAAATTACTGTTTGAACGGAGTGAGTTTAATTTGCCTGGGTTTTTGGTTCTTTTGATTCAAGCAAAAGAACAGACTATACTTTGATAAAAAAAAAGTAAAACCTAACTCCTTCTCTTACTCCTTCGCCTTTTCCTTGAACTAGACCCAAAAGGACTTGGCTATTTAACAGTAAAAATCTTCAGAAAAAAGTCCGTTTAAAATTGGACAAACTAGCCAAATCGACTTTTTAAAGAAATAGCGAACGTAGGACCGTAGTTGCGTTCTGCGCAGCAGAAAAAAGCACGAAGGTTTGTAGAGAGTGATCTTCGCATAAATCGATTTTTATTCGATTAAGTCCCCGAATGAATCTTAAACGAAATCCGTATTCTAAATAGTGTGTTTGTTAATTGCCATTTTGAAGATTGTTCTTCAAATAAAATATTCTCCTTTCCTTAAGCCTGAGTTGTAAAACTACTTTAGGACAAAACTATACAGATAAAAGTGAAGGTTGATGGCAAATTACTGTTTGAACAGAGTGAGTTTAATTTGCCTAGATTTTTGGTTCTTTTGATCCATGCAAAAGAACAGATTATACTTTGATAAAAAAAAAAGTAAAACCTAACTCCTTCTCTTACTCCTTCGCCTTTTCTTTGAACTAGACCCAAAAGGACTTGGCTATTTAACAGTAAAGATCTTCAGAAAAAAGTCCGTTTAAAATTGGACAAACTAGCCAAATCGACTTTTTAAAGAAATAGCGAACGTAGGACCGTAGTTGCGTTCTGCGCAGCAGAAAAAAGCACGAAGGTTTGTAGAGAGTGATCCCAACGGGAATTTCATTAAAAATCTAGCTTTTTTTGTTACTTTTTGCAGCAATGGCAAAAAGTAAAACCTAACTCCGTCTCTTACTCTTTCGCCCTTTCTTTGGAAAGCTACCACTAGCACTACGAGAATTGCCAGAACCTCCAGCATCAATATCACGAGTTTCACCATCTCTGCCAC
>JAHDEC010000039.1:0-3878 GCA_020629035.1 Saprospiraceae bacterium | reverse complement strand
CGAGAATTGCCAGAACCTCCAGCATCAATATCACGAGTTTCACCATCTCTGCCACCACCTGATCTTCGTTTTGATCCATATTTACCACTACCCCCGCCAGATCTGCGTTTACTTCTTCCTCCATCTCTATCATCTTCAGAACGACGTCCTCGTGAACGACCACGATCACCTCGTCCTCCTCTTCCGCGATCACCTCTGCCACCCCGATCTCCACGACCGCTGGTCGAAATGTTTGAATTTAAATCTTTATTGCTAGTCAACTTTAATCGTTCTATTTCTATCGATAAAAGCTTAGCAATGATTTCATCTTTAGTCACATTGCCAAAAATAGCTTTAGCACGAGTCATTAGGTCCTCATTAACCACATCATTGACTTCGTGATTTACGATACCTTGGCACCATTTCTTGACACGAACTCTTGCAATGTCTTCAGTAGCCGGAATAAGTACTTTCTTAAAACTAATGCCTAAGGTACGTTCCAATCGATTGATCCTATACTGCTCCCTTCCATTGATAAATGAAATGGAAACCCCTTTTTTACCAGCCCTTGCCGTTCGACCAGATCTATGGGTATAATAAGCTAATTCATCAGGTAAACTATAATGGAATACATGCGTAAGATCATTTACATCAATTCCTCTGGCTGCCACATCAGTAGCAATGAGTACTTGTAAATCTTTAGCCTTAAATCGCTTCATCACTCGATCTCGATGGGCTTGGGTAAGATCTCCATGAAGAGCATCTACCCGATAATTAAACCTCAATAAGTTTTCCGCTAAATCCTGGGTATCTCGTTTAGTTCTGCAAAACACCACGCCTCGCATATCAGCTTGCATGTCAAGGAAACGCTTCATGGCTTCCAGCTTGTTTGCAAAATTGACAACCGCATACAAATGGCTAATATTTACATTAACCGTTTGTGACTGGTTGATTTTTATTTCTAGTGGATTATCCATGTAGGTGTCCACTATAGATTTTATCGTTTTAGGCATAGTCGCCGAAAACAACCAAGTCTTTTTCTCCGAAGGACAAAAGGTTAGTATTTCATCTAACTCCTCCTTGAATCCCATATTAAGCATCTCATCAGCCTCGTCTAAGACTAAACATTTAAGTTGGTCTAGGTGCACCGCTTTACGATTAATTAAATCACGCAGTCTTCCAGGTGTTGCAATAATAATATGGGTTGGTTTTTTCAATGCTCTTAGTTGTACATGAATAGGAGCACCACCATAAACCGCCAGGATGTTAGTCCGATCTTTATACTTGCCAAAAATTGTTATTTGTTCGGCTATTTGCTTACCTAACTCCCGAGTAGGAGCGAGGATTAGACCTTGTGTAAAAGGTAAATTTGGGTCGATAAAATCAACCAAGGGTAAACCAAATGCTGCGGTTTTTCCAGTACCAGTTTGGGCTAAACCAATAATATCCTTTTGTCCACGCATCAGTGGAGGGATCGCTTGCGCTTGTATATCAGTCGGTTTCTCAAAACCCAATTCTTCCAACACTTTCAAGATTTCTTTTGAAAGACCTAACTCATTAAAATTTGTCAAAGGATAATATTTTTAGAAAAGTAAGCTGCAAAGGTACTATATAATAAGCATTAATGTGCTTAAGTGTTAAAATGATAGTGATTCTTCAAATGATAAATCCTTAGTCTTTAGTTTTAGGATACAGATATTAGCTAAATAAGCCATTTATAAGGACTTAGCAGTCTTTGATGAATATATTAAACAGGCTTGTTTAACCAGCTTTTTATACTTTTAATCGATGATGAATCTTTTATACCAATTGATCAAAATAGCGCTTTTGTTGCTCTTGCCTTTTGCCATTTTGATCAGAAGTGCTACGTATTTTCATGTACATTACGAGTGGCCAGCAATGTTGTGTTTAATGGGTTCTGCTACTGCCACGGCCATATTAATGTTTATCTACTTTAGTTTTTTCTATGGAAAATTTACCGGTAGCATAGGCAATTTTGGTGCAGTAAAACGTCGTGCTTTGATTGCCTTTTTAGTAGTTGTCGTCTACAGTATGCATGGTATTTTGTTCTTTTCTTCGGATAATCTAAAAAGTTCGGCATTGAAAAATGAGATGAATAGTTTACATCCTATTCTTAGATTGTCTTTATCTACGCTTGTGTATGCCAACAAAGATTTGCTTATAACTGATGCTAGCCGTGTTCCAGAAGATTACAAAAAGATGGGATTGCCCTCTAATTCTACATCATTACATTACAAACAACCGACTAGTAAATTTGCCCACGCTGTTGACCTTCGAACTAAGGGTAAAAGTGAATGGGTAAATGCCTTAGTCAAGGGCTATTTTTCCCTGATGGGCTTTAACACGATACGTCATGGTGGAACCGCTGATCATTTGCATGTTTCATTAAAGAGCCATGATTATCCACATGCAAAGTAAAGAGGTATAAAGCTAGATGGTTTGGGCGATCCCTAGCCGCACTATTTGCTCAGCACCAGGGCCGGGCTATTCAGGGCTTTGGTCCCACCTAGGTGTGACGCCTGCGGCCCCTTACTATCCCTATCGCGATAACTGAAGAAAGAAATCTAGTTATACAGTCCAAACAAAAAAGAATATATCCACTTCAGGTCGATACAGAGAACGAAGGTCTACCGAAAACATCTCCAATTAGACCAATGACAAAACAATTTTAAGTTATATTTAAAGGAATACAACCTTAGAATAGTAAGACTAAGCTTCCATGAAAAGAATCATACACATACTAAGCCTACTTATCTGCTCGGTAATCATACTGAATGCACAAGACGAAGTGACAAATTCAATAACTATTGATGGATCTGGAATATCTCAACCTATTCGTAAAGAGCACATAAAAAAGAATGTTGAAGGGGATTATTTTATTTACATCCGTGGCGGATATTCTGATTTCAAGATTGGCTTGGCTTCTTTTCCATATATCGAACTGCCAGAAGAACATCAAGCAGATATTGGAGGAAGTGGACCAGTATCCTACTTAATTAAGCTAGATAAAAATATGCAATTTGTTAATCTAGTAAAAATGAGGGGGGAGATCGTATGTAGAATGGACATTACCCAAGATAAGGTTATCCTTGCTGGTCAAACATTTGATGAGTATTTTTATATTGATGATGAAGCCTATCCTCCGGTAGAAGGTGATAGAGGGATATTAATTACATTTGACCATGATCTAAATTTTGTAGATATTCCATGGCGCCTCAATGCTCCCATCGATTGGCTTTCTACATTTGGAGATTCAATTGTTTATTTAAATATCCTGCTGTTAAACAAAGATACAATCACCATAGGTCAAGATTCTTTTTACAATATTGGATATGAATGTTGCCGAAATAATATTCTAGTACAATATAATCATGTTAAAGAAGAAATCGTAAAACACTGGCGATTTGGATCATTGGGAGAAGATTATGTTCGTGGAATGGATACTGATAGTGTCGGGAATGTAATACTCGCAGGTCAATTTAGGCATAACTGGTTTACTTTCAATAACGTAGATACTATAGATAATGATGGATTTTACACAGAATTTGTAGTGAAATATAGTCCAGAAGGAGAATTATTGTGGAATGTATATGACCCTGGGCCGAGTTCTGCCGAAATGAAAAGAATGTGGCAAACTAAAGAAGGAGATATCCTAGTTTCATATTGGTTTGGATCTGGATCTTTAATTGTTGAAACTGATACGCTAGATACATTCTATGATTCAGAATCAGAATCACATGGAGCGCTTGTAAAATATAGTGCAGATGGAGCCTATCAGTGGATGTATATGCTGGATGGCTTGAATATTTCGAATGGAACCATTTGGGATGTTGAATTGAAAAATGATACGCTTGACGTATTGAATGCAATAGGTGGTT
>JAHDEC010000014.1 GCA_020629035.1 Saprospiraceae bacterium | reverse complement strand
CCGCTGTAGATGGTTTTGCAGACCACTGCCTAACCGCTCGGCCACGCGACCTTTAAATTGGATGGCAAATATACATCAATTAACAGAAAAAAATAATTTTTATACAGATCTACATTTGGAGATAGACTAAGTATTTTTCTTCAAAGTGTGATTCTGGGAAATATTTAATAATAGATATCTTTTCCACAAAATCTCCTTTGGGCAGTTCTTTAAGCTCTTGGCTTATATTTCCTCCTTTTAAAGCTATAATTCCATTGGGCATTGCATGAATTTGTTCTTGTTTTAATCGCTTCAAGGACCACTCTCTCAACTTGGACATATTTGCTACTGCCCTAGTCACGATAAAGTCATATTTAGTTTTTAATTCTTCAGCTCTATCCTGTGTAGCTAGCACGTTTTTTAGATCCAAATGTTTAACCACTTCATTGACAACTCTAATCTTTTTAGCTGTTCCATCAACTAAATGGAAATTCGTTTCTGGAAAATAAATGGCGAGCGGTATTCCTGGAAAACCACCTCCTGTTCCTAAGTCTAATACTGAAGCTCCAGGTCTAAATTTGATAAACTTTGCTATGGTTAAGCTATGAAGAACATGCCTTAAATAGAGTTCCTCAATATCCTTTCTTGAGATCACATTAATCTTTTCATTCCATTCAATGTAAATATCCCATAAGGCTTTTATTTGTTCTATTTGAGAATCCTCTAATGCATTAAAATAATGGAAGACTTTGTCTAGATGTTTTACCATTTCGTGTTTGATCTAAAAAAGAATGTAAAGAAAACAAAAAAGAAAACAAGAGCAATATCAAACACTGCTGTCCACTTCCATAAGTCTGAAACATCCAGTTTCCTAGTATTAAAATATTGACAAAAATATAAAACAAACCACCTTACACAAAGTAAATTAAACGCTACTAAAGGTTGAGTAAACAAGGATATAACGAATAGTAAAAACCAAACTAAATGACTAAATGAAAATAGAAATAAGATAGACTGGATAAGTATAGGATATTGCGAGGAAGCACTCAAATGCCTTTGTTTTTGCCTTATGTATTCACTCCATTTGGTGCAAGAATTTGTGTAAACAAAGCTTTCAGGATCTACATTTATATTTATTTTTTGTCGGTTGAGATATTGGACTAAAAAATCATCATCACCTCCACTTAATGATGCCCTTAGGTCCTTTAACTCTAAAAACTCTATAGATCTTTTTCTAATAAGCAAGTTTCGACCTACTCCCATGTATGCCAGTCCAAGTTTGGCCATAGCCAAATACTGTAATCCAATAAAGGAGGTTTCCCACCTTTGCCAGGCATTAAGTAATCCTTTTTTTCTCAGCATTGGACTATAACCTAATACTGCATCTTGTTTGTCTATTTGACCAAGCATTTTTTCTAGCCAGTGATTACTCAAGGGTAAACAATCGGCGTCTGTAAAAGCTATATATTCTGCATTTGATCTATCTATTCCTTCAATTATAGCTTGTTTTTTACCAGAAATATCAATGGAAGGAATAAAGTCATATAAATTCTGATGTGTTTCTTTTAGTGTTTGTAAAACAAGTTCTGTATTATCATTTGAATAATCGTTGGCAATAATGAGTTTCAAAAGCCCCTTTTGATTCGTTATATTATCAACTAGTTTTTCGAGCTTGTCCGCTTCATTTTTGGCGCAAACTAAGACATCAGATTTTTTATCCAAGTTTCTCTGCTTCTGATACTTATGCATAAAAATCATCGTCGTATAAAGTATCCAATACGACAAATTTATGATAGTGGTTAGGATGAAAAAGAGTGTCATATAAGAGTAAAGTTGATATAAATCCTATTCTTTATTTTGATTTTTCTTAGATTTCCCAAAATCGAAAAACAATAATTATACGAAACAATATTTAACTCGTATTCTTCGTATTAGTGTAATATTTGTCGGAAGACACTTAAATTGAACATTATACACATTAAATTTATCTTTAATTTGTATTTTTGTTTTATAAGCGATACTCAATGAAAAAGATATTATTCAGTTTTATAATTTGCTGCTCATTTAATGCTCTTTTTGGCCAAATGGAATTTGAGGGAGAAACATTATTTGGGAATGAATGGATTAACTATACTAAATCCTATGCTAAGATAAGTGTAGAAGAAGATGGTGTATACAGAATATATCGACCACAACTAGAAGAGATTGGCTTTCCAATTGCACCAGCAAAGGGTCGAGAATTAGTTTTGTATCATTATGGAAAAGAAGTTCCCATCTATGTTAGTACTTCTGGCAATTTTGACGATAGCGATTTTATTGAATTTGTCGGTAATAAAAATGATGGTCGATTAGATAAAACACTTTATGAAGATTGGGAATCAATGTTGTTGAATCCTTATTATAGTTTTTATACTGAAGAAAACAACTATTACTTAGCCTGGTTTGATGATTCTGATAACCACGAACGAGTCCAATCAATTAACAATGATCTTTCAGGAAACTTGCCTTCAAAAGAAGAATATTTTATTGGTGAAGAATTGGTCATTTTTAACGACAAACACCAAAGCCCAAGCTTTTATGAAAATGTTCGTTATTCGCACTATTTCTTTGGAGAAGGATATGGAACGGAGCTAGCTAGTCAACACACCGTTAACTTTAATCCTGAAAATGCTTATGGTGCAGGCTTTGCTCCCTATTTAGAAACAAGAGTAGGAACCTACTTGGGTGGTCATAATTTACAGTTTTTAGTAAATGGAAACTTAATGATTCAACCAAATATTAACAATTTTGCGGCTAATACCTATAATATAAGTTTGACCAATGCTGCCGTTTTAAATGACATTGAGTTAAAAATAAATGGCGTATTAAGTGCAGATGACAAGTTTTCAATCGCTTATTCCAAATTGGTTTATCCAAAAAAGTTTGATTTAAGTCCTACCGATAATTATGTTTTTTCTCTAAACGCTTCTACAAATCCTAGATACTTCGAAGTAAACAATCTGACTAGTAATCAAGACCTCTTTTATTTCGATGCTACCAATGGTGTGCGTTTAACGATCGAGAAAGATGGAAATACATCTAAGTTTTTAATTCCGGCATCAGCTCTTCCAACAAAAGCCTATACCTATAGTCAATTTCTATCGCCAACAGAAATACAACTATATCAAGCAAGCGAACAGTTTGAAGCTAATAATGTAAATTATATCATTTTAACTCATAGCGCATTAAATACCTCTGTAAACGGAACCAACTATGTTCAAGAATATGCAGAGTATAGATCTTCAGAAGAGGGAGGAGGTTTTAATGTTCAGGTTTTCAATGTTGAAGAATTATATGATGAGTTTGGTTACGGTGTCGAAGGACATGCACAAAGTATTAACAACTTTGCAAACTATGCCAAACAAACCTGGCCACAATTAGAGTATGCACTAATTCTTGGAAAAGGACTAGAATACAATTTGGTCAGAGAAGGCATAAATGAAGATTTTTATGTTCCTGTTTATGGTATTCCTGGGTCTGATAACTTACTTTTTGCAGCAAAAAACCATATGTATCCTGTGGCATCTGTAGGTCGACTAGCTATCAAAGATAGTGAACAAATAGGATTCTATTTAGATAAAGTAAAGCAGCATGAAAACCCAAGCCTCTTCGACCAAACTATAGAAGGTTTAGCGTGGAAAAAAGATATTATCCATCTTAGTGGAGGAAAGTCCACAGATCAGGATATTATTTTTAATGGTTTAGAACAGATGCGAGAAATCGTTGAAAATAATGAATATGGTGCTCGAGTTACCACTTTTCAAAAAACAGCATCTAATGATATTGAAAACACCGTTTCCCAGCAAATTATTGATAAAATAAATGCTGGTGTTTCCATACTTACTTTCTTTGGTCATTCAGCGGTTGGAACATTAGATTTCAGCATTGAAAACCCAGATAAATACGACAACTATGGAAAGTATCCATTTATGTTAGCCATGGGATGTCTTGCTGGAAACATACACACACCATCTTTAGGAGTTAGTGAGGATTTTGTCTTAGCTAAAGATGGAGGTTCTATTGCTTTTTTAGCAGCATCAGGAGTAGCAACTGTCACTGATCAAAAACTATTTGGCTCCAGATTATACGATCATTTAGGAAATGAATACTACGGCAGATCTATTGGTTTAATTATTAGAGCCTATATCGCAGAAAAAGAAGATTTGAGTTTTAACTCTACAAATTTGCGGACATTATTAGAACAATTAACCTTGCACGGTGATCCTGCAATTAGCCTTTTAGACCATGAAGGTCCAGACTATATTGTGGATTTTTCAACAATAAGAACTTATCCTGAAGATGTAAACTCAACCATTGATTCATTTGAAGTAGAATTTGACATTGTAAATATTGGCAGAGGCCAAAATGAAGGTTTGTTCTATCAGGTAATACATGACTATGGCGAAGGTAAAGACACGATTGTAGGCACAACTATTACCCCAGAAAACAGAAAAACGATTCGAGAAAAAATTGCCAATAAGGGTCTTAAAGGTTTAGGGAAAAACCTGATCGATATCGAAGTTGATCAAAATAACAACATAGAAGAATTTCCTAATCCCATAGCGGAAATGAATAATCGGCTTAGTGATGCTTACAATAATGAAGGCTTTTGCTTCTTCATTTATGACAATACTCCAACGCCAATATATCCCGCTGAATTTGCCATAGTTAATGACAGTGATTTTAACTATCTATCTTCTGCTGGAAATGCATTTTTAGCTGAACAACAGTATGTTTTACAAGTTGATACTACCAATTTATTTAATAGTCCTTTAATGGCTTCGGCCGAGGTAAAGGCTTATGGTGGTTTTATAGAGGTAGATATAGATTATAACTACCAGAACAATACAGTTTACTATTGGCGAATTAAGAACAACGAATCAGAAGAAGAAGTATGGTCAAACAGTTCGTTTATTTATCTACCTAATGAATCTACAGGTTGGAACCAAAGTCATATTTATCAATGGTTAAGAGACGATTATACAAACCTAGTTTTTGATGAATCAAACAGAACACTAAATTTGGGTCCAACAATTGGCGAATTTAGAATCATTAATACAAGTAGACTAAGCGCTGAGATTAAACCACAATTTTTCTATAATAATCAGTTTTTTGGTGCTAATGACGAACGTAGCAACGGTGGTGGTAAAGATATTAATGCAGGTGTTTATGTTATTGTCATTGACCCAATCAGCACTAGACCGATGCAAAATTTAATTTTATCTGATATGCCATGGCCTGGTACCGATATTGGTCTTCATACTACAGATAGAAGTTATTTTAGTTTCAACACTTTTAATGAAACCAATAGAGCAGAACTTGTATACTTTCTGGAAAATGATATACCCGATGGACATCATGTTGTTTTTTGGACTATTCAAAGTGATGAACATTCTTATAGACCAGACCAGTGGCCACTAGATGTAAATCCAATACATGAAGTCCTGATTAATGAAGGAGCTGAAATGACTGACGTCATTATTAATAATGGCCCACTTCCATATGTTTTTGCTTATACTAAAGGAAACGACCCAAATGTTTTCGCAGAAGCATTAGCTAATGACCCATTAGAAGAACTGAGTGTTTTAGTAAATATTGAAGGGATAAGTGATCGTGGTTCTGTTTGTAGTACCCCGATTGGTCCCGCACAATCTTGGGAATCTGTCGAATGGTCCTTTAGTGACTTCAACCAGTCAGAAGACGAATTTAGTTATGATGTGCTAGGACTTCAAGATAATGGAGACATCGACACTTTATATAGTAGTCTCAATGACAATGTTTTTGATTTAGATCAAGTGGATGCGGATGTGTATCCTTATATAAAATTAAACTTAAATAGTTTAGATAGTAACAGTTTTACTAGTCCGCAGATTGATTTTTGGAGAGTGCTTTATAAAGGACTGCCAGAAGCCGTGGTAAACCCTAATATAGATTACGCATTTGTTGCTGATACTATTTTTAAAGGTAACGATCTACAACTTTCATTGCGAGTAGAAAACATTACAGACTTTGACATGGATAGCTTGTTAGTAATGTACACTGTTGTCGACCAGCAAAATAACGAGTTTGTAGAGTTTAAAAGACATGCTCCATTAGTTGGTGATGATTTTATCCAATTAGAATACGATTATTCTACCTTACATTTAAATAGTGGTTTACATGAGTTTAGAGTAGAAGTAAACCCTAATGACGACCAAAGAGAGCAGCACCACTTTAATAATTTAGCCTTTCTAAATTTCCTAGTTAAGGCTGATGATCTAAACCCTTTACTTGATGTGACTTTTGATGGTGTCAAAATAATGAACAGAGATATTGTTTCGCCAGAACCGGTAATTAGTGTCAACCTGACCGATGATAATCCTTTCGAACTATTAACTAATAAAGAGGATTTTGATGTTAGTTTAGAATATCCGGATGGAACAATTTTAGACGTAGATGTAAGCGGAAATGATGTAATCTTTTACCCTGCAGATGGGACTGGTAAAAATAGAGCTAGGTTAGAATACAGGCCTATTCTTGAGGACGGTATATATACTCTAAGAGCCCAAGCAAAAGATCAAGCGGGTAACTTCTCGGGTACACACCAATACGAGGTAGATTTTGAAGTAATTACTGAAAGCTCTATCTCAAACATGCTCAACTATCCGAATCCTTTTTCTTCCAGCACTCAGTTTATTTTCACCTTAACAGGAAAAGAAGTGCCTGATGATTTTGTCTTAAGAATCATGACACTGTCTGGAAAAGTGGTAAAACAAATTACCATGGAAGAATTTGGTCCTATTCATGCTGGTGTGAATCGGTCTAACTACCGATGGGATGGAACTGATGATTACGGAAGTCCATTAGCAAATGGAGTATATATCTATAAAGTCTTTTTAGCTGATAATAGTTTATACGAAGCAAGATACATTGAAGGAATTGACAGTTTCTTTAAAAAAGGTTTTGGAAAAATGGTCCTTATGAGATAGGATTCCATACATGATAAATATAGGGTTTGCTAGCAATGGTAAACCCTTTTTTTATGTACAGTCTTTTAGCTTCTTCATTTAAGTTTTGTGTGATCACTTCTATCGTTTTCTTTTTGAGATCTAGCGCTTTCCCATTTACAAAATCCAAAAGAGCAGAAGCTATTCCTTGATTTTGATAGGCTTTCTTAACTGAAATAAATATAATTCTAATCGAATCCTCAAGTATCTGATACTGAATAAACCCTTTAAGTTGTTCTTCTTCTTTATAAATAGCAATCTTGTGAGTTGAATTTTCCATTGCTTGGCTTAACCAGGCTTTATACATGGAGTTTGTTGTGCCTTCAGGAAACATTGGATCTAAACTAAATCTCGAGTATTTTCCAGCTATTAGCGCTAAATCCTGTATTTCTTTTTGTTCAATATCGCTGCTGGTTGCTAAATTTATGGCTGGATGTTTTTCACCTACAAACTCTTTTTTTTCAGGAGTTAGCTTTAGCTTTTTTTGATAATTTATCCGCTGGCTATAGAAAGCATTTAGATCTAAGCTTTCTTCCGAAAACACATAAATAAGCCTATAATCAGACTGACCCATTTGCTCAAGATCTAATGGTTGTTCTAGTGTCTGAAGTTTAATCCTCCCTACTTTAAATCCAAAAAAATGGCTGTCCCAATCTAGTTTCTCAATAAAATTATTCACTTTAGCTTTTTATACGATTGCTTTGAATATACATTTTATTTTACATTCACCTATTTACACCTCGAAGCTAATAACTTGGATACAAAGCATTAGTATCGAAGAAAATGTATTTATAGAAATAGCATCCTTTCGTCGAATCTATATCCACGAAGCAGAACAAAAAAAACAATACAGTTTCTTTCAAGCAAAACGATATTTAAGACAAACAAATATTGATAGAGCTTTTTATCATTACCTAAGTCCTCAGATGGTTTTGTTGATGAAAGGCATTAAGGTCCCTAAGTCCGTTTGGCTGGTTTGGGGTGCTGACTTTTATGATCTAGTCCAACATAGAAAGCAATACCTAAGCACAACCAATCAAAGCTTTCATAAAGCTTCCTTTTTTGCAGATTATGTAGCTAGAAAACACACCATCCCCTTTATAAACACATTAAGCGGGATTGCTGCTAATCAAGGTGATTTTAATGAAATACAACAAAAACTGAAGCCTCCAGTCAAACACTTTTCATTAAACAGCTTATTCCCGATTGAACTAGCAAGCAGTACATTACCAACAACTAATGCTAAAATATTAATAGGAAACTCTGACGATGTCTATAACAATCACTTGGAAGGCATTCAATATTTAAACAACATTGAAACTAAACTTTCCTGCATAATTCCCTTGTCGGGCGTAAAAAACAACTATATAGATCGTCTAAAATCAGCCTCCAGAAAAAGTCATCACGATTTTCAATTTATTGAGGAATTTATTGATAAAGATGCTTTTACTAAACTCATGGAGGAAATTAGTGTTGTTCTTTTTCCTCATTATCGTCAGCAAGGAATGGGTACTCTCATTCCACTTATAATGAATGGTCGAAGGATAATCTTATCCAAGAAAAACCCTTTATATGACCTATTTTTAGACTGGGGAATTATGATTAACTCATTAGAAGGTTTCGACTTTAACCATATACTTAAACCACTAAGCTCTACAGTACAAACACAAAATGCGGAAGCACTTAATAAAGCCCTAAACTCCGATTTAATTAGTCAACAATGGAAGAGCATCCTCGAAGTATCATGAAACCTTTTAAATACTACATAAACACCTTAAAACTAAAACGGAAAGCCGCTATTTATCGACGTCAATTCGATAGCAAAGAAAATCAAGCCATACGAAATTTGCATAGAGAAAAAAATGCCGAGCTACTCAAGAGTTTCCAAAAGCAGCCTAACAACTATTCTTTCTCTCCAAACTATATTTCTTTTAATCACACAAACACGACTAAACTATATCAAGAACACACATACAACTCGAAGCAAACAAAAGATAATCCCATTCACCAACCAATCTTAGCCTTGCTTAACTATAACCTTTTGCAAGAAGCAGCCTCAGAGAAACTAAAATTCCAGTTCTTAGAACACATAAAAAGTATAGAACTCCTTTTTGGTGAAACTAATGACCATAAAGCCCTTATTTACCCATTTAGGGATAATAAATACAAGCTCCAACCAGGCTGGACATCCGCTATTTGTCAAGGATTAGCTGCTTCAGCATTTATTAGGGCTTATCAGCTAACAGATGACAAGGTGTATTTAAAAACGGCTAAATCTTGCTTAACTTATGTCCTTGATCCTAACAATCAATTATTAATTAAGGGACCATCAACTGGATGGTGGGCCGAAGAGTACCCAAGCGAACCTCCTAGTTATGTGCTCAATGGGTTTATCTTTTTTATTATAGCACTACTAGAATATGAAGCAACCTCTTCCGAAGCTTTACAAGGGTATACTCTATTAGAGAGTCTCATTCAAAATATCCACTTATTTCAATACAAGGATTTATTATTATACGATTTGCTCCATAGGCCTTTTGCTAATGTTTTGTATCAAAATATACATAGCCAACAAATGTTGCACCTCCGAAAAATAACAGGGTTTCAGGGCTTTTTAAAGCTCGACCCTAAGCACTATGGATAATTTCAAAAGAGTCTTGGTCTCGGTGAAAAGGAAGCTTATTTCTAAAGTCTAATAAGTCTTGTTTATTTAGGGTATAAAATATGATCTCTTCTTCTCCAATGGACTGAGCGAGTAACTTTCCTGCATAATCAACCACCGAAGAATGGCCATCATAGACATTCGTTTTAGGGTCTTCGCCCACTCTATTACAAGCTAATACATAAGCTTGGTTTTCTATGGCTCTGGCTTTGATCAAGGTGTCCCAAGCATCGATTCGCTGTTTTGGCCAGTTAGCAACATTGAGCAATACATCATAATCCTGAGTATTTCTTGCCCAAACAGGGAATCTTAGGTCATAACAAACATTTAAATTTATATCCCAATTTTTTAATTGGACGATTACTTTAGTAGATCCTGGTGTATATACTTCATGTTCGTTTGCAAGTCTAAACAAGTGTCTTTTATCATAATATTTAAAGCTCTCATCAGGATAAACAAAAAACATGCGATTGTAATATTGATTGTCTTCTTGAATAATTAGGGATCCTGTTAAACATGCCTTCTTCCATTTAGCAACTTTCTTCATCCAGAGTAGACTATCACCATCCATGCTCTCAGCTTGACTTTCGGCATTCATACTAAAGCCGGTTGTAAACATTTCAGGAAGAATAATAAGATCTAAATCTTCTTGTATACCTAAAAGATGGCTTTCAAAATGGGCTAAATTTTGGTCTCTATTTTCCCAATGAAGCTTACTTTGTACAATCGCTATTCGTAAGTTTTCCATATTAAATGTTTACTAAAATATCAGCAGCTCGTTTAATCGTGTCATCTGTCTTAGCAAAACAAAGACGAATCATTTTATCATCTTTTAAATCAGAATAAAATGAAGAAACAGGAATGGATGCCACTTTCTTTTCTCTAGTTATCCGTTGGGCAAAATCAAAATCTCCTTCTTCACTGATTGTAGAATAATCTAATAGCTGAAAGTATGTACCCGAAGCTGGTATGGCATTAAATCTACTTGACTTGAGTGCTTCCAATAATAAATCTCGTTTGGCTTCGAAAAAAGACGGCAGTTCCAAATATTCTTTCTCATCTAAAAATTCTGCGATGGCATATTGTATGGGTGTGTTACAAGAAAACACATTAAACTGATGCACTTTTCTAAATTCATCACTTAGATCTTTATTTGCCACAATGTATCCTAGTTTCCAACCTGTAGTGTGAAGCACTTTGCCAAAAGAAAAACACACTAAGCTATAAGGTCTAAGTATATCGCTAGCAAGTAAACTTTCATGGGCTCTTGTCTCAAAAGTAATGTGCTCGTAAACCTCATCGCTCAGAACTAGTATTTTGTGCTTACTTACTATCTCTTCTAATTCTTTTACATCTTTTTTGCTAATGATTGCTCCAGTCGGATTATGGGGTGTGTTTATGATGAGCATCCGTGTTTTATCGGAGATTGCGGCTTTCACCTTGTCCCATGGTATGTCATAGTTGGGACTATTTAGCGGTATGCTAACAGGCCTTGCTCCATTCAGCTTGATTGCTGGTATATAAGAATCATAACAGGGTTCTAAAACAATTACTTCATCTCCCATATGTACAAAAGCGGTAATAGCTGTAAATAATGCCTGAGTCGCTCCCGCTGTGATGGTAATTTCAGATTCTGGTTCTGGAGCATATTTATAGAGACTGGCTATTTTCTCCGAGAGCTTTTCTCGCAGCACTTGGACACCAGCCATGGGTGCATACTGGTTATAACCTTGGTCTACATATTTACTTACTAGCGAAAGCAGTTTAGGCGAAGAAGGAAAATTCGGGAATCCTTGTGCTAGATTAATAGCTCCTTGCTCATTAGACAAACGACTCATTATGGTGAAAATGGACGTTTTAGTATTTGGGATTTTAGACCTCACAATATCTTTTTTGTGAATATAGTGATTGCAATCTAGTCTATCGTTTCACAAACACAACGAATTGGGAATCTTCGGTTTGCCAAGTCACTAATTGGGTGAGCATGAAGTATTTCTTTTATCCAATGATCATTTATCGGAAAATAGGTGCCTCTTTCTCCATAGATATGCACATGATAATACTCGTCAAAATCATTATACTGATTAATCCAAAAGGTAGTAGCTTTTCCTTTTCCTAAGTACAATCGCTTACCCATCTGATAGCCAGAACTTATGAGATGAAGATGTGGTTTTTTTAATGAATGCTGCTCATTTCTAAAAACCAATTCTTGGTCATTTATGTGTGTTTTTAGGGCCTTCCAGTCTTCAAGTGTTGGAACTCGCCAACCTTTCGGACAAGCTTTTTCCAAGTCTGTATAAGGATATAGTCTTCCGTCAGATAAACAATTTTTCTTTTTGTTTTTATAGCATTTGCTGTCTGCTGTTTCGTGTTGGAGGTTTTCTGCAAACCAATATTGATTGCCTATTTTGACAGTGGCATATTTGTAACCATCACGTGAGTCTACTATTTCTCTTTCTTGACTTACTGCCGAATAACTAACTAAGCATAACACTAATCCAATTAAACTAAAGTTTATCACTTTCATAATCGTATAACCCGATTTTAGTCAATTTATTTAAGCAACTGAACTTTCATTTTCTCGATGCGATCTTTAAGCTGTTCTGATGACATTCTTTCTCTTAGTCTATCGACCATTATTGGGAAAGCTAAGGGTGAAATTTTTTCAGGATAGCTAAACTTAAATTGTTGTTTTTGTATTCGATTTAAAGCGGCTCTCATTCTCGACTCTTCTAACTGAAAAGTCATGACTTCTTCATAAGCTTGTAGGTGCAGGAGATTATCAGGCTCATATTCTCGAAATACATTGAACAATAACTGAGAAGAAGCCTGTAAGTGCCTGTTTTTTTTCATTTTACCTGGATAGCCTCCGAAGATTAATCCAGATATCTTAGCAATATCACGAAACTGTCTTCTTGCTAATTCTACTGCATTTAAGGTTGATTGGATACTTTGAGTAAGGTTTTTCGTAGAAAATAATCCAGGCTGAATCAATTTTTCGACATCAATTTTTTTATCGGATAACAACTCTAAGCCATAATCATTCATAGCAATTGAGAAGCTAATCGGCATGAGGTTTCCTAAACGATGACCTAATAATGCGCCGATACCTTCATGTACACTACGGCCTTCGAATGGGTAAATAAACAGGTGATATCCATCATTATCCTCAAAATACTCTATTAGAAACTCTTCTTTACTGGGTAATATCGAACGTTCTTTTTGGGTGTCTAGTAAAGGTATTAGGGTTTTTAGTTCAATGTCGTTTATCTTTCCGTCGTAATAATCGTAGAGTTTGGTTCGCAAAAATTCACTCATTTCAGAACTGAATGACATCCTTCCACCCATGTAAGAAGGGACTTTACCTTTAGAGTTTTTTGCTGGTTTTACCGTAGCAACCATATTCTTTAATCGGACCAACTCCAATGCCCTTCCCGCAAACCAGAAAGCATCTCCTGGTGCTAATTGTGAAATAAAATATTCTTCTACTGTCCCTATACGTTTGCCTCGAGAAAGTTGGACTTGTATCATTACATCACTGCTGATGGTACCGATTGATAATTTATGCTTTTGCGCTATTCGTCTGTTTGCAACTCTATACACTCCATTATCGTTTCCTATTTTCTGATACTCATCGTAAGCTTGCAAAGCTTGGGACCCGTGCTCTAAATAATGAATAAGCATTTGCCATTCTTCGATCGTTACACTTTGATAACTGTAGGTTTTACTTATTTCCTTATAGATCTTTTCTGGTTCAAGGCCTTCCGAAACGGCTAAGGTCATTAAGTATTGAGCAAGTACATCGAAAGATCGTATATATGGAATTCTTCTTTCGTGTTCATGGTCAATGATTGCCTGCTTTAGTGCTGCTGCCTCTATTAATTCCAATGAGTGTGTTGGAACGAAGTAAATACTTGATACTGCATCTGGCTGATGGCCAGACCTACCGGCTCTTTGCACAAATCTTGAAATACCTTTAGGGCTCCCTATCTGTACAATACTTTCTACTGGTCTAAAATCCACACCTAGGTCTAAACTCGATGTACAAACTACCGCCTTTATTTTAGCATCGTATAAGGCATCTTCGACCCAATCTCTAAGTTCTCGACTGATAGATCCATGATGCATCGCCATCTGCCCTGCTAAATCTGGCTCGGCTTCTAAAAGGTTTTGATACCAAATTTCGCATTGGGCTCTTGTGTTGGTAAATATGAGTGTGGTTTTGCTTTTTCGGATGATAGGAATAACCTTTTGTAAAAGTCGTATTCCGAGGTGTCCCGCCCAAGGGAATTTTTCGATGACATCAGGGATGATGGTTTCTACCTTTATTTGTTTTTGTATATCAGCCTTTATAAATACGTTTTTTATTGGTTTTTCAATGCCGAGTAAAACATCAAATGCCTCCTCCATGTTTCCAATGGTGGCTGATATTCCCCATGTTTTTAGGGCAGGGTTGATTCCTTTTAATCTTGATATGGCTAACTCTGTTTGGACTCCTCTTTTAGATCCTATTAGTTCATGCCACTCATCGACAACTACAGCCTTTAAATGACTAAAGTATTTGCTGTATTTGTTTTTTGTCATTAAAACATGAAGACTCTCGGGTGTAGTAATTAAGATTTGTGGTGCTGTTGCCCATTGCTTGGTTCGCTCATCAGTAGTAGTATCGCCACTTCTCACCCCTACTGTCCAAGACATATTTAATCCTTCAATGGCTCGTTCGCAAGCTAGTTTAATTTCCTTGGTTAATGCACGAATCGGGGCGATCCAAATCATCTGAAGTCCTGTGTTTTCTCGGGAGATAAGACCTTCCATCAAAACAGCCATTAGTAATGAATAGGTCTTTCCACTACCAGTAGGCGCATTCACGAGTCCACTATATCCTTCCAGATAATGTTTCCATGCTTTTTGCTGAAAGGGAAAGGGTTTCCATTTCTTTTGTTTAAACCATTTAGTTGCAGCTGAAGTATCTGGACTCATCGATAGGAAAATTAAGCTTTTTAGCCTTCGCTTTCTTCGATTGGGTCAAGGATTTGAAGTTTAATTTTTTCGATTCGTCGCTTATTTACTTCGATGATTCTGAACTTGAAGTTTGTGTGACTCAGTTCAAAACCTTTTGGAGGTATTTGTCCGTGCATTTCTAAGATTAGACCTGCTAATGAGTCGGATGTTTTCTTCGCCTCATCAAATATATCAATGTCCTCACCGATCACCCTACAAACATCATTGAGTAAAGTTTTGCCTTCGAAAATATAGTTGTGCTCATCAATCTTGATATAATCCTGATCGTGTTCATCGTCAAACTCATCAGTAATTTCCCCAATTACTTCTTCCATGATATCCTCCAAGGTAACCAGTCCAGAGGTTCCTCCAAATTCGTCTACCACAATGGCCATGTGTAGTCGTTTAGACTGAAATTCTTTTAACAAATCCGAAATCTTTTTGGATTCTGGTACGTAAAGAACATTGTCTCTCACCACCTTAAGCCAGTCAAACTCCTTGGTATCTTTGTGGTATCCTAGTAAATCTTTTACGTATAATAAACCGATAATCACATCTAACTCTTCTTCAAACACAGGAATTCTGGAAAAGCCACTGTTTTGAACCAACTTGAACATTTCTTTGAAATCAATATTATTTTCTACCGCGAAAATATCCATCCTGGATTTCATTATTTGCTTTACGGTTACATCACCAAACTTTAGAATTCCTCGTAAAATATCAGCTTGTTCATCTTCATAAATGGATTGGCTTACCGAAAAATCAATGGCGTCTTCTAGTTCCTCCTTAGTGGATGGGTCCATAACTTGCGGATTTGCGCTAAGTCTTGTTTCGAAAATGCTTGTTGATTTTATTAGCCTGTTAGATAGTGGTGAAAAAACTCTATTAAGTAAATTCATCGGGCGTTCCATAAATTTTGCAAAACCAAGATTATTTACAGAAGCATAAATTTTGGGCAAGACTTCTCCAAAAAGTACCAATAAAAAACTTGTAATTAAGACGGTAATTAAAAAGCTTAAAGCACTACCCAAAAAGCTTGGCTCCCAGGGCAAATACTGGGCGATTTGCACTCCCCATTTTTCAAAAACGTTGTTTGGGAAAAGCTGCTTTATGAATAAATCAGATAAAAGGATTATCCCAATATTGACCAAATTATTAGTGATCAGAATAGTTGCCAATAACTTAGGTGGATTTTCTCGAAGTTTTAATATGCGTTTACTTTTCTCTGTATTATCTTTTTGTAAGCCTTGTATATCCTGCGGTGACAAGGAGAAAAAAGCAATCTCAGAACCAGAAATCAATGCTGAACAAATTAATAGCAATATGATTAATAGTATTGGACTTAGCAACATCCAATTCGTCGAAAGTAATATGTGTGTTAAGAATAAACTGGCGGGTTCGGGTTCCAATTTGTTTGATTTAGTTTAAAACTAGAATGGTAAGTCATCCTCCACATTCGAAGGACCGTTATTACTTGCTATAGGGTTACTTGTTGGGCTTGGATCGTTTACCATGTTGCTGGTGCTCGTTGTTGAAGCAATTTGATCTTGCTCGCCTGGCATTGGTATAGCTGGACCACTCGTGCTTTCTCTTCTTTCTAGAATTCTAAAAGTATTTGCAACTACTTCTGTTGTATACTTATCTACTCCATTTTGGTCTTGCCATTTTCTTGTGCTCAGTTTACCTTCCACATAAACCATGTTCCCTTTCTTTAACTGTCGTTCAGCTCTTTCGGCTAGGTTTCTCCACACTACTACATTGTGCCATTCAGTGATTGTCTGCCATTCTCCACTTTTATCTTTGTAACTCTCATTAGTAGCTACTGAAAATCTTCCAACAGATGATCCTCCTTCAAGGTGTTTAACTTCTGGGTCTTTGCCCAGATTTCCGATAAGAATAACTTTGTTTATCATGCTTCAGGTTTAGCAATATAAAGGTATAGATTTTTTGAAATACATTCAGATATTAACTTGCTCAATATATTGTCTGATAACTCTTGGAAATGCAAGCTTGCTTAATTGTTTTTGTGTTGCCCAAATCTGTCCATTTTTTACCGCACCCTTCTCATACTTAAAATGATAAAACTGTGCTGTAATTTGTTGGTGACTTAGTTCCTGCACCGAGGGTTTTGATTTTTTTTCTAGGATTAGTTTTTGCCCTTGGGCTTTCGCAAATTGTGCTAAGGATAATTGTGTTGCCTCTGATTCTATTAAAGGAAATTGATACATTTTTGCCCAGATGCCTGTTTCTTTTCGTTGTTCTACAAGTATTTTATCTTCAGCATTCTTTATGATAGCGAAATGAAAGCTTCTCTTTCGTTTGGCCTTTTTACGTTTCTTGTATGGTAAGCTGTTTACTTTGTCCAATGCTATGGCTTGACAAATTGAGCTTGCTGGGCATTGATCACATTTTGCTTTTGGTGTGCATACATTGGCGCCAAAATCCATGATAGCTTGATTAAACTCAGCTGGATTATTATAGGAGGCTAATAAGTTTTGGGTCTTCTCCAATATCTTTTTCTTAGCCGCAGACTTAGTGAGGTCTTCATCTATGTTAAATAATCTAGAAATTACCCGATTGACATTTCCATCAACTACTGCCGTGGGGTTGTCAAAAGCAAAGCTTCCAATTGCTGCCGCAGTATAGGGTCCAATGCCAGGAATGGCTAATAAACCATCGTAGGTTTTTGGAAACAAGCCTTGGTGTTCTTCCACAATATATCTTGCCCCTTTCAGCATATTGCTGGCTCTACGATAGTATCCTAATCCCTCCCAAATAGCAAAAAGCCTTTCCTCGGTTGTATCAGCTAAATGCTGAATCGAAGGAAAGGCTTTTAAAAATGTATGGTAATAAGGTGTCCCTTGGGACACTCTTGTTTGTTGAAGTATTATTTCTGATACCCATATTTTATAAGGATCTCTATCCTCTTTCCATGGGTGATTTATCTTATTTTCTCGGTACCATTCTTTTAATATTTGGCTAAACTCCATCATTCGATGAGCCAAAGTACTTAAAGGTGATTAAACCGCCATACCTCTTTTGATAAATTCTTCAGAACCATATTGTAGTTTAATCTTTTGCTTCAATGCTTTTCGCGCAAAGAAAATTCTACTTTTTACAGTACCTAATGGTAGGTTTAATTTATCTGCAATTTCTTGATATTTAAACCCAGTATAATGCATCATAAATGGCTGTCTGATTTCGATATCTAATGAATCAATCATTTTCTCTAACTCATCCATCATGATTTTTCCTTCTCCTTCGTTTCTAACTTTCTGGGTGCCAGAATTGATGTAGAAGTCATTATCGGTATTATCCATAATGGTATTCATCTTAGATCTTTTACGATAATTGTTGATGAATATATTTTTCATTATAGTAAACAACCATGCTTTAAAATTAGTACCTGGTCTAAATTTATCTCTATTAGTGTATGCCCTAAAAGCTGTTTCCTGATAGAGATCTTCAGCATCTGAAAAGTTCTTTGTCAAGTTAATGGCAAAAGAATTCAACGATGGTTTTAGTAAATCAAATTGGCTAACAAACTCGAATGTTGACATATATCTGTGTATTTACTTTCAAATATAATTGAAAGTTAAACAAAATGCAATTAATGATTAAACAAATTTACTAAATGGCCGTAAAAGCCTATAAAAAGGCCGTTTTTGTCGTCTAATCTTTCAAATTGAATTGAAAATTGGTTTACTTCTGAGCCTTTAATATTAAAATCAGGGTGATTATGCTAAACAAAATGTTGGGAATCCACATTCCAAAACCTGCACTAACATCCAAATTATTAGCTACGGTTTCACTAAATCTAGAGATGATAACAAAACTTGCACCTAGGACAATCCCTATGGCGAGATGAATTCCTAGTCCTCCTCGGACCTTTCTAGAAGCAACAGCAACACCTAATAAGGTGAGAATAATAATGGTAATAGGATCGGCTGTTCTTCGATGCAATTCTATAATGAACTTTTTTGCCATGGTCAATCCTCGCTCTCTTTCCGTTTTAATAAAACTACGCAACTCGCTAGTGGTCATATTTTCTTTTAGATTGATGTTGCGTATAAAATCATCGGGAGTTAAACTTAAGGTTGTATCCATGGTCTCTCCACTATCTGCCACTTCAAGGATTTCTGTTTTTCCATTAAAATGGCGCTTTTCATAATTGTGTAAAGTCCAGGTATTTGGCGCTTCTTTAATTTTTATTTTTTTTGCCTTTATAAGATAGTCCAGCTTTCCCTCATTAAATCGTTCGAAACGAAAGGTGTTTGCACTTGAATCCTTTTTGCGGTAATATCTTATATAGACTTTTTCATTTGGAGAAACAAAACAATGAATATTTGTGCCAAGTGTTTTATCATTCGATTTCCATATGTACTTGGTTTCAAAATCATTTTTGATTTTTGAACTTCTAGGAATGACATAATTGTTTCCTATCCAAAGCAGAGTGGCTAAAATGCAGGCACCCACTAAGTAAGGTCTTAGAAAACGAGTGTAGCTTACTCCTGAACTTAATATGGCAATTATTTCAGAATTTTTAGCTAATCGACTGGTAAAGAAAATAACGGAGATCAGCGCAAACAAAGGCCATAATAAACCATTTATCCAAGGAATAAAGTTTAAGTAATAATCAAAAACGATTTCCTTAGCTGTTGGTTCAGCGAGTAGTTTATCGATTCGATCGCTAAAATCAATAACAACCGCTATCATTGTAATCAACAAAACAGAATAAAAAAAAGTACCTAAATACTTCTTGAGTATATATATATCTATTTTGTTCAATGACTATCTTTTTTGTCTAAGTTTTGGTATGATAGAATCTTTCCAAGGACCAAACTGGTCTTGTTCGATTTTTTCTCTCGCTGTATTAATTAACTGTAAATAAAAACTCAAATTGTGCAGTGTGGCAATTTGTGCAGCTAACAATTCCTTGACTTGAAATAAATGCCTTAAATAGGCTTTAGAGTACATTCTGGAAGTTTCAGCCGAACTATTTTCATCTATTGGTGAAAAGTCGGATTTCCATTTAGCATTTTTTATATGGATAGCTCCGTCCATGGTGTATAATAAACCATGTCTTGCATTTCTTGAGGGTAGCACACAATCAAACATATCTATTCCTAATGCAATACACTCAAGTATGTTTTCAGGCAAACCCACACCCATTAAATATCTTGGTTTTTCTTCAGGTAAATGTTGGCAACATAAGTCAGTCATGGCGTACATATCTTCATGTGGTTCTCCCACTGACAACCCACCAATCGCATTGATTTCTCGATCTCTAGATGCTATGAACTCGCATGATCTTTTGCGGAGTTCTGGATAGACACTACCTTGGGCAATAGGTGCAAAAATCTGTCGATAACCATGTTTATCCTCTGTCTCATCAAATTGCTTAATGCAGCGATCTAACCATCGATGCGTCATCTTCATAGATTTCTTAGCATATTTTTCTGTACAAGGATAGGGTGTACACTCATCGAAAGCCATAATGATATCTGCTCCGATCACTCGCTGCGTATCCATGATGTTTTCGGGAGAGAAGAAATGTCTAGATCCGTCAATGTGAGATTGGAAATAAACTCCTTCTTCTTTAATTTTTCTATTTCCACTTAAGGAATAAACTTGGTAACCGCCACTGTCCGTAAGGATTGGTTTAGACCATGACATAAATTTATGAATACCACCTGCTTCTCCTATTATATCAATGCTTGGCCTCAAGTACAAATGGTATGTATTACCTAAAATTATTTCTGCCTTAATTACATCTTCTAACTCTTTTTGGTGGATTCCTTTTACCGTTGCTTGGGTTCCTACAGGCATAAAAATAGGGGTCTTTATAACACCGTGATCAGTGGTTAACTCCCCTGTTCTTGCCTTTGAACTTTTATCTGAATGATTAATTTTAAAAATGCTCATACTCTTCTTCTTACCATATCTAACTTGACTAAAATTCCAATCATTAAAGATACAACAACTAGCGAGGAACCTCCTTTGCTAATAAAAGGTAGTGGAATACCAATCACAGGCATAAAGCCCATTGACATACCTATGTTTATGAAAGTCTGCAAAAACAAAAACCCAAAAATGCAATACGCAAAATAGGTAACAAAGGTACTACTGGCCCGCTCAGCAATAATGATAATTCTTATTAAGAGAATACTAAACAGGATTAAAACTCCTAAGACTCCTATAAAACCCTGCTCCTCGCCCAGAGTACTCACAATGAAGTCTGTTGATTGCTCGGGAACATAATTAAGCTTTGTCATATCTCCCTTCAGGAATCCTTTTCCATAAACACCACCCGACCCTATAGCAACCTTCGACTGGTTTACATTATATAAGGAGCCTTGAGGATCACATTTTTCTGGATTCAACCATACATTTATTCGATCCTGCTGGTGTGGTTTTAATACATTGTTGTACGCCCATGATGAAGAAACAGATAAGCCAGATCCAAAAATTAGGAGGAGCCCTATAAAAAGCACGTTGTTCCACTTTTTTCGAAAACCCGTATAAAAAATTAAACCAATTAGGCTTGTCATTATCACTAAAACAGGAACAAGCACATACCCGTTTATCATAAACACAACCGCAAATAAACCGAGTAATGCAGAAAAACTTAATAACAATATTGGGTTTTTGTAACTCATTGAAAGAGCTGCTATCGCTAATACACTCATTCCCAGAATAACATAGAGTGGATTAAACATTAAGGATAAAATGAGCACAAAAAACATAAAAAAAGCTATTAAATAATAGATGCTCGGCGCACCTGCTCTATAAAAGACTATGAAAAATGATAGAAATGTCATAGCTGAACCCGCATCCGGTTGAAGTAAAATAAAAAAGACAGGAAGCATGACAATCCCAAAAAAAGTAGCCGTATTTCTCAGGTCATTAGCTGCTGTAATAGATAAACTTAGAAAAGCTGCCACTCCCAAAGAAGTAGCCAGTTTAGCAAACTCGGAAGGTTGGAAGCTATAGCCAAGAAAATTGTACCATGACCTAGCTCCTTTTATATCAGCACCAAACAAGAGTACTCCAATTAAAAACAGTATACCTAATCCATAGATTATCCATGCAAAAGAATTCCAAACTTTTGCATCAATGATTAGACAGGCAAAAAAACTAGCAATAGCTACACCAAACCAAAGAGTCTCTTTCGAAAGCAAAAGATTGTAAATCGAAAAATTTTCGTTTTCTATAAAAGTAGTATTGGTAGCAGCGATCATCAGCCATCCGATGAGCAATAATGCTAAATAGACAGAAATGGTTATGCCATCAAGCTCTCTATTTATGGCCGTTGGTTTAGCACTCATAGATTAGTTCACTAATTCACTTTTCTCCATATTGTCCATGACAGGAATAGCACTTGGAAAATCTCTCTTCAAGGTTATGAGCATATTTTGTAAATCTGCTTTTTCCTCGTAAGCACCAACTTTTAATTGATAATAAGGACTTGCATGTTTCCAATGATATTTTAAGGCCGGATATTTATGTCCTAGCTTAACTATCGCAGCCTCCATTTCCCTTCGATCATTAGTTGTCACTACCTGAATTCTCCATGCCTTTATAGTACTTTGTTGTTTATTAAGGGTTACATATTTATTGAGTGCATCTTGAATGCTAGACTCTTCTGATATGATCACTTGAGAGCTGGCATTTAAGGCAAAAAATAGACAGGTCAGGAGTAGAAAGATTTTGTTTTTCATAGTGACTTATTTACCGTGACATTGTTTATACTTCTTCCCACTGCCGCAAGGACAAGGGTCGTTTCTCTTAGTTTTTTGCGTAGTTCTTTTAAAGGTTTCTACTGGCTTTCTTGATTGTCCAGCAGATGCGGCTGCTCTTCGTTGAGCATCTTCTCCAGAGTTTCTACTGGTTTTTACACCTCGCTGACTTGTTTTTTGCTCTTTTGCTTCTTTGACTTCTTCTGGGCTTCCAATCATCAATTGGCCTTTAAGTAAAAAAGAAACTACATCCGAGTTAATGTTATGTACTAATCCTTCAAATAAATTAAAGGCTTCCATCTTGTAGATTACCAGCGGATCTTTTTGCTCGAACGATGCCGATTGAACTGAATCTTTTAATTCGTCCATTGATCGTAAATGTTCTTTCCATGTCTGATCAATAATGGCTAAACTAACAGCCATTTCTATATCCTTCATAATGCTCTTTCCCTCGGTTTTTACCGCAGCTTCAAGATCTGCAGAGACATTTAAAACTTTATCTCTACCATCCGAGAAAGGAATCGCTATTCGCTTGTATCGGTGTCCTTCATTTTGGTACACCTTAGCACAGATTGGAAATAGAACGTCTTTGATTCGTTCTGTTTTTTTATCGTAACTCTCAAGAACTTGTTGTTGGAATTTTTCTTCTACTTGTTCTATAGATGCTTCTTTAAAGAAAGCTTCCTCCATGTCAGGATCTAATCCTAAATTTAGTAAGGCGTCATTTCTGAAGCTCTCAAAATTTCCATTTACTTTATTGTCAGCAACCTCAGCAGCAATTAATCCCACAAACATGTTGTGTAAATCTAAGGCTAGACGATCTCCAGATAAAGCATTATGACGTTTCTTGTAAATCGCACCTCTTTGGATGTTCATTACATCATCATATTCTAGTAGACGTTTTCTGATTCCAAAGTTATTTTCTTCTACTTTTTTCTGTGCTCTTTCGATAGACTTAGATACCATTGAATGCTGGATAACTTCTCCATCTTGGTGTCCCATTTTATCCATCAACTTGGATATTCTTTCCGAGTTAAACAAACGCATCAGTTTGTCCTCCAAAGAAACATAGAACTGGGAAGATCCTGGATCTCCTTGTCTACCAGCACGACCCCTTAACTGGCGATCTACTCTTCGAGAATCATGTCTTTCTGTGGCAATAATCGCTAATCCACCACTTGCTTTTACCTCATCAGATAATTTTATATCTGTTCCTCTACCCGCCATGTTTGTTGCAATAGTCACCTTTCCTGGTTTACCTGCTTCAGCCACTATTTCTGCTTCTCGCTGATGTTGTTTTGCATTCAAGACATTGTGACCAATACCTCTTAAGTTCAACATTCGACTTAATTTTTCAGAAACATCAACAGATGTTGTTCCCAATAAAACCGGTCGTCCCTGTGAAGTCAAATTATGTATTTCATCTATCACAGCATTGAACTTCTCCCTAGTCGTTTTATAAACTAAGTCATCTTTGTCATCTCTTACAATAGGCCTGTTTGTTGGAATAACGACTACATCTAATTTGTAGATTTCCCATAACTCCCCCGCCTCTGTTTCTGCTGTTCCAGTCATACCAGATAATTTGTGGTACATCCGGAAATAATTCTGGAGTGTTATGGTGGCGTAGGTTTGTGTTATTTCTCCGATTTTTACATTCTCCTTTGCTTCAATCGCCTGGTGTAATCCGTCGGAATATCTTCTTCCTTCCATCATACGTCCTGTCTGTTCATCAACAATTTTTACTGAACCATCAACCACTACATATTCTTCATCTTTTTCAAAAAGCGCGTAGGCTTTTAATAGCTGACTCACAGCATGAAGTCTTCTAGATTTTATAGAAAAATCAGAAATCAGCTCTTCTCTTTCTTCGGTCAGTTTTGTGCCTGCTTCCGTTTCTTTTTCCTCTAATTGTTGCATTTCCATAGTGATGTCTGGCATCACAAAGAAATTAGGATCGTTCTCTCCTCTTGATAAAAAGTCTACTCCTTTTTCTGCTAATTCTACATTTCTATTTTTTTCGTCTATAGTAAAAAGTAGAGGTTCATCGACTATATGCATGTTTTTCGATTGCTCTTGCATATAGTGATTCTCCGTTTTTTGCAAACTTACTTTTACTCCATCCTCACTTAAAAATTTGATAAGTGGTCTGTATTTTGGAAATGCTCGATATGATCTTAATAAGGCTATTCCACCTTGTCCTTCTTCATGTCCAGTTTTGCCTTCTTTAAACAACTTTTTTGCTTCAGCTAAATAGCCAGTTGCCATTTGCTTTTGCGCACTGATTAATTTTTCTACTTTTCCTTTTAGCGTTTGATATTCCTGCTCTTCGGTTCCCTTAGGTACTGGACCAGAAATAATTAATGGCGTTCTTGCATCATCAATTAATACAGAATCTACCTCATCAATCATGGCGAAGTGATGCTTCTTTTGCACTTTTTCCTTCTGGTTTCTTACCATGTTGTCTCTTAGGTAATCAAAACCAAATTCGTTATTTGTTCCGTAGATGATATCTTTTCCGTATGCCGCTTTTCGCTCTTCAGAGTGAGATTTATATTTGTCAATACAGTCCACCGTTAAAAATAAAAACTGGAATATAGGACCGACCCACTCGCTATCTCTTCTTGCTAAATAATCGTTTACTGTAATTACATGTACACCTTTTCCAGCTAATCCATTTAGATAGGCTGGCAAGGTAGCCACTAAAGTTTTTCCTTCCCCAGTTTGCATTTCAGCTACTTTACCATCATGCAATACCATTCCACCAATCAGCTGCACATCATAATGCAACATATTCCAGGTAATCTCTCCTCCAGCTGCTAGCCAGCTGTTTTTCCAACTTGCAGCTGAGCCATTTATTTCTACATATTCTTTTGATGCTGCTAGATCTCTATCAAAATCTGTAGCCGTTACCACTACTTCAGTATTTTGCATAAATCGTCGAGCCGTTTCTTTGACGGTTGCAAAAGCTTCTGGAAGAATTTCTTTTAGTACCTCTTCTAGATGTTCATCTCGCTTTTTGGTGTACTCATCTAACTCGTTGAAAAGGTCTTCCTTTTTCAACATATCCTTTTCCTGCTCAGCTTCTTTTCTGATTTGTTCTATATCCGCATCTACTCCACTTAGATGTTGCGCTATTCTCTCCCTAAATTCAAGCGTTTTATTTCTTAATTCATCATTGGATAATGATTCATACGATTGAAAATGCTTATTGATTTGGCTTACTATTGGAAGATATGTTTTTACATCTCTATCATACTTCGTCCCAAAAACTTTCTTTAAAACATTAAACATGGTGTGTCTTATTTATCTTGATTTTCTGTGGTATCACAGAAATGAATGATTCTCTATTTATAGCATCATTTTTTATACCACAACTAAATAACTGACATTATGGCAAAAAATATATTCAAAGGTAGGTTTTCTTGCTCAATAACTTCTGTCTAACTGACCGTTTAGCTGAAACATAATGATATGCCGCATTAATAATTAATAAGCCAAATAAGGATATTACAAATATATCCCTGAACACTCCGATCTGTTCTCCGAGCGTAGGATAAAATGGGTTAAGAATTAGCAATTCTACTAGACACATTACTATGATTAAAAATAGCATGACAACAGAAATGAGCTTGAGAGTCATTGAGTCTTTAATTTTCTCTAGTAAGCGGTTCTGCATAAATGCTTTAGCATATAGCTTGTTGGTAGGATCTATTTTTATTAATTCGCCAAATAGATACTCTGATTCTCGATACTCTTTAATGTTTAAGTGACAAGCTGCCTTGTTAAATAACAAACTCTCATAAACATTTATATCTCCGTAGTACATCACATTTTCTGCGATTACTTTTTGCAATAAGGGTTGTGATAACTTGATAAATTTTCGATAATCACCGATTTCAAAAGTGGCTTGGGCGTAATAAAACCAAATCTCTGTTTCGAGGGGTGCTTCGAGAGAGCTAATTGCATCTTTATTCCTTTCGAAAAATTTAATTTTCTCCCTATATGCTCGCTTTTCAATGAGCATAAAATCGTAATACAGTGAGTGTTCGTGTATTTTCCTTAATGAGTCCAAATCAGTTTCTAATATCTAATCCCCAAGATAATTTATCTCGAATGGTTTTCATAAAACTTTGACCTTCAAGCACCACCATAGTTATGTTAAAGTTGCTTTTTTTAACAGTTAATGAGTGTTCTTTAGTTACCGTTTCGTTTCTAGAGTCTAGCGTGCATAAAAAAGCATCGGTCCTACCTTCCAACTCAAAACTTATTACTGAGCTATCTGGAATAACAATAGGACGCACGTTAAGATTATGAGGTGCAATAGGTGTGATTACGAAGTTTCCAGAATTTGGAAAAATAATCGGTCCTCCACAACTGAGGGAATATCCTGTAGATCCAGTAGGTGTTGCTACTATCAAACCATCTGCCCAATAAGCATTAAGAAACTCTCCATCGATGTATGTTTTAATAGTAATCATGGAAGACGTCTCCTTTTTTAGGATAGTAAAATCATTTAATCCATAAGGGAAATCTTGAAAAATATATGGCTTAGAGTCTAATTGCAAAAGGGCTCTTTCTTGGAAAATATATCTTCCTTCGTGCCAGTCAAGCAAGGCTTTTTTTATGCTCAATTTTTCGATAAATGCCAAGAAACCCATTCTTCCTAAATTGATTCCCATAATGGGAATATCTACCTTGTTTAACCATTGAGCAGCAGTTAGTATGGTACCATCACCACCTAAAGTAATCATTACTTTAGCATCACAGGGTTCTCCCTTTTTAAGCACGTTTTTTTGGCTTAGATCAATGTCGTTTTTTATTAAGTTAGAAAAGTCTTCGCTTATAAAAATTTCATATGGCAAAGTGGAGAGCGTATCGAATAACTCTTTTATGTAAGGCTTGTCTACTTCTTTGTAGCGCTGAGAAAAAACTATAATCTTTTCCATTTTAAAAAGCGGTTGAGGTATGCAAATATAGTCCTCGATCTCCAAGATCATTGATCCCGTATTCGAAACTAAAGAAAAAGTTGTTGTACAAAATTAAATCTAAACTCGGTCCATACCCAATTATCCATCGGTTATTCAACAAGTTGGTCTCAAAAAATGTTCGCTCGTTTACATAAGCAAAATCGACATTGAACCTAATATTTAACTCTATGGGAAATGTTTCAAACTGATCTGGCAAAAAAGCAAATAACTTAAACTTACGTTTAAAAAACGTCCGCTTAATGCTGTTTTTAAATATGATAAAGTCCGTGCCATCTAATACATATAAATCAAAACCGGTGGCTCGATAACCTCCCCATCCTAAACCGGTGTTGTTTGCATAAGATACAGGCGATCGATCCAGATTTGCTTTTAGTCTGGTTTGCCACCCAACAATCCATTGCTTCGGTAAAGTTTTGTAGTATTCAAAAGAAATGGATGCACTGGTATTATCAAAATCATTGAAAATATATAAACCTTCTTTTTTAAAATTGAATCCGAAAAAGTAACCTTCTCTTGGATAGGTATTGTAATCGCGTTTGTCAAACTGAAAGTCGTATTCAAAGTACATGAAACGAATTGCCGTTTTTCCACCTAAAAAATAATTTGGATTCAATGTTTCAGCAACCAATTTATTTACCGAATTATGATGATATTCTATTCTAAACGAATGGTGAGTATACACATTAGGTCGATTTAATAATCGCAATCCTGTCCGCCTTCTTATGCGCATCACTTCTTCATCAGGGTGCATACCAAAAATGGTTTTGTTACCTATCGTTTTGTAGCCAATTTCTTTATTGTCAGCATAGAAAATATTTCCTGCCAAACCCCAGTTTTTCCAAATTATTGGAAAGGTGTAGTTAAACTCTATTTTACGCGTATATCCAGCATGCGCTCGTATTTTAAACGGGTCTCTTCTTCCTGTTAAATTAAAATGACTTAAATCCATCCCATAGATCGTTCTCCTAAGATCTCTTCCTTGTTCTTGCCACCAAACATTAAAATTTCGGTCTGCTAACTCAAACAAAGGGGATGGATACAGATACCAATTTTCTGTAATGGCATAGTTTACTATTATTTCCTCGGATGAAATGGTGTCAATTTTCGTAACTATTGAATTAAATAAACCTGTACTCAATAGCTGGTTTTCATTTTGTACAATTAACTGATCTAGTTCTTTTGCTTGTAGAGTATCTCCTATTTGAATTCTTGACTCACGGAAAATGGTACTTTCCTTGGTGCGCTTATTTCCCTCGCAAATAATATCAGTAACCACTAGACTAGCTTGTGATCCTAAAGCTGAGGATAAGAAAAGAAGAAAAATAAATGAGTACTTAAAACTAGACATCTAGATAATGCATTAGCATGTCATACCTGTCCTTTAAGTTATCGTAATATTCCTTTTCGGTATAACTTGCTTTTACTTCATAAGAATATCGCTCAAAACTAGCTATGATGTCTCGGATATCTAGTTTATTGATTTTCAGCGTCACTGTTATTTTTTCAATATCTGAGGCGTCAGATAAAAAAGAGGAAAGTATCGCCGCGCTTTCGGATTCTACAATTTGACTAATCTCTGCCATAGAATATGCACGCCTGCTTATTTCTAAAACCACAATACTTCCAGGCTCTTTAAAGGAAAAAGAACTGGCATAATAATTAAACACATCTTCTTGGGTAACTACACCGACATACTTCTTTTCTTGTTCGTCTACAATAGGAATCATGCTTAGTTTATGCATCGCCATTTTAGAGATCAGTTCAAAAATATGGGTGTACTTATCGACCCGTATAACTTGGCCCAGCACTAGAACATCTTCGATGGTTTGTGAATCAGACATTTCATAAGCCTGTCCTTCTGAGATAATACCTAGTAGTTCTCCTTCATGCACAACCGGCAATTCTTTTAGCCGATTCATCGAAAGCATAGTTAGGATATCTTCTGCAGTATCTTGTTTCCGCAGCGGATAAATGGCGTTTGATATAACTTCGTTTGCGTTCATAGTAGTGTAATAACGTTGCTAGGGTGAAAAAAACTATTTATTTAATAATTTTTGCTTTTCCTTAGCATATTCCGTTTCAGAAAGCAAACCTCTTTTCTTAAGCTCAACCAATTTATTTAGTTGAGATAATATCAGGTCGTTATCTAATAAATTTTCTTTAGGTGCTGATAGCTTAGGGACTGTTTTTAGTGAATATTGATTATCTACAAATTGTGCAAATTCTGGAGAAATCCTTAGATAAGCTAAATCTTCAATCGTATTAATCTTATCCACATCTTTATAACCATTCCGTATAGCAAGATCTAAAAACTGAATGGATTTTTCTGTTTGTTCTAATTGGGAATAGGCACAAGCGAGTTTAAATAAATACTCTTGATTGTTAGGTTCTATTTCCAATGCTTTATGCAGTTCTTTTACGGCTTCTTCGGTATCATACTCCTCGTATCTTTTTAGAGCTGTTTTTTTGTAAGGGTTAACTTTTGGTCTAAAGGATTTTTTAGCTTTTGGAGCGGAAACTGGTTCAACTTTTGTTCGCTGTCTTGGATAGGCGTTTCTCTGATTTGTACGTCTACCTCTTTGTTGTCCAATGGGGATGTGTTGGTTATATCTTCGATCAAACTCACTTTGTCCCATGGTCATTAGTCGGAAAAAATCAAATATTCCTAGTAATGTTGTAATAGCAATGGTGGGAGAAAAAATGGTACTTGTCATGATGTATAACATGATGTAAAAAAAACCGGTCTTTCCTTCTCCCAAGTAAAATCGGTGAATTCCAAATGTCCCAAAAATCAGCGCCATTATTGCTGCTAAAAATTTACTTTTCCTCTGCTTCATACTGGTAGTTATAACATCTTACACGTTAATATAGCAATATCATCTATAAAATTGCTTTTCCCTTTGTGTTCTATTAAGACATTCATGAGTGTTTCGTTAAAACCTTTTGTGTCTTGTTTACCTTCTTTTCTCATAAACTCTTGAATCATTTCCTCGTCAAAGTATTCCTCTTTATCATTTTTCAAGTCAGGTAAACCATCTGTAAAGCAAAACAACAATGCTTCGTGTTTCAGTTCAATGATGGTCTCTTTTATTTCTGGTAATTTTTCGAAAGCTCCAATAACGGTAGTTCCGTTTTTCAATTCTACTAATTCATTGCCATTTAACAAGTAAGGAGGATAATGACCCGCATTTATATATCGCATCTCTTTTTTCTGTGCATCAATTTCTGCAATGAAAAAAGTTATAAAACGATCGCTTCTCGTGATTCTAAAAACAGCCTCATTTAAAGCATAAATGAATGTTTCCAAATCTCGATATTGGTAAATAAGACTTTGTAACATGGCTTGAAAATTTGCCATCAATAAAGCTGCTGCTACACCTTTCCCTGAAATATCAGCAATACAAGCACAAAGTTTCTTTTCGCCAAATTGTATAAAGTCTACATAATCTCCTCCGATACTGGAGTGAGGTTGGTAAATAAAATCTATATCAAAATAGTTACTATCTAAAGAGGTTTGTGGAATCAGCATTTTCTGAACTTCCTTTGCTAGTTCCATATCCTTGTTTAATCGCTCCTGTTCGATTTGCTGTTTAAACAAACGTTTATTCTCTATAGCTACGGCGATTATATTGGTTATGGTGGTAATAAACTGGATCTTGTTATATAAATCTTCTTTATCCTTAATTCCACCAATTAAGGAATAGGCAATAGGAAAATCTTTATGATAAACCGGAATGATAATATCAAAATCTTTTAAGGCTGTGGCCTCTTCTTCTTTAACTACAAAAAGTCGTTTGATAGGATTTATGGCTTCCACTATGGTGTCGTGATTTACAAACTCGCCATTTATATGAGAAACACAATCCCATCCATCACTTTCCTTGACATAAAGCAACATGCGTTTTATGCCCATTTCCCAACTTAGAAACGATCGGTACATCTGAAATAAATCATCTGCATTTACATTATCATTAATAGCTTGAGTGATGGTAAGTAAACTCTTAATCTGGAGTTCCTTAAGGTTAATCTCCTTTTCAAGTTTTTCTAATATTTTTAATTCTCTACTCAATCTATTTGTTTTGATGATGCCCAATCACGAACGCTGTAGCTCACGAAATTAAAGGATAAAACTAAAACCATTATAAATAGTGCTGGTACAATCGCAATAAACCATTGACCTGACAAAGCATAAGCGTAATTTTCGTTCAATATATTGCCTAATGAGGGAACTGGTGGTTGAACACCAAAACCTAAATAACTTAAACCAGCTTCTATTAAAATAGCGATCGCAAAGTTTGCTGCAGCAAGTACAACAATAGGATTCACAATATTGGGCAAAATATGCCTAAATAATATTCTAGTATGAGAAAAGGCCAATAATTTTCCAGCCGTTATAAAACTACTTTCTTTAATAGAAATGGTCTGTCCTCTTACTAATCTTGCTACTTCTATCCATAAGGTTAACCCTACTGCGATGAAAATTATGGTAATACCTCTGCCAAAGGCTAAGACTACTGCAAAGACTAATAAAATGGTGGGAATAGACCACAAAGTATTTATGATAAACAGTAATACATGATCTAGCCACCCTCCAAAATATCCTGCCGCAAGACCTACTATAATTCCAATAATTAAGGAAATGATCACCGAGAATAAACCTACAAATAGAGAAACACGTAATCCAAGAATTAATCGACTGAAAAGATCACGTCCATACCTATCTGTGCCGAACAGAAAAAATTTACTTGTAACGTAATTAGCTTGGTCTCCGAAAGCAGCCTTTTCTATACTTAATGAGTTTCCCCTAATATTTATGTATTCAATATTTTTACCTTCTTCTTGCCATTCTTTTATGGGTATGTATCTATAGCTTGCTGCTTTGCCAAAAAATCTGTCTTTTATACTAGTTGGTTTTTGCTCATTCGATAATGGTATTTGCAAACACAATGCTTTAGTAGCCATAGGAGACAAAGCAAGTTCAGAAATTTGTTCATTTGCATTCAGGCTTTTATCACTTATAATCCAATAAGCGAAAATTGAGCAAAGAAAGCCTAGTATAATAATAAGAAAACCAAAAAGGCCGGTTTTAGAATACGTAATTAATGATATGATGTTATTCCATCCTTTCAAGTTAATTTCGGATTTTGTTTATGTCTGTCAATATCTCTTTTCGTTTTCTTAATCATGGATTGTTTAAAGGCTTCTTCAATATTAATATCCATCTGATTAGCTAAGCAAACAAGCACAAAAAATACATCTGCTAGTTCTTCTGTGATTAGTTGTTTCTTTTCAATATCGCTTATTGGTTTTTTAAATGATTGTTCACCATAAGTTCTTGCCATTAGGCTTGCTAATTCTCCTACTTCTTCGGTAAGTATGGCCGTATTGGTAAGTTCACTAAAGTAGCGAACTCCTATACTTTTTATCCAGTGATCTACTTCTTCTTGGATTGCGTTTAATTCCACTATTCTTTGTTTTTTGAATCCATTGTAATGGTGACTGGTCCGTCATTTAATAAACTAACTTTCATATCGGCTCCAAATATGCCTGTTTCTACTTTAAGCGATTGGTCTTTTAAATAATCTACAAATTGCTGGTATAAAGGAATGGCGATATCAGGTTTTGCTGATTTTATAAATGAAGGTCTATTACCTTTTTTTGTGCTGGCAAATAAAGTAAACTGACTAATTACTAGGCAAGATCCGTTAATGTCTTCTACCGAACGATTCATTTTTCCTTGCTCATCAGAGAAAATACGCAATTTTCGCAGTTTATCTGCTAACCATATTATATCTTCTTCAGTATCATTTTCAGTTATACCTAAGAGTATCATTAATCCTTGCTCGATAGCTCCTACCGTGTCACCATTTACTTGTACATTGGCATAAGAAACTCTTTGTATTACAGCGCGCATAATCCTTGTTAGTAGAAATGTGTATAAAAATACTTTTCAACAGTGAATAACAAAAATACAAGGATTTATATATAATAATAAATTATAATATATATTAATTAACAATTTGTTGTCTTTCTGGTTCTAATAACTTTATTAAGATTGTTGTTTTACCCAATCTGTTTGTGTTTGTTAGTAATTCTGTTAAGTATCAGTATTTTATACGAACCATCGTTAAAAGCAATTGTTAGTTCTTCGTCTAAGTCTTGTTAGTTTATGTGTAATACCAATATTGGTAGACTTACCAACAAATAAACACTGCTTATTATATATAGTAGTTTCTTTTTAAAAGATTATAATATAATAAATAAGCATGTTCAGATTGTTAGTCGAAAAAAAAATTGAGAAACGAGCAGTACATTTGAGAAGCGATTAGAGCTAATCAAATCTGCAGGTTTGGGAGATTAGATAATTTAGGCATTATCCAAACATTGAAAGAATATTTAGAAATTAGAAAGATGTTAAGCAAGTGGTTTAAAAGACTCATCATAGTAAATCTTATTCTTGTATTTGTAGTAATTATTGCAGGTTCTATAGTACGGGTTACAGATAGTGGTATGGGATGTCCTGATTGGCCAAAATGTTTTGGAAAACTTATACCTCCAACAAGTGAGGATCAGGTTACCTGGCAAGGGTTAGCTAATTATCACAAAGGCCAAATGATTATACATAACGAAAAGTTATACACAGCCTTAGATCATTTTACTTCAGTGCAGTCTTTTGATACTTCTAAATGGGAAGAATACACAAAGCATGATTATGCCATCTACAATCCTATTCATACCTGGATAGAGTTTATAAATCGTTTAGCTACTGTTGCCTTGGGGTTTCCTGTTATGGGTATGTTTGCTCTTTCCCTACTTTACTGGCGAAAGGATAGAGTGAAAATTGCTCTTGCTTTTGCGGTAGTTTTTCTCGTTGGTTTTCAGGCCTGGTTAGGGAAACTTGTCGTTGATTCTAATTTACAGGGACAGACTATTACCATCCATATGATAGGTGTATTTGCCATTATAGCTGTTCTCCTAATTTTATTACATAGAGTTAGAGAAAATAGATTCCGAAAGAAAGAAACTAATAAAATCTTTAGTAGACTATCGATAGCATCTTTGGTCCTAACTTTGCTCATGGTTATTGTAGGTACTCAAGTAAGGGAACAAATAGATGTTATAGCAAAGGAAGTTTTAGACCGTAGTGTGTGGATCCAACATTTAGATTGGATGTTTATCCTACATCGAAGTATGATCTATCTTATCGTGGCATTGAACCTTTACCTAATACACCAAGCGTATAAAAATAACTGGTATAAGTCTCAGTATTTTTTAATAGGCTTAATGATAGCTCTAGAAGCTATAGTGGGAGTTGCTTTGGCACATTTTGGATTTCCAAAAGTGGCTCAACCTATCCATTTACTTTTATCCACGATCCTCTTTGCCTTGCAGTTTAATCTTATTATCAAATTACAAGCACAAAGAGTTGTGTAATTACTTGTCCTTTTTTGCCTGTTGCATTGGGTTAGGTCTATCCCTTGATGCTTGTTTAAATAGCTCAAAGCTTGAGGGCTCATTTTGTGGTGGATAATAATTATTAGATCTGTCAGTATCTGCTGTTTCATAATATGGATCAAGCTCAATTGTATCTACTGTTTTTGTTGTCACAAATACTTTAGATATATTTTCGCTATTGATTTTCCAAATTTCAGCAGGGATGCGAAGGATCTCTTCCGAACCATCAGAATAGTTAAACCTAAGGATTACGGGCATAACTAAACCACCTATGTTTTCAAGATCTACTTGATAGTAATTTTTGTTTGCTTGGAGCAATTTCTTTTCTTCATCTGTTAAGCTCTCTGTATACTGTTTATACTGTTCTCTATCCCTTTTGGTTGCTTTATGTTCATCATAAGTATTATAGAAGTCAATTAAACTTCTATCCATATCAGCGTAGGTTTTATCTATAGCAGTTTCGTTTACTAATTCCGTTATTCCCTTTATTTCAAATGGTCTTTCTTTTGTATCTGGGTTTTTGTTATCTAGACTAAATGGACTTACATTGGTAATAGCTATATCTACATGATCATTAGTATAGAACCAACCTCTCCAGAACCAATCTAGATCTACGGCAGACGCATCTTCCATAGTTCGGAAGAAATCTGCGGGTGTGGGATGTTTAAACATCCATCTCTTAGAATACTCTTTGAAGGCAAAGTCAAATAATTCTCTACCCATAACCGACTCTCGCAGTATGTTTAGTGCAGTAGCTGGTTTTCCGTAGGCATTGTTACCAAACTGGTGTATAGATTCAGAATTGGTCATAATGGGAGAGATTTTTTGTTTATCTCCTTTCATATAATTTACAATCTTATGTGCGTCCCCTCTTCTAGATGGATAATCCTTTTGCCATTGTTGTTCGCTAAGAAATTGAAGAAAAGTATTTAAACCTTCATCCATCCAAGTCCATTGTCTTTCATCAGAATTTACAATCATTGGAAAATAGTTATGCCCTACCTCATGAATGATGACACTGATCATTCCATATTTAGTTCGTTCGGCATAGGTTCCATCTTCTTCACATCTTCCATAATTAAAACAGATCATCGGATATTCCATACCTATTCTAGCTGCATTAATAGACCAAGCGACTGGATAAGGATAAGGAAATGTATAGTGAGAATACCACTTGAGAGTATGTGCAACTGCTTTAGTCGAGTATCTTTCCCATAATGGGTTACCTTCTTTTGGATACATGGACATCGCCATAACTTCCGTACCATCCGATTGTTTAACAGCCATAGCATCCCAAATAAATTTTCTAGAACTTGCAAAAGCAAAGTCTCTTACATTCTCTGCTTTAAACTTCCAGGTCTTTTCGTTTTTGGCTTTTGATTTTTCTCTTTTTTCAGCTTCCTTTTGAGTGGCAATGATTACTGGCTGATCGTATTCTTTTTTAGCTCTGTCAAGTCTCTCACGCTGTTCTGCACTAAGTACATCGTCTTCATTTTGTAGTGTTCCTGTGGCTGAAACTAAATGATCTGATGGTACTGTTATGTTCACTTCATAATCTCCAAACAATAAGGTAAACTCTCCTCTTCCTAAAAATTGCTTGTTTTGCCAACCATAGACATCATTATACATACACATTCTAGGGAAGTATTGTGCAATGGTATATAGGTAGTTTTCATCTTCTTCAAAATACTCATAACCTGACCGACCACCAATTTTCATTCGATCATTAATATTAAATGACCACTCTATACTGAATGCATAAGAAGATCCGGGCGCCAAAGGAGTCTCTAAATCTATACGCATCATTGTTTTATTTATGGTATGATTGATATCGTTTCCATCAGTATCTTTTACGCTTTTGATCTTAAAGCCACCATCAAAATCTGGAGCTTCTAAACGTTGTAGGCTTCGGATATTAGATTGTTCTGATATTTCGTTGGTTCTTATTTTATAAGTATCTGAATCTTTAGCTCTCATATTTTGGTCTAACTGTAACCATAGGTAGCTTAGATGATCAGGTGAATTATTATGATAATTGATGGTTTCTTCTCCTTGTATGGATTGATTTTCATCGTCTAAGTAGATATCCATTACATAATCTGCTGTTTGTTGGTAGTACTCGTGTCCTGGAGCTCCTGAGGCAGTTCTATATACATTAGGTGTAGCTAACTGTTCGTTTAGCTGTCTAAACTTATTGGTATTAGTGTTTTCTTGTGCAACTGCGTTAAAACCAATCAGTAAAAAACAAATAGATAAATAGTGTTTCATAATTTAAATTATAAGTGCAAATATAAAATAGCTAATGAGAAGAAAAAGGATATCGATTTATTGTAAAACTTAATTAACTAGAAATGTTCCACGTGGAACATATTGCAAATAAGCAGGAAAAATGTTCCACGTGGAACATTAATGGAAATTAGCTATTGCTTTATCTTCGGCCTTCCTCATAGCTGTTTTCTCTTTCTCTGTTTTGTCTTGCAAACCCATTAGGTGCAATACACCATGAGCCATGACTCTTCTGAGTTCATCTAAAAAAGGAATGTTCCTTTCTTTTGCATTGTCTTTTACTCGATCAATACTTATGAATATGTTTGATTCAATAGGATCTAATTCTAATGGGAACGTGATGATATCAGTATAGTTATCATGATTTAGATACTCCTGATTGATTTTTAGAAGGTATTCATCGGAGCAAAAAATGTAACTAATTTCTTGGTAAGGGGTTTGGTCGAATAGACTATCCAACCAAGTCCTGTGTTTTTTGATTTGTTTTAATTTGAATTTAGTGTCTTCGTAGTAAAAACGAATCATAGATTATTTAGGAAGTTTAAAGGCTAACTCTACAGTTCTTCCATTATCGTGATACTTAAGTGTATCTGACAACTCTTTCATGATGTAAACACCTCTTCCACCGCATTCTCCAATAAACTCAGGTGCAGTAGGATCTTTAATTTCTTTTGGGTTAAAGCCCTTGCCTTCATCACTAATAAAAAAAGTAAGTTCTTTCTTAGTTTCCTTAAGTCTTATATTGACTAGTTTAGACTTGTCTTTGTTGTTTCCGTGGATAATAGCATTATTTACGGCCTCAGTTAAACTTATTAAAATTTCAGGATGCTTTGCCTTTTTGAACTGGCAATTACAAGTTACTCTTGAAATAAAGTTTTCAAGTTTTTTGATTTGTGACGGGCAGGAAGAAAGTGTAAATTTCAGTTCATCCATCAAACTAAGTTTTTTTAAGTGCATCATAATACTTATCAACTAACTGTTTAAAGTATGGTCTTAGTTCCGGAGAAACCTTTTTATACATATCTACTTCTGCTTCCTTCTTCTTAATATAATCCTGTATGCTTTGCGGTAGTTCTTTCTCCTTCTCTAAACCTTTTTCGGCTTTTCGTTTATTGTCAAACTCTCTTTGTCTATCAGCTTTTTCAGCTTCAAGCAAGCGAGTTTGTATATCTTCTTGTCGGTTCAATAGATCATTATCTAATTGTTTATTGACTAGATCTCGTTCGATCTTATTCATTTGGTCTATAATTTCTTGAAGTCCTTGTCCACCTTTTCCTTCTTCCTGAAGTTGGTTTCTTTTTTCTTCAAGTGCTTTTCTTAGCGCTGCTTGTTTAGCTGCTGCTTGTGCAAAGTCTTTTGCACTGTTGCCATCTCCCCCAGACTTCTGTCCACCCTTCTGCTTCTGGCCCATTTCCTTTAGCTGTTTTCCAAGCTTTTCTTGTCCTTCGGTTATTTTGTCCATAGGGACATTACCACTCTTTCCACCGGGCTTAGGTTTTCCAGAACCACCAGGTTTGTTACACATTTGACTACCAGGCATTCCTTGAGCCATTTGTTGTTGCATCTGGCTCATGGCATCAGATAACATAAGGGCTAAATCATTTATGTTGGTCATGGCTCTTCGCTGATGACCTTGAGCATCGGGCTTCTTTCTATCTTCTAATTTATCTAAACTCTCGTCAATGTTTCGCTCTACTTCAACTACCTTTTCAGTAACAAATGTTTCGATCTCTGCAACACGCTTACTTAATGCATAAAGACTATCACTGATAAGCTGGAAATCAGTTTTTAACTTAAATTGATGTTGAACCAATGAAACGTATCTAGGCGTATTTACCTCGCTTCTAGTAAAGTCATCAACTAAATCTTCTTGATCAAATGACAAGGTGACAAGGTTTTCTAGAAGCTGACGAAGTGCTTTCATATCTTCCTCTTGCTGCTCCTGTTGTCCTTGTTCCATTTGTTCCTGCAAAGACCCTGCCATCTGCTTCATTTTTTGAGCAGCTTTATTTTGCGATTCTGAAGCTTTTTGGTTTTCTTTTTTCTCTAATTCTTCTTGACTCTTTTCTAAATCTTCTTCGATGTCTTCCATGCTTTCTTCAGACTTCTCTTCGTCCATAGGCTTTGGAAACTCAAGTTCTTCATTTTTCTTCTCCACATCTTTCATCTCCTCTTTGAGTTTTTCGAACTCTTCATTTATTTCTTCTTGTTCTTTTTTGAGTTCTTCTTGAGACTTTTTCTCTTCTTCAGTTTCTTTAGCTAGATCTTCTTGTTTTTCTGCAAGTTCTTCCATCTTCTCAATAAGATCCTGCATCTCTTTTTCTACTTCTAGCTGTTTAAACAATTCTAGAAGTCTTTCCATGTTTTGCTCCTTCTGGTCTTCATTCATCTCGAAGTCCTCCACCTGTTGCATCATTTCGTCTTTGTTGAGTTCTTGCATTAACTCCTCGATCTGCTCCATGAGTTTTTGCATTTCATCATCGACGGCTTCTTCAAACATTTCTTGAATCTTCTCCTGCTTTTCTAGAATTTCCTCTTTTCTCTCTGTGAATTCCTCTTGGTTTTCTAAGTTCTTTTCGAACTTATCTTTTGCTTTTTTGATTTTTTCTTCAATCTCTTTTTGCTTTTCTAATAGCTTTTCTAATTCTTTTTGTTCTTGCCAAGATGGTTCTTTCTTCTGAAGAAGTTTTTCTCTTAATTTCTTTAAGTCTTCTTGCAGCTTTTTAGACTCTTCTAAGGCTTCCTTCAGTTCGTCTTTAATATCCTCCTCGTTAGCTTGTTCTGCTTCTTCAAACTCTTCAATGGTTTTCTTTTCGAAAGCAAATATTTCTGTTTTGCTAGATTTACTTCCATTGATCTGATCATTGTCAAACACTTCGAAATAGTAGCTTAGCTTATCACCTGGTGCTAGGTTTAATGTTTCTTGGTCCAGGATGTAGTTGTAACTTAATTCTTTCGATAGCTCTTTTTTGATGGGTATACTTTTCTTTTCTTTGGTTCTTCCACTTTCATTGATTATGTGGTAGTTAAACGACAAAGATTGGATTCCATAATCATCCGAAGCGTTACCTACAAAATAGAAGACTTCTTTGGTAATGCTATCTTGAAACCTTTGTGCGGTTATTGTGGGATGATTGTCAGGACTTACCGTGATATTATAGTTCATAGAATCAGCAATAGGCATATGCTGATTGTCCAGTTTAATAGAGTATGAACTAGAATTCATGAGTCGTTTAGAAAAACTAAACTGTTTTGACCTACTTTGTTTAAAGCCGTATGACTTGTTATTATTAAATACAACCCAAAGACTGTCTGTGTTTTCTGTATTATATACCCACTTTAAGGTAGTTCCTTGTGGTACATACGCGTCTCCGATGTTTTTTAAGGCTTCATCTTTACGTCCTGTGTAACTTGGGTAATCTAGATATAAATCAAAATCTTGAATGGCTGCTTTAGGAAGCATTTTAATTTCATATGATTTTGAATTAAAAGGTCCAGAAAATAAATTGAAGTTTATATCCTTTTGTACGTTTTTAAAGACATAAGAATATCTATCTAAATCTTCTTTTTGGAGTTTGTATTGAAACTCATCTATATCGATAAAAGCTTCATTAGGAAGTGCGTCTCCATCGACTTTGATATTTATTGGAAAATCTTCTCCCTGGAGTACACTTAATTGCTCATTTTGGACCAAGAAATGAAAAGGAGCGGCTTTTTCAAACTCCGTGTTATTATTTATAATTCTATGGGTGCTTTCTGTGATTAAGCTAGGTGCAGCAAATAGTATAAAGAGTAAGACTAAAAAAGGAGGTAGCGCATATTTTAGGTACTTCTTATTAGCTGTAAGGTCTACTGCTGATTTAAAAGGTACAATTTTGAGTTTGTCTATTTTCTGATTAATACTAGCCTCGATTAAAGCATTATTTGCAGCATTTTGGTTCTTGAGCTGTAGTACATTCAATAAGCGATCTTGGACATTTGAAAAGTGGTCGCCAATAATATTAGCCGCTTGCGAATGAGAAATAGTACTCCCTAAATTGAAATATCTAAGCAGTGGAGCCATTACAAAGAAGACTAAAGAAGCTAAAGAAATACCAAGAAAAGAGAAAAAGAAAAGCTTTCTGACTCCTTTATCAAAGTAAAAATTATACTCTAAAACATTGAAAATCAGAAACAGTACCAGTACAATCGAAAGAGTATACAGTGTACCACGTATTAGTTTATTCAAATAAAACTTCCTGATAAATTGATCTAACCTTTGGATCAAAAGATCATAACTATTCATACACAACTAATTTTACAAAACTCAAACGTTATGAAATATGGCTTTGGAACATTAATTTCCAAAGTTCAACAATATAAATGAAAAACTCAACCGCTATTTTATTAAGCTTTCCTTAATGCCGTTAATTTTTTCGATGGATTTGTCTAAATCATTTTTAAAAAGCAACCTTTCTTCAAATAGATTAATCAGATGTAGACAAACATTCTGACAAGATTTGCTTAGGTTTTCAGTTCTAGCGACATTGAACAAATCGAAATAAAAATCTATAGATCTTATTAGTCCATCATCACTAGCTAAGTTAATAAGGTAGATATGATTGTCGATTAAGCCAAAATCTCTATCATCTATGGCTAGTTGCGCATTTGCCTCAAAAAACGCTAAATATTTCTCTTCCTCGCTATTAGCATAGATAGAACCTAAAGTATTTCGAAAAGGTTTTACATAGCTATAGCTTTGTTGATCTAGATAGGCCAATGTCGCTTCTGGTTCTAAATCATACCATAAATCAAGGCAGTGAGCATATACATCATATGAACCCTTCTGATCTAATAAATTCTGAATGATGGCGAGACACTTTCCAGCGTCCTGCTCATAAAGTTGATTAAGTGCCTCAATGGTAACACGGGAACTATTATCTGAATTAGCCGTTTTAACTAGCTGTTCTACGGTGAGCTGGTCCCCAAATTTTTCCAATGTTTTTACTCGAAAAAAATGATGGTTTTCGTTCATCATCTTGTTTAGCATCGTTTGGTCCAATGTTGTTATACTTTCTAAAGCTATCCGCTTATGTAAGTATTCATCACTTCTATTTAGGGTTTGATAATATTCCTCTTGTGTTCTGGGTTCTACAAAAGAAGCTAGGATATCAGCCTGACTATCTAAAATAGCGAGATCAACCTTTTTGCCTCTTGTGGGAATGGAAAAACGTTGCTTTCTTTTGCTCATGGTTAGTAAGCCTGTTTCTTCTGAGCCGTCCTCATAAAATACCTTAGCATTGAAAGGAATTATAAATAGATTTTCGGCATCCGGTAAACTTTGTGTTTGTTCCACATCTATGAAAGTAGTGTCGGTAGAATATTCATAATTTACGTGAATTGTCGGGTGTCCAGTCCCAAAATACCATTGGTTAAAAAACCAATTAAGATCAAGTCCTGTTGTTTTTTCAAAGGCTAAACGTAAATTATGTGCCTCCACACTTTGATACTCATTTGATTTTAAATAATGGCTTAAAGAGGTAAAAAAGGCTTCATCTCCCACTAGGTTTCTCAGCATATGTAGGATCATTCCTCCCTTATTATAACTATGAGCATCGAACATGTCTTCCTTATCATGGTAAGAAAAATGAATCAAAGGATGAGTTCCCGAAAACTGGGTGGAATAGATATAAGAATGAAATTCACTCAATTTGTGATCATCCGCTGCATCTCGTCCGTATTTGTGTTCCTGCCATAGGTATTCGCCATAATTAGCAAAGCCTTCATTCATGGTTAGATTAGCCCAACTTTCACAGGTAACCAAATTACCAAACCAGTGATGCACTAATTCGTGGGCAACAATGTTATCATTTGGGTAATCAGCTAATTCACGACCGTCCTTTTGCACAAAATCACCAAAAATTACTGCACCTGTGTTTTCCATAGCACCCGCTACGAAGTCTTTGACTGTCACTTGAGCATATTTATCCCATGGATATTTATAATCCCAAACATTGGAAAAGAAAGCCAGCATTTCTGGTGTATGATTATAGACCTCCTTTGCATAATCTTCGTAAAACGGTTCCACATAATACAATAATGGAACATCTTGCCATTTATCCTCCAACACCGCATATTCTCCCACTGCCAACATAAAAAGGTAGGGCGCATGAGGTGCATCTTGTTTCCAATAATCTGTGCGCGTTCCATCAGGGTTATTGGTGGATGAAACTAAACGACCATTGGATAAAGTTTTAAAGCGACTATCAACTCGAACAAATATTTCTTGGCTACATCGTTCATTTGGACGATCGATAGTGGGAAACCAACGCGAGTTGTTTTCAGTTTCTCCCTGTGTCCATATTTGTTGTGGCTTATCAGAGCTACCATCATGGTTAATAAAAAACAATCCTTTATCCGCATCAGAAGCGTTCGGCCCGTCTAATACCGGAGCGTTCGGGTTGGCTGTGTATTCTATGTTGACTTTGATTTGCTCCTTTTTAGTATAAGTTTTAGGTAGTTCAATGTTGAGCAAAGTACTATCATAACTAAATGATTTTATGAGCTTATTATCTATTTTGATGGCATGGATATCCATTTTTTTTGCATCCAAAACCAGGGTGTTTATGGGATAGAAATAAGGAGTAAGATCTAGCTCTGCTTTTCCTAACACCTGTTGTCTGTCCCAATTAAAACTAACTTCAAGTTTTGTATGTAAAAGGTCGACGGAATGAGTGGCTGAAGGGTGATAGACCTTAGGGGTTTCATTAATTTCCAAATCACTTTCAAGGGGAGTTGCTGTCACCACAAGTGTGTCTAATAGATTTTCATCAAACTCGATTGGGGCAACTATGGTTTTTGTACAACCATAAAGTAAGCATAAAAAAAGGAGGAAAGTATATCTCATATTATTCTGAAACAGGTGCTAAGGTGACTTTTAATCCGTCAATATTTTTGGTAATAGGAATTTGACAAGATAAGCGACTATTTGACTCAACAAAAAAGGCTTGATCTAACATATCCTCTTCGTCGTCTGAAGGCTCATTTAATTCGTGATCAGTATTAATATAACAATGACAAGAAGCACATAAAGCCATACCTCCACATGTTCCCTCAACTGGTAATTCAGCGGCTCTCATGATTTCCATGAGATTAAAATTCATTTCTGTTGGTGCTTCAAGATCGTGTGCTGTGCCCTCCCGATCGACAATGACAAGTTTTATATTTTCATCCATTTAGCTAAAACCATTTACGCCCGAAACGGTTGTGTATTTAAAACTTAATTTTTGATCTGGATACACACGTTTAAAGGCAGATTGAACCATAAGGGTTGCTTCATGAAAACCACAAAGAATTAATTTGAGTTTCCCTTCGTAATTATTTATGTCCCCTATCGCATAAATTCCATCTACATTAGTACTGTAATCCAAGGTGTCTACATCTATAGCACTGCGAGTTATACTTAATCCCCAATCAGCAATCGGGCCTAATTTAGGCGACAAGCCAAACAATGGAATAAAGTAATCAACATCTAGCCAATGATTGTTTTCTTTGGTTTTAATTTCTATGGCATCAAGTTTACCATTTCCTTTCACTCCTATGGCTTGAGCTTCGGTTATCAGATCTATTTTACCAGCTTTTGACAACTCCATTACCTTATCGACAGAATCTAAAGCTCCCCTAAAGGAGTTTCTTCTATGTATCATAGTGATATGTTCGGCAATATCACTGAGCTCTATCGTCCAGTCAAGTGCTGAATCGCCTCCACCTGCTATCAAAATCTTTTTGTTCCGATATTTTTCGGGATCTTTCACCATATAATCAACACCTTGATCTTCAAAGGTGGCTAAATTTGGAATAGGCGGTTTTCGCGGTTCGAATGAGCCAAGTCCACCAGCTATTGCTATAACTTTAGCATTAATGATTGTCTGTTTATTGCTTGTTACTTCGAAGGAACCATCATCAAGTCTTTTTATTTCACAGGCTTGTTCTCCTAAGGTAAATGTAGGTTTAAAAGGCTCGATTTGTTGCATTAAATTATCTACCAGTTCACCAGCTAAGATGGATGGAAAACCAGGAATATCATAAATGGGTTTTTTAGGATATATTTCTGAAAGTTGGCCACCAACTTGGGGCAATACATCTATTAAATGGCATTTAAGTTTTAGCAGACCAGCTTCGAAAACTGTAAAAAGCCCACAAGGACCAGCACCAATAATAAGAATATCTGTTTTTATCATACTAAGCAATGCAATTTAATAGGTTGCTAAACTGAATAAGTAAAAAACATCAAGGATTAGATATTGTTTACCTTTTCAAGAAGTGCACAAAAATAAATATATTTAAGTCTTAATTCAGCTCGCCATAAATAACTCTAGCAGAGTTATACAAAAGAATCTAAATAACTACTTTTTAAATTTTCAAATGTTAGTAAAAAGCTATGCAAGTGCAGTTCAAGGGATTGATGCACAAACGATAACTATAGAGGTAAATGCTGGAGGAGCTGTGGCAGCGGGAAAGCAATTTTATTATTTGGTGGGCTTGCCAGATAATGCGGTCAAAGAAGGCTTCCAACGAATAGAAGCTGCTATTAAAAACATAGGCATGAATATGCCTAGAATAAAAATTGTGGTAAACATGGCTCCAGCTAATATTAGAAAAGAGGGCTCCTCATATGATCTACCTATTGCTTTAGGTGTTTTAGCTGTAACTCATCAAATAAAGAAAGAACATTTAAAGGACTATATAATTATGGGTGAGCTTTCACTAGATGGAAGTCTACGACCTATTAAAGGAGCACTACCCATAGCTATCCAAGCGAGAAAAGATAAATACAAAGGCATCATTTTACCAAAGGAAAATGCAAGGGAGGCCGCGATTGTTAGTGATCTTCAAGTCTATGGAGTAACTAATTTAAAAGAAGCGATTAGCATTATAAATGGAGAGACTAATGTAGAACCTACTGAGTATGACACCCGAGAAGTCTTTCATGATTCGGTAAGTGAGTATCCTGTCGATTTTTCTGATGTGAAGGGTCAAGAAAATATAAAACGAGCCTTAGAAATTGCGGCGGCAGGAGGACACAACCTGATACTTATCGGACCTCCCGGAGCTGGTAAAACCATGTTGGCTAGAAGATTACCGACCATTTTGCCCATACTATCTTTACAAGAGGCATTAGAAACAACTAAAATTCATTCAGTGGCCGGAAGTTTACCTGGTAATTCCTCATTGGTAACCAACAGGCCCTTTAGGTCACCACATCATACGATAAGCGATGTAGCAATGGTGGGTGGTGGTTCAAACCCTATTCCAGGAGAAATTTCATTAGCACACAATGGTGTTTTGTTTTTAGATGAGTTGCCAGAGTTTAAGCGAACTGTTTTGGAAGTGTTGCGCCAGCCAATGGAAGAACGGAGAGTTAGCATTTCGAGGGCTAGGGTTAGTGTGGATTTCCCTGCGAGTTTTATGTTAATTGCTTCGATGAATCCATGTCCTTGTGGCTTTTATAACCATCCCGATAAAGACTGCGTTTGCGGGCCAGGAGTAGTAAAAAAATATCTAAATAAGATTTCAGGCCCTTTATTAGATCGTATCGATTTACATGTAGAAGTTACCCCTGTGAGTTATGACGAGCTGTCAAAACAAACAACAAAAGGAGAGACGAGTGAAGCGGTATCAGAACGAGTAAGTGAAGCTAGAAAAACACAGGAAGATAGATTTAGTAAATATTCGGACATACATAGTAATGCTCAAATGCCAACTAATATGGTAAGAGAAATTTGTAGCATTAATCAGACTGGAACCCTATTATTGAAAACAGCTATGCAAAAATTGCAGTTGTCAGCTAGAGCCTATGATCGAATTTTAAAGGTAGCAAGAACTATAGCAGACCTGGACCAAAAAGAAAGCATAGAAATAGGACATTTAGCAGAAGCCATCCAATATAGAAGTCTTGATAGAGAAGGGTGGGCTGGTTAATTATTCTTCCTCATCAGCCGCATTAAGCAAAGGCTCTATTAGGTTTCTTTCGCTTAGAAAGAAGTACCATTTAAGTACTTTTTTCATATCACTTAAATACACCTTATCCCGATCATACTCTGGTATGATGGTTTCAAAATAGCTAGTTATTTCTTCTTTAGAGGCGCTTGCAGAAACTACAGGAGTTTTAGATTGTATGTCAAACATGGTTTTAAACACAACAGATAATTCTACCGTATCAGAAAAGGTATAGATTGCCACAGTACCTAAAGGAGTGAATTGATGCCTCCTCATAGAACAAAACTTTGACTTTCCAGTATCTAGGTCATCAACCACTAATCCGTTCGAACGAGAAGTATTAATTTTATAAACTCCAGACATTCCACTTACTGAAACAAGATCATCCATTTTCATAATTCAGAATTTGCCGCAAAGAAACAGAAATCTCATTGCTCTTTTAGTGCTTCCAGAATTTTTTATTCAATTTCTGTCCGTTGGAGGTAGTTAAAGTGACAAAATATACTCCAGTATTTAAGTTCGAAACATTAACACTTGCAAGTCTTTCTTGCTGTGTGCTCATAAGTTTTATTCCTTGTGTATTGTAAATCTCAAGGCCCTTAATTTTATCTATTTGACAGTTTTTGTCCAATGTTATTTCTAAAAACTGTTCTTGTTGGGATAAGACAATATCACAAGTTGTATGAGATGATTCTGTGTGGCTTGGAAAATCTGCATAGTTTGCAAAAAACTCAAGAGTTGCTAAAACTGCTGGGTCAACACAACCACCGTGATCTTGATTACTGGCAACATCAATAGCTGCTAAGTCTACTGCACCGTTTGCATTTAATATAGAATCGGCATACACAGCATTTTCGAAAGTCACTTGATCATCATTGGTACAATAAAACAGGCGAGCAGGATTTTGCGGACTCCAATCTAATAAATCATTTCTTTGAAAAGCCATACTTATAGGATGACTTGGATCATTTATGATTGCATCTAGAATACTATCTTGAAGAAGTTCTCTAGCCTGAAAACCACCAGGATTATTTAGAACTAACCATTGGAGCATTAAGGTGTTTAGATCAGCAAGGTTTATCTCTTCATCTCTAAATCGTTCGATATGTGGCACAATATCAGCGATAAAAATATCCTCTAAACTATAGTCAGCAAGCAGATCTGGAAAAGTTGCTTGAATAGATAAGGCAACCCAGGCTAAATAACCCACAAAAACATATGGATCTTCTCCTAAAGTAAAATCAATCATTTTTTCAGACACACTATAAGGACCAGAACAATGTCCACCTGCAGTGACACTAAAACCTGCAGGTTGATCCCGCTCAATCATGCGCTGTAAAGCCATCGAGGCATGTCCTCCCTGGGAATAACCAGTGATAAATATTTGTTCATTGAGACTAAATTCTAGTGATGCTTGCAATTCTCTAGCTGCACGAAACATATCGAGTCCAGCCCAAGCTTCTGACTCTGCATGGATATATGGATGAATGCCAGAACTGTCACCTAAACCAATGTAATCAGGCATGACGGTAGCATATCCTTCGGAAGCAAAGACGACGCCCAATGAATAACCACCTGATAGTTCAGAAGGCACATCAAACCGATCATTGACAGTACCATGCTGATAACACAGCAAAGGCATATCATTTGGGTTATTGGGCAGACAAAAAAGACCTGATGCTAAATGCGCTTCACCATCTAAGTTATCCGTATAATACTGAACCTTATAAATGGCAACATCGTACCTTGCATCATAGCCAAAAGAACTGCTAATTTGAGATTTAGAATATTCACCTAAATAGGTATAATCAATAAGACTTTGGCTGTTAAGTGGAAAACAAAAACAAACAAAGAGAAAATAAAAATACTTTTTCATAATAACCGTTTAATAAGCCCTAAAGAGATGCTGTTTAAGTATTTAATAAAAATAGTCTTTCTTATACTATTTTTGCAACATTTAATCAAAGCTCTCGAGTGAAGTACAGTACCTTATTATTTGTCCTAGCATTAATCTTTTCTTGTGTCCCGCCAGAAAACAAGGTATTAAAGGAAGTAAATATAGATTTATCTGATACCAAGGTTAAACAGCTTATTAAACACCAAGTAGATCAAAACCTTGATAGCTTATTGTTTTATTTAAATAGTGAAAACCCAAGTTATCGATATTTAGCTGCTCAAGCTTTTGCCTCTTATCAAGATTCTTCAGCTGTAGAAGAACTAAGCAATAAATTAAAAGATCAAAACATAAAGGTAAGAGCTATGTCAAGTTTTGCCTTAGCTCAGATAGGTGATAAAGAGCTTGCAACCGAGGTGATGTCTAACTTTAAACAGCGTGATACCATATCGGTAGATAACATTTCTAATGCTCAGATTATAGAATCTATGGGAAGCTTAGGAAATGCTAATATTTTAAAATCCTTAGTATCTATCTCTACTTATAGACCGACAGACACTTTGTTATTAGTTGCACAAACTAGAGCCATTTATAAGTTGGCAACCAATGGTATTGTTAATCCAAAAGCAACATCATTAATGGTACAATACATAAGTTCAAAAGAGATACCAGATGAAGCAAGATTATATGCAGCAAATTATTTAGCAAGAACGAATAACCTTGATATAGAACAAGTAAAATTCCAAATAGCCAATCAACTAACAAAAGAGAAAAACGTCAATATTAAAATGGCATTGGCACTTGCTCTGAGACATACACAAGATGTAGAAATTCAAGGGATATTAAATGAGGAATTAAGTGGAAATAATGATTATAGAGTAAAGGTCAATATTATCAGATCACTCAACTCATATGATTATATTAATTCTGTTGAAAAAATAATTGAACTAGTAGGTCATGAAAACTCACACATTGCCGAATCAGCTATAAAATATTTAGGCCAAAGCGGAAATAAAGAAGATGCTGGAATATATAGAGAAATAGCGATGAATATGGATAGCTCTTTATTAAAACCTAAGCTTTATTCTTCTTTTTTTAAGTCCATTCCTTACTATTATACAAAGACTAGAAACGCAGCTAGGTACGATATACAACAGCAACTAGAAAAAGAAAAAAGCCCTCGAATGGTGGCCGCTTACTTAGATGCCCTATCAGAAGATATAAATAGTTATGAGCTCATTTATAAAAATGCGGAAGAAACAGAAAACCCAGTGATATTAACAGCAGCAACTAGAGCTTTGGGAAAAATCTTAAACAACGAACGCTTTAATGCAAACTTTAAAAGTTCTACACGATATGCAAGACGTAAAATCATTGGATATATTCAAGATTTGTTTTTGAAAGAAGATGTTGGTGTATATACAGAAGGTAGTTTAGCATTAGCTACCGAAAGCAGTAATGCTAAACAATTAATAGATTCTCTAAACTTTTTATTGGACGCTAAAAAGAACTTAAACTTACCTAAGGATTTGGAAGCAGGTCAGGCGCTTGTAAAGGCAATTAACTACCTATCTGATACGATATCTTTTGAAGAACCAAAAAGTAGTCAAGTAAAGAAAATAAATTATCAGATATTAGAAACCATTAAAGATTCGAGTACAGCCATCATAAAAACAAATAAGGGTGTATTTAACATTAAGTTTTTCCCCAAAGAATCTCCAGGATCAGTGGTCAATTTTGTTGAGTTAGCTGAAGACAACTTTTATGATGGAAAAATATTCCATAGAGTTGTTCCTAATTTTGTTATCCAAACAGGCTGTCCTAGAGGAGATGGTTACGGAGGATTAGATTACACGATTCGATCTGAGTTAGCAAGAAGTTATTACAATGATGAAGGATACATCGGCATGGCATCAGCCGGCTTGCACACAGAATCTACTCAATGGTTTGTTACTCATTCTCCGACACCTCATCTAGATGGAAAATATACCATTTTTGGAAAAGTTACTGAAGGTATGGATGTTGTTCATTCAATTGTAGAAGGAGACGAAATTTTAGATATAATCATAACAAATAAATAAGGTGAAGAATACAGCATTAACTAAAATACACGAAGACTTAGGTGCAAAAATGATGTCCTTTGGAGGATACAACATGCCTTTACAATACACAAGCATAACAGATGAGCACACTGCTGTCCGAGAAAAAGTGGGATTATTTGATGTGTCTCATATGGGCGAGTTTATTGTAAAGGGGAAAGAGGCCTTAGATTTTGTGCAAAAAATAACTTCAAATGATGCTTCTAAACTATCGCCTGGACAGGCACAGTATAGCTGTCTGCCTAATGATCGAGGAGGAGTCGTTGATGATTTGTTAGTCTACAGATTATTTGATGATCAATGTAGTGAAGGTGAACAAGCCTTTATGCTAGTTGTCAACGCATCTAATATTGAAAAAGATTGGAACTGGATCAAAGCAGCAAATACCTTCGACACTAAACTCATAGACATATCTGCCAAAAGTTCTTTATTAGCTTTACAAGGGCCCAATGCAATCCAAGTCCTTAAAAAGTTGGTTGATATTGATTTAGATAATCTTGCGTATTACACGTTTACTAAAGGAAGAGTCGGAGACATTGATAATGTACTTATTTCAAATACTGGATATACTGGAAGTGGCGGATACGAATTGTATTTTGATAATGAACATGCAGAATACCTTTGGAAACTTCTCATGGAAGAAGGAGCTGTGCATGGGATAAAACCAGCAGGGCTTGGGGCAAGAGACACATTAAGGTTAGAAATGGGTTTCTGCTTATATGGCCATGAGATAGATGATGATACTTCACCGATTGCAGCAGGCTTAGGCTGGATAACTAAGACAAAGAAAGCCGTAGACTTTTTCTCGAAAGAGCATTTTATAAGAGACAGAAAAGAAGGGACGAAAAGAAAATTAACAGGTTTTATTGTTAATGATCGTAGGGTACCGAGACAAGGGTATGAGCTTTTCGATAAAGAAGACAATGTAATAGGAATGGTTACTTCCGGGACCATGTCACCGACACTGGACATTCCCATAGGAATGGGTTTTGTAGATAAAAGCTTCATAGAAGAAGGAGCAGAAATATTCCTTGGCATACGAAAAAAACGATGTTCTTGCAGCATCAAAAAAGTGCCTTTTTACAAAGCATAACGGATAGATTTTTTCTTTGGAATGAACAAAATGCTTTTTATATCATTTAGTTAGCACAAATTTATTCTATGGAGTTTTGTGACGCTAAAGGAGAATTTATAAGAAAGTGGGGAGACTTTGCAGTTAGCTGGGGTACAAGTAAAACCCTGGGACAGATTCATGCATTATTACTTATTACCAAAGAACCACTTTGTGCAGATGACATAATGGAAACACTAAGTGTTTCTCGAGGCAGCGCTAACATGAACCTTAGAACACTTCTCGAATGGCAACTAGTCTTCAAAACTAGAGTTACTGAAAAGCGCAAAGAATTTTTTGAAGCTGAAAAGGATATCTGGAAGGTCTTTTGTCATATTGTAAATCAGCGGAAAAAGAAGGAATTAGATCCTATGATTGAAATTTTAACCAAAATGGAAATCGTGGAAGGTAGATGCACAGAGTCAAAGGAGTTTGCAAAAACAATCAAAGACTTGCAGCTGTTTTCTACCAAAGCAGATGCAGCACTCCAAAACATAATCAAAGCAGAACCAAACTTTTTAGTCTCTACCTATTTGAAAATGCTTAGCTAAGTACTTTACTTTAAATTAAGTTCGACGAGAAATATTCTTTTTAAAAAGAACATTATCTTAATATTGCCATATTATATTTTCCCTCAGCTAAAACTACAACTGTGAAAATAAGTGGCTTCAAAGCAGTATTTCCCAATGAAAAACTAATACCTTCTGTAAAAACATTTACAGACAATGTAAAAAAAGACTACCAGAGCTTACGTAGCAATGGATTGTTTTATAATATATTGAAAGAAGGTGTTTATGTCTACCAAATCGAATACAATGGTGCAAAATATAAAGGCATAGTTTGCAGCACTGATGTAGAAGAACTTAACACAGGAAGTATCCAACGCCACGAACTAACCTTAGCCGAGAAAGAGCAAATAATGATTCAGTTGATTCTTCAACGAAATGCAATGGTTAAACCTGTTTTGTTAACCTATCCCAAAATAGATACCATCCAATCTTTTATTAAGGAAATGGTTAAAACCAGAAAACCGATTGTCGACGTTAATTACGGGCCAGATGAACGACATACTTTTTGGAATTTGACAAAGCAGCAAAACCAGAAAATCATAAAACTTTTTGAAAAAGAAGTAAAACAAACCATGATTGCTGATGGACATCATAGATGTTCCACAAACCTCTTAATGCACAACTCTAGTGAGGACAAGAAAAAGTACTCAAAATTGTTTACGGCCATTTTTTCTAATGATCAATTGAGGATTTTGGATTTTAATCGAGTGATAAATCTGAGAGCCATGATGAATCCTCTAAACTTTATGGCTAGGCTATCCAAGTATTGTGAAATCAAAACCCTAAAAAAAGGCAAAAAACCAAGCAAAAACCACATCATGACCATGTATCTAAAAAAGGAATGGTATGAACTAAAGTGGAAAGCAAAATTTATTAAGAAAGGAAGAAATACAGATCCTGCTTTGTTTAATGAACTAGTGCTAGATAAAATATTGGGGATAAAGGATGTAAGGACTGATACAAGAATAAAATACCTTAGCGGCGAAGTACCTTTAGAAAAACTAGTTACTACCACGGACAACATTGAAGAAGGAGTCGGTTTTTGCATTTACCCATTAACGATGGACTACATAAATAGTGTGGTAGAGCAAGGAAAAACCCTTCCTCCTAAAAGCAGCTATTTCGTTCCGAGGCTCAGAAATGGAATAATTAACCTTGATTTTGAGATAGAATATAATAGCTAAGCATGCGCTACTTTTCTGCCGATTGTTTATATCCTGTAGTTGGAAAACCTATTGAGAATGGAGTCGTAGCACTTAATGATGATGGTATCATTACCGCCATAGGTAAAAAAGAAGAATTTAGTCAACAAAACATCCATCATACAAAAGGCATTATCATACCCGGTCTGATAAACACGCATTGTCACCTAGAGTTATCGCACCTAAAGGGAAAGGTGGGAACAGGGACTGGCTTAATAGATTTTTTAAAAAAAGTAGTGAGCCTAAGAGAAACAGATCCTAGTATTATTGCTCAGAGAATCAGAGAAGAAGATACTTTAATGCTAAAAGAAGGGATTGTTGCTGTAGGAGATATTTCAAATACAAGCGATACAGCATTGACAAAAAAAGAAAGCCCTATCCGCTACTATACTTTTGTGGAAATGTTTGATTTTATGCAGTCCTCGATGACACAAGGGACCATAGAGAAATACGAACAAGTTTTTGAAGCACATGAATCCAACGAAAAAAATAGTAAAAGTAAAGTCCCACATGCTCCCTACACGGTGACGGAAGGACTCATGAATTATATTGCAAAAGCTAGCTCTCATGGCGAAACTATAAGCATACATAACCAAGAGACACCGCCAGAAAACAATTTTTTAAAGAACAAAGAAGGCAGTTTTAAGGGGTTTTTTGAACATTTTGGATTTAGCAATATTGACCTTAAACCCATAGGCAAAAATGCTATTCATTATCCCATAAAATATTTAAACTCCGAGTGTAAAACGCTTTTTGTACACAACACAGAAAGTAAACCAGAAGATATCCAAGCAGCCTTGTCTTGGTCGTCTAACGTTTTTTGGGCTACTTGTCCTAATGCAAACTTGTACATTGAAAACCAATTGCCGAATTACCAATTTTTTCTTGATCAAGGCTGTAAAATGACTATTGGAACCGATAGTTTGACCTCCAATTGGCAATTGTCGATCTGGGAAGAAATTAAAACTATACATAAATATCAAAGCCACGTTCCTCTTGAAACCTTGTTTGAGTGGGCTTGTATAAATGGTGCAAAAGCCTTATCGTTTGATGAAGAGCTGGGAAGTTTAGAAATAGGCAAAAAACCTGGACTAGTAGGTATAGAACTAGATTATAATAAGGGCAATTTTAGCATAAAAGACAGCCAATCAAAAAGATTAGATCTTTAGCCGTTCTTCCACCATCATTTTTTCTTTAGTAAAATCGAGATAAGCATATCGATCAGCTAAGTTCTGGATATCTAAGAGTAATTTTTTATTGAATTGCTGGGATTCATCGCTTGCAGGGTGTAACAATCTGTGATCAATTCTCTTTTGTAAGTTTTGCACTTCTTTAATTGATGTTTGACTTTTTTGATCAAATAAATGTTCGGTAAAAAGAGAAAGTATGTGATTAATAGCTGTTTGATTTGGGTGTAGCATATCTTCAGAAAAAAACCGATAATCTCTTAATTCGTCTAACATAATCTCATAAGCGGGAAAGTAATCTATTGCAGGGTGACTTGCACATAACTCCTTACATGCTAACAATAAAGTGGCTTTACTTTGGTTGTTTTCGACAAAGCCTTCTTTTGCATGTCTGATAGGACTTACTGTTAAAATGACTTGAATAGAAGGATTTATTTTTTGTATTTGGTTCAATGCTGCATGAAGTTCGTTTACAATTTTTTCTACTGAAAGAAATGTTCGATTAAATAGCTCTGAAGACTGTTTATGGCAATTCGTGACAATGGAATTATTTTTCTTTTTTACATGCACAATGGCTGAGCCCAAGCTAAGGACTAGAACTTTAGATGTAAGAAGAGATTGTTTTAAGGAAGCGATTCCTGCATTTATATTTTTCAGACAAGTGGCAGGGTTTATGTTATTAAATCTACTGTGGAAATCGTCATGAAAATAGAGTCCATTTCGATTTCCTAATGATACTTTAGTTTGTTTAGTATCATTTAGTGCCATGTTGATATGCTTAGCTATACTGATAGGATTAAAGGAAATACCTAGTGGGTTTACTAGGCCATTTATCTTAGAATTTAGATAGAAGTTATGAAGATTGTCTGCAAAACAAGAGCCTAAGGAAATAAAATGGTAGGAGTGAAGCAGCTTTTTTGGATAAACTTCCATCTTTATAGGTGTATGCCATTTTTTATGTGTCATATAGTTGAATTTTGAATTATTACGATAAAAAAAATATGTTATTTAGCAAGGCTTTAGACCTTCACACTGTTATTTTTTTCGTAGGTTTAAAAATCTAAACAAGAGTCCAAAAGCTGAGAATGCTATTGTTTTAGATTTGTTTAACTTTCAAGTAATTTATTTTAAGAAAGAAAACTACATTAAAACATTAATACTGATGACGTTAAAGAGAATTTTATTTAGTTTTATGTTTGTCGCCCTTGGTGCTGGAATCCATGCACAAGACATACATTTCTCACAATTTTACATGTCTCCCCTAAACCTAAATCCGGCACTAACCGGTGTAATGAACTGTAACACAAGATTGGTAGGTAACTACAGAAATCAGTGGGCTGGTATTCTAGGTGGTAATGCTTACAATACTTATTCAGTTTCTTATGACCAGAAGGTAGCGGTTGGAAGAACAGATTACTTCGGAATTGGAGGTTCATTATGGTCAGATGTTGCTGGTCAACTTTCATTCGGAACTACACAAGGAAGACTATCTTTTGCTTATAGCAAAAAGATGGGAGGATACAGAGACAAAGCAAACTACTTATCTATCGGTGCAGATGCCGCGGTAAGTCAAAGAAGAATTAAACAATCAGCAAATCAAATCTGGCCTGGACAACATGACGGAGATGGACTACAAGATCCTAACATTCCAGCTCCACCAGTTATTGGTGATTTTGATTTTATTTATGCTGATTTAGCGATTGGATTATTATGGTTTAGCATTTTAGACAAGAACAACAATTTTTATGGTGGTCTTGCATTGCACCACGTAAACCAGCCAGACGTGACATTTACTACAGATGGTTCCACTGTAGAACCACTATACAGTAGACTTACTTTCCATGCTGGAGGTCAGTTTATGGTGAAAAGAGGTACTTACTTAGTTCCAGGTGTTGTTTTCATGAAACAAGGAGAGCAAGTAGAATTAAACCTGGGAACAAGTGTACGATTTGCTATGGGTAACCAGCGAGTAGTTACACAGTCTTGGGAAGTAGGAGTTTGGTATAGACACGGAAGAGGATTTGATCCTGGATCTGATACTGTTTTACCTTCTGTAAACTTTACACATTCGGATGCATTAATATTCTCAACTAGATTTGATTACGATCAGTTCGGATTAGGATTTAGTTATGATTACAACATATCTCAGCTTAGACAAGGAGCTGCAGGAAATGGTTCATTTGAGTTTTCAATTAACTATTACATTTGTGGACCAGAGAAAAGAGCTGTCTATTGTCCTAGGTTCTAAACATAAAATATATTATTTTAGAAGTCCTTGTGCTCCCGAGCGCAAGGACTTTTTTAATCTCAAAAAACTACACTCATGTTTGGTAATAAGAAAACTGAAGACCGGTCTCAGAACACATTCTCTCCAACTAATGGATCTACAAACAGCCTTGTACATGGAACAAACATTAAAGGCACTATAAATGCAACAAATGATATCAGAATCGATGGCACCTTAGATGGAGAATTAACCTGCGAAGGACGAGTTATCATAGGAAAAGAGGGAAGTGTAAAAGGTAATATTGATTGTTTGAATGCAGTAATAGAAGGCTCTTTTGAAGGAAACTTAAGAGTAAAGGATACCTTACAAGTAAAGGAATCTGCTAAGATTTTAGGAGATGTAAATACTTCAAATCTTGTTGTGCAATCAGGAGCCTCATTTGATGTAAGCTGCGCCATGGGAGGAGAAAAAATCAAATCGATTAACACAGAAACAAACGAGACGATTGCTTTAAAAACATCTAATGCCTAATAACAAAAAGTCTTCAAAAAGAGACTTTATGAAGTATAGTGGATGGGGAATGCAACTATTTATTTCTTTATTCATTGCAGCCTTTGTTGGAAAAAAGATTGATGAGTATTTTGCTTTTGAAAAACAGTGGATAACCATATTGCTCATCTTCGTCTTAGTGTTTGCCCAATTTTATAAACTCATTAAGGAATTGACCTGAATATGAAAATAACCCAATATGCGGTATTGACTGTTTGTAGTTGTTTATTGGCTGCCGGACTTTTTTACTTATCTGGATTGTTTGGAGAAACACTGGTCTATCAAGACTTTTTCTTGATCAGTATGTTGTTTTTCCTTTTGCTGGCAAGTGTTATATTTTTTGCTAGTAAATATTTGACAACTAGAGGAAAACAGGGCTCATTTATATCAATGGTGATATTTAATGTTTTAATGAAGTTAATCTTATCTTTTGGCTTGGTCTATTGGTATGTACAGACAAATGGTCCACAGACAAAGTGGTTTGTCATTCCGTTTTTGATAAACTATTTGATATTTACTATCATGGAAACCTATGCACTAACAAAGATTGCCGAAAACTAAACCTAAAGTTTTTATATTTCAGGTTGATCTTCTGGCGCTATTTCAGGCGCTTCGGTAACATTTTCTGCTTCCGTTTCAACCATCTCAATAGGTCTTTTACCAATCAATTGTTCGACATCAGATTTTAAAATAACTTCTCTGTCTAGCAATGTTCTTGCTAAAATATTAAGCTCGTTTCTATAGGTACTTAATAACTCCTGTGCTCTCAAATATTGAGTATCAATCATTTTTCGAACCTCATCGTCAATTAACTTGGCTGTTTCATCTGAGTAAGGCTTATTAAAATTATCCTGTGACATACCATGGAAGGAAACATTACCTACTTTATCATTCATCCCATAGACTGAAATCATTCCATAAGCCATTTTAGTTACCTGATCTAAATCGTTTTGTGCGCCTGTTGATATCTTGTCAAAAACAATTTTCTCAGCTGCTCGACCTCCTAAGGTCATACACATACGATCTTCTAATTGCTCGGTACGAGTAATATATTCTTCTTTGGGTAAATATTGAGCATAACCAAGTGTACCTATACCTCTCGGAACAATGGTTACTTTAACTAAAGGTGAAGCATGTTCTAAGAACCAACCACAAATAGCATGTCCTGCTTCATGATAGGCAATTATCTCTTTTTCTTTCGGAGAAATAATCTTGTTTTTCTTTTCTAAACCACCAATGACTCTATCCAAAGCATAATTAAAATCATCAAGATCAACGGCTTTTTTATCTCTTCTTGCTGCTACTAAAGCGGCCTCATTACAAATATTGGCAATATCTGCACCAGCAAATCCAGGAGTCATTTCGGCTAACTTCTCGGGTACAACTTCTTCGTCATTTATTTTAATGGATTTTAGGTGTACCTTAAATATTTCTTCTCTACCTTTTAAATCAGGGCGATCTATACCTATTTGTCGATCGAAACGACCAGGTCTTAGTAAAGCGTTATCTAAAACATCAGGTCTATTTGTCGCAGCCATAAGGATAACTCCCTTATCGGTGCTAAAACCATCCATTTCTACAAGTAGTTGGTTTAGCGTGTTTTCTCTTTCATCATTACCACCTTGGACAGCACCTTTGCCACGCGCTCTACCAATAGCATCTATTTCGTCAATAAAGACGATACATGGCGCTTTTTCTCTTGCTTGTTTAAACAAATCTCTTACCCTAGAGGCACCAACACCCACAAACATTTCCACAAAATCACTACCTGACATAGAGAAAAAAGGAACTCCTGCCTCTCCTGCGACAGCTTTGGCTAACAATGTTTTACCTGTACCCGGAGGGCCTACTAGAAGAACTCCTTTAGGTATTTTACCGCCAAGAGCTGTATATTTTTTAGGGTTTTTCAGGAAGTCTACTACTTCCATTACTTCTTCTTTTGCTTCATTTAAGCCCGCAACATCTTTAAAAGTGATATTAACCTTGGTGTTATTATCAAAAAGGGTAGCCTTTGATTTTCCAATGTTGAAAATCTGAGAACCAGGTCCTCCAGAACCAGTGGCCATTCGTTTCATGAAGAACAACCATAATGCTATAATTAGGAAAACAGGAAGCAACCAGCTTAGCATGTTACCTAGATAGTTTGTCCTTTTTATATGATAATACTCTATAGGAGTACTTGCTGTTTCGTTTATCTTATCTAATTGTTCAGTGAACTTACCTACATCACCAAAATTTAATCTAAAATGAGGGGAAGCAACGGAAATAGGGTTTCCTTGTTTTATATGTTCATAAGAAGCTTGGGCAGATTTAGCTATGTATATTTCCGCTATATCATCATTAATGATGTCTAGCTTCTCTATATGGTTTTGGGAAGCAATCTCCATAAACTTAGACTTAGGAATTTCTTGCGTTGTATTATTCGTGTATAAAAACATATTTACACAAATAATAAAGAAGATAATAAGCCCGTAAATCCAATAAGTATTGAAGTTTACTTTTTTATTATTATTGTTTTTTTCTGTACTCATTTACTTTGTTTAACTGTTATCAGCTATATGAAATAACGCGCAAAAATAGAATATCGTTTGGTCTTCAATTATAAGTTTTGATATTCGGTGAATGCTGCATCTCCCCACAATTCTTCAATGGCATAAAACTCTCTTGCCTCAGGGTGGAAGATATGAACAATGGTATTAAAGTAATCAACAAGAACCCAGCTAGTACTGTTCAATCCTTCTCGATGAATTGCCCGTTGATCCATTTCGTTTTTAGTCCGTTTATGGACATTGCTAGCAATAGCGTTTATTTGAGTGGAAGAATCTCCCTCACAAATAATAAAGAAGTCCGAAGGCGCTTCATCCAGCTCTCGTAAATCTAACTTAACTATATTCTTCCCTTTAATATCTTGTATACTATCTATGATTAGATCATTTAAGGCATCTATATCTGTGGGTACTACTTTCTTAATGTTTGCTCTGCTCAAATGTTATCTTTAAGGATTATCTTATAAAAGTACGAATAATAAATCTCCAAATCTACCGATAAAGAATCATGGACACTCAATATATATACTTATCAAGTATAGATTCTACCAATGTATTTGCTACACAATGGTTATCAAAAAGTAAACCATCAGGTCTTTCGTGTATTTATACATACAATCAGACAGCAGGAAGAGGACAATTTGGCAGGAAATGGGAAAGTGAGTCAGGAAAAAATATTAGTTGTTCCATAATTATTCCATTTAAAGGTCTATCTGTAAAAGAGCAAATCATGCTAAATATGTCTATAGCTCTTCGGGTAAGAGCTTACATTGCTGCACTGAGTAAAGAAACATGCTACATTAAATGGCCAAATGATATTTATGTAAACGATAAGAAAATTGGAGGACTATTAATTCAAAATATTCTGGCCTTAAAACAAATAAGTCACTGTATAATCGGAGTAGGACTAAACATAAACCAAACAAGTTTCAGTAAAACTATTCCCAACCCAATTTCCCTTAAACAGCTAAGTAATAATACCTACGACTTACTTGATTTAATTCAAGGTCTTAGCAAACAGTTAAACATAAAAACAGAAGACGTTGTTGCTAATTATAACATCATTGAACAATACAATCAACATTTATATAAAATCGGTGAAGAAAAAAAATTTGTGTTTAAAGAGCAAGAAATTAGAGGTGTGATAAGAGAAGTTGATAGTAAAGGCCATTTGATTCTGATGACTGATCAAGGAAAAGAGTCGTTTGCTTTTGGAGACCTAAAAATGATCATATGAAAGCAAGTATAATTACTATAGGAACAGAAATATTGATCGGACAAATAATCGATACTAATTCAGCTTGGTTAGGACAAAAGCTAAATAATCTCGGAGTAGAAGTCTTACGAGTACTTTCGGTAAATGACGAAATGAATCAAATGTTAGCTGCTTTTGAAATGGCGACAAAAGACAGTGATTTAGTAATTGTCACAGGAGGACTTGGACCCACTAAAGATGACTTCACAAAAAAAGCAATTAGTGAATTCTTGGAAGTAGATATGTATTTTGATCAAGGGACTTATGATAAAATATCTGCTTATTTTAAAAAGAGAAACTTCCCAATAAGCTCAATGCACAAAGAGCAATGTTTTATGCCTGAAACGGTGAAACTCTTCGAAAACAAGCTAGGCACAGCTCCAGGTATGTTGTTTGAAAAGGAAGGATATTCGATTATATCTATGCCCGGAGTCCCTTTTGAAATGAAGTATATATTCGCAGAACACATTGTACCTTATATCAAGCGACAAGAAACCGAAAACATCTACTATCGAACAATTCACACCTGCGGACGAGGAGAGTCTATGATTGCAGATGATATTGCAACGATTATTGACAAGGCACCGGACTTTGTATCGTTTGCCTATCTTCCTTCAAAAGCATCCGTTAGAATAAGGATATCGGGGAGCCACTCGAATAGAGAAGCACTCCAAGAAACCATTAATAATCTAACAGAACAAGTAAGCTCTCAACTAGGAAAAATAGTTTTTGGCTATGATGAAACAACATTGGTAAAAGAACTACAAAAAGTGATGGTTAATAACAGATTAACTATTTCTACCGCAGAGAGCTGTACCGGAGGTAATATCGCACACCATATTACTTTAAATCCTGGATCCAGTGCTTATTATCAAGGAAGTGTTGTAGCCTATGACAATCAGGTGAAAGAAAAAACCTTAGGAGTCAAACCATCAACACTAGAAAAGTATGGAGCAGTAAGCCTTGAGACAACGGAAGAAATGGTTAAAGGTTGTCTAAATGTATTTAATACAAACATAGCCATCGCAGTTTCAGGAATTGCAGGACCTGGAGGAGGATCAGAAGAAAAGCCTGTAGGTACAGTCTGTGTATCAGTTGGTAGCAAAGAAAGAATAGAGTCTAAAAAGTTTTTAATTCAAAAGGACCGAGAAATTAACATAGAATATAGCACGACCTATGCTTTTATTATGCTCAGAAAATTTTTACTCAGCGATAATTCAATTAATTTTACACAAAATTAAATAATGGGAAAATTAGAACTACGGATGCCAAAAATGGGAGAAAGTATCATTGAGGCAACCATATTAAACTGGGTTAAAAATGTTGGCGATAAAGTGGAAGAAGATGAGACCATTTTAGAAATAGCAACCGACAAAGTAGATTCTGAAATTCCTTCACCTGTTGATGGAGTTATTAGCAAAATTCTTTTCAAAGTAAACGATGTGGTTCCTGTAGGTGAAATAATAGCCATCTTAGAAACTGAAGGTGAAGAAACGGTAGATGAACCCATCAGCGAACCTGCAGAATCACCGAAACAGGCGGAACCAGCGCAGATGGCGGCTAAAGAGGTAGCACAAAAAATAGAAGTACAAGTGCAAGAAGCCACTCAAGCTGTTGCTCCCCAAGCAATAAGTTCATCGAATAGGTTTTACTCTCCTCTAGTAAAGAACATAGCAAAAAAAGAAAATATAGGACAAGCCGAGTTGGATGCTATTCCAGGAACTGGGGCAAATGGCAGATTAACAAAGATAGATATGATGGCTTATTTGAAAAACAGAACTCAAGGTAGCACATCTGTCCCTCAGCCAGCAATATCAAATAATGTAGCGTCTTCTAAACCTGCTAATCCTGTTCCTGCAGTTAGAAGTGCTTCAGGTCATGATGAAATTGTCCAAATGGATCGAATGAGAAAGCTTATTGCTGATCATATGGTTCGCTCAAAACACACATCTCCACATGTAACTTCATTTGTAGAAGCAGATGTCACCAATTTATTTAATTGGAGAAGTAAGATTAAAAAGGAATATCAAGCTAAGTATGGTGAAAAAATCACCTTTACACCGATATTTGTCGAAGCCGTGCACAAAGCCATTCGCGATTTCCCAATGATAAATGTGTCTGTCGATGGAGATAACATAATTGTCAAAAAGGATATAAATATTGGTATGGCTACTGCGCTACCAAGCGGAAACCTAATTGTTCCTGTTATTAAAAATGCAGATATGCTTAGCCTCCAAGGTATCGTTAAATCAGTTAATGATTTAGCAAATAGAGCAAGGAATAACAAGTTAAAGCCAGAAGATATTCAGGGAGGAAGTTTTACACTCACTAATGTGGGGACCTTTGGAAATGTAATGGGAACACCTATTATAAACCAACCTCAAGTAGCAATTTTAGCCGTAGGAGCTATTAGAAAGAAACCAGCAGTTGTAGAAACAGAATACGGGGATCTAATTGCCGTGAGACAAATGATGTTTTTATCTCTTTCTTATGACCACCGAGTGGTGGATGGCTTTTTAGGAGGTTCTTTCCTTAGAAAAGTTGCAGATTACTTGGAAGCTTTTGATCCAAATAGGGGTATTTAGTACATATTATTGTCTTAACAATATGTATTATGCTATAGACCTTTTGTCTATAGACTAAAGTTTAGTATAGTTTTTGATTGTATCTTAATGATACCAACACTGTTTTAGTTTAAGCTATGCTTTTGAGAGCAATAATTATAGGATTATTTTTATTGAGTTATTTTCCAGGAATAACTCAGGGTGTTCCTTCTAAGGTCACTAACCTTATGGAACAAGAACGTTATTGGGAGGCTATAGATGTCTTAAATGCTATGCCATCGATTCGCGATAACGAAAAAGCTCTTCATGCAAGAGCACTTTGTTCTTACCTCGTTTCCGAATACCAACAAACATTAGTAGATATAGCCAGGGCAAAAAACTTGGGCAATAAACAAAATGAGCTAAACTACTACTTAGCGAAAGCCTATCACAGACAAGGTAGATATAAAAAGGCCATAAACTGGTATAAGGAATATCTTGCAGGGAAACCATATAAAAGAATAAAGGAGGAAGAAGTTGTTCGATCCATTAACCAGTGCTTTTATGCCTTAAACACAAAAAAAGACATTGAGGTCCTCTTAGAACAATTACCATCTCCAGCCAATTCCAAATACCGAGAATCAAATGTTTTAAGAAGCCCTTTATTTCCCAGCACCATATACCTGACTCGAAAAGAAGGGAAGGGAAGTGCTGTTAAAAGCTATTCTATTAACAAAGGTAATTGGGAAGATCGAGATCAAGTTTTATCACAAATTAGTCAAGAAAGTAGTCCTATAGTTAATGATATTAGTGGAGACGGTCAGATTATTTTCTTTGAAGCGGCATTGAAAAAGAAACAACTCATTCTCTATCAAAAAAGTGGAGACAAGAAAAATGTTTACCGAGCAAACATGCCTTATTTTCCAGATCTAGGTGATAGAGATTTGTGCATTATTGATAAGAAAACAATCATCTTCAGCTCCTTAAGACCAGGAGGTTTTGGCGCCTATGATTTGTACTTTTCTAGTTATCAAGACGATAAATGGTCCTTACCACAAAACTTGGGAGCAAACATAAATAGTCCGTATGATGAACTGAGTCCATTTGTTACAGAGGACTCGAGTCTCTTGTTTTTTAGCTCTAACCGAAAAGAATCGCAAGGAGGTTTAGATATTTTTTATTCTGAGAGGACAAACAACCAATGGAATAAAGCAGGAAACTTAGGTTTAAGCGTAAACTCTCCGGCGGATGACCATGGCTTTAGATTAGAGGCAGATGGTATCTCTTCTTCATTCATTTCTAACAGAGCAGGAACAAATGGAATGGAAGACATTTACTTCGCCTATTTTAAGCAACCTTGGGCTACCAGTGTTCAACCACTAGAATCTCTTGCCTTTATTCAATATGAAATTCCAAAAGAGGTAAACAGAGATGAAGAAAAACCTACAACAGAAGTAAGCGAAAATCAATCTCCAAAAAGTGTAGAAGAACCAAGCACAACAAAAGAAGAAGAAGAACCTAAAAAAGAAGTAGTTGTTGAGGAACCCAAAGTCTCTGCTCCATCAGTAGAAAAAACAGAGAAAGCAAGCACAGAAATCGCAAATACAGATAACCAAACGAGTACTCAATCTGAAGAGAAAGCACCTAAAGAGCCTCAAGAAAAGTCAGATGAGAAAACTACAAAAAATATAACACCAAGCAAAGAAGTAGCAAGCGAAAGCAAAAGAGAACAAAGGAAAAAGAAGAAAGCCGAAAAAGAAGCACTTAAAGAGTTGACAGCAGATTTGTTAGTTGTAGAGCCCTTGTTTTATAAGGACGAAAAACAAATGATGACCCTGGAAAATAAGCGGAAACTTGAAAAATTAATAAGATTGTTGACCATCTTTCCTGAGAGTAAAGTGGAACTAACTAATAACATCCAAGCAGGACCATTAAAGGAGTTTGAATTATACTTTGGTATCATATGGATGGACGATATTATCGAGTATTTGGTGAGTAGAAATATTAAAAAAGATCGCATCATAGCAAACACATTAGGAGCAAGTTTTCCTTATGTTAAACCAAATATGGGAGGAAACGAAACACAATCTTTAACCGATAAAAATCAGCGTGTTGACATCCTAATGTATGATATTCCTGAACAGCACATCCTATCTTATGAGGGTTTTAAGGATGTACAAAGTGTCCACGAAGATCGAAGATATGGTTTGTATAGAGTCGTAAAAGACGACGTTCATTATCGAGTAAAATTTGCTAGCAGTCCTAGAATCTATAAAAATTCGATTTTAAGACAGAACGATGATATCATGGTAAGTAAGGACTTAGTTTCTAATACGCTTATCTACAGCTTAGGCTTTTACGAATCTTACGATGAGGCACTGAAACTAAAAAAGACTTTAGAAGCAAAAACAACTAACGAAATAGAAATCCAAGTTTTTAAAGGAAGTATCCAGCAAAGCAAATCTCAAATAAAACAACTCTCAGAAAGCAATTCGGATCTTAAGCAGTTTCTAGCCAAAGAATCATAGAGCATACAAAGGATACTTGCCATCTAATGGGTTAGGTAATTCTTTAGTAGAAAAATATAGAAACATTCCGCCACCACCAGCACCACAAAGTTTGCAAAAGGAATCTTCATCTCTCAAACTATCTTTCCAAAAACCACGTAACTCTTCCGGAATCATTGGAGCCATATATTGCCACTGAATTTCAGAAATTGCCTGAATGGTTGATTTGTGATCCGAAGAAGTTCCTTGAATTAGCTCATTGTTTAAGATAGTCAGCTCTTCCATTTTAGTTCTAAATGACTTGTTAGTTTCTATGTGATCAGTAAACCAATGTATGTATTGTTTACCAGCGCGAGGTAGAAGACTATCGTATAGATAGGCAGGAATATCCAGGGAAGGTTTCTCCATTAAAGAAGATCCTTCAGAAGAAATTTTAATAGCTTTTTCGAAATAAGAAACCAATGGATCTACTCCAGAACTTGTCCCATGATAAAACCCTTCTAGCGTAGAGAAAACATGTTTTAATTCCTTGATAGAAAGATTTAAATCCTTTTTTGAAATAAAGGACCAGACAGCAGAACACACGGTCGCGGAACTACCTAAACCATAACCGATAGGAATGTTGCTCTTTAAAACTAAACCCTTTTGTATTTCTTTAAATAGTTGGTCCAATGCTGTTGCATCGATAAGAGAAAAGAGATTAGTTTGTTTGCCAAGGTAGTCTAAAAACAAGAGTAAGGATTCGTCGACTTCTTCACTTTTATCCCAGTGAGCGGACAGAGAATTAAATGGCATAGCTAAAGCATCGCCACCCAATAAAACCGTGTATTCTCCGAAGAGCAATACTTTTGCTGAGAACTGTTTACTAAAATCGATCAAAATTTTTCTTGATTGTTAGGAAAGGAATAAACGTAAATTTAAATTGTTTTTTTAGCTTTGTTGCTAGAAATTAACGTTATGACTTCAGAAAGCAAATCAACAGCAAAGTATTGGCTATATTTCGTTGTGTCATTAATAGGTACTGTAGCCTTTTTGGTCTTCTTACCAGAATGGTTTTGGGTAATGTTACCATTTTTATTTACCTCATTAGTGTATGCATTTGATTGGGTATAAACCAAGAAGATACCGCCCAGTTATTTAATAAAAACTTTAAAGAACTCTTGCACCGTGCAAGGGAAGATGCACGAAGCCACAAACTCCTGCATCATGCAACGAGCCAACAAAAAAGTAAGGTACTCATAGAAGGTTCTGTAGGATCACATGATGCTATTTTGTTGAGTAGTTTGTTTTATGCTTCCGATGCCAGCCATTTATACATCGCTCCAGATAAAGAAACAGCCGCCTATTATCAGAACGCTTTAGAAAACTGTATCGAAGAACAGTCCGTCTTGTTTTTCCCAGATTCGTTTAAGCGACCTGGTTATTTCGAGACCATCGACAATAACAATGTGTTGATTAGAACTGAAACGATTAATAAAATTAGTACGCTTAAGAAAAAAGAGATTCTGGTAAGCTATCCAGAGGCCTTATTCGAAAAAGTAATCGATCCACAGCATTTAGAAGCTCAGAAAATTACGATCCGTAAAGGGGAGGAAATTGACTTGGATACCATGATTGAGTTTCTCGTGGAGTTTGGTTTTAGTCGAGAAGATTTTGTATACGAGCCCGGGCAGTTTTCCATTAGAGGTGGTATTGTAGATATCTTCTCGTATGGAAACGAATGGCCGTACAGAATCGAGCTATTTGATGAAGAAGTAGAAAACATACGAACCTTCGATCCAGGAAATCAACTCAGTGTAAAAAACATTTCTTTAGTTTCCATCATACCAGATGTAAATAATCAATTTAGCAAAGACCAAAAAATTTCACTCTTTAATGTAATCCCTGAAAACACAGTTGTTTGGATTAAGGAGCTCGATATGTTATTAGATCGATTAGATTTTTGTTTAGAGCAAGCCGAGAAATTTGCTAAGATGCTTAATCCTGAATCTAATGAGGAACTAAAAAAAGTATTGAGAGAAAGGGCTTTTGTCTATCCTAACGACATCATACAATCCATTAGCGATCGAACGATATTCTTTATGAAGGATAATGTCAAAATAAACAAGTATGACGAAAAGCTAAAATACAATGTAAAACCACAACCAGTATTTAATAAAAACTTCAGCTTATTAATTGAGGATCTGAAAGAAAAAAGTGATCAGGGAATTGATTCTTTTTTGTTTACAGATAACACAAAACAGATAGAACGATTCTACAACATTTTTGATGATCTAGAAGCAGAAGTAGCCTTTCGACCTATCCGAAAAGATATTTTCGAAGGTTTTATTGACAAAGATTGGAAGGTTGCTTGTTACACCGATCATCAGATATTCGAACGGTTTCACCGATATTCTCTTAGACAAGGATTTAGCAAATCCCAAGCAGTTAATCTTAAAATGTTGCGGGAGTTGCAGGCGGGAGATTTTGTTACCCATATTGATCATGGAGTGGGCAGATATTCCGGCCTTGAAAAACTAAATATCAATGGGAATATTCAAGAATCAGTTAGACTTATTTACCAGAATAATGACGTCCTATATGTGAGTATAAACTCACTACATAAAATTTCTAAATTCGTAGGAAAAGACGGGACACCACCTAAACTAAATAAAATAGGAGGTGAGGCGTGGACAAACTTAAAACGCAAAACTAAACGGAAAGTCAAGGATATAGCGAAGGAATTAATACAGCTATATGCTAAACGAAAAGCATCAAAAGGATTTGCTTTTCCGCCTGATGGATATTTACAAAACGAACTGGAAGCATCCTTCATTTATGAGGACACACCTGATCAGTTTGAGTCCACCAAAGCAGTGAAGGAAGATATGTGTAAACCCTATCCTATGGATCGACTAATCTGTGGAGATGTAGGATTTGGAAAAACAGAAATAGCCATTCGAGCTGCTTTTAAAGCGGTTGTAGGTGGGAAACAAGTAGCAATATTGGTCCCAACAACCATCTTAGCGCTCCAACATTATAAAACATTTAATGAGCGATTAAAAGAGTTTGGAGTCACGGTAGATTACGTTAATCGCTTTAGAAGTGCAAAGGAGAAAAAAGAAATATTTGCCAATCTCAAGGAAGGAAAAATAGATATAGTCATTGGTACTCACGCTATTTTAAACAAAGCAATAGGCTTTAAAGACCTGGGTTTATTGGTCATAGATGAGGAACAAAAATTTGGAGTAGCAGCTAAAGAAAAACTGAGAAACTTTAAGGTAAATGTAGATACACTTACCCTAACAGCAACACCAATTCCAAGAACGCTCCAGTTTTCTCTAATGGCAGCAAGAGATTTATCGATTATAAAAACTCCACCTCCTAATCGACAACCAATATACACGGAGCGCCGGGTTTTCAGCGACAGTGTAGTAAAAGAATCAATTTATTACGAAATTTATAGAGGTGGCCAAGTCTTTTTTGTACACAACCGGGTAAAGACACTAAATGATATGGCTTTGCTGGTAAAAAAGCTGTGTCCTGATGTTAATGTTGCTGTAGCCCACGGACAAATGGAGCCAAAGCAATTAGAAAAAACACTGTTAAATTTTATCGAGAAAAAGCACGATGTTTTAGTGTGTACAAACATTATTGAGACAGGTTTAGATATACCCAATGCAAATACCATAATCATCAATAATGCCCATCATTTTGGGATGAGTGATTTGCACCAACTTAGAGGAAGGGTAGGACGATCAAATAAAAAGGCCTATTGCTATTTATTTGCGCCACCTGTTTCTACCTTGACTTCTGATGCTAGAAAAAGGATTCAAACCTTAGAGGAGTTTTCTGATCTTGGAAGTGGATTCCATATAGCCATGAAAGATTTAGATATTCGTGGAGCGGGAAATTTATTAGGTGGAGAACAAAGTGGATTTATTGCAGATATAGGATACGAAACGTATCAGAAAATCTTAGAAGAAGCAGTATTGGAACTCAAAGAAACCGACTTTAAAGAGTTGTTTAAAGAGGCCTTAGATAAAGAGAAAAAGTACGTTCAGGATGTGGAAATAGAAGCAGATATAGAGATGCTTATTCCGGACGAATACATCAGTAATATTCAGGAACGGTTGAATATATACACACAAATAGACAAAATTGAAAACGAAGAGAGCTTGGTAAAGTTCGCCAAAGGCCTGACAGATCGGTTTGGAAAGATGCCGAAACAGGTAGAAGAGCTGTTTAACGGCTTAAGGTTAAGATGGATATGTAAGCAGTTGGGTTTTGAAAGACTTTCCTTAAAAAGTAATAAACTAAGAGGCTTTTTTATCCATAATGCACAATCAAGTTATTATGATTCGACATTATTTAAAAACATAATCGGTTTAGTTTCAGATAAAGAGGTAGATTTAAAACTTCAACTTAAACAAACAGCCAAGTATTTAATTTTAATTAGGGAGGATGTTAAAAACCTAAAAGAAGCCAGAATAATACTTGAACGCATTCTAGAAATTGCTGGTTAATAATGTAAACCTATCGTAGTGAGCTTTGAAAACGTACAAATAAACGTCGAAGAATTACCCGCCGTAGAAAGTATTGCCTTTTTGCCGCTAGAAAAGCCATTTAGGACGATAGGAATCATCCAAACCATTATCTTTTTTATAGGAGCGCTATCATTAGTTAGTTTTTTTTATTTCAATGCTGATGGCGATGAAAAGGAGTATTTCCTTTATGGATTAGGCATCATAGTGTTGTTGTTTTTGCTTCGAATTATAGCCGTCTTTATAGGCTTTCGTTTTAAAGCTTATGCATTAAGGCAAAAAGATATAGCCTTTCGGTCTGGATGGTTGTTTCGATCAAGCACGATAGTGCCGTTTAAAAGAGTCCAACATTGTGAGGTAACCCAGGGTCCATTGTCTAGAATGTTTGGTTTAGCTAGACTTAAGATATTTACAGCGGGAGGGAGCCAGAGTGATATATCCATACCAGGAATAAAGTTGGAAAAAGCAAAACAACTGAAGTCATTTATTCTTAAAAAGCTCGAGCATGGAGAGGAAGAGTGAATTTAATTTTACGATTCCTAGGAGACAATCCTATGTTGCCATTCTAATTATAATCATAGCAATATTTAGAAGAATAATTAGACAACTCTGGCCATTATTATTGGTAGTTTTTCTTAATACTAAAGGAACAGGAAGCACCTCGGATCGGATCTTATTGGTCTTAGCGAGTTTAGGTTTAATATCTGGTATTCTAAGTATAATTTCCTTCTTTAAATACTATTTCTATGTGGATGAGGACGAGTTGATTGTTGAACGAGGAATCATCAGAAAGTCGAGAACAAGCATTCCATTTGATCGAATACAAACCATAAACTTTGAGCAAGAACTAGTGCATCGATTGTTCAATGTTGCTAAGCTTAAGATAGATACGGCAGGTAGCTCAGGCGCGGAATTAAGTTTACAAGCCTTATCGTGGCCCATGGCCAATGCTCTTAAAAGTTATTTGCTCGAAAAGAAGCCTCAAAACAAAAAGGAGCAACTTTTTAGCGATGAAGAGGAAAGCATAGATGAAGTAGTTGAACATGAAATAATGAAAGTAGATTTTCCAAGCCTCTTGAAAATAGGAGCAACAGAAAATCATTTGCGTTCAGGACTACTAATAATAGCCTTTTGTTTTTGGGTTTATGATCAGCTAGAAGAAGTAGGTCTAAAATCTTATGTAAATGATATGAACATAGGTTGGCAGTCGATTGCTTCTAGTTTATATACTATGCTAATTCTGCTGGTTTTTTTCGGAGTCATAGCATTTATTTATTCGCTTATCCGAATCACTTTTAAGTATTATGACTTAAAACTGGTCCGAGAAAAATCAGGCTTTAAGGTGTCTTACGGTTTGTTAAATAGAAAACAAACCTCAGCACAAGACACAAAAATTCAAACGATATCTTGGGCTCAGAATTGGCTACAGAAAAAGGTAGGACTCTTTCAAGTGTTTCTTCGCCAAGCTAGTAGCAAAGAAGTTAGAACAGCAAAGTCTATTAGTGTCCCAGGCTGTGACCAAAGGAGTGTAGATGAAATTCAGCAATACCTATTAAGAGATACAGACTTCAATGCATTGATAGAAAAAACACCAGTAGAAAAGCATTATTTCTGGTATGTCGCCAGAAACTATACCATAGCCTATGCCTTAATCGCTGGTTTCATGATCTATACATCGTCATGGATCCAATTTACGGCAGCCAGTATATTTTACCTTTATTTTATAGTAACTTCTTGGTTTCGTTATGAAAAGAAAGGATACTCACTGTTTAATCAAGTAACTGCGATATATGGAGGTGCCTATGGTGCTAAGCACACCGTACTAGAAAACCATAAAATACAAACGGTCCAGTTAAAGCAAAGTTGGTATCAATTACGAAGAGGCTTGGCTTCCTTAGAAATATCTACTGCAGGGGGAAACATTACGCTGCCTTTTATAAAAAAAGAGACAGCCCATAAAATCATGAACTATCTCTTATATCGTGTCGAATCAAGCCAAAAGGCTTGGATGTAATATTAAAAATCGAACTTAATACCTTGTGCTAATGGAAGGTCATCACTATAGTTAATAGTGTTTGTTTGTCTTCTCATGTAAGCTTTCCAAGAATCAGAACCAGACTCTCTTCCTCCGCCAGTTTCTTTTTCACCACCGAAAGCACCACCTATTTCCGCGCCACTTGTACCGATGTTTACATTAGCAATACCACAATCAGAACCAGCCGTCGAAAGGAATAATTCGGCGTCTTTCATCTTAGTAGTCATAATAGCCGATGATAAACCTTGAGGTACATCATTTTGAATAGCTATTGCATTGCTTAGATCTCCAGAGTATTTAATTAAGTATAAAATGGGAGCAAATGTTTCGTGTTGTACAATGGCCATATCGTTGGTGACCTCAGCGATGCAAGGTTTTACATAGCAGCCACTTGCATATTGGTCTCCTTCTAAAACACCACCTTCTACAATGAAACTTCCACCCTGAGCATTGACCTCCTTTATCGAGTTTTGATAATTAGCCACAGCATCTTTATCGATTAATGGACCTACATGATTGTTTTGGTCCAATGGATCACCAATTCTTAACTGGCCATAAGCTTTAACCAAGTTGTTTTTAACAGTATCATATACACTATCATGCACAATTAGTCTACGAGTAGAAGTACATCGCTGTCCGCAAGTACCCACAGCGCCAAAGACAGCTCCAGTTAATACAAGTTTTAGTTCAGCAGAATCAGTAACAATAATAGCATTGTTTCCTCCTAATTCTAGCAGCGAGTTTCCTAAGCGTTTAGCTACTTCTGCACCTACAATTTTACCCATCCTGGTACTTCCGGTAGCAGAAATTAATGGAATTCTTCCATCCTTCGTCATCCATTCGCCTACCTTATAGTCTCCGGTAATTATAGAAGAAACACCTTCAGGAATATTGTTTTCTTTTAATACATCTTGGAAAATCAATTGGCAAGCAACAGAACACATCGGAGTTTTTTCACTTCCCTTCCAGATGCAAACATCTCCGCATACTAAAGCAATCATAGCATTCCATGACCAAACAGCAACTGGAAAGTTGAAAGCAGAAATAATTCCTACAATACCCATCGGGTGCCATTGCTCATACATTCTATGATCAGGTCTTTCAGAGTGCATGGTTAAACCGTAAAGTTGTCTAGATAATCCCACTGCGAAATCACAAATGTCAATCATCTCCTGAACTTCACCCCAACCTTCTTGCAAACTTTTACCCATTTCAAATGAGACTAGTTTTCCCAGTGCATCCTTATGGGTTCGTAGTGCTTCTCCATATTGACGAACAATTTCGCCTCTTTTAGGAGCGGGCATTTTTCTCCAAACTTTAAAAGCTTCTTGCGCTTTCTGCATAACTTCTTCATACTGACTTTCAGTAGTAACACTTACAGCACCAATTAAACTTCCGTCTACTGGAGAATACGAACTGATATATTCTTCAGAAGCCATACTTTGGATACCTGTCCAAGTACCGTTGTTTTTATCTTTTAGACCTAAAGACTGTAAAAAATCTCTCTGCATTTTGTATATTTTTCAATGATGTTTACTCAAATAAATAATGCCACAAAAGTAGCTAAAGGATTAGCTATTTATAGAAAAAGCGCAATAATAATGGAAGAATCAGTAGATCCGCTAACCAAGCACTTAGCAAGGTAACTGAAATCAACAATCCAACAGTCATACTTGCAGGCTGATTTGAAAATAGCATAACCATAAAACCGAAAAAGAGGACAAGGGTTGTAAAAGTTATGGCTTTTCCCGTTTCCTTGAAACTGACAAGTATCGCTTCCTCTGAGCTCATATTGTCTCTTGAAAGTTTGTATTTACTTAGGAAATGGATGGAATCGTCTACAGCAATACCGAAAACGATAGCGAAAACTATAGAAATACTAGCCTCTAGTTCAATACCTAAATAGCCAAGAAGAGCAGCCGCAAAAAGTAGAGGAAACATATTAGGGACCAGGGCAATGAATAGCATTTTTAAATCGCGGAAGAGAAAAACCATGAGCACACAAATAATGGCCAATGCAAGCAGTAGTCCATAGATGAGGCTTTCTCGAACATAAACTGCATTTTTATCAATTAAAAAGCCTGTTCCTGTTCTTCGCACACTCATCAAGGAAGTATCAATATTTGTTTGTGCCCAAGCCTCGATTTCTTCTCCAATAGCCTTTACTTTATCAGCTCCTTCATCGATAATTCTCGAGGAAATACGCGTTTTAGTACCACTTTTACTCACTAATACATTTTGCATCATACTAGGAAGCGCATCTTTAATTCCCATCATATTTACCAATGATGCAGAATCTGGTAAGGTATAATAACTAGGGTCATTAAAATGACCAGCCATGTTGATACTTTTAAAAATATCATTGATTGATTGGGTAGCCTTAACCCCAGGATAACTCTTTATTTTATCATCAAGTGCATTGATGCTGGTGAGCACATCGAGATCAAACACCGAATGCCCATCTTTTAGTAAAACTGCATATTCTAGGGGTCGAAACCCTGAAAAATGTTCTTCAAAGAATTTAAAATCAGTGGTTATTCTTCCTTTTCTTGGCAGATTATTTTCAATCTTGTAGTTGGTAGAAACAAGTGAAATCCCATAGATAAATACACCCAGGATGAAGAGGCTAGCAACGGCAATATGTCTTTTGTGAGTTTGGGTAAAGCGATATATTTTTTCCATCCAACGATCCCACCACGGATTGGTTGTCTGGTTTTTTAACTTGTCGACAGATAGGTAGGTTAGCAGTGCCAGCGTGAAAGTTATAACCACTACATAAGCCAAAACAACACCAAAAGCACTGTTAATTCCAAAATCCCTAACAGGCTGAATTCTTGAGGTCATTAGAGCCGCAAAGCCCACGGCAGTAGTTAAAGAGGTTAGTAAAGTGGCTAAACCAATCTGGCGGATGGTTACATCAAGTGAGGCTTCTACTGAATTCCCCTTTTTAAGTTCGTCTATATATTTGGTGACAATATGGATCACATCACTCGTACCTACAATGAGCATTATCACAGGATACAATACAGAAATTGCGTTCAGTTCTCTGCCAAGCATGGAGATAATTCCCATGAATATGATTAGACCCATTAGAATCGTACTCAGCGAAATGATGATTAATGATTTCTGTCTAAATAAGAGAAAGAGAATAAAGCAAACCAAGACAATTGATACAGACGCAGAAACAATGAATTCTTTAATTTGCAGATAAGCTAATTCGTGTTGGAAATAAACTCTACCCAGATGGTGATATTCTTTAAAGCCATATTTTTCTAAGAGCGTTTCGCTGGATTCCATTAAAGCGGTGGACTCATCCAGGCCTAAATAATCCTCATGTTTAAGGGCAATGGTCAAGGATTTAGCATCTTCACTAATAAGATTGAATTTCCAGCGAGGGTCATTCATGATACTAGTACTATCTTTTGCAAGATTGGTTTTATCAAGTGATTTTATTAAGGGCACCATATTTAGCCCGAAAGGTGTCAAGAGAGGTGTTTTAACGGAACTTAACGACTGAGCACTAATCACATAGGGCAGTGAATCTGCTTCCTCGGTAAATGCTTGTACTTTAGCCAGAAAGCTACTGTCGAAAACGGAAGGTTCGTTTTTTAAGCCAATTAGCAAAAAGTTGTCGTCGGTTTCAAAGTCTTCAATGAACTCTAAAAAGAAATCCAGATCATCATCTCCTTGCGGAAAAAAATGTTCAAAACTGAAGGAAAACTTAAGTTTAGGCAAAAACAATATGCATACTACACAGAGTATAGCATAGAAGATTAAAATTTGTTTTCGATACTTAAGAATCATCTAAAATTCAATGTCTTTGAAAAGTGGAGCAAACATATAAAAAACTAGTAGGCTTTTTTGCTTTATCATTTACATTAGAAAGAAAATAAACAAACAAATTACATTTGTAAAATGTTGTTGTCTAATCATTCAAATGTTCAATACGAAGCCGGTTGCGATGAAGCAGGAAGAGGATGCCTTGCTGGACCGGTTTATGCAGCGGCTGTTGTTTTTCCTAGAGGCTATCAAAACGCAAAGATAGATGACTCAAAAAAGTTAAATCACGAGCAAAGAGAAGAGCTTTGTAAAATTATCGAGCAAGATGCAATTTCTTTTAGTGTCGGAAAATGTACTCACACAGAAATCGATAAGATAAATATTTTAAATGCATCGTTTAAAGCTATGCATAAAGCCATTAATAAGCTCACGATAAAGCCAGACTATATCATAGTTGATGGTAATCGGTTTAAACCTTACAAAAAGATTGGATTTAGCTGCATAATTAAGGGTGATGGTAAATATGTATCTATCGCAGCAGCATCCATTTTAGCTAAGGTCTACAGAGATCGATATATGTTTAGAATGGCTAAAAAGTTTCCTGGGTATGCCTGGGAAACGAATAAAGGATATCCAACCTTAGCCCATAGAGAAGCGATTAAACAACTAGGGACAACATTGATCCACAGAAAAACATTCCAACTACTAAAAGCTGAACAACTAGATTTATTTAATAAAAAAAGGTGAAGCTAAAAGCTCCACCTTTCTTAAAATATATCTACACGTAATTCTTAGAACTTAATATCAAAAGTATAAGAATCTGAATTGTTATCAGTAGTAGTACTTACCGCTGTAACTAGAAGAGCAAATGTTTCTCCTGCAGAGTTTCTTACAGAAAACATATCTCCTACAACAACTTCATTACTTACACCTCCAGAAAAATCGACACCATTATCAAAAATAGCAGTTACTGTTTCCTTAGAGTCAACACCACCAAAAGTAAAACCTTCAGCTAGTCCATTTTGTCCAGCAACTAGGTATTTTACGGTTGATCCATTAGTACCAGAAATTTGTTGCTTCCAGTTTGTATCGATTGGTCCGCCATCAATTCCTTCATCTTTAATATCAGCAGATGCGTCAGCACTACCTGTTCCAACACCTGTGTTTAAGTCTAATCCTCCTGTTCCAGCTGGACCAGCAGCATTAAGCAATACACCCGTTAGAAGATCTACAGGAGTACCTGCAGAACCTGCGTTTAATGTTTTTTCGATTGAGTTAAAGTTACCCCACTCATCTATAATTTCAATTCTGTATAAAGCCGATCCACTATCATGAACTCTGATGAATAACATTTCTGAATCGATACCATCTTGGTATGCTTCAGGAAGATTAAATTCGTTTGCATCAAAATCAGTAGAACCTAAAGAACATCTAGATGCATCAATTAATGTCCCATCTTGGTAAACCGCAATTTGAGCTAATTTAGCATCACCTGCAGGGAAAGCAGAAATCGTTGTAGAGTATAATGTTCCACCTTCAACATCAACATTGCTACTTCCAGTAGCTTCAAATGTTGGCGGTTCATTAGGGTCAGTTCCTCCACCAGTTTCTCCACCAACGGTAATAGTAATATCAGCAGAGCTAACGTTGCCATCAGCATCAGTAACTTCGAAAGAGTAAAGAACTGCACCGTCTTCAGACTGAGCACTTAGTGTTACATCTTTAGAAAAACTTAAACGTTCTGCATCAAATAAAATAGCTGGATTTCCTCCAGGACTTACACCATCAACTAGAAACTCAGTAAGACCTAAATTTACACCATCTGCTTTTACTGTAAAAAGGTTAAGTTCTGCATTTCCTTGTCCAGCGCTAACTCTAACAGAGAAAGGTTCACCAGCTCCAAGGCTTGCATCAGTTGATACAAATCCAGCGTCTGAAATTAGTACAACATCTGGACCTAATGGCTCAGGGTCACACGATGTAAAAAAAATAGCCGAGGCAGCAAATAAAACTGCCAATAAATGTAATTTCTTCATTGTATTAGATTAAAATGTTTTGCTTGTAAAAATTTGCGCAAAATTACGCATCTTATTTAGTAAGACGTATATGCTAACGTTATTTAGATGGAGAAATATGTTAAAAGTAACTTAAATCTATCCTAAGAATTTTTTCCATCCCCTTTTATATTGATAAAGATGGTCTTTCTGTGCAACGAAGGTGATTGTATGTGCATTACTTCTTTATATTGTTAGATTGCTAAAAAGGCTGCAACGTTTTTTATCATCCAGCGGTAATACCTATAACAAATACAAAAAACATGAGAACAACAATTATTAGCATAGCTTTATTATTACCGATTTTCCTTATCGGCCAAATAAAAACAACGTATATCACAAATGACGACTTACCAAATAATGCACAGTTTGGAAGTTATGTAGCCATCAATGAAGATTATGCAGCTGTTGGCTCTTTTTACCATGAAGACCAGACTGGAGAGGTGTCCATTTATAAAAGAGAAGGAGAGGATTGGTTTTTTCATCAAACATTAGTACCCGATGAAGTGACTAATGGTGATTGGTTTGGACTTGGTTTATCTATGAGTGACAAATATCTTATTGCAAGTGCTCCTAAAGATCACTGGGTTACTACAGAAGTAGGTAAATCATTTGTTTTTGAATTAGTCAATGGTTTTTGGGAGTTAGATGGAGTGCTTGAGCCTGCTTCGCCAGTTTTTTCTCAATCAGGTTTTGGTGTATCTACCACTGTTTTTAAAGACGAAGTTTTTATTACTGCTCCGGATCAAGGATTTATGGGTGAGGGAGCAGTTGTTCGATTTCTAAAAAATGGAGACGAATGGGAAGAACAAGAAACTTTTAAATCTCCTGGAGATCATTTTGAAACTTTTTTCGGTAGATCAATAACTGTTAATGATGATTGGTTAGCCATTTCTACAGTAGTTAGTGAAAATGGTCCAGTACGACAAGAAATATTTTTATACGAAAGAATGGATAATGGTTGGGAATACTTTGAGACTATAGACGTTCCTGGGTTGAATCAAATTGTTCAGATTCCTGCTTTTACAGCAGACCTTTATGACAACCAATTATTAGTTGGTAATTATATGCCTCCATCAGAAGGCGAAGGTTTAGGTGGTATTTATGTTTATGAATTTGATGGGACGAGTTGGACGCTTAACCAAACGATAGAACCAGAAGGTTTTGATATGCAAGAAACAGGACGTCAAATTGCTCAGTCAGAAAACTTTGCTTTAGTGGGCACTTATGAACAAGACCCTAACGTTTTGGAACCACACCATATGTTGGTTTATAATAAGTCCAATACCCTAAGTTGGGAGTTATTAGAAGACTTTAGTTTTCAATCAAGCTCTTCACTTAATTGGCAAGGTTTTGTCTTGGACATGGCTGGAGATTTTGGCATCATTGGTACATCTCATGGACTGAATGATACAGGAGAGGTTTATATTTTTGATTTTAGAAATGCGATCTCTGCAGCGATCGATTTATCGTTTACTGATATAGATGTTTATCCTAATCCCTTTTCAGAAGATTTGTTTATCGAGACGGTAGACGGAGAAGTTTTAGATTATCAATTGTTTAATCAGTCAGGACAGATTGTTTCAAGTGGTAATACAGCAAGTTTATCTAATGATCATCAAATAGCTAAACTACCTTCAGGTATGTACCACCTACAAATAAAGGATGAGCAACAGTCTTATTACAAAAAGCTTGTTAAGCAGTAAGTTAATACCGTTCGTCGTCGACATAAGGAAGCTTTTCCATTTTGGAAACCTCCATACTTGGAAAGCCAAAATCATCAACGATGCGACCAGTAATCATATAGCAACCGCGGCCTTTAAACGGGTATCTGGCTAGTGAAGGAGGGAAATGAGTGGTATCAAAAAATCTTCCTTTTCTATCGAGCCAGGTGCCAAAGCTCATTAGTTTCTTATTAATAGTAGTTACAGGTTTACGAGTTACGTAGTAGCCAAGCATACGTACGGTTTTACCTAGGTAAGCCGTCATATTATCAGCAAATAAGCTTTCTTTCCTTTTGGTTTTAATTAAGTCAAAAGGAGAGCAAAGTGGAAAACCAAGTAATTCGATTTCGTCAAACGCTTGCTCAAATCTTCCTTCTTCTAGTTGAGGGAGACTAAATGTTTCAGCTTCGGTTTCGAAAAGCGCTTGACTAGCTTCGGTCTTTATAGCTGGATTATGGACAGCATTTTTCTCCCACATTAGTTCATATTTGTTGAGGCCTGTAAAACGAAAAGCACTGATACGGATGAGAATTTCTAATTGTTCCTTAGATATATCAATGCGGGTTACAAACTCTTGCATGCTTTGGTAAGGTCCATTATCTAATCGTTCGCGAACGATTCTAGTAGCTACTCTTTTTTCCAAGTCCGCAATGTGTACAAAGCCAATATAAACATCAGTGTCTCGGATACTAGTCAGATAAAGACTATGATTTACACAAGGAGCTTGAATGTTTGCACCAGCCATTCTGGCTTCATGAACATAGGTCTCTGTCCGATAAAAACCACCAAAGTTGTTAATTACGGCTACCATAAACTCCAATGGATAATACGTCTTTAGATACAGACTTTGGAATGACTCCACCGCAAAACTTGCGGAATGTGCTTTACAAAAAGAATAACCACTAAAGCTGGCAATTTGGCGCCAAACCTCCATGATTAGTGTATCGGGATAGCCTCGGGCTTTGCAGTTTCTAAAATATTTAGTTTCTAATTTTTTAAAGGTGTCAGAGTTCTTTCGTTTACCTGTCATTATGCGGCGTAACACATCAGATTCATCAAGGTCCAATCCTGCAAAATGATGGACTATTTTCATCACATCTTCTTGATACACCATAACACCATAAGTCTCGCCCAGATGTTTTTCGAAAATAGGATGGATGTAGGTAAAAGACTCAGGATCATGCGCTCGTTGTATGTATTCTCGCATCATACCTGATTTAGCAACGCCGGGTCTAATAATGGAGCTTGCTGCTACAAGGTGCACATAGTTATCACACTTAAGTTTACTTAACAGACCGCGCATGGCTGGTGACTCAATATAAAAACAACCAATACAATGACCTTCCTTTAATTTCTTTTTGACTTGTAGATCCTCCTTTATTGCCGTGACATTATGTATGTCTACGGCTTTACCTTGATTTTCAGCGACTAGAGTAACAGCATCTTTTATGTGTCCTAAACCTCGTTGGCTAAGGATATCATACTTATGAAAATGTAAGTCCTCGGCCCCATACATATCAAAGTGCGTAATCGGAAAACCCTTAGGCATCATTTGCAAGGCTGTGTGGTAATTTAGCGGCTTTTCGCTGATAAGTACACCACCAGCATGGATAGATAGGTAGTTAGGAAAACCCTCTATTAACTTACCATATTTAAAAATATGTTTTGCATAAGGATGGTGTTTGTGTGTAGCTAAAGGCTGGTTCACGATTAGATCTATATCTGCTTTAGGTAAACCAAGCACTTTACCTATTTCACGAATGATTGACTTTCCTTTAAAGGTGTTATAGGTTGCGAGTAAGGCTGTGTGTTCTCTTCCGTAGCGTTTAAATACATAGTCCGTTACATCATCTCGTTGGTCCCAAGAAAAATCGATATCAAAGTCGGGAGGCGAACTTCGATGAGGATTAATAAATCGCTCGAAATATAAATCTAGTTCTAATGGATCGACATCGGTAATGTATAGGTTGTAAGCTACGATGGAATTGGCGCCACTTCCTCTTCCTACGTGATGATAACCTGCGGTTTGTGCATAACGAATGATATCCCAGGTGATTAAGAAATACGGAGAAAAACCAAGTTTTTTAATGACGGTTAACTCTTTGATGGTTCGTTGAAGCGCCTTTTTGTTATTTGGTCCATATCGTCTTTTACATCCGTTTAAGGCTAGTTTGTCGAGCAGCACATAGTCGCCTGATTCTGAGCCAGTGAAGTAAAGGCGATTATTAGATTTTTCGGCGTGCATTTCGAAGGTACAATCATCTAATAATTTTTGAGTGTTTTCTAGAATGCTGGGATATTGTGCAAATATGGATAGTAAGTTTTCAGGTGGATAAATTTTTTCAGAAGTATTTGCACAGTCTTTAGCGTCTAATTTACCAACGACTATATTTAAATCTATACAACGTAAGAGTTTATGTGTTTTCCATCCATCCTCATCAGAAAAAGTTATTGGGGCATAAACCACTAGCTTGTCTTGAAAGTCTTTTAAGTAAGAACTGTATAGTTTATTGACTTCTGTAGGACGAATGCCGATAAATTCATTGTCACGAAGCTTAGTGATTCCTTTAGGTATTTTTCTGTAAATGATGTAACAGTTTTCCAATGCTGGTGCCTCTATAGGAAGAGGAATTCCATCTAAAGAAGCAGAACTCAGCAAGGCATTTAATTCGCGGATACCTTCGGCATTTTTTGCTAGTCCAATGTAGAGAAACTCACGATGGTCGACCTTCCCACTAGAACCTTCTTTTACTTGGCGAAAATCTATCCCGAAGATGGGTTTTATGTTATGTTTTAGGCAAGCTTTATAAAAAGTATAGCTACAGGAACTGTTATTAATATCAGTTATAGCTAATGTTTTTACCCCTAAATTAGCAGCGTGTTTTGCTAGGTTTTCGGGAGATAAGGTTCCGTATTTTAATGAGTAGAAAGTATGTGTCGATACAAACATAGTCGATTTATACGACAAATATATGACGAATTAATCGACACAAGGTGTTTTCTTTTCATTGTTTTGCTGAAAAAGTCAACATTGTTTTGCCGCAGTCAATAGAACAGGTGATGAAATGTGATTTTTTAACATAAATAAATACATTTGTTAACCCTAATGAAATGTAACAAGAGATCACTCCTCAGGATTATCTGTACATTACTGTGCACGATAGTATGCATTACTTTGTACGCTCAAACAAAGGATAAAACCAGTTTTTTTGTTAAAAACTACACACTTCATGATGGTTTGCCGCAAATGCAAGTAAACGCTGTTAAGATAAGCTCTGATAACACAGTGTGGATTGGCACAAGAGTAGGGCTCAGCAAATTTAATGGCGTAAGCTTTGACAATTTTGACGAAATTGAACAAAAACCAGACTATGTTCATGATATAGAAGAGTTCTCAAACGGAGAAATAGCCATACTAAATCACAGAGGAGTATATGTCTTTAATGGATCAGATTTCGAACTGCTTGCCTATCCAGAAAACTTAGAAAATAAAGCGGGCTATGATCGAATGTTTATAGACTGGAAAAACAGAATTTGGGTTAATAACCGAAGGGAAAGAAAATGTCTTGTGTATGATCAAGAGGCTTTTAAGACGGCTAATGAAATAGAAGAATTGAGCGACATTGGACAAATACAAATAGTAATCCCTAATAATTGTCAAAAAAAGTTGTGTGTAGTTAGCGAAGAAAACCAATTATTCGCCATATCAGATACTAAGAAGGAAAAAAAATATACTTCGGAAAAAGCGCTTATAATCGCTAACAACATAAAGCAAAACTATAACTGCCAAACAAACCAAGACCGCTTAGTCCACCTTAGGATTGCAAGTCAAGAAGGTCTAAGAATGATTGATGTACTAAATGATGGGACAATTGACACGCTAATTATTAAAAAAGGTCGTAAAGAAGAAAAGAAAAATGGACAAGAAGATCTAACCGTTTTAATTAATGATAACATCGTAAAGTTTGCAGGGGCTGATAAAAAAGAAGTCCTTAGCGAAGTAAGAAAAAAATACAACTATTTTCATTCGGCTGATAGCAATAAAGGCTTGATTCTTTTAGGAACTGATAAAGGTTTAGTAGAAATAAGAGAAAGCCCATTTAGGCACTTCCCAGAAGAAGAGTACCAGAACATTTGGACCATAAATCAAACCAATGATGGAAAAATCATGTATGGATCATGGGGCCAAGGTTTGGGATATCTAGACAAAAACAATCCAAGAATAGTTTTTGATAAATCCAGCACAAATTGTGATCCGATCTTGTGGGAAAACAATTTGAAGAACATCTATATGGGTTCGACTAAAATCAATGATGGAAGCTTATTATTTCCTACAGGATTTGGTCTTCTATCCTACAAAGATGGAAAAGTACAAAGTTTCTATGAACAAGAAAATTGCAAGCATAGTAATCCACAACTCTTTGTATATAATGATGGAGAAAAAATATTATCGGCAAGCTGTCCGGGTGTAATCATTTTAGACCAAGAAGGTAAATTGCTCCGAAAAATAGACCAAGGCTTATTTAATCATAAATGTATATTAACCATAAGCAAGGACCAACGAGGAACGTATTGGTTTGGTGGCCGAAACGGTGTTGCTTCATATAATTATGCTACTGAAGAAATTGTCAATTATGAATTTGATAAAGGAGCGTTTCCATTAAATACTGCGATAAGCAGTTTAATTGATCATAGAGGACAGCTTTGGTTTGGAGGCAAAAACGGTCTGACAAGATATGAAGCAAGCGTAGATAGCTTTACGGTGATAGAAAGTTTTAAAGACAAGAAAATTAACGCACTTCACCAAACCGAAAAAAGTAGGTGCTTTGTAGCTTGTTTAGATGGCTTAATTATGCTGGACTTAGAAAGTTACTACCAAGAAAAAGAACTTAAATACCAGTATTTTAATGAGTTGTATGGCTATCAAGGCATGGAGCCAGGACAGAATGGATTTTTCCAGGATAATACTGGTAATATATGGATTACAAGTGCTACAAAATTAGCCAGTTTCGATCCCAAAAACTTGGAGTACGAGACTAAAGATAGAGAAGCTATAATTACTAAGGTAAACGGTAAGCGGCTAGCAAAAAAACAAGACAAACTACTCATTGACGAAGAGAAAAACGATGTGCTTATAGAATACGGAATTAAGGGCTTCCATAAAAGTCAAGATATTGTTTTTAGAAGTAGATTGAACGAAAGAGCTTGGAGTCCGTGGGAAAAAGCCACCAATAGTCAATTTCAAAACTTGTCATCGGGGAATTATCTTTTTGAAGTTGAGGCAAAAAGCAAGGGGCAACAAAAACAAATAAGCGCTGCAAGTGTGTCTTTTGAAGTGGCTGTTCCACTAAGGGAAGAACCGTACTTTGCTAATTATGCATTACTTTTTTCATTAGCTTTCTTAGCCTTGAGTATTCTTTTCTATAGAAACAATCTATTAAATAAACGGATCAATAAATTACTGCAAACGGAAAAGCAAGAACTCATCTTTAAAACGAGCGAACTAGAAGGCCTAAATCACGAATTACAACGAAAGTTAGAAAAGCAAGTGAATCCTCTGAGTAAAGGAAAAAGAAAAATAGAAGTCAAGTCAAATGATAAAATCCATCTTATTACGAAAGAAGATATTCAATATATTCTTGCGGAAGATAATGGGTCTAGGCTTGTTACAAATACTAAGAGTATTTGGACTTTAGCCTCATTAAAAGAGTTTGAAAGTAAGTTAGAGGATAATAACTTTATTAGAATCCATAGAGGGACGATAGTCAATATTGCTAACATAGAATGGATACATCAAAACAAGATCCAAATGCAGGATGGTAGAGAATTAAAGATTGGTAGGACCTATAAAAAGGAGATCCTCAAAGTTATGAACTGAAAAGCAACTTAGTGCTTTGTATATTAGTAAGATAAAGACGGACATGCCCTGCTTACGATTAATATCTTTTCTTCTATTTTTTATGCTTTGTTTTTCATGCAAAAATGAACCAAAAAGCAAAGAGAAACCTCTCGTTCAAGCATCACAACATTTTTCAGAAGGCAAAAACGGAATGGTAGTTTCTGCCCATCCTTTAGCTAGTCAAATTGGTTTAGCTGTGCTTAAAAGCGGAGGAAACGCAATCGATGCTGCTATAGCCATTCAGTTTGCCTTAGCGGTTGTGTACCCACGTGCAGGTAACTTAGGAGGTGGAGGCTTTGCCGTAGTACATACGGCAGATGGGAAAAATGATGCCCTAGATTTTAGAGAAAAAGCGCCTATAAAAGCAAGCAAGAACATGTATTTAGACGCAGATGGAGACGTCATAGCAAGACTGAGTGTAGATGGTCATTTAGCCGTTGCTGTGCCAGGGACCGTCCATGGTTTATTTACATTGAAGAGCAAGTACGGAAGCGATATTACCATGGATTCACTTATCCAACCTGCTATTGAGCTTGCAAAATTTGGGTTTAATATCAGTAAATCAGAAGCAGAAAGGCTCAATAAATATCAGCAAGACTTTGCCAGCTATAATGATACAACCTGTGCCTTTATTAGGGAAAAATGGAATGAAAATGATAAACTAGTACAAACAGATTTAGCCCAGAGCTTAAGCCGAATTCAGCAAGATGGAGTTGATGGTTTTTACAAAGGAAAAACAGCTGAACTATTGCTGAAAGAAATAAATACTAATCAAGGAATTCTCAGTCAAGAAGATCTAGATAAATATACCAGTGTCTGGCGTACACCCATAAATATTAACTACAAAGATTACCAAATAAATGCCATGTCTCTGCCATCTAGCGGAGGCATTGTTTTAGGACAAATCTTGAGCATGTATGAAACGTTGGAAAAAGAAAAGCTAGACTATCATTCTGAAGAATATCTACATTTACTGGCAGAAATAGAGAAACGAGCTTATGCAGATAGAGCTGATTTTTTAGGGGATGAAGACTTTGTAGAAGTCCCAATTGATAAACTTCTAAGTAAAGCGTATCTCGAAGAAAAAATTGCTGATTTTCATCCTGACAGCATAAAACCGATAGACAAGGTTTTTGAAAATGTAAACTTTCAAGATTTAGAAAGCTATGAAACCACCCATATTTCGGTGGTAGATAAAACAGGAAATGCGGTTGCCATGACCATCACCTTAAATGGAAATTATGGTTCCAAAGTGGTAGTTGATGGAGCTGGTTTTTTCTTAAATAACGAAATGGATGATTTTAGTGCAAAGCCAGGAACACCGAATATTTACGGATTGATAGGTTCAGAGGCGAATGCAATTCAAGCAGAAAAGCGTATGCTCAGTAGCATGACGCCCACTATTGTTACCGATAAAATGGGAAAAGTCAGGTTAGTATTAGGAACTCCAGGCGGTTCTACCATAATAACATCTGTTTTACAAGTAATTTTAAATGTGCTGGATGAAGGAATGGACATTCAAAAAGCAGTAAACATGCCGAGGTTTCATCATCAAGGGATTCCTAATCAAATACTTATTGAAAAAGGAAAATTTGATGAACGGATTATTAATGGACTGAAAACAAAAGGGCATGCTATGAAAACCAGTGATCGAATTGGCATAGTTAAAGCCATTGAATATAAAGATGGAAGTTATTATGGCAGCGGAGATTACCGTAACCCAGATGACTGCAGTCTTGGATATTAAAAGTAGAAATATGAAAAATGTAAAATTATTATTTGGTTTGATGTTGTTGTTCAATGTTGTTTTAAAAGCACAAACAAGCTATATCCATTGTGGACAGTTGTTTGATGGCGAACGGATGACTGAACAAAAAACAATCATAGTAAACGGGAAAAAGATACAATCCATAAAAGCTGGCTTTTTAGAAGGAAATGATACCATACAGGTATACGATTATAGTTCAGAAACGGTACTTCCTGGCTTGATGGATATGCACATTCACATAGAACACGAATCTAATCCAAAGAGATATGAGGAAGGCTTCCGAGAAAACGAAGCAGATGTTGCTTTAAAGGCCACACAATATTGTGAGCGGACGCTAATGGCAGGTTTTACAACAGTGCGAGATTTGGGAGGTACGGGCGTAAATGTCTCATTACAAAAAGCCATTGCTAGGGGATTTATTCCGGGACCAAGAATATTTACGGCTGAGAAATCACTGGCAACTACGGGTGGTCATGCAGATCCTTCGAATGGTTTAAAGAAAGAGTTGATGGGTGATCCAGGTCCTAAAGAAGGGGTTATTAATAGTCCTGAAGAAGCAAGACAAGCGGTTAGACAGCGATACAAAAATGGAGCTGACTGTATTAAGATTACCGCAACAGGAGGCGTTTTGAGTGTAGCAAAAGATGGACAAGGTCCCCAATTTACCATTGAAGAAGTTAAAGCAGTTGTTGATGCCGCTAATGATTATGGTTTTGTCACCGCTGCACATGCACATGGTGTGGAAGGTATGAAGCGAGCCATTTTAGGAGGTATCCACAGCATTGAACATGGAACAAAAATGAATGAAGAAATTATGGACCTGATGATTAAGCACGGTACTTATTTAGTCCCAACGATATCGGCAGGTAAGTTTGTAGAAGAGAAAGCTAAAATACCTGGCTTTTATCCCGCGGTTATTGTTCCAAAAGCGTTGGAAATTGGTCCTTTGATTCAGGAAACTTGTGGTAAAGCTTACAAAAGAGGTGTAAAGATTGCATTTGGAACGGACGCTGGAGTTTCTAGACACGGCGATAATGCTAAAGAATTTGAATTTATGGTAGAAGCAGGAATTCCACCCATTGAAGCACTGAAGATGGCTACGAAACATGCGGCTGACTTAATGAGAGTTTCGGATGAGTTGGGTCATATTAAAGAAGGATACATTGCAGATATAATTGTGGTCCAAGACAATCCATTGGACAATATATCTACTATGAATGAAGTTGTTTTTGTAATGAAGGAAGGTGTCGTTTACAAACAGAAAGGATGAAAATAAAAAATAGTTATCTATTGTTTTTTATGTGTTTATTATTGGGCTTTTCAGCTTGTGATAATGGTGAGGAATGCAATGATTTGTCTAATCACTTAATAGGTTTTTGGGTGGCTCCTGAAACCATTAATGATGATGTTTTTGAATTTAGACCAGACAGTGTTTATGTAGATGATCAACAAGTATTGCTTGGAAGTTTTTTTAATGGGGTTCCATTAACGACTAAGAAATGGTGGGTTGAAGCAGATTCTTTACTGGTTTTACAAGGGATTTCAGATTCGGGTGTACAAATATTAAATTCGAAATATGCTATTTCGTCCTACGAGTGCAGGTCTGTTGTCTTGGAGGTTTTTGGCATATCATTTACTATCCAAAAACTATAAAAACATCGGGGGTTCTTTGAACCAGGGCAGAAACAAAGAAACCCCAATGTAAAACTATTTATCTTACCCTCGTCATTTTTTTACTTAGCAACACATGCTCATTTTGAATGCTTAAAACAAGCACTCCATATTGCCCCTTGAGCATTTTTTCATCAATGATCAAATTATGATTTCCAGCATAAAACAATCTACTTTCTTGGTAGATTAATTGACCAACCGTATTATGTATTTGTACTAAGTATTGATCATCTGTTGCGACATCAAACTCAATACTTGTCTTATCCATAAAAGGATTCGGAATGTTTTGCTTGATTGAAGCGACATCTTCTGGATTATGACCTTTTTTGATTTCAATAGAAAGCGTTTCGAAATCCTTATTATAAATTTCTGCATCTAGACTTTCAGCTAATTCCACGGTACTTGTACCACTTATGCTCAGTAAAGAACTGCCTTTTGGTACATCAATAGCTTGTTCATTTGAAATACTGACACTCACCACATTCGAAAACTCATCATATGCTATGAAAATGTCTTCAGCATTAAAGTACTGAGAAGCTAAGCTCAAGCTTTCAGGATTATCATGGTAAAAAGCAAACTGTAAACCATAGGTCTCAATATCCTGCTCAACAGCTAAATTTAGTTGACCAGCTGTTTGCAAAACTTTAAGTTCGAATGCTTGATTTCTTGTATCGGCATCTTCATCAGCATTAAAGACTACTGAATTATTTACATCACCAATTTTTAAACCTATAAAATCCATGTTCACGGCATTATAGTCCAAAGCTTCTAAAGCATGATATTCATTATAATTCCATGGTTCCATTTCATTAACAAAAGTCTGTTCTGCGTCGATAAAAACCCACGATTCGTTATCTGGAAGTTCCTCATAAATACCAAGAATTAATTTTCTTAACTCTGCTAAATCTTGTGCGGTAATGTGATTACTTTTATTAATATCAGCAGCAATTATTTTATACGGACTTTGCAGATCTTCGATACCCAAAATATGTCTTTGGATAACAATAATGTCTAAGGTAGATATTCCATTTGTATGGTCAATATCGTTATTTGCAGTCAACATATAATTTTCATACATAGGTATTTCTTCGAACAAGAACGATCCTTCTTCATCACTCATGTTTTCTTCTGACATGTTTTCCGAAGCAAGCTCTACCATTACACTTTCTATTTCTTCTTGATTTTCGGTGTATAGATTTCCTGCGATCCTTGAGAAAATAGGCGTAGGACAAAGATCATGATTATCTTGAATGTCTACATAGGTTTCACAATATGACTGATTTCCATACTCATCAGTAACCCACAGTTGCACAGTGTTTAAACCAAAATCCAGACAGTCAAAGGTTCTTATAATATCAGTGACATCACTCGAATAAGATAAACTAATCTCAGTACATTCATCCACACTACTTGCATCAAAAATATCAATAGGCACCATAGCCAACGGAATGGTATCTCCATCGATAATCATTTCATTAAGATTAGCAGCTAAACCAAACTTACAAGCAGCAGTAGGCGCTTTACAGTCTTCTACCGACATTAGGTAGGAGCAGTTAGTAACATTTCCACACTGGTCATCTACGGTCCACGATATTGGATAAAAGCCAAAATCTAAAATACCACTATATGCATTTGTATTTCCAAACTCATCTAATACATCATCTCCATCAGTATCTATTCCATATGTGTAGGATAAGTCTTCGTCATCTGTGCAGTCGTCAGTTGCGCTATAGCTAATATCCATCATAGCTAGACAGGTCTCTGGATCTACACAAACAACCACTGTGTCAGGACAACCCTGATCAAAAAGAGGAGCAACATTATTTACCATTGTGATAAACTGAGTATCTCTCCACACACCTACCTCTGGGTCAGCCATACTAACGTATTGACACCAGTCAAGGACAGTAAACCTTCTTTCTATTATGAAACAACCAGAATTAGGTTCGTCATAGATTATATCTTCAGTAGATATAGCTATCATACTGCAATTATCAGAATTGAAAGTTGGACCAGGAACATCTTCTGGATCTGTTTCTGCTACACAATTATCAAAGTTTATTTCTAAATCATCTGGCCATGTTATATCAGACTCCACAAAAGGGGCCTGATCGACAACCATAATATTTTGAGTACAAGACCCCATGTTACCTGCTAAATCAGTAACTGTAAGCGTTCTGACAATGAGTCCTTGATTACATTCTCTTTGATCATCAATGCTTTCATCTACTTCAGCATCTTCTGGACATGGGCTGGTAAAATAGCCATCCATTAGCGTCGGATTTGGGTCTAATCCAGGATCATCTAGGGTGATAATCATAGCGTCAGCCATATCATCATTTAGTGTTCCAAAATAGAACATATCTTCATCGTCGATTGGATATTCGCACGAGACTGTCACATCAGCTGGGCAAGTTGCTACAGGATCTAGAGTAAGTTTTACTTCTACAGAAACCATGCAAGAAGAAGGGTTTCCATATTGGTCAGTAATCACAGCCATAATCATAACTTCGTCATCTATATCATCACAACAAACTACAACATCTGGGCCTGGTTCAGTATTACCATCTACACCACAAGGGTCATCCATACGCTGAATAGTCTGAGTGATAATCCCACCACAATTATCAGAAACTGGCTGAATGATGATATGATCATGCGTTACAATGGCTGATCCATCTCCTGATAAGTTTATACAAACATCATTATTACAACTTAATAAAGGACCTTCGCAATCTTGTATTTCTATTATTTGATCAGCTGTCATTGAGGCTGTATTACACTCGTTGATGGCTGTCCATGTTATTGTATTCATTCCCACAGGGAAGGGATCAGTTATGGGTAGTCCATCTGCTCTAGTAAACGTAACGCTAGTAACTTCTGCACAAAAACCATTTACTTCTGGCTCTGGAACCGTAATCGTGGCTTCGCAAACCATAGGGTCATTACAAAACTGTAATGGATCATCTGGAATAATTATTTCTGGTAAACGAGTTTCCGGGTCAATAGTATAATTGGTAGAAACTTCGGTTTCGTTTAAACAATCATCAGTTGCCGTCCATGTATAAGTTACTATCATACCTTGACAAACAGTACCTACAATCATAGTGTCGACTGTTATTGTGAGACCATTACAATTATCCGTTGCAGTTAATGTTTCTGTTTCTAATAAATCTTCATCACAAAGAATACTCATTGCTGATAAATCGATAGGGCCTGCATCGAATACAGGACCTACTAGATCAGCCATGACGGTAAAAGTTACCATAGTTGTCGATTCGTTTCCTTCAGGATCCGAAGCTGTCCATACATAGGTTATTTCGTAATCGCCACAGGTTGCAATAAATGGCAATGTATCCATTTCAATAAAGGAGACGCCACAGTTATCAGTAGCTGTTAACTCAATGTGTTCTGGTAGAGGATCATCACACGCTATTGGGTCAATTGCAGGAGGATCCATATCAAACACTGGTGCAGTAGCATCGAGAATCGTCAACTCAAACGTGCAATCACCCTCATTTTCACAATTATCATCTGCTGTATAAGTAATTACATATACACCGACCTCATAAGTTCCTGAAGCATCATCCATACCTGTTATGGCGCCAGCATTGATAGAAAAACTGATGGTATTAACCCCGCAATTATCAGTAACTACTGGAGGGATATCAGCAGTCGCTTCGCAAGCATCTGGAGCTGACTCTACTGTAAGATCATCAGGACAAGTCACAGATGGATCCATGGTGTCATTTAGTTGTATCATTTGCTCACAGTCACTCATTTGACTGTCAGTATCCATTATTAAGTAGGTCCTTTCTACTAAGATTGGACAGACTCCTGGAGCAGAGGTAATAATATCTCCAGCATGAGCAAAAGTCATGCTATCTAGAGCACAGTTGTCTAAAGCATCACCACCAGCTCCTTCAAATTCCAAATAAGTTAATAGGATTGGGATTTCATCAGCCGAACATTGGGCAGCTGGTACTGGAGGACACAATATTTCAGGGGACTGCGAATCATCGACATCTATACTAATAGAGCACATCCCAGTTTCACCAGAAGTAAATGTTATGGTAAAAGTTACCAAAGTGCTTCCTACTGGATAAAAATCAGAAGCGTCATCAGTATTATTATAATCGTTGGTGATATCATCAATTACACAATTAATATCATTTGACACTGGGTCATCAATATCAATATCTGCACCACAAAGACCAAAATCATTGTTGTATAGTACAAATACAGTAGGGCAGTCTACGACTGAATCGTCACATTGTGCATTAATGTTTGAAAAAACACATATAGCCAAAAGGCTCATGAGTGCTCGGATAGAGTACTTCATAATAAATCGGGTTTTGGAAAACAAAAATGTCTTTGGGATGGGGTGACTCCTTTTTGGGAAAAGAATCAAAAGCAAATGTAATACAATAGTTTACACATTACAAAATTATTTAATGTGTTTTTGTAACATTTCTTTCAAAACGCTTAATTTATGGGCTTCTCGGGGTTTTATTTCTTTTAAATATTTTCCTAATGTAGGATATTTTAAAGTCAATCCTGATTTTTTTCTCCTGCTTTCGGCTATATTTTCAAAGGTGATTTCAAAAACATAAAAAGGTTTTACACTTTTAATAGGACCAAATTTTTCGAGCGTGTTTTTCCTTACCCAAAGTTGAATTTCCCTCTTTAATTCATCATCTAGATGGTTTTCAACTTTAGCAATTGGAATGAGTTCGTTTTTATCCCATAAGGCAAACGTAAGCGCATTAATGCTTCTTCGGTCTACACTAGATTCGACATATAATAGTACTGCATTAACAGAAAAGCCATCTAACTCCCATAAAAACGATGGGCTTTCTTCTTTTTCCAAAGAGCCTATCGGCCTTAATAAAATACTTGAAGCATTGATGCTTCTTGCATCTTTATGAGCATCTCTAAATGGTCCCCACAGATTATCTTGAATAACATCAGCTAGCAGAAAAAGCTTGTTGTCCAATGTTGGATATATTTCATTAAGTAGTTTTCTTCTGACAGACCATGGTTTTTTACTTAGGCTTATTCCATTAAGCTCAAGGACATCATTTATAAGCATTTTAGCGGGAAAGTCGCTCAGTGTTTTTTTGGTAATGCTTTTTCTTTTTAAGCGAGAAGCTATTTGACTGTAATCCAAAACCCTATCTTCCTTCATTAATACAATGGTTCCCTGAAGAACGATATTAGCTCCACTAAATATTTGAGCATCTAATAATTCAGGAAATATTAGAGAAATCAATGTCATATTATCTTCCCATATAAAAATTTCATTTTCCCTTTTTATCCACTGAACCTGGACACCTTCCCACAGGTATTCTCCAATCCAATCTTTAGCATCTCCTAATTTTTCTAGTGGTAGCTTAAGTTTTTTAATGGGTTTAAAAGGATAAGGTTTAGCATTGACATCTTTTGCAGATGGCTTAAACAACCAATTTTCAAATGAATCATCAAGCGGTGAAAAGGAATCTAGTAAACGATGAGCAATCGAGGGTATAGCTAAGTCGAATGCATCAGAAAGAGATTTAAGCAATAACTTTTGTGATAGATTAAATCGAAGGTTTCCTGTTATTAATTTATTAAAAACAATACGCTCATTTTTAGATAGTACATTCCATGAATGATTTATAAACGTTTGTTTTTCAGAACTACTACTTTTTTTGTGTTGTTCAATGTTGTTCATCCAATCAAACAGCGGTTTTTTTGTTGTATTAACCGATTTTGGTAATAAGAGTGCTAAAGTTTCAGCCGCATCTTTTACCAATGGATGACATTGATCAAAAAGCCATAAAGGGGTATTAGTAAATGCTAAAGTCCATTCTTTCAAGGTTTTAATTGGCACTAAACGTTTATTAGCTTTATCAAGTAAAAGCGACATTGACCAGAGTAAATCTTCTGAACTAGTTTGCTTGAAATAGGCCACTAATAAGTCGCATTTTTTGTCAAGATTTTTTGACTCTTCAAGCCTTATATATAATTCGCTTATGGCTTTCATTTTAAAGTGGATTCTCCTTCAAAAGCGGTTTTATATGTTTCGGCTTTTAGCCCAAGCTCCGATAAATACCTAGCAAAAGCTTCTTGGTAACCATGTGTTACAATGACTCTTTCTGCTTCTGAGGAAGCTATGGCTGTGAGCAAATCATCCCAGTCTGCATGATCAGATAATACAAATCCTTTATCTATCAATCTATTTTTTCTGGTATTTCTGGTGGCCATCCAGCCTGAAGCCATGGCTGTTTTTATTGAGTGAGTTTGATTAATATTTTTTAGTGCTGTGGAAGATTGAGGCGTAATGATCAAGGCGCCGTTCAAATCAGCAGTTTTTGGGCTTAGTTCTTCACAATGTGTATCATAAATCCCATGTTCTATGAGCGTTTTGTTAGTATTATAAATGCTAGCATGCGCATATATTTTGTCAATATCTTTTGATAAATGTTTAAGAATTCGTTGGGCTTTACCGAGTGAATAGGCATAGATAACACTGGTTTGTTTGTTGGCCTTGTTTTCTGCCCACCATTGATTGATTTGATTAAAAACGTTGCCTGGAGATTCCCATTTATATATGGGTAAGCCAAAGGTTGATTCAGTAATAAGTGTGTGGCATTTTATGGGTTCAAAAGGGGTACAAACTTCATCATCACCTAATTTGTAGTCACCGGTTACTACCCATATTTCACCCTTGTATTCCACACGGACTTGAGCAGAGCCAATGATATGTCCAGCCGGGTGAAAGGAAAACTTAACTCCATTTATACTTATGCTTTCTCCAAAATTATAACCTCTAACCTTGATGTTTTTTCCAATTCTGTGTTTTAGTATAGATACGCTGTTTTTGTGACACATGTATTGGCTATGACCTGGTTTAGCATGATCAGAGTGACCATGAGTAATCAATGCTTTTTGTACTTTCCTCCAGGGATCGATGTAAACATCAGCCATTTCGCAATAAAGACCATTTTTAGTATTGCTTAATAATTCCATGTTATTTTTGTCAAAAATCAAATCTAAGCATCTGAAGACTCAATTCTTAAAGAATATCATTTTATTGATTGGAATAAACTTAATTATTAAGCCCATTTACATTTTTGGGATAGATGCTCAGGTACAAAATCAATTAGGTCCAAATGTATATGGCGATTTTTTTTCCCTGTTTGCCTTTGTTTTTTTATTCCAGTTTTTTCTAGATGTTGGCATACAAAACTACAACACAAGTGAGCTTTCTGGCCAAACAGTAAAAATTAAATCAGTATTTAAATATCGACTAGGATCAAAGTTGTTGTTGAGTCTGGTTTTTTCTTGCATTGTCATGCTTGTATGCCTGGTTATTTACAAGGAATCAAGGTTTTTGGAACTGTTGCCTTGGGTTGTGGGGATTCAAGTTATGAACTCCCTCTTTCTCTATGCAAGAAGCCATTTTTCTATGTATGGGGACTTTGTGATTGAGAGTTTGTTTTCGGCTTTGGATAAGTTGATTATGATTTTTTTAGTTGGATACTTACTGTATTTCCACGACAAGGAAATCACGATTATTTCTTTTGTTAGTGCTTATTTATTGTCGATAAGTTTAGCATGTATTGCTTCCTTTGTGGTTTTATCGGTTAAATACTCTTTAGTATCTGTTGCTTTTTCCTGGAGTCAATTTAAGGAGCTCATTAGTAAAAGTTTTCCTTTTGCATTGGTGTTTTTATTTATGAGTCTTTATACTCGTATGGATGCTTTTATGCTCGAGCGCTTACTAGATGACCAGAGTTATAGCGCAGGAGTTTATGCATCTGGTTACAGGATTTATGAAGCGTTTAATATGCTCGGTTATTTATTCGCAGCCTTATTATTACCTATGTTTTCCCATTTGATTGGTAGAAAAGCTTCTGTTAATTCCTTAGTAGAAACCTCCTTAGATTTGATGATTTCCTTAGCAATGATCATTTCGATTTTATGCATTGCATTTAGATCGGAAATCATGGCGTTTATATATGTAGACGCTAATGGGATGTATGACAAGACCTTTGCATGGTTAATGGCGAGTTTCTTTTTTATATGCTTAGGTTATCTGTATGGAACCTTAATCACCGCAGGACAATCTTTAAAGAAATTCAATTTGATTTTTGTAGTAGGCATTTTAGTCAATTGGAGTTTGAATTGGTTTTTAATACCTAAATATCAAGCAGAGGGAGCGGCTATAGCCACTTTTGCCACGCAGATTTTTGTGGTTTTAAGTCAGATAATGCTTGCATACAAGTTGTTTAATCTAGACTTTAACTGGCTAAAGTTTGGGCGAGCCTTTATGTTAGGGCTGCTCTTAGTTATCATTGTATTTTTGTTTAAAAGATATTTGGCACTTAATTGGCTATATATTTTTAGTATTTCTGCAATAATTTGTGGGATTATACCATTCATTATTGGACAGGTGAAACTAAAAACATTTGTAGAGCTTGTCAAAAAGTAATAAGTGTCATTTACCAAATGATCGACCAATGAACCAACGAGAAAACTTACTAGATATAATTAAGGTCTTATGGGACTGGCGAAAACGTATTATTGGGACAACACTCGTTGCCATGATACTTGCAGCTGGTTTATCATTACTTCTAAAGAACTACTACCGATCGAGTACCATATTTTACGCTGCACACACTGACTTAGCGAAACCATCTTCTATAGGAGAGAGTGATCATAAAATGTTGTATTACGGAGAGAGTGAAGACTTAAATCGAATGATGTCCATTTCAAAGTCTGGAGAAGTTGTGAATTTCTTAATTGATAAATTTAATTTATTTGATCATTACGAAATTGATAAAGAAAGTAAAAATGCTCGTCATCGCCTAAACTTAAAAATCAATAAGCTCTATACGGTAACAAAGACTAAATACGATGCTGTGGAATTAGCTGTGGAAGATCAAGACCCTGCCTTTGCTACAGAAATGGTCAATGCTGCTCGAGATAAGGTAAATGAGATAGGACAAAAGATGGTAAAGTCTAGTCAAAAATCTTTGTTGGAGAGTTATAAGCAAAACATCATTGAAAAGAACAAAGAGCTAAACATATTATCAGATACCTTAGCCTTCCTACGATCTAAATATGGGATTTACAACTTACTAAACCAATCTTCAGCTTATGCTGAACTATTACCTTCTATAGAATCAAAATATCTAAATAGTCAGGCGATATATAATCAACTTAGTGCTACTGGAGGACACCCAGACACCTTAAAGAAGTATCAATCTTTAACTAAAGGATATAAAAGACAGTTCGATAATTTAAAGGGCAAAATGGACTTGTTTAATGAGGGTTATATTCCCGTTTTTAATTTAGAAAAGGAGCAGAAAACCTTTACCGAACAATTTGCTATAGACAAACAACGATTAAAGTCTTTAGAAACGGCGTACAGTGCTCCATTTAATTCTTTACACTTAGTGGAAGAAGGTACAGAACCAGTTTATAAATCTAGACCTAAACGTTCCATTATTGTTTTGGGTGTAGGTATGTTGGTTTTTTTACTGTCTAGCGCTACCGTTTTGCTTCTGCATCAATTTGGTAACCAAGAAGCTTAGTGGTGCCTACTAACTTAGCCAACATAAGTCTTCAGCAAAAGCAATGGGTTTTTTATGGATTCATGGCAATAAGTATTCTTTCTATTTTATTAGGAGTTGCTATAGATTTTTTGCCTCTAGCAGGCTTATCCATCGGTTTGTTGTATGTTTATCAATGCGTAAATAATCCATTTTCTATTCTATTAATTTTCTTTTTCTTACTTCCTTTCTCAACGGAAATTGAGTTAGCTGGTGGTTTTGGGACGGATCTACCTTCAGAGCCTATCATGCTTAGTCTACTTGGTATTTTTATACTTTTTTTATTAAAGGATATTAAGAAATTTAAAGCTGGGATGTTTAAAAATCCAATAGCTATCGTGCTGCTAATGCATCTAGGCTGGATTGCATTTACCGCTATTTTTTCGACGGATAGTTTAATTTCGGTTAAGTTTCTTTTAGCCAAAACCTGGTATGTTGTCCCTTTTTACTTTTTGCCCTTGCTGCTTATTAAGGATGCCAACGATTTTAGGAAAATATTCAAATACTTGAGCCTAGCTATGCTGATTGCTATTAGCTATGTGATGATTAGACATGCTCAACGTTCATTTAGTTTTGATACAATTAACAAGGCGGTTCGACCTATTTTTAGAAATCATGTAAACTATGCAGCCATGATTGCCTTGTGTATGCCTTATTTCTGGAGCTTATATAAGAGTGAGAAGGGATTACTTAAAGGGGTGCTTGTGCCTATCATTATGTTTTTTTTATTAGCTAGTTACTTGTCCTACACTCGCGCTGCTTTTGTCTCTATTTTTATGGCTGTAGGAGTTTTTTATGTTATCCGGTGGAAGTTATTGGTGCCAGCTATTTTAGTCAGTTTAGGTATTGGAGTAGCTGTAATGAGTTTTATGGTTCAAGAAAACAACTACCTAGAGTTTGCCCCAGATTTTGAGAAAACGGTGGCGCATGACAATTTTGAAAATATTGTTGAGGCGACCTATAAAATGGAAGATATATCTACTATGGAGCGATTGTATCGTTGGGTTGCAGGCGTCCATATGGTAAATGAAAAACCATGGTTAGGTTATGGTCCTGGGTGTTTTTATTCGCAGTATAAATCTCATACCGTTATAAAGTTTCAGACTTATGTTAGTGATAATCCAGAAAAATCAGGAGTACATAATTATTATTTAATGGTGTTTGTGGAGCAGGGAATGGTTGGTTTTCTAATCTTTCTTTTGTTGACTATTATACCCTTGATTGTCGGCTCTCAAGTTTATCGATCTTTGACTAATCCTGCTGATAAAGCTTTAATAATGGCAGCCATATTATCATTAATAATTATTGATGCAGTGATTTTGATTAATGATTTAATTGAAGCAGATAAAGCAGGTCCTTTTTATTTTCTCAACTTGTCAATCATTAGTTGGTATTATTTAAAAAAACCAACACGGGCAGTAGAAGCCTAATACCTATGTTGGTTTTCTTAAATTCATTTTATCTAATAACAGTTACATCACCCGTACGTTTAATTTCTCCAAAGCCAGGCACATTAAATCGGAGGTAGTACACATAAACTCCAGTAACCACATTACGGTTATTGAATGTTCCATCCCAACCAAATTCGGGTTGATTACTGAAGAAGTTTTGACCGTGATAAATCAGTTCACCCCATCGATCATAGATATACAAATCAAGCACTTCTACATCATCATAACCTGTTTGTGGAAAGAAGACTCCATTATTACTATTGTCATCCACAGAAATAACATTAGGAATGTAGATGTCTATTTCTCTGTCAACTAATAATCTTAATAGCGTTGTATCCGAGCAGCCATTCTCATCAATCAATGTAATTAGATAAGTTTGGTTTTCAGTAATGCTATCGATAAGTATCGTCAGACAATTATCACAAGGGAAGTACAAAGGTGTATTCCAAATTATTTCATCTATATTACCTGGGTCAATATTGGTTGTTAATTCGATTATAGTCCCATCGTTATAATTTACTTTAACTAATGGGTCTGTCACATCTACAATTACAGGTAAAGGTTCCTCTAAAGTAAAGCGTCTGGTGGCTCTGATTGCGAAAAGGCAAGGCTAGAAAAGCAAATTAAACCAAACG
>JAHDEC010000061.1 GCA_020629035.1 Saprospiraceae bacterium | reverse complement strand
AGCTCAAAGCTGGTGAGATAGTTACTCCTGAATGGTTGTTTTCTTCAAATGATCTAATGCGTTTTCGATAGCTAACATACAATCCGACCTTAGAAACATAAAATATGTCTCATGGTCCAACTAATAGCCATTAAGATAGATTTAGTCTAAAAAACAACTTTGGCCAAAAGACAATTAGATAATTAGGCAAATCCTAGCTATCCTTTCCTTATTTTAATGGCTTTATAAACCAATAAAGGATAGATATGAAACATGTACTACTGGCAATATGTGCAATAATTGTAGTTGCTTGTCAAGCACCTGCACCTAAAGTTATTAAGGAATACAGCATTGAACAATTCTATAAAAATACTCGAATAGGAGGCGGTGCTTTTTCAGATGATGAGACTAAATTATTAGTGAGTAGTGATGATTCTGGTATATTCAATGTCTATGAAATCACGATTGCTGATGGTACACGAAAACAAATCACAAAATCTTTAGAAGATTCATACTTTGCGATAGATTATGTGCCTGGGACTGATGAAATATTATACTCAGCCGACAAAGGTGGAAATGAAATATCACATATTTATCGCCTCTCACCTGATGGATCAGTGAAAGATCTTACCGATGAAGAAGCAGAAAAAGCGAACTTTTTTGGCTGGAGTGAAGACAAAAAATCTTTCTATTATACATCGAATAAACGAGATGAAAAGTACTTCGATTTGTATAAAATGAATACCGAGAGTTGGACTTCCGAAATGCTCTACGAAAATACTGATGGGATTAATATCTCCGATATATCTTATGATGAACAATGGTTTCTTAGCTCGGAGACTATCACCACTAGCGAGAACAAACTCTATCTGGATAATAGACTGACGAAAGAGCGTGTCGAAATATCGACCGAGCCTGGATCATATGGAAGTTCAGGTTTTAGCAAGGACAACAAAACCTTGTACTACGAAACAGATATTGGAAAAGAGTTTTCTTACCTAAACAAGTATGATATTGCATCTGGCAAATCTGAAGTGATCTACGAAACGAATTGGGATGTGATGTATAGTTATCTAAGTGAAAATGAAAAATATAGAGTTATTGGGATCAATGAAGATGGGAAAAACAACTTGGTGATTCTAGATACAAAAAGTGGCAAAGAAGTGGCTTTCCCAGAGGTACCCGATGCAGATATAAAAGGAGTGCGAATTGCAGATAGCGAAAATCTAATGAGACTTACCATTGGAACATCCAAAGCCCCGAATAATTTATATGTCTACAATATTGAAACTAACGAGCTAAAGCAACTTACAAATACGCTGAGTCCTGAAATCAATTCAGATGATTTGGTGAGTGCCGAGGTAGTAAGATACAATTCCTTTGATGGCTTGGAAATACCTGCTATTTACTATAAACCACACAAGGCTTCCGCAGATGCTAAAGTCCCTGGTTTAGTATGGGTACACGGTGGCCCAGGAGGACAATCTAGAATTGGCTATTCCTCCTTTATCCAATACTTAGTCAATCATGGATATGCAGTTTTAGCTGTCAATAATCGTGGCAGTAGTGGCTATGGAAAAACCTTTTATAAAATGGATGATCTTAATCACGGCGACAAAGACTTAAAAGATTGTATTTGGGGTAAGAAATGGTTACAAAGCCAAGACTATATTGACCAGAAAAAAATCGGTATTATTGGTGGCAGTTATGGTGGTTATATGACCATGGCGGCATTAGCCTTTACACCTGATGAATTTAAAACAGGTGTGAATATTTTTGGAGTAACTAACTGGCTGAGAACACTCAAGTCGATTCCTCCTTTTTGGGAGTCATTTCGAAATGCTTTATACAAAGAACTAGGCGATCCTTTTACGCAAGATTCAGTTAGACTTCATGCCATTTCTCCACTATTTCATGCAGAAAATATCACTAAACCTACCATGGTTTTACAAGGAGCGAATGATCCGAGAGTCCTTCAAGTAGAATCTGATGAAATGGTAGAGGCGATTAAGAAAAACGATGTGCCTGTGGAATATGTAATCTTTGAAGACGAGGGTCATGGCTTTATCAAGAAAGAGAATGAGATTAAAGCCTATGGGCAGGTTTTGCAATTTTTAGATAAGTATCTAAAGGAGGAAGAAGTTATTTCTAAGGACTAATGTTTAATGAAAAGGTTAGTACCTAAATAATAACATAAATCATTAAACCTTTTTTCTTAATCTTTGTCTTAGTAATTGTAGAAAAACGACATTATGAGACATTGGTTTTTAAGTCTTCTTCTGGGAGCATTTCTTTCCTTTAACCTTCTTGGTCAAAATATTACCATCAGTGGTAGCTTAACAGATGCACTGACAGGCGAAGATTTAATTGGAGCAACTATTTCAGTAGTGGAAGATGGAAGTATCGGCACTACCTCTAACACCTATGGTTTTTATTCACTTAGCTTGGCGCCGGGAAGTTATACCATCGGATACCAGTACATTGGATATGAGACGACCTATTTGACATTTGATTTAACGGAAGATGTTAAACAAGATGTGGAACTAGGGACAGGTTCCCTAGAACTAGAAGAAGTGGTTATTAAAGCAAAAGCCGAAGACGAAAATATAACGAACACAAAAATGAGTGTCACGCAACTCGATCCTAAAGCGATCGAAAGTGTGCCTGTCCTTTTCGGAGAAAAAGATATTATCAAGACGATGCAATTGACTCCTGGTGTTAAATCAGCAGGAGAAGGAAATTCTGGGTTTTATGTACGAGGTGGCGGATTAGATCAGAATTTAATATTACTTGACGAAGCTCCCGTTTACAATGCTTCTCACTTATTAGGTTTCTTTTCAGTGTTTAATTCGGATGCCCTGAAAGATGTAACCCTTTACAAAGGAGGTATTCCTGCTGAGTTCGGAGGAAGAGCCTCTTCTGTGATGGACATCAAAATGAAAGATGGTAATAAGAAGAAATACAGCCTTTCAGGAGGATTAGGACTTATTTCATCTAAACTAACTTTTGAAGGTCCAGTGGTTAAAAATAAAGGATCATTTATCATCTCAGGACGTAGAACATACGCTGATCAGTTTTTAAGGTTTTCTTCCAATGAAGATCTCAATGCGTCGACGCTTTATTTCTATGACCTCAATATGAAAGCAAATTATGCCATCACTGAGAAGGATCGGTTGTTTATCTCAGGATATTTTGGACGTGATATTTTTGGATTTAATGACAACCAATTCGGCTTCGACTGGGGAAACCAAACAGGTACAGTCAGATGGAATCATTTATTCAGTGATAAGTTATTTTTAAACACCTCATTGATCTACAGCAAGTATAACTACAAATTTAATTTGAGCTTTGCCGAGAATGCATCCTTTAGTGTTGCTTCGGCTATTCAGGATTGGAACCTTAAGCAAGATTTCTCTTATTTTTTAAATCCAGACAACACCTTAAAATTTGGTTGGAATGGAATCTTGCATACCTTTTTACCAGGCTCAATTGAGTCAGATGAGGATAATATTTTTAATACAGAAGAAATCCCTGAGCAGAAAGCATTAGAATTTGGTTTTTATGCACAAAATGACCACAAAATAAACCAAGCATTAAGTCTTAATTACGGTTTACGTTATTCCATTTTTAACCAGGTAGGACCTGGAGAAATAAAGACATTCAACGAAGATGGAGAAGTAACTTCGATTAATGAGTATGATAAATGGGAGTCTGTACAATTTTACCACGGCCTTGAACCAAGACTATCAGCCAAATATCAATTAAATGAATCAAGTTCTTTAAAAGCCTCATTAACCCGAAATTATCAGTATTTGCATCTTTTGTCCAATACTACAACAACTACTCCGACAGATGTATATGTACCTAGTTCTGTTAATGTAAAACCACAAATTGCGAACCAGGCTGCACTCGGTCTTTTTAAAAATTTAGCTGATAATAAATACGAGACCTATGTTGAAGGATACTATAAGCAGTTGTTTAATCAGATCGACTATAAAAACGGGGCGGATTTAGTACTTAATGCAGATGTCGAAGCTGAACTCGTTTTTGGATCTGGATACGCGTATGGAGCTGAGTTTTTCCTCAAGAAGAAAGAAGGGAAATTAACCGGATGGATTAGTTATACCTTAGGGCGTACCTTAAGAACATTTGATGCGATTAACGACGGTAATCCATATCCTGCTAGACAAGACAGAATTCATGATTTAGCAGTCGTAGCCTTAT